>NZ_WHOL01000113.1 GCF_009745975.1 Actinokineospora pegani | reverse complement strand
CCCTCCTCCCACGCGGTGACACCGACCCGCCTCACACCACCTTCACGGAATCACTCATCTAGGCGCCATCCACCGTCTCTACCTGCGCACGGCCAGCGGCATCGACGGCGCCCTGGACCGGGGCACCCCCGCCTTCACCATGAGCCGCGCCCTGCGCCTGGACGTCTTCACCGTCGCACCAGGCCCCGACGGCCCAACCGGCTACCTGGTCGCCAACCGCCCCGACGGCAAGACCCTCCGCGTCTACGACCTGGTAGCCGACGACGTCGACACCGCCCACGCCCTGCTCCGCCAACTCGCCTCCTGGTCCGGCGGCACCACGGAGGCCACCGTCCACGTGGTCGACCCAACCCTGCTCGACCTGGTCCTCCCCGAACCCGCCACCCGAGGCGCGGTCGCCGAATCGTGGATGCTGCGCGTGGTCGACCTCCCCACCGCCGTAGCCGCCCGGGGCTGGCCCCACGCCCCCGACCTCACCGTCGACATCGAGGTCGCGGACGAGCACGCCCCCTGGCAAGCAGGCCGCTGGCGCCTCACCGCCGAATCAGGCCACGTCACCGCCCACCGAGGCGGCGCAGGCACGGTCCGCCTGTCCACCCGAGCCCTGGGCCCCTGGTACACCGGCGCAGCCACCACCCCCCAACTACGCCGAGCAGGCCTCCTAACCGGCGACCCCTCCACCGCCCAAGCCCTAGACCGCCTAACAGGCGCCCCCGGCCACCCCCGCCTAGCCGACGCCTTCTAGCCCCCACTCCCCACCCACCCCGTCCAAAAGCACTTCACCCACCTAACCCAGCACCCCACGACCACTCCCCACAGAACAAGCCCTGTCATCCCTGGGCCTCGACCCAGTCCTGGCCGCTTGTAGCTCCACGGCCCCACGGGACAGGCCCCAGCCCCAGAGGCACTAAGAACCCCTTCTCAGGCGCGTCTCAGCAGAGCGAGACACACTGACCACATGCGCATCCTCGTTGTCGACGACGATCGGGCCGTGCGCGAGTCACTACGCAGGTCGCTGCAGTTCAACGGCTACCAGGTAGACCTCGCCAGCGACGGCCAGCAGGCGCTGGAGTCGGTGCTCGGCGCCGACGCCACCAGGCCGGACGCCATGGTGCTCGACGTCATGATGCCCAGGCTCGACGGCCTGGAGGTCTGCAGGCGGCTGCGCGGCGTCGGCGACGACCTGCCCATCCTCGTGCTGACCGCACGCGACCTGGTCTCCGACCGGGTCGCCGGGCTCGACGCGGGGGCTGACGACTACCTGCCCAAGCCCTTCGCCCTCGAGGAGCTGCTGGCCCGGCTGCGCGCCCTGCTGCGCCGCGCCACCGCGGAGCAGGCGGGCGGGCCGCAGGCGGCCAAGCTGTCCCACGCCGACCTGGAGATGGACCCCGGCACCCGCGAGGTGCGCCGGGGCGAGCGCGAGATCAGCCTGACCCGCACCGAGTTCGCGCTGCTGGAGCTGCTGCTGTCGCACCCCAAGCAGGTGCTGACCCGCAGCCGCATCCTGGAGGAGGTGTGGGGCTACGACTTCCCCACCTCCGGCAACGCGCTGGAGGTCTACGTCGGCTACCTGCGCCGCAAGACCGAGGCCGATGGCGAGCCCCGCCTGCTGCACACCGTGCGCGGCGTGGGTTACGTGCTGCGCGAGACGCCTCCGTGAGCATGTTCCTCGGCCAGCACGAGGACACGACCCCCCGCGAGCGCCAGCGGGTCTCGCTGCGCTCCCGGATCACGCTGCTCGCCGCGCTGTGCGTCGGCGGAGCGGTGGCGCTGGTGTCCTTCGGCGCCTACTACACCGTCTTCCTCGGCATCTACGAGCAGGTAGACCTCAACCTGGAGCAGCGGGCGACGGCGCTGGTCCGCAGCACCGAGGTCGTCGACGCCACCCAGACCCGCATCCCGCAGGTGTTCCTCGAGCTCAGCGACATCAAGTTCGACGTCATCGACGCGCGCGGCAACTCGGTGTTCAACGTCGACATCGAGCACCCCGCGGTGGCCGAGCAGGAGGTCGCGGTGGCCTCGGGCCGGTCGGAGAGCTCGATCCGCACCGACGCCGCGACCGACTCGCGCATCCTCACCAAGCCCTACCCGTTCCTGCCCAACACCGCGCTGGTGCTGGCCCAGCCGCTGGACTCGACCAAGAGCCTGCTCGGCAAGCTCTCCGTAGTGCTCATCGTGATCGGCGGCGCGGGCATCATCGTCGCCGCGCTGGCGGGCACGGCGGTCGCCCGCGGCGGCCTGCTGCCCGTGCAGCGGCTCACCGCCGCGACCGAACGGGTGGCCAGGACCGGCGACCTCCGGCCGATCCCGGTCTCCGGCGACGACGAGCTGTCGCGGCTGTCCAGCAGCTTCAACACCATGCTCGGCGCCGTCGCCGAATCGCAGGAGCGGCAGCGCAGGCTCGTCGCCGACGCGGGCCACGAGCTGCGCACCCCGCTGACCTCGCTGCGCACCAACCTGGAGCTCATGATGGCCTCCGAGCAGCCCGGCGCGCCGACGCTGGACCCGCAGGACAAGCGCGAGATCCAGGAGGACCTGCAGGCCCAGCTCGACGAGCTGACCCAGCTCATCGGCGACCTGGTCGACCTGGCCCGCGAGGACGCCGCGCCCACGGTGCAGGAGCACGTGGAGCTGGTCGAGGTCGTCGACGCCGCGCTGGAGCGGGCCCGCAGGCGCGCGGGCGACATCCGGTTCGAGGTCGCGCTGCAGCCGTGGCACCTGATCGGGCACGCGGCGTCGCTGGAGCGCGCGGTGCTGAACCTGCTGGACAACGCGGTCAAGTTCAGCCCGCCCGGCGGCGTGGTGCGGGTCGAGCTGGCCCCGACCGGGGACGGCCACGCCTTCCTGCAGGTCGCCGACGCCGGGCCGGGCATCGCCGACGCGGACCTGCCGCACGTGTTCGAGCGGTTCTACCGGTCGGAGGAGGCGCGCACGCTGCCCGGCTCCGGCCTGGGCCTGGCCATCGTCAAGCAGGCGGCCGAGCGGCACGGCGGGTCGGTGTTCGCCAGCCGCTCCGCCGACGGCGGCGCGCTGATGGCGCTGCGGCTCCCCGGTGAGCCGGGCTGAGCATCCCCCAGGTCGGGTTGCGGGGTCCGTGTCCGCGATAGTCGTGATCGGCGCGGCCCCCACGACCCGACCTAAGCTGCCAGGGTGAGGCGAACAGTCCGGGGCCTGGCCGACGGCCGAGAGATCATCTACTTCGACGACTCCCCGGGCGCCCCGGAGCGCAGAGCCGTCGACTCGCGCGACCTGCCGCCCAGCACCACCGCGTCGCAGATCCGGCGCGACCCGCTGACCGGCGAGTGGGTCGCGCTCGCCGCCCACCGGCAGACCAGGACCTACAAGCCCCCGGCCGGGCTGTGCCCGCTGTGCCCGTCCGCCGAGGGCAAGCCGACGGAGGTGCCGGAGGCGGGCTACGACGTCGTCGTGTTCGAGAACCGGTTCCCGTCCTTCTCCCAGCACGCGACCGGGCAGGTGGAACCGGGGCTGGTCGCGGTCGGACCGGGCCTGGGCCGGTGCGAGGTCATGTGCTTCACCGACCAGCACACGACGTCGTTCGGCGAGCTGCCCGCGAGCCGGGTGCGCACCGTGGTGGACGTGTGGGCGGACCGGACCGGGGCGCTGGGCGCGCTGCCCGGTGTCGAGCAGGTCTTCCCGTTCGAGAACCGGGGCGACGAGATCGGGGTGACGCTGAGCCACCCGCACGGGCAGATCTACGGCTACCCGTTCGTCACCCCGCGCACAGCGCTGATGCTCGCCGAGGCCGAGCGGTACCTGGGCGAGCACGGGCGGCCGGTGATGGGCGACGTCCTGGCCGGGGAGAGGTCCGACGGCTCCCGGGTGCTGTTCGAGTCCGAGCACTGGACCGCGTTCGTGCCCGCCGCGGCCAGGTGGCCGGTGGAGGTGCACGTCGTGCCGCACCGGCAGGTCCCCGACCTGCCCGCCCTCACCGAGGCCGAGCGCGACGACTTCGCCGTGCTCTACCTCAAGGTCCTGGGCAGGCTGGACGGGCTGCACGACCGCCAACTGCCCTACATCGCGGCCTGGCACCAGGCCCCCGTGCGCACCGGCCGGGACCTGGCCTGGCTGCACCTGGAGGTCTTCTCGGTGCTGCGCACGGCGGACAAGCTCAAGTACCTGGCGGGCTCCGAGTCCGGGATGGCGGTCTGGATCAACGACGTCGCCCCGGAGGACCTCGCCGCCCGGCTGCGCTCGGCCCCCGACCGCTACGGGGCCGATTCCTAGGCAGTCGCACAGGCACATCTCAGGTCATTCTCAGTCGAGAGGCGCAAGGTGGACACATGACCGAGAACAACCACGACAGCCCCGCCGGCGCGGAACCCGGTGCGGTCAGCCCGTGGTCGGCGCACGGGGGCCCAGGGGCCTCCGCGGCGCCGCGCGGCGGGCAGGCGGGCGAGTCGGGTGATCGGACTCCGGCCGGGGAGCAGGGCCCCGGTCGAGTGGAGTCCGGCCCCCTGGCGACCGGGGAGCAGGGCCCCGGGGCGCCGGGGGCCGGGCACTCCGCCCAAGAGCACTCGCCCCACGACGCCGCGAGCGGGCAGGCGACGGCTCACGCCGCGTACGGCACGGGTGAGACACCGGTCCCCAGCCACCAGCAGCAGTGGTCCCCGTGGGCCCAGCAGGGTCAACCCCAGCAGGGTTACGGCGGCGCGCTCCACGGCTCCGCCGTGCCGCACCACAGCTACGCGGGCCAGAACATCGCCACCCCGTTCCAGCAGGCGCAACCGCAGCAGGCCGCGCCACCCCGGCGGTCGGGCGGTCTCGTCGTCGGCATCGCCGTGCTGGCGCTGGTCGTCGGCGGTGTGTCCGGCGGTGTCGGCGGCTACCTCGCCGCCGACCGCGCGAGCAGCAGCTCCGCGCCCTTCGCGCTGGACACCCCGCCCACCGCGAGCCAGACCGGGTCGGCCCCGGCCGGGTCGGTCGAGGCGGTGGCGCAGAAGGTGCTGCCCAGCGTGGTGCAGCTCCGGGTCGTCGGCCGCAACTCCGCGGGCGCGGGAACGGGCTTCATCGTCAGCGGCGACGGCCTCATCATCACCAACAACCACGTGGTCGAGGGCGCGGCAGGCGGCGGCCAGATCACCGTCGTGTTCCAGAACGGGCGCACCGCCGAGGCCATCATCGTCGGCCGCGACCCGACATCGGACGTGGCCGTGGTCCGCGCGCGCGGCGTGACCGACCTGCCGGTGGCCGACCTGGGCCGCTCCGACGACCTGCGGGTCGGGCAGGGCGTGGTGGCCATCGGCTCGCCGTTCGAACTGGCGGGCACGGTCACCTCGGGCATCGTCAGCTCGCTCAACCGCCCCACCCGCGCGGGCGGCCAGGACGGCAGCCAGGCCACCGTGCTCGACGCCATCCAGACCGACGCCGCGATCAACCCGGGCAACTCCGGCGGCCCACTGGTCAACATGGCCGGGCAGATCATCGGCATCAACTCCGCGATCTACAGCCCCACCAGCTCCGCCAGCGCCCAGGGCGGCTCAGTCGGCATCGGCTTCTCCATCCCGATCAACCAGGCCCGCCGCACCGTCGACGAGATCGTCAGAACCGGCAAAGCCACCCAGACCGTCCTCGGCGTCTCCGTCCGAGACGCCGATCAGGGCTCCCGGGGCGCCCTGATCGTCGAGGTGGTCGGCGGCGCCGCGGGCGAGGCCGCGGGCATCAAGCAGGGCGACATCGTCACCAAGCTCAACGACCGCCGCATCGAATCCGCCGACGCCCTGGTGGCCGCGGTCCGCTCCCACGCCCCCGGCGACAAGGTCTCCCTCGTCATCGGCGACAACAACACCGTGGAAGTGACCCTCGGCGGCCAACCGGTGGAGGTCGAGTAGACGCTGGGCCGCCATCGCGCGGCCCAGACCAACCCCGGTCCGCTGCCCCCGGACCGGAGCTCCATCCCCGGAGCAGACAAGAGCCGCAGGAGCGGGACCCCACCCCTGGTCCCCCCTGCGGCTCTGTCATCTCCGCTTCCGCAGCCCCTTCAGAGGTCGCGCGAGGTGAGCCCGCGAGTGGGGGCATGGGACGGCAAAGCAGGTGCCTGACCGGGTGCCCCTGATAGCGTTCACGGCATGTCTGCTGCTTCGTGCGCGGCCGCTTGCGCCGCGGTGACCAGGACGCCCCGCTAGCGGCGGGACGTTCGACGCACACCCTTCCTGGACGTCCAACCGCTTCGTGATCAGACCGGAGCGGCACGTTCGTGCTGCTTGGAGCTTCCTCTGAGCAATGGAGCACCTGATGTTCCCAGGCACCCCTCTGTCTCCACGCGGGCAAAGCCCGTCCCCTGCACGCGCATGGCTGGTCTTGTGCGCGATGTCCATGTTGCAGTTCTTCATCGCGGTCGACGTGACCGTGGTCAACATCGCCCTGCCCTCGATCGGCGCCGACTTCGACGTCGACGGGCACACTCTGACCTGGGTCGTGGTCGGGTACACAGTCACCGGTGGCGGGCTGCTGATGCTCGGCGGCAGGCTGGGCGACCTGCTCGGGCGGCGGCGCGTGCTGCTGCTCGGCACCGGCCTGTTCGGCGCCGCGTCCCTGCTGGCGGGCCTGGCCCCCACGTTCGCCCTGCTGGTGGTCGCGCGCCTGCTGCAGGGCGCCGGTGAGGCCATCGCGCTGCCCGCTGCGATGGCCACCATCGTCCTGATGTTCCCCGAGGGCCCGCGTCGGACGCGGGCCCTGAGCGTGTGGGCGGCGGTGGCGAGCTGCGGTCTCGTGCTCGGGTTCGTCCTGTCCGGGATCATCACCGCCCACCTGGGGTGGCGGTGGATCTTCCTGGTCTCGGTCCCGTTCATCCTGGTCGTGCTGCTGGCGGCCGTCTTCCTGGTCGGGGGTGACCGGCCCGTGGCCGAGGACGCCCCACCGCTGGACCTCCTCGGCGCGCTGCTGCTGACCGCCTGCCCGCTGCTGTTGACCTTCGGCGTGGTCGGGGCGGGTGAACCCGGAACGCCCGCGTGGGTGGTCCCGGGGGCGCTGGCCGGGGCGGTGGCCGCCGGAGCCGGGTTCGTGCGCGTCGAGGCGCGCTCGCGCAACCCGTTGCTGCCGCTGCGCTTGTTCGCCAACCGCACGCGTGTGGCGGCCAACCTGACCACGATGCTGCTGAGCGGGGGGTTGTCGACCTCGTTCCTGCTGTTCACCTTCTACCTGCAGGACCGCTTGGGCATCGGACCGCTGGGCGCGGGCCTGACGATGCTGCCCCTGGCGGTCTCGCTGATCGTGTTCTCGATGCTCGTGCCCCGTCTGCTGGGCCGCTGGGGGGCGCGCGCGTGCGTGCTCGCCGGCATCGGGTTCACCGCGGCCGCGATGGCCGCGATCGCGCTCGTCTCGGCCTCGCGGGCAGGCGGGGTGGCGATGGTCCCGGCCATGCTCCTGCTCGCGGCCGGGATGGGGCTCGGCCTCGTGGGGCTGCAGTACGCCGCGGTCAGCGGAGTCACCGAGGACGACGCCGGGATCGCGTCGGGCATCCAGCGCGCGGCTGACCAACTCGGCGGTGCGACCGGGGTCGCGGTCTGTGTCGGGATCGGGTTCGCCCCAACCCTGCACTCCCTCGACCCGTTCCTGGTCGCCACCCTGCTGGCCGCCGGAGGGCTCGTGACCGGTGTGGTCGTGGCTTGGCGCATACCCGCGCCAGCTCGCGCAGCGGACCTGCGGGAACAGGCCGGGTGACCCTCGCCCCCGCGGGGTGCGCCGCCCGATCGCCAAGGCGGCGCACCCCGGCGGGGCTCGCTGGTCACGTCCTCAACGGCCGAGCGAAGGCCTCCCCCCACACCAGCGGCGTGCCGTGTCTTCACGCGGCTGCACCGGTCAGCGCTGGAGGCAAGGCGTTGACCCTGACCTGCCCGCGCGACCTCTAGGCGATCAGCCCGCCCCGGTACGCCACCAGCGCCGCCTGCACCCGGTTCGCCGCCCCGATCTTGCCCAGCACCGCCGACACGTACCCCTTCACCGTCGCCTCCGACAGGTGCAGCGACGCCCCGATCTCGGCGTTCGACATGCCCTGCCCGATCAGCCCGACCACCTCCAGCTCGCGGTCCGACAGCGACGACAGCAGCAGTCGGGCGGGCTCGGCCGCGCGTTCGCCGTCGGCCACGGCGGAGACCACGCGGGCGGCGACCTTGGGGTCGAGGACGGCGCCGCCCCGGGCCAGGTCGCGGACGGCCTTGATCAGTTGGACCGGCTCGGTGTCCTTGAGCAGGAAGCCCGAGGCGCCCGTGCGGAGGGCGACCTGCACGTACTCGTCGACGTCGAAGGTGGTCAGCATCGACACGGCGGGCGGGTCGGGGAGGGCCTTGAGCCTGCGCAGGGCGGCGATGCCGTCCGAGGCGCCCATGCGGATGTCGAGCAGGACGACGTGCGGGCGGTGGCTGCGGGCCAGGTCGGCGACGTGGGAGCCGTCGTCGCACTCGGCGACCACCTCGATGTCGCCCGCGCTGCACAGGATGGTCCGCAGGCCGGAGCGGACGAGGTCCTCGTCGTCCGCGATCATCACCTTGATCACAGCGCCTCCCGACTGGCGTGCACGGCCCGCCGACGGGCCTTGTCGCCCCGCTGCCTCAGCCGCCCCCGGGGTCCGGTCGGAGGGCGCGGGTGAGGCGCCGGGGTTGTTGGGATGCTACCTGTCCGGAAGTCGGGTACCCGGCCGTTCTTCGTCACCGGGTCCCCGAATCCCAGGGCTCTCACCTGTGGGTTTCCCGCACCGTCCACAGTTGAAACATGAGAGCTTTTCACGCACGTCCAGCTCAGGCGGACCGCAGCGCGTCGGTGAGCTTCACCTTCGCCCCGCTGCGCATCACCGCGTTGCGGTACACCCGGCCCGACAGCCACACCAGCACCGGGATGAGCGCGACCACCAGCACGACGGCGAGCCCGGCCTGCCACGCGGGCACCCCGCCCATCGCCAGCCGCATCGGCATCAGCATCGGCGCGAACAGCGGGACCATCGAGAGCACCTCGACGAGCTGGTTGCCCGGGTCGCCGGGCAGGATCGAGATGCCCAGCACGTAGCCCAGGATGACCAGCGTCAGCGGCGGCATGATCACCCCGCCGACGTCCTCCTGCCGGGACACCAGCGCGGCCAGCGCGGCGAAGACCAGCGAGTACGCCACGAAGCCGAGCAGGAACCACACCACCAGCCAGATCACGGTCCCCACCGCGGCGGACACCTCGATCGTCAGCGCCCCCACGGCCAGGGCGAGCCCCATGCCGACGCCGCCGATCACCCCCATCTGCAGCAGGCCGACCGCGCCGATGCCCAGGACCTTGCCCGCCATGAGCTGCCACGGCTGGATCGTGGCCAGCAGCAGCTCCACCACCCGGCTGGACTTCTCCTCGACCACGCCTTGGGCCACCGACTGCCCGTTGATCAGCAGCGACATGTAGATCAGGATGCCCGCGACCATCCCCAGCACCATCTGCTCGCCGTTGAAGTCCCGGGGCGCCTCGATCGGCCGCACGTCGATGGCGGCCTGGCCGATCCGCTGGTTCACCTGTCCCGGGTCGCCACCGAGGTCCACGATCTGCCGGTTGAGCTCGATGTTGCCCGCCAGCACCGTCAGCGTGGTCCGGAGCTGGGCGTCGAGGTCCTCCTTGACCACGACCTGGACGCTCGTCCCGTCACCGACCAGCAGCGCGTCGAGGTCGCCGTCGGAGACCTGCTGGCGCCCCTGCGCCTCGTCGCCGACGGCCCTGGTCTCGACCTCCTGCCCGACGCTGGTCGCGGTGGCCTTCAACGACGCCTCCAGCGCCGAGGCCTGCCCGGCGAACCCAACCGTCGCATCGGCGCCGCCTGTCCCGCTCAGGAACTTCATGACCAGCGTGAACGCCACAAGCACCAGCAGCGTCACCCCGGTCGTGGCCAGGAAGGCCTTCGACCTGATCCGCGTGTTGACCTCCCGACCGGCGACCAGCCCCACCGCGCCCCAGGCGCTCATCCGCACGTCCGACCCGCTCATGCCTGCTCCTCCTCGGACACCACGCTGCGGAACAGCTCGGTCAACGACTGCCTGCCCCGCCGGAACTCCGACACCGGCCCGGTGGCCAACGCCGCCCGCAGGACCGCCTGGTCATCAGCCCCCTCGGCCAACTCGAGGACGGTCCGCGCCCCCACGTGCTCCCGCACCGTCACCCCCGCGATCCCCTCGGCCCACCCGACCCCGGCCCCCGGCGCCTCGACCACCAGCCGCACACCCCCGCCGTCGCGCAGCGCGTCGACGGTGTCGCAGGCGACCATCCGCCCGCCGCGCACGATCCCCACCCGGTGGCACAACCGCTCCACCAGGTCCAACTGGTGACTGGAGAACACGACCGGCACCCCATCGGCGGCCTTGTCGAGCAGCACCTTGCTCATCACGTCGACCGCCACCGGGTCCAACCCCGAGAAGGGCTCGTCGAGCACCAGGATCTGCGGGTCGTGCACGAGCGCCGCGGCCAACTGCACCCGCTGCTGGTTGCCCAGCGACAGCTTCTGCACCTCATCCCCCACCCGCTGCGCCACCCCCAGCCGCTCGGTCCACTCCCCCACAGCCTTGCGCGCCTGCCCGGACGACAGCCCGTGCAACCGCGCCAGGTAGGTCAACTGCTCCCCCACCTTCATCTTCGGGTAGAGCCCCCGCTCCTCCGGCATGTACCCGATGACCCGCCGCGTCTCCTGGTCGACGACCGCCCCCGAGTACCGCACCTCCCCGGAATCAGCCGCCAACACCCCCAACGCGATCCGCATCGTGGTGGTCTTCCCAGCCCCGTTGGACCCCACGAACCCGAACACCTCCCCGGCCGCCACCGAGAACGACATCCGGTCCAGGGCCACCACCTCCCCGTACCGCTTGCTGACGGAGTCGATCTCCAACTGACGCCCCACGCACCCACACCCCTTTCGACAAAACCCCTGGTGGACAGGTCGTACGACACCCTGCCCGAGCGCGGCCCGCCGGACATCGGGGACACCCCTTAGTGGACGCCCCCATCCCCCACCCCGCGGGCAGGTCCTCGCGCACCCCCTGGAGGGCGACCAGGTAGGGTGTCGCGGCAGCGGCCCTCGTAGCTCAGGGGATAGAGCATCGGTTTCCTAAACCGTGTGTCGCAGGTTCGAATCCTGCCGGGGGCACTCAACTGTTCAAGCATTTCCGCAGGCCGACTCTGTTCCGCAGTTCCGGCCGCCCGCTCGGCGGCAGAGGAGTGCGCGCGCTGACTGTCGGCAGCGCCGGTCTCGCTTTCCGTGCTCCATGGGTTCGCCAGCAGCAGGCGGAGCGGTCTTCGTCGAGGGGTGGCCGTGGGCATCGAGCAGATGAGCCCGTACGAGTGTGCGGCGTGGAAGGACATCGAGCGCTGGCGCGGCGAGCGGTTGGCGGCCAACGAGCGTCACCTGCTGCCGCGGCGCGTTCGTGATCGCCTGGCCAGGGGCGGTGAGATCGCCAGAGGACGGCTCGAGCAAGTGCCTGGCTCGGAGCAGGTGACCGCGATCGTTCACCGATCGATCGATGGGTTGCTGAGCTTGGTGAACAAAGCCAGCGAAGCGACGCTCCGACGCAAGGCGGTCGTCGCGGCCTATGCCAAGCGCGGGCACGCTGTCAGCGAGCTGAACGACGTTCACACGCTCGATCTGCGCGACATCGACAAGGCCAAGCCTCGTCTGGGGCTGGGCTACACGACCTTCAGCACGATCGAGGGCGCGGGCGCAGGCCTGGCGGTTGCCGGTGGCGAGTTGCTCGCGGCAGCCGGGGGCGTCTTCGGCGCGGGCGCCGGTGCGGCGCCCGGGGCGGGCACGGTCGCCGCGGCGATGGCTGCCGACGCCGCGCTGGTGCTGGGTGCGATGACGAGGGCCATCGCCCACACCGCCGCGTACTACGGCTACGACACCGAGTTGCCGCAGGAGAGGGTGTTCGCGCTCGGGGTCCTCAACTTCGGGATGGCCCAGCAGACCGGCAAGAGCATCGCCTACGTGCAGTTGAACAAGATCGTGAACGACCTCGCCCGCAGGGCGACGTGGGCGCAACTGAACAAGAACGGCGTCACGCGGATCGTCAAAGCGTTCTACGAGCGGTTCGCGACCCAGTTGACGAAGCAGAAGCTCGGACAGGCCGTGCCGGTCGTCGGCGTCGTGATCGGCGCCGGACTCAATGCGCGGCTGCTGTCCAACCTGACCAGTGACGCCGAGCATCTCTACCGCGAGCGGTTCCTGCGCGAGAAGTACGGCCTCAAGACGGTCGATGTCACCGTGACCGCGAAGGGCGATGACCTCGACCTGGTCGGCGACACGATCCGCATCGCGGAGATTGTCGAAGAAGAGATCGCTGACAAGCGGCACACCCGACGGCCCGACTGACGGCCGATCTGGCCGGTTCGCTGCTGGGAGCCCAACCTCGCGGACCGCAGGTCAACGATCTCCACCGGCTGCGGCCGGGACGTGCAGTGGTGTCTCAACCGCACGAACTCGACGCCGTGCCCGGTCAGGGCGTACTCCCCTCCAGGAGGCCCCCGTTCACCACGGTCGCCAGCCGCACGCGGCGAATCCACGCGTCGGCCGCGTGAGCGGTGGGCTCCTCGCGCTCGTTGAGCCGGAGTACGCGGCGCCACCGCGTCCAGCGGCTCGAACCGCAGGCCAGCCTGGCACCTCACAAGCCCGTGGCCCCGGTCCCACCCGCGCCTGGACCGCGACGCCTCCTCGGTGTGACTCGGAGTGATCAACGAGAACACCGGTCCGACACGACAGTTGCGCGCCAGCGCGCAATCGATCACCAAGGGTAATAGTTTGACGCTGTTATGGGTCAAAAAGTACATCAATGGATTACAGCGGTGTTCTTAAGTGTGTCAGCGGTAGATTCACAATCGGGGCTGCGTTACGGTTTCGATCGGTCATGCAAGGCATCGACCGCAGCGAAGTTAGCGATTGTCAAATTAAGGAACTTGAAATGTTGAAGAAGATCGGCGTTGTCACTGCGGGTGTTGCCGCGGGTATGGTCATGCTGAGTGGTTTCGCTACCGCGCAGGCGGCCGATGTCCAGGAGCACGACGACGACTTTGGCCAGGTTGGTCTGGTGAACCTCAACAACACCGACATCCTGCACAACGTGAACGCCAACGTCGGCGTGTGCGACAACAACATCAACGTGCTGGGCGTTCAGGTTCCGGTCGAGGACGTCGCCAACGGCCTCAGCGTCCCGATCCTGTCCCCGGGCGAGTCCGAGGCCGAGGGCAACACCCCCTCCGTCTGCGCCGCGGCCGGCCTGGTCGACGGTGGCACCTCGCAGGAGAACTGAGCAAGCTCTCCCCGTCGGTGATCGTCGCTTCGGCGGGTCACCGGCACAACGATCGAAGCGTGTTGGAATGACTTCTCGTCATTGCAACAAGACGTGATGAAAAATCCGACGGGATCTTTAGTTGCACTGACGCGTGGGCGCATAGTAAGGAACACTTACTGGCAGAGTCGGTGCGGTGAATCTTGCGCCCAGGCGCAGCAGCGGATTCCGTCATGGATTGCGAGCGGGGCAGGGTTGGAAGTACTCAACCCTGCCCCGCTCGTCGTCGTCAGGCTGGTGTGGGACGGCGACTGGGAACTAGTGTCTCCAGGTCATGGGGACGATTCAGGCTGTGAGCCAGAGTGAGCGGTACACGTTCACCAAGCCGAACCGGGACAGCATCACGCTGCTCGCCGGTCTCGGGGTCGAGGGGGACGTGCACGCGGGCGAGCTGGTGAAGCACCGCTCCCGCGTGCGGCGCGACCCCACTCAGCCCAACCTCCGCCAGGTCCACCTGATGCACGCCGAGTTGCACGACGAGCTGAACGGGCTCGGGTTCTCGGTGGCCGCGGGGCAGTTGGGCGAGAACGTCACCACCCGGGGGGTCGACCTGCTCGGGCTGCCCACCGGGACTCGGCTGCGCCTCGGGGCCGAGGCCGTCGTCGAGGTGACCGGGCTGCGGAATCCGTGCCCGCAGATCGAGGCGTTCCAGGAGGGGTTGCTCCAGCACGTGGTGGGGCGGGACGAGGCGGGCAACGTCGTGCGGCGGGCGGGGATCATGGCCGTGGTCCTGGTGGGGGGCGAGACGCGGGTCGGGGACGTGATCCGGGTGGAGTTGCCGGATGGCCCGCACGTGCCGCTCAAGGCTGTGTGACCGGCAGGGGCAGCGAGGCCCGAGAAGTCCACTGTGGAAAGAACATCTTTGCGCTCTTAGTGAAACCCCTTGCGCCACAATGACTCTCCGTCTTGTGAGCTGCGAGCGAACATCGGCGATGGGGAGTCCTCCCGCCGGTAGCGTCGCTGGGACAGGCCCGGAATCCAGTGGAGAGAGGCGTCCCCACCATGACCAGCACCGCAGTGATGAACTCGGAGTCCTCGCACGCGCTCGACGACTCGGTGTTCCGGCAGTTGTTGAGTTCGCGGATCGTGTTCCTGGGCACGGAGGTCACCGACGAGGTGGCGAACCGGTTGACGGCGCAGCTCTTGCTGTTGGCGGCCACCGACCCGGTCGAGGACATCAAGTTCTACATCAACTCCCCCGGCGGGTCGGTGACCGCGGGAATGGCCATCTACGACACGATGCAACTGATCGAGCCGGACGTGCAGACCTGGGGGATGGGGTTGTGCGCGTCGATGGGGCAGTTCCTGTTGTCCTCGGGGGCGCCGGGGAAGCGGTTCCTGCTGCCGCACACGCGGGTGCTGATGCACCAGCCGTCCGCGGGGGTCGGGGGGACGGCGAGTGACATCCAGATCCAGGCGCAGGCGTTCAACCACGCCAAGCGGCAGGTCGCGGAGATCACGGCGCGGCAGACCGGGCAGACCGTGGAGCGGATCACGACCGACTCCGACCGGGACCGGTGGTTCACCACCGAGGAGGCGCTGGCCTACGGGTTCGCCGACCACATCGCCCGGGGTGCGGGCGGCTGAGCGGCGGAAACCACAGAGGACCCGCCCCGGGCGATCGGGGGCGGGTCCTCTGTCCGGCTGGGGCCTACTGCGCCGAGAGCTTGCGGTACGGCAGGACCGTGTCGATCAGGCCGTACTCCTTGGCCTGCTCGGCGGTGAGGATCTTGCGGCGCTCGATGTCGGTGTGGATCTGCTCGCGGGTGTGGCCGGTGTGCTGGGCGAGGGTGTCCTCGGTGAGGTCGCGCATCCGCTGGATCTCGCGGGCCTGGATCTCCAGGTCGGAGACCTGGCCGCGGATGCCGCCGACCTCGGGCTGGTGGATCATCAGGCGGGAGTGCGGCAGCGCCATCCGCTTGCCCTTGGTGCCCGCGGCGAGCAGCAGCGCGGCGGCCTCGACGGCCTGGCCGAGGCAGACGGTCTGGATGTCGGGGCGCACGTACTGCATCGTGTCGTAGATGGCCATCATCGACGAGAACGCGCCGCCGGGGGAGTTGATGTAGATCGTGATGTCGCGGTCGGGGTCAACGCTCTCCAGGTGCAGGATCTGCGCCATGACGTCGTTGGCGGAGGCGTCGTCGATCTGCACCCCGAGCATGATCTGCCGCTCGTCGTAGAGCTTGTTGTACGGGTTGGTCTCGACCGTGCCGTAGCTGGTGCGCTCCGTCGCCGACGGGAGGATGTACCGCGCCTCCGGGTAGTGCTTCGTCACGTTGCGCCTTCTCTCCGCTCTGACGGGTAGTGCCTGGGTCGACTCTAGCGAGCGGGCCGGGGTGCGCGCCCGCCGCTGGGCCCCCGTTCGCTCAGGGCATGAACCCGGTCAGTAGATGTCGCGGGCGTACCGCGACGCCGCGGTCAGCGACTTCACGTACGCCTCGGCCTCGCCCGAGCTGAGGTGGCCGTGGTGGGCGATCACCTCGTGCAGGGTGCGGTCGACGTCCTTGGCCATGCGCGCGGCGTCCCCGCAGATGTAGAGGTGGGCGCCCTCCTCCAGCCAGTTCCACAGGTGCGCGCCGTGCTCGCGGATGCGGTCCTGGACGTAGACCTTGGCCCGCTGGTCGCGGGAGAACGCGGTGTCGAGCCGGGTCAGCAGGCCCTGGTCGAGGTAGCTGGTCAGCTCCGGGCGGTAGTAGAAGTCGGTGGCCTGGCGCTGCTCGCCGAAGAACAGCCAGTTGGGCCCCTGGTCGCCGCGGGCGCGGCGGTGGTCGAGGAAGCCCTTGAACGGGGCGATGCCGGTGCCCGGCCCGACCATGATCGCGGGGACGTGCGGCGCGGGCGGGCGGAAGTGCGGCGCGCGCTGCAGGAACACCGGGACCTCGGTGCCCAGCGGGGCGTCGGCGAGGTGGGCCGAGCACACGCCCGCCCGGGCCGTGCCCGAGCCGGTCCGGAAGCGCACGACCGACACGGTGAGCCGCACGAGGTCGGGGTCGGCCAGCGGTGACGACGAGATCGAGTACTGCCGGGGCCGCAACTTCTTGAACGCCCCGACCCAGTCCTGGGCGGACGCGCGCAGCGGGTAGCGGGCGGCGACGTCGACCGCCGAGGAGCCCCACGCCCACTTCGCCACCGCGTCCCGGTCGTCCTGGCGCAGCAGGATGCCCAGGTCCCGGTCGCCGGTGCGGTCGGCGAGGAAGCGCAGCAGGGTGGGGGTGACGCGGCAGACCTCCAGGTGCCTGCTCAGCGCCTCGCCGAGGCCGACGACGCCGATGCCGGGCAGCTCCACCGGCTCCCCCGGGTCGTGCCCCACGACGGCCAGCCACTCGGCCACGACCGAGGGGGCGTTGTCCGGCCACACCCCCAGCGCGTCGCCCGCCTCGTAGGCCAGGCCGGGGGCCTCGAAGGTGAACTGGCGGACCTCCTTGGCCGCCCCGGGCAGGCTCAGCAGCCGGTTGTCGACCAGGGTCGCCGTGCGCACCCCGACCTTGGCCCGCCCGGTCGGCGCGGGGGCGGGCGCGGTCACCACGGCGGGCGAGCGGGCCCCGGCCAGGGCGGTGAGCACCTGGTCGAGCCAGCGCCGGGCGGAGTCGGTGTAGTCGGGCTCGCAGTCGGCGCGGGTCACCAGCCGGGACCCGCCGAGCTCGCCGAGCCGCTCGTCGAGGCGGCGGCCGTGCCCGCAGAAGTTGTCGTAGTTCGAGTCGCCGAGCGCCAGCACCGAGTAGCGGACCCCGGCGAACGCCGACGACTCGGCCGAGGCCAGGTCGGACCAGAACCCGGTGCCGTTGTCCGGGGCGTCGCCGTCGCCGAAGGTGCTGCTGATCAGCAGCAGGTCGGCCTCCTTGGGCAGGGTCCGCGGCGAGGCGTCGGCCATGCAGAGCACGCGCGCGCGGTGGCCCGCCCCGGCCAGCTCGGCGGCCACGGTCGTGGCGACCTCCTCGGCGTTGCCGGTCTGCGACGCCCAGAGCACGACGATCTCGCGGCCGTCGGGCTCGGCGGCCCGGGAGAACAGCCCGGCGAGCATCCCGTTGACCCAGTCGCGCTGCCCGGCCGAGAGCGGCGAGCCCGGCGGCAGCACCGGCACCCCGGCCGCCGCGCCCTCGGTCGACACCCCGGACAGGAACCCCGACAGGTAGCTCCTGGCCTGGTCGTCGAGGGCGGGCGGGGTGGGCGGGAGGCCGAGCGCGGCGGCCAGCGCCGCGGCGGGCGCGGGCTCGGCGGGCAGCTCGACCGGGGCCTTGGCGGCTGTGCTCACCTTGGTCAGCGCCACCGCGCACACCTTCAGCTCGGGTTGCAGCGACAGCGGGTCGACGGCGTCGTTGGTGACGGCGTTGACGCTCAGGTACTCGCCGAACAGGTCGTTCCAGTGGAACGGGGCGAACAGCGCACCCGGCCGCACCCGGTCGGTCACGACGGTGGGCAGCACGGCACGGCCCCGGCGTGAGGCCACCTCGACCGAGTCGCCCTCGACCACCTCGAGCGCCGCCGCGTCCTCCGGGTGGAGTTCGAGGAAGGGCCCCGGGTTGAGCTTGGTCAGCTTGTCGACCTTGCCGGTCTTGGTCAGCGTGTGCCACTGGTGCTGCACGCGGCCGGTGTTGAGCACGAACGGGTAGTCGTCGTCGGGCATCTCCTTGGCCGGCATGTGCGGGCGCGCGAAGAACCGCGCCTTGCCGCTGGGCGTGGGGAAGACCAGGCCGTCGTCGGTGCGGTAGCGGATGGGGTTGCGGGCCGGGCCGCCCTCGGCGCTGGGCCACTGGACGGGGTCGGCGCGCAGCCGCTCGTAGTCCGCGCCGCGCAGGTCGTAGCCGGTGACCGGGTTGGCGAACCGCTGGATCTCGGCGTAGACCTCCTCGGCGCTGGCGTAGGTGAAGTCCTCGGCGAAGCCCATCTCCTGGGCGACCCGCGCGATCAGCAGCCAGTCCGGCAGCGCCTCCCCCGGTGGGTCGACGACGGCGGGCACGTGGGTGAGGGTGCGCTCGGAGTTGATCATCACGCCCTCGCCCTCGACCCACATCGCGGCGGGCAGCACCACGTCGGCGTAGGCGTTGGTCTCGGTGGCGGCGAAGACGTCCTGGGTGACCACGAACTCGGCGCGTTCCAGGCCCGCGAGCACGGTCTTGCGGTTGGCCACCGAGCTGACCGGGTTCGTGCAGATGATCCAGCAGGCCTTGACCTCGCCCGCGGCCATCCGCTCGAACAGGTCGATGGTCCCGGTGCCCGGCTCGGCCCGCAGCGTGCCTGCGGGCAGGCCCCAGACGTCCTCGACGAACGCCCGGTCGGCCTCGACCATGGTGCTGCGCTGGCCGGGCAGGCCGGGTCCCATGTAGCCCATCTCGCGCCCGCCCATGGCGTTGGGCTGGCCGGTCAGCGAGAACGGGCCGCTGCCCGGGCGGCAGATGGCCCCGGTGGCCAGGTGCAGGTTGACCAGGGCGTTGGTGTTCCAGGTGCCGTGCGTGCTCTGGTTGAGCCCCATCGTCCAGCAGCTCATCCACTCCCCCGCCGCGCCGATCAGCTCGGCGGCGGCGCGGATGTCGGCCTCGGCCAGGCCGGTCACCTCGGCGACGTGCTCGGGGGTGTACTCGGCCAGGAACCCGGGCATGGCCGCCCAGCCCTCGGTGTGTCGGTCGATGAAGTCCTCGTCGACGTGTCCGGACTCGACGATCAGGTGCAGCAGGCCGTTGAGCAGCGCCAAGTCGGTGCCCGGCTTGATCTGGAGGAACAGGTCGGCCTTGGCGGCGGTCGCGCTGCGCCGGGGGTCGACGACGATGAGCTTGGCCCCCGCCTTGACCCGGTCCATCATCCGCAGGAACAGGATCGGGTGGCAGTCGGCCATGTTCGCGCCGGTGACCAGGAACACGTCGGCCCGGTCGAAGTCCTCGTACGACCCCGGCGGCCCGTCGGCGCCCAGGGACAGCTTGTAGCCGGTGCCCGCGCTGGCCATGCACAGCCGGGAGTTCGACTCGATCCGCGTCGTGCGCAGGTGGCCCTTGGCCAGCTTGGTCGCCAGGTACTGGGCCTCGAGCGTCATCTGCCCGGAGACGTAGAGCGCCACCGAGTCCGGGCCGTGCTCGTCCCAGATGGCCCGCAGCCTGCGCGCGGTCTCGGTGATCGCCGCGTCCACCGGTGTCCGCTCCGGCTCCGCGCCCCGGTCGGCGCGGACCAGCGCGGTGTCGAGCCGGTCCCCGACCGCGAGCAGTTCGGCGCTCGTCGCGCCCTTGGTGCACAGTCGACCGGCGTTGGTCGGGTGCCGCTTGTCGCCGGAGGCCTTGAGGACCGTCCGCTTCCCACCGGGTCCGATCCCGACATCGAGCACGATCCCGCACCCGACACCGCAATAGGAACAGACCGTGCGCACCGACTCAGCCGCCACGGCAGCCCGTCTCCCTCCGCTCACCCTGTCCCGGATCAAGCTAAGGACGGCTCGTTACGCCTGGATGTCCGCGCCGGGTGCGCGGGTTACATGGCTCTCTCCTGTGCGGGGGGAGGTCTGTGCGCGACTGCGGCGCTGCTCACACCCCCGGCCGGCTAGTGTGTTCCGGTGCACTTCATCGACCTGTTCGCGGGCTGCGGCGGCCTGACCGAGGGTTTCCGCACCGCGTTCACACCGGTGCTGGCCGTCGAGCACGACCTCGCGGCGGCGGCGACGCACGCGGCGAACTTCGGGACCGAGCACGTGCACTGGGGCGACATCGCCGAGGTCGGCGAGGTGCCCTCGGCGGACTTGGTCGTGGGCGGGCCGCCGTGCCAGGGGTTCTCCAACCTGGGATCGCGGGATGTGGACGACCCGCGCAACGCGCTGTGGCGCGAGTACTTCCGGATCGTGGCGGCGGCGCGGCCCCGGGTGTTCGTGATCGAGAACGTGGACCGCTTCCTGGGCTCGGCCGAGTTCGGGCTGCTGGTGGTCGAGGCGGGGAAGCTGGGCTACGAGCTGACCTCGGGGCTGCTGCTGGCGGCGGACTTCGGGGTGCCGCAGCGGCGCAAGCGGGCGTTCGTCATCGGCTCGCGGGTGGGGCGGGTCCCGCTGCCGGAGCCGACCCACCGCAAGGGGACGTGGCTGGGGGTCGACTCGGTCCTGAGTGGACTGCCTCCGGTGCCCGCTGGGACTGCCCTGCCGGAACGCCGGGTCGAGGTGTTCGGGCGCAGCGTGGCGGGCAGCTTCAGCGGGGCCGAGCTGCACCTGGGCCGCAACCCGACGCCGCTGTCGTTGCGCCGGTACCGCGCGATCCCGCCTGGGGGTGGGCGGTTCGACCTGCCGGACGAGCTGCTGCCGAGGTGCTGGCGGGAGAAGAAGACGGGGACGACCGACGTGATGGGGCGGATGCGGTGGGCGGAGCCGTCGCTGACCATCCGGACCGAGTTCTACAAGCCGGAGAAGGGGCGCTACCTGCACCCGGAGCATCATCGGCCGATCACGCACTTGGAGGCGGCGCGGTTGCAGTCGTTCCCGGACAGCTTCCGGTGGTGCGGGACCAAGATCGAGGTGGCCAAGCAGATCGGGAACGCGGTGCCGCCGCTGCTGGCGCGCGCGGTGGCCGACCGGGTGGCCGACCACCTGGGCGCTTAGCTCACCCAGTTGGGCAATAGTCACAAAGAGTAGTAGCAGCCACTATCCTCGGGTGGCCACTAGGACCAAGGGCGGGCTGCTGCTGCCCGTCGTGTTCATTGCCGTAACGGCCGTTGTCGCTGTTCCCGAACTCAGAGATCACACCCTGGGTCTTGTCGATGGCCTGACCGGCGGGACCGAACTGGTAGGCGACGGAGAGACCCAGTTCATGGTCGCGAAGTCGGCATCGTCAGACGTTCACAAATGCACCGCGCAGCAGGGACTAGCCCACGAGGAGTGCGACGATGTGAAGTTCGTGATCTTCGATGCGGCCCGGATGCCCTTCATCACTCGCAACATCTCCACAGCATGGGCCGCGGGCAAGCCGGGCGTGTTGACGAAGGACTCCAGTGCGGAGGCGGCGAACCGCAAGCAGGTCTGCCTCCCGAGCTTTGCCAGGCCGCATGGCGGACAGTGCGACGAATACCCGTTCGCGGGCACTCGCCAGGGTGGAGCAGGCGCGCAGGAGCACGAGGTTCCGGCGCGGGAGAACCAGTGCCAGGGCGGCACCCTGTCCACGCGGTATCGTGCGGCTGGGATCAAGGACGGGGACGACTACTTGGTCGTCATCATCCATCCGGACCAGATCGCTTCCGGCCCGTTCCAAGGGGTCGACATCGCGGAGGACCAGACCTGCGGATGAGCCAGCCGAGTCATGCCGTCGACCTGGACGTCGAGGTCAACCACGGTCAAATCTACATCTACGGCGCGGCTCCCTGGGCCGACGACCCGAACAGCGACGCTGTCCTCCGCGCGCTCGACGACGCAAGGCAGTCGGGACGCTTCGTCGGCGTGTCGGATGGCCTGGTCGATCTTGTGAGCCCGGCCCAGTGGAACTTCCACGCACCCATGAGGGTCGAGGTCTGGCCGCTCGAGCCGCCTGCCGACGATGACGCCTGGGACCAGGTCGTCGACGTTGACCTCGATGTTCCCGATGGCAGGGTGTGGTTCGAGGGCTCCGGTGGACGCGACCCGATTCCCTGCGACGTCCCGCCGGGCACCTACCGCGCCCGCGTGTCGGGACGCGGGTACGCGGAGGTCGCCGACGGGGCGGAGGGGTTGGACTCGTACCGCCTCCGGCTGTGGCCCCGCGACGGGGACACGGGACCACGAAGCCGAAAGGTCTGGTTCGGCTACGAGCGGTAGACCAGAGCGGCCACGGCGGCGTGGCTCAGGTGCAGGGCAGGGCCGTTGGGCTGCTTGGAGTCCCGGACAACCCACCCGGCGGCAGCCGGGGCTAGCTCGACGCAGTTGGGACCGCCCCCGGAGCGGCTCGACTTCCGAAAAGGTCCTGCGGGGGCGAAGTCTGCGCTAGAGCTTGCGGAACGCACCTCGGTACCTCTCCAACACTGCGAGTGAATCTTCGTCCGACAGCGCCAACTCAAGCGCGGTCTGCGTCGCGGCGGCGTAAGCGCTGGGGTCACCAACTCGGAATATACCGGTCAGAACGTCCGCAAAGGCGGCCTGGTAGTCGTCGGCGATGCGCATGAGGGCGTACGGCGTGACGTGCCCCGGCACCTCGCCAGTGGAGTCCGGGACGATCAACACGTGGATGTGGTCCAGGGCGGCGAACTCCATCAGCCGGTCGATCTGTTCGACCATGTCCGCCGGGGTTCCCCGGTGCTTCCGGATCGCTTCTTCACCCATGACCGCCGTGATGGCGCAGTTGGTCCGCGCTCGGAGGAACGCACCGCGCTCAATCCGGCTCCGGGCGAACGCTCCCGATTGGTAAGGCGCGACCATCGGCGACCGCCGGTACTGATGAGCCGCGTACGCCTCGGTCTGAAGAGGGCCGGGCACGGACCCGTACACGTAGGCGATGCTCTCGGCGTTCTCCTCGTGCGCGGTGTAGAGCTGGTCTTCCTTGTCCGAAGGCTTCGCGCGGCCTCGGGCGACCACCAGCCGCTCCCTAGCCCGGTCGGCCACCTCGGCGGGTGCCTTGTAGAGGCCCAGGAGCAGGTCAGCTTCCTTCTCGGTCAGCGTGGCCCTGGCGTTCTCGTGGTTCATGATCCGCGTGAGGGTGATGCCCGTCGCCTCGGCGACCTGCTTCTGCGTGAAGCCGTGGGCGTTCCGGAGCCGTTGCAGGGTGTCGCCGACGATCACACGGCACAACTGCGGGTCGCGAGGAACAGCGCTCATGAACGCGAAGTCTGCCGTACCGAGCCGACGCGTCCGCACTGGCCAAGTTCTTACATATGTAACTTCACTCGATTGGGTCATGCATCGCTTCGAGTACAGCCTTAAGCTGTACTCGCCAAGCTCTCCGACAGAAGGGGCACCGCCATGCCACCAGGCGCATACGACCACCAGCAGAAACTCACCCTCGTGACGGGGCTGATCGGTGATCTCGCGGCCGCTCTCAGGGTGCTCGCCGATGCCGCCGACGCGGCGGTGGCCTCCCTGGAGGCGGATGCGCACGACTTCGGCCCGCTGGACGAGTTCGGCGACCTCTGCGCGAGCCTGATTGGCAAGTGCAGCTAGTTGCACTGCACCTAGTTGCATATGTAGCGTGCTCGGCATGGCGTTGGAGCACGCGATCCTGGTCTCGCTGAGCGAGCGGGACGGCTCGGGGTATGAGCTGGCCCGGCGGTTCGAGCGGTCCATCGGGTTCTTCTGGCGGGCCACCCACCAGCAGATCTACCGGACCCTCAAGCGGATGGCGGACGCGGGCTGGGTGTCGGTCGAGCCGGTCCCGCAGGACGGGAAGCCGGACAAGAAGGTCTACGCGGTGGCCGAGGGGGGCCGCGCGGAGCTGGCCCGTTGGCTGGCCGAGCCCAGCGACCCCGTCGAGCTGCGCACCGACCTCGCGGTGAAGATCCGCGGTGCTGCGCACGGCGATCTGGACGCCTTGGTGAAGGAGGTCGCGCGCCACCGCGACAGCCACGCCGAGCGGTGGGCGCTCTACCTCGCGATCGCCGACCGCGACTTCCCCGACCCGGGTGCGCTCGCGGGCTCGGCCCTGCACCAGTACCTGGTCCTGCGTGGCGGCGTGCGCGCCGAACACGCCTTCGTCGAGTGGTGCGACGAGGTCCTGCAGGCACTCACCGGAGGCGGACGATGACCGGCTACCCCACCCTGCTGTCCCCGCTCGACCTGGGCTTCACCACCCTGCGCAACCGCGTGGTGATGGGGTCGATGCACACCGGGCTCGAGGACTCGCCCCGCGACACCGGCAAGCTCGCCGAGTACTTCGCCGAACGCTCGCGCGGCGGTGTCGGCCTGATCGTGACCGGCGGCTACGCGCCGAACCGGACCGGGTGGCTCAAGCCCTTCGCCTCGAAGATGACCACGCGCGCCGAGGCCGCCCGGCACCGCGAGGTGACCGCCGCGGTGCACGAGGGCGGCGGCAAGATCGCCATGCAGCTCCTGCACGCGGGCCGCTACGCCTACCACCCGTTCAGCGTGTCGGCGTCGTCGATCAAGGCCCCGATCAACCCGTTCCGCCCGCGCGCCTTGTCCTCTCGCGGCGTCCGCTCGCTGATCGACGACTTCGCGCGGTCGGCGGAGCTGGCGCGGGAGGCCGGGTACGACGGCGTTGAGGTCATGGGGTCCGAGGGCTACCTGATCAACCAGTTCCTCGCCCCGCGCACCAACAAGCGCACCGACGAGTGGGGCGGGTCGCCGGAGAACCGCAGGCGGATCGCCGTGGAGGTCGTCCGGCGCACCCGGGCGGCGGTCGGCCCGGACTTCATCATCGTCTACCGCCTGTCGATGGCCGAGCTGGTGCCCGGAGGCCAGACCTGGGACGAGATCGTCACCCTGGGCCAGGAGGTCGAGGCGGCCGGGGCCACGATCATCAACACCGGCATCGGCTGGCACGAGGCCCGGGTGCCGACCATTGTCACCTCCGTCCCGCGCGCGGCGTTCACCTCGATCACCGCCGCCTTCCGGCCGCACGTGTCCATCCCGGTGGTGACCTCGAACCGGATCAACATGCCCCAGGTCGCCGAGGAGGTCCTGGCGCGGGGGGACGCCGACCTGGTGTCGATGGCCCGCCCGTTCCTGGCCGACCCGGATTGGGTCCGCAAGGCCGCCGAGGACCGCGCGGACGAGATCAACACCTGCATCGCCTGCAACCAGGCCTGCCTGGACCACATCTTCGTGAACAAGAAGGCCTCCTGCATGGTCAACCCGCGTGCGGCGCGGGAGACGGAGCTGGTGCTGTTGCCCGCGCGCAGGGCCAAGCGCGTGGCGGTGGTCGGCGCGGGTCCCGCGGGCCTGTCGGCGGCGGTGACCTTGGGGTCGCGGGGGCACGCCGTCGACCTGTTCGAGGCCTCCGGGGAGATCGGGGGCCAGTTCGACATCGCGCGGCGCATCCCGGGCAAGGAGGAGTTCGCGGAGACGATCCGCTACTACACGCGGCAGTTGGAGCTGACGGGCGTGAAGGTCCACCTGGGGCGGCGGGCCGGGGTCGAGGACCTGGCGGACTACGACGACGTGGTGTTGGCGACCGGGGTTCGCCCCCGGGTGCCGTCCATCCCGGGGATCGAGCACTCGTCGGTGCTGTCGTACGTCGACGTGGTGCGGCATGGGGCGCCGGTGGGGGCGCGGGTGGCGATCATCGGGGCGGGTGGGATCGGGGTGGACGTGGCCGAGTTCCTGACGCACGCGCCGGGGTCGTGGGCTGCGGAGTGGGGCGTGGGTGCCGACGGGTCGCTGGGCGCGCCCGCTCCGGTGGCTTCGCCGCGTGAGGTGTACCTGGTGCAGCGCAAGGAAGGGCCGATCGGCAAGACGCTGGGCAAGACGACGGGGTGGGTGCACCGGGCGGCGTTGAAGGCGAAGGGGGTGCACCGGATCAGCGGGGCTGCCTATGTGCGGATCGACGACGAGGGGCTGCACATCGAGGTGGGCGGGGAGGCTCGGGTGCTGGCAGTGGACACCGTGGTGGTGTGCGCGGGGCAGGAGTCGAGCCGGGAGCTGGTGGAGGAGTTGGAGGGCGCGGGGCGGACACCACACGTGATCGGCGGTGCGGACGTGGCAGCCGAGTTGGACGCGAAACGAGCCATCGACCAGGGCACCCGGTTGGCGGCTCGGATCTAGCGGGGCCTGGCCTGCCAGGGAATACGACGAGACGCGGCAAGTCGGCAGCGGGTCCGCGAGCCACGCCGGGTCGATGACAAAGCCGGTTCGCCGCTCGACGGGTGCGGGGTGCGGGATCGCGGGCTGCCCCTCGCGCCACGCCGACTCGATGTCGGGGGCGGTGAACACCACTTAGTCCGCGTCGATGGCCGTCGTCTTCGACGATCACAGGGGCAGGGTCGACGGCGACAAACAACACAGCCCCGCTGGGACCTCCGCGCCCACGTCCGGGCACCACGGCCCTTGACAAGCACCTGACCCCCCTCGTGTTACGCCAAACCACCCTCCCGCTTAACCGGGGGACACATCCAGGTGATCACAACGGCGCTGTCCCAGAAACATGGCGGCCCTAGCTTTTGCGCCAACGCCGCTGGACACACGCCGGTCGACAGGACTGGACACAGCAGGTCGCAGGAGGTGCGGCCGGTTCTGGCGGCAGGATGGACCGCTTCTCCCGGGTGCCACCCCTGCCCGGTCATCGCTGTGGCGATGGGCGGCGATACCCCACCTGGAACTCCCCGAAAGGGTTACCCGTGCGCAGAACCCAACGACGCCTGCTCGGCGTCACCGCCCTGTTGTCCGTGGCCGTGCTGACCGCCGCCTGCGGGAGCCGCACCGGGGACACCGCGTCCGGGGGCGGTGGTGCGTCCTGTGTGGACACGTCGGGCGACTCCGTGAAGATCGGGTTCTTGAACTCGTTGTCGGGGACGATGGCGATCAGCGAGAAGACGGTGAACGACTCGTTGAACCTGGCCGCGGAGGAGATCAACGCGGCTGGGGGCGTGGACGGCAAGAAGCTGTCGATCGTGACCGAGGACGGGGCCTCGGAGCCGACGGTGTTCGCCGAGAAGGCCAACAAGCTGATCAGCGCGGACTGCGTGGCCGCAGTGTTCGGCGGGTGGACCTCGTCGTCGCGCAAGGCGATGTTGCCGGTGTTCGAGGGGGCGAACGGGTTGCTGTTCTACCCGGTGCAGTACGAGGGGCTGGAGTCCTCGCCGAACATCTTCTACACCGGGGCGACCACCAACCAGCAGATCGTCCCGGCCTTGGACTACCTCAAGGAGAAGGGCGTCACGTCCCTGTTCCTGGTTGGGTCGGACTACGTCTTCCCGCGCACGGCCAACAAGATCATCAACGCCTACGCCGCGGCCAACGGGATCGAGGTCAAGGGCGAGGAGTACGCGCCGCTGGGGCACACCGACTTCGCCACGATCGTCAACAAGGTCAAGGGCGCGGGCGCGGCGGCGGTGTTCAACACCCTCAACGGCGACTCCAACGTGGCGTTCTTCAAGGAGTACAAGAACGCCGGGCTGACCGCCGAGGCCATGCCCGTCGTCTCCGTCTCGATCGCCGAGGAGGAGGTCAGCGGCGTGGGCGTCGACAACCTCGCCGGGCAGTTGACGGCGTGGAACTACTACCAGACGGTCGACTCGCCCACCAACAAGAAGTTCGTCGAGGCGTTCAAGGCCAAGTACGGCGCCGACCGGGTCACCTCCGACCCGATGGAGGCCGCCTACACCAGCCTCTACCTGTGGAAGTCGATGGTGGAGAAGGCCAAGTCCTTCACCCCCGACGACATCAAGAAGGCGGCGGGCGGCACCAGCTACGACGCCCCCGAGGGCACCGTCACGGTCAACGGCGACAACCACCACATCGCCAAGACCGCCCTCATCGGCAAGGTCGGCGCGGACGGCCTGATCCACACCGAGTGGAGCTCGGGCCAGCCGATCGAGCCCGACCCGTTCCTCAAGGGCTACCCCTGGGCCTCCGGCCTGGCCGGCTGACCGTCCCCGGCGGCGGGCCGCCCCACCCTGGGAGCGGCCCGCCCCTCGCCCACGGAAGGGTGCAACGCGCGTGGAAGCCTTGTTCGGGCAGTTGTTCGCGGGTTTGTCGCTCGGGTCGGTGCTGCTGCTGGCGGCGCTCGGCCTGGCGCTGACGTTCGGTCAGATGGGCGTCATCAACATGGCGCACGGCGAGTTCATGATGGCGGGCGCGTACACCGCCTACGTGGTACAGGGCGCGGTCTCCGACGCCGGGGTGTCGCTGCTGCTATCGATCCCGCTGGGGTTCCTGGTGGGTGGCGTGCTGGGGCTCGTCCTGGAGATGACGCTCATCCGGCGGATGTACCACCGGCCGCTGGACACGCTGCTGGTCACCTGGGGTGTGGCGTTGATCCTGCAACAGGTGGCGCGCGACATCTTCGGCGCGCCGAACGTTGACGTGAAGGCGCCGTCGTGGTTGTCGGGCAGCGTCGACCTGGGTGTGGCGCAGGTGCCCGCGTCGCGGTTGTTCATCCTGGTGCTGGCGGTGGTCGCCGTGGGCGGGCTCTCGCTGGTGCTGGCGCGGACCGCGCTGGGCCGCCGGGTGCGCGGGGTCGTGCAGAACCGGGACCTGGCCGAGACGGTCGGCATCTCCACCCGGGCCACGGACAAGCTGACGTTCTTCATCGGCTCCGGGCTCGCGGGCGTGGCGGGTGTCGCCCTGACCCTGCTCGGCTCGACCGGGCCGACGCTGGGCACCAACTACATCGTCGACGCGTTCCTGGTCGTCGTCGCCGGCGGCATCGGGCAGATCAAGGGCACCGTGATCGCCGCGTTCGGGCTGGGCCTGCTGCAGGCCACCTTCGAGTACTCGACCACGGCCAGCCTGGCCAAGGTGGCGGTGTTCGTGGTGATCGTCGTGTTCCTGCAGATCCGGCCGCAGGGCATCTTCAGCATCAGGACGAGGAGCCTGGCATGACGATGGAGCTGGACAAGGCCGACGAGACAGGCACAGCGGTGGCGCGGACCCCGCCCAAGAGGAAGCTCAACAAGGAGTGGGCCACCGCGTTCGGGTTCATCGCGCTGGCGGTGGCGCTGCTGGTGCTGGCCCCCGCGGTGCTGTCGGACTTCCGGCTGTCGCTGCTGGGCCGGTTCGTCTGCTACGCCATCGTCGCGGTGGGCATCGGCCTGGCCTGGGGCCGGGGCGGGATGCTGACGCTGGGCCAGGGCGTGTTCTTCGGGCTCGGCGCGTACGCGATGGCCATGCACCTCAAGCTCGCCGACGCGGGCGCGGACGGGGTGCCCGACTTCATGAAGCTCTACGGCTCGGGCCAGGTCCCCGGTTGGTGGGAGCCGTTCCGCTCGCCGGTCTTCACGGTCATCGCGATCGTGGCCGTCCCGGCGCTGGTCGCCTTCGGCCTGGGCGCGGCGGTGTTCCGGCGGCGGGTGCGCGGGGCGTACTTCGCGATCCTGTCCCAGGCGCTGGCGGCGGCGTTCGCGATCCTGCTCATCGGGCAGCAGGCCTCCATCGGCGGCACCAACGGGCTCAACGGGTTCCGGTCGTTCTTCGGGTTCAACCTCTACGACCCGGTCAACAAGCGGATGCTGTTCTACATCGCCGCGTCGGTGCTGCTGGTGATGGTGCTGGTGGTCTGGCAGCTCTACCGGTCCCGCTACGGGGAGCTGCTGGTGGCCGTGCGCGACCAGGAGGAGCGGGTGCGCTTCCTGGGCTACGACCCGGCCAACGTCAAGATCGTCGCCTACGTGGTCGCCGCCGCCATGGCCGGGATCGCCGGGGCGCTGTTCGTGCCGATCGTCGGGATCATCTCGCCCGCCAGCGTGGGCGTGGTGCCCTCGATCGCGTTCCTGATCGGGGTGGCCATCGGCGGGCGGTCGACGCTGTTCGGCCCGGTCGTCGGGGCCATCGCGGTGGCGTGGGCGCAGACGTCGCTGTCGGAGGCGTTCCCGTCGTTCTGGACCTACTTCCAGGGGGCGATGTTCGTGCTCGTGGTGGCGTTCCTGCCCAAGGGCTTCGCCTCGGTGGGGGCATTCCGCAAGCGCAAGGAGGCCAAGGCGTGAACGGCGACTACCTGGAGCTGACCGACGTCGGCGTGAGCTTCGACGGGTTCGTCGCCGTCGACGGGGTGTCGATGACGGTGCTGCAGGGCGACCTGCGGTTCCTCATCGGCCCCAACGGCGCGGGCAAGACGACCCTGGTCGACGCGATCACCGGGCTGGTCCCGGCGACCGGGTCGGCGACGTTCGGCGCGACCGAACTGCTGGGCAAGAAGGTGCACAAGATCGCCCGGCTGGGCATCGGCCGCACGTTCCAGACCGCGAGCGTGTTCGAGGAGCTGTCGGTCTTGCAGAACCTCGACATCGCCGCGGGCGCCGGGCGGGGGCCGCTGACGATGCTGCGCCGCCGGACCTCGGTGCCCGAGGAGGTGGAGCAGGTGCTCGAGGTGATCGGGCTCGAGGACCTGCGCGACCGGCAGGCCGGGGTGCTCGCGCACGGGCAGAAGCAGTGGCTGGAGATCGGGATGCTCATCGTGCAGAACGCGCGGGTGCTGCTGCTCGATGAGCCGGTAGCGGGCATGAGCGCGCACGAGCGCGAGGAGACCGGGCTGCTGCTGCGGCGGATCGGCGCGGAGCGCACGGTCGTGGTGGTCGAGCACGACATGGACTTCATGCGCTCGTTCGCCACGTCGGTGACCGTCCTGCACGCGGGCAAGGTGCTCAGCGAGGGCACCGTCGCGCAGGTGCAGGCGGACCCGAGGGTGCAGGAGGTCTACTTGGGACGCGCGGCGGAGGGGGTGGCGTGATGCTGGAGATGATCGACGTCAACGTCGGGTACGGACGCACGACCGTGGTGCACGGCGCCACGGTGGAGGTGCCCGCCGACTCGGTCGTGGCGATCACCGGGCACAACGGGGCGGGCAAGACGACGCTGCTGCGCGCGGCGGCCGGGCTGCTGCGCCCGACGTCGGGCAAGGTCGTGCTCGACGGCGAGGACGTCACCAGGATGCGGCCCAACGAGCGGGTCAAGCGCGGCCTCGCCTACGTGCCGCAGGGCCAGCAGTCCTTCGGGCAGCTCACCGCCGAGGACAACCTCAAGCTGGTCGCCGACACCCGCCGCGACGGCAAGCGGCTGATCCGCGAGGCGCTGGAGATGTTCCCGGCGCTGGTGCCGATGCTGGGCAGGCGGGCCGGGTTGCTCTCCGGCGGGCAGCGCCAGCAGTTGGCCATCGCGCGGGCACTGATCACCCAGCCCCGGCTGCTGGTGCTCGACGAGCCGACCGAGGGCATCCAGCCCTCGGTCGTGGCCGAGATCGAGGCGACGATCCGGTCCCTGGCCTCCGGGTCGGGCCTGTCGGTGCTGCTGGTGGAGCAGCACATCGGGTTCGCGCTGTCGGCCGCGGACAAGTACTACGTGCTCGAGGCGGGCCGCGTCACCGCCTCCGGCGAGGGCGGTCCGGGCGCGCTCGACGGCGTCCGAGCGGCGATGGCCATCTGACAGTGCCCGAGCCACTGCGCGACCAGGTCTACCTGCGCCTGCGCGAAGAGGTCCTGGCCGCCCGCTGGTCCCCCGCGGACCGGTTCACCGAGCCCAAGCTCGCCCGCGCCCTCGGCGTCTCCCGCACCCCGGTCCGCGAGGCCCTCACCCGCCTCATCGCCGACGGCCTGGTCCGGCGCCACGACTACGGCTACTCCGTCGTGGTGCCGGACCTGGCCACCGTCCGCGACCTGCACGAGGTGCGGCTGGCGGTGGAGCTGCGCGGCATCACCCGAGCCATCGAGGACCCGGACCTGGGCCATGACCGCTCGGCCCTGGACGCCGAACTCCTGCGCTGGCGGGCGCTGCGGGCCGCGCCTCCCCCACCGGGGCCCGACTTCGCGCTGGAGGACGAGCGCTTCCACACGGCGCTGCTGGCCGCCACGGGCAACACCGAACTCGTCGGCGCCCTGACCGCCCTCAACCGCCGCACGCGGCCGATCCACCTCTACTCGTTCCCGGACCCGGCGGCAGTGGCGGTCGCGATCGCCGACCACATCGAGATCCTGGAGCACCTGGGCTCCGGTGACGTGGGCTCCGCGGTCCGTCTCCTGCGCGCCCACCTCGACCCCAACCTGGCCGCCACGGCCGAGCGCGCCGCCCGTGCGCTCGCCGTGCGACTGACAATGCGCTAGCCGCTCACCGCCCCATTTCCCCCGCTCTCCGCGATCGACAAGACAACGCGGGACCGAATGGCTAGGAATGCGCGACGTCACCGCAGGCGGCGTTGCAGCAATCATCGGTTCGGGAAGGAACACAGGTGAGGAAACCACGGAATGACGCCATCGGGGTGCTGGCCGAGGTGGCAGGCGCCGGGTGGGGGACGACCCTGCGCATGAGCATGCTCCTGCTCTCCCGATCAGCGGTTCTGCTGGCGGCGATCTCGGTCGTGCCACTGCCCTGATCGGCTGGGACCAGCCCGCCGCGGCGCGTGGGAACGCGTCGCAGCGGGCTTTTTCTTGGACAGGTTGTGTCTTTGGGGTTGAAACACCGCTTATCGCAAGACGAGCGGTGGCTCCTAGCGACCACCGCGAGGCTACCAGAAAAGCTTCAATTGGCTACAGGTAGGTATAGGTGTTTCGCGGCGATCACCGCGAATTCGCTGCGAGATCATCGCGGCCGTGAGCAAGGGCCTGCCGAACGACGACCTGCTGCAGAAGCTGGCCAGGTTGATCGCCAACGCACGCGTGGGACGGGGTTTGAACCAGATCGAGGCGGCCCTCGAGGCCGCTGTCTCCAAGTCGTCCTGGCAGAACCTGGAGCGCGGCAGCAGGCTCGACGGACGGCCGTTCCGCCCCACCGAGGAGCTCGTCACCGCCGCCGCGACGGCGATGGAGATCGATCTGGCCGAGGCGCTCGCGCTGCGCGAGGCCGCCGTGTCGAACGAGGACTCGCCGACGCCCCGACGCATCCGGGCGGCGGGGCGCAAGCTGGCGAAGGCGGATGGCCAGCGGGAGATCGGGCGCATCTACCGCGCCTTGGAGCCCGAGGCCCAGGACATGGTGCTCTACGTCGCCGAGAAGCTGCTCAGCCTCCAGGACCGAGCCACCCGCGCCGACGGGGGACCGGACCCGGAGGAAGACCGCGCACCGGACACGTCGAATTAGCATCCGCTTGCCGCGCTCGTCACGCTCAGCGGCAGCAGGGCGGGCTTGAGCCTGCGTTCGGGTGAATGTTCTGGGTGGACGGTGGCTCACCTGCGGGTCTGCGTGGGGAAGTGGGAAATAAACGGGAAGGCTCATGCCCCTTTGCGGGCTTGTCCGACGCCGGGCGGGCGGTCAGGATTCGACCAGGCGGGGGTTGGGTTGGTTGGGCGGCCCAACAGGACGACTCAGCGGGGCAGTTCGGCGGGATATCCACCTTCTCCGGTCGCGGGACGCGAACCGGTGCTGCGGAAGGAACGGCCTGTGCGACGTCGACGGCTTGGGATCTTGGGTGGGGTGCTGGTCGCGCTGGCAGTGGTCGGGGTGAGCTCGCCGGTCGGGGCGGCGAGGGGGGTGGGTGGGCGGGAGTCCGCCGAGTACCACGTGAGCGGGGTGACGACGGCTCAGCAGCGCAGTGCGGTGGCGGCGACCGGGGCGGCCGTCACCGGGGTGGAGGACAGCAGGCTGCTGATCTCCGCCACGGCCCGGGAGGTGGCGGAGATCCGGGCGATGGGGCTGACCGTGGCCGCCGAGGCGGCGGTGGTGCGGGACCTGGGGGTGTTGGCGGCCAACGACTTCCCGAGCGCGGACTCGCGGTACCACACCTTCGCCGAGATGAACGCGGAGATCAACCAGGCGGTCGTGGACCACCCGGGGATCATCACCCGGCGCGTGATCGGCAAGACCTACCAGAACCGGGACATCGTCGCGGTCAAGATCTCCGACAACGCCGCTTCCGACGAGGCCGAGCCCGAGGTGCTGTTCACCGCGCACCAGCACGCCCGCGAGCACCTGACCGTCGAGATGGCGCTCTACCTCATCAAGACCATGACCGACGGCTACGCCACCGACAGCCGGGTCAGGGGACTCGTCGACACGCGCGAGATCTGGGTGGTGCCGGACGTCAACCCCGACGGCGGGGAGTACGACATCGCCACCGGCGCCTACCGCGGCTGGCGCAAGAACCGGCAGCCGAACGCGGGCACGTCCGCGGTGGGGACCGACCTCAACCGCAACTGGAACCACAAGTGGGGCTGCTGCGGCGGTTCCTCCGGCAGCCCGTCGAGCGAGACCTACCGCGGGCCGCGGGCGGCGAGCAGCCCGGAGGTCACCGCGTTGCAGGACTTCATCAGCTCGCGGGTGGTCGGCGGCAGGCAGCAGATCACCACCGGCGTGGACTTCCACACCTACTCCGAACTGGTGCTGTGGCCCTACGGCTACACCTACAGCAACACCACGGCGGACTTGAACTCCACCGACCAGCGGGTGTTCGCCACACTGGGCCGGGGCATGGCCGCGCGCAACGGCTACACCGCGCAGCAGTCGTCGGACCTCTACATCACCGACGGCTCCATCGACGACTACCTGTGGGGCGTGCACAAGATCTACGGCTACACCTTCGAGATGTACCCGGCCAGCGGCGGGGGCCTGTCCGGCTTCTACCCGCCGGACGAGGTGATCGCTTCGGAGACCGCGCGCAACAAGGACGCGCTGTTCTACCTGCTGGACCACGCCGATTGTCCTAAGAGGTCGATCGGTCAGACCTGCTGACAACCGACTCGCGCCCCGGGCGGGTTGAACCCTGCCGCCCGCTCGGGGCGCTCCACACCCGGGGGGCGCACCCCGGGCACGAGCTCGCCGGGTCCACCCCTGCAACCGGGGCCCGACAGGACGAGGGAGACCGAAGATGAGCCAGGGCAAGTGGACCGCACGCATCCGACGGGCCGTGCTGGTCGCCGCGGGCGCGACCATGCTCGCCACCGGGCTGACCGCGCAGGCCGCCGCCGCGCCGCCGCCGCCGACGCCGGGTGAGGTGAGCCCGCAGGTCGTCGGCGGCACGCGCGCCGCGCAGGGCGAGTTCCCGTGGATGGTGCGGCTGTCGATGGGCTGCGGCGGGGCCATGTACACCAAGCAGATCGTGCTGACCGCCGCGCACTGCGTCGACGGCACCGGTCCCGAGACCGGCATCACCGCCATCTACGGCGTGGTCGACCTGCAGAGCCCCGACAGGATCACCCGCAAGTCGGCCTACGTCTACCAGAACCCGGGCTACTTCACCGCCGAGGGCGGCGACTGGGCGCTGATCAAGCTGGCGTCGCCGATCCCCGGCGCGGCCACCCTGAAGCTGTCCACCAACACCGCCAACGACTCGGGCAGGTTCACCGTCATCGGCTGGGGCGCGGCGACCGAGGGCGGCCCGCAGCAGCGCCACCTGCTCAAGGCCAGGGTGCCGTTCGTCAGCGACACGGCCTGCGAGGCGGCGTACCCGTCGATGATCGCCGAGACCGAGATCTGCGCGGGCTTCCCACAGGGCGGCACCGACACCTGCCAGGGCGACTCCGGCGGCCCGATGGTCCGCCGCAACGCGAACGGCAACTGGGTCCAGGTCGGCATCGTCTCCTACGGCGCAGGCTGCGCCCGGCCCGGCTACCCGGGCGTGTACGCCCAGGTGAGCGCGCTGGCGTCGGCGATCGCCGCACGGGCTGCGAAGCTCTAGGCCCTCGGGGAGCCGTCCCCGCGCAGTCCACCGGGTCCACCCCCTGCCAGGGCCCGGGAGGAAAGGAAGAGAACCATGATCGAGGGCAAGTGGTACTCCAGGCTCCGGCGCGCGGCCGTGGCCGCCGTCGGCGCGGCCACCCTGACCACCGGGTTAGCCGCGCAGGCCACCGCCGCGCCGCCGCCGGACGACGGCCCGCTCACCCCGCAGGTCGTCGGCGGCACGCGGGCGGCCCAGGGTGAGTTCCCGTGGATGGTGCGGCTGTCGATGGGCTGCGGCGGCGCGATGTACACCGACCAGCTCGTGCTGACCGCCGCGCACTGCGTGAACGGCACCGGCGACAACACCGGCATCACCGCCACCTACGGCGTCGTCGACCTGCAGAGCGGCAGCCGGGTCACCCGGCAGTCCAGCTACGTCTACCGCAACCCCGGCTACTCGACCGCCGCGGGCGGCGACTGGGCGCTGATCAAGCTGGCGTCCCCGATCCCCGGCGCGGTCACCCTGCCCACCGCCACCACGCCCGCCCACGACAGCGGCACCTTCGCGATCATGGGCTGGGGCGCGGCGACCGAGGGCGGGGCCCAGCAGCGCTACCTGCTCAAGGCGCAGGTCCCGTTCATCTCCGACGCCGACTGCCGGTCGGCGTACCCGTCGATGAAGGCGGGTGTCGAGATCTGCGCGGGCTTCCCGCAGGGCGGCACCGACACCTGCCAGGGCGACTCCGGCGGCCCGATGGTCCGCCGCGACGGGAGCGGCAACTGGGTCCAGGTCGGCATCGTCTCCTACGGCCGCGGCTGCGCCCGCCCGAACTACCCCGGCGTCTACGCCCAGGTCAGCGCCCTGTCCGCGGCCATCGCCGCGCAGGCGGACGTGCTCGGCGGCGGCACCCCGCCCGGGGGCGGCGAGACCTTCTCGAACACCACCGACTACGCCATCCCCGACCGCGGCGTGGTCAGCAGCCCGGTCGCCGTCTCCGGTGTCGCGGGGGCCGCGCCGTCCGCGCTCAAGGTCGGCGTCGACATCCGCCACACCTACCGGGGCGACCTGGTGATCGACCTGATCGCCCCGAACGGCACCGCGTTCCGGCTGAAGAACTCCAGTGGCGGGGACTCCGCTGACAACGTCATCGAGACCTACACCGTCAACGCGTCCGCCGTCCCGGTGGCCACCGGCACCTGGCACCTGCGGGTGCAGGACGTGGCCACGATCGACACCGGGTACATCAGCAACGTCACGCTGACCTTCTAGCCCGGCGCGGCTTTCGGAACTCGGCCCAGGCCGCTCGGCCAGACCAGCGGGAGCAGGGCCCCGGGCGGTGCGCACAAGCCACCACCCGGGGCCCTGACCTGTGAAGTTGTCACGCCGGAGGTATCAGTTGGCACCGTACTCTGGCTGAACCGAGCAGTTACGGGCAAGATACGGACAAAGTTACCCCGAGGTAGCAGTTACCCGGGAGTAACAGGAACGTACGGAGCCATCCGGAGGAGAGACCATGCGCGAGTTCGCCGTCCCCGCTGTCGCTGTGCGAGAAGAGGCGGGCGGCCTCGCGGACCTGGTGTTCACCAATGCCAGGACAACGCCGAGGCACGTCCAGTTCCGCCGGAAGAACGGCGAGAACTGGACCGACGTCACCGCCGCCGAGTTCGCCGACGAGGTGACCGCGGTGGCCCGCGGCCTGATCGGGTCGGGCGTCGGCGCGGGCGACCGGGTCGCGATCCTGGCAGGCACCCGGTACGAGTGGACCCTGCTCGACTTCGCCGTGTGGGCGGCGGGCGCGGTGCCGGTGCCGATCTACGTGACCTCCTCCGCCGAGCAGATCCAGTGGATCCTCTCCGACTCCGGCGCGGTGGCCGTGGTGGTGGAGACCGAGGAGCACGAGAAGCGCGTCGCGGCCGTGCAGAACGAGTTGGCCGCGCTCAAGCACGTGTGGCGGATCGAGGGCGGCGCGATCGACGCGATCACCGCCGCGGGCGCCGAGGTCGACGCGGCCGAGGTCGAGGCCCGCCGCACGGCGGTGCGGGCCGACGACCTGGCCACGATCATCTACACCTCCGGCACCACCGGCCAGCCCAAGGGCGTGTCGCTGACGCACGCGAACTTCTTCGCCGAGGTCGGCTACGGCGGCGAGGTGCTGACCCGGCTGTTCAAGGGGACCGGGCTGCCCGACGACGCCGCCACCCTGCTGTTCCTGCCGATCGCGCACGTGTTCGGCCGCATGGTGCAGGTCGGCTGCGTGTACTCGCAGACCACGATGGGCCACGGCCCGGACGTGAAGAACCTGCTGCCCGACCTCGCCGCCTTCCAGCCGACGTTCATCCTCTCGGTGCCCTACGTGCTGGAGAAGGTCTACAACGGGGCGCGGCAGAAGGCGCACGCGGGCGGCAAGGGCAAGATCTTCGACGCCGCGGCGGCCACCGCGATCGCCTACAGCGAGGCCGAGGGCAAGGCCGGGCTGGGCCTGAAGGTCAAGCACGCGCTGTTCGACAAGCTGGTCTACGGCAAGCTGCGCGACGCGCTGGGCGGCAAGACCCGCTACGCGATCTCCGGCGGCGCCGCGCTCGGCCTGCGGCTGACCCACTTCTACCGGGGAATCGGCCTGGTGGTGCTCGAGGGCTACGGCCTGACCGAGACCACCGCGGCGGCCACGGTCAACGCACCGGACAACTTCAAGGCGGGCACGGTCGGCCAGCCGCTGCCGGGCACCGCGGTGAAGATCTCCTCCGACGGCGAGATCCTGCTCAAGGGCGGGCAGGTGTTCAACGGCTACTGGAACAACGCCGCCGCCACCAAGGACGTGCTCGACGCCGACGGCTGGTTCGCCACCGGCGACCTGGGCAAGCTGGACTCCGACGGGTTCCTGTCGATCACCGGGCGCAAGAAGGAGATCCTGGTGACCTCCGGCGGCAAGAACGTCGCCCCGGCCGTCATCGAGGACCGGATCGCCTCGCACCCGCTGATCGCGCAGGCCATGGTCGTCGGCGACGGGCAGAAGTACATCGCCGCGCTCATCACCATCGACCCCGAGTTCTTCGTGCACTGGAAGAAGTCCGCGGGCAAGCCGGAGTCGGCCACGCTGGCCGACCTGGTCGACGACGCCGACCTGCAGGCCGAGATCCAGACCGCGGTCGACGAGGGCAACGCCGCGGTGTCCACGGCGGAGTCGGTGCGCAAGTTCCGGGTGCTGACGACCGAGTTCAGCCCGGAGACCGGCCACCTGACCCCGTCGCTCAAGCTCAAGCGCTCCGTGATCATGAAGGACTTCGGCGCGGAGGTCGATTCGCTCTACTCGTGAGCAAAACCGTTCCTGCCAACCGATTGGTAACGGTGATTCAGCTCTCCCGGGTACACAGGTGCCGGGGGTCTGCCTTAACCTGACCGAAATCCACGGCCGGGGAGGGTGGGGGCGATGGGGCGGCACTCGTCGGGCCGGGGCCGGTTGCGCCCGGCGCTGCGGTTGGTCGCGGTCGCCGCGGCGGTCGGCCTGCTCGCCTGGACGGCGGTCAACGTCGTGCCGAAGTGGTTCGCGTTCACCTGCGACGAGCCGCCGACCCTGGCGGTCACCGCCGCGCCGGACATCGCCCCGCTGGTCGAGCTGATCGGCGAGCGGGTCGAGGAACAGGGCCGCGCGGGCGACGAGGCCTCCTGCTACCACGTCGCCGTCACCGCCAAGGACTCCGCCGGGGTGGCCGAGTCCTTGGCGGTCTCGGCCGATGGCGCCCTGCCGGACGTGTGGATCCCCGAGAGCACGATGGTGCTGCGCCGCGCGCAGGCCAACGGGGCGTTCAGCGGTCCGGTGAACGGCACCTCCATCGCCAGCACCCCCGTGGTGCTGGCGATGACCGACGAGACGGCGACCTCGCTGGGCTGGCCGGGCAAGCAGCCCACGTGGGCCGACGTGCTGGCCACCCCGGCCGAGACGGCGATCGGCGCGCCGGACCCGGTGCGCGACCCGGTCGGCACGGCGGCGGTCTTCGGCGTGCGGGCGGTGGCCGACACGACGCCCGACCCCGAGGGGGCGCTCACCGAGTCGCTGCGCCGCCTCGCCGAGCACACCGCGCCCACCGCGCGCGAGCTCTACGACCGGCTGCCCGGGACGGGGTCGCCGGACCGGCCGCTGGCGGTCATCGCCACGACCGAGCGGGACCTGTTGCGGCACAACGCCGCCGACTCCGGCTACAAGGTCGTCGCGGGCTACGCCGACCCGCGGGCGCCGTCGATGGACTACCCGTTCACCGTGCTGCCCAGCGCCGCGCAGGACAAGCGAGACCTGGCGTTGAGGTTCGCCGGGCGGCTGCTCGACGAGTCGTCGGTGCGGGCGCTGGGCGACGCCGGTTTCCGCGCGGCCGACGGCGACGTGCTGCGCGACCGGTCGGTCGACCAGCGCACCAGCACCGACCCGGTGCCCAGGGTCGACGCGCCCGACACCGCCGCGATCGACAAGCTGCTCAACCAGTGGGCCGGGGCGAACCGGGCCTCGCGGTCGCAGGTGCTGCTGGACGTGTCCGGGTCGATGGCCGCGCAGGTGCCGGGCGCGGGCGCCACCCGGATGGAGGTCACCGCCAGGGCCGCCGCGCTGGGCATGACGCTGTTCCGGCCGGAGTCCAAGTGGAGCCTGTGGCTGTTCTCCACCGAGCTCGACGGCGACCGCGACTACCGCGAGCTGCTGCCGATGGGGCTGGTGAAGGACCACCTGGGGGCGGGGGCCAAGGAGAAGGTCGAGGCGGTCGAGGCCGTCGAGGGCGGCGCGACCGGGCTCTACGACAGCGTGCTGGCCGCCTACCGGTCGTCGCGGTCGAACTGGGAGGCGGGCCGGATCAACGTCGTGATCGTGATGACCGACGGCCGCAACGAGGACGCCGACGGCATCAGCCGGTCGGAGCTGCTGACCGAGCTGGCCGCGTTGCAGGACCCGAACCGGCCGCTGCCGCTGGTGGGGGTGGGCATCGGGCCCGACGTCGACGAGGAGGAGCTGTCGGCGATCGCCGCGGCGACCGGCGGCCAGGCCTACACGGCGGCGGACCCGACCAAGATCTCCGACGTGTTCTACACCGCCCTCGGCAAGTTCCTGTGCCAACCGCCCACCTGCGGGACGGGCTGACGTGGACTCCGGCCACCTCGACGTCGGAGACGGGCAGACGATCTACTGGGAGAGCTGCGGCGACCCGGACGGCAAGCCGCTGGTCTGGCTGCACGGCGGCCCCGGTATGCCGCAGACCGAGCGCTGGCGGCGCAGGCTGACCGCGCACGGGCACCGGGCGATCCTGTTCCACCAGCGCGGGTGCGGGCTGAGCACCCCGCACGCCGCCGACCCGGCTGTCGACATGTCGCCCAACACCCTGCCCGCGCTGGTGTCGGACATGGAGGAGCTGCGCGGCTACCTGGGCGTCCGCCGGTGGCTGGTGGCGGGCGGCGCCTGGGGGTCGACGCTGGCGCTGGCCTACGCCCTGGCGCACCCGGAGCGGGTCACCGAGATGGTGCTGACGGCGGTCACGACCTCGGGCCCGGACGAGATCGCGTGGCGGTACGCGGAGCTGGCCAGGGTGTTCCCGGAGGAGGCCGAGCGCTTCCACGGCGGGCTGGCGTGGCCGGAGGTGCTCGACGACTACGTGCGGCGGCTGGGCTCGCACGACGCCGCCGTGCGCCAGGAGGCCGCCGAGCGGTGGTGCGCCTGGGAGCAGGCCGTGCTCTCGCACGAGGCCGGGCCGCCCTCGGCGTTCAGCGGCGAGGTGTCCGACGACCTGCTGGCCTTCGCCCGAATCTGCGCGCACTACTTCGCCCACTCGGCCTGGCTGGAACAGGGGGCGCTGGCCCGCTCGGCGGCCGAGGTGCTGGCGGGGGTGCCCGCCGTGCTGATCCACGGCCGGCTGGACCTGGGCAGCCCGCTGCGCACGGCGTGGCGGCTGGCCGAGTCGTGGGAATCCGCCGAGCTCGACGTGCTCGAGGGTTCCGGGCACCGCTTCACCGCGGCGGCGAACGCCGCGCTCTCGCAGGCCCTCAAGCGCTTCGCCTGAGCCATCGGGGCTCACCCGTGGACCGGTACTGGCCTGTTTTTCACATAACGCCATTGTTTGAGTAGCATTGATATCGCTACAGTTCGGAATCGTCGGGGACCGGTCTCAGCGGGGAAGGGTGTCGCATGCGTTGCAACGCGGTGTTGGCCTGGGTGCTGGCGGCACAGGCGGACCCGGGCGAGGACGACGTGGACTGGCCCGAGGTCGACGAGCCGTCGGACCCGGTCCCCCACCCGCGGCCGCCGGACTGGACCTGGGTGGCAGGGCAGCTCTGACCCTCCGCCCTCCCTTTTCGACGAGAGGTGTCCGATGCGCGCCCTGGAGCTGACGGCTGCCCACGCGGCCTGCCCCGCCCCGGCGCTGCGCCCGCTGCCGCTGCCCGACCGCGCCACCGAGGCCGGGCTCAGCGGGATGACCGCGACCGGCATGCTGCACGGCTACCTGCGCCACCGGGGTGGGCCGCCCCGCGCGGCGGTCTGGCGCGACGGGCGGGTGGTGGTGCTGGAGCGCCGCAGCCCGAGCGACACCGTCGCCGCCAACGACGTGGACCAGGTCGTCGGCGCCTACACCCGCCACCCCGGGGAAGCCGCCAGGGCGGCGCTGTGGACCGGCGGCGAGCGCGTCGACCTGCACCCGCCGGGCGCGTTCGAGTCCAGCGCGGTCGCCATCGCGGGCCAGGGCGAGGTGCTGGTCATCAGCCACCACGTCGGCGCCGACCCGACCAGCACCGCCAGCGACCTGTCGCTGTGGCGGTTGGGGCGGTGGACGACCCTGGTCGAGGACGGCTGGTTCGACGACCCGGTGCTCGGTCCCACCGGCGACGTCGCGGTGCGGGTGGCGGACCGGACGCTGCTGTTCCCGCGCGGGCGCGGCCCCGGCATCCGGCTGCCCGGCCTCGGCTGCGACCCCGCGCCCCGGCCGGTGGCGGTCAACGCGGCGGGCGAGGTCCTGTTGTCCTGCGCGGACTCCGGCCGCGGCCGGGTGGCGCTGTGGCGCGACGGCGGGCTGACCGACATCGGCTCGCTCGGCGGCGGCGACACCCGGCTGCCCGCCACCGGGCCCAGGACCGGCCCGTGGCTCAACGCCGCAGGCGAGGTCACCGGCGTCTCCGCGACCCGGGACGGCCGCTACCACGCCTTCCGCTGGCGGGGCGGCACGATGACCGACCTGACCCCGGCCGCCGCGCACAGCACCAGCCACGGCGTCAACGAGCGCGGCGACATCGCGGGCGAGGTCCCGGCGACGGGCGGGCCGGGCAGCCGCGCCGCGCTGTGGCACCGCGAAGGCGTGACGCACCTGGGCTGGCTCACCCCCGGCCACCTCACCTCGCCCACGGCCCTGCACCCCCGGCTGCCGGTGGTCGCAGGCGTCGACCACTCCCCCGACGGCTCGACCACGACCCTCTTCACCTCCACCCGGTGAAAGAGAAGGCACGATGAGAGTGCTCAGAACCGTTCGGCCCCTTGTCTTAGCGGCGTCAGTGCTGACGCCCGCGGTGGCATCGGCCGCGCCGCAGTCCCCGCCCACGGCCCGGGTGCTACCCGCGCCGGAAGGGGGTCGCGGGCAGACCGCCACCGGGCTCCTGTTCGGCCGGGCCTACACGGCTGCGGGCAACGCGGCCGCGGTGACCTGGCGCAACGGCACGGCCGACCCTGCTGGATCCTCCGTGGCCTTCAGCGTGGCCACCCGCGCTACCTGCTCGACGAGATCGTCGGCTCGCGCGCGGCGCCGAGCGCGGCTCTTCCCGGAGGCCAGGAGCTGGGTCCGGGCACACCGGTCAGCACCCGGGGCGACATCGGCAACCTCGGCGGCGGTGCCACCCACACCGGCGGCGGCCCGACCAGCCACGGCCGCTGGCTCAACGAGAGCGGCCGGGTCGTCGCCAGCTCGCAGACCGAGTGGCGGTAAGCGGTTGAGGTGGTGGGCTGCCCCTCCCCCCGGGGGGCCGCCCACCACCGGTCAACCGCCCGCCGAGCGCGCCCGCTTGGCGTCGTACAGGGCGTCGTCGAGCATGGCCCGTTCCATCGCGGGATCGAGCTCTCCCAACGGGTAGCAGCGCCCGCGCCGGGACAGGGCCCGGCCTTCACCGCTGATCTCGAAGGTGCGGTAGACCAGGACCGCGTGCGTGAGCACCCGGCCGCTGGGCAAGTGGCCCTCCCTGGTCAGCAAGCGCTCCACCGCGTCCCCCGCGACCCGGCGCGCGCGCTCCGCCGGTCCGGGACCTGACAGCTCGGGATCTGGCATCTCGGATTCTGGCACGGCACACCCTCCCCAGTGGTTTCCCCCAGTTCACCACAAGGGACCGTCAGAAACGCCCGAGCGCTCAGTTGACGCAACCATGAGCGGTGGAGGTCCCACCCCCCGCGCCACCACCGCCGCCCGCGGCCCCGGATAGCTGCTCGGCCGTGAACGCCCGCACCGCCTCCTTGTCCACAGAGATCCCGGAGGCCCCGGTCTCGGTCCTGAACTCCGAGCTCAAGTAAGGGATCGTCTTTGTGTCCATAGGGGCCTGCGCGGTCACGGTGGCCGCGAAGGCCACGAGGTCCCAGCCGGGGTCAGTGCGCACGGCGCGGCCCACAGCGTCGAGGAACCCCTTGAGCCGCTGGGGATCGGAGAGCACACCGCTCGTCTGGAGCTGCTCACTCAGCGAGCCGAGGAACGCCGCCGCGCGCGCGATGCGGTCCAGGTCCCCGTTCGGCAGGTTGTGGCGTTGGCGCAGGAATGCAAGAGCCTGCTCACCGGAGAGGGTCTGCTCACCCGCTGGGAGGTCGACGCCGCTGTACTTGTCTTTGACAGCGTTGACGAGGCACACGCGGACCCCGCCGACAGCGTCGGTCAAGCCCACGAACGACAGCGTGTCCACGATGGCGACGTGCTCGGCCCGCACCCCGGTCAGCGCCTGCACCGAGGCGACCAGCGCGTCACGACCCGCGAGTGCGGCAGCGTCGTCGGCGGCGCCCGCCTGCTCCGCGGCCTGCACGGCCCGGCCGTGGATCGAGCCGAGCTTCCACCCCTTCTCCTCGTCGACCACGGTGTCCCGGGGCAGCGACACCCCGCTGATCCCGCCATCGACCCGGACCCTGGCCAGCACAAGGGAATCAGCCATGCCCTGCCCGTCCATCCCCACCAACAGGACGTTCTGGTCCACCCGGGCAGGCGGCGCGGCGATAGGGCTGTCGGTGGCCGCATTGTCTTTGAGCATCGACGGAACCACGACAGCGGCGACGACGACAGCGGCAGCCGCCGCGACGATGGCGAAGCGGGGCCACACCGGCTTGCGGCGCGCCGTCCGCAACCGGGACAGCACAGCCTCGGCGTGCGGGGCTTGGTCAGCCTCGGCCTCGACGGCCTGGCGAATGAGGATCTCGTGGTCGGTCATCGCAAAACCTCCGGGCTCCGCGCGTCAGCAGTGGCTTGGTGGGCGCGCAGCGTCGACAGCGCCCGGGACAGGTGGCTTCGGGCGGTCCCCTCGGTGCACCCCATGACCTGGGCGATCTGGGCGGTTGTGCAGTCCTCGTAGTACCGCAGGACTACAGCCGCCCGCTGCTGTCGCGGCAACCCCGCTATCCGCGCCCGCATCGCGTCCCGCTCCACGAACTCGCCCGCGAAGTCGCCAGTCGGGGGCGCCATGGCCTCCAGAGTGGCCCGAGAGGCCGAGATGTCCTTTGCCGCTTTGCGCCGCCGCCACGAGAAGTACTCGTTGGTGACCATCTTCTTGACGTAGAGGTAAGAAGCATCCATGGCATCGATGCGCGCCCACTTGCCCTGCACGCGCAGCAACACCTCTTGCACTATGTCCTGTGCCAAGTGGCGGTCACAGGTCATGGCAGTGGCGTACCGCAACAACCGGTCCAGCCTCTCCGCCACGAACTCGTCGAAACTCTGGCGCACCGCGGCCCCTCCTCGTGTCGAGTGCGCCCCGGGTAACGCGACGAGCAGCACCAACCGTTGAAGTGATCCAGGTCACTTGGTGTCGATGATGACCTCTTGGACGCGATTGGCGGCCGCGATCGGGTCCTCGTGTTCCCAGACGCGTACGACGGTCCACCCGTTGTCCGCCAGGCGCTGGTCGGTGTCGCGGTCCCTGGTGCGGTTGGCCTCGATCTTCGCCCGCCAGAACTCGGCGTTGTTCTTGGGCCAGGTCGCGTGCCGCGGGCAGCCGTGCCAGAAGCAGCCGTCGACGAAGACAGCGACTTTCGCGGGCCCGAAGACGATGTCGGCCTCGCGCCGGACGCCGGGCAGCGGACGCCGGTGGACGCGGTAGCGCAGCCCCCTGGCGTGCAGTTCCTTGCGCAACGCCAACTCGACAGTGGTGTCGCGTGAGCGCTGTCGGCTCATGCGGGAGCGGACAGCGGGGGTGGTGCTGAGCTCGGCCACTGCCGACCTACATCTCCTCGCCGGGGTCCAGCCGCAGGGACTCCATGGCCAGGTAGAGCTGAGCGATGCCGCGGGGGTGTTCGGCGGAGAAACCGGTGAGGTCGTGCAGGCGGCGGAGGTGGTACCGGATGGTGTTGGGGTGCACGCGCAGGATGTCGCCCACCTCTTTGGCCTGGCCGTCGTGCTCGAACCAGAGGCGGAGGGTGGCCAGGAGTTCGGAGCGCTCCTCGACGGAGGTGTCGGCCAGTCCCGCGAAGATCTCGCCCGCCAACTCGCGGGCCAGCTTGGGCGCGCCCGCGACCAGGGTCGTCAGCGGGTGCTCGCCGAACACGGCGACACCGGTCTCGCTCGGCGGGATGCAGCGGCGGGCGATGCGGGCGCGGCGCAGGGCGGCGGGGACCTTGGTCAGGCCGGAGACGGGGCGGCTCATGCCGACGACCTGGCCGGTGGAGGACAGGGCGGCGCGCAGGCCCTCGAAGTCGGCGGCCTTCTCCACCGCGACGATGCCGATCTCGGCGTCGGGCAGGCTGCGCCAGACGATGACCCGGCCGCGCTCCGGGTCGACGGTGGTGACCCCGACCTCGGGGCGGTCGCCGTCCATGGCGCCGTCGCCGTAGAGGACGATGAACAGGCCGTCCTCGGGCAGTTCCAGCACGCGGGCGGCGTCGGCGAGCTCGCTGCGGCGGGTGAAGCGGCCGTCGAGGAGGCGGTCGATCAGCTCCCGGCGGACCTTCTCCTCGGAGGGGACCTCGCCGATCTCGCGGTAGACGGTCACGTCCGCCGTGACGTTGTCGGCGGGCGGGGGCGTCTCGGCCTTGTCCGGCCCGGGTGCGAGGTCGACCACGGGCCGGAGCGTATCCCGCCCAGGGCTGTCGACCTACCGCCGGTGAGGGAGCTGTCCACAGCCCACACGCGCTACCGGCCAATCCCTCACCGGACGCGCAACCCGGCCGCTCACCCCGTTGAGACCAAGCCGACTACAGCGAATCGGCAACCTTTCCGAGCCCGAGACCCCTCAGCAGGGTCCCGAACTTGGCCGCCGTCTCCACGACCTCCGACTCCGGTCGCGAGTCCGGCATGATCCCGGCCCCCGCGTAGAGCAGCACCTCCCGGTCGAGGACCTGCGCGCAGCGGATCGCCACGTACCAGGCGCCGTCGCCGGAGGCGGCGGTCCAGCCGACGGCGCCGCTGTAGAAGCCGCGGTCGAACGGCTCCAGCTCGCCGATGGCCGCCCTGGCCGCGGCGGCGGGCGCGCCGCAGATGGCCGGGGTCGGGTGCAGGGCGCCCGCCAGGCGCAGCGCGGAGGCGTCGGGGTCGGCGAGCTCGCCGGTGATCCGGGTCGAGAGGTGCCAGACGGTCGGGGTGGCGACCAGGGACGGGACCGCGGGCACGACCAGGTCGCGGCAGAACGGCCGCAGCGCCGCCTCGACGGCCTCGACGACGACCCGGTGCTCGGCCTGGTCCTTGGCCGAGGCGACCAGGGCGGCGGCGCGGGCCCGGTCCTGCTCCGGGGTCGCCCCGCGCGGGACCGACCCGGCCAGCGGGTTCGACACCACGCGCGTGCCGGTCTTGGCGACCAGCAGCTCGGGGGTGGCCCCGACCAGCGTGCGCCCACCGGGCAGCGGCGCGGCGAAGACGTTGCCCGTGGGGTTGGCGGCGACCAGGCCGGGCAGCAGCGCCGCCAGGTCGACCGGGTCGGCGAAGCCCAGCCGCAGCGCGCGGGCGAGCACCACCTTGCGCAGCTCCCCCGGCGCGCGCAGCCGCGCCACGGCCGTGGCCACCGCGCGGGCGTAGGCGTCGGCGGCCGGGACCGGCTCGACCGAGACCGGGAGCACGCCGTCTCGAACAGGATCTCCCTCGATCGAGTGAGGTGAATCGCCCTGCCGGACGTGCTCCGGGACGACCAGGTGGGCCGGTCGGGCCGGGTCGAAGGGCAGCGCGCCGACCGCCAGCGGCGCCCCGGAGTCGGCCAGGGCCTTGGCGACACCGGTCGCCAGGTCGTCCGGATCGGCCTCGGCGACCACCTGGTGCTCACCCTCCGCGAGCAGCGTCGACCCGGGGGTGGCGAGCAGGAACGCGCCCCGGCGGTACTCGTGGACGAGCGCAGCACTCATCCTTCAATGATGCCCAGCGCCGCCGGACCGGACGGTGTCCGGTGGCCGTGGGTTAGCCCACGGAAAAGGGGCGGGGCGGGGTCGTGAGACNCCCCGCCCCGCCCCGGTGCGGTCCGGCTGTCAGCCGAGCGCATCGATCAGCGCGGAGCGCTGGCGGTCACCGAGACCCGCAGCGCGGCGGTCGGGGTCGATCCCAGCCTGCTCCAGCAGGTTGGCGACCTTCACCGCGCCCAGGCCGGGGACGGCCTTGAGCAGGGCCGCGACCTTCGTCTTGCCGATGGTCTTGTCCTCCTTGGCCTTGCCGAGCACCGACGCGATGGTCTGCTCGCCAGCCTTGATGGAGGCCAGCAGCTCCGAGCGCGCCTTGCGCGCCTCAGCGGCCTTGGCCAGCGCATCGGCGCGCTGCTCCGGGGTCAACGTGGGCAGAGCCAACGTGGTAGTCCTTTCCATCTTCACCCGCCGCGGCAGCGGCGGGCCCAGCGTTCTCGAGGGCATCGTGACTACCGACAGTCACCGGAGCGGAATCTGGCACCCACCCCGGACGCACCGCGCGACCCGGCCGCCCGACGCCTTTCACCAGTAAACGACACCTCGGGGGGCAACATACCCCCGACACGCGCAAAGCTCCTGCGGAGCCGGTCACGTCCAGCGGCGGCACGCTGCGTGACACCATGATCAAATCAAGGAAATCGGGCATTCCCCCGGTGTTGCGCACGCCACTTTCGGACTACTGTTCCCTACTGGAAGTAAGTTAGCCAGTCGGGGGCTGATGTCCGAGACGGCGGTCCAACCGGCCGCCAACCCCACAGGGAGCTTGATCACGATGTTGAGCACCATGCAGGACGGCAACCTGTCCATCGGCGCGCTGCTGCGGCACGGCGGCCGGGTGCACGGGTCGTCCGAGGTCGTCACCTGGACCGCCGACGGCCCCAGGAACACCACGTTCGCCGAGGTGGCCGAGGAGTCGGCGCGGCTGGCCAACGCGCTGCGCGGCCTGGGGGTCACCGGCGACCAGCGGGTGGCGACGTTCATGTGGAACAACGCCGAGCACCTCACCGCCTACCTGGCCGTCCCCGCCATGGGCGCGGTCCTGCACACGCTCAACCTGCGCCTGTTCCCGGACCAGCTCACCTACATCGCCAACCACGCCGAGGACCACGTGGTCATCGTGGACGCGACGGTGGCCCCGCTGCTGGCCAAGCAGCTCCCCACGCTGACCACGGTCAAGCACGTGATCGTCGCAGGAGGCCCGGCCGAGGCGCTGACCGCGCCCGAGGGCGTCCAGGTGCACTCCTGGTCGGCGCTGCTGGCCGAGCAGCCGGACACCTTCGACTGGCCCGACGTGGACGAGCGCAGCGCGGCGGCGATGTGCTACACCTCGGGCACCACCGGCAACCCCAAGGGCGTCGTCTACTCGCACCGCTCGATCTGGCTGCACTCGATGCAGGTCTGCATGTCCGACGGCATGGGCCTGTCCCCGGCCGACAAGTCGCTGGTGATCGTCCCGCAGTTCCACGCGATGAGCTGGGGGATGCCCTACGCGGCGTTCATGTCCGGCGCGTCGCTGGTCATGCCCGACCGGTTCCTGCAGCCGGAGCCGCTGGTGCGGATGATCAGCGAGCTCAAGCCGACGCACTCGGCCGCGGTCCCGACCATCTGGCAGGCCGTGCTCTCCCACCTCGACCAGCACCCGGCCGACCTGAGCTCGCTGCGCGAGGTCGTCGTGGGCGGGTCGAGCTGCCCGCCGTCGCTGATGCACGCCTTCGCCGAGAAGTACGGCATCCACATCGTCCACGCGTGGGGCATGACCGAGACCTCCCCGCTGGGCACCGTGTGCCGCCCGCCCGCCGGGCTCTCGGACGAGGAGACCTGGAAGTACCGCTACACCCAGGGCAGGCTTCCCGCGGGCGTCACCGCGCGCCTCATCGACGACGAGGGCAACGAGGTGCCGTGGGACGGCGAGAGCATCGGTGAGCTGGAGGTCCGGGGGCCGTGGGTCGCGGCGTCCTACTACCGGCTCGGTGAAGACAGCACAGCGGACGGCTCGGTCGACGATTCCGGGGCGGAGAAGTTCAACGACGGCTGGCTGCGCACCGGTGACGTGGGCGTCCTGACCGCCGACGGCTTCCTGACGCTGACCGACCGGTCCAAGGACATCATCAAGTCCGGCGGCGAGTGGATCTCCTCGGTGGACCTGGAGAACGCGGTGATGGGCCACCCGGCCGTCGCCGAGGCCGCGGTCATCGGCATCCCGGACCAGCGGTGGGACGAGCGCCCGCTGGTCGCGGTGGTGCTGCGCGAGGGTGGCGCGGTCGAGCCGGAGGAGCTGCGCGCCTTCCTGACCGACAAGGTCGCCAAGTGGCAGCTCCCGGAGAACTGGGCGTTCATCGCCGAGGTGCCCAAGACCAGCGTCGGCAAGTTCGACAAGAAGGTGCTGCGCGCCCAGCACGCCGACGGGCGGCTCGACGTCAAGCACCTGAGCTGACCTGCCCGGACGGGTCCCGGGGCGTCCGGGGCCCGTCCGGCGGTAAAGTGCGGTGAACGCAAGTCGCCGTGCTGGGAGGTGCCGACGCTGGCAGCCGAGTCCAAGGGCCGCGCGCGCAAGCTCAACGCCACCTCCTACGTCGTGCTGGGCATGCTGAGCGCGGGCCCGGCCACCAGCTACGACCTCAAGCAGCGGGTTGGGTTCACCATCGGCCACTTCTGGGCCTTCGCCCACTCCCAGCTCTACGACGAGCCCAGCAGGCTGGCCGAGGACGGCCTGGTCGTGGCCTCGGTGGAGGAGGGCGGCAGGCGCCGCCGCACGTACTCGATCACCGAGGCGGGCAGCGCGGCGCTGCGCGAGTGGCTGCGGGCGCCGACCCACGACGAGACCGAGGTGCGCGACCTCGGGCTGCTCAAGCTGTTCTTCGCCGCGCAGGGCGACCCCAGGACGCTGATCGGACTGGCCCGCGACCGGCACAGTTCGCACCAGGCCAGGGCGGACGCCTACGTCGCGCAGTACGGGCAGGTCTCCGGGGTCGCGACGCGCTGGCAGCTCAAGTCGCTGGAGCTGGGCATCCGCTTCGAGCGCTGCGTCGAGGAGTTCTGGGCGGACTTCCTCACCGAGCTGGAGGCCGAGCCGCCCGCGGGAGAGCCACCCCGCCCCGGGTGAGACCTGTTTACACATCCCCCGGTCAAGGCGAAAATCCTCGCCATGACCAGACCGACACGCCTGCTCAGCGCGGTTCTCGCAGTCCTCGCGGCGGCAACCGCCGCCCCGGTGCCCGCCGCGGCGGCGACCCCGCCGGTCAGCTTCCACCGGTGGTCGTCGCCGCGCGGGTTCGCCAGCGGCACCGCCGATGGCGTGAAGCACAGCCGCGCCGGCCTGCGCATCGGCACGCCCGCGGGCAGCGTCGAGCGCACCGAGCCGGAGCTGGGCACGACCCGCCGGTACGAGTTCGGCACCTGGACCTCGCCGGTGCACCGGCCCGGGTTCGACGCCACGCAGCTCGTGGCGTCGTGGAACGCGACCACCCCGGCGGGCACCTGGCTGCGGGTCGAGGTGCGCGGCTCGGGGCGGACCTGGTTCGCGCTGGGCGACTGGGCCGCGGGCGACCAGGACATCATCCGCAGCAGCGTGCCCGGCCAGTCCGACGCCACCGGCTCGGTCGACGTCGACACCTTCACCGCGGCGCCGGGCGTGCCGCTCGACGCCTACCAGCTCAGGGTGACCCTGTTCCGCGCCGAGGGCACGCGGACCACGCCCACGCTGAGCGCCGTCGGCGCGATGACCTCGGCGGTGCCGGACCGGTTCACCGTGCCCGCGAGCAGGCCCTCCGGGGTGGGCCGCGAGCTGCCGGTGCCGCGCTACTCCCAGAACGTGCACGTCGGCCAGTACCCGCAGTACGGCGGGGGCGGCGAGGCGTGGTGCAGCCCGACCTCCACGCAGATGGTCGTGGAGTACTGGGGCGAGCGCCCCTCCGCCGATGACCTGTCGTGGATCGACCCGTCGTTCGCCGACCCGAGCGTCGCCCACGCCGCCCGCGCCACCTACGACCACGACTACGACGGCACCGGCAACTGGCCGTTCAACACCGCCTACGCCGCGACCTACGGCCTCAAGGCCCACGTGACCCGGCTCAAGTCGTTGACCGAGCTGGAGTCCTACATCGCCCGCGGCATCCCGGTGATCACCTCGCAATCCTTCCTCGAGTCCGAACTGGACGGAGCGGGCTACGGCACCGCGGGCCACCTCATGACCGTCATCGGCTTCACCCCCGAGGGCGACGTGATCGCCAACGACCCGGCCTCGCCCACCAACGAGGCCGTGCGGCGCGTGTACCAGCGGGCCCAGTTCGAGACGATCTGGCTGCGCACCAAGCGCCACACCGCGTCCGGCGCGGTGGCCTCCGGCTCGGGCGGGATCGCCTACATCATCAGCCGGTGAGGCGGTCGCGCTCCCAGCGGCCCGGGAGCAGCGCCATCCCCTCCACCGGGTCGACCCAGACGTAGGTCCACACCAACTCCCCGCCGACGGCGACGCGGACCCTCCGGTACTCGACGCCCTCGTACTCGTCCAGGGCGGTCAGGTCGGTCCCCGGGCGCAGCGGGACGACCCACCCGTGGACCTCGCCTTCGTCGAGGGTCAGGGCGGGAAAGCCCTGACCGGTGTCGTAGAGGGCGCCGGGGAGGGCCGCGCGGCGGGGCTCGCCGTGGGCGTGCGGGGCCAGCAGCGGCCAGGCGGGTTCGCCGGGTTGCAGTGTGCCGTAGACGAAGAGGGCGGCGGGGAAGTCCATCGGGGACGGTGGGCCGGTGATCGGCTCCGCGGCCAGGCCGTCGGTGCGGGCGGGGTGGCCGATGAGTCCGATCGCCTCGGCTTGGGGGATCTCGGCGCAGCGGACCGGGTGGCCGTCGACGAGCAGGGGGCGGCGGATCTCGGCGGCGCCGACGTAAGCGAGGGGGTCGCGGATGGCGACGGGCGCGTCGACCAGCTCGACGGCCCCGGTGCGGACGCGGGCCAGGCCGTAGCGGCGGCCCCGGCCCTCGCAGGCGTCGAAGACGGAGACCTGGTCCGGGGTCAGCATCAGCACGGCGTGGTCCTCGACCCCGTCGACGGCCGCGAGCACGGCGGGCCGCTGGTCGTCGACCACGCGCCGCCCCCAGGCCCACACCGCGCCGAGGCCGGTGCAGCGGGCGCGCAGGACGACGACCGGGCCGCGCAGGCCGAGGGACTCGCGCAACCAGGTGATCTTCGACGGGCACGGGTTGGAGCCGTAGCCCAGCACCGGGACCCGCTCGGCCATCGGCGGACCACCGCGTCCGGCCAGCCAGTGGTCGAGGTCGTCGCCGCCCGCGCGCCACCCCGCGAGCGCCGCCGGGTCGGGGTCGACCCGCACGCCCCCGCCGTCGTGGTGGGCGAAGGAGTAGGGCGGCCGGGCGCCGGGGTAGGGGTTGGCGGGGAACTCGTGGTCGGCGAACACCGGCTACCGGGCGGCTTTGCGCTCGTCGTAGGCGGCCCTGGCCGCCAGCACGTCGGCGGTGGCGCCCTCGATGAGGTGGTAGAGCACGCGCACCTGCTCGGCCAGCGGGCGACCGAGTCCGGTGAGCGAGTAGTCGACGTGCGGCGGGATGACCGGGCGGACCTCGCGCAGCACCAGGCCATCGCGTTCGAGGGCCTGCAGGGTCTGGGCAAGCATCTTCTCGCTGACCCCGCCGACGGCCTGGCGGATCTCGCCGAAGCGCAGCGTGCCGTCGAGCAGGACACCCAGCACCAGCACGCCCCAGCGGGTGGAGATGTGGTCCATCACGCTGCGGCCCGGGCAGTCGCGGTCGAAGACGTTGAACGACACGGGCGTGGCTTCACTCACACTCACAGCGCGCTGACCTCAATTCTCACTCCGGGGTAAGTACCCAACGCACAGGTAGGTACTTACCCCGAGAGAGTAACACTCCTACGGTGAGCCGCACAGCGCTCAACCACAGGGAGAACCCATGAAGTACCTGGTCACCGGTGCCACCGGCCACCTCGGCGGTCGCGTCGTCAAGCACCTGCTGGACCGCGTACCCGCCGCCGACCTGATCGTCTCCGTGCGCGACCCCCAGCGCGCCGAGGACCTGGCCGCGCTCGGCGTCGAAGTCCGCCAAGGCGACTTCGGCACAGGCGTCGACTTCTCCGGCGCCGACGTGCTCCTCCTGATCTCGACCGACACCGGCGACCGCGTCACCGCCCACCGCAAGGCCATCGAGGCAGCCCGCACAGCAGGCGTCAGCCGGATCGCCTACACCAGCGTCACCGACGCCGACACCTCCCCGGCCGGCCTGGCCGCCGACCACAAGGCCACCGAGGAGGCCGTGCGCGCCACCGGCATCCCGTTCACCTTCCTGCGCAACGGGATGTACCACGAGAACTACCTCCCGACCTCCCCCACCACCGCCACCGGCGAGGGCCGCATCGCCTCAGCCAGCCGCGACGACCTGGCAGAGGCCGCAGCGATCGCCCTGACGGGCCAGGGCCACGAGAACAAGACCTACGAACTGACCGGCCCAACCGCATGGTCGTTCACCGAACTCAACAACCTCGTCGGCCAAACCCACCACCCCGTCACCGCAGCCGAGCGCAAGGCCGCCTTCGAGGGCTCCGGCCTCCCGCCCGAAGTGGCCACCCTGCTGGTCGACATCGAAGTCAACATCGCCGCGGGCACCTTCGACAAGGTCCACCGAGACCTGGAGGACCTGCTCGGCCGCACCCCCAAGACCATCGAGGAAGCCGTCAGGGAACTCTGACCCGCCCCGGCTGTCGCACGACTCAGCCGAACAAGATCGACAAGCCGCGGCGGTTCGCGGTGAGGTCGACCAAGGAGGCGGTGGACGCGGGCGACTCGGAATCGCGGTGGTGCGCGGCGCATATGCCGCGGACGCCGGTGCCGGTGCTGGGCAGGTAGGGAACACTATGAACGCATCTGTCCGGAACCCCTTCCACCAGCGCCCCCCGTGGTCCACGCTCGACGCATGAGCGAGGAGGACCCCTTGGCCAAGATCACCCTGACACCGCGCCGGTTCGGCGCCGTGCTCGCGGTGGCCGCCATGCTGCTGGGCCTGGTCCTGGCACTCATCCCGGTCCGCGTCGCCCCGGTCGACCCCGCCCTGGGCTCAGTGACCTGTGGAAACACCATCGGCGGTGTGGAGACGCCGTGGGTGTCGGAGGACCTGGGGCAGCCCAGTCGGGAGACCACCATCGCCTACATCGCCATGTGCGAGGAGGCCATCAGCGATCGCGGGACCACGGTCCTGCTGCTCGTCGTGCCCGGTCTGATCGGCGGTCTCGCGCTGTCGGTGGTGCGCTGGGGGCCGGCTAGGGGATCAGCTTCCCCGGGTTCAGCACCCCCGTCGGGTCCAACTCCCGCTTGACCGCCCGCAGGACGTCCGCGCCCAGGTCGCCGATCTCAGCGGGCAGGTAGGCGGCGTGGTCGGCGCCCACCGCGTGGTGGTGGGTGATGGTGCCCAGGCCCGCGATGGCGGTCGAGGCGGCGTGCTTGGCGCGCTGCCACTGGCCGACCGGGTCTTCGGGGTCGCGGGGGGCGATGACGGTGAAGTACAGGGACGCGCCGGTCTCGTAGGTGTGCGAGACGTGGCAGGCGACGACGGGCTTGCGGTCGCCGCTGGTCAGCGACGACGTCAGGGCGGTGGACACCGCGGTGCGCAGCTCGCCCAGCTTGGACCAGTGCGCCGCGGTCTCCAGCGTCTCGACCAGCACCCCGACGTCCATCAGGGCGTCGCGCTGGCGGGGACCGTTGAAGCGCCCGCGCCGCCAGGCCTCCCCGGCCGGGGCGCCGAGCCGCACCGCGCCACGCAACACCTTGAGCGTCGCCGCCCGCTTGGCCTTGAGCGCGGCGCTGCTCCGCGCTTCCCAGCCCAGGACCAGCAGGCAGGGGCGGCGCACGCCTCGGGCGCGCAGGTAGCTGCGCACGGCGGAGGTCTTCCAACTGCCGTTGAGGGTGAAGCCGACCTCGGTCTCGGTGGGGTCGGAGAGCCGGGTGACCGTCCCCCGCACGCCCTCCTGGGTCAGCGTCCGCACCGCCTCGGCGCCCGCCTCCCAGCCGTCGAGGACGAAGCCCTCGTACCGCGAGACCCTGGGCTTGGGCCGCACCCGCAGGGTCACCTCGGTGATCACGCCGAACAAGCCCTCGCTGCCCACGACCACCTGCCGCAGGTCCGGCCCGGCGGCGCTGGCCGGGGCGACGCCCAGGCGCCACTCGCCGCGCGGGGTCGCCACGCGCACGCCCTCCACCATGTCCTCGAACCGGCCGTAGCCCGCCGACGCCTGCCCGGAGGACCGGGTGGCGGCGAACCCGCCGAGGGTGGCCCGCTCGTAGGACTGCGGGAAGTGCCCCAGCGTCAGACCGCGCCTGGCCAGCAGCCGCTCCGCCTCGGGGGCGGTCACGCCCGCCTGGAACACCGCCAGCCGCGACACCTCGTCGACCCGCACCAGCCGGTCCAGCCGGGCGAGGTCGAGCGCGACGACGCAGCCGTGTTCCCCCTTGAGCGCGTTCACCCCGCCGACGACGGAGGTGCCGCCGCCGAAGGGGACGACGGCGACGCCGTGCCGCACGCAGACCTCGAGGACTTTCGCGACCTCGGCGGGGTCTCCTGGCACCACGACGGCGTCGGGCACCGCGGTGGCCCCGGCGCCGCGACGGCGCAGCAAGTCCAGATAGGACAGACCACCCGCACGGCCCGCGCGGTCCCCCGCCTCGACCAGCACGTGCTCGACCCCGACAATGGTCCCCAACGCGGCCCGCACCGAGGCGGGCAGGGCGGAGTCGGGCACCGGGGTCGCCGACGCGGGCGCCACCGGGGTGGCGGCCGGGACGAGCCCGGTCCGCGCGGCGAGCCAGCGGGCCGCGGTCGGGGGCAGGTCACCGGCGGCGGCCCCCTCGGCCGTCCACCCGCCGCGCACGGTCCGGTCGGTGTGGTCCATCTCAGCGCTCACGGATAGAGTGTGACATATGACGGTTAAACGTCACAGCAGTCAGCCCACCCGCGTCGAGGACGACGTCCTGCTCGACGCGGCTCGCGACTGCGTCCTGGCGAACGGGGTCCGGCGCACGACGCTGACCGACGTGGCCCGGCGCGCGGGGGTCAGCCGGATGACCCTCTACCGCCGCTTCCCGGACGTGCGCAGCCTGCTCGCCCAGCTCATGACCCGCGAGTTCGGCTCGGCGCTGACCCGCACCCACGCCGAGGTCGCCGACCGCCCCTCGGCCAGGGAACGCCTGGTCACCGCCGCTGTCGCCGGGGTGCGGGTGATCGCCAACGACCCGCTGATGCGCACCGTCCTCGCCCGCGACGGCGCGCTGGTCCTGCCCTACGTCGTCGAGCGCCTGGGCACCACGCAGCAGATCGCCGAGGAGTTCCTCGTCGCCCAGCTCGCCGCAGGCCACGCCGACGGCACCGTGCGCGCGGCCGTCCCCGCCGTCCAGGCCAGGGCGCTGCTGCTGGTCGTGCAGTCCTTCGTGCTGTCCCACGTCCCCGCGACGGCGGACGTCGACGCCGAGGACCTGCTCGAGGAGCTGTCGCACCTGCTGGAATCCAGCCTCCGACCCTGATTGGGGAACCCGCCTTGTCCCGCACCGCGCTCAACGCCGCCCGCCGCGCGACCGACCTGCGCGCCGCCGCCGAGGGGGTCGCGGACGTCCTGGTGGTCGGCGGCGGGGTGACGGGGACCGGGGTCGCGGTCGACGCGGCCGCCCGCGGCCTGTCGGTGGTGCTGCTCGAGGCCGCGGACCTGGCGCACGGCACGTCGCGGTGGTCGTCGAAGCTCGTCCACGGCGGCCTGCGCTACCTGGCCAAGGGCGATGTCGGCCTGGCCAGGGAGAGCGCGGTCGAGCGCGGCGTGCTGATGACCCGCACGGCCCCGCACCTGACCCGGGCCCTGCCGCAGCTCGTGCCGCTGCACCCGTCGGTGTCGGCGCGCGACGCCGCCCTCACCATGGGCGGCCTGGTCGCGGGCGACGGCCTGCGCCGCGTCGCGGGCACCCCGTCGAGCCTGCTCCCCCGCCCCCGCCGCGTCTCGGCCCAGGAGGCCTCCGCGCTGGTCCCCGGGCTGCGGGCGGCGGGTCTGCGCGGTGGCCTGCTGTCCTTCGACGGCCAGTTGGTCGACGACGCCCGCCTGGTGGTCGCGCTGGCCAGGACGGCGGCGGGCATGGGCGCGCGGGTCCTCACCCGGGCCCGTGTGCGAACCCTGACCGGCTCCGGCGCGGACGCGGTCGACACGCTGACGGGCGAGGCGTTCTCGGTGCGCGCCCGCTCGGTCGTCAACGCCACCGGGGTCTGGGCCGACACCCTCGTCGACTCGGTGCGGCTGCGCCCGTCCCGGGGCACCCACCTGGTCCTGGACACCCGCCGCCTCGGCGTCACCGGGACCGCGCTGACGGTCCCGATCGCCCTCGGCCGCTACGCGCTCGTCCTGCCCCAGGCGGACGGCCGCGCCTACGCGGGCCTGACCGACGAGCCGCTCGACGGCCCGGTCCCCGACGTCCCCCCGGTCCCGGAGTCCGATGTGGACTTGCTGCTCTCGGCCATCGCCCGCGCCTTCGAGCAACCACCGACCCGCTCGGACGTGATCGGCTCCTTCGCGGGCCTGCGCCCCCTGCTGGACGCCACCGGCCGCAGCGCCGACCTGTCCCGCCACCACGCCGTCCTCCTCTCCCGCGACGGTGTGGTGACCGTGGTGGGCGGCAAGTTGACCACCTACCGCCGCATGGCCGAGGACGCCGTGGACACCGCCGTCGAGCGCGCGGCCCTGGCCGCCGGACCGTCCACGACCGCTCGCCTGCCCCTCGTCGGCGCCGCTGCCCGCCCCGCCCTGGACCGCACCGACGCCCCCCGCGACCTGGTCTCCCGCTACGGCACCGACGCCACCAAGATCCACGCCATGGCGGAGTTCGACCCCGAACTGGCCGTCGAGGTGCACCCGGGCACCACCGCGGCGGAGGTCGTCTGGCACGTGCGCAACGAACTGGCGCTGTCGGCGGCGGACGTGCTGGACCGCCGCACCCGCATCGGCCTGGTCCCGGCGGACGCCGCGGCCGCCGCGCCCAAGGTCCGCGACCTCGTCGACCGCGCGCTCGCGGGCTTCGACTCCGTCGCGGGCGCCTGACCCCGAACGGCGGCGGGGCCGCCTCNGCCGCCGCGCGTCGTCCGATCAGACCTGACTGGTGCCCGAGGTCGCGGACATGGTCTGCAACAGGGCCATGATCGAGCCCCACTCGCGCAGGATGCCGCTGATGCCCGCCAGCATGTTGTCGACCGGCTCCCAGATGTTGTCGTAGCCGGGGATGTGGTCCTGCTGGAACTGGGTGTCGGTGATCTGCAGCAGGCCCTTGGGCGGGTTGCCCTCGCCCGCCGACGGCGCGCTCATGTCGATCGCGTGCGGGTTGCCGCCCGAGGTGCGGTCGACGACCTGGGCGATCTGGCCCGCGTCGATCTTGGACGGGTCGACGCCGTGGTTGACCAGGACCTCGACCGCCGCGCCGATCCAGCGGGCCCGGTCGACCATGGACGCGGGGGCGCCGGGGGTCGGGGGCGGGCCGGAGGGACCGTAGTCGGGCGGGGTGACCTGGCTGACCGGGTTCGGGACGGGCGCCGACGAGCCGGGGGGCACGTACGAGCCGCCGCCGGTGGGCGGCCGGTAGCCGCCGTAGCCCGGCTGCTGGTACCCGCCGTAGCTCGCGGAGTTGGCGCCGTTGCCGCTGTGGTTCTGGTAGCCGCCGTACGCGGGCTGCTGGTAACCGCCGTAGCTCGCCGTGTTGGTGCCGTTGCCGCTGTGGTTCTGGTAGCCGCCGTACGCGGGCTGCTGAGTGCCGCCGTAGCTGGCGTTGTTCTGCGAGTTCTGCGAGTACTGGGCGTTCGCGGCGGTGTCCAGTGTCCCGGTGTTGATCTGCGGGGCCTGCTGGGTCACGGCCGCGGGGGAGCCCGCGGCCTTGCCGCCGATGGTCGCCAGGAGCTGCTTGACCGACTTGGCGAGCTGGACGATCTTCTGCACCGCCTGGATGATCTTCTGCAGCGAGGAGACGAACTTCTGCACCTTCTGCGCGATCTTCGAGGCGGTCTGCACGGCCTCGGCGACCGAGCGCGCGATGCCCTCGGCGATCGAGGCGCCGAAGGACAGCCAGGACTTCGCCAGCGCCTCAATGATGATCTGGATGACCTTGCGGACGCACTTGTTGATGAAGTCCAGCACGGCGTCGCGGACCTCGGCCAGCAACTGCCCCGCCTGCTTGACGGTCTCACCGATGGCCTTGCTGACCTGCGCCAGCGCGTCCAGGCCGGTGGCCTGGGTGTTGGCGGCCCGGCGGTAGGCGTCCGCGGCGACACCGGTCCACTGCCCGGTCTCCTTCTTCGAGGCCTGGCGGAGCTGCTCGGCGAGCTGGCCGAGCTGCCCGCCCGTCCTGCCCCACCCGTTGGAGCTGCCCATGATCGAGTTCGCGTCGCCGAAGAGGGCCTCGAACGGCTTGCGCAGGAACGAGATGTGGCTGATGATCCAGCCGAACCCGGCCGAGCCCGCGGCCTGCAGCGGGTCGCCCGCGATGCCGATGATGTCCATCGCCACGTTGGTGGCGCCGAGCCCGGCCTCGAGCCAGTCGCCGCGCTCGATCGAGGCCTTGACCCCATCGATGTCGGCGGCGATGTTCTGCGCGCCCTGCTCGGCGGTGCGGTTGCCGGACGCCGTGGTCGTGGTGGTGGTCGTCATCGCCGCCTCACAGCTTCCCGGCGAACGTGTTCGCGTTCGCCGCATCGATGTCCGAGTACTGCTTGGCGACGGCCTCGATGCCCTTGCGCACGTCGTCCACCGAGGTGGCGACCTTGACGATGCCCTGTGCGACGTCGCCGCAGGCGCCCATGATCGCCTGGGCGAAGAACTGCCCGATCATCCCGTAGGCGTCGCCGGAGACGGCCTGCGCCGACCCGGTCGCGGCGTTGACCTGGTTCGAGATGGTGGCCACGGTCTTGGCGTGGCCGACCAGCTCTTGGACGTTGACGTTGAAACTCTGCCCCATGGATCCGGCCCCGTTCTGCGTTCTAGTTGACGACCTCGGGCGGGTTGTCGAAGTACTCGTCGTCCGAGCGCGCGACCTTCTTGCGCGCCGGGGCGCCGCCGTTCTCCTCGTCTCCCGCGTAGCCCTCCTGCATGCCCGCCTTCACCACGTCGAGCGCCTCGCCGTCACCGACCAGGTCCTGCATCGCGGCCACCACCTGGGCACTGGCGTCGCGCTGGGCCTGGCGGGTGACCTCGAGTATCTGCCTGGCCAACTGGTCGGGCTCGACCTCGCGCACACCCTGGCGCAGGACCAGACCGGTGGTCACCCCGTTGGCGCTGACCCGCACGGAGATCTCCCCGTCCGACGAGGTGGCGGTGCCCGTCACCTCGCGCAGCGCCTTCTCCGTCTTGGCGGCCTTGGCGGCCACCTGCTGCAGCTCCTCGTCATAGGAGGCGAGCCACTGTTCGGGGTTCATCCTGGCCTCTCTCATGGTCCTGCCCGGAGCATCCGCCTGCTTTGACGGAGCATCCCCTGATCGGTTCCGGCTCGGGTGTGAAACACCCAACTCGTTTGCGGTCGCACCGGCCACCCACTGCCCCCGCGCGCCCGCACCCGGGATACTGGACCATGACGGGACCGGGCGGGAAGGGGGCGCAGTGCCTGCTGTCGGCATGACCGCCGGTTCCGGCCTGGTCTGCTCGGGCGTGGCCAAGCGCTTCGGCGGCCTGGCCGCCCTCGACGGCCTGGACCTGCGGGTCGGCCCCGGCGAGCTGGTCGGCTTCGTCGGCGGCAACGGCGCGGGCAAGACCACCGCCATGCGGGTGGTGCTCGGCGTGCTCGCCCCCGACGCGGGCACCGTGGCCTGGGACGGCGCCCCGGTCGACCCGGCCACCCGGGCCCGCTTCGGCTACCTGCCCGAAGAACGCGGCCTCTACCCGCGGATGTCCGTCCTGGACCAGCTCGTCTACCTGGCCGAGCTGCACGGGCTGGCGGTCAACGCGGCCCACCGCGCCGCCGAGTCGTGGATCGCCCGCCTCGGCCTGCGCGCCGCCCGCGACACCGAGGTCCAGCGGCTGTCGCTGGGCAACCAGCAGCGGGTGCAGCTCGCCGCGGCGCTGGTGCACGACCCGGTCCTGCTCGTGCTCGACGAGCCGTTCTCCGGCCTGGACCCGGCCGCGGTGGACACCCTGGCCGAGGTGCTGCGGGAGCGGGCGCGGGACGGGGTGGCGGTGCTGTTCTCCAGCCACCAGCTCGACCTGGTCGAGCGGCTGTGCGACCGGGTGGTGATCGTGCGCGCGGGCCGGGTCGTGTCGGCGGGCACGGTGTCCGGGCTGCGCGCGGACGGCGGGGTGCGGCTGGTCGTGGAGGCCCCGGGCGCCGGTCCCGGCTGGGCGGACGGGATCGCGGGCACGCGCGTGGTCGAGGTGGACGGCCCGCGCACGGTGCTGGCGCTGGCCGACGGGGTCGACGAGCAGCCGGTGCTGGCCGCGGCGCTGGCGACCGGGCCGGTGCGGGAGTTCCGGGTGCTGCGGCCGTCGCTGGTCGAACTGTTCCGGGAGACCGTGGGGACCGGCAGGTGAGGGCGCGCGCGGTCTGGGTCGTGGCGCGGCGGGAGGTGCGGACCCGGCTGCGGGCGCGGTCGTTCGTGGTCGGCACCTCGGTGTCGGTGCTCGTGCTGGTGGCGTTCGTGCTGCTGCAGACCGCCCTGTTCACCGGCGACCGCGACACCAGGGTCGGCCTGTCCGGGCAGGCCAACGCCATCGCCGAACCCCTGGTCCGCGAGGCCGCCTCCCGAGGCCTCACCATCACCACCATCACCGTCCGCGACCGGGCAGACGGCGCCGCCCACGTCGCGGACGGCGACCTGGACGCCCTGGTCACCGGCGCCCCCAGCGCCCTGAGCCTGCTGGTCGCCGACTCCGTCGACCAGGACCTGCGCGGCTCCCTGACCACCATCGCCCAGCGCGAGGTCCTGCGCGGCCTGCTCGCCACCGTCGACACCGAGACCACCCCGGACGAGGTCCTGGCGCTGATCAGCGACACCACGGTCGACGTCCACGCCCTCGCCACCCCGGACACCCAGCGCACCCAGCGCCTGGCGGTGGCCCTGGTCGTCGTCGTGCTGCTCTACATGTCACTGCTCCTGCACGGCACGATGGTCGCCCAGGGCGTCGTGGAGGAGAAGTCCACCCGGGTGGTGGAACTCCTGCTCGCCACCATCCGCCCCTGGCAACTCCTGCTGGGCAAGATCCTGGGCCTGGGCCTGGTCGGCCTCGCCCAACTGGCCGTCCTCGGCGCCTCCGGCATCGTCCTGGCCACCGCGACGGGCGTGCTGTCGATCCCGTGGACGGCCGCCGGAACCCTGCTGTGGGGCCTGTTCTGGTACGTCCTCGGCTACCTGTTCTACGCCGCCGTCTTCGCCGCGGCCGGTTCGCTGGTGTCCCGGCAGGAGGAGTCGCAGGCGGTGCTGCTGCCGGTGACCTCGGTGCTGGTGCTGGCGTTCGTGCTCGGCTTCGGGCTGTTGACCCGGGCGCCCACCGGAGCCGCGGCCGGGGTCCTGTCGGTGCTGCCGCCGTTCGCGCCGATCCTCATGCCGGGGCGGTTGGCGTTGGGGGTGGTGCCGGTTTGGCAGGTGGGGGTGGCGGTGGTGTTGATGCTGGCCGCTGTGGCTGGGTTGGCTTGGGCGGGGGGCCGGATCTACACCGGGGCGATCTTGAGCACTGGGGGCCGGGTGAAGCTGCGGGCCGCGCTCAGGGTTGGTTGAGCGGGGTCGGCACGCCGTTCGGGTGGCGGGGTGGGTGCGGCTCAAGCCTTGATCTGGCCGTAGCGGTTCAGGGCCACCTGGCGCTCGTGGGCGTGGTCGACGATGGGGGCGGGGTAGCCCTTCGGGGGGTTGTCCTGGGGTTGGTGGACCTTCTTCCCTTGCACACCAGCGAGTTCCGGCACGTACCTGCGGACGTAGGTCCCCTCCGGGTCGAACTTCTCCCCCTGCGTGACCGGGTTGAAGACGCGGAAGTACGGGGCCGCGTCCGTGCCCGAGCCCGCCGTCCACTGCCAGCCGTGCTGGTTGGAGGCCAGGTCGCCGTCCACCAGGTGGGTCATGAAGTGGCGGGCGCCGAGCCACCAGGGGAGGTGGAGGTCCTTGGCCAGGAAGGAGGCGACGATCATGCGGACGCGGTTGTGCATCCAGCCCTCGGCCAGGAGTTGGCGCATGCCCGCGTCGACGATGGGGAAGCCGGTTTCGCCCCTGCACCAGGCGTCGAAGCGGTCGTCGGCGTCGGGGCCGGTGTCGTACTGGATCTGGTCGAAGCGGGGGTTGTGGTTGTGCCTGGCGGTCTCCGGGCGGTGCCACAGGACGTCCGCGTAGAAGTCGCGCCAGGCGAGTTCGGTCCGGTAGGTGTCCGGACCCTCGCCGCTGTGCTCGGCCAGGTCGGCCAGGAGGGTGCGCGGGTGCACGCAGCCCCAGCGCAGGTAGGCCGACATCCGGCTCGTGCCGTCGAGGCCGGGCTTGTCGCGGTCTCGCTTGTAGCTGTGCAGCGGGCCCTCGAGGAAGGACTCCCAGTGCTCCAGCGCGGCCTGCTCCCCCGCCTCCGGCAGCGACGCGCCGCACGCCGGGTCATCCGGGATCTGGACTCGTTCTGGGCCACCGGTCCCCGCCGATGGGTCTACCCACTCCACTGTGGACGCCGAGGTGTCGGCGGGCTTGCGCCAGCCGTGCCGGGCCCACACGCGGCTGAACGGGGTGAAGACCTTGAACGGCTCGCCGTCGTCTTTCGTCACCCGGCCGGGGGTCACCGCATAGGGCGACCCCGAACGGACGAACTCCACGTCCCCCAACGCTTCCGCGACGCGCTCGTCCCGGCCGCGCCCATAGGGTCCGCAGTCGGTCGACACGTGCACCGATCCGGCGCCGAAGGCCGCCGCCACCCGGGGGACGACCTCCTCCGGATTGCCGCGCACGACGTGGAGCCTGCCCCCGAGCTGGGAGTCCAGGGCTCGCAGGCACCGGTACATGAACGTCAGCCGAGCCGCGCCCGATGGCTCGCGCAGCGCGTCGTCGAGGACGAACAGCGCCACCGCGCGCGGGTTCCGGTCGGCGGCGGTCAGCAGCGCGGGGTGGTCGCCGAGGCGCAGGTCGCGCCGAAACCAGACAACGGAGGGGGATTCAGCCACGACGGGGAACGCTACCCACCGCAACACTGCCACGCATGACAAGAGGGCCGCCCCCAGCGGGGACGGCCCTCTCACCGGTATTGCGGGCTCAGCGCTCCGAGAGCGGCTTGAACTCGCGCTCGGTCTGGCCGGTGTAGACCTGGCGCGGGCGGCCGATCTTGGTCGCCGGGTCGTTGATCATCTCGCGCCAGTGCGCGATCCAGCCGGGCAGGCGGCCCAGCGCGAACAGCACGGTGAAGAACTTCGTCGGGAAGCCCATGGCCCGGTAGATCAGGCCGGTGTAGAAGTCGACGTTCGGGTAGAGCTTGCGGCTGACGAAGTAGTCGTCGGCCAGCGCGTGCTCCTCGAGCTGCTTGGCGATGTCGAGCAGCGAGTCGTCGACGCCGAGCTTGGCCAGGATCTCGTCGGCGGTCTTCTTCACGATGGCGGCGCGCGGGTCGTAGTTCTTGTAGACCCGGTGGCCGAAGCCCATCAGCTTGACGCCGTCCTCCTTGTCCTTCACCTTCTTCACGAAGGCGCCCACGTCGCCGCCCGCGTCCCGGATGCCCTCGAGCATGTCCAGGACGGCGGAGTTCGCGCCGCCGTGCAGCGGGCCGAACAGGGCGTTGATGCCCGCGGAGATGGAGGCGAACAGGTTGGCCTCGGACGAGCCGACCAGGCGCACCGTCGAGGTGGAGCAGTTCTGCTCGTGGTCGGCGTGCAGGATGAAGAGCTGGTCGAGCGCGCGGACCAGCGTCGGGTCGATCTCGTAGTTCTCCGCGGGGAAGCCGAAGGTCATCCGCAGGAAGTTCTCCACCAGGCCCAGCGAGTTGTCCGGGTAGAGGAACGGCTGGCCGACCGACTTCTTGTACGCGTACGCCGCGATGGTCGGCAGCTTGGCGAGCAGTCGGATCGTGGAGATCTCGACCTGCTCCTCGTTGAACGGCTTCAGGCTGTCCTGGTAGAAAGTGGACAGCGCGGAAACGGCCGAGGACAGGACCGGCATCGGGTGCGCGTCGCGCGGGAAGCCGTCGAAGAACCGCTTGAGGTCCTCGTGCAGCAGGGTGTGCCTGCTGATCTTGTGGGTGAACTCGTCGAGCTCGGTCTGGCTCGGCAGCTCGCCGTAGATCAGCAGGTAGCTGGTCTCCAGGAAGGTCGACTTCTCGGCCAGCTGCTCGATCGGGTACCCGCGGTAGCGCAGGATTCCGGCGTCGCCGTCGATGTAGGTGATCGCCGAGGAGCACGACGCGGTGTTGACGAAACCGCTGTCGAGGGTCACCAGGCTCGTCTTGGCCAGCAGCTTGCCCAGGTCGATGCCTGAGGTGCCTTCCGTGGCGGGGACGATCGCCATCTCGTGCTCGCCGCCGGGGTAGCGGAGGGCGGCCGTCGTGTCGGTGCCGGTGGGCACAGCGGTCCCGTCGGGCATGGGCAAGTACCTCTCACACTCGGTCAGGGCGGTGTGATGTCGGCTGGACCGGTACGGCCCTGCCTCGGGTGCGCTCACGGCTCGATGTCGCCGCAGCGCAGCACCGCCCCGTTGGGGTCCTGAGCTCCCTACGCTAGTGCTCGCGGCGCGTTACGGACAGCCGTACGCCCGGCGTTCGGGAGCCTTGGGACACGCATCACAAGCTCAGCGGCCCGTCCCGGGCTCCAGTCCACCCAGGAGCAGGTCAGCGAGACCGGCGAACGCCTCGGAGTCGGACACTCCTGCCCGCTCTGCGAGCACACCGGTCTGGATGCCCTCGATCAGCCACCCGGCCATCTCGCCGACGAGCCGCGCGTGCACGTCGCGGAACACCCCCTCAGCGACCCCCTCGGTGATGAACGCGCGGATGCGCGCGGCGGCGGCCGACGCGTTGCGCTCGTAGATCGCGGCGGTCGGCGGGAAGTCGGCGACGTCGGCGACGAACCGGGGCGAGGCCACGCCGAGCTCCTCGGCCGCGCCCGCGAGGTACTCGGCGACCCGGCCGCGCGCGTCGGCCGCCCTGGCGACCCGGTCCTCCACCCGTTCGGTGGCCACCCGGAAGAACTGGCCGACGACCTTGACCGCGAGCTGCTCCTTGCTCGGGGCCAGCGCGTAGAGCGTGGACTTGGAGCAGCGCAGCCGGGCGGCGAAGTCGTCGAGGGTGGCCTCGGCGAACCCCTCGGCGAGGAACAGCCGCAGCAGCTCGTCCAGCAGCGCCGCCTGCCGGGCGGTCGGCGCGCGCCTGGTCGTACGGGTCATCGGCCCAGGCTATCGACAGGCCGGGAACGCGAACGGTACTCTGGATAGAACCGCAGTACTATTTTCGGTACCGATCGGAGGACCCCGATGCCCGCCGAGCGCTGCCTGCCCGACACCGCCGCCGAGGACCTGATCGCCCTCGCCAGGGAGATCGCGCGCGACGAGCTCGCCCCGGCCGCGGCCAAGCACGAGGAGGCCGCCGAGTTCCCGCGCGAGCACTTCCGGCTGCTGGGCCGCAGCGGGCTGCTCGGCCTGCCCTACGCGGAGCGCTGGGGCGGCGGCGAGCTGTCGTACGAGGTCTACCTGCAGGTGCTCGAGGAGGTCGCGGCCGCGTGGATGTCGGTCGGCGTGGGGCTGTCGGTGCACACGATGTCCTGCTGGGCGCTGGCCCACCACGGCACCGACGAGCAGCGCGACCGCTGGCTGCCGGACATGCTCGGCGGCGACCTGCTCGGCGCGTACGCCCTCTCCGAGACCCACGCCGGGTCCGACGCCGCCGCGCTGCGCACCCGCGCCCGCCGCGACGGGGACGAGTACGTGGTCTCCGGGACCAAGGCGTGGATCACCCATGGCGGCGAGGCGAACTTCTACACCACGATGGTCCGCACCTCCGACGACGGCAGCCGGGGCATCAGCTGCCTGCTCGTCGACGCGGCCACCCCCGGCCTGGCCGCGGCCCCCGCCGAGCGCAAGATGGGCCTGAACGGCTCCACGACGGCGCAGTTGGCGTTCGACGCCGCCCGGGTCCCGGCCGACCGGCTCGTCGGCGCGGAGGGAGCCGGGCTGCGCTTCGCCCTCGATGCCCTCAACTCCGGGCGGCTGGGCATCGCCGCGTGCGCGGTGGGCCTGGCGCAGGCCGCGCTGGACGAGGCCGTTGCCTACGCCAAGGCCCGCACCCAGTTCGACCGCGCGATCATCGACTTCCAGGGCGTGGAGTTCCTCCTCGCCGACATGGCCGCCGCCGTGGAGTCCTCCCGCGCGGTGTACCTGGACGCGGCGCGGCGCCGCGACCGGGGCCTGCCGTTCGTCCGCCAGGCCTCGATCGCCAAGCTGGTCGCCACCGACGCGGCGATGAAGGTCACCACCGACGCCGTGCAGGTCCTCGGCGGCGCGGGCTACACCCGTGACTTCCCGGTGGAGCGGTACATGCGCGAGGCGAAGGTGACCCAGATTTTCGAGGGCACCAACCAGATCCAGCGAATGGTCATCGCCCGGGAGCTGAAGAAGGCATAGCGTCGTATTTCGGCCAACCCCTTCACGCCGGGATCTTTCCGGACGATGGAGCGATATGGGGATCACCGACCACCCCGCCCTCGCCGACCGGGTGGTGGACCTGCTGGCCCGCCTCCCCCGCATGGAGGGCGGCGACCGCCGCACCGCTGACGACGTGTTCGCCGCGGTCATCGCCCGCCTCGCCCAATCCCGCCGCACCGCCACCTTCGACGTCTTCGAGGCCGACCCCACCTCTCCCGCGCGCCGGGCCGCCCTCGCCCAGGTGCTCACCACCGAACTGGAGACGACCCCCGAGTTCCTGGCCACGATCCAGGACCTCTTGCCCAGCCGCCCCCACCGCCCCGATCGCCGGACCCCGGGCCTGCCCGTCGTCGCCATCGGCCTGGCCATCGGCGGACTCCTCGCCGCCACAGCGGGACTGGTCACCGCTCTCGCCACCCCGCCGCCCCTGGACGGCACCGCCGCCTGCCGCACCTTCTTCGGCCTGGAGCAGGACGCGCAGAAGGCCTTCCTCGCCCGCGTCTTCCAAGACCGCGGCGAGCCCGCGAGGGCGAAGGAGCCGTACATCGTCGCGAGCATTCTCTACGCCTGCGGGCAACGGCCCGAGAGCACCGTCAACCAGATCATCGACGCGTCGGGCTGAGCCGGCTACGCACCGGCGAGGTCTGCGAGGGTGTTGAGTTGCCCGAGGAAGGCGGCGCGCGCCGGCATGTCCTGCGGGAGTTGCTGGTCGCATGGTCGATGAGGACGTCGAGGACCCAGTTGTACATGCTGCTGGACGCTGCCCAGTGCCGGTCATCGCTGATGAAAACGTCGCCTGCCATCAGTCACCCACCAAGAACACGTGGGGTCCCGCTGCCCCGGCTCGTCCACGTCACGGTTCCTGGTAGAAGATCGGCTGCGTCTCCCCCAGCCCCGTCTCCGCGTTGAACCGGTAGACCTGCCGACCGTCCACAAAGACCTGTAGAGCCCGGCTCATCACATCCAGCGGATCACCCGACCACACGACGACATCCGCGTCCAGCCCGACCTTCAACGCCCCCACCCGGTCGTCCAATCCCAGCATCGAAGCCGGGTTCACCGTGATCGAGCGCAGCCCCGACTCCGGGTCCAACCCCTCCTTCACCGCCAGGGTGACCTGGTGCACGAGGAAGTTGATCGGGATGACCGGGTGGTCCGTGGTGATCGCGATCTGCACGCCCGCGCGGTCCAGGATGCCGGGGTTGCGCAGGGTCCGGTGCCGCAGCTCGACCTTCGTCCTGGTCGTGAACAGCGGACCGGTCACCACCGGGACGCCCCGCTCGGCGATCAGGTCGGCCAACAGGTGCGCCTCGGTGCCGTGGTTCAGCACCAGCCGGTAGCCGAACTCGGCGGCCAACCGCAGCGCCGTGGCGATGTCGTCGGCGCGGTGGGCGTGTTGGCACCAGGGGAGGTCGCCGTCGAGGACGGCGGCCAGGGCCTCGTTGGTGAGGTCCCGGTCGAAGGGGCCCGCAGCGGCGGCCTTGCGGGCCTGGTAGTCCTGGGCCCTGGTCAGGGCCTCGCGGATGACGGCGGCGACGCCGAGGCGGGTGGAGGGGAGTTTGTCCTTGTCGCCGTAGACGCGTTTGGGGTTCTCGCCGAGGGCGCTCTTCATGCTGACCGGGTCGCGCAGGAGCATCTCGTCGACGGTGCGGCCCCAGCACTTGACCGCGACCGTGTGGCCGCCGATCACGTTGCCGGAGCCCGGTTTCACCACGACCGTCGTCACGCCGCCGGACAGCGCGTCGCGGAAGCCCTCGTCGTCGGGGTTGATGCCGTCGATGGCGCGCACGCGGGCGGTGACCGGGTCGGTCATCTCGTTGACGTCCTGGCCCGCCCAGCCCTGCGACTCCTCGCAGACGCCGAGGTGGCCGTGCGCCTCGACGAAGCCGGGCAGCACCCACTTGCCCGTGGCGTCGACGACGTCGGCGTCGGGGGGCACCTCGACATCGCCCACGGCGGTGATCTTCCCGTCGGCGATGAGGACCGTGCCGCCCTCGACCGGCGGGCCGTCGACCGGGACGACGCGCCCGCCGGTGATCGCGGTCGTCACACCAGCACCCCGATCCCCCACGAGGCCGACCAGCTCGCTCCGGGGGCCACGGTCAGCACGTCGGTGCCCGAGTTCAGCGCGTCCGGCGGGCAGGTCATCGGCTCGATGGCGACCGACCGGCCGGGGCCGAACGAACCGGCGGCGGGCGTGTACACCTGCACCCACTTGAACACCGGCTCGGCCCACACCTGCACGCCCCGGCCGGAGGAGTCCGTCAGCGTGTGCCGGACCAGGCCGTCGGCACCGGGCTCGCAGCCGCCGAACGCGTCGTCGAGGGACAGCTCGCGCAGCGGGGCGCCCGAGCGCAGCTTCGAGTCGATCGGGGTGGCGGGCCCGCTCGGGGTCATGCTGTCGGCGTCGAGCGGAAGGTGCGTGGTGGCGGCCAGGCGCAGGTCGAGGTCGCCGACGTCGAGCGCGCCCGCGCGCGGGTACGGGTGCGTGCCGACGCCGAAGGGCATGGGGTCGGCGCAGAGGTTGCGCACGCCGTGGGTGACCTTGAGGCCGTCCGGGCCCACCGCGTACTTGACGCTGGTCTCGAAGGTGAACGGCCACCCGGGGCGCCGGTCGACCACGACCGAGAGGGTGACCGCGTCGTCGGTGCGCTCGCCGACGGTCCAGTCCTCCTTGCGCACCAGGCCGTGGATCGCGTTGCCCCTGGCCGGTTCGGTGATGTTGAGGTGCTGCGGCACCTCGTCGAGCGGCCACACCCCGCCCGCGACCCGGTTGGGCCACGGCACCAGGACGGCCCCGGCGCCCATCGGCGGCTCCTGGCCCTCCGGGTAGGTCTCGGAGTAGGGCCTGCCGTCGACCTCGAGCACGCGCAGCCCGGCGCCGAACGTCGTCACGACGGCGCGTGTCCCACCCGACCGGATCTCCCACTGCTCTGTGTCCATGGTCACGAGCCTAGGCTGCGCGGGACCGGTCAGCGCGTTCACCAGGAGGGCCCAGTGCGCGTCCACCACCTCGACTGCGGCCCGATGCGCCCGTTCGGCGGATCGCTGCTGGACGGCGGGCCGGGCGGGCCCGCGCGTGCGGCGGCGCTGTGCTGCCACGTGCTGCTGGTCGAGTCCCCGGACGGCCTGGTGCTGGTCGACACCGGGATGTCTCGCGGCGACCTGGCCAACCCGCCGGGCACCCTGGGCCGCCAGTTCCGGATGGTCGCCCGGCCGCTCGCGAACCCGGCGCACGCGGCTGTCGAGCAGATCCGCGGCCTCGGCCTCGACCCGGCCGAGGTCGCCCACGTCCTGCTGACGCACATGGACCTCGACCACGCGGGCGGCCTGCCCGACTTCCCGAAGGCGACCGTGCACGTCCTCGGCGACGAGTTCCGCGCCGCCACCGCCCGCCGGACCGTTGCCGAGAAAGCCCGCTACGTCCCCGCCCAGTGGGCGCACCAACCGGCGTGGCGGCTGCACGAGCCCACCGGCGGCGACACCTGGTTCGGCTTCGACGCCGTGGCCCCCGCGGCCGGGCTGCCCGACGGGTTCGCGCTCGTGCCGCTCGTCGGCCACACGCGCGGGCACGCCGGGATCGCCGTGGAGTCCGACGGCGGCTGGCTGCTGCACGCGGGCGACGCCTACTTCCACCACGGCGCGCTCGAGCCCGAGCCGAGCGTGCCGCCGCTGCTGCGGGTGTTCGAGGCCCGGATGCAGACCCTCGGGGAGCAGCGGCGGCACAACCAGGCGCGGTTGCGGGAACTGGTCGCGGCGCACGGCGACGAGGTCACCGTGTTCTCCGCCCACGACCAGACCGAACTGGACCGGCTACGAGCCCACTGACGACACGTCGCCCCGGTTGGCCTTGCCGACGGCGAACCGGTTGACGAAGTAGAGCAGCACGCCGACCGCGAGCAGGATCGCGGCGATCTTGTACTCCTGCGCGGGCCTGCCCGACAGCGGGCTGGCCAGGTAGGCGCAGGTGACCGCGCCGATCACCGGCAGCGCGGTCGGGGCGCGGAAGTGCTTGTGCTCGACCTGTTCGCGGCGCAGCACCAGGACCGCGACGTTGACGATGGCGAAGACGATGAGCAGCAGCAGCGACGTGGTGCCGCCGAGCAGGCTGATGTCGACGGTGGCGACCAGCACGGCGGCGATGGCGCTGGTGAACAGGATCGCCAGCCACGGCGTGCGGCGCGAGGGGTGCACCAGGCCGAAGAACGGGGGGATGATCCGCTCCCGGGCCATGCCGTAGACGAGCCTGCTGGCCATCAGCATGTTGATCAGCGCGGAGTTGACGACCGCGAGCAGCCCGATCAGCGCGAACACCCACAGCGGGAACCCGGGTGCGCCGACCGACAGGACCCTGAGCAGCGCGTCGCTGCCCGCGTCGGCGAGCTCGTCGGCGGGCAGCAGCAGCGACGAGGTGAGCGCGACCAGCAGGTAGATCGTCGCGGCGATGCCCATGCCGACCAGCATCGCCTTGGGGAAGATCTTGGTCGGCTCGTGGCACTCCTCGGCCATGTTGACCGAGTCCTCGAAGCCGACCATCGCGAAGAACGCCAGCGCGGTGGCCGAGCTGACCGCGATCAGCGGGGTCTGGTCGGCGGTGTCGATCTGGGTCAGCCGCGACGGGTCGCCCTGGCCGGAGGTGATCGCGTAGAACCCCACCACAATGATGATCAGCAGGCCGGACAGCTCGATGACGGTCAGCACGACGTTGGCCCACAGCGACTCGGCCACGCCGCGGAAGTTGATCGCGGCGAGCAGCACCACGAACCCGATGGCGATCCACACCGTCGGGATGACCAGCGAGTCGCCCATGAGCTTGCGCAGGTAGGTGTTGCCGAAGGCCTGCGCGGCCGACGCCGCCGAGGTGATGCCGGAGGACATGACCGCGAAGGCGACCATGAACGTCAAGAACTGGATCTTGAAGGCGCGGTTGGCGTAGAGCGCCGCCCCGGCCGCCCTGGGGTACTTGCCCACCAGCTCCAAGTAGCTGAACGCGGTCAGGAAGGCCACCGAGAAGGCGATCAGGAACGGCAGCCACAGCGCGCCGCCGATCTTGCCCGCGACGGTGCCGGTGAGCGCGTAGACGCCCGTCCCGACGATGTCCCCGACCACGAACAGCAGCAGCAGCCCCGGCCCGATGACGCGCTTGAGCTCCGGCTGCGCCGCGGGCGCCTGTCCCGACTCGACACTCATGGCCGATCAGTGTGCCGGCCCCGGGGGGTGGATCGTTGACAAGTCAGGAAACCGCCGCTGGGGTGAAGCGGTAGCGCCAGAACGCGGGCAGCGCCGCGACGGTCACGACCGTCAGCACGACGGTGGCCACGCCGCCGATCACCACGGTCGGGCCGGTGCCGATGGTGGCCCCGCCCCAGCCGTGCACGAGGTCGGCGACGCGCGGACCACCGGCCACGACCACGGTGAACACCCCCTGCATCCGGCCGCGCATCTCGTCGGTCGCCTCCACCTGCAGCATGGCCGAGCGGTGCACGGCGCTGATCAGGTCGGCCCCGCCCGCGATGGCCAGGAAGACCACCGCCAGCCACAGCGACGAGGTCAGCCCGAACAGCGCGATGGCCGCTCCCCACACGCAGACCGACACGGTGATGACCGCGCCCTGGCGGCGGATGCGCGAGACGGCGCCGGAGAACAGCCCGAAGACGACCGCGCCGATCGGGATGGCGGCGAACAGCAGCCCCAGCGCGGGCCCGCCCTCCGGCGGGTCGCCGTAGGTCGCGTGCGCCATCTCCGGGAACAGCGCCCTGGGCATCCCGGCGACCATCGCGATGATGTCGACCAGGAACGACACCAGCAGCAGCTTCTTGGCCGCCAGGTACCGGAACCCGTCGAGGACCTGGCGCACGCCCGCCGACCTCGACGCCGACTCCCCGGGCGGGATCGGCGGCAGCCGCAGCACCCACAGCAGCGCGATCCCCAGTGCGGCGGTGTCGACGAGGTAGAGCGTCGCCAGGCCGAGCACCGGGATCAGCGCCCCGGCCAGCAGCGGGCCGAACACCGCGCCGAAGGTGAACGTGGTGAAGTTCAGCGCGCTGGCCTGCGGCAGCACCTCGGCCGGGACCAGCCGCGCGACGGCGGCGCTGCGCGTGGGCATGTTGACCGCGACGAACGCCTGCTGCACGCCCAGCAGCACCAGGACCAGCGCCACCGACCCGACGTCGAAGTACGCCTGCGCCCAGAACAGCCCGGAGGTGACCGCCACCCCCAGGTTGCTGACGATGATCACCTTGCGCCGGTCCAGCGCGTCGGCGATCGCCCCGCCCCAGAGCCCGAACACCAGCAGCGGGATCAGCCCGACCGCGCCTGCCACGCCGACGTAGGCCGATGACCCGGTCAGGTCGAACACCTGCGTCGGCACCGCGACGGCCGTCAACTGGCTGCCGATCGCGGTGACGACGGTGGAGTACCAGAAGGTCCGGTAGTCCCTGACCCGCAGCGGGCGCGTGTCGATGACCACCTTGCCCAGGGCGGTGCGGAACCGGCCCCTGGGCCGCTGCTGTGGGCTGCTCACGGAGGGAGCGTAGGGCAGCTAACGATCCGTGGTCCGCGGGCCGCTCGCGCGTTCCCGGGCTACGGGCCGAGCCGCTCGACCTTCCAGCCGCCGTGCGTGTCGCGGAAGCGCAGCCGGTCGTGCATCCGGTCGGCGCGGCCCTGCCAGAACTCCACGGTCTGCGGCTGGATGCGCCAACCGCCCCAGTGCGGCGGGACGGGGATGGTCTCGGCGTCGGCGAACTGCCGTTCCACATTGGCCAGCGCGCTCTCCAGCGTGCCGCGGCCGTTGACGACGATCGACTGCGGGGAGGCCCAGGCGCCCAGTTGCGAGCCGCGGGGGCGCTGCGCCCAGTACTCGGCGGTCTCGGCACTGCGTACCTTCTCGACGGTCCCGCGTACCGTCACCTGGCGCTGCAGGCCGTACCAGGGGAACGTCGCCGAGGCGAAGCGGGTGGCGAGCAGGTCGTGGCTCTTGGTCGAGGCGTAGTTGGTGAAGAAGACCACGCCGCGCTCGTCGAGGCCCTTGGCCAGGACGGTGCGCGAGGACGGGAACCCGTCGCCGCTCGCGGTGGCGAGGACCATGGCGTTGGCGTCCGGCAGGCCCTGGGCGACGGCCTGGTCGAGCCAGCGCTGCAACTGCTCGTGCCAGGTGGCGGCGAGGTCGGCCTCGGTCAGCGAGCCCTGCTCGTAGGCGACTCGCATGGACGGCAGTTTCAGATCGATGTCGCCGTTGGGCATCGGTTTCTCCTCGCACGCGCCGGGGTCACCTCGCACCTGAAAGGTACGGGTATTCGGGGTGAACGGAAACCGCTGCCGAGGTGACCGCGACCACCGGTTCTTCGGCGGGAACACGTTGGCACGCCTGAATTGTCACCCGTTGTGGCCCCGCACCGAACTGAATCGGTTCACTGAATCGTGACACACGCCACCGTGGTGAACGATTGCTAACGACACGAGCACGGAGGAAAGTTTTTTCGGCCGTGCAGTGGTGCCCGGCGCTGGTGTGCTGCCACGAAGACGCCGCCTTGGTGCCGACCAGAACCACTGCGGGCGAATCGTCGCGGACATGGCGCTGAGAGGCTGGATCGGATGACACACGCGGTAGAGGACAAGCAGGCGGCCAACGGCGAGCCGGACGACGGCTTCCGCCCCGGGCTGGAGGGCGTGGTCGCCTTCCGCACCGAGATCGCCGAGCCGGACCGGGACGGCGGCGCGCTGCGCTACCGCGGTGTCGACATCGAAGACCTGGTCGGCAAGGTCACCTTCGGCGACGTGTGGGCGCTGCTGGTCGACGGCCGCTTCGGCGAGAGCCTGCCGCCCGCCGAGCCGTTCCCGCTGCCGGTGCACTCCGGCGACGTGCGGGTCGACGTGCAGGCCGGGCTGGCGATGCTGGCGCCGATCTGGGGCTACCGCCCGCTGCTCGACATCACCGACGACGAGGCGCGCGACAACCTCGCGCGCGCGTCGGTCATGGCACTGTCCTATGTGGCCCAGTCGGCGCGCGGCATCCACCAGCCCGCCGTGCCGCAGAAGCGGGTGGACCAGGCGAGCACCATCACCGAGCGGTTCATGACCCGGTGGCGCGGCGAGCCCGACCCCCGCCACGTCGCGGCCATCGACGCCTACTGGGTCTCCGCCGCCGAGCACGGCCTCAACGCCTCCACCTTCACCGCCCGCGTCATCGCCTCCACCGGGGCCGACGTGGCCGCCGCCATCTCCGGCGCGATCGGCGCGATGTCCGGCCCGCTGCACGGCGGCGCCCCGGCCCGCGTGCTGCCGATGATCGAGGAGGTCGAGCGCACCGGCGACGCGCGCGGCTTCGTCAAGGGCCTGCTCGACCGCAAGGAGCGGCTGATGGGCTTCGGCCACCGGGTCTACCGGGCCGAGGACCCGCGCGCCCGCGTGCTGCGCCGCACCGCCAAGGAGCTGGGCGCCGAGCGCTACGACGCCGCCGCGGCCCTGGAGCAGGCCGCGCTGGCCGAGCTGCGCGAGCGCCGCCCGGACCGCGCCATCGAGACCAACGTCGAGTTCTGGGCCGCGGTCATCCTGGACTTCGCCGAGGTGCCGACGCACATGATGCCCGCGATGTTCACCTGCGCCCGCACCGCCGGGTGGTGCGCGCACATCCTGGAGCAGAAGCGCACCGGCCGCCTGGTCCGCCCCGCGGCCAAGTACATCGGCCCCGGCCCGCGCACGCCCGAGCAGGTCGAGGGCTGGACGGCAGGCTGACCCGGTTCTCTCCTCGAAGCCGCTTCCCACAAGGGGAGGCGGCTTCGCCTTTTTCCGGCCCCGGTGCAACCCCCGCGCGCGTCACGCGTCGTGAGGAGTGGTGGGGAGGGGACACGATGCGACGTTCTGACGACAAGTCTTTTCGGGAGTTCGCGCCGCGCCGCTCGCCGCCCCTGTTCCGCGGGACCGAGGGCGCCGGGTTCGTTGGCTGGTCCCCGGAACATCGAGAGCCGATCCACAGCAACGACGAGGGGAACCCATGACCAAGCGCATCCTGACCGCCCTGGCCGCGGCCGCCGTGGCCACTGTGGCCACCGTGGCCATCGCCCCGCAGGCCGCCGCCGACGAGGTGCCCGACATCCAGTGGCCGCCCGCGGGCATCGTCGACCCGCACCACAGCGTGGCCGAGCTGCAGGCCTTCGCCGACACCATGACCGACCGGCTGGAGCAGCTCTACCCGCAGGTCGTCCCGCAGGCCCAGGACCTGGTGCTCACCGGCTGGGGCGGCGAGGCGGCGGGCTCGATCTCCGAGGGGCAGGACTACCTGAGCAACTTCGCCCTCTACACCGACGCGCGGGGCAGCACCGGCCAGGCGCTCCAGGTCAACGCCCCCGGCCTGTTCACCGCCGCGCCGCGCGAGGTGTGCCAGGGCACGGTGTCCTGCACGGCCGACGTCCTCCCCGACGACTCCCTCGTCCTGCACACGCTGACGGTGGTGGGCGACCCGGCGGCGCCGCGCAAGCTCCGCAGCGCCACGCACTTCCGCCCCGACGGCGGCGTGGTCACCGCGACCGCCTACAACTACGACCCCGCCAACGGTGGCGCGCTCCTGCGCCCGGACACCGCCCTGGACGGCGCCCAACTGGCCGTGCTGGCCACGGACCCGCTCGGGCATGTCGGAGAATCACGCCCATGCTGCAGACCACTGAGTTCGCGTTGCTGCACCGCCTGGCCACCGAGCAGGCAGGCAGCCGGGCGCCCTCGCTGGTGGCGGGCGTGGTCCGCCGCGGGGAGCTCGTCTGGCACGGCGCGCGCGGGACCGTCGACGGGCAGGAGCCGACCGCCGACACCCAGTACCGGATCGGCTCGATCACCAAGACCTTCATCGGCGTGCTGGTCATGCGCCTGCGCGACGAGGGCAAGCTCGACCTCAACGACCCGCTGGACGCGCACCTGCCCGGCACGGCGTTCGGCTCGGCCACCGTCGCCCAGTTGCTCGCGCACACCTCCGGCCTGACCTCGGAGTCGCCCGGTCTGTGGTGGGAGCGGACGCCGGGCGGGGACTGGGCCGCGCTCAACAGCAGCCTCGGCCAGGAGTCCACGGTCCTGCGGCCCGGCGCGCACTTCCACTACAGCAACGTCGGCTTCGGCGTCCTCGGCGAGCTGGTGGCCCGGCTGCGCGGCGCGGACTGGTTCAGCGTGCTCGACGCCGAGGTCCTGCGCCCGCTCGGCATGACCCGCACGACCCCCGACCGGGTGGCCCCCGCCGCCGACGGCTGGGCCGTGCACCCCTACGCCGACGTGCTGCTGCACGAGCCCACGCCGGACGCGGGCGCGATGGCCCCGGCCGGTCAGCTCTGGTCGACCGCCACCGACCTGGCCCGCTGGGTGGCGTTCATCGGCGGCGACACCGGCGAGGTCCTGCACCCGGACACCGTCGCGGAGATGCGCGCCCCCGCCCACGTCGACGACGCGGACACCTGGACCGCCGGGTACGGCCTTGGCCTGCAGGCCCTGCGCGCAGGCGGGCGGCGGCTGGCGGGCCACGGCGGCTCCATGCCCGGCTTCCTCGCCGCCGCGTTCGCCGACCCGGCCACCGGCACCGGGGCGCTGTGCCTGGCCAACTCGACCGCGGGCGTGGGCGTCGGCGCGCTGGCGACCGACCTGATCGACCTGGCCGAGCGGCACGAGCCGGAGCTGCCCGCCCAGTGGCGGCCGCTGGCCGGGGTCGACCCGGCGCTGCTGGCCGCGACCGGGCGCTGGCACTGGGGCCCGACCCCGTACAACCTGCACCTGCTGGACGAGGGCTGGCTCAACCTCGTCCCCGTCACCGGTCGCGGCCGGGCCTCGCGCTTCCGCCCGGCGGGCGCGGACCGCTGGACCGGCCTCGACGGCTACTACGCCGGGGAGGCGCTGGTCCTGCACCGGGCCGCCGACGGCACGCCGAGCCACCTGGACCTGGCGACCTTCTCGTTCACCCGCGACCCGTACGGCACGCCCGCGGCCGTCCCCGGCGGTGTGGACGCCCGGGGCTGGCGACCCGCCTGACCGGGAATCACCCGATCGTGGTCGGACCAGCGAGAACCCGCGAGCCCGGCACCGCCGACTACCAGATAGTGGACAGGCATAGGCTGAAATCCCAACGTCCCATGTGAAAGGCGCAGACATGACCCAGACCGCCGATCCGAGCACGCTCGAGCTGCCCGCCGAGCTCCGGCCGTCCGACGGCCGCTTCGGGTGCGGCCCGTCCAAGGTCCGCCCCGAGCAGCTCGCGGCGCTCGCCGCCGAGGGCGCCAAGTTCATGGGCACCTCGCACCGCCAGAAGCCGGTCAAGTCGCTGGTCGGCCGCGTGCGGTCGGGCCTGCGCGAGCTGTTCTCGCTGCCCGAGGGCTACGAGGTCGTGCTGGGCAACGGCGGCACGACGGCGTTCTGGGACGCCGCCGCCTTCGGCCTCGTGCGCGAGCGGGCCCAGTTGTTCACCTACGGCGAGTTCTCCTCGAAGTTCGCCACGGTGAACAAGAAGGCCCCGTTCCTGGCCGACCCGATCGTGGTCTCCGCCGAGGCGGGCAGCGCCCCGGAGATCGCCTACCAGTCCGGGGCCGACCTGGTCGGCTGGGCCCACAACGAGACCTCCACCGGCGTGGCCGTGCCGGTCAGCCGCCCGGCTGGCTCCGAGGGCGCGCTGGTCGCCATCGACGCCACCTCCGGCGCGGGCGGCCTGCCGGTCAAGGCCGAGGACTTCGACGTCTACTACTTCGCCCCGCAGAAGTCCTTCGCCTCCGACGGCGGCCTGTGGCTGGCGCTGATGAGCCCGGCGGCCCTCGAGCGCGTCGGCGAGATCGCCGCCACCGACCGCTACATCCCGGAGTTCCTGTCCCTGGCCACCGCCCTGGACAACTCGGTCAAGGACCAGACCTACAACACCCCGGCCGTGGCCACCCTGTTCCTGCTCGCCGAGCAGTTGGACTGGATGAACGGCAACGGCGGCCTGGACTGGACCACCGCCCGCACCAAGGACTCCTCCGACCGCCTCTACAACTGGGCCGAGAAGACGGCGTACACCACCCCGTACGTCGCCGACCCCGCCCACCGCTCCCAGGTCGTGGCCACCATCGACTTCAGCGACACCATCGATGCCGCCGCGGTCGCCAAGGCTCTCCGGGCCAACGGCATCGTCGACGTGGAGCCCTACCGCAAGCTCGGCCGCAACCAGTTGCGCGTCGCGACCTTCCCCGCCGTCGAGCCCGCGGACATCACCACCCTCACCAACGCGATCGACTGGGTCGTGGAGCACCTCGGCTAGTCCCCGCTCGCACTGCTCCCCAGGAGGTCACCGCCCCCCCCCCCCGGCGGTGGCCTCCTGGCGTTTTCAGCGGGCCCGCCACGCCGCGTGATGAAAATGTGACCACATTCACCACCAGCCTCTTCAGCCCCATTGTCACCACCGCAGGGCCATCGACCGATTACCGTCAGGCGCGACATTCCGGCGTGTCCAGGGGGACACGCGAGCGAACGAGTGAACCGGGACCCAATCGGGATGCGGGACACCGGGTGGATACGGCAAGATCACGAGTGGATGTCACGGGGATCGCGGCGCGCCTAGTGCGCCAGGGGCGGCACCGATCTACCGTGAACGCTGGCGAGTGATTTCTGCTCATGTCGTGGGAGGTGCACGGTGCGCGCGCTGCGGGTCGTCGGGCTCTCGGATGACGGGAAGACCGTCATCTGCGAGGACTCGGCGCGGGGCGAGCGTTTCACCCTTCCAGCGGACGAGCGGCTGCGTGCGGCCGCCCGAGGAGACGTCACCCGACTCGGCCAGATCGAGATCGAGCTGGAGAGCCAGATGCGTCCTCGTGAGATCCAGGCCCGCATCCGTGCGGGCGAGTCCGTGGAACAGGTCGCCGAGGCGGCCGGGATCCCGACCCACAAGATCGAGCGCTTCGCCTACCCGGTGCTGCTCGAGCGCTCCCGCTACGCCGAGATGGCCCAGCGCGCGCACCCGGTGCGCGAGGACGGCCCCGACGTGCAGACCCTCGACGAGGTCGTGCAGCAGGCGTTCACCCTGCGCGGCCAGGAGTACGCCGAGGTCGCCCAGTGGGACTCGTGGCGCAACGACGAGGGCAAGTGGATCGTCCGCCTGAGCTGGACCGCGGGCCGGTCGCACAACCGCGCCCACTGGGCGTTCAGCACCGGCGCGCACGGCGGCACGGTCGCCCCGCTCGACGAGCACGCCCACGACCTGCTCGACCCGCAGCCCACCCGCACCCTGCGCACGGTCCGGCCGGTGACCGAGCTGGCCCAGGCCGCGATGGACCTGGAGACGACCGAGGTCGAGGCCGCCGCGGCCCAGCCGTCGCCCCCGGCGCAGGCGCAGGTCCCCCAGCCCGCGCCGACCCGCGACGCCGAGCAGGACTTCGTCGAGGACTTCGAGCTCGCCCCGGAGCCCGTGCCCGCCGCCCCGGCCGCGCTGGCCGAGCAGGAGCTCGCCCCCGAGCCCGTGGTGGAGCAGCAGCCCGCGGCGTTGGTCGAGTTCCCGGAGGAGCAGGTCGAGCCCGTGGTGGACGACGAGCGCCAGGAAGCCCTCATCGAGGAGGCCGAGCCCACCGCCCCGGCGCCCCGGCGGGCCAAGGGCAAGAAGGCCCGGCCGATCGTGCCGTCGTGGGAGGACGTCCTGCTCGGCACCCGCTCCAACCGGGGCTGAGCCGCGGGGCGGTCCGCGCTACCAGACGCCGTCCCCCGGCACCTGGTCGAGCAGTTCGACCGCCCACCCCTCCTCCGCGCACCACCGCGTCGCCGCCTCCCGGCTCAGCGGCTGCGCCGAACTGGTCGACGAGGACCCGAGCCCCGTCCACCCGTCGACCGCGAGCAGGTAGGCACGGGAACCGCGCATGGCCAGCAGACGTCCTCGCGGGAACGCCATGGTGGCCGCGGCGCGCAGGAATCGAACTGTCATGAGCACATGATGCCCCCATACCCGTGGGAAACCGTCCTTGTCATCACCGGATCGTGTGCAACCTCTGTGCCACAAGAGAAATCTCCCCAGCGAAAATGAGGTGTCGTTTGTCGGTTCCCCTCGCTACCGTCGAAGCACATCCGAGGGGGACCCATGAAGGCACCGAGCTCACAGCTGGCATCGCTGCGCGTGCTCGGCCCGTACGTGGCGCCGGTGCGCGGCCGCTTGATCGGCGCGACCGTCGCGATGCTCGGCTCGATGCTGTGCGGGCTGGCGATTCCCCTTGTGGTGAAGGCGATCCTGGACGGGCCGGTGGCAGGCGGCGACCCCGCGGCGCTGTGGCCGCTCATCGCCATGGTGGCCGGGCTGGGCGTCGTGGAGTCCGTGCTGTTCTTCATGCGGCGGCGGCTGGTGAGCCTGCCGAGCACGCTCGCCGAGGCGCGGATGCGCGACGACCTGTACCGCCACCTGCAACGGCTGCCGGTCTCCTTCCACGACCAGTGGCAGTCCGGGCAACTGCTGTCGCGGGCGATCAGCGACCTGTCGACGCTGCGGCGCTACATCGGGTTCGCGGGGGTCTTCCTGGTGGTCAACTCGATGACGCTCGTCATCGGCATCGGGGTGCTGTTCACGCTGTCGCCCTGGCTGGGGCTGATCACGCTGGTGTGCTCGATCCCGCTGGTGGTCGTCTCCTACCGGTTCGAGGACGAGTACGCGCTGCTGGCCCGCCGCGCCCAGGACCAGACCGGTGACCTGACGACGACGGTCGAGGAGTCCGTGCTGGGCATCCGGGTGCTCAAGGCGTTCGGCCGGGGCCCGGACATCGCGCGCCGCTTCGCCGCGCAGGCCCGCGGGCTGCGGGAGACCGAGCTGGCGAAGTACCGGGTGGCGGCGGGGCTGATCGCGGTCATCATCCTGCTGCCGGAGCTGGGGATCGGGTTGCAGCTCGTGGTCGGGTCGCTCGGCGTGGCCCAGGGCTCGGTGTCGGTGGGCACGCTGGTCGCGGCGATCACCGTGGCGACCTTCCTGCGCTGGCCGACCGACTCGATCGGCTGGCTGCTGGCCGAGACCAACCAGGCCGCGACGGCGTGCCAGCGGTTCCGCGAGGTGCTCGACGCCCCGGTCACCATCACCGACCCGCCGCAGCCGCGACCGCTGCCCGACGGCGGCGGCGAGCTGCGCCTGGTCGACGTGCGCTACGCCTACCCCGGCTCGGCGGAGGAGGTGCTGCGCGGCGTCGACCTGGTGGTGCGCCCCGGCGAGACGCTGGCCCTGGTCGGGGCGACCGGCTCGGGCAAGACCACGCTCACCGCCCTGATCCCCCGACTCGCCGACGCCACCTCCGGCCAGGTGCTGCTCGACGGGGTCGACGTGCGCGACCTCGCCCTCGCCGACCTGCGCACCGCCGTGGCCACCGCGTTCGAGGAACCGGTCCTGTTCTCGGCGAGCGTGCGCGAGAACGTCGCCCTGGCCAACCCGGGCGCCACCGACGAGCAGATCGCCACGGCCCTGCGCATCGCCCAGGCCGACACGTTCGTCAACGCCCTGCCCTGGGGCCTGGCGACCCGGATCGGCGAGGAGGGCCTGTCGCTGTCCGGCGGCCAGCGCCAACGCCTGGCCCTCGCCCGCGCCGTCGTGGGCAGCCCCCGCCTGCTCGTGCTCGACGACCCCCTCTCCGCCCTCGACGTGCACACCGAGGCCGAGGTCGAGAAGGCCCTGCGCCTGGTGCTGCGCGACGCCACCGCCCTGGTCGTCGCGCACCGGTCCAGCACCGTCCGGCTGGCCGACCGGGTGGCCCTGCTCGAGGACGGCCGCATCACCGCGATCGGCACCCACCGGGACCTGCTCGACACCACCCCGGCCTACCGCCGCCTGCTGTCCACTTTGGACGAGGAGATGCAGCCGGTGGGCACGCCGTGACCACCGGCCCCGACCACGGCACAGGTGGTGCCACCCGCCAGGGACCTGCGCGCCCGGTGGTCCACAATGGACAAGAGGGAGAAGCAGGCGGTGCGCGCCCCGTGACGGACAAGCAGGCCCCGAGCGCCGACCTCGACTGGCAGGGCGTCGCGGCGGAGGAGACCGCCGAGGTCGAGGTGGGCGTGGGCGTCAAGCTGCGCAAGCGGTCCCGGGCACTGCTGGGCACGCTCCTGCGGCCCCGGCGCAAGCAGCTCGCGCTGTCGTTCGCCCTCGTCGTCGCCTACAACGCCGCCTCGCTGACCGGGCCGCTGCTCGTCGCCGTCGCGCTCGACTCCGGCATCCCGGACGCGCTCGGCGGGGACCCGGGCACGCTGGCCTGGTGCCTGGCGGCGTACCTGGTGCTCAGCGTGATCGCGTCCGGTGTCTACTACGTCTTCATGCGCTACTCCGGGCGCATCGGCCGCGACGTCATCATCGATCTGCGGCAGCGGGTGTTCGACCACTCGGGCAGGCTGTCGATCGGGTTCCACGAGGGCTACACCTCCGGCAAGGTCGTGTCCCGGATGACCAGCGACACCGAGGCGCTGGAGGACCTCGTCGACAACAGCGTGGAGAACACGCTGACGGCGCTGCTGTCGCTGGTCGGCATCCTGGTGCTGCTCGTGGTGCTCGACCTGCCGCTGGCGCTGCTGGCGCTGTCCGGGCTGCTGCCGATCTACCTGGCCCTGCGCTGGTTCCGCTCCCGCTCCGACCGCGCCTACCGGGGCACGCGCGGCGCGATCGCCAAGGTCATCGTGCAGTTCGTCGAGTCGATGAACGGTATGCGCGCGGTGCAGGCGTTCGGCAGGCAGGAGCGCAACGAGGAGATCATGGGCGCGCTCAACGCCGATTTCCAGGAGGCGAACCGGCGGGCGTTCAACGTGCTGGGCGTGTTCACCATGGCCGTGCGGCTGGTGGGCAACCTGACGATCGTGGCCGTGCTGGCGATCGGGGCGGTGCGGGTGATCGACGGCGGGCTGGGCCTGGGCGTGCTGACCGCGTTCACCCTGTACCTGCGCCGGTTCTACGACCCGCTCGACCAGTTGGCCATGTTCGCCAACCAGTACTCCTCGGCCGTGGCGGCGCTGGAGAAGATCTCCGGCCTGCTCGAGGAGCGCCCAGACGTCCCCGAGCCCGCCGACCCCGTCCCGCTGCCGCGGGCGCGCGGCGGCCGGGCGATCACCTTCGACCGCGTGGCGTTCCGCTACCGCGCGGACACCCCGGTGGTGCTGCACCCACTGGACCTGGAGGTCCCGGCGGGCCAGACCGTGGCGCTGGTGGGGCCGACCGGCGCGGGCAAGTCGACGCTGGCCAAGCTGGTGGCCCGCTTCTACGACCCCACCCAGGGCGCCGTCCGGCTCGACGGGGTGGACGTGCGCTCGGTGGCCGACGCCGAGCTGCGCCGCTCGGTGGTCATGGTGACCCAGGAGAACTTCCTGTTCAGCGGCTCGGTGGCGGACAACATCGCCCTGGGCGACCCCGGCGCCACCCGGGCCCAGGTCGAGGCCGCCGCCGAGGCCGTCGGCGCGCACGGCTTCATCACCGCCCTCCCCGAGGGCTACGACACCGACGTCCGCAAACGCGGCGGCCGCCTGTCCGCGGGCCAGCGCCAGGTCATCGCCTTCGCCCGCGCCTACCTCGCCGACCCGGCCGTCCTCGTCCTGGACGAGGCCACCTCCAGCCTCGACGCCCCCACCGAGCGCATCGTCCAGCAAGCCATGGAGTCGGTCCTCTCCGACCGCACCGCCCTGATCATCGCCCACCGCTTCTCCACCGTCCTCATAGCCGACCGGGCCCTGGTCGTCCGCGACGGCCGGGTGGTCGAGGACGCCACCCCCCAAGCCCTGATCGCCGCGGGCGGCGATTTCGCCGAGCTGCACCGGACCTGGCGCGAATCCCTGGTGTGAGGCATCTCAGAGAACGCCCGCCCGCGCTGCCCGGGGCTTGCTTGGCCTGGTCGACCGGAGGCAGCCCGACATGGTCGCCCCGTTGAGGGCGCGCGGGTGGGTGGAGTCGGATGACGAGCCCGCCTCGGCGCGCACACCATGATCATGGAATACCCGGCCGCAGCGGCGAAGACGGCACACCACCTCATTCCGGACTGATCTTCAATCCGGGTCGGGCCAGGAGTGGACCGGCGCCCCGGTGGCGCTGTGCTCCATGTAGCGGGCCAGCATGCCGGTGAGGGCCTGGTCGCGGGTGCGGCCGCGGGCCTCCAGGGCCGCCACCGCGTCCCGCTGCCAGGAGGCGCCGGTGCGGCGGGCCAGGCAGCGGCTCTCGATGACGCCCAGGTAGCGGTCTCTGGCCTCGGCTGAGACGCCGAGGTCGCGGAGGCCGAGTTCGGACAAGGGGAGGAGCCTGCGGAGCACGAGGTCGTCGGGGGCGACGCGGCCCTCGCCCGGCCAGTAGAGGCGGGCGGCGAGGCCGTGGCGGGCGCCCGCGTGCAGGTTCTCCTCGGCGGCCTGGAAGGACATCATCGTCCACACCGGAGGTTCCTGGAGGGTGAGGGCGTGCTGGGCGCCGTAGAAGAACACGGCGTTGGCCACCAGGTCGATGACCGTCGGGCCCGAGGGCAGGACGCGGTTCTCCACGCGCAGGTGGGGACCCGAGGCGCCGATGTCGTAGACCGGGCGGTTCCAGCGCCAGATGGTGCCGTTGTGCAGGCGCAGCTCGGACAGGCGGGGGACGTGGCCCGCGTCGAGGGCGTCGAGGGGGTCCTCGTCGTCGACCTCGGCGAGCAGGCCGGGGAAGTAGCGGCAGTTCTCCTCGAACAGGTCCGCGATCGAGGAGATCCAGCGCTCGCCGAACCACACCCTGGGGCGCACGCCCTGGTTCTTGAGCTCGTCCGGGCGGGTGTCGGTCGCCTGCAGGAACAGCGGGATGCGGGTCTCGTGCCACAGCGCCTTGCGCAGCAGGAACGGGGAGTTGGCGCCGATGGCGACCTGCACGCCCGCCAGGCACTGCGCGGCGTTCCAGAACGGCGCGAACTCCGCCGGGGCGACCATGCGGTGCAACTGGGTGGAGGTGCACGCCGACTCGGCCAGGATCGAGTCGTGCAGGCTGCGCAGCGACTCGGAGTCGCGGCCGGGCAGCGCGATGCCCTCCATCGCCAGCCGCACGTCCTCGCCCCTGGCGGCGACGATGCGGTCGTTGAGCAGGCGGTAGCGGGGGTCGGCGGTCAGCCAGCGGGCGTCGAAGTGCTCGGCGCGCAGGGTGGGCAGGCTGCCGATCATGACCAGGGCCGCGCCGGTGTCCTCGGCCCGGCCCGCGGCCTCGGCCAGCGATTCGGTCAGCTCGCGTTCCAGGCCGAGTGGCTCGTCGCCGGTGATCGGGCGCGGCGGCACGTTCAGCTCGAGGTTGTGCTGGCCGAGCTCGGTGGTGAACCGGGGGTCGTCCAGCTTCTCCAGGACGACGCGGTTGAGCATGGCGGGCCGGTGCTCGGCGTCGACGAGGCTGAACTCGATCTCCAGCCCCATCGTCGGCGGGGCGGGCGCGAACCCGCCCTCGTCGAGCATCCGGCGCAGGGCGGCGAGGCCGCGTCGGAGCTTGTGCCGGTGCCGCTCGCGGTCGGCCTGGGTTCCCGCATCGGATCGCACGTCCTGGCCCACTTTCGCCCCTCCCCGTCCGCCCCCGGGTGACCAACACTCGCACGGCGGACAGCGCGCTGCCAGCGCCCAAATTAGTGCACTGCGTGATACGTGAGTGACACTCGGCAACGAGATCGTCACCCGCTGAAGCGCGCGAGCGGACGTGCGAGACTGCGCGGGTGGCGCAGGTGATCGAGGTGGACGACCCGGCCGACCCCCGGTTGGACGACTTCCGGGACCTGTCGACCGCGGACCGCAGGCCGGACCGGCCCGGCGGCCGCGGCTTGGTCATCGCCGAGGGGGTCGTGGTCGTGCAGCGGCTGCTGGCCTCCCGGTACCCGGTGCGCGCGCTGCTCGGCGTGCGGCGCCGGGTCGAGGCGCTGGCCGAGGAGCTGGCGGGGGTGGACGCGCCCGCCTACGTCGCCACGGCGGAGGTGATGGCCGCGGCCGTCGGCTTCCACCTCAACCGGGGCGTGCTGGCCGCCGCCGACCGCGCCGCCCCGCCGGAGCTGGCCGAGCTGACCGCGTCGGCCCGCACGCTCGCGGTGCTGGAGGGCGTCGGCGACCACGAGAACCTCGGGTCGCTGTTCCGCAACGCCGCCGCGCTCGGCGTCGACGGCGTGCTGCTGGGCCCCGGCTGCTCGGACCCGCTCTACCGGCGCAGCGTCCGGGTGTCGATGGGCCACGTGCTCGCGGTCCCGTTCGCCCCGCTGGACCCGCTGCCGCAGGGGTTGGCGCGGCTGCGGGCAGCGGGCTTCCGCGTCCTCGCGCTGACCCCGAGGGCCGACTCGGTCCCCTTGTCCTCAGTGGACAACGGGGGGCGGGTCGCGCTGCTGCTCGGCTCGGAGGGCCCCGGCCTGACCGACGAGGCGATCGCGGCGGCCGACGCGGCGGTGCGCATCCCGATGGCGCGCGAGGTCGACTCGCTCAACGTGGCGACCGCGGGCGCGGTCGCCTTCTACGCACTCGGACTCGGAGGGGACGCCGGTGGAACTGCGCATCAGGGATGACCGTCCCGTCCTGGTCGGCCACGACGGCGCGGCCGTCCGGGAGGTCGACCCGGACTCGCTGCCGCTGGGCCACGACCTGACCGGGGCGCTGCGCGAGTGGGCCAGGGTGGCCACCGCGGTCGACCGGGGCGAGGCCGACTCGGCCGCGCCGATGGTCTCCCGGCGCGGCGCGCAGCTCGCCGGGCGGATCGCCGCGGTGATGGGCGTGCCGGTGACCTACGTCGACCCGGTCAGCGGCGAGGTCACGCACCTGGTCCCCGACCCCCCGCGCCCGGCGCCGCCGCCCCCGGCCGAGCCCGCGCCCTGGTCGACCGGGTCGACGGTCGCGGTGTTCGCCATGGTGATCAGCGGTGTGGCGGTCATCGGGCTGGCCGCGACCCTGCGCGAGACCAACGCGCTGCTGGCGCTGGTGTCGAACGTGGTCATCACCGCCGGTCTGGCGCCCTCGGTCTGGCTGGCCCGCCGGGTGGTGGTCTGGCGCTGGGTGGCGGCCGGGGTCGCCGCGGGCCTGGCCGTGAGCTGGCTGGCACTGCCCTTCATCATCCTCACCTGACCGGGGCGACCCATCCCACACCCCGGGGTGCCGGGCGCTCCGCACTTCTTGCGAGTAGGTTGCAAGTAAGACCTAATTGCGATTACGAAGTGAGGTACGCGCGTGGCTCCCTACGTCCTGCCCGAGCTGGACTACGACTACGGGCAACTCGAGCCTGCGATCATCGGGCAGATCAACGAGCTGCACCACAGCAAGCACCACGCCGCCTACGTCAAGGGTGTCAACGACACCCTGGAGAAGCTCGACGAGGCCCGGGACTCCGGCGACTTCGGCTCGATCGTCGGCCTCGAGACCACCCTGGCCTTCAACCTGGCCGGGCACACCCTGCACATCCAGTGGTGGAAAAACCTGAGCCCGAACGGCGGCGACAAGCCGACCGGCGAGCTCGCCGCGGCCATCGACCAGGACTTCGGGTCCTTCGACAAGCTGCGCGCGCAGCTCAACGCGGCCGCCACGACCATCCAGGGCTCGGGCTGGGGCATCCTCGCCTGGGACCCGGTCGGCAACCGCCTGATCACCCAGCAGCTCAAGGACCACCACTCGAACCTGTCCATCGGCACCACGCCGCTGCTGGTGTTCGACACCTGGGAGCACGCGTACTACCTGCAGTACAAGAACGTGAAGGCCGACTACATCAACAGCCTGTGGAACATCGTCGACTGGAACGACGTGGCCACCCGCTTCGAGGCCGCCCGCTCCGGCGGCTTCGTCGGCCTGACGCCGCCCGCCGCGCGGTAGGGCGCAGAGAACTCGGCGGGGATGCTCCGACAAGCCCCTCGCCGGGAAGTGCGAGGCCCCCACTCCCGGACGCTGGGAGTGGGGGCCTCGCTGTTTCCCGAACTGACTGCCGCTCCCACCACGAAGCGGACAAGACTTAGGTTAGCCTTACTTCACTCGGGACGCAAGACCCTCGTCGGAAAACACCGGAGGACGCCACCCGCCCGGGTGACGCCCTCCAGCTTTGCCCAGCTCAGCCCGGACGCAGCACCCGCAGACCGCGCACCCGGGCCGGCAGTCGGACCCCGCCACGACGGGCGAGGACCACACCGCAGACCACTGCGGCCAGCGCCGCGACCGTCCCGCCGACCAACAGCGGCGAGCGCCCGCCCAGACTGCTGGCGAGCCACCCGGTCAACGGCGCGCCCACCGGGTTGCCGCCGAGGAAGACCAGCATGTACAGGCCCATGACCCGGCCGCGCATCTCCGGCGACACCGCCAACTGCACGGTGGTGTTCGCCGTGGTCATGAAGGTCATCACCGCGAAGCCCACCGGCACCAGCGCCAGCGCGAAGGTCAGGTAGCTGGGCATCAGCCCGGCGACGACCTCCAGCACGCCGAAGGTGAACGCGGCCAGCAGCAGCCGCCGGGTGCGCGGGCGCTGCCCGGAGCGGCGAGCGGCCAGCAGGGCGCCGCAGAGGGTGCCGATGGCCAGCGTCGTCGACAGCAGGCCGTAGCCTGCCGCGTCCCGCTGGAAGACGTTCGCGGCCACCACCGCGAGGCTGACGAAGAAGGTCATCCCGAAGGTGCTGACGAAGAACACCAGGACCATGACCGTCATCAGGTCCGGCCTGCCCCAGACGTAGCGCAACCCCTCGCGCAACTGCCCCTTCGCCCGTTGCAGACGGGGGCCGGAGAGCAGCTTCGCCGGGTCCATCATGACCAGGCCGACGATGACGGCGACGGTGAGCACGGCGTTGCCGAGGAACAGCCAGCCGGTGCCGACCAGGGTGATCATGACGCCCGCGATCGCCGGGCCGACGATCCTGGCCAGGTTGAAGCTGGTCGAGTTGAGCGCGACGGCGTTGGTCACCTGGTCGCGGCCGACGATCTCCACCACGAACGACTGCCGGGTGGGCACCTCGACGGCGGTGAACACGCCCAGGACGAAGCAGAACAGGTAGACGTGCCAGACCTGGACCAGGCCGGTGACGTCGAGCAGCCCGAGCAGCAGCGCGCTCATCGCGATCGCCGCCTGCACCCCGATCAGCATCTTGCGCTTGTCGAAACGGTCGGCCAGCACCCCCGCCCACAGCGACAACATCAGCGTCGGCAGGAACTGCAGCGCGGCGGCGATGCCCAGGGCGACCGGGTTGTTGTCGGTGAGCACCAGGACCAGCCAGTCCTGGGCGATGCGCTGCATCCAGGTGCCCACGTTGGACACGACCTGGCCGGTGGCGAACAGCCGGTAGTTGCGCACCCGCAGGGACGAGAACATGCCCTGCTCGGGCGCTGGGGTTTCGGGGGACCTCGGCCTGCCGGTGTCCGAGAGGGTCGTGTCGTCGTGGGGTCGCTGCTCTCGGGTGTCACCCGCGTAGGTCCGCATCTAGTCCTTGTTCCCCGCCATCCTGTCGATGATCTCCGCGGCCCGGTCGAGGATCTCCCGTTCAGCCGGGCCGAGTTCGGCCAACCTGCGGTCCAGCCAGGCCTCGCGCGCGCTGATGTCCGCCGCGACCCGCTGCCGCCCGGTGTCGGTGAGCCCCACGATCGCCTGCCGACCGTCGTCCGGGTTGACTCCGCGGCTCACGTGCCCGGCCTCCTCCAGCGCGGCGATGACCCTGGTCATCGACGGCGGTCGCACCCCTTCCACACCCGCCAGCCGCCCCGCCGACATCGGCCCGCACTTCGCCAGGCTCGCCAGCGCCGAGAGCTGGGTGAGCGAGAGGTCGTCCGCGGTCCGCTGGGCCCGCAACCTGCGGTTCAGCCGCACCACCGCCAGCCGCAACCGACTGGTGAGTCCGCGCTGCCCACTGTCCGACACAGTTTGTTAGCTTAGCTCAGCAAACAAATCGTCTCCACCTCTTAACGCGCACATCACACCTGGGCGACCATGGGCGCGTGATCGACGAGTGGCTGGCGGACGCGTTCGGGGTTCGGGCGGACCGGGTCGAACCGGTGACCAGGGCGACCTGGCGGGTGCGGGCGGACGGCCTGGACCTCGCCGTGAAGGTGGGGGTGGGGCAGTGCGGCGCCCTGGTCGCCGAGCACGTCGGGCTCGGCGACGGCGTGCGGACCGTGGACGGGGAGCCGGTCTCGGTGCGCGACGGCCGGTGGATGGCGGTCTCGCGCTGGAACGGCGGCGTGCTCGGGGTCGAGGCCGAGATGACCGCTCAGCACTGGCGCAGCCTGGGCGGTCTCCTGCGGCGCGTGCACTCGGCGCCGCGGCGGGCCGGGCTGCCGGAGGACCGGCACGACCTGGGTGCGCTGCTCGCCCGGCTGGAGGCGACGCGGTGGCGGGGGCACCCGGTGGTGCGGGACCTGCGGGCGCGGGCGGTGGAGCTGGCCGGACTGCCCGCCGGGCCGCGCGGGGTGTGCCACGGCGACCCGCACCTGGGCAACACCTTCGCGCACGCGGACGGGACGGTGTCGCTCATCGACTGGGACGACGCGGTGTCGGCGCGGCCGGAGTGGGACGTGATGTTCGTGCTGGGCGGGGGCGTGCTGGCCGACCGGCTGGTGGGGGCGGCCGAGCAGGAGTGGTTCAGCGAGGGGTACGGGAGGCCGGTCAGCGCGCCGCACCTGGCGTTCCACCCGTGCGTGCGGGCGCTGACCGACCTCGTGGAGCTGGCCGAGGAGGGCGGCGCGGCGGCCGGGGGCCACATCGCCGACATCCTCGGGGTGACCGGCCCCGCCGCCGTCAGGAGCTGAGGGCCGCCTCGATGGGGCCGATGGCGAAGTAGACGACGAAGGCGACCGCGACGCCCCACATCAGGGGGTGGACCCTGCGGGCCTTGCCGGTCACCAGTTGCAGGACGACGTAGGTCACGAAGCCCGCGCCGATGCCGTTGGCGATCGAGTAGGTGAACGGCATGACCACGATGGTCAGGAAGGCGGGCAGGGCGTTGCTGAAGTCGGTGAAGTCGATGTCGGTGACCTGGGCCATCATCATCGCGCCGACGACCACCAGCGCCGGGGCGGCGGCCTCGATGGGGATGACCTGGTAGAGCGGGGTGAAGAACATCGCCGCCAGGAACAGCAGGCCGGTGACCACGTTCGCCAGGCCGGTCCTGGCCCCCTCGGCGATGCCCGCCGCCGACTCGATGAACACGGTGTTGGAACTCGTCGACGCCACGCCGCCCGCGACCGCGCCGACCCCGTCGACGAACAGGGCCTTGTTGGTGTTGGGGAGCTGGCCGTCCTCGTCGAGCAGGTCGGCCTCCTTGCCCAGGCCGGTCATGGTGCCGATGGTGTCGAAGAAGTCGGTCAGCACCAGCGTGAACACCAGCAGCGCCGCGGTCAGCGCCGGGATGCGGCCCCACGCGCCGAACGACACCTCGCCGACCAGCGACAGGTCCGGCAGCGAGAAGAACGAGTCGGGCAGGCCGGGGTAGCCCAGGTTCCACCCCTTGGGGTTGGTGCCCTGCGACGGCCCGGCGTCGACGATGGCCTCGAGGACGATCGCGAACACCGTCGTCCCCAGCACGCCGATCAGGATGGCCCCGCGCACCTTCTTCGCCACCAGGACCGCCATGGCCACCAGGCCCACCACGAACACCAGCGTCGGCCACGACGCGATGGACCCGTCGATCCCGAGTCCGACTGGGACGGTCGTGCCCGCCGCGTCCGGCACCCTGCGGACGAACCCGGCGTCGACCAGCCCGATGATGGTGATGAACAGCCCGATGCCGACCGCGATCGCCGACTTGAGCGGTGCGGGCACGGCGTTGAACACCGCCTTGCGCACCCCGGTCAGCACCAGCAGCAACACCACCACGCCGTTCACCACGACCAGGCCCATCGCCTCCGGCCAGGTCATCTGCGGCGCGATCGACACCGCGACCAGCGTGTTGATGCCCAGCCCCGTCGCCAGCGCGAACGGGGCGTTGGCCACCATCCCGAACAGGATCGTCATTACCCCGGCCACCAGCGCGGTCGCCGCCGCGACCTGCCCGACCGGCAGGATGTCGCCGAACAGGTCCGTGTGCGCCCCCGCGTCGTCGGCGGAGAAGCTGCCGAGGATCAGCGGGTTGAGCACCACGATGTAGGCCATCGTCACGAAGGTGACGACCCCGCCGCGCACCTCCCTGCCGATCGTGGAGTCGCGGTCGCTGATCCGGAAGAACCGGTCGATCGGACTCCGCGCGCCAGGCTCGGCCGCCTCGGGCGTGGTCTCGGTGGCCATGCCGTAGCCTCCCGGTTGTGGCCGGACCGTCAGACGAGCGACCGGGGCACCTGCGCCCCACTCCCCCGCTCCCGCGGAGGCTGCTGGCACTCGCCCCCGTCGTATACCTGTGCACCGGCGGGTGGATGGTCGCAGCGGTCGTCCTGCTCGTCGCCCACTACGGCTTCGACCGGACGCCACCGATCTGGCTGTGGACGGCGCTGTCCGGTGTGGCGATGGGGATTCTAGGGGCCGGGGTCATGCTCTGGCAGCAGCGCGCTGTCGACCGCGGTTCGCGCACGGCGCAACGCCTCGACTGAACCAGTCTGGTCCGCGTGGCAGGCCGTGGGCCACTCGCGCTCGCTGGAGTTCGAGTTGTCCACGGGGCCCGAGTTGTCCACAGGCAAGATCGACTACCCCCGCTTTCGCGGCCCCCGGGTCCTGGGACGCCCACCAGAGGTGTGGCGGGGCGTGCGCGGCGGGGGTGCGGCTTGGCCGTGGGGGCGTTGGGTCGTGCTGGGGTCTCGTTCGGTGCGAGTCGTGGTCGGGTGGTCCCTGGCAGCGCGGCTGTCGCGACCACGGACTCCCACAACGCGGCCTAGGTGAGGTAGTGGGACGGTTCCTCGATGAGGGCCGTGAGCAGGTGGCGTTGGTCCCAGCGGTCCGTTGTCCACGCGAGCGCCCGGGCCAGGGCCTCCGGGGTGTCCTCGCAGTGCGGGACGCCGTCCTCGGTCACCCACCACGACGTCGGGTGGTCGCCCGTGTCCGTGCGGACCACCAGCTTGTCGTGGACGACCGCGCTGCCGAGCGGGGGTTCCACGCCCAGGAGCTCGCAGGCGGCGGCGACCGCGCCCAGTTCTGACCAGGCCACCGGTTCGCCGACCGAAACAACCTCGGCGTCGAGGACCTCGGTGGCCAGCTCCAGGTCCAGCAGCTCCGCCAGGGGCTCGGCCAACGCGAAGTCGGGTCCGGCCGAGACGACCTGGTCTTCGCCCAGGACGGCCAGGGGCCAGGGGGCGTCGAGGACGACGCAGTCGGGGGCGACGGTGCCGGAGAGGGTGCGGGTGTTCTCGGGCAGGCGGACGTCGGCGGGGTCGAAGTCCTCGATGGCCTCGGCGAGGGCCGCGTGGGTGCGCAGGACGGCGCCGGGGTGCAGGGCGCGGTCGGGGTCGCCGAGGCGGATGAGGAGGTCCTCGGCGTCCTCGGCGGTGTGGACCGCCAGTTCCGCGCGGACGCCGATGGCGGCGAGGACCCGGGGGTCGAGGCCCAGGTCGGGGACGACGTCGTAGAGGCCGTCGAGGTCGGTGGCCGCCGGCAGGCGCCAGTGGGTGGGCGGGTGGCCGCCGAGCAGGGCGTTGCGGGCGATCCACCAGCCGGTGTGGCCGTCGGGGGCGAGCAGGGCGCGCCAGGTGTCCGGCTCGGCGGCGAGCAGGGCCAGCGCGCGCGGCCAGGCGTCGTCGGTGACCAGGTCGAGGTCGCGGACGGCCAGCACGCGGGTGGGCGGCTCGGCGCGGGCGTCCCACCACTGGGCCTCGTCGGCCAGGCCGTGGTCGGGGCCGGTGGGGGCGTCGTCGTCGACCAGGGCGAACGCGTCGAGCACGCCCAGGGCGGACAGCACGTGGTCGGGCCACTCGGTGGCCAGCTCGGCCGACAGCACGCCGACCGGGGCGTCCTCGTCGAGCAGGTCGAGCAGCGGGGAGCCGGGCAGCATCAGCTCGTCGGCGCGGCGCCAGTCGCCGACGGAGTCGGGCAGGGCCAGGGCGCCCAGCCACGCGCGCTCCCCCGGCCGCACCCCGGCGTCGCGGACCAGCCGCAGCACCACGGGGACCAGGCCCGGCGAGTCCACACCGGACTCGACGTCGTCCAGGCTGCGCTCGACGGCGTCCTGCAGGCCCCCGGCGTCGAGCAGGTCGACCGGGCCGCCGAGGCGGGCGCCGAGGCGTTCGAGCACCGGGTGCGCGGCCTCGGCGTGCACGACGCGCAGCGCGCCGACCTCGGCGCGGGTGAGCAGGTCGAGCAATTCCGGGTCGTCGACCACGATCGACCCGGCCGGGCCGGGCAGGGTGCGGCCGTCGGCCAGCGGGACCGGCAGCGCGCCCAGTTCGGTGCGCGCGGTCGCGTCGGTCTCGACCACCGGGGCGAGCGCGGAGTACAGGGCGTGCCACCAAGACGGCGGGCGGGCCACGCCCGTGATGGCCTCGACGACGTCGCCGAGGCCGCGCCTGGTGACCTCGAGGGCGGCCAGCGCGGCGGTGTGCTGGCGCGCCGAGAGGAACCCGGCGGCGACATCGGGCAGCACGGAGCAGACCAGGTCGGCCAGGCCCGCGCCCTCGGCGTCGAGCACGGTGGCGCGCGCGGGGGCGAGCAGCCGGGGTTCGGCGTCGCCCGCGGCGGGCAGCCAGACCGCCTGGCGCAGCCGGGCGAGCACCAGCTCGCGCAGCTTGTCGTCCACTTCGGACAAGGGGAAGCCGATGACCGGCACCAGGGCCGTGCGGTGCTCCGGCGCGACCTGCCCGACCAGCGCGGGGTAGGCCCGCGCCGCGGCGGCGAGCACCGCGTCGGCGGCCGGGCCGGGGCGCAGCCGCCGCCGCGAGGGCTCGATCGGCAGGGTGGCGATCAGCCGCGCGGGCAGCGAAAGCCGCTCGTCGGTCGGGGTCGGCGCGTGCAGCACGCCCTCGGGCAGCGGCAGCGGCACGCCGTCGGCGTCGACGCGCGCGGCCCAGCTCACCGACCACTCAGGACGCTCGCGGGCCTCGACGCCGAGCTGGGCGACGACCTCGTCGGGCAGCACGCCGAACACCCGGTGCACCACCCAGTCGGCGACGCCGTCCGGGCCGTGCACGCGCACCCGGTCGCCGTCCTCGCGCCACCACGCCCGGCCGCCGACCTCGATGCGGTCCAGACCGGGCAGCGCCAGCAGCACGTCCTCGGCCTGGGCGGCGAAGTCGGCCAGCAGCGCGTCGCCGTCGACACCCGCGCGCAGCGGCAGCCGGACCTCGGTGGCGAAGCCCTCCGGCGGCGCCTCGCCGGTCGTCGGCCACACCAGCCGCAGCACCGGCACCCGCCCGCCGCGCTCGTCGGCGCGGGTGGCCAGGTCGGGGTAGGCGGACAGCTCGGCGCGGGTGCGCTCGGCGGAGAAGGCGACCCCGGCCGCGGCGGTGACCACGCGCGGGGCGTCGGTGACGGCCAGGACCGCGGCGAAGCCGACGCCGAACTGGCCGACGCCCTGGCTGGGGCCCTTGGCCGAGGCGCGCAGCGAGGCCAGCGCGGCCACGCCGTCGGCGTCGAGCGGGGCCCCGGTGTTGGCCGCGCGCAGCTCGCCGTCGACCAGGTCGACGCGCAGGGTGCCGCGCTGCCCGGCCGCGTCCGCGGCGTTCTGGGCCAGCTCGACGAGCAGGCGGTCGCGGTAGCCGCCGAGGTAGAGGTCTTCCTCGGCGTTGGCGTCCTCGCGGAAGCGGGTCGGCGACGAGGCCCACGCGGTCACGACGGACGCGCGCAGCGCCTCGGTGCCGAACGGGTCGGCGGCGCTCACCCGGTGGTGTCGGTGGGCTGGCCGGAGTCCTCCGGCGCGGCCTCGGCCTGCTCGACGGCGGCGACCGCCGCGGCCTCCGGCGACTGCTCGGCCGGGCCGTCGGTGCGCTCGGCGGGCGCGGCCTCGTCGACCTCGGGCACCTCGGCGACGGTCTCGAGCTCCTCGCCGTCGGGCACCTGCTCGGCGCGCTCGTTGACCTCGACGTCCACGGTGGAGTCGTCGTAGATCAGCTCGGTGACCAGGACCGGGCTGACCTGCTCGACCTCGGCCTCGGAGTGCGCGCCGCAGCCGTACTCGGCGTGCACCACCCGGCCGTCGGCCGGGGCGACCTCGTTGGCGCAGACGCCGAACGCCGCGCCGAGCGACCCGGCGATCGAGGCGTAGAAGCCGCAGGTGCCGCAGTGCGCGGGGGCGCCGCGGGCCATGTCCGCGCCGGGGCCGAAGTCGCCGCCGCGCCAGCGGTCGGCGGCGTCGAGCCTGCCCTCGCGGGAGAGCACGCGCGGGCGGCCGAGGCCGACCTCCAGCGCGACCGCCTCCACGGCGGGGTCGTCGCTGGCCACGTAGCCCGCGACCAGGCGCGGGTCGTCGGCCTCGGTGGGCAGCAGGTCGCCGACGCCCATGTCGCCGGGGCGCACGCGCTCGTTCCACGGCACCCAGCGCGGCGCGACCATGGCGTCCTCGCCGGGGACCAGCACGACCTCGCTGATGGTCACCGGCTCGCCGCGCCCGGCGTTGGCCACGGTGACGGCCCAGCGCCAGCCCAGATAGCCGGGCAGGCCCGCCTCGAACAGGTGGGTCACCGAGGCGGCGTCCTCCGCCACCACGGCCACGTGCTCGCCCACTTCACCGCCCGCGGACTCGGCGGCGGCGGCGCGCGCGAAGTCGACCGCCGCTGTCAGGGCGGGATCGGTCTCGGCTTCTGGTGCTCGCGTCGAGGTCATCACGGGTGATTGTGCCCCACGGGTCGAACGGGCCGCGCAGCCGTGTCAGGCTGGGCCGGTGACCGCCCGCCTGACCGTCGCCACCGCGCTGTTGCTGATCGCGACGAGCGGGTGCGCGCACGCCGCCCCGGCCCCCGCCGCGACCTCGGGACCTGCGACGATGCGGGTCGAGGTGCTGGCCCGGCTGCCGCACGACCCGACGGCGTTCACCCAGGGCCTGGAGATCGCCGACGGCACGCTGTACGAGGGGACCGGCCTCGCGGGCCAGTCGCGGATCCGGGCGCTGGACCCGGCCACCGGCGCGCCCCGGGCGGAGGTGGCGCTGCCGCCGGAGCTGTTCGGCGAGGGCATCACCGTCGTCGGCGACCGGATCTGGCAGATCACCTGGCAGAACGGGGTCGCCATCGAGCGCGACCGGGCGACGCTGGCCGAGCGGCGGCGGGTGTCCTACACCGGCGAGGGCTGGGGTCTGTGCCACGACGGGGCCCGGCTGGTGATGAGCGACGGGTCGGCCACGCTGACCTTCCGCGACCCGGCCACCTTCGCCCCGACCGGCGAGGTGCGGGTCGTCGACGGCGGCACGCCGGTCGGCGAGCTCAACGAGCTCGAGTGCGTCGACGGGGCCGTCTACGCGAACGTGTGGAAAACCGACCGGATCGTGCGGATCGATCCCGGCTCCGGCCGGGTGACCGGGTCCGCCGACCTGTCCGGGCTGCTGACCGGCGCGGAGCAGCAGGGCGTCGACGTGCTCAACGGGATCGCCGCCGTGCCCGGCACCGACGAGTTCCTGGTGACCGGGAAGCTGTGGCCCGCCCTGTTCCGGGTCCGCCTCGCACCCGCGACGTGATCGGCCTGACCTGCCCGTCCCGCTGCTGAGCGGGACCTGGGTACGGCAGGATGAGCGGTGTGTTCCGCTCGGGCCCAGAAGACGACCACCCCGACCGCAGGCCCCGCCGCGGTCGCAGGCCGTGGGTGACGCCCGCGCGCCCCGACCAACCCCGGGCCGAACCCCGTGAACGCCGCCGCGACGAGCCACCGCCGCAGCGGCGCGGCGCCCTCGGCTGGACCGAGCAGCCCCGCCGCGGCTCGACGCGCCCGCTGCCCGAGCCCGGCGACCACTACGAGACCTACGGCGACCTCGAGCGCCGCCGCTCCCGCGGCGACGACCGCTTCCACAACGACCCCCGCCGCCCGCACGGCTACCGCGACGAACGGGACGACCGCGACTGGCGCCCCCGTGACTCCTACGAACGCGAGTCCCACGCCCGAGAGCGCTACGACCAGCCCGACTACGACCGGCAGCCCCGCGACGACCGCCGGGACCGCGGCTACCGCGACCAGGGCTACGCGGACCGCGACTACCAAGACCGTGACCATCGGGACCGTGACCACCGGGAGCCGCCACGCGACCCCCGGGACCAGGACCCGCGGGAGCAGCCCGCCGACCGCGCGGGCGCCCCGCAGTACCCGAAGAAGCTCACCGTCACCCGCGTCACCGCGCTGCGCAGCAGGCAACTGACCTCGAAGGCCGTCGGCGCGTTCCGCAAGGCCGCCAACGCCGACGGCGCGGACAAGTCCGGCCTGACCGCGCTGACCTACGCCACGATGCTCAACTACGCCAGCGACGCGGCGATGGCCGTCGCGCTGGCCAACACGCTGTTCTTCTCCGCGGCCAGCGGCGAGTCCAAGGGCAAGGTCGCGCTCTACCTGCTGATCACCGTCGCCCCGTTCGCGCTGGTCGCCCCGGTCATCGGGCCGCTGCTGGACAAGCTGCAGCGGGGTCGGCGGCTGGCGATGTGCGCGGTGTCGCTCGGGCAGGCGATCGCGTGCCTGGTGATGGCGATGCACTTCGACGACTGGCTGCTCTACCCGGCGGCGTTGTCGAAGATGGTCCTGTCCAAGTCGTTCACCGTGCTCAAGGCGGCGATCACCCCGAGGGTGCTGCCACCGGAGATCACCCTGGCAAAGACCAACGCCCGGTTGACGGTGTTCGGCCTGGTGGCCGGTGGTGTGTTCGGCGCGGTCGCGGCCGGGTTGGCCAACCTGTTCGGGTCATCGGGCGCGCTGTGGTTCTGCGTGGCCATCAGCGCGCTCGGGGCGGCGCAGGCGCTGCGGATACCGGCGTGGGTCGAGGTCACCGAGGGCGAGGTGCCCGCCTCGATCAGCGCGGCGCCGTCGAAGCCGAAGCGGCAGCCCATGGGCAGGCACGTGGTGGTCTCGCTCTGGGGCAACGGCACGATCCGGGTGCTGACCGGCTTCCTGATGATGTTCGCGGCGTTCGCCGTCCGGGGGCAGAACGAGAGCGACCCGTTCCAGCAGATCCTGCTGCTCGGCGTCATCGCGGGCGCGGCGGGCGCGGGCAGCTTCATCGGCAACGCGATCGGCGCGCGGGTGCACGTGGGCAACCCGGAGCAGGTGGTGCTGGGCTGCCTGGTCGGGGCGCTGGTGTCGACCGTGCTGGCCACCGTGGTGGCCGGGATCGTCACCGCCGCGCTCGTGGGCCTGGTCGGCGCGGTCGCCTCCGCGCTGGCCAAGAACAGCCTGGACGCGGTGATCCAGGACGACCTGCCGGAGGAGTCGCGGGCCTCGGCGTTCGGCCGCTCGGAGACGGTGCTGCAACTGGGCTGGGTGTTCGGCGGCGCGACCGGCGTGCTGCTGCCGCCCATCTGGTGGGTCGGCTTCCTGGTGGTGACCGCGATGCTCGCCGTCGGCCTCACCCAGACCCTGCTGACCAGGCGCGGGGCGTCGCTGATCCCCGGCCTCGGCGGCGAGCGGCCCGCCCGCCCCAGGGCGGTGAGCAGGCCCGTCCGGCCCGGACCCGGCGAGCGGCGCGGCGGCCCGTAGGGTCAGCGGTGTGCGTCGAGTCCTGATCACGGTCCTGGCCAGCGCCGCCGCCCTCGTCGGCTGCGCCGCCCCCAGCCAGCCCGAAGTGACCTTCTACGCCGACGGCCAGTCCGTCGCGACCGGCCCGCGGGTGCGCTTCGACGTCGCCAACGGGCGCGAGGTCCGCGACGAGGCGGCCCTGGTGCGGCTGCCGGTCCGGCCGGGCGAGCCGGTGCAGATCTCGGTCCCGGCCCAGCTCAGCGACCACGCCTGGTCGGTCAGCTTCTCCTACCTCGACGCCGCGGGCGAGCGCGTCGACGGCGGCAGCGAGCTGTTCCTGCCCGGCGACGGCCAGCACGCGTACACGCTGGCGCTGCCGCCGGGCTCCCGCAAGCTGCTGCTGGTGTCGGTCCAGGAGGTCGTGTTCCTGAACGGGATCGAGCCGGTGGTCTCCGCGTACTGGGACATGGAGACCCCGGCCTAGCCGGCTACGGGTCGAGCTCGCGGGCGACCGCGCGCATGACCTCGGCGATCCGCTTGGTCATCTTGCGGTCGGGGTAGCGCGAGCGGGCCAGGTCCGGCTGGATCGTCGACTCCAGCATCTTGATCATGTCCTCGACCAGCCCGTGCAGCTCCTCGGCAGGTCGCCGCCGCGCCTCCACCACCGAGGGCGGGGCGTCCACCAGCCGCACCGACAGCGCCTGCGGGCCCCTGCGCCCGTCGGCGACGCCGAACTCGATGCGCTGGCCCGCCTTGAGGCCGGTGACCCCGGCGGGCAGCGCGGAGGAGCGGACGTAGACGTCTTCGCCCTCGTCCTGCGTGACGAACCCGAAACCCTTCTCCGAGTCGTACCACTTGACCTTGCCGGTCGGCACCTGTCTCACCGTTCCCTCGTCGTCATGACTCCCCCACCTCGCGCGGCGACCAACAGCCGCACAAGACGAACGCGCCCGGGGGCGTGCCCTGGACGCGTCCCGCAAGCCTATGCCACAGTGGGGCCCGAGGTCATGTTCGCCTCACCACCACCCGGGCGTTACCTGAGCGGTGGTATCTATCCTGACCCCATGACCGCACCCGCTCGCCGCACGGTGGTGTTCAACGCTGCCCTCGCGCTCTTCGGCATCGGCCTGGTCGCCGTTGTGGCGATCTTCGTGATGAGCATGGCCGGGGTGCACGCGCCGTGGTTGTGGGCGGTGTCGATGGCGTTTCCGATCGGTCTCATGCTGGCGGTGTGGGACACCGTTCGGAATCGCCGGTCGTAGAGCGCGGGGACTGGGGTCAGGACGCCAGGGTCAGGTGGGTGTTCAGCCAGGCGGGGAAGTCCAAGAGGGAGTCGAGGACCACGTCTGCGCCTGCGGCGCGGAGGGCGTCGGCGGTCAGGGGGCCGGTGGGGACTCCGACTGAGAGGGCCCCCGCCGCCCTCGCGCCCCGGACGTCGCCTTCGTGGTCGCCGACGTAGATCGTCGCGCCGTGGGCGCGCAGGGCTTCGGCCTTGGCCTCGGCCCACAGTTCACCCGCCAGGGCGTCGACGGTCCAGCCGAGGGCGTCGAGGTGGCGCTGGGCGTTGGGGCCGTACTTGCCGGTGACGACGAGGGTGCGGCCACCTCGGGCCCGCACGGCGGCGAGGGCTTCGGCCGCGCCGGGCAGCGGCAGCGTGGAGGGGATGACCGTCGTGGGGTAGAGCTCGCGGAAGCGGGTGATCAGGGCGGGGATGCGCTCCTCCGGGGCCTCGAACCCGCGCAGGACCATGTCCAGCGGGGGGCCGAGGTTGGCGGCGAAGTGCTCCCCGTCGAGCGCCAGTCCCGACTCGGCGGCCAGGGCGTTCATGGCGGCGGCCATTCCGGGGCGGGCGTCGATCAGCGTCATGTCGAGGTCGAAGCCGACGGCCAGGCTCATCCGGCCATCATCGCTGGGCGCCGACCAGGGAGTCGAGGTAGGGGCCGAACACGGCGGCGACGCCGCGGGCGGGCTGGGCGGTCGGGGACGCGGCGTGACTGACGGCCAGCCGGACCAGGTTCTCCGCGACGAAGCGCAGCTCGACCTCCTCGACCTGCGGCCAGGTGGCCTTGAGGCAGGCGGTGAGCCGGGCCGTGGCCGCGGACAGCACCGGGCCCGCCTGGTTGGTCACCAGGTTCAGCAGCCCGTCGCCGCCGTCGCCCGCGACGATGGCCTTGACCAGCGGCTGGTCGGCGGCCGCGGCCAGGAAGACCTCGAAGGCGGCGGTGACCGCGGCTCGCGGGTCGAGCGCGTTGGCGCGCACGGCCTCCTCGACCGCGGCGAGGAAGCGGTCGACCTCGCGGAGGATGTACTCCTGGGCGAAGGCGGGTCTGCTGCCGAACTCCTTGTACAGGGTCTGCCTGCTCACGCCGGCGGCCGCCGCGACGTCGGCCATCGTGAGGTCCGACCACCCCTTGTCGCGCAGCAGCTCACCGGCCGCGTCGAACAGAGTGTCGCGCAGCAGCGCCTTCGCGGCCTCGGCGTAGGGAAGCCGTGCTCGGAAGGTGGTCATGCGATCACGCTGTCAGCAGGTGCGGAAAGTGTCAAAGAGGTGGACGCCACAAATCCGATTCTGGTTCATTTCTTGTCATCGAACGCCAATCCGTTGCGGCACAGCATGTTTCGGGCGAACGACTCTCCCCGGGGAATTAGTCCGTTTGCCCCCCGCGCGAACGCGCCCGCTCACGACGGGTCTGCCCGCGAACCGCCCGGTTTTCCTGGACACTGGACACGTGCGACTCATCCTGAACCTGATCTGGCTCGTCCTCTGCGGCTTCTGGATGGCGGTGGGCTACGCCATCGCGGGCATCATCTGCTGCGTCCTCATCGTGACGATCCCCTTCGGGCTCGCGTCCTTCCGCATCGCCAACTACGCCCTGTGGCCCTTCGGCCGCACCATCGAGTCCCGCCGCGACGCGGGAGCGGCCTCGGTGCTGGGCAACGTCATCTGGATCGTGTTCGCGGGGTGGTGGCTGGCCCTGGGCCACATCATCACCGGCATCGCCCTGTGCGTGACGATCATCGGCATCCCGCTGGGCATCGCCAGCTTCAAGCTGATCCCGGTCAGCCTGGTGCCGCTGGGCTCGGTCATCGTGCCGTCGGACCAGTACGTGCCCGCGGGCTACCGGCGCTGAGCAGGCGCTCGGGTCACGGAATCTCGGGCTCCACCAATTCCGCCGCCCGCTTCGCCGCCGGACACAGAGCCCGCCCGTCCTGCCCAGTCGTCTGCACATCCACCCGCGACGTCGGGGTCACCTCGATCGACACCGCACAGCCACCACCAGCCCCCCGCAGCGACTGGACGGCCCGTCGCGCGCCCAGCGTCAGCCGGATCTTCTCGCCGTTGGCGACCACTCGGTCCAGCCCTGCTTCCGGGAAGAACACGACCCCCAGGGTGTACCTGTCGTCGACAACCGGGTCGTCTCGAACAATCCACTGACAGAGCAGCGAAGAGGGCAACTCGCTCCGCTTGGGCTCCTCATTCGCGAACACCGCGGACTTCGCCTCGTCTGTCAGCAGTGCGCACGGGTCGATTGATCCCGGCTCCGCGCTGCCCGCCGAAGATGTCGGAGACGATGTGCTCGTTCCTCCTGCCCCCCGGCTCGACGCAGGCCCCTCAACGGGGTTGCCAACCACCTCAGCCGAGCACCCCACCAACGCCAACGCACTCAGCAGTGAACCAACAGCAGTCGAGATCCCCTTGCTTCGCACAGTCATCCCATCATGTCCCCAACGAGCGCGCACTCGCTTCGTCTACTTCACGATAGTTGCTCATCGCTACCTTGATGGCGGCTTCCGCTTCTTCGAGCGCCTTGTCGAAGGCGACCAACTGGGTGATGAAACCTTGGGCATCAGTAGCCACCTGCAGCACATACGGCTTCATCACCCGAGCGGCATTGGTACCACCCAACATCGGCTCCTGCTCAAGAACCGTCAACTCACCCTGCTTGAAAGCGAGCCAGTCGCGCATCTTGGCTATCGCCTCTAGCAGTGGCTTGCCCCCGTGGTCGTTGACGGCGAACTGGCCGCTCGATGCGGCAGCCAGGAAGCCGCTCATCGCCGAGCCGATGGCAGCTATGTCGCCAGGCACGTTTCCACCCGTGGTCATCCGAACTCCCCCCACGATCACTCCGACCATCGAAGGCATCCTACGAACCGAAGGGGAGGCTGTCTCAGCTAATGAAACAGTCAGTCGTCCTCTTCCGCCCACAGGGTCGACTCCCACGGGATCTTTGTGATGAGGCACGGCCCGCCGACGAACAACCCGGCGTCGATGCCCAAGGCCTTCCCGCCCGCGTATTCGTAGGGACCATCGATCAGCGCGGGCGGGACGCCCAGGGCGTCGGCGATGACCGAGTGCCCGTGGATCACCATGGTCCCGCCGTAGGCGGCCAGCAGCTCGTCCACCGCCGCCTCGCCCGCGGGGCCGCGGAAGGCGTAGCGGGTCGTCATCCGGCGCCAGAGCTCCCACCACTCGACGATGTCGTCGGAGTGCAGGATGTCGGAGACGGTGGTGTTGACCGTCTCGATGTCCTCGCCCCAGAAGAGGTACTCGGTGGTGTCCGAGTGCATCAGCAGGTCGTCGCCGACCAGGGCGACCACGGGGCGGGAGGTCAGCCAGGCCACGTGGTCGTCGGTGAGGGCGTCCTGGTCGGAGCGCAGGCCGCCGTTCATCTCCCAGCTCCGGGCGAAGCTGCGGGGGCCGAAGTCCGAGGGGACCTCCTCGTCGCCGAACTTGTGCATGCCCAGGAGCAGGATCTCGTGGTTGCCGAGCAGGGTCTGGACCTGGCCGCCCGCCTCGGCGGCCTGCGCGGCGAGGGCCATGACCAGCTCGATGACGCCGATGCCGTCGGGGCCGCGGTCGACGAAGTCGCCGAGGAACCACAGGTGCCGGGGGCCGCCGGTCCAGTGGCCGTCCGGGTCGACCAGGCCTCGGGTGTGCAGGGCGGCGACCAGCTCGGCGCGGTGGCCGTGCACGTCGCCGACCACGAACGTCTCGGGCGCCTCCGGCTCGGGCGCTGTCTCAGCGGGGTCGTGCTCCACACCCGTGACGATAGGCGAGTCGCCGAACGCGTGCGCAGCGCGCGTCCTCCTGTGACCTGGGATGATCACCCGGCGGGAAACGGATCGGCCGTTCGGCCCACGAGTTCGGCCACCGACTCGATGACCCGGGTGGGCCGATAGGGGAAACGCTCGGCCGTGTCGGCGCCGGAGATGCCGGTGAGCACGAGGATGGTCCGCAGGCCCGCCTCGAGGCCCGCGAGGACGTCGGTGTCCATCCGGTCGCCGATCATGAGGGTGTTCTCGGAGTGGGCTCCGAGGGAGCGCAGGCCCGAGCGCATCATCAGGGGGTTGGGCTTGCCGACGTAGTAGGGCGCGCGGCCGGTGGCCTTCTCGATCAGCGCGGCGACGGCGCCGGTGGCGGGCAGCGAGCCCTCCCGGCTGGGGCCGGTGGCGTCGGGGTTGGTGGCGATGAACCGGGCGCCCTGCTCGATGAGGCGGATGGCGCGGGTGATCGCGGAGAAGCTGTAGGTGCGGGTCTCGCCGAGGACGACGTAGTCCGGGTCGGTGTCGTTGAGGATGTAGCCGACCTCGTGCAGGGCGGTGGTCAGCCCGGCCTCGCCGATGACGAACGCCGAGCCGCCGGGCCGCTGCGACCGCAGGAACTGGGCGGTGGCCAGCGCGGAGGTCCAGATGGACTTCTCCGGCACGTCCAAGCCGGTGCGCAGCAGCCTGGCGCGCAGGTCGCGCGGGGTGTAGATGGAGTTGTTGGTCAGCACCAGGAAGGGGTTGTCCCCGGCCGTCAGCTCGGCGATCAGCTCCGACGAGCCCGGGATGGGGTGCTGTTCGTGCACCAGCACCCCGTCCATGTCCATCAGGTACGTCCACACCATGCCCGCGACGCTACCCACGCCGAGCCGCCCGCGCTCCCGTGGACGGCCACGGCCACCGCTTTGACCCGGATGTGCACCCGGCTGCCCGGTTCCAGCGCCAGGTCGGCGACGGCGGCGGGGGTCAGGTCGGCGGCGAGACCGGCGGCCCAGCCGGGGCCCGTGAGCCGGACGCGGATCGTGTCGCCGTGCGGTTCCAGGGCGCTGACCTGGGCGGACGCGGTGTTGCGCTGGCTGCCGTCGACCGGTCCGGGGTGCACGGAGACGTCGGCTGGGCGGAAGACGGCGACGGCGGGCTCGTCGACCGGGCCCGGGGTGGCGGCGGCGACCAGGGCGCCGTCGGCGGTGCGCAGGCCCCCGGGGACGGCGGTGCCGGGGATGAGGTTGAGCCCGGCGATGCGGGCGGTGAAGGCGGTGCGCGGGCGGGACAGCACCTCGCGGGTGGGCCCCTGCTCGACGATCGCGCCGCTGCCCAGCACCACGACCCGGTCGGCCAGGGCCAGGGCGTCGAGCGGGTCGTGGGTGACCAGCAGGGCCGTCTGCCGTCCCAGCACCCGCCGGACGACGCCGCGCAGCGCCGGGGTGGCGTCCACGTCGAGCGCGGCGAACGGCTCGTCGAGCAGCAGCACGTCCGGGGCGGCGGCCAGGGCCCTGGCCAGGGCGACCCGCTGGGCCTGGCCGCCGGACAGCGCCGATGGCCTGCGGTCGGCGAACTCGGCGGCCCCGACCTGGGCCAGCCAGTCCCGCGCCGCCGCGTGCGCGGCCCGCTTGCCCACCCCGCGCGACCGGGGTCCGAAGGCGACGTTGGCCTCCGCGGTCAGGTGCGGGAACAGCAGCGCGTCCTGGGCGAGCAGGCCGACGCGGCGGCGGTCTGGCGGCAGGTCGGTCACCGCGCGCCCGCCGACCTCGACCACGCCGCTGTCAGGCCGCAGGAGTCCGGAGACGACGGCGAGCAGGGTCGACTTGCCCGACCCGTTGGGCCCCAGCACGGCGACGACCTCGCCCGGTCCCACCCGCAGCGACACCCCCAGGTGGAAGCGCCCCCTCGACGCCTCCACCTCGACGCGCAGCCCGCTCACCGCAGGCCCTCGACCGCGCGCGGCCGGGCCACCGCGATGACCAGGACGGCCAGCACGACCAGCAGCAACGACAACGCCACCGCACCGTCCACATCGGTCTCCGCGAGCAGGTACACCTGCAACGGCAGGGTCCGCGTGACACCCTCCAGCGACCCGGCGAAGGTGATCGTGGCCCCGAACTCACCCAACGCGCGCGCGAACGACAGCACCAGCCCCGACCCGACCGCGGGCAGCACCAGCGGGACCGTGACCCGCCGGAACACCGTCCACGGCCGCGCGCCGAGCGTCGCCGCGACCGCCTCGTACCGCTCCCCCGCGGTGCGCAACGCCCCCTCGAGCCCGACGACCAGGAACGGCATCGCGACGAACGTCTGCGCGATGATCACGGCGGCCGTCGTGTAGGGGATGCGGACGCCGGGGAGCTGCGATCCGAGCAACCCGTTGCGCCCCAGCAGGTACAGCAACGCCAACCCGCCGACGACGGGCGGCAGCACCAGCGGCAGCAGCACCACCGCCCGCAGCAGCCGCACACCCCGGACCCGGGACCGGGCGAGCACGACCGCCAACGGCCCGCCGAGCACCAGGCAGAGCGCGGTGGACACAGCGGCCGTCTCGACGGACAGCCGCAGCGCCGCGAGCGCGCCCGGGCCGGCCACCTTGCCCGGCAGCGCCGCCAGGTCCGCCCGGCCCAGCAGGCCCACCACGGGGAGCACGACCAGCGCCAGCGCGGCGACGGCGGGCACCCACAGCAGGACCGGCAGGCCGGTGCGGACCGGTCTGGTCACGGCGTGCCGAACCCGGCCCGGCCCAGCTCGGCCTGGCCGTCGGCGCCGGTGACCAGCGCGAGGAACTTCGCGGCGAGGCCGGGCTGCGGCGCGTTCTCGAGCATGGCGATCGGGTACGGGTTGACGGCCCCCTCCGACTCGGGGAAGTCGATCACGCCGACCTCGTCCCCCGCGGCCTGGGCGTCGGTGACGTAGACCAGCCCGGCGTCGGCCTCGCCCAGGCGCACCTTGGTCAGCACGGCTTTGACGTCCTGCTCCTCGCTGACGGGCAGGATGTCGACCCCGGCGGCCTCCTCGACCCGCACCGACGCCGACCCGCACGGCACCTGCGGCGCGCAGAGCACGACGGCCAGGCCGTCCCTGGCCAGGTCGGCCAGGCCCGCGACCCGGGCCGGGTTGCCGGGCGGGGTGACGACGACGAGCCGGTTGGTCGCGAAGACCTGGGCCGGGAGGACCTGGTCGGCGACCTTCCCCATGTTCCCCTCGTCGGCGGAGGCGAACACGTCCACGGCCGCGCCCTCGCCGATCTGCTGGGCCAGCGCGGAGGACCCGGCGAAGTTGACGACGACCTCGACGCCCGCGTTGTCGGCCTCGAACTCCTCCGCCAGCGCGGTGAACGACTCGGTCAACGACGCGGCGGCGAAGACGGTCAGCGTCTTCGCCGCCCCGATCGAGCCGCACCCGGCGAGGGCGAGTGCCGCGGCGGCGACCAGGGCGAGCTTGCGCATGCGTCTCCTTCAGGGGGTCTCGACGATGACGTTGGTCGCCTTGACCACCGCGACGGCCAGCGAACCGGGGGCGAGCCCCAGCTCGCGCACCGCCTCGGCGCTCATCAGCGACACCACCCGGTGCGGGCCGCACTGGATCTCCACCTGGGCCATGACGGTGTCGGCGGTGATCGAGGTGACCAGGCCGACGAACCGGTTGCGGGCGGAGCTGGCGCCCCCGGTCGGGTCCGGGACGGTGGCGGCCTGGTCGCGGGCGAAGCGGGCCAGCGCGGCGCCCTCGACGACCTTGCGGCCCGCGGCGTCGGTGGCCACCGGCAGGTGCCCGGCGTCGGCCCAGCGGCGCACTGTGTCATCGCTGACACCGAGCAGGCGCGCGGCCTCAGAGAACCGATAGTGCGGCATGTACAAGACAATACTGTCGCAAGTGCGGTGTGACTGAACGATCGAAGGCGCAGACGCTTTCACGAAAGCGATCCACAGCCACTCCGGCGACTACCCTGGAAGTGGTGAGCATCCCCGTTGACCTGGGCCTTCCCGCCGTCCCGAACGCCACGCGCAGACCGGACACCCCCGAGCTGGTGGACCGGTTCGGGCGGGTGGCCACGGACCTGCGGGTTTCCCTGACTGACCGCTGCAACCTGCGCTGCACCTACTGCATGCCCGCCGAGGGCCTGGACTGGCTGCCGGGCGGCGACCTGCTGTCCGACGCGGAGCTGACCAGGCTGATCCGGATCGCGGTCACCGCCCTGGGGGTCACCGACATCCGCTTCACCGGGGGTGAGCCGACGTTGCGCCGGGGGTTGGAGGGGATCATCGAAGCAACGGCGGCGCTGGACCCGCGGCCCCGCATCTCCATGACCACCAACGCGATCGGGCTGGCGCGGCGCGCGCGGTCACTGCGGGCGGCGGGCCTCGACCGGGTGAACGTCTCGCTCGACACGCTGGACCCGGCCCGGTTCACGGAGCTGACCAGGCGCGACCGGTTCGCCGACGTGCTGGCCGGGCTCGCGGCGGCGCGGGAGGCGGGCCTGGAGCCGGTGAAGGTCAACACCGTGCTGATGCGCGGGGTCAACGACGACGAGGCCGTGCCGCTGCTGCGCTTCTGCCTGGCGCACGGCTACCGGCTGCGGTTCATCGAGCAGATGCCGCTCGACCCGCAGCACGGCTGGGACCGCGGGGAGATGGTGACGGCCGAGGAGATCCTCGCCCGTCTCAGCGCCGAGTACGACCTGACCCCGCAGGCGCGCGGGGCCGCCCCCGCGGAGCGCTGGCTGGTCGACGGCGGCCCGGGCGACGTGGGGGTCATCGCGTCGGTCACGCGGCCGTTCTGCGCCGCGTGCGACCGCACGCGGCTCACCGCGGACGGGGCGCTGCGGTCGTGCCTGTTCGCGACCGGGGAGACAGACCTGCGGGCGCCGCTGCGCGGTGGGGCCTCCGACGAGGAGTTGGCCGGGGTGTGGCGGGGCGCGATGTGGGCCAAGGCGGCGGGGCACGGAATCGACGGCGGCGGGTTCACGCAGCCCGACCGGCCGATGAGCTCGATCGGAGGGTGAGGTCGCGGTGACCGAGGTGAAGGTGCGGTACTTCGCGGGCGCGCGCGCCGCGGCGGGGATCGCGGAAGAGACGGTGACGCTGCCGGAGGGCGCGACAGTGGCTGAGGCGTTGGTGGCGCTGGGGGCCGCGCGCGGGCCGGGGTTGGTCCGGGTGTTGGCGTCGGCGAGTTTCCTGCTGGACGAGGTGGCCGTGCGCGACCGCGACACCAGGCTCCCCGATGTGGCGATCCTGGACGTCCTCCCCCCCTTCGCCGGGGGCTGAGGAGGTGGCGCCGGGGGTGCCCATTTGGCCGATCGGACCGCCCGGAGAGGTGCGCCAACTCTCACTGAAAGTGAATTATCTCGGGTAGGACACGGGCCGGTAACAGCCAAGTGCACGGCGTTTAGCTGGGCTTTTACCCTCGATCGTGACCGATAGCCGGTTGTTACCGTGACGACGGTCACTACTCTTCGAGTTTGGGTTCCTCTCAGCGGTTACGTACCGTCGCTTTCGGTCGGACCCGAAACCGACCGCGGCTAGACCTGCACGACCCGGGAGCACGTAGTGCCAAGCCCTGTCCGGCGGGCTCCTGGGAACCAACCCCGAGCGAAAGCGACTTCCGGACAGGGGCGAGGGACCACACCGGTTCACGGGTGACCGTGAGCGGGAGTGGCGCCGAGGACAGACTCGGCTAGGCCGGCCACGCGCCGACCAACCCGCCGCGTCATCTGAGCGCGCAGGCACGGGAGGCGAGACTCTCAATGTCGTACCGAGGCAAGCACCGCAAGCCGTCCAGCACCCAGCGCACCATCGCCCGCGCCATCGTGACCGGTGTCGCAGTCGGCGTTCCGTTCGCCGCCATGGCCGCCCCGGCTTCGGCGGACTCGGTCAACTGGGACGCCATCGCCCAGTGCGAGAGCGGTGGCAACTGGGCCATCAACACCGGCAACGGCTACTACGGTGGCCTGCAGTTCCACCCCAACACCTGGCGCGCCAACGGCGGCACGGGCTCGGCCCACAACGCCAGCCGCGCGGAGCAGATCCGCGTGGCGGAGAACGTGCTCAAGACCCAGGGCATCGGCGCATGGCCGGTCTGCGGCAAGAAGGCGGGCTCGGCGGCGTCCTCGTCGTCGTCCGGCAAGTCCGAGCAGAAGTCCGCCACGACGCAGAAGAAGTCGACGACCCAGAAGAAGTCGACCACGCCGAAGAAGAGCACCACCGCTCCGGCGAAGAAGCAGCAGGCGACCCCGGCCCCCGCGACCACCTCGGGCGTCACCAAGTCCAACCCGGCGGGCGACTACACCATCGTCGCGGGCGACACCCTCTCCAAGATCGCCATCGCGCAGTCCGTCGAGGGCGGCTGGCAGGTGCTGGCGGAGAAGAACAAGGACTACATCAGCAACCCGAACCTCATCCTCGTTGGCCACAAGATCGTCACGAAGTAGGTTCACCGCTGTTCCGATGGCCCCCGACCCACCTGGTCGGGGGCCATCGGCCTGTCTGCGATCACCAAGCCCCCTCTGAGTCGCCCGCACTGAGTCGCCCGCACCTGGCTGCGCAACGTCCGCGTGGGCGTGCGGCTGCGGTCGAACATGGTCGTGGGAGGCGACTGGGCGGCGAGCGGACGACGCGGAGGACGGCCGGGGCCCGTCAGGGGCAGTTGACCCACTCGTCGGTGCCGTCGGTGAAGTGCTGGTGCTTCCAGATGGGCAGGCGGGCCTTGACCTCGTCGACCAGGCGGGCGCAGGTGTCGAAGGCGGCGCGGCGGTGGTCGGCGGACACGGCGACCGCGAGGGCGGTGTCGCCGATGGCCAAGGGGCCGATGCGGTGGGAGACGGCCAGGGCTCGGGTGCCGGGGGAGGTCGTGGCGATCTCCGCCGCCACCTCGGCGATGACGGCGGCGGCGGAGGGGTGGCCCTCGTAGGTGAGGGAGACCACGGCCTTGCCGCCGTCGTGGTCGCGCACGACGCCCGCGAAGGTGACGACGGCGCCCGCGGCGCGGTGGGAAGCCAGGGCGGCGTGGTCGTCGACGGAGATCGGGCTGTCGGTGACCTCGGCCCGCAGCACCTCGGCGGGCGTGGTCGGCGCGGACTGGTGGTCGCCGCCCGCCAACTGGTCCAGGGCGTGGTCGAGGACCCCGTCGAGCACGCCGAGACCGTCCTTCACCCCGCCGCTGGACCCGGGCAGGTTGACGACCAGGGTGCTGCCCGCGACACCAGCGAGGCCCCGGGACAGCACGGCCGTGGGCACCTCGGGCAGGCCCGCGGCGCGGATGGCGTCGGCGAGACCGGGGATGTCGTGGTCGAGGACCGCGCGGGTGGCCTCGGGAGTGCGGTCGGTGGGGGTGACACCCGTGCCACCGGTGGTGATGACGACCGAGACGGCGTCGGCCACGGCGTCGCGCAGGGCCGCCTCGACGGGGGCGCCGTCGGGCACGACGACGGGGTCGGGGGTCTCGACCCCGCGCCCGCGCAGCCAGGCGGCGATCACCGGCCCCGTCTTGTCCTCGTAGACCCCGCGCGCCGCCCGGTTGGACGCCGTGATGACCCGCCCCGTCCGCGTCACCGCGTCCACGACCCGGTCTTGCCGCCGTCCTTGCTCTCCACCCGGACCGCGTCGAGCACGGCGGCCGGGTCGACAGCCTTGATCATGTCGTGCAGGGTCAGGCCGCAGACCGCCACCGCCGTCAGCGCCTCCATCTCGACCCCGGTCCGGTCGGTGGTCTTGGCGGTCGCGGTGATGCGCACCTCCGCACCCACCGGCTCCAACTCGACCCGCACCCCGGACAGCGCGATCGGGTGGCACAGCGGGATCAGGTCGGGCGTGCGCTTGGCACCCATGATCCCCGCGATGCGCGCCGTCGCCAGCGCGTCCCCCTTGGGAAGACCGTCCCGCACCAACAACTCGACGACGGCCTCGGTCGTCCTGACAACCCCAGAGGCCACGGCCCGCCGCACCGTCACGCCCTTGCCCGAGACGTCGACCATCCGGGCGGCGCCAGAGGCGTCCACATGGCTCAGTTCACCCACGACGCCGAGCCTACTCACGCCGCGCGGGCCGGTCGTGGCGACTGCGGATGGCGTCAGGTGGTGGCTGAGTTGGTGGCGGTGGTGGCCTTGCGGACGGCCTCGGCCACCGCGGGGGCAACTGCGGCGTCGAAGACGCTGGGGACGATGAAGGAGGCGTTGAGGCGGTCGCCGTCCACCACGTCGGCGATGGCGTCGGCGGCGGCCAGGAGCATCTGGTCGGTGATGGTGTGGGCCTGGGCGTCGAGGAGGCCGCGGAAGACGCCGGGGAAGGCCAGGACGTTGTTGATCTGGTTGGGGTAGTCCGAGCGGCCGGTGGCGACCACGGCGGCGTGGCGCTGGGCCTCGATGGGGTCGATCTCCGGGTCGGGGTTGGCCAGGGCGAACACGATGGCGTCGTCGGCCATGGTGGCGACCTGGTCGGCGCCGAAGAGGTCGGGGGCGGAGACGCCGATGAACACGTCCGCGCCGACCAGGGCGTCGTGCAGGGAGCCGGAGGTGCTGTCGCGGTTGGTGTTGGCGGCGACCCACCGCAGGTTGGCGTCGGTGTCGCCGCGGCCGGCGTGCACGATGCCGTCCACGTCGACGGCCAGGACGTCGCCGGGGCCGCGCTGCAGCAGCAGGCGGATGATCGCCGAGCCCGCCGCGCCCACCCCGCACACCACGATCTTGCAGTCGGCGAGGCTCTTGTCGACCACCCGCAGCGCGTTGCGCAGGGCGGCGACCACGCAGATGGCGGTGCCGTGCTGGTCGTCGTGGAACACCGGGATGTCGAGCTTGTCGCGCAGCCTGGCCTCGATCTCGAAGCAGCGCGGCGCGGCGATGTCCTCCAGGTTCACCCCGCCGTAGACCGGGGCGATGAGCTCGACCGCGCGGATGATCTCCTCGGTGTCCTGGGTGTCCAGGCACACCGGCCAGGCGTCGACGCCCGCGAACTTCTTGAACAGCGCCGCCTTGCCCTCCATCACCGGCAGCGCGGCGGCCGGGCCGATGTTGCCCAGGCCCAGCACCGCCGACCCGTCGGTGACCACGGCGACGGTGTTGCGCTTGATGGTCAGGCGGCGGGCGTCCTCGGGGTTCTCCGCGATCGCCATGCAGACGCGCGCGACGCCGGGGGTGTAGGCGCGGGAGAGGTCGTCGCGGTTGCGCAGCGGGACCTTGTTGCTGATCTCGATCTTGCCGCCGAGGTGGATGAGGAAGGTCCGGTCGGAGACCTTGCGGACCTCGACGCCGTCCAGGTCGCCGAGCGCGTCGGTGATGACGCGGGCGTGCTCCGCGGAGGTCGCGTTGCAGGTGAGGTCGACCACGACGCTGTCAGCGTGCGACTCCACGACGTCGAACGCGGTGAGGACACCGCCGACGCGACCGACCGCGCTGGTCAGGTCGCCCGCCGCGCTGGCGGACGGGGGTGCCTCCACCCGGACGGTGATCGAGTAACCAGGGCCGGGGACAGGCATGTCGGCGCGCTCCAGACTGCGTCGTTCAGGGGTCTGGGCGAGCTTAACGCTGTCACACCGCGATAAACGCCGCCAGGGCGTTTATCGCGGTGTGATGATCACCTGTTGATCTCGGTGACCGGGTGCACGTAAGGGGTGCTCTCCAACGGGAACGTGGTGTCGCCGAAGGGCGAGAGCGCGCCCTGCCGGTCGGAGTGCAGCTCGGACACGGCGTGCGAGCCGTCCTCGGGGTGGCGCCACTCCGGGTCGACGCGGTCCTTCTTCGTGACCTTCGCCATCGATCCTCCTAAGTCCGGCAGCTTCGTCGGGCTTGGCCGCGTTGCGGGGGCCCGTGTTCGCGATAGTCGCGCCGGACGCGGCCCCACAACACGTCCTGGTGCTGAGATTAGCGGAACGACCAGCCGTATACCGTGGTCAGGGTGTCCGGCACCACGCTCACCGACTGGCTGCGAGCCAGGGACGACGAGGAGCTCGCCGCGCTGCTGCGCGCCCGCCCCGACCTGGCCACCCCCCGTCCGGCCGACACCGCCGTGCTGGCGTCCCGGGCGGGCACCCGCGCCTCGGTGGCGCGCGCCGCGGAGGGCCTCGACACGCTGACCCTGGCGGTGTTGGACGCGCTGCTGGCCGCCGACGCCGACCGGGCGCCCGCGCCGCTGAGCCGGGTGGTCGGCCACCTGCCGCCCGAGGTCACCGCCGCGCAGGTGGGCAGCGCCGTCGCCAAGATGCGGGCGGTGGCTCTGGCCTGGGGCCCGGACGACGCCGTGGCGCTGCCGCCCGCCGCCCGCGAGGCCGGGAGCCCGGCCGCCGGTCTGGGGCGGCCCGCCCCCGGCCTGGACGGGGTCGACGTCGCCGGGTTGCTGGCCGGGCTGCCCGACGACGAGCGCAAGGTCCTCGACACGCTGGCCGCGAGCCGCCCGATCGGGCGCACCAAGGACGCCGCGGTCGTGGTGCCGCTGGGAAAGGCCGTCACCCCGATCCAGCGGCTGCTGGCCAGGGGGCTGCTGGTCCGGCTGGACGCGGAGACCGTGGAGCTGCCCGGCCAGGTGGGCGCGGCCCTGCGCGGCGGGCCCGCCCCGTCGACCAGGACCGTCTCAGTGACCGAGCCGGTGCTGCGGACGTCCACCCGCAAGGCCGCGCTGATCGACTCCACCGCCGCCGGGGCCGCGCTGGAGGTGGTCCGGCACACCGAGACGCTGATCAGGCTGTGGTCGGCCGACTCGCCGCCGGTGCTCAAGTCCGGCGGGCTGGGCGTGCGGGACCTGAAGAAGGTCGCCAAGGCCGTCGAGCTCTCCGACCGGGACACGACCGTGCTGGTCGAGGTGGCCGCCGCCGCGTCGCTGGTGGCCGACAGCGAGACCACGTCGCCGGAGTGGGTTCCGACCACCCACGCCGACCTGTGGCTGGCCGCCGCGCCCGCCAACCGGTGGGCCACGCTGGCCGCCGCGTGGCTGGACCTGCCGCGCGTGCCCGGCCTTGGCGGGATGCGCGACCCCAAGGACCGGCTGCTCGCGCCGCTGTCCGACGAGCTGCGCAGGCCGGTGGCCCCGGTGGAGCGGCTGCGCGTGCTGGAGGCGCTGGCGCAGCTCCGCGCGGGGGTCGCCGTGGTCGACGCGGACGAGCTGGCGGCGCTGCTGGCCTGGCGGGCGCCGCGCCGCGGCGGGCGACTGCGCGATGACATGGTGCGCTGGACGGTGGCCGAGGCGACGCTGCTGGGGGTCGTGGCACTGGGCGCGCTGAGCGGGCCGGGGCGGGCGCTGCTGGACGATGGCGCGCAGGCGGCGGCCAGGCGGATGGCCGACGCGCTGCCGGAGCCGGTGGACCACGTGCTGGTGCAGGCCGACCTGACCGTCGTCGCCCCCGGCCCGCTGGAGCCGCACCTGGCCGCGCTGATCACCGAGACGGCCGACGTGGAGTCGGCGGGCAGCGCCACGGTGTACCGGGTCAGCGAGACCTCGGTGCGGCGGGCGCTGGACGCGGGCCGCACCGCCGAGGACCTGCACGAGCTGTTCCGCACCCGCTCGCGCACCCCGGTCCCGCAGTCCCTCGACTACCTGATCGACGACGTCGCCCGCCGCCACGGCAGGCTGCGCGGCGGCTCCACGTCGTCGTTCCTGCGCTGCGACGACCCCGCGCTGATCGCCGAGGTCGCCGCCAGCCCCGTCGCCGCTGGCCTGCAGTTGCGCAAGATCGCCCCCACGGTCCTGGTCAGCCCCTTGCCCCTGCTCGACATCCTCGACGACCTGCGCGCCGCGGGCTTCGCCCCCGCCGCCGAGGGCACCGACGGCCAGGTCGTCGACCTGCGCCCCACGGGCCGCCGCATCCAGACCCCGGCACGCGCCCTGCGCCGCACCCTCCCCCGCACCCCCGGCGCCGACCAACTCCTCGACGTCGTCGCCGCCATGCGCGCGGGCGACCGGGCAGCCGAGAGCCGCCGGGGCCGCACGGTCTCCCCGCGCGGTGGTTCCGGAACGGGCACCGGCACCGCGGAGACGCTGACCCTCCTCCAAGACGCGGCCAGGACCGGCCGAGCGGTCTGGCTGGGCCTGGTGGACGCCCACGGCGTGGCGAGCCAACACGTCGTCGAACCCCTCCGCACCGGCGGCGGGATAGTGGAAGGCCGAGACCCCGCCAGCGACGAGATCCGCCGTTTTCCCCTGCACCGGATCACCAGCGCGGCCCTGGTTGAGGAGTCCTGACGCGGAGCCCGTCTCGGGCGTGGCGCCGGCGGAGGTGGGCGCCGTGGAGGTGGCCTGCCAGGACACGCCGCAGGCGCGCAGCTTCGATGGCGACCAGGTGGTGAACGCGGTGATGCCCCAGCCCGCCGAGGACGTCCGGGCGATCAGGCAGATCCGCTCGCCGGATCGACCCTCGGGCGTCCCCCGCTCCGTTCTGGGTCCAGTGCCGTGAACCCCCGCTTGGTGAACGCGTGTGACGCTCGGCTGCTGGGGGTTGCCGGTGGTGTGGACGCGAGAGCCCCGGGCACCTGTGAGGGCGACCGGGGCTCAGGCGGTAGATCAGACCGCGCGGGACATGCGTTGCTGCATGGCGTGCTCGACGAGGGTGATCAGCGTCTCCTTGGTGGAGTCGCGGTCGCGGGCGTCGGTGGTGACTATCGGAACCGTCGGCTCGACCGTGAGGGCGTCGCGGACGTCGTCGATGCGGTGGTGCAGGACGCGGTCGAAGCAGTTGAGCGCGATGACGTAGGGCAGGCCGCGGTCCTCGAAGAAGTCGATCGAGGCGAAAGCGTCGGCGAGCCTGCGGGTGTCGACCAGGACGATCGCGCCGATGGCGCCGCGGACCAGGTCGTCCCACATGAACCAGAAGCGGTGCTGGCCCGGGGTGCCGAACAGGTACAGGATCAGGTCCGAGTCGAGCGAGACCCGGCCGAAGTCCATCGCGACGGTGGTCGTGACCTTGTTCGGGGTCGACGACAGGTCGTCGACGTCCACGCTGGCCTCGGTCATGACGGCCTCGGTGGTCAGCGGCACGATCTCGGAGACCGACCCGACCAGGGTGGTCTTGCCGACGCCGAAACCACCGGCGACGACGATCTTGGCCGAGGTCGTCGGCTGCGGGGCGGCCCCCCGCGCGCTGAGGGGACTAGAGCCTGCGGAGCCCACTGAGCACCCTTTCCATGAATTCGATCGACGGCCGGTCGCCGACGACCATGCCGCTCTGGTGGATCGAGACCAGCCCCATGCCCGCCAGGTCGCCGATGAGCACCCGCGCCACGCCCAGCGGCAGCCGCAGGTGCGCGGCGACCTCGGCGACGGAACGGGTGTCCATGCACAACCCGCAGATGGACTTGTGCTCAGGGCGGACCGTGGCGTCCGGGGACCGGCCTCGGTCGCTGGTGGAGACCAGCGCCTCGATCGCCAGATCGTAGTCGGAGCGGGTGCGCCCGCCCGTCTTGGTGTACGGGCGGACCAGCGACCCGGTCTCGTGCGGTGCCGGGTCGTAGAAGTTCGCGCTGGTCGGAGCCGGTGCGGGTGCGGGGGCGGGGGCGACCGGCGCGGCGAACTCGGGTTCGTACTCCTCGGCGAAGTCCGACTCGTAGCCCTGCTCGTACCCGGCCTGCTCGTAGCCCTGGGCCTGCCCGCGGCGGGAGGCGTGGACCGGCTCGTAGTCGTCCTGCTCGTACTCGGGCTGGAACTCGGCCACGGCGGGGATCTCCTTGCTGTCCCAGTCGGTCTGGGACGGGATGCCCGCGGCCATGCTCGAGTCGCCGTACAGGGTGGCGCTCGGCCCGCCGAACAGCCTGGCCCGGAACCCGTCGATGTCGAACCGGTTCGGCGGTTCGCCGAACTCGGTCCCGGAGAGGTCCTCCCACCCGCGCTCGGACATGTCCGTCAGCCTCCGCTCGCCGCTCATCGCGTGCTCACCCGCTCGATCACCGGCGCTGCGTGCCCTGTAGCTGGGCGCGCAGCTCGGGGGTCATCTGCTGGCCGACTCGCTCGACCAGCAGGGTCATCTCGTAGGCGACCAGGCCGATGTCGCAGTTCGGTGCGGCGAGCACGGCCAGGCAGGAGCCGTCGGAGATGGACATCAGGAACAGGTAGCCGCGGTCCATCTCGACCACGGTCTGGTTGACCCCGCCCGCCTCGAAGCAGCGCGCGGCGCCCGCGGTCAGGCTGACCAGGCCGGAGGCGACCGCGGAAAGCTGCTCGGCGCGGTCGCGGGGCAGGCCCTGGGAGCCGGCGAGCAGCAACCCGTCGGCGGACACCACCACGGCGTGCGCCGCGCCAGGGACCTGACGGACGAAATCGGTGATGAGCCACCCGAAGCTGCCGGGCTGGTGTACGGACGCGGTCGTCACTCCTGCTCCTCGTCTTGGCGGCTCTCGTCTGATGAACCGGTCTGGTCTCCAGGGTAGGCGTCCACGAGGGCGTGCCGCCCCCGCCTCACACCTTGCTGGAAGCTGGACATGCGCCCGCGGACGGCGTCCGCGGTGCGCGGTGGGAGCGGGGGCGCCGCCGCTGAGTCGTCGGCGGCCTCCTCCTTGGGCGCCGCCGAGCCGGGCACCAGGTGCGCCTTGGGGACGCGTTTGGGCAGGCCCGCCGTGGTAATGGTCTCCGCCGGGGTGTCCAGCAGGGCCCGTGCCCGCTGCCACCCGTCGTCGCCCGGCGACTGCCAGGCTGCCGCCCGCGCGGTCTCGGCCTCGGTGGCCTGCGCCTCGACGGGGGTGTCTTGTTCGCCCTCGGCGTAATCGGCCTGGGCCGCCGGGGGCGTGGCCGCCTGCTCGGGCTCAGCGCCCGCCAGCGGGTGCGGGGTGGACCCGGAGTCCGTCGCCTCGAACCACTGGGACAGGACGGCCTCGTAGATCGGCAGCCGCTCGGTCGGGGCGTCGAGGCCGCGGTCGACCGGGGCCTGCTCGGCCGGGGCGCTGTGCTGCCAGGAGGTGAACGGCGCGTAGGCGTCGGTCTCGGACCGGTCCGGCTCCGACTCGAGCGGGCGGTCGAAGGAACCGGAGAACGACTCCGGCTCCGGCTCGCGGTCGCCGGGGGCGTGGCCGTTGGTCCGGCCGCCGAAGGCGCTGCCGATGCCCGCGGCGCGGGTCGGGCTGTCGGCCGGGGGCTGGGCGTCGTGGTCGGGCAGCGTGGCGCCGAACAGGTCGTAGCCGCTGTCCTCGAGCTCGGGGCGCCGCGGGGTGCCGAAGTCGGGAGCCGGGCGCTGGTCGGGCTCGGCGGTGGTGGTGGCGGCCTCGTCGTCCTCGCCCGCGGGGGTGAGCTGGCCGCCGGAGAAGTCGAAGCCGTGCCCGTTGAGCCGGGAGGCGACCTCCTCCGGGTCGGCGGGCGGGCCCCAGCCGCCGGTGTCCTCGATGCTGCCGCCGCCCCACTGCGGCTCGAAGGACGGGAAGCCCGCGAGGTCGTCGGCGGAGCGCTCGACCGGGGACTCGGCGATGACGCCGCCCTCGGTGCGCGCGGAGCCCGCGCGGTTGGACCCGCCGAAGGCGCCCGCGATTCCGCTGGCCTTGACAGCGGTGTCGCCGAAGCCCGCGGTCTGCTGGATGGCGTTGCCGCCCGCGCCGGTGGTGACCAGCGCGGCGGGGACGGTGATGCGGGCGATCAGGCCGCCCTCGACGTCCTCGTTGTCGCGCAGCCGGACCTTGATGTCGTGCCGCTTGGCCAGCCGGGCGACCACGTACAGGCCCATCCGGCGGGTCACCGCGACGTCGAGGTCGGGCGGGTCGGCCAGGCGGGCGTTGGTCTGCTCGATCTCGTCGGCGTTCATGCCCACGCCGGAGTCGGTGATCTGGACGGCCAGTTCCTTCTTCCGGGTGGTGGCCATCCGCACGTAGACCTTCTTCTCCGGCTCGGAGAACGAGGTCGCGTTGTCCAGCAGCTCCGCGATCAGGTGGACCAGGTCGGAGACCGCGCGGCCCTGCACGGCGATCTCCGGGGCGCTGAGCACCTCGATGCGGGCGTACTGCTCGACCTCGGACACCGCGGCGCCGACGACCTCGGAGGCGGGCACCGGGCGCGAGAGCTGCCGGGACAGGCCGGAGCCCGACAGCACCAGCAGCGACTCCGAGTTGCGCCGCATGCGCGTCGCGAGGTGGTCGAGCTCGAACAGGCTGGCGAGCTGGTCGGGGTCCTGCTCGTCCTGCTCGAGCCGGTCGATCAGCGAGAGCTGGCGCTCGACCAGGGTCTGCGACCGGCGGGAGAGGTTGACGAAGATCGAGTTGATGTTGTCGCGCAGCAGTGCCTGCTCGGTCGCCATCCGGACCGCCTGGTCGTGCACGGCGTCGAAGGAGCGGGCGAGCTGGCCGGTCTCCTCGCGGGTGAACACCGGCACCGGGTCGACGGCGGACTTGGACGCCTCCACCGGGTCGGGGTCGGCGAGGATGCGCTGGACGGTCTCGGGCAGCCGCCGGTTCGCCACGTCCAGGGCGTCGCGGCGCAGCACGCGCAGCGGGACCAGCAGCGAGCGCGCGACCAGGACGGTGACGCCGAGCGCGGCCAGGATGGCCAGCAGCACGATGGCCGCGTCGCGCCAGGCCACGAAGGCCGCGTCGCTGGCGGAGTTCTGGGCGCTGCTGCGCAGCGCGCCGAGCAGCGAGACCTCGACGCGGCGCATGGCCTCCGCGGTGACCCGGGCGTCGTTGACCAGGCGGGCCTGGTCGATGGTCAGCGGGTTGCCGCGGTCGGCGTCGTTGAACGCGGTGACCACGATCCGCTCGCGGTCGTCGACCTCGGCGCCGGAGAACGTGTCGGCGAAGAACTGGGCCTCGTTCGCGTCGGCGTTGGCCCGGAAGTTGGTGATGGCCGCGTCGTAGCTGGCCGAGGCGGCTCGGGCCTGCTGCAGCATGCCCGCGGGGAAGGAGTCGCGGGCGGCGGCGATCAGCAGGATCGCGTTCTGCCTGCCCTGGAACTCCTTGGCCTGCACGATGGCCAGCGCGGCGGCGCCGAGCCGGGAGATCTCCGGCTGGGCCAGCGTGGAGGTGAACTCCGCGCCCGCGCTGAGCACGTTCTCCAGCAGGCCGGTGTAGGCCTGGTAGACCGCGACGTCGGGGTAGGCGCTGTTGAGCGCGGCGTCGCGCACGGCGCTGACCGCGTTGAGCCGAACGACCAGGTCGTCGAGCAGCGGGGCGTTGCTGGTGGTGGCGTCCTCGGCGGCCTGGCTCAGCTTGGTCAGGCTGGAGTCGGTGCGCTGGATCTGGGCGTCCATCGTGGCCTTGTCGCCGCTGCGGCCGCCTGCCACGTAGGAGACGACGAGGTTGCGCTCGCCCTGCAGGTCGTGCACGAGGGCGACGACGTCGAGGGTGGCGGCGATGGAGGACGAGGCGTCGCCGAAGGTGCTGGCCCGGTCGAGCTCGTTGGCGGTGCGCAGCACGCCGAGCGCGATGGCGGTGATGATCGGGACGAGCAGGACCGCGATGAGCTTGGTGCGCAGCCGCCAGTTGCGCAGCCGCCAGCGCGGACCGCCCTCGACGATCTTGCGACCGGAGCTCCTCGCCTTGGCCGCGGCACCCGCTTCCGCCTCGGACGTCGCGGGCCCTCCGGTGTGGTCGGGCACTGCCAGCACTCTCCCTGCATCTGAGCCAGTAGCCCGTCGAGTCGGAGGCCAGCTCTCACGGACAACTACACAGCATGGGACGCCTCCGGGCCAGGACCATGACGGCCCCGCTGCTGCCTGCTAGAGCGTACCCCCGACTGTGAGCACAGAAGGTAGCGAAGTCCCCGCCACGATGTAAGCCTTCCAGGGGACAGTCACAGATGGGTATCCAAGTCAGTCGGACCCCAGTGCTCGAGTCCAGTTAGTAAACGCTGTTTACATTAGGGGGGATATCACCCGTATGGAGTAAAACGGTTGCCCGCTTCGAGACAACAGTTACGTTCAGTAAACCCCAGGTCAGAAGTCATCTCGAGTTCGCCCACACGGGTTAACTGAACCACCTGATTCAGTGAGAGGGTTCACCACTAGGCACCTAGTGCGTACTCATTGTGACCCGCATGCCAAGTCTCTACAGTGCGTCTCGGTGTCCAGGGGGAACTGCACCTCAGACAAACCCGTGTGCTCCTACGAGGAGAGGCTCCAATGCTTCGACGCTTTGCCCGCGGCCGGGCCCGTGCCCGCCTGCCCATCGCCGCCGTGGCGATGACCCTGCTCGCGACCGTGAGCGGGTGCGGCCTGCTCGGCGGTGACGACTCGGGCGGATCGAACGCCTCGGGCACCGGCGCGGTGGAGAAGGCCAAGATCAAGGTCGGCGTGCTGCCGGTCGTCGACGCCGCCCCCTTCTACCGGGCCGTCGAGCAAGGCTACTTCAAGGAGGAGGGCGTCGAGGTCGAGCCGGTCGTCATGGCCTCGGGTCCGGCTGGGATCAGCGGCGTGCTCAACGGCGACCTCGACATCGCCTTCACCACCTACCCCGCGGTGCTGCAGGCGCAGAGCACCAAGGTCGCCGACTTCAAGATCGTCGCCGACGCGCTGGCCGCCAAGCCCGGCCACCTGGTCGTGGTGGCCCCGCCGAACTCCTCGCTGAAGACCCCGCAGGACATCCCGGGCAAGCGCATCGCGCTCACCGCCCGCCGCAGCATCAGCGACCTGGCGCCGTCTTCGGTCCTCAAGACCTTGGGCGTGGCGCACGAGTCGATCCAGTGGGTCGAGATGCCGTTCCCGAACATGATCACGGCCATGCAGAACGGCGAGGTCGACGGCGCCGTGCTGGCCGAGCCGTGGGTGACCACCGCGCAGAAGCAGCTCGGCGCGGTCCCGGTGTTCGACTGCGCCACCGGCCCCACCGCCGAGATCCCGATGTCGGGCTACACCGCGGTCAGCGGCAACGGCAAGTTCGCCACCACCAGCCCCAACACGCTCGCCGCCTTCCAGCGCGGGCTGTCGCGGGCGCAGGCCGAGGCGACCGACCGCACCAAGATGGAGCCGATGTTCGTCAAGTACGCCAAGGTCGACGAGCAGACCGCCAAGCTGGTCACGATGTCGACCTACCCCACCTCGCTGGTCCCCACCCGCATCCAGCGGGTGGCGAACCTGATGAAGGACTTCGGGGTGATCCAGGGCGCCCTGGACGTGGCCACCATGATCCCGAACGCGGGCACCGCCGGTAAGTGACGTGCGGCGCGGTCCTCGGTTCACCGCCGGGCTGGTCGGTCTGGTCGGCCTCTTCCTCGTGTGGGAAGCGGCCAGCCGGACCGGCCTGGTCCCGGAGTACTACCTGCGGCCACCCTCGGTGGTCCTGCCCACCCTGGTCCGGCTGCTCGGCGACGTGGGGTTCCTGCGGGCGGTGATCGCCACCGTGCTGGCGACCCTGATCGCGGTCGCGCTGTCGGTCCTGATCGCGGTGCCCGCCGGGCTGCTGCTGGGCAGCGTGTCCTGGGTGCGCAGGGCGATGATGACGGTGGTGGAGTTCCTGCGGCCGATCCCGGCCGTGGCGCTGATCCCGCTGGCCCTGCTGACCTTCGGCACCGGCCCGGACACCAAGATCGTGCTGGCCACCTTCGCCGGGCTGTGGCCGGTCCTGTTCAACACGATGTACGCCCTCGACGAGCTCGACCCCCTGCACGTGCAGACCGCGCGGGCGTTCGGGGTCGGCCGCCTCGGCGTGCTGACCAGGGTGGCGCTGCCCAGCGCGGCGCCGTTCGTGCTGACCGGCGTGCGGCTCACCTTCGCCATGTCGCTGGCCGTCGTGGTCAGCGTGGAGCTGTTCTCCGGCGGCACGATCGGCCTCGGCCAGCTCGTGCTCGAGGCCAGCGCCGGGGCGTCTCAGATGGACGTCGTGCTGGCCGGGACCGTGCTGGCCGGGGTCATCGGCTACGCGGCGAACGCGGGGCTGGAGAAGCTCAACGACCGCCTGTTCGGGTGGAACGCGCGCGGGGGTGAACGGTGAGGCTCCTCAAGGAGGCGGGCCAGCGCTGGGTCGTGTTCGCCGTGGCCGTCCTGGTCTGGGAACTGCTCGCCCGCGCCGCCGACGACGTGTTCTTCCCGCCGCCGACCACGATCGCCGAGGCGGCCGGGGAGCTGTGGTTCTCCCCGCTGTTCGGCGAGCACGTGGTGCCCGGCGTCGGCCGGATGCTGGCCGGGTTCGCCACCGCCGCGGTCGTCGGGGTCGCGCTGGGCGTCCTGCTCGGCCGGTCGGCGACCGCGATGGCCTACCTGAGCCCGGCGTTCACCTTCATCCGGTCCATCCCGCCGCCGCTGCTGGTGCCGTTCTTCGCCGCGACCATCGGGGTGACCTCGATGCAGCTCCCGACGATCGCCTTCGGCGCGCTGTGGCCGGTGCTGCTCAACACCGTCGACGGCGCCCGCTCGGTCGACGCGACCAAGGTCGAGACCGCGCGCGCGTTCCGGCTCAGCCGGGCGCAGTGGCTGCTGGGCGTCGTGCTGCCCTCGGCGCTGCCGAAGGTGTTCGCCGGGCTGCGGCTGAGCCTGTCGATCGCGCTGGTGCTGATGGTCATCTCGGAGCTGATCGGCTCGCTCAACGGCGTCGGCAACCAGCTCGTGCAGGCCCAGCGCGACTACGCGCTGCCCGCGATGTGGGCGTGGATCGTGCTGCTGGGCATCCTCGGCTACCTGTTCAACACGCTGCTGCTGCTCGCCGAGCGGCGGGCGCTCGCCTGGCAGCCGGGCCACTCCCCCGAAGCCAAGACCCTCGCCACCGGAGGCTGACGTGACAGACCTGTCGAAGGCAGGGCCGATGCTCGAGGTCACCGACCTCGGCCACACCTACCAGGGCAAGGACGGCGCGCACGACGCCATCGACGCGCTGGGCTTCTCGGTCGGGGCGGGCGAGCTGGTCTGCGTGGTCGGCCCGTCCGGCTGCGGCAAGTCGACCCTGCTGCGCACCATCGCCGGGCTGGTCAGGCCGTCCAGGGGTGCGGTCAGCCTGCACGGCTCCCCGGTCGACGGGGTCCCGGCCGACCTGGCGGTGGTCTTCCAGGACTACAGCCGCTCGCTGTTCCCGTGGCTGTCGGTGCAGCGCAACGTCGAGTTCCCGCTGCGCGGCCTGGCCAGGGCCGAGCGCGCGTCGCGGGCGGCCGAGGCGCTGGCGTCGGTCGGGCTGGACAAGGCGGGCCGCAAGTACCCGTGGCAGCTCTCCGGCGGCATGCAGCAGCGGGTGGCCATCGCCCGCGCGCTGGCCTATCGCCCGGCGCTGCTGCTGATGGACGAGCCGTTCGCCTCGGTCGACGCGCAGACCCGGTTCGAGCTGGAGGACCTGCTGCTGCGGGTGCGCCGCGAGCAGGACACCACGGTCCTGCTGGTCACCCACGACATCGACGAGAGCGTGTACCTGGGCGACCGAGTGCTGGTGCTGTCGAAGTCGCCCGCGACGGTGGTCGCGGAGCTGACCGTCGACCTGGGCGCCGAGCGCGACCAGATCACCACCCGGGCCAGCGAGGAGTTCGTCGAGCTGCGGGCGCGGGTGGCCGGGCTGCTGCAGGGCGTGCCCCAGCAGCGCTCGGTGCCGGTCGAGCACTGACCTCGCGCGAAGGCCCCCGGCTCGGTGCGCCGGGGGCCTTCGCCGGGTGTCAGGCGTTGATCTTGATGCAGATGGCCTTCGCCGGGTCCGAGTAGGCGAACGCGGTGTCGGCGCCCACCTCACGGCACTTCGTCTTCTCCGTCTCACCGTCGAGGACGTCGAGCACCTCGTACTGGGCGCCCGCGCAGTCGACCCTGGCGGCCTTCTCCGCGGACTCCAGGTCGTTGAGGCAGTCGCCCTTCTCCACGTTCAGGGCCAGGCACAGCCCGTAGCCCGCGCCGCCGCGACCACGGCTGGTGTACTGCAGGAAGTCGCCCTCCGGGCAGCGGCCGACCGAGCTCTCGCTGCGCTTGGTGATGACGAAGACGGCCCCCGGCTCGGAGCAGTCGATCTTGTCGACGTCCGCGTCGTCCGCCTCGGCCCGGTTGACCTTGATGCACTCGCCCACCTCCGCGCCGGAGGGGGTGCTGGTCTGCTGCCAGATGTAGGCGCCCCCGAGGACGAGCCCGAGGACCAGCAGCACGGCCAGGCTGGTCTTCCAACTCCTCTTCTTGGGCGGCTGCTGCTGGGGCGCCGTGGGCTGGCCGGGCTGCCCCGGGAAGGGCTGACCGTGCGGTGGCTGCCCCTGGAACGGCTGCCCCTGGGGCGGGGGCTGCTGGCCCGGCGGCGGTTGGTCAGGGGGCGGCTGCGTGGTCATAGGAAGGCACCTCGGGTGTCAGGGGGCAGCGTTCGCCGCCGAATTTCGTCACTCGCGGTGAGAACGTAACTGGCAGAACCGCGCCATGTCACACGAATGGAGTAATCGCAACCTGCGGCGGGCCGCTGCCTACCTGCGCTCCTCCATGCAGATCACGCGGGGCGGCTCGGTGTAGATGAGCCCGTCGTTGGTGTTCAGCGCGCCCGCGCAGGCGTCGGGCTCGGATCGGCCCTCGACGACCTCGAGCACCTCGTGCTCGGCGCCGGAGCAGGCGACCCGCTTGGCCTGGGCCGCGATGACGATGTCGTCGAAGCAGTCACCCTTCTTGGCGTTGACCACCAGGCACAGCGAGAAGTCCGAGCCGCGACCGCTGCTGGTGTACTGCTGGTAGTCGCCGTCCGGGCAGGTCGCCTTGGCGCTGTCGAGCTTCTTGCCGACGACGAAGACCGCCGCCGGGTCGGCACAGTCGATCTTGTCGACGTCCGCGCTGGTCGAGCCGCCCCGGTTGACCTTGATGCAGTCGCCCGCGTCGGCGCTGGCCGGGCTCTTGGTGAACGACACCACGCCGACCACACCCGCGACCACGACGAGCGCGAGGACCACCACCGCGCCGATCAGCTTGCGCTTCCTCGCGCCCTTGCCCACCTGGCCGGGCGGCACCTCGGACATCGGCGGCTGCGCGTACGGCGGGGACTGGCCGGGCTCGCCCTGCGGCTGGCCGGGGTAGGGCTGGCCCACCGGCGGCGCGGTGGCGCCGAACTGCTGGCCCTCCGGGCCGGCCTGCCCGTACTGCGGCTGGCCGCCGGGGGGCGTGCCCGGGTGCTGGCCGGGGTGGGGCTGCCCGTACACGGGCTGTCCCTCCGGTGGGGTCTGCGGCGGGTGCTGGCCGTAGGCGGGCTGGCCGCTTGACGGGGTCTGCGGGGGCTGCCCGTGCACGGACTGACCACTGGGCGGGCCCTGCGGCGGCTGCTGCCCATACCCGGGCTGACCCTGCGGCGGGGTTTGCGGGGGCTGCCCATGTACAGGCTGACCCTGCGGCGGGGTCTGCGGGGGCTGCTGCCCATACCCAGGCTGCCCCTGCGGCGGCTGCTGGCCGTACATGGGCTGCCCCTGCGGTGGCTGCTGCCCGTACCCAGGCTGACCCTGCGGTGGCTGCTGGCCGTACATGGGCTGACCCTGCGGCGGGGTCTGGGGGTGCTGCTGACCGAAGCCGGGGTGCGGCTGACCACCGGGCGGGGTGTGCGGGGACGGGCCCTGCCGGTCGGGGTCCGGTGGTTGCGGGTTCGACATCGGGGTGCACCTTCGGCATCGGTGAGCAAGGGGAGGGGCGCCGCTCGCGGAGGTCGCGTTCAGGCGGTGCAATCTAACGCGCGTCCTGGCGGTGTGGGTGGGCAACCAGCCCTTTCGCGCGGTGCGGAGCGGGGGTCAGGCGCCCGTGGTCTCCAGGCAGAAGGCGACCGGCGGGTCGGGGTAGCCCAGGCCGTTGCCGTCCGGGCAGCGGGTGGTGTCGGTCGAGCCCTCGAACACCTCGGTGACCCGGATGGCGTCGGGGTCTGCGCAGTCGGTGACGACGAAGGCGCGGTTGGGGTCGTCGGGGGCGTAGCAGCGGCCCGCCTGGAAGTTGGGCATCAGGCAGGTCAGCGTGCTGCCGGAGCGCAGTTCGCGGTAGGCGCCCTCGGCGCAGCCGCCCGCGGCGTCGCCGGTGGTGGCCACGCGCCACGTGGCCGCGTCGTCGGAGCAGTCCAGCTCGGTCAGCGCGGCGTCCTCGTCCGCGCCCTGGACCACGGCGCAGGTCGCCTCGTCGGAACCGTCCGGGATCAGGTAGCGCAGGGCCAGGAAGGCCAGGACGAACACCGCCAGCGTGCTGATCCCGATGGCCCACCAGGACAACAGCACCTTGCGCCTGCTCGGCGGGGCGGGCTGGTCGGTGTCGGAGAGGGCGGGGATGAGGTCTTCGTCGCGCGCGTCGTCGCTCAAGGCAGCCTCCAGCGGGTTCCGGTGGCACGCTAGCGGGCGGGCGCGGATCAGCGACGAGCAGGCTTCCCGGGATGTTTGGCACACTGTGCTGTCGCAGTCGAGTGAGGGAGCGAGCGCAACCGTGACCGACGGCCCGCTGATCGTGCAGTCCGACAAGACCCTGCTGCTGGAGATCGACCACCCCAGCTCCCGGGACGCCCGCACCGCGATCGCGCCGTTCGCTGAGCTGGAACGGGCCCCGGAGCACGTGCACACCTACCGGATCACCCCGCTGGCGCTGTGGAACGCGCGCGCCGCCGGGCACGACGCCGAGCAGGTGGTCGACGCGCTGTCGACCTTCTCCCGCTACCCGGTGCCGCAGCCGCTGCTGATCGACATCGTGGACACGATGGGCCGGTTCGGCAGGCTGACGCTGCAGAACAGCCCCGTGCACGGGCTGACGATGGCCTCCCTGGACCGCGCGGTCCTCGAGGAGGTGCTGCGCAACAAGAAGATCGCCCCGATGCTGGGCGAGCGCATCGACGACGACACCGTCGTGGTGCACCCCAGCGAGCGCGGGCGGCTCAAGCAGATGCTGCTCAAGGTGGGCTGGCCCGCCGAGGACTTCGCGGGCTACGTCGACGGCGAGGCGCACCCGATCAAGCTCGCCGAGGACGGCTGGGCGCTGCGCGACTACCAGCGGATGGCGGCCGACTCGTTCTGGGCGGGCGGCTCCGGCGTGGTCGTGCTGCCCTGCGGGGCGGGCAAGACGCTGGTCGGCGCGGCGGCGATGGCCAAGGCCGAGGCCACGACGCTGATCCTGGTGACCAACACCGTCTCCGGCAGGCAGTGGAAGCGGGAGCTGATCGCCCGCACGTCGCTGACCGAGGAGGAGATCGGCGAGTACTCCGGCGAGCGCAAGGAGATCCGCCCGGTCACCATCGCGACCTACCAGGTGATCACCCGCAAGTCCAAGGGCGAGTACCGGCACCTGGAGCTGTTCGACTCCCGCGACTGGGGCCTGGTCGTCTACGACGAGGTCCACCTGCTGCCCGCGCCGGTGTTCCGGATGACCGCCGACCTGCAGTCCCGCCGCCGCCTGGGCCTGACCGCCACCCTGGTCCGCGAGGACGGCCGGGAGGGCGACGTGTTCTCGCTGATCGGCCCGAAGCGCTACGACGTCCCGTGGCGCGACATCGAGCAGCAGGGCTGGATCGCGCCCGCGGACTGCACCGAGGTCCGGGTGACGATGACCGAGAACGAGCGGTTGAAGTACGCGGTGGCCGAGGCCGAGGACCGCTACAAGCTGTGCTCCACGGCGGCGACCAAGATCCCGGTGGTGCGGCAGATCCTGGCCAGGCACCCGCAGGAGCCGTCGCTGGTCATCGGCGCCTACCTCGACCAGCTCGACGAGCTGGGCGTGGCGCTGGACTGCCCGGTCATCCAGGGGTCGACGAAGAACAAGGAGCGCGAGGAGCTGTTCGACCGGTTCCGCTCCGGGGAGCTGCGCACCCTGGTGGTGTCCAAGGTGGCGAACTTCTCCATCGACCTGCCGGAGGCCACGGTGGCGATCCAGGTCAGCGGCACCTTCGGCTCGCGCCAGGAGGAGGCCCAGCGCCTCGGCCGCATCCTGCGCCCCAAGGCCGACGGCCGCCAGGCGCACTTCTACTCGATCGTCTCCCGCGACACCCTGGACACCGACTACGCCGCGCACCGCCAGCGCTTCCTGGCCGAACAGGGGTACGCCTACCGCATCTGCGACGCCGACGACCTGCTCGGCCCGCCGATCCCCGAGGTTGGCTGACGACGGGGCCGGGTACCTGTCGGGCATGAGTGAGCAGCCGGTCGAACGCGACACCGAGGGACGCCTGCTGGACAAGAGCCAGCACACGATCGACGAGGCCAAGGAGCTGGCCGAGCGCGCGCTCGGCGACCACGCCGAGCCCGACCCGGTTCCGGACTCCGACCCGCCCGCGTCGCCCGGGGTGCCCGCTTAGGCGGGGTTGTCGTCCAGAACGGCCTGGCTGAACGGGGGCCAGGCCTCGATCGCCCAGGGGCCGAAGGCGCGGTCGGACAGGGCGGCGCAGGCCAGGCCCGCCTGGGGGTCCACCCACAGGAAGGTGCCGGACTGGCCGAAGTGGCCGAAGGTGCGCGGGGAGTTGCCCTCGGCGGTCCAGTGCGGGGCCTTGCCGTCCTTGATCTCGAAGCCGAGGCCCCAGTCGTTGGGCTTCTGGCTGCCGTAGCCGGGCAGCACGCCGTCGCGGTCGGGGAAGACGACCTGGGTCGCCTCGGCCACCAGGCCCGCGCTGACCAGGGTGGGGTTCTGCAATTCGGCGGCGAAGCGGGCCAGGTCGGCGGCGGTCGACACCGCGCCGGAGCCCGCCGGGCCCTCGAGGGCTGAGTCGGTCATGCCCAGCGGGGCGAAGACGGCCTCGGCCAGGTAGTCGGCGAAGGCGATGCCGGAGGCCTCGGCGAGGGTGTCGGCGAGGACGGCGAAGCCCGCGTTGGAGTAGATGCGGCGGGCGCCCGGTGCGGCCTGGACGGCGCGGGAGTCGAAGGCGTAGCCGGCGGTGTGGGCGATGAGGTGGCGCACGGTGGCGCCCTCGGGCCCGGCGGGCTGGTCCCACTCCAGGGCGCCCTCCTCGACCGCGATGAGCACGGCGTAGGCCGACAGCGGCTTGGTCACCGAGGCCAGCGGGTACCGCCGCCCCTGGTCGCCGTGGCTGTCCACGACCTCGCCGCCGCGCACCACGGCCGCGGCGGCGTTGTCGACCGGCCAGTCCTCGATCAAACGCATGGGCCGACCCTACTGATCGGTGGCGACCAGCGCGGACACCCGGTCGTGCCGGTCCAGCCAGCGCCGCCGGACGTCCGCGCCCGCCTCGGCGAAGTCGGGCTCGGGGGCGGTGCGCGGCACCGGCAGGTAGCCGCCCTCGGCCACGAACGGCTCGGCCACGGTGTCCCCGACCAGCAACGACGTCGTCGCCAGCCCGCACGCGTGGTCCAGCGCGGGCAGCGCGCCCGCCAGCGCCAACCCGGCCGCCAGCCCCACGCTGCTCTCCACCGCCGACGACACCACGCACGGCAGCCCGCACGCCTGCGCCACGGCCAACGCCCGCCGCACCCCGCCCAGCGGCGCCACCTTCACCACCGCGATGTCCGCCGCCCCCGCGACCGCCACCCGCAACGGGTCCTCGGCCCGCCGGATCGACTCGTCCGCCGCGATCGGCGACGACACCCGCCGCCGCACCGCCGCCAGCTCCGGCACCGACGCGCACGGCTGCTCGACGTACTCCAGGCCCCCGGCCGCCCGCTCCAGCGCCTTGATCGCCGAGACAGCCGTGTCGACGTCCCACGCGCCGTTGGCGTCGACCCGGATGCGCCCACCGGACCCGAGCGCCTCGCGCACCGCCGCCACCCGGTCGAGGTCCTCGGCCAGCGCCATCCCCGGGTCGGCGACCTTGACCTTGGCGGTGGCGCAGCCCGACGCCGCGACGATCTCCGCCGCCCGCGCCGGGCTCACCACGGGAACGGTGCAGTTCACCGGCACGCGGTCGCGCACCGGCTCCGGCCACCCCTCGTCGGCGGCCTCGCGGGCACTGAGCAGCCACGGCGCCGACTCGGCGTCGGAGTAGTCCTCGAACGGGCAGAACTCACCCCACCCGGCGGCTCCGCGCAGCAGCAGCCCCTCGCGCACGGTGATGCCGCGGAACCGGGACCGCATGGGGATCGAGTACACGAGCATGCGCCCCATCCTGCCCTGGGGAAGGCTGGCGCCATGCACACCATGACGCAGGCGGAGTGGACCGGGTTCGCCAACCACGGCACCCGCACCGGCAAGCTCGCCACCACCCGCAAGGACGGCTCCCCGCACATCGCCCCGGTGTGGTTCCTGGTCGACGGCTACCGCCTGGTCTTCATGACCGGCGCGGGCACGCTCAAGGGCAAGGCGCTGCGCCGCGACGCCCGGTTCGCGCTGTGCGTGGACCTGGAGGAGGAGCCGTTCGCCTACGTGCTGTTCCACGCCGAGGCGCGGATCAGCGAGGACGTGGACGAGATGCTGCCGTGGAGCATCCGGCTCGCCGCCCGCTACATGGGCTCGGACCGGGCCGAGGAGTTCGGCAAGCGCAACGCCGTGCCGGGTGAGCTGCTGGTCTTCGGCCAGATCACCAAGGTCGTGGCGCACAGCGGCGTCAGCGACTGAGCGGAGTCCCTGCTGTGGAGCACTCAGCGCGCGACCACCGGGTGCTGGTGATGCGCAGGTCGCCCACCACCGCCGCGGCGCGCCTCGCCGCCGCCGCGCGGGGGCGGGGCATGACCATCGGCACCTTGGACACCCCCGGCCGCCGCCACTACTACGGCGGTCCGCTGTTCGCCGACCACGCGGGCGCGGGCCTCGGTGTGGCGCTGCTCGAACCGCCGGACACCTGGCTGGTCGACCTGCCCCGGCGCTTCACCGGCCGGGAGGTCCGGCTGGTGCCGCTGGACCGGGCCCACGCCCTCGACCGACCCGCCTTCGTCAAACCGCCCAGCTCCAAGGACTTCCCCGCGGCGGTCTACCCGGACGGGACAGCCCTCGCCGCCACCACGGCGGACCTGCCGCCGGACACGCCCGTGCTGGTCAGCGAGATCGTCGACTTCGCCGTCGAGTTCCGCCTGTACCTGCTCGACGGCGAGGTCCACACCGGCTCGCAGTACGCCGCGCTCGGCCGGGCCGACCAGCGCCCGCTGGACGACCCGCGGGTCCGCGGATTCGTCGAGGACCTGGTGGACGACGCGGGCGCGACCCTGCCGAGCGCGGTCGTGGTCGACGTCGGGCTCGCGGGGCCGGACCGCGCACCGGCCGTCGTGGAGGCGAACATGGCGTGGTTCGCCAACCCGTACGCCAGCGACATCGACCGGGCCCTGGACGTCGTCCTCCGGGCGGCGGGGCCGCCGGATGAGGTGCGCGCGAGCGATCGGCGGTTTCTGCGCGGCTAGGCCGTGTTCGGTGCGGCTGCCGCGAACGTGGGCTTTCCGGACACGGTCTAGCCGTGGATGCGGCCGGTCAGCTCGCGGAGGCGTTCGCCGCCGCGGCCCCAGCGCAGGGCGATGATCTCGGCGGCGATGGAGACGGCGGTCTCCTCGGGGGTCCTGGCGCCCAGGTCCAGGCCGATGGGGGACGACAGGCGGGTCAGGTCGGCGGGGGTGATGCCTGCTTCGCGCAGCCGGGACACGCGGTCGTCGTGGGTGCGGCGGGAGCCCATGGCGCCGACGTAGGCGAGGTCGGCGCGCAGGGCGACCTCCAGGAGGGGGACGTCGAACCTGGGGTCGTGGGTGAGGACGGCGACGACCGTGCGGGGGTCGGTGCGGCCCGCCTCGATCTCGGCGGCCAGGTAGCGGTGCGGCCAGTCGACGACGACCTCGTGGGCGGACGGGAGGCGGGCGGGGGTGGCGAACAGGGGGCGGGCGTCGCAGACGGTCACCCGGTAGCCGAGGTAGGCGCCCATGCGGGACATGGCGGCGGCGAAGTCGATGGCGCCGAACACCAGCATCCGGGCGGGGGGCTCGAAGGCGTTGACGAAGACTGAGAGGCCCTCGCCCCGGCGCTGGCCGTCGGGGCCGTAGTGCAGGGTGCCGGTGCGCCCGGCGGCGAGCAGGCCGCGCGCGTCGTCGACCACCGCCGCGTCGACCCTGGCGGCCCCGGTCGTGCCGTGGACCCGGTCCGGCCACACGAGCAGGCGCTCGCCGGTCAGCTCGGGGTGCTCGACCACGACCACCACGGCGACGGGCTCGCGGGCGATGACCGACTCGGCCAGGCCGGGCAGCGCGCCCGGCTCGATCCGCTCCACGAAGATGTCGATGGTCCCGCCGCAGGTCAGCCCCACGGCGAACGCGTCGTCGTCCGACACGCCGTAGCGGCGCAGCACGGGCTGGCCGGTGTCGAGGACCTCGCGGGCCAGCTCGTACACGGCGCCCTCGACGCACCCGCCGGACACGCTGCCGGACACCGTCCCGTCGGCGGTGACCAGCAGGGACGCTCCCGGGGGGCGGGGGGCGGAGGAGAAGGTGGCCACCACGGTGGCCACGGCGACGGGCTCGCCCGCGGCCAGCCGCCGGGTCAGCTCGTCCAGGACGTCGCGCATGTCCTGATTCTCTATTCGGCGGCCACGTCCTCGCTCAGCGCGGCCAGGACGGCGCGGCAGTCGGCCAGCGCGCGGCGGCCGCGCTTGGTGCTCCGGTACCGGCGCACCCGCCTGCCGTCGACGACCTCCGAGCGGGATTTCAGCAGGCCTGCCTCCTGCAGGCGGTGCAGCAGCGGGTAGAGCGTGCCCGGCGAGACCTGGTGGCCGGAGGCGGCCAGGTGCGCGGACAGCACGGCGCCGTGCGGCTCGCCGCTGCCCGCCAGGTGCAGCACCCGCAGCCGCAGCGCCCCGTTCCGGAAGTCTTTGACCACATCCATCGACTCAGGATATCAGGCTTCGATATCGCCTACCGATATCAAGTGAATCCCCTGCGCACAAACATGATCAAGACAGATATCGGAGAACGAAATCAACAATCGTCTGAAAACACAGCCTGTTACACGTAACCCACTGGTGTGAAACATGCCACGAACAGCCCGGCAAAGCCCGCCTCAGCCTCGTGACCACCGGTAATGTGCGCTGGTCAGGCTTGTCCTTGAACACCGAAAAGGTGAGAAATGCGAACGCAGCGATGACGGTCGTCGACCACACGCCGTCCCTGCTCCACGCCTCCGACCCGTTCGACGTCGCCGTCGAGCGCGGCCTGGCCGTGTTCCGGTCCGGCCCGGAGAGCGCCCCGCGCACCCTGCTCGACGTGCTCGCCGCCACCGCCCGCCGCCACCCCGGCGCGGACGCGGTCGACGACGGCGGCACGGTCCTGACCTACGCCGCGCTGCTGGACGAGGTGTCCTCGGTGCGCGACGCGCTGCGCGCCCACGGCGTCGGCCTCGGCGACCGGGTGGGCGTGCGCGCCCCCTCGGGCACCGCCGACCTCTACGTGTCCATCCTGGGCGTCCTCGCCGCGGGGGCGGCCTACGTCCCGGTCGACTTCGACGACCCCGACGAGCGCGCCGAGCTGGTCTTCGGCGAGGCGGGCGTCACCGCCGTCATCGGCGCGGACCGGGCCATCACGGCCCTGGCGACCAGCGCGAACCCGGCGGGCGAGCCCACCCCCGACCACGACGCGTGGATCATCTTCACCTCCGGCTCGACCGGCAAGCCCAAGGGCGTCGCGGTGACCCACCGCAGCGCGTCGGCGTTCGTCGACGCCGAGGCCGAGCTGTTCCTGCCCGAGCAGCCGATCGGCCCCGGCGACCGGGTGCTGGCCGGGCTGTCGGTCGCCTTCGACGCCTCCTGCGAGGAGATGTGGCTGGCCTGGCGGCACGGCGCCTGCCTGGTCGCCGCGCCGCGCGCGCTGGTGCGCACCGGTGTCGACCTGGGCCCGTGGCTGGTCGAGCGGGGCATCACCGTGGTCTCCACGGTGCCGACGCTGGCCGCGCTGTGGCCCGCCGAGGCGCTGGCGCGGGTCCGGCTGCTGATCTTCGGCGGCGAGGCGTGCCCGCCCGAGCTGGCCGCCCGGCTGGCCGTCGAGGGCCGCGAGCTGTGGAACACCTACGGCCCGACCGAGGCCACCGTCGTGGCCACCGCCGCCCTGCTGACCGGCGAGGGCCCGGTGCGCATCGGGCTGCCGCTGGACGGCTGGGAGCTGGCCGTGGTCGACGAGGCGGGCGAGCCGGTGCCGATGGGCGCCAGCGGCCAGCTCGTCATCGGCGGCGCGGGCCTGGCCCGCTACCTCGACCCGGTCAAGGACGCCGAGAAGTACGCGCCGCTGCCCGCGATGGGCTGGGACCGCGCCTACCGCAGCGGCGACCTGGTCACCGCCGAGCCCGCTGGCCTGCTGTTCCTCGGCCGCGCCGACGAGCAGGTCAAGCTGGGCGGGCGGCGGATCGAGCTGGGCGAGGTCGACGCCGCGCTACAGGCGCTGCCCGCGGTGGCGGGCGCCGCCGCCGCCGTGCAGACGACCGCGGCGGGCAACCAGCTCCTGGTCGGCTACGTCGTGCCGCGGGCCGGGTACGACCAGGCCGCGGCGGTGGAGCGGCTGCGCGAGGCGCTGCCCGCCGCGCTGGTGCCGCTGCTGGCCGAGGTCGACTCGCTGCCCACCCGCACCTCGGGCAAGGTCGACCGGGCCGCGCTGCCCTGGCCGCTGGACCTCGCCGTGCAAGAGGTCGGCACGGACACCCTGACCACCACCGAGACCTGGCTGGCCGGGCTCTGGCAGGACATCCTCGGCGCGCCGATCACCTCCCCGGACGCCGACTTCTTCGCGCTCGGCGGCGGCAGCCTGACCGCCGCCCAGCTCGTCTCGCGCATCCGCGCCGACCACCCGGCCATCGCGGTGGCCGACCTCTACCAGCACCCGACCCTGGCCGGGCTGGCCGAACTGGTCGACGCGACGGCGGCCAGCACCCAGTCCGACCGGGTCATCGCGCCGACGCCGCGCGGGGCGCAGGCCATCCAGGTCCTGGCGACCATCCCGCTGCTGACGCTGGTCGGCGCGCGCTGGGCCGTGGTGCTCGCCGCGCTGGGCAACCTGCTGGCGCTGACCGGGGCCCTGACCTGGCTGCCGACGGTGTCGTGGTGGTTCGTCGCGGTCGGCTGGCTGGTGTTCCTCTCGCCGCTGGGCCGGATGGCGACCGCCGCCGGGGCGGCCAGGCTGCTGCTGCGCGGCGTCGGGCCGGGCGAGTACCCGCGCGGCGGGAGCGTGCACCTGCGGCTGTGGGCGGCCGAGCGGGTCGTCGAGCTGTCCGGGGCGACCAACCTGGCCGGCGCGCCGTGGCTGGCCCGCTACGCCCGCGCGCTCGGCGCCAAGATCGGCGACGACGTCGACCTGCACTCGCTGCCCCCGGTCACCGGCCTGCTCAAGCTGGGCCGCGGCGCGGCGGTGGAGCCCGAGGTCGACCTGTCCGGGCACTGGCTCGACGGCGACGTGCTGCACATCGGCGCGATCCACGTCGGCGCGGGCGCGACCGTCGGCTCCCGCAGCACCCTGTTCCCCGGGGCGCGGATCGGCAAGCGCGCCGACGTCGCGCCCGGCTCCGGCGTGCGCGGCGAGGTGCCCGCCGGGCAGCGGTGGGCCGGGTCGCCGGCTACCCGCGTCGGCAAGGCGCCCACGTTCGCCGAGCGCCCGCCGCGGCGCAAGCGCTGGGTCCTGGTCTACGCGGCCACGTCGATGCTGCTGAGCCTGGTCCCGGCGCTGGCCGCGCTGCCCGCGCTGGCCGTCCTCGGCCTGTTCGTCGCCGGGTCCGCCGACCTGCCCGCGGCCCTCGGCTCGGCGCTGCCCGCCGTGCCGCTGGCGACGCTGGCCTGGCTGGGCGCCTACGCGCTGATGGTCCTGGTGTCCGTGCGGCTGCTGGCGATCGGCCTGCGGCCGGGCTCGCACGCCGTGCACAGCCGGGTCGCCTGGCAGGCCTGGGCCACCGAGCGGGTCATGGACCTGGCGCGGGTCGGCCTGTTCCCGCTCTACGCCTCGCTGGCCACGCCGGTGTGGCTGCGCGCGCTGGGCATGAAGGTGGGCCGCGGGGTCGAGGCGTCGACCGTGCTGGCGCTGCCGTCGATGACCACCGTGGGCGACGGCGCGTTCCTGGCCGACGACACCATGATCGCCTCCTACGAGCTGGGCGGCGGCTGGCTGCGCATCGAGCAGGCCAAGATCGGCAAGCGGGCGTTCCTGGGCAACTCGGGGATGACCGCGCCCGGTCGGGCGGTGCCCAAGCGCGGCCTGGTCGGCGTGCTGTCCTCGACGCCGAAGAAGGCCAAGGCGGGCTCGTCGTACCTGGGCATGCCGCCGATGAAGCTGCCGCGCACCGTCGAGTCCGCCGACGAGAGCAAGACGTTCGCCCCGCCGAGGCGGCTGGTCATCGCCCGGGCGCTGGTCGAGTTGTGCCGGGTGCTGCCGGTGATGGCCAGCGGCGCGCTCGCCGTGCTGGTGGCCGCCGGGTTCCTGTGGCTGGGCCCGTGGCTGGGGCTGCTGCTGGGCGGCGTGCTGCTGTTCGGCGCGGGCGTGGCGGCGTGCGAGGTGGCGATGCTGGCCAAGTGGGCGCTGGTGGGCCGCTTCCGCACGGTCGACCACCCGCTGTGGAGCTCGTTCGTCTGGCGCACGGAGCTGGCCGACACCTTCGTCGAGGTGCTGGCGGTGCCGTGGTTCGTGCCCGCCACCCAGGGCAGCCCGCTGCTGTCGTCGTGGCTGCGCGCGATGGGCGCGCGGATCGGTCGCGGCGCGTGGGTGGAGACCTACTGGCTGCCCGAGTCCGACCTGGTCTCGATCGGCGACGGGGCGACGGTCAACCGGGGCTGCGTCGTGCAGACCCACCTGTTCCACGACCGGATCATGTCCATGTCCCCGGTCACCATCGCCGCGGGCGCCACCCTGGGGCCGCACGGGATCGCGCTGCCCGGCGCGACCATCGGCGAGCGCACCACCGTGGGTCCGGCGTCGCTGGTCATGCGGGGTGAGTCGGTGCCGGAGGGCTCGCGCTGGCAGGGCAACCCGACCGCCGCGTGGCCGCACGCGTGACACGGCGGCGATATCCCGCTGATTAGATGGGGGGATGAGAGCGGGGGAAGCGGGACCCAGCATGTCCCACGACGCGTACCTGCCCCTGCACGGCAACGGCGGCTACCGGGTGGAGCACTACGACCTCGACCTGGACTACCGGGTGGGGCCGGGCCGCCTGGCCGGTCGGGCGCGGTTGGTGATCGTGCCCGACCGCGCGCTCTCCCGCATCTCCCTCGACTTCCGCGGTCTGCGCACGGCCCGGGTCACGGTGGCGGGCAAGGCGGCCAAGTACGCCCACCGGGGCGCCAAGCTCGTCATCACCCCGCAGCGGGCACTGGCCGCGGGCGCCCCGGTCGAGGTCGACGTCCGCTACGGCGGCTCCCCCACCCCGGTCCCGAGCCGCTGGGGCGAGCTCGGCTGGGACTACCTCGACGACGGCGTGATCGTCGCCAGCCAACCCATCGGCGCCCCGTCGTTCTTCCCCTGCAACGACCACCCCTCGGACAAGGCCACCTACGCCATCGCCGTCACCACCGCCTCGGCCTACCACGTCGCGGTGACCGGCGAACCGCGCGGTCGCCGCTCCTCGGCGAGCACGACCCGCTGGGAGTACGAGCTCGCCGCCCCGACCCCGACCTACCTGGTGAGCGTCCAGATCGGCCGGTACGCCCTGCTGGCGGGCGGCGCCCCGGTGCCCCAGCGCTTCGTGGTGCCGCCCCGGCTGCGCACGGCCGCCCAGCACGACTTCGGCAGGCAGGGGCAGATGATCGAGGTCTTCTCGGAGCTGTTCGGGCCGTACCCGTTCGCCGGGTACACGGTGGTCGTCGCGGACGCGGAGCTGGACGCCCCGGTGGAGGCGCAGTCGCTGTCGGTCTTCGGGACCAACCACGTGGACGGGCGGCGGGGGTCGGAGAACCTGGTGGCCCACGAGCTGGCGCACCAGTGGTTCGGCAACAGCCTGACGGTCGCGGAGTGGCGGCACATCTGGCTCAACGAGGGCTTCGCCACCTACGCGGAGTGGCTGTGGTCGGCCGCTTCGGGCGGGGAGTCGGTGGAGCTGCACGCGCGGCGGGCGCGGCGGACGGTGGCCGCGCAGCGGCAGGACCTGGTGCTGGCCGACCCCGGGGTGGCGGACCTGTTCGACGACCGGGTGTACCAGCGGGGGGCGTTGACCCTGCACGCGCTGCGGGCGGAGATGGGGACGGCGGCGTTCTTCGCGCTGCTGCGGGAGTGGACTGAGACCTACCGGCACTCGGTGGTGACCACGGCGGGGTTCGTGGAGTTGGCGCAGCGGCACAGCGCTCAGCCCTTGGACCCCTTGTTCACCAAGTGGCTGCACACCCCGGGACTGCCCGCCTGAGACCGGTCAGAAGACGATCGCCGGGGTCACCACGGTGCGCGGGCGCCCGCCCGCGAGGTTGACCCGGATCTGGGTGGTGCCGCGGGGGACCTCGGTCAGCACGAAGCGGCCGCCCTCGTCGGCGGTGGTGTTGGCGGTGTCGTGGTCGACCACGCGGACCTCGACGCCGTGCTCGCCCGCGGGGACGAGCCAGCCGTCGATGCGCTGGTGCTCGCCGGTGCGGGTGATGTTGACCATGACGGTGAGGTCGCCGACGTAGAAGGTGATGGCGCCGGGGCTGTCGCCGCGCACGCCAGCGAGCTGGGCGCCGTCGGCGAGGCGGAGGGCCTCGAACTCCACTTCGTCGTCGAGGCCCTCGATGTCGATGGCGAACTGGCACAGCTCGACCAGGCCGGGCGGGACTGGGTCGAGGTCGTCCACCAGGTGCGCCACCTCGGCGAGCCAGCGCGCGGACTCGCCCGGGGGCAGGTCCTCGTCACGCCCGTCTTCGTTGTTCACGTGCCACCGTCCCCATCCTCGTATCGGTCGCGCAGGTTCTTGAGGCAACGGCCCCTGGTCGGACCGATGCTGCCCCTGGGCATCTTCATGGCCTCGGCCACGCCGGTGTACTCGGCGCGGCCGTCGAGCACGGTCAGCCGCAGCAGCTCCTGGCACCGCTGGGACAGGGCGTGGAACGCCTTCCACAGCTTCCGGTCCCGCTCGCCGCGCAGCAACTCCGTCTCGGGCATCGGCTCGCTGCTGACCACCTGGTCGGCGGCCTCCGGGGTCAGCTCGACCTGGGCGACCGTCCGCTTGTGCGTGCGCACGGCCTCCCGCTTGGCGGTGATGCCCAGCCAGCCGACCAGCGCCCTGGGCTCGGTCAGGCTGTGCAGGTTGCGCAGCAGCGACAGCCACACCTGCTGGGTGACGTCCTCCGCCGCGGCCCGGTCCAGCCCCACGCCCCTGGCGATGTGCCAGACCAGCGGGGACAGCTCGGCCACGATCACGCCGAGCGCGGTCCGGTCGCCCTCCCGCGCCGCGAGCAGGCACGCGGCGTGCCTCTCGGCGCCCCGCAGCCCGTTCCAGGGCGGGTCGGTCCCCACCACGCTGATCACCGCGCCCACCTCACAGTCCGTTGTCCGGGGACATTCTCCCAGGTGGCGCCCGGACCGCGCGCGAAGACGCGACCGGGCACCCCCTAAGAGTGTCCCCGCGGGGCATGGCGCGCGGAAGTGCCCCCGGTCCCGGGCAGGTCCCCCCGACCCACCCGGTCCCCGGCGGCGCGCTCACACCGGGATCTGTTCGACTCGGCCGGTCCCCCCGGCCTCCCCCCGAACTCCGGTGCGCTGCCCCTGGACGCCCCGAACGCCGGCGACCGCGACGCTCGACCAGGGCAAGACGGCTTCGGTCACGGCTTCCCCCCCTGGCGCTCGGTTTCTCCAGACATCCACTAAGAGACCGGCCCCCGGCCCGGGATACGTCGCGAACGCGGCAGATTCAGGCCGTGGCAGCATTCGGCCACCCGGGCGTCAGTAGGCGGGCGGCTCCTCCTCGGGCATGAGCAGCCAGCAGGCCAGGTAGATGACAGCGCCGGTGCCGAACCCGAGCAGGGTCGCGCCGACGAGGACGATCCGCAGCAGTGCGGCGTCGACCTTGAACTGCTTGGCCAAGCCACCGCAGACCCCGGCGACCATCTTGTCGGTGCGGCTGCGGCGCAGCTTGCGGACCTCGGTGTCGCTGTAGTTCGTCATGCCCCCAGCCTGCGCTGTCCAGCGCCGCCTGCCATCAGGGCCGAGCCCGGATTTCCGACTCAGGGTCAGCCTCGGGGTTGACGCATACCCATATGGGTATGTAATGTTCCCGGCATGGCGAGGGCAGCGACCACAGCGGACGCGTTCAACGCCGTCGCGGAGCCGAGGCGGCGGGAGATCCTCGACCTGCTCGCCGCGGGCGAGCGGTCGGTGGGCGACCTGGTCGAGGCGATGGGCGTCGTGCAGCCCCTGGTGTCCAAGCACCTGCGGGTGCTGCGCGAGGTCGGCCTGGTCGAGGTCCGCGAGGACGGGCGGCAGCGGTTCTACCGGCTCAACGGCGAACCCCTGCGCGCCATCCACGACTGGGTCAGCAAGTACGAGACCACGTGGTCGAAGCGCTTCGACGCCCTCGACGACGTGCTGGCGGAACTCAAGGAAGCGGAGACGGGACATGGCGATGGCGACTAAGGGCACGGCAGTGGTGACGCTCCCGAGCGACACCCAGATCCTCATCACGCGCGAGTTCGACGCGCCCAAGCACCTGGTCTACCGGGCGTGGACGACACCGGAACTGGTCGAGCGCTGGTGGGCGGGCGACCTGGGCAAGGTCGACTCGGCGGAGATCGACCTGCGCGTCGGCGGCCGGTGGCGCTACGTGATGACCGCCGAGGGCGGGCTCGTGGTCGGCTTCCACGGCGAGTACCGGGAGATCGTGCCGAACGAGCGGATCGTGTCGACCGAGGTGTTCGAGGGCGCCCCGGAGGGCGAGGCGGTCAACACGCTGACCCTGACCGAGGTCGACGGGCGCACCACGCTGTCGGTGCTGGTGCAGCACACCTGCGTCGAGCACCGGGACTTCCACATCGCCTCGGGCATGGAGGCAGGCATGCAGACCACCATGAACCACCTCGAGGCGGTCGCGATCTCCTTGGCGTAACCGGCTCCGAGGCGCGGCCTCTCAGGCGATGATGAGGGGGTGACGGATTCCCCGATGCCCCCGTTGTCGAAGAAGCTGATCGGCAGGGTGGCCGTCGCGATCGCGGCGGCCACCCTGGCGTTGACGGTGTGGCTGTGGTGGGCCGGGACCGCCGGGTTGAGCGGGGACAAGCTGGTCACGGCGCGGTTGGACGCGCTGCGCACCGGGCTGAGCTTCGGCTTGGGCGGGGGTGGCTTGTTCGCGCTGTACCTGGCGTGGCGGCGCCAGCACTCGACCGAGGTCGGGCTGCGGCAGAAGGAGCGGGACCAGGAGGACGTGGCCCGCGCCTATGAGTTGCAGCGCGAGGACTCCTTGGCCAAGCGGATCACCGAGCTCTACACCAAGGCGGTCGAGCAACTCGGCTCAGACAAGGCCCCGGTCCGCCTCGGCGGACTCTACGCCCTGGAACGGCTCGCCCAGGACCACGCCGAGCAGCGGCAGACCATCGTCAACGTGCTGTGCGCCTACCTGCGCATGCCCTTCACCCTCCCCAGCGCCGCCGAGGGCACCGAGCACCGCGAGAGCGTCCAGGAACGCGAAGTCCGCATCACCGCGCAACGCATCCTCTCCCACCACCTCGTCCCCGGCCACAACCTCGACAAACCGAACGCGACGTTCTGGAGCGATATCGACCTCGACCTCACCAGGGCCATCCTCATCGACTTCAGCCTTTCCCGGTGCCGCGTACGCGAAGCCCAATTCAGCGGCGCAACCTTCACCGGCGGCGCCGAGTTCACGTTGACGACCTTTACCGGCGACGCCGGCTTCGAGGACGCGACCTTCACCGACTACGCCGGATTCGGCCATGCGACCTTCACCGGCGATGTCGAGTTCATGAAGGTGGCCTTCACCGGCTTCACCGATTTCGGCGAGGCCACCTTCACCGGCTTCACCAGGTTCGCCCTCGCGTCTTTCACCGGCAACGCCGAATTCGAGGGGGCGACCTTTGCCGCGCGCACCTGCTTCGACGAAGCGGCCTTCACCGGCGAAGCACGGTTCAGCGGGGTGACCTTCACCGGCGACGCCCAGTTCGACGAGACGAAGTTCCGGCAGGGTGTACCGTCAGAGCTAGCGCAGTTGATCACGCCTTGACCGTGTCCAGCACTGGCGGGATTTGTCCAGTGTGGACGATGGCGAGGCGTTGGGTGGCGCGGGTCAGGGCCACGTAGAGGTCGTTCATGCCGCGTGCGGACTCGGTCAGCACGGTGGCGGGCTCGACCAGCAGCACCGAGTCGAACTCCAGGCCCTTGGACTGGCGCACGGTCAGCACCGTCACCGCGCTCTCCAGCTCCGGGTGCTCCCCCACCGCCGCTCCGGGCACGGCGGCGGCCACGGCGTCGCCGATCTCGTCGACCAGCGATTCGGGGACCAGGACCGCGGTGGTTCCTGAGTTCTCGGCCAGTTCGCGGGTCAGCCGCACCGCCTCGCCCGCCAGGTCGTCGGTCTGCACGCGCCAGGGGTCGATGCCGGTCTCGCGGACCGATGAGGGCGGGGTCAGCGTGGTGCCCAGCTCGTCGAGCACGGCCGCGGCGACGACCATGATCTCCGCGGGGGTGCGGTAGTTGACGGTCAGCTCGGTCTGGCGCCAGCGGTCCTCGACGTAGCGGCCGAGGATGTCCGACCACTCGCTTGAGCCTGCCAGGTCGCCGGTTTGGGCGACGTCGCCGACCAGGGTCATCGAGCGGGTCGGGCAGCGGCGCATCAGCACCCGCCAGGCCATCGCCGAGAGTTCCTGGGCCTCGTCGACGATGACGTGGCCGAAGGTCCAGTCGCGGTCGACGGCGGCGCGCTCGGCGGCCGTGCGGCGGTCCTCCTCCTCGCTGCGCTCGGCCAGTCGGGAGGCGTCGATCAGGTCGTAGGCGGTGAGGATGTCGGGGTCGGCGTCGTCCTGCATCTGGAGGATGTCGAGCACGCCCTGGGCGTAGTCCTCCTCGTCGCGGCGGCGCTGGGCGGCCTTGGCCCGCTTGACCCGGTCGTCGATGCCCAGCAGCTCGGCGGCCTCGTCCAACAGCGGCGCGTCGGCCTCGGTCCAGCCGGAGCCCGGGGAGCGGCGGAGCAGGGCGCGGTCGCCCGCGTCGAGGTCGGGGAAGGCGAACTCGAGCCGGAACTCGTCGGCGTAGAGGTCGGTGAGCAGCTTGTGCGGGGTCAGCTCCGGCCACAGCTCCTCGATCGCGGCCCGCACCTCGTCGTCGGCCGCCAGCTCGCGCCGGATGTCGGCCAGGTCCCCCTCCTCGAGGAACTCCGCGCCCAGCCGGTCGGCCTCCTGCTTGGCCAGCGCGGCGACGATCGCCTCGGCGAACAACGGGCGCGCGGCGTTGTGCCGCAGCCGCGAGCGGCGCGCCCGGTCCTGCGCGGCCAGCACGGTCGGCCCGTCGAGCACCAGTTCCTCGCGCTCGACCACGAGCACCACCGGCTCGTCCGGAACGACCTGCCGGTCGTGCACCGCGCGGCGCAGCGCGTCGAGGACGTCCAGGCTGCCCTTGATCTCGGCGGCCCTGGGGTGCTCGGGTCTGCTCGCGCGCACGCCCGGGTACAGCTCGCCGACGGTGCGCAGCAGCACGCCGGTCTCACCGAGCGAGGGCAGGACCTGCCCGATGTACTTGAGGAAGGTCTGGTTGGGCCCCACGACCAGCACTCCGCGCCGGGAGAGCTGCTCGCGGAAGGTGTAGAGCAGGTAGGCGGCCCGGTGCAGCGCGACGGCGGTCTTGCCGGTGCCCGGCCCGCCCTGCACGACCAGGACACCGGTCAGCCCGGAGCGGATGATCTCGTCCTGCTCGGCCTGGATGGTCTCGACGATGTCGGACATCCGGCCGGTCCGGCTGGCGTTGAGCGCCGAGAGCAGCGCCGCCTCCCCGGTGACGCCCTCGTGCGCGTCCTGGCCGTTGGCGAGGTCGAGCACCTCGTCGTCGATGGCCGTGACCCGCCTGCGCGAGGTGCGGATGTGCCTGCGCCTGCGCACGCCGTCGGGGTTGGCGGCGGTGGCGAGGTAGAACGGCCTGCTGGCGGGGGCGCGCCAGTCCATCAGCAGGGGGTCGTAGTCGCCCTGCTCGTCGAACAGCCCGATGCGGCCGATGTAGCGCGGACCGGCGTCGGTGAAGTCCAGCCTGCCGAAGCACAGTCCATTCTCGACGGTGCCGTACTGCGCCAGCGCCGTGCTGTGGTGGGCCACCTCGGCGTCGCGCTGGGTCATCGACGTGGTGCTGCTGCTCTTCTCCGCCAACGCGGTGGCCAGCCTGCGGTCAGCGGCCGCACGCAGCCCGTCCAGGCGCGCGTACAGCATCGAGACGTATTCCTGCTCGACGCCGATCTCGGTTGACAATCGCCCTCCAACTGATTTATCATCAAATCCAGGACGCCAATTTTGGGCGTCTTTTTTCATGCGCGCAGAAATCCGAGAATAACGCGCGCTCCCCCTTCCGCGCCACCGAGCCACCCGCGTGCGCGTCGGGCCCGTGGTCCAGACACAGCCGGAGGCCCCGGACCGCATCGCGGTCCGGGGCCTCCGGAGTGAAAAAACCCTCAGACGTGGATCAGAAGTCCATGCCGCCGGTCGGGTCGCCCGCGGGGGCGGCACCGGCCTTCTCGGGCTTGTCGGCCACGACGGCCTCGGTGGTGAGGAACAGCGCGGCGATCGACGCGGCGTTCTGCAGGGCCGAGCGGGTGACCTTGGTCGGGTCCGGCACGCCCGCGGCGAGCAGGTCCTCGTACTCGCCGGTCGCGGCGTTGAGGCCGTGGCCCTGGGGGAGGCCCTTGACCTTCTCCACCACGACGCCGCCCTCGAGGCCCGCGTTCACGGCGATCTGCTTGAGCGGGGCCTCGACGGCGACCTTGACGATGTTGGCGCCAGTGGCCTCGTCGCCGGTCAGCTTCAGGCCCGCGAAGGCGGCCTCGGCGGCCTGGAGCAGCGCGACGCCACCACCGGCGACGATGCCCTCCTCGACGGCGGCCTTGGCGTTGCGCACCGCGTCCTCGATGCGGTGCTTGCGCTCCTTGAGCTCGACCTCGGTCGCGGCACCCGCCTTGATGACGGCGACGCCACCGGCGAGCTTGGCCAGGCGCTCCTGCAGCTTCTCGCGGTCGTAGTCGGAGTCCGACTTCTCGATCTCGGCGCGGATCTGGTTGACCCGGCCCGCGATCTGCTCGGTGTCGCCAGCGCCCTCGACGACGGTGGTCTCGTCCTTGGTCACGACGACCTTGCGGGCCTGGCCCAGCAGCGAGATGTCGGCGTTGTCCAGCTTGAGGCCCACGTCCTCGGAGATGACCTGGCCGCCGGTCAGGATCGCGATGTCCTGCAGGATGGCCTTGCGGCGGTCGCCGAAGCCGGGCGCCTTGACGGCGACGGACTTGAAGGTGCCGCGGATCTTGTTGACCACCAGGGTGGCCAGGGCCTCGCCCTCGACGTCCTCGGAGATGATCAGCAGCGGCTTGCCGGACTGCATGACCTTCTCCAGCAGCGGGAGCAGGTCCTTGACCGAGGAGATCTTCGAGCCGTACAGCAGGATGTACGGGTCCTCGAGGACGGCTTCCTGGCGCTCCGCGTCGGTCACGAAGTAACCGGACAGGTAGCCCTTGTCGAAGCGCATGCCCTCGGTGAGCTCGAGCTCCATGCCGAGGGCGTTGCTCTCCTCGACGGTGATGACGCCTTCCTTGCCCACCTTGTCCAGCGCCTCGGCGATGAGCTCGCCGATCGTGGTGTCGCCCGCGGAGATGGACGCGGTGGCCGCGATCTGCTCCTTGGTGTCGATCTCCTTGGCGGACTTGTGGAGCTGCTCGATGATGGCCTCGACGGCCTGCTCGATGCCGCGCTTGAGCGACAGCGGGTCAGCACCGGCGGCGACGTTGCGCAGGCCCTCGCGGACCAGCGCCTGCGCGAGCACGGTGGCGGTGGTGGTGCCGTCGCCAGCGACGTCGTCGGTCTTCTTGGCGACCTCCTTGACCAGCTCGGCCCCGATCTTCTCCCACGGGTCCTCGAGCTCGATCTCCTTGGCGATCGACACACCATCGTTGGTGATGGTGGGCGCGCCCCACTTCTTCTCCAGCACGACGTTGCGGCCGCGCGGGCCCAGCGTCACCTTGACGGCATCGGCGAGGATGTTCAGTCCGCGCTCAAGGCCGCGACGAGCTTCCTCGTCGAACGCGATCAACTTGGCCATTACGGTGTGGTCCTCCACTGTTGGAAACACCTGCGGCCAGGCGGTGCCCGCGACGGACGACCGGCGTCGTGCCGGCCTCACCTATCCCGACCTTGCGGTTGGCACTCGACGTGCCCGAGTGCCAATGCAGGTTTAGCACTCGACAGGGTCGAGTGCAAGAAATGCAGGTCGAAGGCCCCTGGACGGGTCAGCCGGTCGGGATGATCGTGATGGACGGGGGCAGCGTCCGGCGCGTGCTGCTCGGCCCGTCGGACGGCTCGCCGCCCCCGGTGCCGACCGGGATCGACGGCGCCGGGGACTCCCCGCCACCGCCACCACCGTCCCCGCCGGAGCCGGCGAGGAACACCACGACCAGCACGATCGCGGTGATCGCGACCACGCCGACCAGCACCGGCGCGATCCACCGCGTGCCGGACCTCTCCGCGCCGAAGGCCGTGCTGCCCGCGGGCGCGGGCGGGCGCAGCCGCACCGGGTCGGCCTGCGAGGGCGCTTGGCGGTTCGGCGGGAACTGCTGCGGCCGGGGCTGCTGCTGGCTCGGGTGCGGCTGGTGGTGCACCTGCTGGACGGGGGCGGTCATCGGCTGCTGCTGCTGCTGCGGGCGCGGCGGCACGTTGGTCAGGGCGCCGCGGGCGGCGGCGACCAGCTCGCGGCAGGTGGCGTAGCGCTGCTGCGGGCTCTTGGCCATGCCGCGCCGGATGACCTCCTCGATCGCGGGCGGGAGCTGCTGCACGTGCTCGAGCAGCGACGGGGGCTCGCGGTTGAGGTGGCCCTGGATGACCTCGGGCACCTGCCCCTGGAACGGCGGGCGCCCGGCCAGGCAGGCGAACAGCACGCAGGCCAGCGAGTACTGGTCGGTGCGGCCGTCGACCGGCTCACCGCGCAGGTGCTCGGGCGCGGCGTAGGTCGGCGACCCGAGGAAGTCACCGCCGCGCGTGCGGTGCCCGGTCGCGCCGCGCCGGGTGAGGCCGAAGTCGGCGAGGTAGATGTGCTCGGTGGCGGACTCCCGGGTGGTCACCAGCACGTTCGCCGGCTTGACGTCGAGGTGCACCAGCCCGCGCTCGTGCAGGTTGTCCAGCGCCTCGGCCACCTGGCTGAGCAGGCCCAACGCGCGCTGCGGCGTCATCGGGCCTTCCTTGATCAGGCTGGCCATGTCCGACCCGTCGACCAGCCGCATCGCGATGTAGAGCAGCCCGTCGACCTCACCGAAGTCGTAGAGGGGCACCACGTTCGCGTGGTCGATCGCCGAGGTGTTGCGCGCCTCGTCCACGAAGCGCTCGCGGAACTCGGGGTCCTCGGTCAGGTGCTCGGCGATGACCTTGAGGGCGACGCGGCGGCCGAGCCTGATGTCGGTGGCCCGGTACATCACGCTCATGCCGCCCTTACCCAGCACCCCGTCGATGCGGTAATGGCCAAGGCGACGCCCGGTGAGGTCCTCCGACACGCTCGGCAGCCTAACGCCCGTGGCCGTGCTCCCGCGTTCGGTCGGGTGAAACGCACGGGTCGGACCCCGATCCAGCGCCCCGGCTAGCGGGCCAGCAACGCGGCCAGGGCCCGCGGCGTGCGGGTCTGGGTCAGCACAGTCCCAGGACCGGCGAAGTCCAACAGCAGCCCCTCCCCCGTCCGCACCGACTGGCTGCCGGACTGGGCCATCGCCCGGAGCCGGGCCTGGGCCCCGTCGCTGTAGGCGAGGAGATGGGCGGGGTCGACGGTGATGAACTCGCCCACACCCAGCGTCGTCTGGTCCAGCGCCCCGCAGCAGGCCAGGACCAGCGTGCCCGAGCCGGAGACGTGCTCGAGGAAACCGTGCTCGGCCCCGAACAGGGTGTGGAACCCCTGCCACTGGGAGTCGGCGCGCAGGGTGGCGGTGACGGCCAGCCAGCTCCCCCGGGAGACGCACCAGCCCGCGGAGCCGTCCATCTCGATGGTGTGGACGTCGCCGGGGAAGGCGGGGGCCAGGTCGACCCAGCCACCCTCGGGGCCCGCGGTGAACAGGGCGGGCTTGGAGCGCGCCCGGCCGCCGCGGCTGCGTTGTTCGACGTGGACGCCGTAGCTGGTGGCGAGCATGGCGGTCGACTCCGCCTGGACCGCCTCGCCCGGGGCCAGGACGAGCCTGGCGACACCGAAGGCGGGCGTGTGCCGGGTCCGGACCTGCACGGCTCGCTCCCCCATTCTCGATCGACCGGACCGCAGTGTGGCACGACGCGGGCGGGCAGGATGGGGGTCGTGGCGAAAAGGACCTTCACCCCGAGCGGGTACCGGGCCGAGGTGGCGGGGCTGCTGGCCCCGCTGCCGGTGACCGACGTGCCGCTGGCCGGGGCGCGCGGGCTGGTGCTGGCCGAGGACGTGGTCGCGGGCGTGTCGCTGCCGCCCTTCGACAACTCCGCGATGGACGGGTACGCGGTGCGCGCCGAGGACACCGCGGCGGCCCCGGTGACCCTGCCGGTGACCGACGACATCCCCGCCGGGCGGACCGCCGTGCGCCCGCTGGAGCCGGGGACGGCGCAGCGGATCATGACCGGCGCCCCGCTGCCCGACGGCGCCGACGCCGTGGTGCAGGTGGAGTTGACCGACGGCGGCACCGAGGCCGTCCGGGTCGAGCAGGCCGTGCCCGTGGGCAAGCACCTGCGGCGGGTGGGCGAGGACGTGGTGGCGGGCACGGTCGTGCTCGCCGCCGGGACGGTCCTGGGGCCGCCGCAACTCGGTCTCGCCGCCGCGGTGGGCGCGGCGACCCTGCCGGTGCGCAGGCGGCCCAGGGTGCTGGTGCTGTCCACCGGGTCCGAGCTGGTGGAGCCGGGCACGCCGCTGGAGTTCGGGCAGATCTACGAGTCCAACAGCGTCCTGATCGCCGCCGCCGTCGAGGAGGTCGGCGGGGAGGCCGCGGTGCTGCGCTCCGTGCCGGACGACGTCGACGCCTTCCGGGCGGCGGTGGCGGGGCGGGCCGGGTGGGCGGACGTGCTGGTGACCTCGGGCGGGGTCAGCGCGGGGGCCTACGAGGTGGTCAAGGACGCCCTGACCGGGCACGGCGTCGAGTTCGTGCGGGTGGCCATGCAGCCGGGCGGGCCGCAGGGCTGCGGGGTGTTCGACGGCCTGCCCGTGGTGGCGTTCCCGGGCAACCCGGTCAGCGCCGCCCTGTCCTTCGAGCTGTTCCTGCGCCCGGCCCTGCTCGCCGCGATGGGCCGCACCCGCCTCGACCGCCCCCGCGCCAGGGCCCGCACCACCGTCGCGCTGACCTCCCCGCCGGGCAAGGTCCAGTACCGCCGCGCGCGCCACGACTCCGGCCGCGTCGCCGTCGTCCCCGTCGGCGGCCCCGGCTCCCACCTGCTGGCCGCCTTCGCCGCCGCCAACTGCCTCATCGAGGTCCCCGCCGACACCACGGCCATCGCCGAGGGCGACGAGGTGGACGTGGTGCTGCTCGATTGAGCGCCTCGTAGGCTGTCGCCATGGGTTTCTTCGCGTGGGTCCTGTTCGGCGCGATCGTCGGCTGGGCGGCGAACCTGGTCGTCGGCGGCCGCGACCGCAGACCCCAGGGCTGCCTGGTCAGCGTCCTGGTCGGCGTGGTCGGCGCCGCCCTGGGCGGCTTCGTGTACCGCCTGCTGACCGGTGAGTCGATGACCTTCGAGTTCGACTTCCCCAGCCTCGGCGTCGCCGCCCTGGGGTCGGTCCTGCTCCTGCTGCTCCTGCGCCTGGTCCGCGGCGTCCCCAACCCGCGTGGCCGCCGGTGAGCAAATCACCGACCGTGACGCGCAGTCCGCACTCTGTTGCCCAGCGATAAACAGACGCGTACACTTCGGCCTGCTCCACGACGGGGCATCCGATGGGCGCCTGCGCCGTCGGGGGGCGCAGGCGTTCGATCGGGTGCCCCGTTTTTCTCGTCCAACCGCGGGCGCTGTTCCCGCAGCGGGCTCACCCGTCTTCTTTGGGGTTCTTCTTCTCGGTCTTCTTCGCCTGGCCCGGCGGGACGCGGCCGCTGTTGCCCGCTTCGCCGGGGCCCTGCTGGGCAGTCGGCACGGTGGCGGCGTCCGCGACGGGAGCAGGCGCCTGCTCCGGCTCCTGTGTCCGCACGATCTCAGCGACGGCTGACCGCTGCGGCGGGATCGCCGGTACGAGTTGCCCGGGCGTCGAGGTGGGCGTGGCGACGGGCGGCGTCGTCGGACCGGGGGCGGACGGCGCGGTGAGGGCGAAGACGGCCCCAGCGGCGGCGAGCACGGCCACGCCCGCGGCCAGCGCGGGCTTGGCGAAGCGGCGGTGCGCGATGAGCGGGGCGATGGCCGTCGACGCGGGCGCCAGGGTCTGAGCGCAGGTGGCGGCGCTGGGCCGGCGGCGTGGGGTCAGCGAGGTCATCAGCGACAGCAGGCGGACCAGGTCCGCGGGCAGGTCCGCGGGGATCAGCGGCGCACGGTGCAGGCGGGCGACGGCGGCCTCGACCTCGGCTCCCCGGTACTCGCGCTGCCCGGTCAGGCACTCCAGCAGGACCAGGCCCAGGGCGTAGACGTCGGCGGCGGGGCCCACCTCGGCGCCGCGGACCTGCTCCGGGGACAGGTAGGCGGCGGTGCCGACCATGCGGTCGCTGCGGGTGAGGCGGGTGGCCTCCGCGAGCAGGGCCAGGCCGAAGTCGACCAGGTGGGGCTCACCCGACTCGTCGAGCAGGATGTTGGACGGCTTGACGTCGCGGTGGACGATGCCGCGCGAGTGGACGTGGGCCAGGACGTCGGCGAGCACCGCGCCCAGGCGGCGGACCTCCCCCGGGAGCAGCGGTCCGTCGTGGAGCCGGTCGGTCAGGGTGCGGCCCTGCACGAGCCGCAGCACGACGTAGGCCGTGCCGTCGTCGACGCCCGCGTCGTGCACCGCCACCAGGTTCGGGTGCGACACGCTGGTCAGCGCCTCGACCTCGGTCGCGAACCGGCGCGGGTCGCTGACCTCGGTGTCGCCGGAGAACAGCTTGACCGCCACCTGGCGGTCGGTGCGCAGGTCGAGCGCGCTGTGCACCTCGGCCGTCGCCCCGGAGCCGAGCGGGACCAGCAACCGGTACCGGCCCGCGACAACCAACTCGTCCACCATTCCACCGCCTCCTCCGCGACCCCGCCAAGGCCCGACAACCGTACCCGCGCGCGGCGGCCGGCGGGTGATGAGCGGCGGGCTGGTCGGATCGCGCCTCCGCCGGCTGTGCGGCGGCCGTGAGCGCAGAGGTACCGTGGGTGAAAATCCGGTCTAGCCGCGAGGAATCACCCAGCCGATGAGCGCCGCCCCGCAGTCAACCCTCAAACACCTGGTCGAGTTGTCCAAGAGCGTCATCCCCCCGGTGCACCCGGGCGGGCGGCCGTTCATCCTCGCCGGGCTCGGCACGACGCTGGTGCTGCGGAAGTTCTCGCGCAAGCTCGGAGTGGGCGGCGGGGTGCTCACGGCCTGGCTGGCCTGGTTCTTCCGGGAGCCGACCCGGGTGACCCCGCAGCGGCCCGGCATCGCCGTCGCGCCCGCGGACGCGACCGTGTCCCACGTGATCGAGGCGGTGCCGCCCGCCGAGCTCGGCTTGCCAGCCGAGCCGATGGTGCGGATCAGCGCGTTCCTGTCGGTCTTCGACGTCCACGTGCAGCGGGTCCCGGCGCCGGGGCAGGTCGTGAAGACCGTGCACAAGCAAGGGCAGTTCCTCTCCGCCGACCTCGACGCGGCCAGTGAGGTCAACGAGCGCAACAGCGTGCACCTGCGCACGAAGGACGGCCACGACCTCGCCGTGGTGCAGATCGCCGGGCTCGTGGCGCGGCGGATCTTCTGCTACGTGCGCGACGGCGAGGCGGTCGAGGCGGGCAAGACCTACGGCCTGATCCGGTTCGGCTCGCGCGTCGACCTCTACGTCCCGCGCGGCAGCCGGGTGCTGGTCGAGCCGGGTCAGCGCACCATCGGCGGGGAGACCGTCCTGGCCGAGCTGCCGGGGGCCTGAGTGGCCGCCTCCCCCGGCGTCCGGCTGCTGCCCAACGCCATCACCGTCCTGGCCATGTGCGCCGGGCTCTCGGCGGTGCAGTTCACGCTCAAGGGCCAGCTCGCCGCCGCCATCGCCGCCATCGCGGTGGCCGCGGTGCTCGACAGCCTCGACGGGCGCATCGCCCGGATGCTGGACGCGACGTCCAAGATGGGCGCCGAGCTGGACTCGCTCGCCGACGCGATCTCCTTCGGCGTGGCCCCGGCGCTGGTGATCTACACCTGGCGGTTCGACGGCGACCGGGTCGGCTGGGTCGTCTCGCTGATCTTCGCCGTGTGCATCATCCTGCGGCTGGCCAGGTTCAACACCCTGCTCGACGACACCGAGCAACCGGTGTACACCAAGGAGTTCTTCGTCGGCGTCCCCGCGCCCGCGGGCGGGCTGCTGGCCCTGCTGCCGATGATCCTCACCATCGAGTACGGCGACAACGGCTACTGGTGGCAGTCCGAGCCGGTGGTGATGGTGTGGACGATCGCCATCGCCTTGCTGCTGATCAGCCGCATCCCGACGCTGTCGGTCAAGACGGTGAAGGTGCCCGCGCGCGCCGTCGCGCCGCTGCTGGTCGGCGTGGCGCTGCTGGCCGCGGTGGTGATCACCTACCCGATGATCGCGCTGGCCGTGGTGCTCGTCGCCTACCTCGCGCACATCCCGTACGCGGTGCGGCGCAACGCGTGGCTGGCCAACCACCCGGAGGCGTGGGACGTGCCGTCCAAGGAGCGCAGGGCGATCCGCCGGGCCAGCCGCTACCGCAGGCTGGGGCTGCGCCCGCCGCTGCGCCGGGTCGCGGGGGCCGCCCGCCGGGCGGTGCGCCGCCCGATGCGCGGCTCGGACGACCCGCTGCCGATGATGCTGCCGCCGCAATCGCGGCCCCGCCCCCGGCGCGGGCCGGGTCTGCGCCGCCAGTCGCGGCCGGGGAACACCACCGAGGACTGACGATCGTGGAAGACTTGGCGGTGTGGCTCCCCAGATCACGCTCACCGTCCGGTTGACCCCGTCCGCGCTGGACACCCGCCGTGGTGTCGTGCGCCTGCACCCGGAGGTGTTCGACGCCCTGGACCTGCGCCAGTGGGACGCGGTGCAGTTGACCGGGGCCAGGGTGAGCGCCGCGCTGGCCGCTGTCGGCGACCCCGGCCTGGCGCCCGGTGTGGTGCTCGTCGACGACGTGACCATGTCCAACACCGGCATCACCGAGGGCTCCGAACTCGTCGTCGCCCCGGTCGAGGTCGCCAGGGCCAGGACGGTGACGCTGGCCGGGTCGCGGCTGGCGTCGACGTCGCTGGTCCCGGAGACGATCCGGCTGGCGCTGGTCGGCAAGGTCCTCACCACCGGCGACGCGGTGTCGCTGCTGCCGCAGGACCTGTCGCCGGGGACCGACGCGGGCGAGGTGCGCGGCAAGCTCTCCCGGGCCATCGGGTCGACGTGGACGAACGAGCTGGTGACGGTCACGGCCGTGGAACCCGCGGGCGTGGTCACCGTGCACTCGTCCACTGTGGTGGGCTGGCGCGACGGCGCGCGGACCGGGGAGCGCTCGGCCGTCCCGGTCGGCGGCGCGCCGGTGACCGTGTCCGAGCCCGCGCCGGTGGACTACCAGCCCGCGCCGGTCGAGGCCCCGGAGCCGCTGCCGGTGGCGGACCTGGTCGGCTCACAGGAGCAGGCGCGCACGCTGGGCGAGTGGTTCGAGCTGGCGTTCACCCGGCCCGAGCTGCTCGAACGCCTCGGCGCCTCGCCCCGGCTCGGCGTGCTGGTGACCGGTCCGGAGGGGATCGGCAAGGCCAGCCTGGTGCGGGCGGTGGCCAAGGCCAGCGACGCCGCCGTGGTGGAGGTGGTCGCGCCGACGATCGCCGTGCTGGAGGCCAACGCCGCCGCGGCCCGGCTGCGCGCGGCCGTCGGCGAGCTCAAGCAGCACTCGGACGCGGGCCGCGCCGCCGTCCTGCTGGTCGACGACCTCGACGCCCTGCTGCCCGCGACCTCCCCGCCGCCGCTGGCCACCGTGGTCCTGGACATCCTGCGCTCAGCGGTCTCATTGCCCAAGACAGCGCTGGTGGCGACCTCGGCGCACCCGGAGGCGGTGGACCCCAGGGCGCGCGGCGTCGAGCTGATCGACCGCGAGCTGGCCATCGCCCTGCCGGACGCCAAGGTCCGCGCCGAGCTGCTGCGGGTCCTGCTGCGCGACCTGCCGGTGGAGTCCGCTGTGGACTACGCGGCGCTGTCCGAGCGCACCCCCGGCTTCGTCGCCGCCGACCTGGTCGCGCTGCGCCGCGAGGCTGCCATCCGCGCCGCCCTGCGCGACCGCGCCGAGCCGCAGATCAGCACCGACGACCTCACCGGCGCGCTGCAGACGGTCCGCCCGTCGTCGCTGTCGTCGTCGCTGCGCACCGGCGGCATGACCCTGGACGACGTCGGCGACATGGTGGAGACCAAGCAGGCGCTGACCGAGACCATCCTGTGGCCCCTGCGCTACCCCGACTCCTTCGCCCGCTTGGGCGTGGCGCCCCCGCGCGGCGTGCTGCTCTACGGCCCGCCCGGTGGCGGCAAGACCTTCCTGCTGCGCGCCCTGGCCGGGACGGGCCAGCTCAACGTGCTGTCGGTCAAGGGCGCGGAGCTGATGGACAAGTGGGTGGGCGAGTCCGAGCGCGCCGTCCGCGACCTGTTCCGGCGGGCTGCCGAGGCCGCCCCGGCGCTGATCTTCCTGGACGAGATCGATGCCCTGGCGCCGCGCCGGGGGCAGTCGTCGGACTCGGGCGTGTCCGATCGGATCGTGGCCGCGCTGCTGACCGAGCTGGACGGGGTGGAGCCGCTGCGCGATGTCGTGGTGGTGGGGGCCACCAACCGGCCGGAGCTGGTGGACCCGGCGCTGTTGCGGCCCGGGCGGTTGGAGCGGTTGATCTACGTGCCGCCGCCGGACGCGGATGCTCGTGCGGCGATCTTGGCTGCTACGGCCAAGAACACGCCGTTGGCGGAGGACGTGGACCTGGTCGCGTTCGGGTCGGAGTTGGAGGGGTACTCGGCGGCCGATTGCGCGGCGGTGATCCGGGAGGCGGCGTTGACGGCGATGCGGGAGTCGTTGGAGGCGACTGTGGTGAGTCGGGAGCATCTGGAGGCGGCGAAGGGGGCTGTGCGGCCGTCGTTGGACCCGGCTCAGTTGGCCGCGTTGGAGGCTTACGCCAATCGGTAGCCGCTCGTCGGAGTCAGCCAACCGGTCACTGGCGGCCCACCTGCGGCGTGGGTCGCCGGTGGCAGCTCGAAACGTGGATAAGGAGCACGGTCTACCGTGAACGGCGTTCGCGGAATGGGCCGCCCGCCCGCGTTTGAACAGCAGGTGCGCCAACAACACCCGCTGCTTGAACGCCTCGCCCCGGCCGAGCGCAGGACCACCTCAACCGCAGCGACAGAATCCCAACTCCGTGACCACGAGTCCACAGGCCGCGCATCGACGACCAGTCTCGCGTCGGAGATGCCCTGGTATCCGAATCCCCGCAGGGCCAGTCGGGCTTGGTCGACAGTGGCGCGAGGCCGCGCTCGGAGCCAGGTTCGAAGCCATTCCTCCCGGGGAACGTCCTTGCGCCGAGGTTCCCGTAGGGGGGAGGGGAGTCCTCTGGATAACCTGTCGCCGAGCTTGTTCTCCGCACCAAAGAACTGAGGAGACCGAGCGTGGGCGCGGAGGCACGCTGCCGCTGCCCTCGATCGAGCCGAGGTAGGCGGTGGTGTGGCATTCGACGGAGGCGATGCTGACCCACCCAGCACGCAACTGGTCAACCACGCCCGCACAAACCCCGGGCGCCCAAGCCCATGTCACCGAGTAGCCAAAGCCGATCTCAGCTCCGGCCGCAGGGCTACTTGCCGGACTTGGTGTACTCCTCGGTGACGATCAGGATGATCCCGGGGCTGGAGTGCGCGATGCCGTCGAAGCGGGGTTCGGCGCGGATGCCCATGTCCTTGGCCAACTGGTTGGCGGCGGCTTCCTGGCCGGTGCCCGGCTGGTAGTAGACCGTGGTGGTGGGGATGTTGCCGCCGTTGTAGTTGCCGGTTTCGTCGACTCGCCAGCCCCTGGACATGATGTCCTGGGCCGCGCGCTCGGCCAGGCCCTTGACGAAGCTGTTGTTGTAGATGCGGACCGGCTGGTCGCGGGCTTCGGGTGGGGCGGCGGGCGGCTGGGTCTGGGCGGGGGGCGGCTCGGCCGGGGGCTGGGCCTGGGTGGGGGTCGACGTCGGGGGGGACGTCAGGGGGGGTGTCGGGGTCGTGGTGTCCGGAGTGGTCACGGGGGGTGGGGCCTCGATCGACGAGGAGAGGGAGGGGGCGGGGGAGCTGGTCAGGTCGCCGCTGGTGGGGGTGGCGGGGGCGACCTGGGAGGACTGTGGGGCGGGCTCGGCGCTGGTGTCGCCGGTGCCGCCGACCAGGGTCACCACGCCGATCACCGCCGTCACGGCGGCCACGCCCATGAGGGCCAGGCCGATCAGGCGGGCGGGGCGCGTGGCGCCGGACGGGTCTGTGGTCATCGCGGGTCCATCCCCAACCTGCGCGCCGACCGAGCGCGCTGCCTGCTCTCCCGCAGCCTGCGCAGGCGACGCACCAGCATCGGCTCGGCCTCGAGCGCCTCGTTCTTCTCGATCAGTTCGTTGAGCACCTGGTAGTACCTGGTGCTGGACAGGCCGAAGCGCTCGCGGATCGCCTGTTCCTTGGAACCAGGCGACTTCCACCACTGCAGCTCGAACGCCAGGACAGCTCGTTCGCGGTCGCTGAGCCCGGACTGGGCAGCGCCCTCGTCGGGCAGCTCGGCGGCGTCCATCACGCTCCTCGGCATGCTGTCGTTCTGCGGCGCCATTACACCACGTCACGGCAAGTTGAGATCGTCACCGCGTCGGCGCGTCCGCGTCGTGTTCCCGATAATCTGCGGGCATGACAGTGCGGCCCATCGTCATCGCGGGGGACCCGGTCCTCACGACCCCGACGACCCCCATCACCGCCTTCGACGACGACCTGCGCGCCCTGGTCGACGACATGGTCGAGACCATGGCCGCCTCGCACGGCGTCGGCCTCGCCGCCAACCAGATCGGCGTCCCGCTGCGCGTGTTCGTCTACGACTGCCCCGACGACGAGGGCGTCCGGCACCGGGGGGTCGTGGTCAACCCGGTGCTGACCACCAGCGCGCTGCCCGAGGGCATGCCCGACCCGGACGACGACTTCGAGGGCTGCCTGTCGGTCCCCGGCGAGACCTACCCGACGGGCCGGGCGAGCTGGGCCAAGGTCAGCGGGCAGGACGTCACGGGCGCGGCGGTCGAGGTCGAGGGGACGGGGTTCTTCGCGCGCTGCCTGCAGCACGAGACCGACCACCTCGACGGGCACCTGTACCTGAGCAGGCTGGTGGGGCGGCACGCCCGGTCGGCGAAGAAGATGCTGAAGTCCAATGGCTGGAACGTGCCGGGCAACTCGTGGAACCCGGCTGTCGAGGAAGACCCGTTCGGCTGAGTCAGCCGCGCCAGGGCAGGGCGGGCAGCGCCGCCATCTCCTCGACGCTGGCGGCTTCGGACAGCTCGTCTTCGCGGCCCGCCATCAGGTGGAGTCTGACGCGCCTGGACTCCTCCCTGGTCGGGGCACGGCCCACCAGCAGGAACGGCAGCAGCAGGCGCCAGAAGCCGACGACGCCGGGGCGGCGGTGCTCGGCGGAGCGCAGGCCCGCGACGGTGAGCCGGAGGGCGTGCTCGTCGGGGCGCATGGCCTGCGGCGGGGCGGTGTGGTCCCAGGCCCAGCGGGCCTGGTCGGCGCTGGCGCAGGACAGGCAGTCGAGCGCGCCGGAGCCCAGCTCCGCCCGGCAGTAGGGGCAGGAGGTGCGGCGCATCGCCCAGTCGTCGCAGGTCCAGGGGTGGGCGCCGGGGTCGTCGGCGAGGACCATCGCGGCGAGGTCGCGTTCCTCGGCGGTGCCCTCGGCCACACCGTTGCCGGACAGCAGCGCGGCCCAGTCGGCCAGCCAGTAGGCGTCCACGGTCTCCGCGCACGCCGCGCAGTCCGGGTAGCCGCGGCCGAGCAGCGTCCCGCAGGTGGGGCACGGTGCCGCCTGGTCGGGACGGGCCAGGAGTCTGGCGCCGGGTGGGTACGGCTGGGCCATGCGTCGAACCCTAATGGCTGAACGCGCGCGCTGACGATGATCTTGGCGAACCCGCCGGGGTTGACCCCGTGGCTATGGTCGGGATGACAACCGAATACCGAGAACCGCGGGAGCTCGCGCCATGGCGGGCTGAGAGGGCGGCTGGTGTCCATTCCACGGACCCGGCGCCGCCGACCGATGAACCTGACCGGGTAATGCCGGCGTAGGGAGGAATCTTGACCTCGCTCGACGACCGTTCCGTGCGCCCAGCCGTGACCACCGGCCCGATCTCCGGGTCGGCGAAGGTCTACCGCGACGCGGGCGACGGGCTGCGCGTGCCACAGCGGCGCGTGTCGCTGACCAACGGTGAGCACCTCGACCTGTACGACACCTCCGGCCCGTACACCGACGACACCGCCACCATCGACCTCCACAGTGGACTCCCACGGCTGCGCGCGGACTGGGGGCTGCCGCCCGTCGACGGCGCCGTCACCCAGTTGGCGCACGCCAAGAACGGGACCATCACCAAGGAGATGCGCTTCGTCGCCGCCCGCGAGGGCGTCGACCCCGAGTTCGTGCGGGCGGAGGTGGCGCTGGGCCGGGCGGTGATCCCGGTCAACCGGCGGCACCCGGAGTGCGAGCCGTCGATCATCGGCAAGAAGTTCCTGGTCAAGATCAACGCCAACATCGGCAACTCCGCGGTGTCGTCGTCGATCGAGGACGAGGTGGAGAAGATGGTGTGGGCGACCCGCTGGGGCGCCGACACCGTGATGGACCTGTCCACCGGCAAGCGCATCCACGAGACCCGCGAGTGGATCATCCGCAACTCACCCGTGCCCATCGGCACCGTGCCGATCTACCAGGCGCTGGAGAAGGTGAACGGCGACCCGGCCGAGCTGAGCTGGGAGGTCTACCGCGACACGGTGGTCGAGCAGTGCGAGCAGGGCGTGGACTACATGACCGTGCACGCGGGCGTGCTGCTGCGGTACGTGCCGCTGACCGCGCGCCGGGTCACCGGGATCGTCAGCCGCGGCGGGTCGATCATGGCCGCGTGGTGCCTGGCGCACCACCGGGAGAGCTTCCTCTACACCCACTTCGAGGAGCTCTGCGACATCCTGCGCGCCTACGACGTCACGTTCTCCCTCGGCGACGGGCTGCGGCCGGGGTCGATCGCCGACGCCAACGACGAGGCGCAGTTCGCCGAGCTGCGGACCCTCGGCGAGCTGACGCACATCGCCCGGGCCAAGGACGTGCAGGTGATGATCGAGGGCCCCGGCCACGTGCCGATGCACAAGATCGCCGAGAACGTGCGGCTGGAGGAGGAGTGGTGCGGCGAGGCGCCGTTCTACACCCTTGGTCCACTCGCGACGGACGTGGCGCCCGGCTACGACCACATCACCTCGGCCATCGGCGCGGCGCAGATCGGCTGGCTGGGCACGGCGATGCTCTGCTACGTCACCCCCAAGGAGCACCTGGGCCTGCCCAACCGCGACGACGTGAAGACCGGCGTGATCACCTACAAGATCGCCGCGCACTCGGCCGACCTGGCCAAGGGGCACCCCAAGGCGCAGGAGCGCGACGACGCGCTGTCGCGGGCGCGGTTCGAGTTCCGCTGGACCGACCAGTTCAACCTGGCGCTCGACCCGGACACCGCGCGCGCGTTCCACGACGAGACGCTGCCAGCGGAGCCCGCCAAGACGGCGCACTTCTGCTCCATGTGCGGGCCCAAGTTCTGCTCGATGAAGATCACCCAGGACGTCCGGCGCTACGCCGAGGAGCACGGCTTGTCCTCTGTGGAGGCCATTGAGGCAGGCATGGCGGAGAAGTCCGGCGAGTTCTCCGACCAGGGCGGGAAGGTCTACCTGCCGGTGGTCCAGTAGTGCGGGCCGCCGCCGGGGGCGACCCCGGCGGCGGTCGCCCGGGGAGGATGATGACACCCATGAACACCGCGCCACCGACGACGCTGACGATCGCCGGGTCGGACTCCGGAGGCTCTGCGGGGTTGCAGGCCGACCTGCGCACCTTCTTCGCCTGCGGGGTGCACGGCATGACCGCCGTGACGGCCGTCACCGTGCAGAACTCCCTCGGCGTGACCGGCGTGCACACCATCCCGCCGGAGGTCGTCGCCGCGCAGATCGAGTCCGTGGCCAACGACATCGGCGTCGCCGCCGCGAAGACCGGCATGCTCGCCACCGCCGAGATCATCGAGGCCATCGCCGGGGCCTGCGACCGGGTCGGCATCGGCCGCGCGGGCAAGACCCCGTTCGTCGTCGACCCCGTCGCCGCCTCCATGCACGGCGACCCCCTGCTGCACGACACGGCGCTGGACCACTACCGCGCCGAACTGTTCCCCCGCGCCACCCTCATCACCCCCAACCTCGACGAGATCCGCCTGCTCACCGGCTTCGAGGTCAGCACCCGCGCCCAGCAGCGCGACGCCGCCAAGATGCTGTTCGAGTACGGCCCGGAGTGGGTCCTGGTCAAGGGCGGCCACCTCTGGGACGACCCGGAGTGCCTCGACCTGCTCTACGACGGCAGCGAGTTCACGGAGTTCATCGGCCCGCGCTTCGACACGAAGCACACCCACGGCAGCGGCGACACGCTGGCGTCGTCGATCACGGCGTCGCTGGCGAAGGGCGCGGACATGGTGTCGGCCGTGCGCGCGGGCAAGCACTTCATCGTGGAGTCCGTGCGCGCCGCGTACCCGCTGGGCGCCGGTGTCGGACCGGTGACCCCGTTGTGGCGCCTGCCGCAGGACTAGCCCTCGGCGCTGTCGACCAGCAGGGCCTCCAAGACCGGGATCGACTTGATCAGCAGTCCCGGTCGGCCTCGGGGAATCTGCCAAGCACCCGCTCAGCGCCCGCATCGGCCATGCGCGGGCAAGCACTCCACCGTGGAGTCCGCTTGCCCGCTGGGCGCCGGTGTCGGACCGATGCCCCCCAGCAGGACTAGCCCTCGGCGCTGTCGACCAGCAGGGCCTCCAGGACCGGGATCGAGTTGATCAGCAGGTCCCGGTCGGCCTCGGGGAGCTTGTCCAGGCGCCTGCTCAGCTCCTGCATGCGGGTGCTGCGCACGCTGGAGACGATGCGCTCGCCCTCCTCGGTGGCGGTCACCAGCCACGCGCGGCGGTCGGCCGGGTCGGGTTCGCGGCGGACGAAGCCGGACTCGACCAGGCCCGCGACGATGCGGGACATGGTCGGGGCGGCCACCCCCTCGCGGGTGGCGAGGTCGCCGAGGCGCAGCGTGCCGCTGTAGGTCAGGGTCGACAGGGCCGAGATGGAGCCGTGTCCCATGCCGGTGCTGCCGGACCGGCGCAGGGAGCGGGACAGCCGCCCGATCGCCAGGTACAGCCGCGCGGGCACATCGCCCTCAGACGCAGTCGCCATACCCCATTGTTGCAGGACTCGGACATACCTCCTGCGGGGTGCTCACCTCGGCGGGCTGCTGGCCTGGGCCCAGAACCGCTGGGGGATGCGCCCCGCCTGCCCGGCCAGCCGTCCGGCGGTGACCGCGTGGCGCATGGCGGTGGCCATCCTCTCCGGGTCGGTGGCCCGGGTGACGGCGGTCGCGAGCAGCACCGCGTCGCACCCCAGTTCCATCGCCCGGGCGGCGTCCGAGGCCGTCCCGATGCCCGCGTCGAGGATGACCGGCACGGTGGCACGGGCGGTGATGAGCTCGATGTTGTGCGGGTTGTTGATGCCCAGCCCGGTCCCGATCGGCGAGCCCAGCGGCATGACGGCGGCGCACCCGGCCTGCTCCAACCGCTGGGCGAGCACCGGGTCGTCGTTGGTGTAGGGCAGGACGACGAACCCCTCGTCGACGAGCTGGGTCGCCGCGGCGAGCAGTTCCAGCGGGTCGGGCAGGAGGGTGCGGTCGTCGGCGACCACTTCGAGCTTGACCCACGGGGTGCCGAGCGCCTCGCGCGCCAGGTGGGCGGTGAGGACGGCCTCGGCGGCGGTGCGGCAGCCCGCGGTGTTGGGCAACGGGTCGATGCCCAGCCTGCGCAGCAGGTCCAGCACCCCGGTGCCCCCGGCCGCGTCGACCCGCCGCAGGGAGACGGTGGTCAACTCGGTGCCGGAGGCGACGAGGGCGCGTTCGAGCACCGAGAGGTTGGCCGCGCCCCCGGTCCCGGTGATCAACCGCGAGGAGTACTCCCGATCGCCGATGCGCAACGGATCGTCCACGTCAACCTCCCTGGACAGCGGTGAGGACCTCCAACCGCGCCCAGGCGGGCACGACCGTCGTCGCGTGCTCGACGCGCGGGACGACCTGCCCGTTGAGCGCGACGGCGGTGCCGGAGGTGGGCAGGTTCAGGTGCTGGAGCACCACGGTGACGGTGGCGCCGTCGGGCACCTGGCGCTCGGCGCCGTTGACCTCAATCGTCATCGGGCTCCCTCGAATCGGTCCGGGGACGCCGCGGTCGCGTGTCCGGTGCCCGGCATGGGCCGGCCGGTGAGCGACGCGGCGGTGGCGGAGGTCGGCAGGCTCGGCTGGCCAAGGCCGACGGCCGCGGTGACACGGCCAGGTACGTGCCTGCCTGCTCCGTACAGCGAGCAGGCGGTGGCGGGGGTGAACAGGTCGGGATGGCCGAGCACCACAGCGACCGCAGCGCCGTCGGGCACCTGGCGCTCGGCGCCGTTGACCTCAATCGTCATCGGGCTCCCTCGAATCGGTCCGGGGACGCCGCGGCCGCGTGTTCGTCCAGTGTTCTGCCGCGCAGGATGGCGACGATGGTGGCGGCGGTGAGGGGGGCCAGCAGGACGCCGTTGCGGTGGTGGGCGGTGGCGGCGAGGACGCCGGGGGCGAGCCTGCCCAGGAGGGGGAGGTTGTCGCGGCTGCCCGCGCGAACGCTTGCCACCGCTTCGACCAGGGCGTATTCGCGGATGCCCGGGAGGACGCGTTCGGCGTCGTCGAGCAGGTCTCGGATGCCGCCCGCGGTGACGTCGGTGTCGTGGCCGACCTCGGACTGGGTGGCGCCCACGTGCAGGCGGCCGTCGGTGTGGGGGACCAGGTAGACCGGGCGGGACTCGACGCGGGCGCGCAGGGTGCGGGTGGGGGGCGGCAGCGCTCCGGGGCGGGCGCGCAGGGTCAGGATCTCGCCCTTGACCGGGTGCACCAGGCCGTCCAGGGCCGGGTGCAGCCCCGCGCTCCACGCACCGGCCGCGATGACCGCCTCCCGGCACTCCACGGTGGAGCCATCGGCGAGGGTCACGCCCCCGTCCCCGACCGACTCCGCCCGCTGGGTGACGAACTCCACCCCGGCCAGCTCGGCCGACTCGCGCAGGGAGCGCAGCAGCAGGTGGCTGTCGACGGACAGGTCCCCGGGGACGAGCAGGCCACCGCGAACGGCCCCCACCCCGGGTTCCAGCTCCCGCACCTCGCGACCGCTGAGCTTGCGGACCTCGCGGCCGAGCGAGGCCAGGAAGTCGGCGAGGCGGGACTGGTCCGCGGCGTCGGCGGCGTCCAGGGCGAGTGCGATGGTGCCCTCGGTGCGCAGGTCGGGCGGGGTGTGCAGGTCCTCGGCGAAGCCCGGCCAGCGGCGCAGCGACTCCGCGCCGAGGGCGAGCACGTGCTCCTCCCCCGGCCACGACTCGGTGACCGGCGCCAGCATCCCGGCCGCCACCCACGACGCGCCGCCGCTGACCGGGTCCGGGTCGACCACGGTGACCGGCATGCCCTCGACCGCCGCCTGCCAGGCGACGGCCAACCCGACCACGCCGCCACCGACGACGGCGATCCGCTGCTCGTCCATCACATCCACGCTCCCTGCGCCGGCATGACCCGGATCAGGTTCGACGGTCGGAGCTCAGCTCCCTCTCAGCCCGTGACCCGGGCTCCCGTGCGACCAGCCCCCACCGTACTACCTTCAAGCCCATGCCCGGACTTGACGGCGACCAGATCCGCCGACGCCTCGCCGACGCCCGCCTCTACCTGTGCACCGACGCCCGAGGCGGGCAGGGGGACCTCGCCGACTTCGTCGACGCGGCGCTGGCGGGCGGGGTCGACGTGGTGCAGCTACGGGACAAGCGCGGCGGCGCGCCGCTGGAGGCGGGGCCGGAGCTGCGGGCGCTGGCGGTGATCGCCGAGCTGTGCGCGGCGCACGGCGCCCTGCTCGCGGTGAACGACCGGGCGGACGTCGCCCTGGCCGCTGGCGCCGACGTGCTGCACCTCGGCCAGGACGACCTGCCGGTCGCCGCCGCCCGGCGCGTGCTGGGCGAGGACGTGGCCATCGGCCGGTCGACCCACGACCTCACCCAGGCCATCGCCGCGAGCACCGAGCCGGGCGTCGACTACTTCTGCACCGGGCCCTGCTGGCCGACGCCGACCAAGCCCGGCCGGGCCGCGCCGGGGCTCGAACTGGTCAGCGCGACCGCCGAGACCGCGCCGACCCGGCCCTGGTTCGCCATCGGCGGCATCGACGCCGACCGCCTGCCCGAGGTCACCGCCGCGGGCGCGAGCCGGGTGGTGGTGGTCCGCGCGATCACCGAGTCGGACGATCCGCGGGCCGCCGCGGCCGAACTCGCGGCGGCGCTGCGCGGCTGATCACGGCGCGGGGCTGGTCGGTGCGGCGGACGACGGCGACGGCGCGCTGGGCCTGGTGGTCGTGGTGCTCGGCGGGGCTGTCGTGGTCGAGTCCTCGGTCGGCTCCGCGGGCTCGGTGACCGTGGTGGTCTCCGTCGTGGTGCGCTCGGCGGTCTCGGGGGCGCTGCCGGTCTCGGGGGTCTGCTCCTGCGGGACCACGACCGTGGTCGTGACCGGGTTCTTGCGGCCGACCAGTCCGCCCACGGTGGTGTTGGAGCCGCCCGCCAGCGACTCGCCGCGCAGGAACTCCAAGCCGGTGACCACGCCCATGCCGAGCGCGAAGACCAGGACGCCGCCCGCCACCAGCGCCAGGGCCTTGGGCCTGCGCTTCGACGGCGGCTGCGTCTGGGGCTCCGCGTCGGACTCGGGCCCGTCTTCCCCGGCGTCGACGGTCGTGGTGACGGTCTCGGTGACGACCGTCCCCCGACCGGTCACCCTGGCCGTCACGGTCTGCACACCCGCCCTGGTCCGCTCCAGCGACTTGAGGTAGACCGCGCCCCCGACGGTGCTGATCACACTGGCGATGGCGGCGCCGACCACCGTTCCGGCTACTCCGAGTGTCGATCCGAGCACGGCGGCCGTCGCCGCCGCCAAGGCCGCCGCGGCGACCTGCGCCGGGCGGATGCCCTCTTTTTTCTCCTTCTGGTCGCTCATACTCCCGTTCCCCACGCTGTACTTCGCACTGCTCCGCTTGTCGGCACTCCCCATGCACGACGTCCGAGCGCCCGCTTTTGTTCACCGAACGTGACGAGCATGACACCGTTGATCCACAGTAGACATTGCGGGGTGCGGCAGTATGGAGTTGTGGAACTGGTCTCCGTCGAAGCCGTTGAAGCCGCCGCCGCCCGGATCGCCGGGGTGGCGGTGCGCACGCCGCTGCTGCCCTGCCCGTGGGCGGACCCCGACCGTCCACTGTGGCTCAAGCCGGAGAGCCTGCAGCCGATCGGCGCGTTCAAGATCCGCGGCGCGTACAACGCCGTCGCGAACCTGACCGACGAGCGGCGGGCCAGGGGCGTGGTGGCCTACTCCAGCGGCAACCACGCGCAGGCGGTGGCCTACGCGGCGAGGATGTTCGGGATCAGGGCCTGGATCGTCGTCCCGGTCGACACGCCCAAGGTCAAGGTCGAGGCGACCAGGGCGCACGGCGCCGAGGTGGTCCTCTCCGCCGTCGGCGAGCGCGAGTCGACCGCGGCCGAGATCGCCGAGCGGACCGGCGCCGCGCTCATCCCGCCGTTCGACCACCCGGACGTCATCGCGGGCCAGGGCACGATCGGCCTGGAGATCGCCGCCGACCTGCACGCCGACGTGGTGCTGGTCCCGGTCAGCGGCGGCGGGCTGATCTCCGGCGTCGCCACCGCGATCAAGGCCAAGTCCCCGGGCACCCAGGTCTGGGCGGTGGAGCCGGAGCTGGCGGCCGACACCGCCGCCAGCCTCGCCGCGGGCAGGCTGACCGAGTGGCCGGTGGCCGAGCGCAACCGGACCATCGCCGACGGCCTGCGCAGCCAGCCCTCCGCGCTGACCTTCGCCCATGAGCAAGCCCTGGTCGACGGCATCGTCACCGTCACCGAGCAGCAGATCCGCGACACCGTCGGCGTGCTCGCCCGCCGCGCCCGCCTGGTCGTCGAACCCAGCGGCGCGGTCGCCACCGCCGCCTACCTGCACCGCGCGGCGGAGCTGCCGGGCGGCACGACGGTGGCGGTCGTCAGCGGCGGCAACATGGACCCCGGTCTCACCCGGGAGCTGATCGGCTGACCGGCTCCCCCGCCAGCACGTTGCCCCGCACCCCGAGGGCGACCACGCCGCCCGCGACCGCCAGCACGGCGCAGATCACCAACCCGGTGCGCCACCCGGCGGTCATCGCCACCGGGTCCAGGTAGGCCGTGCCGGTCAGCCCGGCCGCGGCGGGCAGCACGGCGATGGCCAGCAGGTTCCCCGTCCGGGCGATGGCGTTGTTGACCCCCGAGGCCACGCCCGCGTACCGGTCGGGGGCGGCGGCGAGGACGGTGGCGGTCACCGGGGCGACCACGGCGGCCAGGCCGAGGCCGAAGACCACCAGCGCGGGCAGCACCGACCCGAGGTAGGTCGAGCCGGGGCCCACGCGGGTCAGCAGCAGCATCCCGGCGGCGATCAGCAGCGGGCCGACCACCAGGAACCAGCGGGGGCCCAGCCGCGCCGCCGCCCGGCCGCTGCGGGCGGACAGGGCGAGCATGATCACCGTGATCGGCAGGCCCGCCAGGCCCGCGGCGGTCGGCCCGTAGCCCAGCGAGGTCTGCAGTTGCAGCACCATCAGCACCAGCACGCTGCCCAGCGCGGCGTAGACGACCAGGGTCAGCAGGTTGGCGACGACGAACGTGCGGTCGGCGAACAGCACCGGGGGCACCAGCGGGCGCCTGGCGCGCCGCTGCCGGACGACGAACGCCGCCAGTGCCGCGGCGCCCGCCGCCGCCGCGCCGACGACCAGCCAATCCGGGCCGCGCGCGGGGGCCTCGACCAGCGCCCCGGTGACCCCGGCCAGCCCGACCGCGCCCAGCACCGAGCTGAGCACGTCCGGGTGCCCGACCGCCGACTCGTCGCGGCTCTCGGGCACGTGGCGCAGCGCCAGCCACAGGCAGACGACGACCACCGGGATGTTGACCAGGAACACCAGCCGCCACGACCAGAGCTGCACCAGCAGCCCGCCGACCAGCGGACCAGCGGCCGCGGCGATGCCGCCCAGCCCCGACCACGCGCCGATGGCCCGCGCCCGGTCCGCGCGCTGGAACGACGACTGCAGGATCGCCAGCGACCCCGGGGTCAGCAGCGCCCCGCCGACCCCCTGCAGCACGCGGGCGGCCACGAGGACCTCGACCGACGGCGCGAGGCCGCACAGCACCGACGCCGCGCCGAACCAGGCCACCCCCACGACGAACACCCGGCGGCGGCCGTACCGGTCGCCCAGCGAGCCCGCGACGAGGATCAGGGCGGCCAGGGCCAGCAGGTAGCCGTCGAGCACCCACTGCAGGCCCGCCACGGAGGCGTCCAGGTCCTCGCCCAGTCGCGACAGCGCGACGTTGACGACGCTGCCGTCGAGCATGACGATGCCCGAGCCGAGGACCGTGGTGGCCAGGACCGCCCGCGCGGCCGGGGTGCCCCAGCGCAGCGGCTCAGCCGATCGGGTGGGCTCCACCGGGCGCGCTCAGGGCCGGTTCAGCGTGGCGACGAACTTGTACCGGTCGCCGCGGTAGACCGAGCGCACCCACTCGACCGGCTTCTCCTCGGTGTCGAAGGAGTGCCGCGACAGCAGCAGCATCGGCATGCCGACGTCGGCGCCGAGCAGGTCGGCCTCGTGCGGTCCGGCCAGCGCGGTCTCGATGGTCTCCTCGGCGTGCCCCATCTCGACGCCGAACTTCTCGCGCAGGACCTCGTAGAGCGAGCCGCCGCCGCTGACGTGGCGGCGCAGGCCGCGGAAGCGGCCCAGCGGCAGGTGCGTGGTCTCCGCGGCCATCGGCTCGCCGTCGGCCAGGCGCAGCCGGTGCAGGCGCAGCACCTTCGCGCCGGGGCGCACGGCCAGCAGCCGGGCCAGGTCGGCCTCGGCGGTGATCTCGGAGACCTCGAGCAGCTTCGACGACGGCTCGCGGCCCTGGGCGCGCATGTCCTCGGTGTAGGAGGAAAGCTGCAACCGCTGGGCGACCTTGGGCTCGGCGGCGAAGGTCCCCTTGCCCTGCACGCGCAGCAGGCGGCCCTCGACGGTGAGCTCGGCCAGCGCCTGGCGGACGGTGGTGCGGGAGACGTCGAACTCCGTGGCCAGCGCGCGCTCGGTGGGGATCGGCGAGCCCGGCGGCAGGGACCCGAGCAGGTCGAGCAGGTGGCGCTTGAGCCCCCAGTACTTGGGCTCGCGCTGCACCCGCGCCACCGTGTCCGACGCGTCGGTCGTGGACGTCTCGAGCATGGGTGTCCCTTCAAGAAGTGTGTCCACCTACAGGATGCCCTGCCCGGCGCCCGACGGGCGATCAAACCCCCGCGACGCGTGGCACGCTGGTAACATTGGTCTAGACCTTATTCTCCCTGCACTGGTCACCCACACGAGGAGCGGACGGATGGCGGACGAGCCGGGACGGCTGATGCGGGCCGAGATCGCCGAGCAGCCGGGGCTGCTGTCCGCCGCGGCGCGGCAGCGGACAGCGGTGGCTGAGGTGGCCGCGCGGATCTCCGCCCGCCCGCCGCGCTTCGTCCTGCTGGCCGCGCGCGGGTCCAGCGACCACGCCGCGCTGTACGCGAAGTACCTGTGCGAGGTGCTGCTCCAGCTCCCGTGCGGGTTGGTCTCCCCCTCGACGACCACCCTCTACGGCGCGCGGCCCGACCTGTCGGGCGTGCTCTGGGTCGCCGTGAGCCAGAGCGGCGGCTCCCCCGACCTGGTGGAGGCGACCCGCGCGGCGCGCGAGCAGGGCGCGCTGACCGTCGCGGTCACCAACACGCCCGCCTCCCCGCTGGCCGGGACCACGGAGCTCGCCGTCGACATCGGCGCGGGCCCGGAGCTGGCCGTCGCCGCGACCAAGACCTACAGCGCCACCCTGATGGCGCTGTACCTGCTGGTCGACGCGGTGCGCGGCGGCGACGGCGAGCACGCCGCCGCGCTGGGCGACCTCGCCGCCGAGGCGCTCGAGTCCACCGCGGCGGCCACCGGCGCGGCCGCCGAGCGCCTGCGGTTCGTCGACCGGATGATCACCACCGGCCGCGGCTACTCGTCGGCGACCGCCGCGGAGGCCGCGCTCAAGCTGGCCGAGACCAGCTACCTGTCCGCCCGCTCCCACAGCGGCGCCGACCTGCTGCACGGCCCGGTCGCCGCCATCGATGGCGAGACGGCGGCGCTGGCGATCAGCAGCGCGGGGGCGGGCGGGACGGCGCTGGGCGAGGTCCTGCCGCGGGTGCGCGCGCACGGCGCCGAGCTGATCAGCGTCGGTTCGCTGCGCCCGGCGGTGGAGTCGCTGCACATCCCGCTGCCGGGCACGGCCGAGGAGGTGGCGCCGATCCTCGAGGTGCTGCCGGTGCAGTCGCTGGCGCTGCGCCTCGCGCTGGCCAGGGGGGTCGACCCGGATCAGCCCCGCGGGCTGGACAAGGTCACGCGGACCCGCTGAGCGCGGTCGACTCGGCCTAGACTGCCCGGATGCGGAGGACGTCGTTCGCGCAGTGGCCTTGCTCGGTCGCCAGGACCATGGACCTGCTCGGCGACCAGTGGACGCTGCTCGTGCTGCGGCAGGCGTTCCTGGGCACCCGCCGGTTCGACCGCTTCCAGGCCGACCTGGGCATCGCCCGCAACACCCTGGCCGAGCGGCTGGACCGGCTGACCGAGGCGGGCGTGCTGCGGCGCGTCCAGTACCAGGAGCGCCCGACCAGGCACGAGTACGCGCTGACCGACATGGGCCGCGACTTCTTCCCCGCGCTGGCCGCGATCATGCGCTGGGGCGACCAGTGGCTCGACGGCGGCGCGGGCGCGCCCGCGGTGCTGCGCCACCGGGGTTGCGGGCAGGCGACGCACGCGGTGGTGCGCTGCGCGGGGTGCGACGAGGAGTTGCGGGTGCGGGAGGTCTCGGTCGAGCCGGGCCCCGGCGCGCTCGGCGGCGTCGGACAAGAAGGTGCCCGCTCCGTCGAGGGGGTTTAACGGAGCGGGCACGGCAGATGTTACGCCAAACGGCCCAGTCACGAATGGGGGGATCGGGTGAACACGGACGTGGTCGTCGGCGTGGACGCCGGGGGCACCCGGACCCGCGCGGTCGCCGTCGACCGGGCGGGCGCGGTCCTGGGCCGCGGTGAGGCGGGCGGGGCCAACCCGAACTCGCACCCGCCGCAGGTCGCCGCGGCCAGGATGGGCGAGGCGATCGCGAGCGCGCTGCGCGGCGCGGCGGCCGAGGGCTGCGTGGTGGGCATGGCGGGCTCGTCGAAGCTGGTCGACCCCGGCGTGGCCGCGCTGTTCCACACCGCCTTCGCCCGCGCGGGCCTGACCGCGGCCCCGCTGGTGCTGACCGACGCCGAGGTGGCGTTCGCCTCCGGGACGGCCGCGCCGGACGGCGCGGTGGTGATCTCGGGGACCGGCTCGATCGCCATGGGCATCTCCGGCCGCCGCCGCGCGCGCACCTGCGGCGGCTTCGGCTGGCTGCTCGGCGACGAGGGCTCGGCGCACTGGATCGGCCGCGAGGCGGTGCGGGCGACGCTGCGGGCGCTGCAGTCCGGGCTGCCGCTGGGGGCGCTGCCCACCGCCGTGCTGGAGCAGGCGGGCGTGGCCGACTTCGGGACGCTGATCCACACCTGCAACACCAACCCGCCGGTGCACCTGGCCACCTTCGCGCCGCTGGTCACCGCGCTGCGCGCGGACCCGGTGGCCGGGGACATCGTCGAACGCGCGGCACTGGCACTGGCGACGGAGGCCGAGGCGGCGTGGGAGTCGGGGCCGGTCGTCCTGGCGGGGTCGGTGGCCGCCGACGACAACCCGGTCGGGGCGCGGCTGCGGGAGTTGCTGGGCGCGCACAGCACGCGGGCGGCCGACGACGGCGCGATGGGCGCGGCCTGGCTGGCCGGGCTGATGGCGTTCGGGACGATGCCGCACCCGGTCGACGGGGCTTGATCAGTCCCGGGCCGCCCGCGGGTGTCGGATGCCGGGGTGGCCCTCGGGCAGGCTGCGCTGGAGCACCAGCGCGCTCACCGCCAGGACGACGGCGAACAGCGGCCAGGACATGGCGACCCTGGCGACGGTCAGGGCGACCACCTGGGCCGACCACCACAGGTAGCCGTAGACGAGCACGCGGAGCAGGTACTGCCCCGTCCACACCCAACTGGCCCTGCCGTACGCGCGCACCAGGGCGGGATCGCGGCGCCAGCGGGCCTTCTGCCCCAGCAGCAGTCCCACGATGACGCCCAGCAGCGGCCAGCGGACGAGGATGCTCAGCGCGAAGGCGAGGGCGCTGAGGGCGTTCGACAACAACTGGACGAGGAAGAAGTCCTCGGCGCGGCCGGTGTAGAGGGCGATGAGGGCGCCGACGGCGACAGCGCCGAGTCCGCCGAGGACGGCCACGATCTTCTCGCCACGTGACAAGCGCCACACCGCGATGCCTGCCGCCACGGCCAGCGCCACGACCGAACCCCAGCCGATCGACTGCCCGGCGGCGAGCCAGCCGATCGCGAAAGCCAGCGGCGGCGCTGTCACGTCGAGCGCGCCTCGCTTTCCGCCGAGCAGGTCGGCGAGCGAATCGGTGGGAGCGGTCACGGTCCCAGCCTGCCGCACGGACGCCGGGTTAGGTAGCCCATGTGGGATGTGATCCCGTTGAGCTGCCGCTCCAAACGTTTGCGCTGCTCAGGGACGGTCACACCAGGTCAGGCGCGGCTCTGCGGGGACAGCGGCCCGGTCCCGGACGCCGGGCCGCCCAGCGCCTTGGGCCTGCGCGAACCGTTGAGGGGAAACAGAAACGACCGCGATCGCCCGGCCGCTCTGTCCGGGGTCCGCGCCGTCGCGCCTCCGGGCCACCGCATTCGGGGCTGGACATCCCGAACGGGCCGAAACGGTCCCCGCCGGGACGCCGGACCGTGGCGGCGGGTTCGCGTCGCCCGACTCCGGGCGCGGGCGAGCGGGGCGAGGGGGCCATACTCATGCGTTCCCCGTCAAACGGGTGGTCTATGTCGGTCCCGTTTCCTAAGCTGATCCGACCGCGCCGCCGGACGATCATGGCACGGGCGGGGAATGCCAGTGCAGACTGTCGAGTTGGTTGAGTAGGGCAACCGGAGGAGATTCCAAGGCGAAGCGAGGGAGGGCCGTGCCTGTGCACGGGTGGGAGAGCTGGGTCGCCATCGGGGACAGTTTCACCGAGGGCATGGGAGACGACGGACCGGAGGGCGGCTGCGTCGGGTGGGCCGACCGGCTGGCCGGCGCGATGGCCGGGCAGCGGCCCGGGTTCCAGTACGCGAACCTGGCGCTGCGCGGCAAGATGCTGCGCGAGATCGTCGACGAGCAGGTGCCGCTGGCCGCGGAGAACGCGCCGGACCTGGTCACGATCTGCGGCGGGGGCAACGACCTGATCACCCCGGGCTCCGACGTCGACGAGGTCGCGAGCATGTTCGACGGCGCCGTGGCGCGGCTGCGCGCGGCCGGGTCCGAGGTGCTGCTGTTCACCGGGCCGGACCCGAAGGTGCAGCCGCTGCTGCGCCGCGTCCGGGGCAAGGTGGGCATCTACAACGGCCACCTGCACGCCATCGCCGAGCGCCGCGGCGCCCGCGTGGTCGACCTGTGGTCGATGGACGTCCTGCACGACAAGCGGGCCTGGTGCGACGACCGCCTGCACTTCTCCAGCGACGGGCACCGGCGCATCGCCCTGCGCGCGGCCGAGGTGCTCGGCATCCCGGTCACCGAGGACTGGCGCGAGCCGCTGCCGCCGGAGGAGCCCAAGCCCTGGCTGCGGATGCGCCAGGACGATCTGACGTGGACCACCACGCACCTGCTGCCCTGGGTGGCCCGCCAGATCCGCGGGGAGTCCCTTGGGGACGGTCTGCTGCCCAAGCGCCCGGAGTTGCAGCCCTACGGGACGGCGTCGCTGTAGCGGGCGAACAGTCGCTTCCTTAGACGGAGTTCCCGGATGTGCGGACCGGCCGGGACACTCCCCCCGGGTGTCACCGGCCGGCCTGCGGTGGCGCGCCCCCACTCGTCGCCACCCGGGCGCCGTCGACAGCGAGATCGGCGCCCGGGGAAAACTCTTCCAGTCCGACTGGGACGTCGGCTAACTGTTCGCTAAACGGACGGCTGACCAGTGAGCTTCCCCAGTCGCTCTTGGACGGTCGCCGCGGCGGGCGACTGGGCGGCCCGGTAGAGCTCCAGCGAGCGCGTCAGCTCGGCGCGGGCGACCTCGGTGTCGCCGTCGTCCTCGTGCAGCCGGGCCATGACCTCCCTGGCGAACGCCTCGGTGAGGCCGAGCTCGTTGTCCACCGCGAGCGAGATGGCCTCGGCGGCGTGCGCCCGCGCGGGCTCCGGCCTGCCCAGTTGGTGCTCGAGCTCGGCCAGGTTGGCCAGGGCGAGGCCGACGAAGCCGAGGTCGCCGATCTCCCGGTACATCGCCACCGCAAGCGATTGCGGCCGCACGGCCCGCTCGGCCTCGCCCGCCATCCGGTGCACCTGCGCGATGTTGTTGTGCAGGTTGGCCTCGCCCAGCCGGTAGTCGGCGGCCGTCGCCAGCTCCAGCGCCTTGCGGTAGCCCGAGAGCGCGTCGGCCAGCCTGCCCTGGCCGTAGTGGGCGCTGGCGACGGTGTTGAAGCTCATCGTCATCAGCAGCGGGTCGCGCAGCTCCGTGGCGACGACGACCGCCCGCTCCCCGTCGGCGAGCAGCTCGGCCTCCAGCCCGAAGCGGCTCAGCAGCACGCACCGGCTCAGCCGCAGCCACACCTCGCCGCGCCGGTCGCCCGCGGCCCGCGCGGAGTCCAGGCCCAGGCCGATCAGCCACTCCCAGTCGTCGCGGCGCGGGCGGGTCCGGCGGAACTCCCCGCACAGCCGCGCCAGCCGCCACACCCGGTCGTGCAGGTCCAGCTCGGCGCCCTTGGCCAGCGCGGCCAGCAGGTTGGGCCACTCGGCCTCGAACCAGTCCAGCGCGGCGTCGCGGTCGGGCAGCGACGGCAGCGGCAGCTCGGCGGGGACCGCGATCCGCGGGCCGTCGGCCGCGGCCCGCAGGTGGCGGCGGGCGGTGTCGGCGGCGGCCAGGTAGAAGTCGAGCACGTCGCCGAGCGCGGCGGCGCGGTCCGCGACCAGGTCGCGGGCGTAGAGGCGGACCAGGTCGTGGGCGCCGAAGGCGTCGCGCGCCTGCTCGCCGACCAGGAAGCTGGCGGCCAGCGCGCGCAGGTGCTCGCGGGCGGTGCCCACCTCGGTCCCGGTGAGCGCGGCGACCAGGTGCGGACCGGTCGCCCGCCCCGGCACCGCGCCCAGCGCGCGCAGCGCGGCCACCAGGTCCGGGCGCAGCGCGGCCACGGTCACGTCGAGGGCGGCGCGCACCCCGGTGTCGGTGTCGGCGACGCGCAGCGCGCCCAGCCTGGTCCGCTCGTCGGCCAGCCGCTCGACCAGTTCGTCGACCGACCACTGCGGACTGCCGGTGAGCTGGGCGCCGACGATGCGCAGCGCCAGCGGCAGGTACCCGCAGAGCTGGGCCAGCCTGGCCAGCTTGGGCGCGGCGACGTCGGCGCCCGCGTCGGCGAGCACCGCCTCGGCCTCGGCCGGGGCCAGCGGGTCGACCACGCGCAGCCGCGCGCCCAGTGCCAGCAGCCCGTCGAGCCTGCGGCGGCTGGTCACCAGCACCACCGACGTGCTGGCGCCGGGCAGCAGCGGCAGGACCTGGTCGGAGTCGCGGGCGTCGTCGAGGACCACCAGCACCCGCCGCTCGGCGAGCAGCGTGCGGTAGAGCGCGACCCGGTCGGCCCGGGCCTCCGGCACGTCCTCCTGGGCGACCCCGAGGGCCAGCAGGAAGCGGCCGAGCACGGCCGCCGGGTCCGCGGGCTGGTGCACCGGGTCGAAGCCGTTGAGCGAGGCGAACAGGGTGCCGCCGGGGAACTGCTCCGCCGAGCGGGCCCCCCACACCACCACGAGCGAGGACTTGCCCACGCCCGCGGCCCCGGCGAGCACGCCGACGACGGGCGCGATGCCGTCGCCGGAGGCGCACAGCCGGTCCAGCCACGCCAGGTCCTCGCCCCGGCCGGTGAAGCCGGACGGCGCGGGCGGGAGCTGCGCGGGCACGAGCACGCCCAGCCGGGGCGTGACCACCGGCGCGGGGCGGGGTTCGAGCAGGGTGGTGTCGTCGCGCAGGACCCTGCTGTGCAGCTCGCGCAGGCCGGGGCCCGGGTCCAGGCCCAGCTCACCGGCCGCCCGGTGCGCGAAGCGCTGGTAGAACTCGAGCGCGGCGGCGCGGCGCCCGGAGCGGTAGAGGGCGAGGACGAGCTGCCCGACCAGGTGCTCGCGGAACGGGTGCGTGTCGACCAGCGCCACCAGCTCGCCGATCACCTCGTCGTGGCGGCCCAGCTCCAGGTCCGCGTCGAGCCTGGCCTCGATGATCGTCAGCCGCAGCTCGCCCAGCTCCGGCGCGCGCACCCGGCCCGCGATGTCGGACAGCTCCGGGCCGCGCCACAGCGACTGCGCCCTGCCCAGCAGCTCGGCGCGCACGCGGGCGGGCTTGCCGCGCGAGTCGGCCAGCAGCCGCTTGGCCAGCGCCACATCGATCTGCGCCTCGTCGATGGCCAGCCGGTAGCCCGCGCCGCTGGTCTGGATCCGCGTACTGCCCTCGGCATCCACTGTGGACAACCACTTGCGCAGCCGCGAGATGTAGCCCTGCACGATCGTGCGCGCCGTCGCCGGGGGCTCGTGGTCCCACAGCACGTCGACGATCCGCTCGACCGGCACGACCTGGTTGGGCTCGAGCAGCAGCATCGCCAGCAGGCCGCCGATGCCCGGCCCGCCCGGCACCACCGCCCGGTCGCCGACCACCACCCCCACCGGTCCCAGCACGCAGAACACCGGCTTCGTCGACTCCCCGCGCGAGATCCACTCGTGCGCCATCCCCACCACCCCCGTCCGGGCTTCCTCCCCGGCCCAAACCTAGAGCTTGCCTCGCCTTCAGGCAGTAGTTGTGGGCGGAGTCAACCCAACGGCCTAATCACCGCGGGGATTTCCACCACCACCCGTCTCCCCGGCTCGGTGGGACGCCGGCGGCGCGGAGGCGATTTAGTGGGAATGGGCGCCCGCAGTTGTCACCGGCCGCCAAAACGGGTTCGGCCCCGTGGCCGCCGATCCCGATATCGGCGGCCACGGGGCCGGACTCCACGAGCGCGACCGGTTCCTGGACAGGACCCACCCCGAGCGGGAACCCCGCCATGGCACCGGTCGAGCGGTGGTGGAGCGCCGGGACGCGCGGCCCCGGCCGTTACCAACATAACAGCGCGCACTCGCCAGATAACAGGTGGGTCACCTGGACAGCGGAGCGCTTTGTCGCGAGGCGATGAATTCCGGGCGTGGCGCGGACGCCGCGAACGGCTCGACGAGAGCGTTCTGCACGCTGTTGAACACCACGAAGATGTTCGACCGGGGGAACGGGGTGATGTTGTTGCCCGAACCGTGCATCAGGTTCGAGTCGAACAGCAGCGCCGAGCCCGCCGGGCCGGTGAACTGGTCGATCCCGTGCACCGAGGCGAGCGCGGTGATGTGCTCGTGGCTGGGCACACCGATCTCCTGCTCGGTCAGCGACGCCTTGTAGTGCTCGTCCGGGGTCTCCCCCGCGCACGGCACGAAGGTGCGCTGCGAGCCGGGCATCACCATCAGCCCGCCGTTGAACGGGTAGTTGTCGGTGAGGGCGATCGACATGCTCACCGCTCGCGGCACGGGCATGCCGTCCTCCGCGTGCCAGGTCTCGAAGTCCGAGTGCCAGTAGAAGCCCCGGCCCTTGAAACCCGGCATGTAGTTGACCCTGCTCTGGTGCACCGTGACCTCGGAACCGAGAACCTGCCGGGCGCGGTCGAGCACGCGGGGGTCGTGCACCAGCTCGGCGATCAGGTCGCTGATCTTGTGCACCTCGAAGATGGAGCGGACCTCGTCGGTGGAGCGCTCGACGATGGTCCGCTCGTCGCCCCGCAGCGCGGGGTCCGCGGCCAGCCGCGACAGCTCGTCGCGGTAGGCCTGGATCTCGCCAGGGCTGAGCAGGTCCTGGTAGACCGAGTACCCGTTCTTGTCGTGCGCCGCCAGCGTCGCGCTGTCGATCGGCCCGTCGACTCCCGACCACACGGTCGGGTCGACGCGCTCGACGGGGTCGAGCTGGTACGGGGTGCGGGTCAGGTACTTGTCCTGGGTCGCGCTATCGGTCCCGCTGTCAGTCCTGGTGTCCAGAGCAGTCACGAATACTCCTTTCATCTGTCCTGCCGCGCACCCCCTCGCCCCCGCCCGACATCGTCTCCGACCTGTGTCGAGGACCGCGGGTTGGCGGTGGTGGCGGCGCGGTGGTGCTCGCTACGAGACCGCGTCCTCGACGATCAGCGGGTAGACCCCGTGCTCGTCGTGGACCTCGCGGCCAGTCACCGGGGGGTTGAACACGCACACGGTGCGGATCTCGGTCCTGGGGCGCACCTGGTGCTTCTCGTTGCCGTTGAGCACGTAGATGGAACCTGGCTTGAGCTGGTGCACCTCGCCGGTCTCCTTGTCCAGGAGCTCGCCCTCACCGGCGGTGATGAACACCGCCTCGATGTGGTTGGCGTACCAGAAGTCGTTGACCGTACCGGCTTTCAGCACGGTCTCGTGCACGGAGAACCCGACGCCGTCTCCGGCGAGCACGATCCGCTTGCTGCGCCAGTTCGGCGTCACCACGTCGCGGTCGGTGTCGGTGATCTCATCCAGCGTCCGGACAATCACGTGTGCTTTTCCCTCTCGTTCGGGCAGTGCCGGCGCGAGCGCGCCGGTCAGCGCAGGACGGTGGCGACCGAGTCGGCCAGGATGCCCATGCCGCGCTCGACCTCGTCGTCGGTGACGGTCAGCGGGGGCATGACCTTGGCGACCTCGCCGTCGGGGCCGGAGGTCTCCATCAGCAGGCCGCGCTCGAACGCCGCGCCGCAGACCGCGGACGCGGTCTCGCCGTCGACGAACTGCAGACCGCGGGCCAGGCCCCGGCCCTTGGGCTTGAGGGCGTGCTCGGGGTGCGCCTCGGCGATCTCGGTCATCACCCGCTGCACCTGCTCGCCCTTGGCCAGCGTCGACTTCTCCAGCCGGTCGTCGCCCCAGTACTCGTTGAGCGCGGCGGTGGAGGCGACGAAGGCGGGGTTGATGCCGCGGAAGGTGCCGTTGTGCTCGCCCGGCTCCCAGACGTCGAGGTCGGGGCGCAGCAGGGTCAGCGCCAGCGGCAGGCCGTAGCCGCCGATGGACTTGGACAGGCACACGATGTCGGGCTTGATGCCCGCGGCCTCGAAGCTGAAGAACGGGCCGGTGCGCCCGCAGCCCATCTGCACGTCGTCGACGATGAGCAGCATGTCGTGGCGCTTGCACAGGTCCGACAGCGCGCGCAGCCACTCGACGCGCGCGACGTTGATGCCGCCCTCGCCCTGCACGGTCTCGACGATCACGGCGGCGGGCTCGTTGAGGCCGGAGCCGCTGTCGTCGAGCAGGCGCTCGAACCACAGGAAGTCCGGCGTCTGGCCGTCGAGGTAGTTGTCGAACGGCATCGGCGTGGCGTGCACGAGCGGGACGCCCGCGCCGCCGCGCTTCATCGAGTTGCCGGTGACGCTGAGCGCGCCGAGCGTCATGCCGTGGAAGGCGTTGGTGAAGTTGACGATCGACTCGCGGCCGGTGACCTTGCGGGCCAGCTTGAGCGCGGCCTCGACGGCGTTGGCGCCTGCCGGGCCGGGGAACATGATCTTGTAGTCCAGCTCGCGCTGCTTGAGGACCTTCTCGTCGAAGGTCTCCAGGAAGTCCCGTTTGGCCACGGTCTGCATGTCGAGCGAGTGCGTCACGCCGTCGCGCTCGATGTAGTCGATGACGGCTTTTTTCAGCACCGGGTTGTTGTGCCCGTAGTTGAGCGCCCCGGCGCCCGCGAAGAAGTCGAGGTAGGGGGTCCCGTCCTCGGCGTGCAGCACGCTGCCGACGCCGCGGTCGAAGGTGACCGGCCAGCCCCGGGAGTAGCTGCGGACCTCGGACTCCAGTTTCGTGAACACGCTCATGCGAAGATCTCCGTTTCCCCTTGGCGATTTCCTGCGCGGTCTTGTCGACCAGTGAGCCCGCGGCTCAGACGGTTGCGGGGACGCGGGCCTCGAGTGGACCGATGCGGTACAGGTCCTCGGCCTCGTGCGCGTCCGGGAAGTGCCCGGCGCCGAACAACTCGGTGCGGTCGATGGCGGCGCCCTGTCGGCGGGCGAAGGCGGTGAACAGTGCGATGGACGCGGCGTTGTCCGGGCTGATCGTGGTCTCCAGGTTCCGCACACCGCGGGGGACGAGCACGGCGGCGAGCCGGTCGAGCAGCTTCGCCGCCAACCCCCGCCCGCGCTGGTCGGCGTCGACGGCGATCTGCCACACGACGACCGTCTCCGGCTCGGTCGGGCGGATGAAGCCGATGACGAAGCCCACGACCGCCCCGTCCACCTTGACCACCAGCGACGTGTCGGCGAAGTCGCGGCACCACAGCAGGTAGGCGTAGGAAGAGTTCAGGTCGAGTGTTCGCGAGTCGCGGGCAACTCGCCACAGGTCGGAGCCGTCCTCAGTGGACGGCCGTTCGATCGAGTGGTTTTTCGTCATCCCGGACATACCTTGAGAACGTAACAGGATGTTCCACTGCCGCCGAGCGATGCACCCGGACGACCTGCGGTGTTACCTGCGAGAAGCCGAAAAACTGGGTGAAAAGCCCAACAGTACGGTTGTACTTGACCAACGGGTGTGTTAACCCTGGGTTACCCTGTGACCGTGTTCATGGTTTGAGTCCGCTGCTGCGGCTGTTCGGCGGGCAGCCGCTGCGCTGCGGTGCGGTCTCACTGCGCCGCGTGACCGGTATGTCGTTCTGACGGTACCTCCCGGAGGGCGTCGCGGGCACGACGAGCGGGCGCCGGGTTCTCGGGCCGGGGGATCAGCGGGCGCTGCTCGTTGGGGTGGATGCGTTGCGGCGCAGCGGTTTCGGCTGGGCACACTGCTCCGGAGACAGGAGCCGGGGTTGGCTCAGAGTCCGGTCAGGAGGTCGGTCTCGGCGATGCCGGGGGCGGCGCCCACCCGGATGAACCACTCCGTTCCGAAGGCGAAGGCGAAGGCCTCGTCCGGCAGGGCCAGGAAGAACGAGTCCTCCGCGATCTGGGAGGCGTGGGCGCGCATCGCCGCGCGCTTGACGGGGAGGTAGGCCGACACGTCCACGGCGGTGGTGATCTCAGCGGCGGGTTTGCCCATGTCGAGGTCGTCGAAGTCGTCGGCGGGGAGGCCCTCGACGCCCGCGGCCCGGGCTGCGGCGAAGCCCGCCTTGAGGTGGTCCCGGTTGGAGGTGGCCTGGTAGACGCGGGGGGTCGCGGCCAGTTCGGCGGCGCGCAGGCCCACTCGGTGGACCTGGATGTGGTCGGGGTGGCCGTAGCCGCCGTTGTCGTCGTAGACGGTGAGGACGTCGGCGGACTCCTGGACGAGGATGGCGGCGAGGCGGTTGGCGGCCTCTTCGACGTCGGCGGTCCAGAAGGTGTTGTCGGCCGAGTTGGTGGCCTCGCCCATCATCCCGGAGTCGACGTAGCCGAGGAACTCGACGCGGGCGGCGCCGAGGATCTCGGCGGCGGTGTGGGTCTCGCGCACGCGGCGCTCCCAGAGCTGCTCACCCGGCTCGAGGACGCCGGGGACGATCTCGCCCACCTCGCCCCTCGTCGCCACGACGAGGACCACCCGGTGGCCCTCGTCGGCGGCCTTGCGCATCACGCCGCCGCAGTTGATGCACTCGTCGTCGGGGTGGGCGTGGAATGACACCAGTGTCGCCATGCGGCGAATCTACCGGCGTCCGGTCACCCGAGGGTCTCGGCGACGACTTCCGGCAGGTTGTCGTAGAGGTAGAAGTGCCCGCCGGGGTGGGTGTGGCGGGTGAACGCGCCGGTGGTCGCGGCGCGCCAGTCGTCGGCGGCCTCGGCGGGCATCGACGGGTCGTCGTCGCCGGTGATGGCGACGACGTCGATGTCGAGGACGCCCCGGCTCGCGCGGTAGCGCTCGATGAGCTGGAAGTCGTTGCGGATGACCGGCAGCAGCAGCTCGGCCAGTTGCGGGTTCGCCAGCGCCTCCGGCACCGTGCCGCCCAGCCACGCGAGCGCGTCCAGCAAGCCCGCGGTGTCGCGCAGGTGCACCGGCTCGTGCTTGGCGCGCTGGGTCGCGGGCCCGGGCCGCCCGGACACCACCAGGCGCTGGACCAGGCCGGGCCGCTCGGCGGCGGCGCGCAGCGCGACCTCGTGCGCCACCGACGCGCCCATGCTGTGCCCGAACAGCACCACCCGGGCGCCGGTCGCGGCCAGCGCGGGCACGACCTCAGTCACGACCGCGTCGACCAGGGGGTCCATCGCGTCGATCACCGGGTGGGCGATCCGGTCCTCGCGGCCCGGGTACTGCACGACCCACTGCTCGGTGTCCGGCGGCAGGTGGTCGGCCCAGCCCCGGAAGGAGCTGGCGGCGCCCCCGGCGTGCGGGAAGCAGAGCACCACCCGGCTCGCGCCCGGCTGCCTGGTGTAGCGGCGCACCCATGGCGCTGGGACTCCGTTCACCCCTGCCCCACCTTCCACCGTGGTGAGCCGGGCGGTCACGGGGTGGTCACCAGCTCCGGCGCGGCCTCCTCGGCCCGGGCGGGGGCGAGGACCGACGCCAGGATCTCACCCGCGCGCACAGCGGTGTTGGACAGCAGGGTGTTGGTGATGCCGTGCATGTGCTCGGAGCCACCCTGCAGGTAGATGCCCGCGCTGACGTTGGGCTGGGTGGCGATGCGGTAGTCGCGGCCGAGCACCGGCTTGCCGTCCTCGGTGCGCTCGCAGACCGCGGCGGCGCGGCCGAGGAGGGTGAACACGTCGCTGGGCAGGAAGCCGGTGGCGTAGACGACCGCGTCGCACTCCAGGGTCTCGACCTCGCCGGTCGGCAGGAACTCGACGGTGGCGTAGACGGCCTCGTCGGTCTCGCGGGCGTAGGTGACCCGGGAGGCGTTGCGGATGTCGAGGCGGCGCTTGCCGCTGACCCGCTCCCGGTACTCGCGCCGGTAGAGCTCCTCGATCAGGTCCATGTCCACGACGGAGTAGTTGGTGTTGCGGGCGTAGTCGAGCAGCATCTGCTTGACGTCGTCGGACGCGGAGTAGAAGTGGTCGACGGCGGCCGGGTCGAAGATGCGGTTGGCGAACGGGCTGTCGTCCGCGGGCGCGTAGCCGTAGCGGGCGAACACCGCGGTGACGGTGGAGTTGGGCAGCACCGAGTGCAGCTCCGCGACCGTCTCCGCCGCGGACTGCCCGGCGCCGACCACCAGCACCCGCTCGGGGTCGGCGGCGACGAGGGCGTCCTTGCGGTGCATCAGCTCGATGTTGTGCCACACCCGCTCGGAGGGCATCGCGTCCGCGGGCAGCCGCGGCCGCAGGCCGGTCGCCACGACGACGTCCTTGGCCCGGTAGGTCACGGCGGTGTCGCCCTGCTTGGCCACCACGTCGAAGCAGGTCACCTCACCGTCCACTTCGACCGGACGGACCGCGATGACCTCGCGGCCGTAGCGGACCTGGCGGGCGACCCTGGCCGCGCACCACTCGAAGTAGTCGTGGAACTCGGTCCGCAGCGGGAACATCGTCTTGTGGTTGATGAAGTCCACCAGCCTGCCGCGATCGCGCAGGTAGCACAGGAAGCTGAAGTCGCTGGCCGGGTCGCGCATGGTGACCAGGTCCTTGAGGAACGAGACCTGCATGGTGGCGTCGTGGATGAGCATGCCGGTGTGCCAGCCGAAGGACTCCTGCCGCTCCAGGAAGACCGCGTTCAGCGCGGCGCCCGGGTCGCGCCGGTTGTGCTCGTCGACGGCGATCGCCAGGGCCAGGTTCGACGGTCCGAACCCGATGCCCACCAGGTCGTGCACCTCACGCACCTCGCTGCTCACACCAGACCCTTTCCCGTAACCGACGCTCAACGTAGGTGAGGCTAACCTAAACGAACCGCCGTTGGGAGTCCCCCCAGCGCACCGGATTGTGTTCTGCCGCACCGGAAACACCAGGTCATTGGGCCGTTCGGCGGTGTCACGGGCGGGAGGTGAGGTACCCGCCCATGTGCTTGAAGTACTTCTCGGCCGAGACGACCTCGCCGGACTCGGTGCGGACGGACTTGACCAGCAGCCCCCTGCCGCGGCCCCGCCGCGCCTCCGGGCCCGCGACGATCGCCACGCCGTCGCCCTCGCGGTAGAAGATGCGCCCGGGGGTGCCGCCGTAGACGGCGGCGGAGACCTCGGCGGTGACGATCTCCAGGCGCTTGCCCCGGTGGAAGCAGAAGGCGCTGGGGTACGGGGCGGACTGGGCGCGCACGAAGCGGTCGAGCTCCTCGGCCGACCAGGTCCAATCGATGCGCAGGTCCTCCTCGGCGCGCTTGTGGAAGAAGCTGGCCTTGGTCCGGTCCTGCTTCTGGAAGTCCTGGCGGCCCTCGGCGATCAGGGCCAGCGCGTCCACGGTGATGGGCCCGAAGAGGTCCATCGACTTGAGCACCAGGTCGCCGGAGGTGTCGCGGGGGCCGACCGGGAAGGCGCGCTGGAGCACGATGTCCCCGGCGTCCAGGGTGGCGTCCATCATGTGCGCGGTGACGCCGACCTCGGGCTCGTCGTTGATCAGCGCCCAGATCATCGCGGAGAAACCGGCGTAGGCGGGCAGCAGCGAGTCGTGGATGTTGAGGGTGCCGCGCGGTGGCAGGGTGAAGACCGACTCCGGGATGTAGGTGCGCCAGTTGGCCGCGACGAAGATCTCCGCGTCCAGCGCGCGCAGTTCGTCGAGCAGCTCCTCGTCCACCGGCCGCTCGCGGAAGATGATCGGCAGGCCGTGCTCGGTGGCCAGGTCCTCGACCGAGTCGCCCCAGATGCGCTCGTTGACCCCGTCGCTCTTGGGGTGGGTGACGACACCGACGACCTCGTGCTCGGATTCGATCAGCGCCCGCAGGGTGCGGTGCCCCCAGGTCTGGAAGCCGAACATGACCACGCGCATTGACTCTCCTCAGCGGGACCGGGGGGCAGGCCTTTCGTTAGGCTAACCTCACTTCAGTGCTCGCCCAAGGCCCGGTTGTCCCGCCGGGCCCGCGCAGGACGCTCGGCGGAGGATGCGATGACGGACGGATTGCGCGCCGAGGCGCTGCGACTGGCCTACGAGAAGCGCACGGTGATCGACGGCGTCGACCTGGTCGTGCCCAAGGGCAAGGTCACCGTGATCGTCGGCGCGAACGCCTGCGGCAAGTCGACGCTGCTGCGCGGCATGTCGCGGCTGCTGTCGCCGACCGCCGGGGTCGTGCACCTCGACGGCCAGGACGTGCACCGGATGCGCACCAGGGAGCTGGCGCGCAAGCTCGGCATCCTGCCGCAGGCGCCCACCGCGCCCGAGGGCATGACCGTGCGCGAGCTGGTGACCCGCGGCCGCAGCCCGCACCAGACCTGGTTGCGGCAGTGGTCGGCGCAGGACGCCGACGCGGTCGCCCTGGCACTGGGCGCCACGGACATGGCCGACCTGGCCGACCGCGCCGTCGACGAGCTCTCCGGTGGGCAGCGCCAGCGCGCGTGGATCGCCATGGCCCTGGCCCAGGACACCCCGTACCTGCTGCTCGACGAGCCGACGACCTACCTGGACCTGGCCCACCAGATCGATGTCCTCGACCTCATCGCCGACCTCAACCACGCGGGCGAGCGCACGGTGGTGATGGTCCTGCACGACCTCAACCAGGCCAGCCGCTACGCCGACCACGTCGTGGCGATGAAGTCGGGCGAGGTCGTCGCCGAGGGCGACCCGAGGCAGGTCGTCACCGCCTCCCTGGTCGAGGACGTGTTCGGCCTGCGCTGCGAGGTCATCAGCGACCCGCTGTCCGGCACACCGCTGGTCGTCCCCTTCGGCCGCCACCGCTGCGCCGCCCCCGCCGACGCCCACCGCTGACCCCCACACCGCGGGCTCCTCTGGTGGGTCGTGGTCGTGCACACGCCCCTCCTCGGCCTGGGGTTCGAACCAAGGCGAAACAGATTCGGCTTGCGCGCGATGCAGGGGGTGAACGGCCCCGGCGGTCCCCCCAGCTCCGGGGCCGTTCGCCCGTCCTCACCGATTGGACCCGAACCGGCTGGGTACGCCTGTTCGGAGCAATCGAGCGAGGAGGAGAGACCATGAGGGCATACGGCTTCCGCGAGTACGGTGGCGCCGACGTCCAGGAGTTCCTAGAGCTGGACGCGGTGGAGCCGTTGCCCGGCGAGCTGCTGGTCGAGGTCGTGGCCGCGGGCGTGAACCCGGTCGACTGGAAGACACGGCTGGGGCTGATGCGCGAGTTCGCGGGCGACGTCGAGTTCCCGGCCACGATGGGCCAAGAGGTCGCGGGCGTCGTGCGGGGAGTGGGCAAGGACGTCAGCGGCTTCACCGAGGGCGACGAGGTGTTCGGGTACACGGCGCCGTCGTCCGGCGGGTTCGCGGAACTGGCGGTGCTGAGCGCGGCAGGCACCGCGCACAAGCCGCCGAAGGTGTCGTTCACCGATGCCGCGACGCTGCCCGTGGCGGGCGCGACGGCCTATGACGCGGTGGAGCAACTCGGGCTCAGCGAAGGTCAGACCTTGCTGGTCAACGGCGCCAGCGGCGGCGTGGGCGTGGCCGCGGCGCAGATCGCGCGAGACCGCGGCGTCAACGTGATCGGCGTGGCGGGCGCCGACAAGCGGGAGCTGGTCGAGTCCCTGGGCGCGACGTTCGTCGAGTACGGGCCGGGCGTGGTGCAGCGGGTGCACCAGGTCATGCCCGCCGTGAACGCGATCTTCGACCTCGCGGGCGGCGACGGGCTGCGCGCGGTGGCGCCGGTGCTCGACGGCGGGAAGCTGGTGACCGCGGGCGATCCGGCGACCGCCGCCGAGTTCGGTGGGGTGCTGGTCGAGCGGGACGGGACGTCCCGGGTGCTGGACGCGGTCGCCTCCTTGGTGGCCGAGGGGAAGCTCGACCCGAAGGTGGAGGACGTGCTGGACTTCGACGACGCGGAGAAGGCCGTGGCGGCGGTGGAGGTCGGACACGCCAAGGGGAAGGTAGTGGTGAGCCTGCGCTAGCGCCTGGGATTTCCAAGGCGGCCCCGGGGGCAGTTCGCCGCTCAACACTGGCGTTGCTGGGCGGCTCTGTTCCTGGGTTAGCGGAAGGTTCGCAGCGCAGGCGGGCGAGGCGGTCGGTGTGGACGCCCATTCGGCGGCGGAATGACTCCACAGTGGACCAAAATGTCTCCGCAGCGTGGTCTGCCGAATACCGTGGCGTCGCCGGGGGAGGACCGCGTGGTCGTCGAGGGCGCGGGCTTGTTCGGGGTGGGCGAGGCCTTGGGGACTGTCCTGCCCAGGTCTCGGGCTCGGTCGGGGATGTCCCGCCACCCTGCGGCGACGCGGGCGACGGAGGTCCCCCGAGTGCGCCTTCGGCTGCGGCGGAGGGCTTTCGAGGCGATTACCAGGACACCGGCGAGGGCGGTGATCGCCAGGGGTAGGACGATCCAGGTGAGGATGAAGGCCACGACGGGCGGGAGCTGGGGGGTGGACGCGGTTGGGTGGGGGAACGGTGGAGGCGTCGGTGTTGTCGCCCGCCACCAGCCCGAGGATGTCTCCCCTGTCCGGAACGACCACCGCGGCTTGTCACCCCGGTCAATCACACCGCGCGGGTCAGATGTTGCGCGAACCCGATAACGGCCCGGTCAACTCACGCAGGTTCGCGTGCTGTTCACCGTGGACGGACTCAGGCCGACGCCGCCCCGGGGACGTGGTCCACCACCACGACGGTGACGTTGTCCCGCCCTCCCGCCGCCACGGCGTCGGACACCAGGCGCTCGGCGGCCTCCTGCGGGTCGGCCACGCCCGCCAGCACCTCGGCGATCACCTCGTCGGACACCTCCCCGGTCAGCCCGTCGGAGCACAACAGGAACCGGTCGCCCTCGCCCGGCGGGATCACCAGCAGGTCCGGCTCCGGCGCCACGTGCGACCCCAGCGCCCGCGTCACCACGTTGCGCCGGACGTCCACCGCCGCCTGCTCCGGGGTCAACTCCCCCGCCGCGATCAACTCCGCCACCTCCGAGTGGTCCGTCGTCAACTGCGACAACGCGCCCCCGGCGTACCGGTAGACCCGCGAGTCCCCGATGTTGAACACCACCCAGTGCGCGGACCCCGCGAAGTCCACCAGGCAGATCCCGGTCACGGTGGTGCCCATCCCGGCCTGCGCCGGATCGCGCACCGAAGCCCCCACGATGTCGGCGTTGACCCGCACCAACCGAGCCCGCACGTCATCCGGCCGCCGCACCACCTCGGCGTCGAGCCCGCGCAGGCCCTGCACCGCCATCGCGCTGGCCACGTCCCCCGCCGCGTGCCCGCCCATCCCGTCGGCCACCGCGAACACGCTCCCCGTCACCAGGAACGCGTCCTCGTTGGCAGCCCGCACCGCCCCCACATCAGTAGCGGCCCCCACCCGAACGACCGGAACACTCACGCCAACCTCCACCACACGACCGCCGACCACTTCGCCAGAACACACGGAATGTTGCACACCGTGACCGGTCAGCGATACCCGAGCCCTGGTTGTCGTGGCGAAGCGTTAAAGAACTGCTCCCGCACGCGGCGGTGACGGTGACGAAAGGAGCATTTCGGCCTGGGAGCGGGGCTGGTCGTGGGAGGAGACTGAGCAGGCATTGAGCCGCTACGGGGACTTGAACCCCGAACCTTTCGCTTACAAGGCGAGTGCTCTGCCAATTGAGCTATAGCGGCACGACACCCACCGGGTGTCGAGGGTCATCCTAAGCGAGGTGGGAGCGAGGTTGCGGGGCGGGCCGGGATCGGACACGGTCGTTGGGGAGCTGTGGTGAGACCACCCGATCGGTGAGCGGATGGGAGGCGTAGTGGGGTTGCGATTCGGGCGCTGGGGTCGGGTGGCGCCTTGGCGGGTGGGGGCTGGGGGGAGCGGGGAGTACGGCAAGGCAGGCGGGGCGGACGGCGATGCGCCGACCGACGTGGTCTCGCCGCTGGACGCGGATGTGGTGATCGGGCCCGCGCTGCCCGCGGAGCGGACCGTGCACTTCGTCCTCGACCTCGCGCTGCGGATCGGGGAGGTGCAGATGACGTCGGGGGCGGGGGCCTCGGACGTCACGGCGACGATCATCGCGGTGGCGGAGGCCTTCGGGTTGCCGCACTGCGAGGTGGACGTCATCTACACCTCGATCACGGTGACCTGCTGGCGCGGGACCGAGGAGGCCCCGATCACGTCGGTGCGCGTGGTGCGGTCGAGGTCGTTGGACTACACGCGGCTGCAGGCGGTGGAGGTGCTGGTCCGGAAGATCACCGGGCAGCGGATCACCGCCGAGGAGTCGCAGATCGAGCTGAACGGGCTGACCTCGGCCGACCACCCGTACCCGCGGTGGGTGGCGACGGCGGCGTGGGCCGGGATGGCGGTGGCGATCACCGTCCTGATCGGCGGGGCGCCGCTGATGGCGGTGTTCGCGGGGCTGATCACCGCTGTGGTGGACCGGGTGGGGCGAGTGCTGAACAAGCGCGCGCTCCCCTTCTTCTTCCAGCAGGTGGTCGGCGGGGCACTGGCGACCGGTGGGGCGCTGGCGCTGTTCGTCAGCGGGCTGGTGCCCGCGGCCCGGCCGACGCTGCTGGTGGCCGCGGCGATCACGGTGCTGCTGTCCGGGTTGTCGGTCGTGTCGACGGTGCAGGACGCCATCACCGGGTACAACGTCACCGCCGCGGGCCGCACCATGGAAGTGTCGATGATGACGGCGGGGCTGATCGCGGGTGTGGTGCTCGCGCTCAACGTCGCCACCGCGCTGGGCATGCAGTACACCCCGCTGGCCGACCCGCTGCCGCCCAGCGCGGTGCGGCTGCCGGTGCAGGCGCTCGCGGGGGCGGCGGCGGCGGGCTGCTTCGGCCTGGCCAGCTACGCCACGCCCAAGGCGCTGCTGGTCTCGGCGCTGGCGGGCGGCATCGGCGCGGCGGGCTACGGGACGCTGTCGCTGACCGGCGCGGGCCCGATCGCGGCCTCGGCCGGGGCGGCGGTCATCATCGGCTTCGGTGGCGGTGTCATCTCGCGGCGGCTGCGGATGCCGCCGCTGGTGGTGGCGGTGTCGGGCATGGTGCCGCTGCTCCCCGGCATCACCACCTACCGCGCGCTCTACCAACTGGCCGTCGAGCGCACCGTGTCCGGCCTGCCGACGCTGATGATCGCCGCGGCCATCGCGCTGGCGCTGGCCGCGGGCGTGGTCCTCGGCGAGTACCTGGCCCAGCCCGTGCGGTCGGGCCTGGGCAGGCTGGAGCGCAGGCTGTCCGGCCCGCGCATGTCCGGCCCCCTCCGCCCGACGCGCCGCAGGCTGGAGTGAGCGGCCACGTGACAGATGGCACGCAGCGCCGTCCCCGCTCGCAGGACGCGGGGTCCGCGCGCGCCGACTAGCCTCTAAGACCCCACCCGGTCCGGTTCGACAGGAGGCTCGGTCATCGTGAGCAGCGCAAACGGCGCCGGAACCGACGGCGCGGACTTCATCGTCGCCGCCAACCGCCTCCCCGTCGACCTGGAACGGCTGCCCGACGGGACGCAGCGGTGGAAGCACAGCCCCGGTGGCCTGGTCAGCGCGCTGGCCCCGTTCCTGCGCAGCCACAGCGGGGCCTGGGTGGGCTGGCCGGGCGTGGCGGACGTGGAGCTCGACGAGCTGGTCGAGGACGGGATGCGGCTGCACCCGGTCGCCCTCAGCGCGACCGAGGTGCGCGACTACTACGAGGGCTTCTCCAACGGAACCCTGTGGCCGCTCTACCACGACGTCGTCGCCACGCCGGTGTTCGACCGGAGCTGGTGGGAGGCCTACGTCAAGGTCAACCACCGGTTCGCCGAGGCGTGCGCGAAGGTCGCGGCCCAGGGCGCCACGGTGTGGATCCAGGACTACCAGCTCCAACTGGTGCCCTCGATGCTGCGCGAGCTGCGCCCCGACCTGCGCATCGGCTTCTTCCTGCACATACCGTTCCCGCCGACCGAGCTGTTCATGCAGCTCCCCTGGCGCGCGGAGATCGTGCGCGGCCTGCTCGGCGCGGACCTGGTCGGCTTCCACCGGCCCGGTGGCGCGCAGAACTTCCTCTGGCTGGCCAGGCGGCTGCTCGGCCTGGAGCCGTCCAGGGGCGCGGTCGGCGTGCGCACCCGGCCCGGTGTGATCCAGCTCGACGACCGCGCGGTGCGGGTCGGCGCGTTCCCGATCTCGATCGACTCGGCCGGGCTGGACTCCCTGGCGCGCAAGAAGGAGACGATCGCGCGCACCCAGCAGGTCCGGCAGGACCTCGGCAACCCCAAGAAGATCATCCTCGGCGTGGACCGGCTGGATTACACCAAGGGGATCGATCGCAGGCTCTTCGCGCTGCAGGAGCTGTTGCAGGAGGGCCGGATCGACCCGTCCGAGGTCGCGATGGTGCAGTTGGCCACCCCCAGCCGCGAGCGGGTCGAGCACTACCAGCGGATGCGCGGCGAGATCGAGCAGATCGTCAGCCGGATCAACGGCGAGTTCGGCCGGGTGGGGCGTCCGGTCGTGCACTACCTGCACCAATCGGTGGGCCGCGCGGAGCTCGCGGCGTTCTTCGCCGCGGCCGACGTCATGCTCGTGACGCCGGTGCGCGATGGGATGAACCTGGTGTGCAAGGAGTACGTCGCCTGCCGCCACGACCTCGGCGGCGCCCTGGTGCTCAGCGAGTTCGCTGGTGCGGCCGCGGAACTGACCAGCAGCTTCCTGGTGAACCCGCACGATCTTGACGGTGTCAAGAAAGCCATGCTCGCCGCCCTCACGATCGATCCAGCCGAGGGTCGCCGTAGGATGCGCGCGCTGCGGCGACAAGTGCTGACCCACGACGTCGACCGGTGGGCGCGCTCGTTCCTGGACGCACTGGACCCGGAGCATGGCCACTAGCGCGCCCGTCCACCTGACACCGATGTCCCCAAGGAGATGGCGTTGACCGCCGAGGCCCTCCCCGCCGACCTCCGCCGGGCGATCGTTCAGCTCGCGCGCACCCCGCGCCTGCTGGTCGCCTGTGACTACGACGGCACCCTTGCCCCGATCGTGGAAGACCCTGAGAAGGCGCGCCCGCACACCGAGTCGGTGGGGGCGCTGCGCTCGCTGGCCGGTCTGCACGAGACCACGACGGCGGTGATCTCCGGGCGGGCGCTGCGCGACCTGGCGACGCTGTCGCGGCTGCCCTCCGAGGTGCACCTGGTCGGCAGCCACGGTTCGGAGTTCGACGTGGGCTTCGTGCACGCGCTCGACGCGGGCGCCCGCGCGCTGCACCAGCGCGTCGAGGCCGAGCTGGACAAGCTCGTCGACGGCGCGGCAGGCGTGCAGCTCGAGGTCAAGCCCGCCAGCATCGCCGTGCACGTGCGCCGGGCCGACGAGGCCACCGCCGCGCGCGTGCTCGACCTCGTCCGGTCGGGTCCGTGCGCCTGGGACGGCGTCGAGGTCACCGAGGGCAAGGCCGTGGTCGAGCTGGCCGTGGTGCAGACCGACAAGGGCCACGCGCTCGACGTGCTGCGCCACCAGGTCGGCGCGACCGCCGCGGTGTTCGTCGGCGACGACGTGACCGACGAGAAGGCCTTCGCCCGGCTCTCCGGCCCGGACCTGGGCGTCAAGGTCGGCGACGGCGCCACCCTGGCCGGGTACCGCATCGACGACCCGACCTCGGTCTCCACGATGCTGGCGTTCCTGCTGGAGGAGCGGCGCAACTGGCTCTACGGCGAGCAGGCCGTGCCGATCGAGCGGCTGTCGATGCTGGCCAACGAGCGGTCGGTCGCCCTGGTCACCCCGGACGCCCGCCTGACCTGGCTGTGCCACCCGGAGCCGGACTCGGCCGCGGTGTTCGCCGACCTGCTCGGCGGCCTGACCGCGGGCCACTTCTCGGTGACCCCGGAGAAGGGCGGCCTGCCGCTGGGCCAGCGCTACCTGCCGGGCACCATGACGGTGGAGACCCGCTGGTCGGGCCTGCTGGTCACCGACTACCTCGACCACGACTCCGCCGAGTACCGCACCGAGCTGACCCGGGTGCTCACCGGCACCTCGTCGGTCGTCGTCGAGTTCGCCCCGCGCCCGGAGTTCGGGCAGGTGCAGGTCCGGCTGGAGGCCGCCGAGGACGGCATCCGGGTGCTGGGCACCTCGGACCCGATCGCGCTGCGCTCCCCCGGTGTGACCTGGGAGATCGTCTCCGACGGCATGTGGGACACCGCCCGCGCGGTCATCCGGCTGTCCCCGGAGCGGCCGGTGGAGCTGGAACTGCGCTGCGGCACCGCCGACCTGTCGCCGCACCCGCTGGCCGAGGCCGAGCGCAAGGCGCGCGCGGGCGGGTACTGGTCGCAGTGGCTGGACACGCTGGTGCTGCCGCCGGTGGAGAAGGAGCTGGTGGCCCGCTCCGCGCTCACCCTGCGCGGGCTCTGCCACAGCGAGACCGGCGCGATCATGGCCGCGGCCACGACGTCGCTGCCGGAGGAGATCGGCGGCGTCCGCAACTGGGACTACCGCTACTGCTGGCTGCGCGACGCGTCGATGACCGCCAAGGCCCTGGTGTCGCTGGGCTCGACCGCGGAGGCGGAGGCGTTCCTGGGCTGGGTGCACGGCGTCCTGGAGACCGTGGCCGGGCCGGAGCGGCTGCACCCGCTGTACACGATCGCGGGCACCACCCTGGGCCCGGAGGCCGTGATCGACACGCTGCCCGGTTACGCCGGGTCGCGGCCGGTCCGCGTCGGCAACCTGGCCAACCAGCAGGTCCAGCTCGACGTGTTCGGCCCGGTCGTCGACCTGGTGATGGCCCTGTCCGAGGCGCGCGGCTCGCTCACCGACGGCGACTGGGCGATGGTGTGCGCGATGACCGAGGCCGTCTCCCGCCGCTGGCACGAGCCCGACCACGGCATCTGGGAGGAGCGGCACCGCCCGCGCCACCACGTGTACTCCAAGGTCATGTGCTGGCTGACGATCGACCGCGCGATCAAGCTCGGCGAGGCCTACGGCCGCGAGTTCGAGCCGTCCTGGGAGCCGCTGCGCGCCCAGATCGCCGAGGACGTGCTGACCAACGGCTGGAACGACGAGATCAAGTCGTTCACCACCGCCTACGACGGCACCGACCTCGACGCCGCCACCCTGCTGATCGGCATGGTCGGCCTCATCGACCCCACCGACCCCCGCTTCGTCTCGACGGTCACCGCCACCGAGGCCGAACTGCGCACCGGCTCCACCGTCTACCGCTACCACCGCGACGACGGCCTCCCCGGCGACGAGGGCGGCTTCCACCTCTGCGCCGCCTGGATGATCGAGGCCTACCTGCTGACGGGTCGCCGCCCGGAGGCCGAGGACCTCTTCGCCCAGATCGTCGACGCGGCGGGGCCGACGGGCCTGCTGCCGGAGGAGTACGACCCGATCGCGGAGCGCTCGCTGGGCAACCACCCGCAGGCGTACTCGCACCTGGGCCTGATCCGCTGCGCCCAGTTGCTGTCCAACTGACCGCCGCGGTCCCTCCTCCCAGGGTGCTGCCCCGGGAGGAGGGACCGAGCGGTTTGTGTCCTCTTAGGACCTGAGTACCGCCAGGTTGTTCATCGCCGTGGCCAGGTCCGCCACCTCTCGGACCTGCATCCCCGGCGGGTGGTCCCCGGAATCCGCGGGCACCAGGGCCTTGCTGAAGCCCAGCCGCATCGCCTCGGCCAGGCGGGTGCGGACCCCGGTGACGCGGCGGACCTCGCCCGCCAGGCCCACCTCGCCGAGCACCACGAGGTCCGGGGGCAGCGCGACGTCGCGGGCGGCGGTGGCCACGGCCAGGGCGACCGCCAGGTCCGCGGCGGGTTCCGGGATCTTCATGCCGCCGACGGTCGCGGTGTAGATGTCGGAGTCGCCCAAGCGGATGCCGCCCCTGCGCTCCAGGACGGCGATGATCATGGAGACGCGGGCGGAGTCGAGGCCGCTGACGGCGCGGCGGGGGGTGCCGAGGTGGGAGCGGGAGACCAGGGCCTGGACCTCGCCGAGCAGCGGGCGCTTGCCCTCGACGGCGACGGTGACGGCGGTGCCCGCGACGCCGGTCTCGCGCTTGTTGAGGAACAGCCCGGAGGGGTCGGGGACGCCGACGATGCCGCCCTCGACGAGTTCGAAGCAGCCCACCTCGTCGGCGGCGCCGAACCGGTTCTTGATCCCGCGCAGCATCCGCAGCGAGGAGTGGCGGTCGCCCTCGAAGTGCAGGACGACGTCGACCAGGTGCTCCAGGACGCGCGGGCCCGCGATGGAGCCCTCCTTGGTGACGTGGCCGACCAGCAGCACCGGCAGCGCGCGCTCCTTGGCCAGCGAGACCAGCCCGGCGGTCACCGCGCGCACCTGGGTCACACCGCCCGCGGCCCCGTCGACGGCGGGCGAGGCCATCGTCTGCACCGAGTCGACCACGAGCAGGCCCGGCTTGACCGCGTCGACGTGGCCGAGGACGGCCGACAGGTCGCTCTCGGCGGCCAGGAACATCTCCGGGTGCACGTTCCCGGTGCGCTCGGCGCGCAGGCGGACCTGGCCCGCCGACTCCTCGCCGGTCACGTACAGGGTGGGCCCGTTGGTCACGACCTCGGCCCAGCGGTGCGCGACCTCGAGCAGCAGCGTGGACTTGCCGACGCCGGGCTCACCGGCGAGCAGCACCACCGCCCCCGGCACGACACCGCCGCCGAGCACCCGGTCCAGTTCCGAGACACCGGTCCGGACCGCCCGCGCGGCCTCGACGTCGACCTCGTTGATCGGCCGCGCCGGGGCGGACGGCGCCCCGGCCGCGACCCTGGCCAGCCCGGGTCGCGGGGCGCCGACCTCTTCCAGCGTCCCCCACGCCTGGCACTCCGGGCAGCGGCCGAACCACTTGGCCACACCGTGCCCGCACTCGGCACAGCGGTAGGACGACTTCGGGGTCTTGGTCACAGCCACGCCGTCAACCTACGGCCGACCACCGACACCCACCCGAGCCGGGAACGATGCCGGGCGGGGACGAGGGGGCGGGTGGCGGGAGAGATCAAGCTCGAGCACTCAGCCCACTCCGCACCGGCACCCGCCCACCCGAGCCGGGAACGATGCCGGGCGGGGACGAGGGGGCGGGTGGCGGGAGAGAT
>NZ_WHOL01000112.1 GCF_009745975.1 Actinokineospora pegani | reverse complement strand
CTGGCCAAGCTGGCCGAAGCCGAGCGCGACGCCAAGCAGCTCACGACCGACGAGTCCTTCCGCGCGGGTCAGGCCGCCGGGCTGGAGCTGGCCCAGCGCATCGTCCGCGAGCAGGCGGGGCTCCCGGTGGAGGCCGACTCCGGCCGCGTCTGAGCTGACGGGGGCCGGGCGCCACGCCCGGCCCCGCTGCTCAGCTCGAGACGTCCCGACGGCGGAACGCGACCAGGGACGCCACCACCAGGGCCACCGCCACGACACCCAGCCACACCAGGGGCTCGACGGGCACCGACGGCCCGGGGACCTTCGGCACGTGGGTGAACGGCGAGACGTTCAGCACCACCTGCCCCAGGTTCAGCGCCGGGCCGAACAGCCCCAGCCCCAGCGCCACCCCCGCCACAGCCCACGACGCGGCCGTCGAGGCCCTCGGGACGAGCCCGAACAGCAGGGCCGCGATCCCGGCGACCACCCACACCGCGGGGACCTGCGCCACCGCGCCGCCCGCTGCGTGCGCGAGCTGGGTTCCCAGATCCCCGGCGCGCAGACCGTTGGCGCCAACGGGGTCCGCATCGCCCAGCCCGCACCCGATCCCTGGCCGCCCGCGCCTTCTACGGGGCGTGGTGTGGAACGAGCTGGACGGTCGCGGGCAGCCCCGCGAAAGAGGCCCGGGCACCGCGAAGTCCGGCCGGACGGGGCGGGCGACCTCGCTCCGGGACGGGAGGGGGAGGCCGTTAGCCTCAAGTCGTGGCGGAGGTAGTGGACCGGAAGCGCCGGGTGCGTGTGCCCACGTGGGTGGGATCGACAACCGTGTTGGGGGTCGCCTGGCTGGTCAGCCGGGTGGTGCTGGTCGCGGTCGTGTTCGGCATCGGCGAGGTGGCCTGGCGCGAGGTCACCTACTACCAACGGTGGCACGACCAGCTCGTCGACGGCACCTTCCCGGTGGACGACGTGTCGTGGCAGTACCCGCCGGGGGCGGCGCTGGTGATGCTGTTGCCGAGGCTCATGCCGTTCGGCGGGTACGTCCCCGCGTTCGTGGGCACGGCGGTGCTGGTCGACGGCCTGGTGTTCGTGGCGCTGGTGCGGGCCGCGCGCGGGGCCGGGGCGCCCACGACGGGCGTGTGGCTCTGGGTGTTGGCCATCCCGGGCCTGCTGACGGTGCCGTTCACCCGCTACGACGTGGTGGTGACCGGCCTGGTCGTGCTCGGGCTGGTGGCGCTGCGGTCGCGGCCGGGGTGGGCCGGGGTCCTCGCCGGGATCGGGGCCTCGGTGAAGGTGTGGCCCGCCGTGGTGCTGCTGGGGGCGGGCAAGCGGTCCTGGGTGTGGGCGGCGGGGTCCGTCGCCGTGGTGTGCGGTGTGCTGGCGCTGGTGCTGGACAACCCGTTCGACTTCCTCACCGCCCAGAGCGACCGTGGCCTGGAGTTCGAGTCGGTGGGCGGCGCGGCCCTGGCGGCGGCCCGGCTGTTCGGCTACCCGGGAGAGATCGAGTACCGCTACGGCTCCTTCGAGATCGTCGGCCCGTTGGTGTCCGAGGTGGCGCAGGCCAGCGTGGTCGCGAGCGTGCTGGCGGCCCTCTGGCTGGGCTGGTGGCGCCTGCGGGTCGGCGCGGTCGGCGCGGAGGCGGCGGCCGACGCCGCGATGACAGCGGTGCTGCTGTTCGTGGTGACCAGCCGGGTGATCAGCCCCCAGTACATGATCTGGCTGGTGGGTGTCGGCGCCGTGTGCCTGGTCTCCGCGCGGACCACCCAACGACCGGTGGTGGCGCTGGTGGCACTCGCGGTCCCGCTGACCGCCTTGGAGTACCCGGTCTACTTCGACCGCATCATGGCGGAATGGGCGCCGGGGACCGCCATCCTGCTGCTGCGCAACCTCCTCCTGGTGATCGCGGCCTTCTGGTCGGCGACCCTGCTCTGGCGCGGCTGGCGCCGCGCCCCCGAGGTGGCGGCGGTCTGACCGTGGTCGCCCGCCAGGCCCGCGTGGACTCCCCCACCGCGCCACGGGTGCGGGTGCGGGCCTGCTGATCGGCGGTTGACGGGCGGCGGTTCGGGTGGATTGCATGAGCGCCAGTCGTCGGCGATCGGAGTTCTGTGACCAGCACGGTCGATGTGCGGGCCGCGCAGCGGCGGACCCTGTCCGTCCTGGTGGTCTCCCAGGTGTTCAGCGGGCTCGGGTTGGGGGCGGGCATCACCGTCGGCGCGCTGTTGGCGCAGGACCTGCTGGGGTCGACGGGGCTGTCCGGGTTGCCGAGCGCGCTGTTCACGGCGGGGGCCGCGGTCGCGGCCGCCGGGGTGGGGCGGCTGTCGAACGCGCGGGGGCGGCGGCCGGGGTTGGCCGCGGGGTACGCGACCGGGACGCTCGGCAGCGCGGGGGTGGTCGTGGCGGCGGTGACCGGCAGCGTGGTCCTGCTGGTCGTCTCCCTCATGGCCTACGGCGCCGCGACGGCCACGAACCTGCAGGCCCGGTACGCGGGGGCCGACCTCGCCGAGCCGGGGCACGGGGGCCGGGCGGTCTCACGGGTGCTGGTGACGATGACGCTGGGTGGGGTGCTGGGGCCCACCCTGGCCGAGCCGACCGGGAACCTGGCCGACGCGCTGGGCATCCCGCGCCTGGCGGGCCCGTTCCTGCTGTCCGGGGTGGCCTACGCCATCGCCGCGCTGGTGCTGGTGGTCTTCCTGCGTCCTGACCCGCTCCTGCTGGCCAAGGAGGTGGCGGCCCACGCCGACCCCGGGGACACCGGGGCGGACTCGGGCGGGCACCGGGCGGGGATGGCGCTGGGCGCGGTGGTGATGGGGCTGACCCAGGTGGTCATGGTCGCGATCATGACCATGACCCCGATCCACCTGCACGACCACGGGCACAGCACCGCCGCCTCCGGCCTGGTCATCGCTGTCCACATCGCGGCCATGTACCTCCCGTCCCCGCTCAGCGGCAGGCTGGTGGACCGCTGCGGCCCGCACCCGGTCGCGGTCTCGGCAGGCCTCGTGCTCCTGCTGGCGGGGGTGGTCGCGGCGGTCGCGCCCCCGTCGTCGGTGTGGCTGGTCACCGTGGCGCTGGGGCTGCTCGGGCTGGGGTACAACCTGGGGCTGGTGTCGGGCACGGCGATCATCACCAGCACCGTGCCGCTGGCCGTGCGGGCCAAGGCGCAGGGCTCGGTGGACGTGACTATCGCGATCAGCGGCGCGGCCGGTGGGCTGTCGTCGGGGTTCGTGGTGGCGGGGAGCAGTTTCACCGTGCTGGCACTGGGAAGCGGGGTGCTGGCGTTGGCGCTCGTGCCGGTCGTGCTGGTAGGCATGCGGCGTGTCGGCTGAGTTGTCCTGGAGGTAGGGCGTGTTCACTGTCGAGGGCCGGTCGCAGTTGGTGCGGGAGTTGGTCGCCGAGGCGCGGGCGGACGCGCGCGTGGTGGCGGTCGGGAAGGCGGGGTCCACCGCGTTCGACCGCGGGGACCGGTGGTCCGACATCGACCTGGCGTTGGCGATCGAGGGCGATGTCGACGCCGTGGTGGCGGACTGGACGGCCCGGCTGCGCTCGCGGGGCGCCGTGGCGCATCACGACGTGCCGGCGGGGGTCTTGTTCCGGGTCTTCCTGTTCGCCGACACGCTGCAGGTGGACATCGCGTTCTACCCCGCCGAGCGGTTCGGGGCCACGGGGCCGGACTTCGAGGTGGTGTTCGGGGACGCCCGCGAGATCGCCCGGACGGTGCCGCCCCAGGCTGGGACGGTCATCGGGTGGGCGTGGCTGCACGCCGCGCACGCGCGGTCGAGCCTGGCGCGTGGCAGGCTCTGGCAGGCCGAGCACATGATCGCGGGGGTGCGGGAGCGGGTGCTGTCGTTGGCGTGCCTGCGGTTCGGTCTCACGGCGTGGCAGGGGCGGGGCACCGACGACCTGCCGACCGAGGTGCGGCAGGTCGTGGGTCGCGCGCTGCCCGTGTCGCTGGACCAGGCGGAGTTGGCTCGGGCGTTCACCGCGGCGGTTGAGGCGCTGGTGTCCGAGATCGGGCTTGCGGACCCGGAACTGGCTGGGCGGCTCACCGATCCACTGCGTGAGCTGGCCCGCTCGACACCCTGACCGCTCAGGCGGGGCCGACCAGGCAGAAGGGGTGGCCCGCCGGGTCGGCGTAGACGCGCCAGGGGCGGGTGTCGGCGCCCACGTCGAGGGCGGTGGCGCCGAGGGCGAGGACTTCGAGGTGGGCCGCCTCCAGGGCGGGGACGGCGATGTCGAGGTGGGCTTGCTGGGGGTGGGCCGGGTCGGGCCAGCGCGGGGGGCGGTGATCGGCCACGGCCTGGAAGCAGAGGACGGGTCCGGTGGGCACGTGGAGGGTGGCCCAGGTGTCGGACACGGTCCAGCGGGGATCGGGGCGGTCGACCTCACCGCCGAGGAGGGCTTGGTAGAAGGCGGCCAGACGGCGGGGTCCGGGGCAGTCCAGCACGGTGCATTCGAGGGTGCCGATCACGCTCGGACGATAGCGGTGCCGGGGTGTCCGCCACCACGGGTGCGACCTGGAGTCACCGTGTTCACCGCCTGAGATCGTCGAGCCAGCCCCGCGCCTCGGCCTCGAACCCGGTGTCGTCGTGCTCCCGGGCCCACACCACGGTCGAGAGGCTGGTGTGCGCGGCGCAGGCGGTGAACACGGCGCGGTCCAGCTCGTCGGGCCACAGGCCGTACCCGTCGAAGAACGCGTCGGCCAGCCCGCTGTCGGCGCGCCAGTACCGGAACCACAGCTTGACCGCCTCGCTGGCCCGGTGGTCGCGGTCGGCGTGCCCGAAGTCGATGAGCAGCACCTCTCCCGTCGGCCCCAGCAGCCAGTTGCGCGGCAGGTTGTCCCCGTGGCACGGCACGACGGGCACCGCCCCATCGGTCAGCGCGGCGACCCGACCGGTGACGAAGCCGATCTCCGCGGCGCTGAGCAGGCCCGCCGCGCGGCGGGCGTACCGGGCCGTCTTCTCCCGCAGCCGAACCGAGAACCCCTCGTCGAGCACCGGCGGCGCCGCGTCGTGCAGCAGCCGGGTCAGCTCACCGACACGACGGTGCACGGCGGGGTCGCGCTCGGCCGCCGTGCCCTCGACGACTTCGCCAGGCAGCCGGGTGAGCAACAGCAGGCGGAGGTCGTCATGCGCGGAGTGCAAGACGGGTGCCGAAGCTCCGAGCGCGGGCACCCAGTCGCGGTAGGCGGTGAGTTCCTCCCGGTACTTCTTGTCCCGACGCACCTGCTTGGCGATCCAGCGCACCCCGTCGCCTGCCTCGACCTCGAGGGTCAGCGCCTCCCGCTGCGGCGTCGACCGATCAGCGATCAGGACGCACGGCCCGAAGACAGCGGCGCAGCGGTCCAGCACAGCCGGGGTGTTGAGCACCTACGAAGATTAAGCCCGCTCGGCCTGCTCCTCGAAGTGGTCCACGTGGAAGAGCGCCTGGCTCAGCAGGCCGCGGACGTGGTCGTCGGCGGCGGAGTAGTAGACGAACGTGCCCTCTCGGCGGCCCTTCACCAAGCCTGCGAGGCGGAGCTTGGCCAGGTGCTGGCTGACGGCGGTGGGGGCGGCGCCCGCGAGTTCGGCCAGGCAGGCGACCGAGGACTCGCCTTGGAGCAGCGCCCACAGGACCTTGACCCGGGTGGGGTCGGCGAGCATGCGGAACGTCTCGGCGGCCAGGTGGACCTGCTCCTCGTTGGGCATGTCGAAATCCGGCAGCGAGGAGTGCATGGGGGCAGCATAGCGGCCTGCTCAGCTATTCGGCTCATTGCGTATCTGCATGACTGCGCAGATAAGATGCCTCTCGTGACGCTCACCGACGCACCAGCCCGTGCGCAACTGACCGCCCGGCGACGGACCTCAGCGTGGTCGCTGCCGGAAGTGCGCTGGGCGGTGATCGCGACGGGGCTGTTCGCCTGTGGGATCGCCGCGCAGCTCGCAGGCGCCCCGCCCGCTCTGTGGTGGGCGCTCTACCTGGCCTGTTACGCGGCGGGCGGGTGGGAGCCGGGGCTGTCCGGGCTGCGCGCCCTCACCGGTCGGTCGCTGGACGTCGACCTGCTGATGGTGGCGGCGGCGATCGGCGCGGCGGCGATCGGGCAGGTGTTCGACGGGGCGCTGCTCATCGTCATCTTCGCGACCTCCGGGGCGCTGGAGGCGCTGGCGGCCAAGCGCACCGAGGACTCCGTGCGCGGGCTGCTCGACCTCGCGCCGGACACCGCGACCCGGCTGACCGACGGCGGCGAGGAGACCGTGGCCGTGGCGGACCTGCGGGTGGACGACGTGCTCGTGGTGCGCCCCGGCGAGCGGATCGGCGGCGACGGCCTCGTGGTCGAGGGCGCCAGCGAGGTCGACCAGGCCACGATCACCGGCGAGCCGCTGCCGGTGGACAAGGCGGCGGGCGACGAGGTGTTCGCGGGCACGCTCAACGGCACCGGGGTGCTGCGGGTGCGGCTGACCCGGCCCGCGGCGGACACGGTGATCGCGCGGATCGTGGCGATGGTCGGGCGGGCGAGCGCGACCAAGGCCAGGACGCAGCGGTTCATCGAGAAGGTCGAGCAGCGCTACTCCGTGGGCATGGTCGCGGTGACGGTGGCGCTGTTCGCCGTCCCCCTGCTGTTCGGGGCCGCGTTCGAGCCGACCCTGCTGCGGGCGATGACGTTCATGATCGTGGCATCGCCGTGCGCGGTGGTCCTGGCGACGATGCCGCCGCTGCTGTCGTCGATCGCGACGGCGGGCAGGCACGGCGTGCTGGTCAAGTCGGCCGTGGTGCTGGAACGGCTGGGCACAGCGACGCGGGTGGCGTTCGACAAGACCGGCACGCTGACCGAGGGCACGCCCGTGGTCGCGCGCGTGGTGCCCGCGCCGGGCTGGGACGAGCGGGAGGTGCTCGCGCTCGCCGCCGCCGCCGAGGCCGGGTCCGAGCACCCGCTGGCCCGCGCGGTCGTCGCCGCGGCCGGGGCGCCGGTGGAGTCCGCTGTGGACTTCCGGGCGCGGCCGGGCCGGGGCGTGACGGCCCGGGTGGGCGACCGGGTCGTGGCGGTGGGACGCCCGGAGGGCGAGGTCGCCGGGGTGGCGGAGCTGGAGGCCGAGGGCCACACCGCCGTCGTGGTGCGGGTCGACGGCGGTGTGGCGGGCGTCCTCGGCCTGACCGACCGGGTGCGCCCCGGCGCGGCGGACGCGGTCCGGCGGCTGACCGAGCTGACCGGCGCGCCCCCCGTGCTGCTGACCGGCGACAACCCCAGGGCGGCCGCGCGGCTGGCGGCCGAGGTCGGCATCACCGACGTGCGGGCGGGCCTGCTGCCGGAGGACAAGGTCGAGGCCGTGCGCGCCATGGAGGCCGCCGGACACCGCGTGGTCGTGGTCGGCGACGGCGTGAACGACGCACCCGCGCTGGCCGCCGCACACGTCGGCGTGGCCCTGGGCCGGGCGGGTTCCGACCTGACCCTGGACACCGCCGACGCGGTGATCACCCGCGACGACCTGACGACGGTGCCCGCCGTGCTGGCGCTGGCGCGGCGGGCCCGCCGGGTGGTCGCGGCGAACCTGGTGATCGCCGGGGTGTTCATCGTGGTGCTGGTCGCCTGGGACCTCACCGGGTCGCTGCCGCTCCCCCTGGGCGTGGCAGGCCATGAGAGCTCCACCGTCCTCGTCGGCCTGAACGGACTCCGCCTCCTGCGCTCAGCCGCCTGGCCCCGGGGGTGACACCCCACCCCACCCCACCCGCACCCGCGGCCGATCCCCGCGCGCGTCCCCAAACCCCACCACACCACCGGGGGCGCCCCTCAGCCCATCCTACCGGCTTGACCCGATCGGGACCCCGAAGTGGATCATGCCTGTGGACAACTCCCCCGAGGGGGTCGACCGGCCCGAGGTCACTCCCGCCAGACCGGCTCGTCGGACTCCACGACGGCGCCGTCCTTGCCGAACACCAGGTACCGGTCGAACGAGCGGCCGAACCACCGGTCGTGCGTCGCCGCGACCACGGTGCCGTCGTAGGCGTCGAGGCCTGATTGCAGCACGTCGGCGGAGACCAGGTCGAGGTTGTCGGTGGGCTCGTCGAGCAACAGCAGGGTCGAGCCCTCCAGTTCCAGCAGCAGGATCTGGAACCGGGCCTGTTGACCGCCGGACAGCGTGTCGAACGGGCGCTCGGCCGCCGTGGCGATGTCGTAGCGGGCCAGTGCGCGGCTGGCGTCCTCCCTGGGCATGCCCGGTCTGCGGGCGCCGCCGGTCATCAGCAGCTCGAGCAGGGTGTGGCCGTGGAACTCCGGGTGCTCGTGGGTCTGGGCGAACATGCCCGGCACCACGCGCGCGCCCAGCTTGGCGGTGCCGGAGTGGGCGACGGCGGTGAGCGCGCTCTGCTCGAACGCGTCCTGCTGGGTGTCGGTGCCGCCGCGGGCGAGCAGGCGCAGGAAGTGGGACTTGCCGGTGCCGTTCGCGCCGAGGACGGCGACCCGCTCGCCGTAGAAGATCTCGGTGGAGAACGGCTTGGTCAGGCCGTCGAGGGCCAGTGCCTCGCAGACCACGGCCCGCTTGCCGGTGCGCCCGCCGCGCAGGGTGACCCGGACCCGCTGCTCGCGCGGCACGGCCTCCGGTGGGCCGGCCTCCTCGAACTTGCGCAGCCGGGTCTGGGCGGCGTGGTAGCGGGCGGACATGCCGTCGTTGTAAGTCGCCTTCTGCTTGAGCTCGTTGACCAACCGCACCAGCTTGGCCCGGTCCTCGTCCCAGCGCCTGCGCAGCTCGTCGAGCCGGTCCACGCGGTCGGCGCGGGCCTTGTCGTAGCTGGCGAAGCCGCCGCCGTGCACCCAGACGCGGTTGCCCGCGGCGCCGAGTTCGACGGTGATGACGCGGTTGGCGCTGCGGTGCAACAGCTCCCGGTCGTGGGTCACGAACAGGACGGTCTTGGGGGACTCGACGATCTGCCGCTCGAGCCACTCCTTGCCCGGCACGTCGAGGTAGTTGTCCGGCTCGTCGAGCAGCAGCACCGCGTCCGGCCCGCGCAGCAGGTACTCCAGGGCCAGCCGCTTCTGCTGCCCGCCGGACAGGTGGCGCAGCTCGCGGAAGCGCAGCAGGTCGAACGACACCCCCACGGCCGAGGTGCAGCAGCGGTCCCACAACACCTCGGCCTCGTACCCGCCCGCGTCGGCGTACTCGGCGATCGCCTCGGCGTAGACCAACTGGGCGGCCTCGTCGTCGCGCTCGATGAGGGCGTTCTCCGCCTCGTCCAACCGGTCGGCGGCCAAGGCCAGCCGCGGCGGCGCGAGCGAGACAAGCAGGTCGCGGACCGTGGAGTCGTCGCGGGTGTGGCCGATGAACTGGCGCATCACCCCGAGCCCGCCGGACTGGGTCACGACCCCCTCGGTCGGCTCCTGGTCCTTGGCGATCACCCGCAGCAACGTGGACTTCCCCGCCCCGTTGGGGCCGATCAGCGCCGCCTTGGCCCCCTCCCCCACCCGGAACGAGACGTCGTCGAGCAGCACGCGCCCGTCCGGCAGGACGTGCGTCACCCTCTGCACCTCTACGTGGCCCACTGCGACTTCCTCCGATCCGACCGACCGCCGCCACTGTGGCGACACCGCCCCACGGGATCAACCGGAATACGGGCGGCAACGACAGAACGGCCACCGCCGTCCAGCCGATCCGTCGCCTGCGCCACCCGGATGGCGGTGTCCGGTTCACTACGATCGTGTGATTAAGTCAGACGCTTGACTTAGTTGTTGGTGATCGGTTCACTGGCGGCATCACAGCCTGGCGGAAGGGACTCATGGTGGCGAGCGGTTTGGGGTTCGACCCCGACGCGTTGCGGGAGAAGTACCGGGTGGAGCGGGATCGCCGGATCCGGCCGGAGGGGATCGGGCAGTACCGGGGGGTCGACGGCGAGTTCGCGGGCTTCGGCGACGACCCGCACGCCGTGCCCCACGACCGGGAACCGCTCACCGACACCGTGGACGTGCTCGTCATCGGCGGCGGGTTCGGCGGGCTGCTGGCCGGGGCGCGACTGCGGCAGGCGGGCGTCGACGGCCGGGTCCGGCTGGTCGACGACGGGGCGGACTTCGGCGGGACCTGGCACTGGAACCGGTACCCGGGCATCCACTGCGACATCGAGTCCTACGTCTACCTGCCGCTGCTCGAGGAGCTCGGCTACGTCCCGGAGTGGAAGTACTCCCCCGGCGAGGAGATCCGCGAGCACGCGCGCGCCATCGCCCGGCACTTCGACCTCTACGCCGACGCGGTGTTCCAGACCAGGGTGACCGAGCTGCGCTGGGACGAGGGCGCCTGGGTGGTCGCCACCGACCGCGGCGACGCGATCCGGGCCAAGCACGTCATCGCGTCCAGCGGCACGCTGAGCAAGCCGAAGCTGCCGGGCATCCCCGGCATCGAGTCCTTCGGCGGCCACATGTTCCACACCAGCCGCTGGGACTACGACTACACCGGCGGCGACGCGGGCGGTGGCCTGACCGGCCTGGCCGACAAGCGGGTCGCGGTGATCGGCACCGGGGCCACGGCGATCCAGATCGTCCCGCACCTGGGCCGCGACGCCCGCAGCCTGCACGTCTTCCAGCGCACCCCGTCCTCGGTCGACGTGCGCGGCAACCAGCGCACCGACCCGGAGTGGGCCAAGAGCCTGGGCCCGGGGTGGCAGCGCAGGCGCAGGGACAACTTCCTCAGCGTCGTCAGCGGCGTGCCCCAGGACGAGGACATGGTGGCCGACGGCTGGACCGGCAGCGCGGAGCTGCTGCGCAAGCTGGTGCACAGCAACGCAGGCGCCGACCTGCCCGAGGACGAGCGCGAGCGGCTCAGCGAGATCGCCGACTTCCAGAAGATGAACGGGATCCGGGACCGGGTCGACGAGCTGGTCGAGGACCCGGCCACCGCCGAGGCGCTCAAGCCCTGGTACCGCTACATGTGCAAGCGGCCCACCTTCAGCGACGATTACCTGGAGACCTTCAACCGCCCCAACGTGACCCTGGTCGACACCTCCGCCCACGGCGGGGTGGAGGCGTTCACCGAGAAGGGCCCGGTGGTCGGCGGGGTGGAGTACGAGGTCGACTGCGTCATCTTCGCCACCGGGTTCTCGGTGGGCTTCTCCGGCGTGCTCTCGGGCAAGCTGCCGGTGTACGGCCGCGACGGCACGCAGTTGCTGGCCACCTGGATGCGGGGCCCGAGGACGCTGCACGGCTTCTACAGCAACGGTTTCCCGAACCTGTTCCACCTCGGACCGCTGCAGAACGCGGTGTCGGTGAACTACGTGCACATCCTCGACGAGCAGGCCACGCACGTCGCCGAGGTCATCGCCGAGGCGGAGCGGCGCGGGGTCGACGTGGTCGAGCCCACCGCCGAGGCCGAGGAGCGCTGGGTGGGCACGATCCGGGAGAAGGCGCACGACCTGCGGGCTTTCCAGGCCGAGTGCACACCCGGGTACTACAACGGCGAGGGCATGCCCTGGCCGCGCAGCGAGCAGTTCGGCGACGGCCCGGTCGTGTTCCACGAGGTGCTGCGCACCTGGCGCGCGGGCGGGATGGACGACGTGCTCGCGGGAGGGCAGGCGTGAGCCGGTTCGGCGCGGGCGCGCCGACCAGCGCCCGCTGGGACGTGCGCCGGATGAACGACCCGAATCCGCTGTGGGGGTCCAACGGCGTCGCCTTCGGCCCCGACGGGCGGCTCTACGTCGCGCAGTACCTGGCGGGCACGATCAGCGCGGTGGACTTGGCCTCGGGTGACGTCGAGGTCATCGAGCCCGTGCAGGGCCCGGTCCAGTCGCCCGACGACCTCGCGTTCGGGGCGGACGGATCGATGTACATCACCGACCTGGCGCCGGGGCGGGTGTGGCGGCGCAGCCCGGCGGGCGAGTACGCGCTGGTGTCGGACGCGGTGGCGGTGCCCAACGGCATCGCCTGCGTGGGCGACCGCCTGTTCGTCAACGAGATGCGCATGGACGGCAGGCTGCTGGAGCTGTTCCCCGGGGGTGGCGAGCCGGTGGTGCTGGCCGAGGGGCTGGCGCTGGGCAACGCCATGCAGCTGGGCCCGGACGGCGCGCTGTACTACCCGCACATGCTCACCAACCAGGTCTTCCGCACCTGTCCCGACGGCGGGCCCGCGGAGCTGGTGGCCGAGGACGTGCACGAGCCGGTCGCGGTCCGCTTCGACCTCGGCGGCGTGCTGCACGTGGTGTCGCGGGGCGCCGCGGGCATCGTCACCCGCTTCGACGGCGACCGCCGCACCCTGGTGACCAGCGGCATCCTCGGGCTGGACAACGCGGCCTTCGACCAGGAGAACCGCATGTACGTCTCCAGCTACGCCAGCGGCGGCATCGCCGAGCTGCGCCCCGACGGCCGCACCCGCCAGGTCGTCCCGCGCGGCCTGGCCGGCCCCTACGGCCTGACCGTGGACTTCGGCGGCCAGGTCGTCGCCGCCGACCACTACCGCGTGGCCCGTCCGAGCCCCGAGGGCTTCACCGCCGACGAGCTGCTGATCTTCGCCCACGGCATCGCCACCACCCCCGGCGGCGACCTCCACCTCACCTCGCAGTTCGGCGACGTCCGGACCCACGATCCCGCCACGGGCGAGACCACCGTCCGGGCCCACAGCCTCAACCGCCCCACCGGCATCACCGTCCACCCCGACGGCAGCCTCCTCGTCGCCGAGACGGGCGCGGGCCGCGTCCTCGCCATCACCGACGAGGTCGCCGCGCTGGCCGAGGGCCTGGACTCCCCCGTCGACGTCACCGTTGGCGACGACGGCCAGTGCTACGCGACCACCGCCACCGAGGTGGTGCGCCTCGACGAGTCCGGCCCGGTGGTCGTCGCGGCAAACCTCGCCGCACCGCAGGGCATCGCGGCTATCGGAGACACGCTGTACGTCGTCGAGGTGGGCGCCAGGCGGTTGCGGTCCGTCTCGGTGGAGACGGGCGAGACGCACATCGAGGCGGAAGACCTCGCGGTCGGCACCCCCGCACCGGTGTCCACCGCGCCACCGCTGTACTGCCACGGCATGCCCGGGGTCGCCCCGCAGTTCGCGGGTTTGGCCGCCTGCGCCGATGGGACGCTTTACCTGTCCGCCAACGGAGAGGGCACGGTGCTGCACCTGCGCCCGCGGGATTAGGCGACCCGGCAGGATGGACACCATGGTGCGAATCAGCCTGCTCACCGAGAACGACCGCGCCGAATGGGAGGCGCTGATCCGCGCCAAGGAGGCACACTTCGACACCGAGCACAGCGACGAGGACTACGACCGGGCCTGGGGGCGCCTGCTCGACGGCGCCCCCAGGCGCGGGATCGCCGCGCGGCTGGACGGCAAGATGGTCGGCATCGCGCACTACTTGTTCCACGACAGCATCTGGTACTCCGGGAAGTGCTACCTGGTGGACCTGTTCGTGGACCCGGGAGTCCGGCGGCGGGGCGTCGCCACGACGATCATCCACTGGGTGGCGGCGGACGCCGTGGAGCACGGCTTCCCGGCCCTCTACTGGAACACGCTGGAGGACGCCGAAGCCCGCGCGCTGTACGACAAGGTGGGCCGACAACTCGATGGCTTCGTCTACTACAACTACCGGCGCACCACGGCCTAGCGTCGCCGGTGCGGGCGTGTCCGCCGGAACGTTGATCGAAGGGACTGGGCGCGGCCGAGGCGGCGCGTCCGAGGCCACCCACCCGACTGGCACCAACCTGATGGCCAGGTACACCTAGTACTCGTCGTGGCGGCGGGTGTGGCGGAAGGGTTCGCCCTGGGGCCAGCCCGCCGGGGAGTCCTCCCAGTTCTCCTGGCGGCCGAAGACCGTGCGGTCGAGGTAGCCGACCATGCCCGCGAGGGGTTCGACACCGCGGCCGTCGGTGGAGTAGGTGAGGTGGACGTCGTCGTTGGTGCGGACGTAGAAGCTGAAGCCCGGTCGCTCGCCGTCGTCGGCGGTCCAGCCGAAGTCGCGGTTGTAGGTGTTGTTCCGCGACGACACCCAGGGGACCTGCCAGCCCATGCGGTCGCGGTAGGCGAGGAGTTTGGCGATGGGGGCGGCGGAGACGCAGGCGACGGCGATGTCGTGGGGGCCGAAGTGGGCCAGGTGCGGCATGTTGTCGACCATGTAGGAGCAGGACGGGCAGCCCGCGTCCCACTCCGGGTCGAACATGAAGTTCTGGACGACGAGCTGGGTCCGGTCGCCGAACAGGCCGCGCAGCGTCACCGGGCCGTGCTCGCCGTCGAAGGTGTACTCGGGCACGAGGGTCATGGGCAGCCGCCTGCGCTGGGCGGCGATCTTGTCGCTGAGGCGGGTCAGCTCCTTCTCCTGGACCAGCAGCTCCGCGCGGGCGCGCTGGAACTCGTCGAGGTCCACGATGTCCGGTCGGGCGGTGGCGTCCCGTGTCTGCATGGGACGACCTTCCCCCGACCGGGCACCGGGCGCAACAACTCCGGTCAGTCGACCGCCAGCTCGCCGAGCCGGGACCAGTCGGCACCGGGCACCTCGGCGTTGACGATGCGCGGGGTCTCCACCAGGTGCTGGGGCAGGTCGCGCTGGGCGGCCTTGAAGTGCTCGGACCGCACGTGCGCCCCGCCCGCGTCGCCGTCGCGGAAGGCCTCGACCAGGACGTACTCGTTCGGGTCGGCCAGCGAGCGCGACCAGTCGAACCACAGGCAGCCCTCCTCGGCGCGGGTGGCCTCGGTGAACGACCTGGCGATCTCCGGCCAGCGCTCGGCGGACTCGGGCTTGACCTGGAACTTGGCCGTGATGAAGATCATGTCTCTCCTCCGCGCGGTATGTGCGCTCTCAACTATGCACGGCACCGCGCGGCCTCTGCCACCTGACACCCCGGGACGACCGGCACATCGACCGCAGGCGGTCCGGCGATCGTCCACATCGGACATCATCGCGACGGCTACCTCCGGTCGACCCACGTCCCCCGCTCCGGGGTCCAGTGGATGACCGCGGACTCGAAGTCCTGGTGGAACCCTCCCCCGGCCCGCGGGGTCTCCTCGGAGACCGGGTAGCCCAGGACGCGCTCGTTGCCGCCCGCGACGAAGGCCTTGCCGATCTCGCCGTGGACGACGCGCGGGCCGGTGCGCTCCGACCACAGGAACAACGCGCGCTGGAACCGCTGGTAGCGGCCTGTCGTGCCGGCGGGGCTCGTCCCGGCGGCGGCCTCGTCCATCACCGGGAAGCCCCACGCCCGCTCGGCGTCGGTGTCCCAGTAGCGGCGCAGGATCTGGCCGTGCACCGCGAACGCGCCGACGGTCGGGTGCCAGATGATCATGCCGTTGGCGAACTCGGTGAACCGCCCGCCCAGCAAGGCGTCGGCCTCGGCGCGCACCGGTCCGCCGAGGACGCCGCCGGGCCCGCCGAGCGCGCGGTACTTGTCGCCGATCAGGCCGTAGGGCTGGAACGCCTCGTCGCGCTGGGCCACAGCGATGCCCTGGGCCTGGTCGTAGCGCTCGGGGAAGGCGGAGCGCTGCACCGCCTGGGCGAGCTGCCCGGCGGTGCCGCCGACGTGGTGGGGCTCCATCCGCTGGGCGACCTCGAAGAACTTCGTGGCCGCGTAGTCGACGTCCAAGATCTGCGCGGGTGACCCCCAGCCCTGCGACGGCCGCTGCTGGAACACCCCGAGCGAGTCCCGGTCCCCGCAGCCGAGGTTGTTCATGTGCGACTCGACCCAGCCCGCCTCGAACCCGGCCAGCATCACCTTGGCCGACACCGCCCGCCGCTGCCCGACCTCGTACACCTTGCGCGTCACCCGGATGTCCCGCTGCGCCGGGACGCCGCACGCGAGGGGCATGGTCCCCGTCCCCAACGGCCCGGGGACCACCGGGACCGCCGTCGCGGGCAGCACCGACACGACCACCCCGACCAGCGCCCCGAGGAACGCGAGCGATCGCCTCATGTCAACTCCTCGCAGGGTGCGGACTCACCAGGCGAATCGTGCCCGCCACCCCCACCCCGCGAGCCCGTGGTGTCCGCTTCCGGCCGAACTCCCACCTGAACGGCCGCTCGCGGGCTACTGCCAGGTGATCTGGCGGCTGAGGGACTGGGGGAACTTGCGGGTGATGTAGGTCAGGTACTCGTCGATGTGCTCGCGCATGGCCTCGGTCGCCTGGTGGGGCTCGGCGGCGGCGATGGCCTCGTAGATGTTGCGGTGGGCCTTGAGGACGGCCTGGCGGCGGCGGACCGGGTAGTTGATCCCGTGCGCGGCGCCGCTGATGTCCATGTCGCCGACCATGACGTCGATGAGGAAGCCGAACAGGGAGTTGCCGGAGGCCCAGGCGATGATGTCGTGGAAGCGGACGTTGGACTCGAGGTAGATGTCGTGGTCGGTGAGGCCGGACTCCATGTCCGTCACCGACCTCTCCAGGTCGGTGAGCCGCTCGGGGGTGATGCGCTCGGCGGCGAGTCCGGCCATCAGCGGCTCGAAGGCGGCGCGGGCCTCGGCGATGACCCGGTAGGGGGCGCCGTCGAACTGCAGCAGCAGCGCCAGGGTGGCCGCGAGGCTGTCCGCGCCCGGCTTCTCCACCACCGGGCCGCCGCCGGGGCCCGGCTTGAACGACAGGACCCCTTGCAGCTCCAGGTAGCGCAGCGACTCGCGCAAGGTGCCGCGGCCCGCCTCGTACTCCTCCATCATCAGCCGCTCCGGGGGCAGCTTCTGCCCTGGCCGGAGTCCGCGCGTGTGGATGTCGCGGACGATGCGCTGCGCGAGGATCAGCGCCGTCTTCTGTGGTTTGGGCGCGAACCGCATACCCTCGCCCCCTCTTGTCTGCCGGATCCCTGTCCCGATCATCGTATTCAGCGGCACCGCGCTCATCGCCCGGACCACCTCGGTTCCCGTTTCTCCTTGAACGCCGACGCGCCCTCCCTGGCGTCGTCCGACGATCGGACGGCCTCGGCCAACGGCGCCTGCCGGGCGAAGAAGTCCTCGGCGGGCCAATCGCGGGCGGCGGTGACGATCCGCTTGGTGGCGGCGACGGCCAGCGGACCGTTGCGCGCGATCCTCTCCCCGAGCTCGACCGCGGCGTCCAGCGCCTCGCCGACGCCGACGAGCCGGTTGACCAGGCCGAGGTCGTGGGCGCGGGTGGCGGGCAGCGGGTCGCCGGTGAGCGCCAGCTCCAGGGCCACCTGGTAGGGGACGCGCTGCGGCAGCCGCATCAGCCCGCCCCCGGCGGCGACCAGGCCGCGCTTGACCTCGGGCAGCCCGAAGACGGCCTTGTCCGTGGCCACCACCAGGTCGCAGGCCAGCACGATCTCGAACCCGCCCGCGACCGCGTGCCCCTCGACCGCGGCGATCAGCGGCTTGGCGCTGGCCCGCTCGACGATCCCGGCGAACCCGCGGCCCTCGACCCGCGGCCGCTCGCCGTTGAGGAACGCCTTGAGGTCCATGCCCGCGCAGAACGTGCCGCCCGCGCCGGTCAGCACCCCGGCGACGAGGTCCGGGTCGGCGTCGAGCCGGTCGAGGGCGTCCCCGATCGCGACAGCGGTCGCGGTGTCGATCGCGTTGCGCACCTCGGGCCGGTTGATGGTGACGACGAGGACACCGCCGCGCGCCGCGACGTCCACCGGGCTCATCTGGGGGCCATCCGGAGGGCGCCGTCGAGGCGAATCGTCTCGCCGTTGAGGTAGGCGTTGCCGAGGACGGCCAGGACCAGGTCGGCGAACTCGGCGGGCTGGCCGAGCCTGCGCGGGTTGGGCACCGAGGCCTCCAGGGAGGCCTTCACGTCGTCGCGGATGTTGTCGAGGATCGGGGTGTCGAAGACTCCCGGCGCGATGGTGCAGACCCGGATCAGCTTGCTGGCCAGGTCGCGCGCGGCGGGCAGGGTGATGCCGAGGACGCCCGCCTTGGAGGAGGCGTAGGGGATCTGGCCGATCTGGCCCTCGAAGCCCGCGATCGAGGCGGTGAGCACGATGGCCCCGCGCTCGCCGTCGACCGGCTCGGTGGCCGCCATCCTGGCCGCGGCCAGGCGCAGCACGTTGAAGGTGCCGACGAGGTTCAGCTCGACGATGCTCTTGTAGGTCTCCAGCGACCCGGGCGAACCGTCCTTCTCGACCAGTCGCACCCGCTGCCCGCGACCCGCGCAGTGCACGACGGCGCGCAGCGGCCCCAGGCTCGCCGCGACGTCGAGCGCCGCGCTCATCGAGTCGGTGTCGGTGACGTCGGCCGGGGCGAACGCCGCCCCGATCCCGGCCGCGACCTCGGCGCCCGGCGAGCCGGGCAGGTCGGCGACGACCACCTTCGCGCCGAGTCCGACCAGCGCCTCGGCCGTCGCCCGGCCCAGGCCGGACGCCCCACCGGTCACCAGCGCGGCGATGCCGTTGACATCCATCCCGCACACCCCTTCACTCGAGGTCCAACCGAGGCCGAACCTGCCCGATCATACTCATGGTTATGACGATTGGACATGGCCGTTGTCACCCGCCCTATCTATGTATATGATTATACCCATCGGTGCGGCAAGGAGGAACGGCGATGAGCGGTCACGGCCCCCTGGCGGGCATCACGGTGTTGGAGCTGGGCTCGATGTACGCCGCGCCGACGGCGGGGCGGATGCTGCGCGACTTCGGCGCCGAGCTGCTCAAGGTGGAGGACCCGGTCTCCGGCGACGGCGCCCGGCACTGGGTACCGCAGAAGAACGGGCACTCGCTGGGCTTCGCGCGGATCAACGCGGGCAAGCGGTCGCTGGGGGTCGACCTGCGCTCGGCGGGCGGGCAGGACCTGGTGCGCAGGCTGGCCGCCGAGGTCGACGTGGTGGTGGAGTCGTTCCGGCCAGGCAGGCTCGAGGCGTGGGGCCTGGGCTGGGACGCGCTGCGCGAGGTCAACCCGCGCCTGGTGCTGACCAGGGTCACCGGCTTCGGGCAGACCGGACCGCACAGCGCCCGGCCCGGCTTCGGCACGGTGGCGGAGGTGATGAGCGGCTTCGCCTTCATCAACGGCTGGCCGGACTCGCCGCCGACCTCGCCGCCGTTCGGGTTCGCCGACTCCATCGCGGGGATCGCCGCCGCCTACGGCACCGCCATGTCGCTGTACCAGCGCGAGCGCACGGGCCTCGGCGACTGCGTCGACGTCGCCCTCTACGAGCCGCTGATGTTCATCCTCGGCGACCTGGTCCTGCGCTACACGGCCAAGGGCGAGATCGCCACGCGCGAGGGCAACTCCACCGGCGCGGCGTCCCCGCGCGGGGTCTACCAGGCCGCCGACGGCGGGTGGCTGGCGATCGCCGCGTCCTCGCAGCGCATCGCCGAGCGGCTGTTCGTCGCGATGGGCCGCCCGGAGTTCGTCGACGACCCGCGCTACCGCACCAACGCCGACCGGCTGGCCAACAACGCCGAACTGCAGGCGCACGTCACCTCCTGGGTCGGCTCGATGACCCGGCCGGAGGTGCTCGCGGTGCTGGAGAGGCACGAGGTGGTCGCGGCGGCGGTCAACGACGCCAAGGACATCACCGAGGACCCGCACTTCGTCGAGCGCACGCTGGTCGACCTGCACACCGAGGCGCTGGGCGCGGTGAAGATGCCCGGCCCGGTGCTGCACCTGGGCGGCTACGACGGCCCCGGCTACGACGGCGTGCCCGCGGTCGGCGAGCACACCGACGAGGTGCTGACCGAGCGCCTGGGCCTGGGCGCGGCGGAGCTGGCCGACCTGCGGGCGGCCAAGGTCATCCGATGACGGTCGACCTCGCCGTCGACGACCACGTCGCCACCATCACCCTCGACCGCCCGCCGCTGAACACCTACACCGTCGGCCTCAAGGACGACCTGGTCGGCGCGCTGGACGTCGCCGAGGCGGACGACGCGGTGCGGGCGATCATCGTCACCGGCAGGGGCAAGGCGTTCTGCGCGGGGATGGACCTGTCCCCCGGGCCGCGCGCGTTCGCCCGCCTCGACGAGCCGGAGCGAGCCAGGACACGCGACTCCGGCGGGGAGCTGGCCCTGCGCTTCTACGCCTGCGCCAAGCCGCTCATCGCCGCGGTCAACGGCCCGGCGATGGGCGTCGGCGTGACCATGACGCTGCCGATGGACCTGCGGCTGGCCTCGACGCGGGCCCGCTTCGGGTTCGTGTTCGCCCAGCGCGGCATCGTCATGGAGAGCTGCTCGTCGTGGTTCCTGCCGCGCCTGGTCGGCATGGCCAAGGCCGCCGAGTGGGTCACCACGAGCAGGGTCCTCACCGCCGAGGAGGCGCTCGCGGGCGGCCTGGTCACCTCCGTGCACGAGCCGGACGACCTGCTGCCCGCCGCGCGCGCGGTGGCCGCCGGGATCGCCCGCGACGCCGCCCCGGTGTCGGTGGCGCTCAACCGCATGCTGATGTGGCGGATGCTCGGCGAGCCGCACCCGATGGCCGCGAACGTCGCCGAGTCCCGGGCGATGCTGCTGCGCGGCGAGAGCCCGGACTCCACCGAAGGCGTCGCCTCGCTGCTGGAGCGCAGGCAGGCCGAGTTCGCGCAGACGGTCCCGCGCGACCTGCCCGCCATCCCGATGGGCCCCGCGGACCCGGCGTTCACCGCCGGACCACCCGCCTGCTGACCCCCGCGTCGGGCGATCGTCTCGGCGGCGGCGCTGGGGGTTGCGGCGCTGAGCGTGGAGGGACTGGGGCAGGAGGTCGGGCCCCCCGCTGTGGCCGCCACGCTGAGCCTGGGCCTCTCGGTCGCGGTCATCGTGCAGTCGCCCGCGGAACCGGTGGTGCGCCCAGCGCACGGTAGTGCGCGGGCGAGGTCCCGTTGGCGCGCTTGAAGGCCGTGCTGAGCGCGTAGGCGTTGGCGTAGCCGACTTTCCTGGCGATGGCGGCCAGCGTCTCGTCCGAGTCGCGCAGGAGCGCGGCGGTGCGGGACAGCCGCAGGTCGGCCAGGTGGGCCATGGGCGGCGTGCCGGTCTCGGCGGTGAAGCGGCGGGCCAGCGCGGCGCGGGACAGGCCGACGCGCTCGGCGAGGACGGCGACGGTCCACGGGTGCGCGGGGTCGTCCGCCATGGCGCGCAACGCGGTGTCGACGACCGGGGAGAGCGGGACGTGCCCGGTGGCGTCGAACCAGGAGCGCAAGGCGGTGACCAGGGCGAGGTCGAGCATCCGGTCGAGGACGGCCTGCTGGCCCGGGCGGTCGGCCGCGATCTCGGCGGCGACCTGGGCCAGCACCGGCGTTCCGCGGACCACGGCGACCTCGGGGAGGGCAGCGAGCAACCGCCCGCTGACCCCCTCCGGCCCGGTGTAGGCGCCGCTGACGACCTGCACCGGCGCGTCGGGCGGCCCGCACTCGCGGGTGCCGACGACCAGCGACCGGGCGCAGTAGTCGGCCTCGGTGAGCACCCGGGTCGGGCAGGCCACCCGGTCCTCGGACACGGTGAACCCCGGCCCGCGCACGATCGCGACGTCCCCCTCGGCCAGGTGCTGCCCGGACACCCACGCCTGGCCCCGCACCACCCCCACCAGGGACAACGCGGCGTCCGCCGCCAGCCGCACGGCCAACCCCGGCTCCACCGCGTTCCTGGTGATCAGCGCCGACCGCGCCCGCACCCCGCCCAGCAACTCCCCCAAAGCGTCCACACCGCCACCGTAGACGCCCGGACATGCGGCCGAGCCCCGACGACATTCCCGGGGCCCGCGCGCCGGGCTTGAGTGGCCCCATGATCCTCACCACCGGAGCGACCGGCACCGTGGGCAGCCGCGTCGCCGCCGCCCTCGCGGGCCACCCCACCCGCGCGGTTTCCCGCACCACGACCCCGAGGTTCGACTGGACGGACCGCTCGACCTGGGGCGCCGTCCTCGACGGTGTCGACGCCGTGTTCATCGTCCCGCTCGACGGCGAGGCGCTGACGGGCCCGTTCCTGCGCCACTGCGCGGACCAGGGCGTCCACCGCGTGGTCCTGCTCTCCGGCCGCGGCGTCGACGTGCCCGGCTACGCCCCGACCGACAGCGGCAGCGGCCTGACCCACACCAGCGGCGAGAAGGCCGTGCGCGCCAGCGACCGCGAGTGGACCGTGCTGCGCCCCACCTGGTTCGCCCAGAACTTCACCGAGGGCTTGTTCGCCGACGCCCTGCGGGCGGGCGACCTCCGCCTCCCGGCGGGCGACGGCGCCGCCCCGTTCGTCGACGCGGACGACATCGCCGAGGTGGCCGCCGCCGTCCTGACCGGCGACGGGCACGCGGGCCGCACCTACGAGCTGACCGGGCCCCGCGCCCTGACCCTGGCCGAGGTCGCCGGGCACTTCCCCGGCGCGCGCTACACCCCCGTGCCCGCGGCGGAGTACGTCGCCGACCTGGTCGCCCAGGGCTGGCCGCGGCTCGACGCCGAGGACATGGCCGCCACGGTCACCGCGATCGAGCGCGGCCTGGACACCCCGGTGTCGGACGGGGTGCGCCAGGTGCTGGGGCGCGCCCCCCGCCCGTTCCCGGCGGTCTGACGCGGCCAGGCCACCGGGTGTCAGTAGCCGGAGAGCTTGGCCAGGCGCTTGGCGAGCTGCCCGGTGAGGACCTCGTTGCCGCCCTCGTAGACGCGCATGGGGCGGGCGTTGCGGTAGAGGCGTTCCACCTTCGTACCGGTGACCAGGCCGAAGCGGCCGGAGAACTGGACGGCCCGGTCGGTGGCCCGGGCGGCGGCCTCGGTCGCGGCGACCTTGGCCATCGACGAGCGGTCCAGGGCGGCGAGCGGGTCGGCGGCGGCCCGAGCGGCGGCCTGGTAGGTCAGCAGGCGGGCGGACTCGACCTCGACCCAGGTCGTGCCCACGAAGTGCGGGATCGGGCCCAGCTCGGCCAGCCGCGCCCCGAACTGCGAGCGGGTGTTGGTGTGCCGCACGACCTCGTCGAGCGCGGCTTGGGCAAGGCCGACCGCGGCGCCTGCGACCGACACGCGGAAGGTGGCCAGGGTGGTCAGCACGAGCTTGAACGCCGTGCCCGGGTCGCCGATGCGGTGCGTGGCGGGCACCCGGGCGCCCGCGAAGGACACCGCGCCCATGATGTGCGGGGCGATCAGCCGGGGGCCGATCTCGACGGAGACGCCCGGGGTGTCGGCGGGGACCAGGACTAGGGAGTAGCCCTCGCCCTCGCGGGCCAGGACGGTGTAGAAGTCGGCGGCACCCGCGTTGGTGATGAACGACTTCTCCCCGGTGACCACCAGGCCGTCGCCGTCCTGCACCACGGTGGTGGTGATGGCCTTGAGGTCGCTGCCCACCTCCGGCTCGGTCAGCGCCAGCGCGGCGATGGCGTCCAGCCGGGCCACCCGGGGCAGCCAGCGCTCCTGCACGGACGGGTGGCCGCGCAGCGACAGCGCGTAGCTGCCGATGCCCTGCATCCCGAACAGCCCGTCCAGGTGCGCCGACTCGGCCATCAGCGCCTCGCGGACCACGGTGATGGCCAGCGGGTCGATCTTGTCGGACCGCCCGCCGAACGCGTTCACCACGCACAGCTCCGGCAGGCCGCTCTCCCGCAGCGCCTCGCGCATGACCGGGTGCACGGTGAGCATGTCGTCGGCCTCGTCGGCGTGCCCGGCGACGGAGGCCGCGACCGCGCGGGCGGTCTCGGCGAGGCCGCGGTGGTGCTCGTCCAGCTCGAACATCAGGACCGGCCCTCCATCAGGCGCAGGAAGTTGCCGCCGAGGATGCCCTCGGTGGCGTCGTCGGACAGGCCGAGCGCGCGGATCGCGGCGATCTCGGCGGCGGGGTCGGCCATCGGCCAGTCGGAGCCGAACACCACCCGGTCGGCGCCGTGCCGGGAGATGATGCGGCGCACCCGGTCGGGGTCGATGGCGGCCATGGTCGGCGGCCACGACGTCTCCAGGAACAGGTTGTCGATGCCCAGCAGCTCGGCCTCGGCGTCGTCGAGGCGGTGGTAGCCGCCGAAGTGGCAGGCGGCCAGGCGCAGGTCGGGGAAGGTGGTCACGATCTCGCGGATCATCGCCGGGGTGCCCCGGTCGTTGGCCGCGGCGTCGCCGCCGTCGCCGACGTGGGCGATGACGGCGATCTCGGAGCCGAACGCCTCGAACAGCTCCATCACCCGCGGGTCGGTGTAGCTGAACCCCTGGAACAGCGAGTGCAGCTTGACCCCGCGGATGCCGTGCTCGCGCAGGATCGCCAGGTTCTCCGCCACGCTGAGGCCGGGGTGGACGGTGCCGAAGCCGTAGTAGCCCTCGGACATCGCCTTGGCCACGAACCGGTTGGCGCCCGCGACCCGCTTCGCGTCGTCGGAGATGCCCAGGACCACCGCGTTGTCCACGCCGGACCTCGACATCGCCCCGCGCAAGCCGGACAGGGTGCCGTCGCCGGTGCGCGGCAGCTCCGGGGAACGCCCGGACAGGGCGCGTTCCGCGATCCGGTCCGGCCACGCGTGGCAGTGCACATCAATGATCACGGTTTCTCCAATCCATGCGTATGGTTAGTATGGTCGCACAGGGGATGGCGGGGTGAGAAGAGGAGAGGTGCACCGATGTTCGACCTCAGTGGCCGGGTGGCGCTGGTGACCGGCGGCAGCCGCGGCCTGGGCCGGGTGATCGCCGGGGCGTACGCGGCGGCGGGCGCGGACGTGGTCGTGGCCTCGCGCGACCTGGAGTCGTGCGAGGCGGCCGCGGCGGAGATCTCGGCGGAGACCGGCAGGCGGGCGCTGCCGCTGGCGTTCCACGTCGGCCACTGGGAGCGGTCCGAACCCCTGCTCGACCGGGTGGTCGAGGAGTTCGGGCGACTGGACGTGCTGGTGAACAACGCGGGCATGTCGCCGCTCTACGACGGGCTGGACAACGTCACCGAGGCGCTGTGGGACAAGGTGTTCGACGTCAACCTCAAGGGCCCGTTCCGCCTGGCCGCCCTGGCCGGGACGCGGATGGCCGCGGCGGGCGGCGGCTCGATCGTCAACGTCAGCAGCATGTCCTCGCACAAGCCACGCGCGCACAACCTTCCCTACGCCGCCGCGAAGGCCGGGCTCAACACGATGACCGTCGGCATGGCGCACGCGTTCGGCCCCGCCGTCCGGGTGAACGCCATCGTGGCGGGCACCTTCCTCACCGACGTCAGCAAGGCCTGGGACGCCGAGGCCTTCGCCCGCCGCGCCGCCGGTTTCGCCCTGGGCCGGGGCGGGCAGCCGCACGAGGTGGCGGGCATCGCCCTGTACCTGGCCTCGGACGCGGGCAGCTACACCACCGGATCGCTCATCACCGTCGATGGAGGACAACCGTGATCCCCGCTGCCACCCCCGCTGTCACCCCCGCTGTCATCGTCGCCGCCGTGCGCAGCCCGATGGCCAAGGGCAAGGCGGGCGGGGCCCTGTCGGGCCTGCACCCCGTCGACCTGCTCGCCCAGACGCTCACCGCGCTCATCGACCGCGCGGGCATCGACCCCGGGTCGGTCGACGACGTGCTGGTGGGCTGCGTCGGCCAGAACGGCGAGCAGTCGGCCACCCCGGGCAGGCAGGCCTGGCTGGCCGCCGGGTACCCCGAGCACGTCCCGTCGACGACCATCGAGCGCAAGTGCGGGTCCAGCCAGCAGGCCGTCGACTTCGCGGTGCAGGGTGTCCTGGCGGGCGCGTACGACATCGCCATCGCCGCGGGCGTCGAGTCGATGAGCCGCGTGCCCATGGGCTCGGCCCGGGGCGAGGCCGACCCGGTGGGTCCCGGCGTCCGCGCGCGCTACCCGGTGCTGGCCCCGCAGGGCGTGTCGGCTGAGCTGGTCGCGGCGAAGTGGTCCCTGTCCCGCGAAGCGCTGGACGCCTACTCGGCCGAGTCGCACCGCCGGGCCGCCGCCGCGGACTTCACCGCCGAGATCGCCCCCGTCACCCTCCCGGACGGCACGGCGCTCTCCGCTGACGAGACCATCCGCCCCGGCACCACGGCCGAGAAGCTCTCCGGCCTGCGCCCGGCGTTCGCCTCCTACGCGGACCGCTTCCCCGAGGTGGACTGGAAGATCACCGCGGGCAACTCGTCCCAGCTCACCGACGGCGCCGCCGCGCTGCTGGTGATGAGCGAGGCCAAGGCCACCGCCCTGGGGCTGACCCCGCTGGCCCGCGTGGTCGCCTCGGCGGTGGTCGGCGACGACCCGCTGCTGATGCTCACCGGCCCCATCCCGGCGACGCACAAGGTGCTGTCGCGCGCCGGCCTGGCGATCGAGGACATGGCCGCCGTGGAGGTCAACGAGGCGTTCGCCCCCGTCCCGCTGGCCTGGCACGCGGAGTTCCCCAGCCTCGACCCCGCCCGGCTCAACCCGCTGGGCGGGGCGATCGCGCTGGGCCACCCCCTGGGCGCGTCCGGGGCGCGGCTCATGACCACGATCATCCACAACCTGGCGGCCACCGGTTCCCGCTACGCCCTGCAGACCATGTGCGAGGCGGGCGGCATGGCCAACGCCACCATCATCGAGAACCTGACCTGCTAGGAGGGCCCCGCGGCGGTCACGTCGTCAGCGCCACCCGCGGACAGCGGGCCGGACCGTCAGTCGCCGCGACCGGTCTTGGACCGCAGTTGCTCGATGCGCTCGCTGGCCTGCGCCTTGGTGAGGTCGTCGGGGACGTCCTCACCCGCCTCCTGGGCCAGGGTGCTCAGGTACGAGCGCTGGGGGCCGGTCATCGGCTCGTCGCCGGTGACCCAGTCCTCAGTGGGCTTCTCCGGGGTGGGCTCGGTCATGATCCTCCTTGTCGAACACGTGTTCGTCCAGCTTAGTCCGGGAGAGCGCGGGACGCGCGACGAGCGGGATGCGGGCGGCACCCGGATACTGACTCCGGTGACGACGATCCCACCGCACGTCTTCGTGATCTTCGGCGCGACCGGGGACCTGGCGAAGCGCAAGCTGTTCCCCGGGTTGTTCCGCCTGCACCGGGCCGGACTGCTGCCCGAGTTCGCCATCATCGGGTCCGGGCGGCACTCCCCCGGCACCGACGAGGAGTTCCGGGACAAGGTCGGCGCCGCCGTCGAGGACCGGGAGGCGTGGGCCGAGTTCGCCCAGCGGATCACCTTCCAGACCTCGTCCGCCGAGGACGGCGCCGACCTCGCGGCGGCTGTGCGGGCCAAGCGCGACGAGCTCGGCGAGGACTCCCGTTCGCTGCTCTACCTGTCCGTCCCGCCGAACACCATGAAGCCGATGGTGGGCATGCTCGGCGAGACCGGCATGGCCGAGGGCGCGCGGCTGGTCCTGGAGAAGCCGTTCGGCAGCGACCTGGCCACGGCCAAGGAGCTCAACAGCGCGCTGCACGGGGTGTTCGCCGAAGAGGACCTGTTCCGCATCGATCACTTCCTGGGCAAGGAAGCGGTGCAGAACATCCTGGTGTTCCGGTTCGCCAACGGCCTCTTCGAGCCCATCTGGCGACAGGGGCACATCGCCTACGTGCAGATCGACGTCCCGGAGAAGATCGGGATTGAGGGCCGCGCGGGCTTCATGGAGTCCACCGGCACCTTCCGCGACATGGTGACCACGCACCTGTGCCAGATCCTGGGCTTCCTCACCCTGGAACCGCCGACGGAGATCTCCGCCGAGGCGCTGCGCGCGGAGCGGCTCAAGCTCTACCGGTCGCTGCGGCCGTTCGAGCCGCAGGACGTCGTGTTCGGCCAGTACGAGGGCTACCGCGACGAGGAGGGCGTCGACGACAAGTCCCAGGTGGAGACGTTCGTCGCCGTGCGGGCGTGGATCGACAACTGGCGGTGGCAGGGCGTCCCGTTCTACCTGCGCACCGGCAAGGCGATGGCGGCGGGCAAGCGCACGGTGACGGTCGGGTTCAGCGAGCCCCCGCTGGCGATGTTCCCCAGCGAGGTGGCCGCCGGGCCGAGCGAGCTGGTGTTCGAGCTGTCCGAGCAGGCCTCGCTGTCGCTGCGCATCCGCGCCAAGCGGCCGGGCCCGGAGCTGCGGATCGGCGCTGCCCACATGGACTTGGACTTCGAGGAGGCGTTCGACGGCGAGCAGCCGCTGGAGGCCTACGAGCGGCTGCTGCTCGACGTGCTGCGCGGCGACCAGACCCTGTTCAGCGGCTCGGCGGAGATCGAGCGGCTGTGGCAGGTGTGCGAGACGATCCTGCGGGACCCGCCCGAGGTGCGGCCCTACGCGCGCGGTAGCTGGGGTCCGGAGGCGGCACTGGAGCTGCCCGGCGAGCGCGGCTGGCGAGCGCAGGAAGCGTGAGCGGTCAGCCCCCGTCGCCGAGCGCGCCCCGCGTGTGTCCACACCGGACGCCGCAGTCGCGGGCGGCGACGGGGGCCGGGGTCAGTCGTGGTCGGGCAGGTCGCGGATGTGGTGCGAAGCGGCGTGGAGGGCTTCGGCGACCATGCGGCGGACGTGGCCGCCCCTGGCTGTGTAGAAGATCCGGCGGCCTTCCCGTCGGGTGCTGACCAGGCCGGTGTGGCGGAGCTTGGTGAGGTGCTGGGAGACCGACGGGCGAGGGGTCTCGACCAGCGCGGCGAGGGTGGTGACGTCGTGCTCGGCCGTGCTCAGGAGCCAGAGGATGCGCAGCCGGGTGGGGTCGGCGAGCATGCGGAGGGCGGCGACCGCCGCGTCGATCTCCGGCGCGGGGGGCAGGTCGGTGTCGGGAGCGCGGGTCAACGTGGGCCTCCGGGTGCCAGCGATGGGCAACACCACCTTACTGGCAGGTGCGGAACACCTTGCAGTTGCACCGTTGTCGCGTGCGCACACGTGCACATATAGTGCGCGACATGGGGATTCTGCGACGTCGGACGTACCGGCACCTGCTCGGGGCGCAGCTCGTGGCGCTGGTGGGCACCGGCTTGGCGACAGTGGCGCTCGGACTGCTGGCCTACGACCTCGCGGGGGTGGGGGCGGGTGCGGTGCTCGGCGGGGCGCTGGCGGTGAAGATGGTCGCCAACGTCGTCGTGGCGCCGGTGGCGGCGGTGCTCACCCGGCGGATGCCCCGCCGGGCGCTGCTGGTCGGGCTGGACCTGGTGCGCGCGGCGGTCGCGGCGGCGCTGCCGTTCGTCACGTCGGTGTGGCAGGTCTTCGCGCTGGTCACCCTGCTGCAGGTGGCGTCCGCGGCGTTCACCCCGGCGTTCCAGGCGCTCATCCCCACCGTCCTGCCGGACGAGCGGGACTACACCAGGGCGCTGTCGTTCTCGCGCCTCGCCTACGACCTCGAGGGCATCGTCAGCCCTGTCCTCGCCGCCGCGCTGCTCACCGTCGTCTCGTTCTCGGGGCTGTTCGCCGGGACGGCGTTCGGCTTCCTCGTCTCGGCAGCGCTCGTGCTGGGCGTGCGGCTGCCCGAGACCGACCGCACCGGGTCCGGCCAGGTCACCCGGGGCATCCGGCAGTACCTGCGCACGCCCCGCCTGCGCGCGCAGCTCGGGCTCAACCTCGCCGCCGCGGCCGCGGGGTCGATGGTCCTGGTCAACACGGTCGTCCTGGTCCGCGGCGACCTGGGGCTGGGCGACACCGCGGTGGCCGTCGGCCTCGGCGCGTTCGGCGCCGGGTCGATGCTCGCGGCCCTGACCCTGCCCCGGGTCCTGACCGGCGTCCCCGACCGGGTGGTGGTGCTGACCGGGGCCGGGGTGCTCGGGGCCGCCCTGTTCGCCCTCGCCGCCCTCTACGCCACCGCCCCCGCGCTGCCGACCGTCCTCATCGGCTGGCTCGTGCTGGGCACCGCCTACTCGCTGGTGCTCACCCCGGTCGGCAGGCTGATCCGGCGCAGCGCCGAGGAGCGCGAACTGCCCGCCCTCTTCGCCGCCCAGTTCGCCCTGTCGCACGCCGGGTGGCTGGTCACCTACCTGCTCGCGGGCGCGCTCGGCGCCGCGCTGTCGCCGCCGTGGACGATGGCGGCGCTGGGCGTGGTCGCGGTGGGCGGGTTGGCTTTCGGGGCCAGGACCTGGACCGATCGGCCCCAGCCGGTGGCGGCGGGGGTGTGACCCGGTCTCACTGCGACCACCAGGTGGGCTCGCGGTCCCAGCGGTGCGCGCGCATCGTGGCCAGCAGGTCCGGGGCGAGGCCCGCGCCGTCGCTGGTGGCGATGTTGGCCTTGACGTTGCGGATGCCGCGCATCCCCGGGATGACCGTGGAGACGGTCGGCTCGCTGAGGATGAACCGCAGCGCCGCCTCGGGCAGGGGCAGGTCGTCGGGCAGGTCGGCCTTGACCCGCTCGGCGCGCTCGACCGCGGGGACCAGGTTCTCCGGCACGAAGTAGGTGTTGCGCCAGTCGCCATCGGGCCAGGTGGAGTCCTTGGTGAGGGTCCCGGTGAGGGTGCCCTCGTCGAACGGGACCCGGGCGATGACGGCGATGTCGTGCTCCCGGCAGTGCGGGAACAGCTCGTCCTCGGGGTTCTGGTCGAAGATGTTGTAGATGACCTGCACCGAGTCGATCAGGCCGGTCTCCAGCGTCCGGAGGACGTTGGTCGGCTCCCACCGGTTGACGCTGATGCCGACCCCGTCGACCAGGCCGCGCCGCTTGAGCCCGGCGATGGCGTCCTGCCAGCGCGGGTCGTCGGCCCAGGCGTCCTCCCAGACGTGGAACTGCAGCAGGTCGACGCGGTCGACACCCAGGTTCGCCAAGGACTTCTCGGTGTACTCGACGATGTGCTCGGCCGGGAAGACGTCCGCCAGCCGCGACTGCCGCGTGGAGGGCCAGGTGCGGTCCTGGGGCGGGATCTTGGTGGCGATCCGCAGCCTGCGGTCCGGGTTGGCCTTGAGCAGCCTGCCCAGCAGTTCCTCGCTGTGCCCCTCGCCGTAGGCCCAGGCGGTGTCGAAGAAGGTGCAGCCCAGGTCGACGGCGAGCTGCAGCGCCCGCATGCCCGTCTCGTCATCCGCCCCGGACCAGCCGCCGTCGCCGCCCGCGACCCCCCACATGCCGTAGCCGATCTCGCTGGCCTCCCAGCCGAGCCTGCCGAACCGCCGGTACCTCATCGTCGGTGCCTCCTGTCGCGCGTTTCCACCAGCCTGGCACGGCAGGCGCCCCGGCGTCCGCCCTAGCGCAGTCGCGCCGCGCGTCGCAGTTGCCCGTCGAGGTCGCCCACCGCGGACAGGACCACCGAGGCGGCGCCTGCCTCGTGCAGTTCGCCGATGCGGCGCGCGCAGTCGGCCGCGGTGCCGACGACGGCCAGTTCGTCGACCCAGGCGTCCGGGAGGGCGGCGGCGCGCTCGGCGGCGGGCAGGGCGGCGATCCGGTCCAGGTCGTGGCCCAGGTCCAGCGGTGCGAGGTGGGCCGCCCAGGCGGGATCGGCGATGGCGGCGGCGAGGGTGGGGCGGACGGCGTCGCGGGCGGTGGCGGGGTCGTCGTCGAGGTGGAAGAGCGTGTAGGCGGTGATCGGGTGGGGGCGCGGGGTGTCGCCCTGGCCGCGCTCGATCGCGGCGCGGGCGGCGGCGAGGTAGGCGGGGGTCACCGGCTCGGCCAGCAGGGTCCCGTCGGCGTGGCGGCCTGCCAGTTCCAGCGACTTGGGGCCGCGCACCCCGGCGAGCACCGGCGGCGGCTGGGCGGGCGGGAACTCCAGCGCGGCGCGGTCGAGGCGCACGTAGCGGCCCTCGACGGTGACCTCCTGCCCGGCGAGCAGCCCGCGCACGGCGTCGAGGTGCTCGGCCAGCGCCGTCAGCGGCGAGGCGGGGGCCGCGCCGATCTGGCGCATCCAGTCCCGCATCCCGTGCCCGATGCCGTAGACCAATCTGCCCGGGTGCGCCTCGGCGAGGGTGGCGGCCTCCATGGCGGTGAAGACGGCGTTGCGGGCCACGGCGGGCAGGATCCCGATGCCCACCGTCACCCGTTCGGTCACCGCCAGCGCGGTCGCGGCGGCGGCGATGCCCGAGGGGTGGAAGCAATCCTCGATCACCCACACCTCGTCCATCCCCGCCGCCTCCACCGCCCGCGCGAAGTCCGCGATCCTCGCCGGGTGCAGCGTGCGGGGAACCTGGAAACCGACCTTGGACACCGGCAGTCCTCCTCGATCGTGAGCGGCCCTCCTCCATCGTGCCCGACCTTCGCGTCGCGAACACGTTCGCCCGCACTGGGTTACGCTGGATTCCAGCAGACTGAGAGGAAGTGTTCGCAGTGCCCGAAACCGGCCTCGAGGTGCACCTCGCCTCCCGCCCGGTCGGGGAGCCCGCGCTCTCCGACTTCGCGCTCGTGCAGGCCCAGGTGGCGGTCCCCGGCGAGGGTCAGATCGTGGTCCGCAACGACTGGTTGTCCGTCGACCCGTACATGCGCGGGCGGATGAACGACGTCAAGTCCTACGTGCCGCCGTTCAAGGTGGGCGAGGTGATGGACGGCGCGGCCGTGGGCACCGTCGTGGAGTCCCGGGCGGAGAACATCCCGGCGGGCACGGCGGTCCTGCACCAGGCGGGATGGCGGGAGTACGCCACGCTGAAGGCCTCAGCCGTGCAACCGGTCGATGTGGACGGCGCCCCGGGGTGGGCCTACCTCGGCGTGCTCGGGATGACCGGGCTGACCGCCTACGCGGCGCTGCGGGTGGTGGCCCCGGTCCGAGAGGGCGACGTGGTGTTCATCTCCGGCGCGGCGGGCGCGGTGGGGCTGGCGGCGGGCGCGATCGCGCGCAAGCTCGGCGCGTCCCGGGTGATCGGGTCGGCGGGCGGCCCGGAGAAGAACCGGCGGCTGGTCGAGGAGTTCGGCTACGACGGCGCGATCGATTACCGCGAGGGCGCCCTGGAGAAGCAACTCCGCGAACTCGCGCCGGACGGCATCGATGTGTACCTGGACAACGTCGGCGGAGACCACCTGCGCGCGGCCATCTCGACGCTCAACAACCACGGCCGGGTCGCGCTCTGCGGGGCGATCTCGCAGTACAACAACAGCGAGCCCACGCCGGGCCCGGACAACCTGATGCTGGCCGTGGGCAAGCGGCTGACGCTGCGCGGGTTCATCGTGTCCGACCACTTCGCCCTGCAGGAGGAGTTCCTGGACTCCGCGCGCGGGTGGCTGGCGGAGGGGTCCCTGCCGGACGCGCACACCGAGGTGGCCGGGATCGAGAACGCGGCGCAGGCGTTCATCGACCTGCTGCGCGGTGGGAACGTCGGCAAGATGGTCGTGCGCTTGGGTTCCTGACACCACTACACTCCGCGCGATGGCATCCACAGAGGTCTCCCGGGTCGTCGACGCGGACGCGGGCACCGTCTTCCAGGCGTTGACGTCGGCGGCGGCGATCGCGACGTGGCGGTTCCCGCACGGCATGAGCGCGGTGGTCCACGAGTTCGACGCGCGGCCGGGTGGGCGCTCCCGGGTCTCGCTCACCTACGCCGACCCTGGGGCCGCTGGCAAGACCGAGGCCAACACCGACACCTACTCGGGGGAGTTCGTGGAGCTGGCGGCGAACGAGAAGGTGGTCGAGCGCATCGCCTTCGACTCCGCCGACCCGGACCTGCGCCGCCCCATGACCATGACGACGACGCTGACCCCCGTCGGGACCGCGACCAGGGTGACGATCCGGCACGACGACCTGCCCGACGGCGTCGCCCCGGCGGACAACGAGGCGGGCACCCGGATGGCCTTGGCGAACTTGGCCGCCCACGTCGAGTCCCTACCCGGCCGCGCCCCGGCCGGCGACTAGGATGCCGCGGTGACCAGCACCAGGGACTTCGACCCCTTCGACCAGCTCGACGCGAGTGGCCTGCCGCAACGGCAGCAGCGCATCCTGGTGGCCATCCGGGACTGGGTGGTGCGGCACGGGTACTCGCCCAGCACCCGCCAACTCGGCGACGCGGTGGGCCTGCGGTCGGCGTCGGCGGTCTCGCGGCACCTGGCGAGCCTGGAGGAGAAGGTGTCTACTCCACTCCGATACGGGATACATCCCCGACCCCAGCCTGCGTGACCTGACAGCGAGCACTCCGAGCGACCCTCCTCGAGTCGCCCGAGGGGGTCACTGTGAGTGACGCCCAGGCGCCCCCGTGGGGCTCCCCCTTCCGTCTGCCCGAACCTTCGGGCGCTCCTGATTCCGCGGATCCACCGTGCGTCGGTGGTGTCGCAGGCAACCACCCCAGGCCACGAGTCCTCGATCTCCGGCGCACCGAGGCACCCGAGGTGCCCTCGGTACCGATCACCCGCCAACGCCCGCTGGGTCGATACGCCATCGCGGTGTTCGACGGGTCCGGTCGTCTTGCCGAGCGCAGGCTTGTCGGCCTGTTGGGCTGGTCTGCGGGCACCCGGGTGAGCATCGAGGACGTCGACGGGATCGTCGTCGTGCGCGAGTCGGGACTCGGGAAGCACACGCTCGTCAGGCGAGGGATGGTCGCGATCCCCTCGTCGACACGGCAGCGATGCGGTTTCGGCGATCGCGATCAGGTGCTGCTGGTTGCCCAGCCCGCCCGGTCCGCCCTGCTCGTCCTCGGTGTGGAGGTCCTGGACCAGGTTGTCCGCGACGTGCGAGCGCGTGTGGATGCCTGCCAGGGTGACCCCCGCCCGACCGGAGGAGAGCCACCCGGGAGCGGCTCATCCACGGCCCCGGAGGGTCGGGATGAGTGATCGAGCCGACGTGGCCATCGTCGTGGATCTGATGAAGCGCATGGGGGTCACCGCCCAGGACCTTGTCGACAGTCACGAGATGACGCGGCCGGTCCCCACCTTTGCCGAGATCATGCCTGCCGTGCAGGACGCCACGACTGTGGCATCGGTCATGGCGTGGCGCAGCGCGTGGAACAAGATGCTGCAGAAGTGGGGCAAGCTGCGTCTGGACGACATCAGTCCGGCCCAGGCGCAGGGTTTGATCGCGTGGGCGCACGGGACAGCGCAGGTCAGACGAACATCCAGCGCGCCGGGTGGCGGCGCGGCCTTGAAGATGTACTAGGCACTTCGACGGGTGTTCGATCACGCGGTTGCGCAGAACCATCTCAGTGCCGCCGACAACCCGATGAGGAACATCAAGAGGCCGCGAAGGGCAATGAACCGCCCCGGGTTCGGTGGGGACTTCATTGCCTGTGGAGGATGGAGTCATGGCAGGAACGTCACGGCATTCGGCTGGGGTGCGTCAGCGGGCGGTGCGGCTGGTTGCGGAGCATCGGGAGGAGTACCCGTCGTGGTGGGCGGCGGTGTGCTCGATCGCGCCGAAGTTCGGGGTGACTCCGGAGACGCTGCGCAAGTGGATCAGGCAGGCCGAGGTCGACCACGGCGCCCGTCCGGGGACCACGACGGTGGAGTCCGCTGAGCTCAAGCGCCTCAAGCGTGAGGTGGCGGAGCTCAAGCGCGCCAACGAGATTCTTCGGTCGGCGGCGACCTTCTTCGCGGCGGAGCTCGACCGCCCCACGCAACGGTGATCGACTACATCGACCGCCACAAACAGGAGTTCGGGGTCGAGCCGATCTGTCGCGTCCTGCGCCAGGC
>NZ_WHOL01000111.1 GCF_009745975.1 Actinokineospora pegani | reverse complement strand
GTCGGACAGCAGGCGGGTGCGGGCGGCGGTGAGGCGGGCGTGGGTCTCGGTGTCGGCCTCGGCCTTGGTGCGCTCGGCGGAGCGGAGCGACTGGGTCGCCTCGTGGACGGCATGCTCGGCCAGCCGAAGGGCGGTGTGCGCGGCCTCGGCGGCTTTGGTCTCGTTCACCGTGGCCTCGGCGGCCTCGACGTTGGTGCGCTCCGCCGCAGCGTGCGTGGCCGACGCCTGTGCCTCGGCCTCGTTGGCGGCCGCGTTCGCCGCTCGCGCGGCGGCCTCGGCCTCCATCGCCGCGGCCCTGGCCCGCGTCGCCGCCCTGGTCGCCTCGGTCGCGGCTTGGCGGGCGAGGACAGCGGCGCCGGTGGCGGCGTTGGCCGCGTTCCGCGCCTGGACAGCGGCGCTGCTCGCGGTGTTGGCCTCCTGACGGGCAGCGGTCGCGGCGTCGCGGGCCTGCTGCTCGGCTGTGGTCCCCCTGGCCGCCACCGCAGCGGCCTCATAGGCTTCTGCCTGGGCCTGCCTGGGCCTGCCTGGGCCTGCCTGGGCCTGCCTGGACTGCTTGTTCTGCTCCGCGGCGAACGCGCGGTCTCGCGCCGCAGCGGCGTTGGTCTCCTCGGTACGCGCGGATGTCTCGGCAGTGCCTGCCGCCCGTTCCTGCTCCTCGGCGCGCCCGCGGGCGGCGGAGGCGATCCCGGCTTGCCGCTCAGCCTCGCCGCGGTGCGAGCGGGCGACGGCGGCGTGCTGGTCGGCCTGAAGGCGGGCAGCCGCCGCGGCAGCGCGCTCCCGCTCGGCCACGGTGCGCGCGGCGACTGCCTTACGCTGCTCGGCCTCCGCAATCAGGCGGGCGGTGCGGGCCCGGGCCGCAGCGTCCCACGCGTCACGCTCAGCACGCTCGGCGTCGAGCCGGGCCTGCCTCGTCCTGGCGGCGGCGTCCTGCGCGGCCACAGCCTGAACGCGCGCCGCCGCCGCGATCGACGCGGCCGTCCTGGCGTGCGCCTGGGCATGCTCGCGCCACTTGGTCGCCTGCCGGGCCTTGGCCTCGGCCAACTCCTGGTGATTGCGGGCCTGGTCGGTGGCCTCCGTCGCGTCGACGGCGTGGCTCGTCGTTTCAATCGCGGAGACAACAGCCTGGCTGGCCGCGCTCATGCTCCTGGCCATCTGAGCTCACTGGGCGCGCCATAGGGCAGGTTGACCTCGACGAGGATGTTCGCCTCGACGGTGGCCTGGGTCGCGGCGGTCTCAGCCTCGGTCGCGGCGGTGCGGGCGTTGGCCAACTGGCGGGCCGTCTCGGCCTTCACCGCGGTGAACGAGTCCGCCGGGTGCGTGCCACCGGCGTTGTTCGCGGCCAGGATCTGCTCCGCGCGCCTGGCCTCGTTGCCCGCCAAGACAACCGCGTTCGCGGCCTTCTCCAGCGCGCGCACGCCATTGCCATGCGCGACCAGCAGGCGCTGCCGTGCCTGGGAAGCGAGTGCGGCCCGCTTGGCCAGGTCGCTGAGCTCCTCGGCAGCCCGCTCGCGCGCCTCCTGGTCCCTGATCTCCTGCTCGCGCTGCTCGGCGTCGAGCCGGGCGGCGGCCTGGTAGCCGGCGCGCAGGTACTCGGCGATCGCGGCGTCCCCGGCGTTGAGCGCTTCCTGCGCTGTCCGCTGCACCTCGGGACCGGCGGAGGCGGCAAGTACGGTCACCCTCCCGCGTAGCTGGTCGGCGCGGGTACGGGCGTCGGCGGTGGCTTTGTCGTCGAGCGCGCGGTAGACCTCTACGCCATAGAGCAGGAATCCGACACGGTCGCTGTCGGTCCCGGCGAACACCCGCTCGACCTCGGCGTTGAACAGCGGGCCGCCAGTGCCGCGCAGGGCCTGGCAGGCGGCGAGGTTCTGCCGCGCCTCCTCCTGCTTGCGCGCCTGCGCCCGAGCCTTCGCCTCGTCGAGACCGGTGTTGAGGAAGACCATGATGTCCTGGTCGGTCCCCGCGAGCGCCGCGGCGGCCGCCTCGCGGACCTCCCGGTCCTCGGCCAGTTCGGCGTTGTCGACGACGAGCTGGCGCAGCCTCGGGTCACCGGTGATGTCGGGAACGCCCTCCCTGCCATCCCGGTTGGCGTAAGGGCGACGGCGGAAGCGGGGCGCGGGCGTGGTGGGCGGCGGTGGCGGTCCCGGTGGAGGATCGTCGGCCAGCGCCACGTCGGCGCGGATCAGGGTCGTGAACACCGCGATGGCGATAAGCAGGGCGAACGATCTCAGAACGCGGCTGAACCGCGTGACGCGTGAACCTCCTGTGCGAAAGGGGGCGCGAGAGGCGGCGGGCTGGGAAGGCGTGCTTCCCTGCCCGCCGCGCGGTGTTCAGCTCGCGAAGGCCTGGGCCTGGCCGGTGGCGTGGTGGTAGTCGATCCAGCCGCCCTGGAAGGTGCTGCGGCGGCCGCCGGGGATTTCAAACTCGTCGCTCGTGGGGTACTTGAGGTAGGAGCTCAGCCCGCCGAGTTGGGTCCACAGTGCCTTGATCTTCCCGTGAACCTCGTACGAGGCCTGTGCGTCGGGGTTGAAGTAGAGCGAGCCGTCGGCGGTGCCGTTCGGGAAGAAGTCCAGGTAGCGCCCTCGGCCGTCCGGGGCGATGCGGTCGTCGGTGGTGGGTAGGCCGAACTGGGGCGCGGTTGGGCCGCTGACTCGAAGGTAGGCGGACAGCAGGTGGGCCGACAGGTAGTGGACCCCGGTGGCCGGGCTCCAGTACACGCGGCCGTGCTCGAACTGCCGCCAGCGATGGGTGGCCTCGACCGTCTCAGGGCCCGTGGGATTACCGAGGAAGGTACGCGCCGGGTCGTCGTTGGTCATACGCAGAGTGATGGCGGTGACCACATTGGGACCAGGCGGTTCGACGGCCCACTGCGCCGCCAGCGCCCCAACCGTGGAGTTACTCCAGAAAGCTCCCGAACTCCCTGCGACGACCCTGCCGTCCGGTGCAAATTTCAGCTGCACGGCGGTTCTGTACTCGGAGACGAATTGGACACCGCTGTGGTAGGCATGCGAGCACCAAGTGGCGCGGCTGGCGAACGCCGCCGTGGTGTCGCTGGGCTCGACCCGCACAAGTGCCGTGCTGGGCACGGCCCTCGTCGTGGAGGCGACGACCGCGAGGTAGTGGCCAGGTCTCGTCACCGACTCCAGGCTGTGACAGTCGCCGTCGGACAAGCCCGGGGCGATCTTCCAGGTGAACTTGGCCTCGGTGCCCGCCTGACCGTTGGGGTTGCGGCGGGTGACGACCGGGCCGGAGGCCGCGTCCTCCACGAAGTGGTCGTCAAGATGGGCGGTCGTCCGCAGGGACTGGGTCAGCGCCTCCCACTGCCCGAGCCGGACGAACCGGTCCACGGCGGTGTCGGACCCGGCGAGCGCACGGCGCCCGGCGGTGACCAGCGCCGGGTGCACCAGGCTCGCCTCAGCCTTGGCGATGATGGCCTGGGCGGTGCGCCGGTCCTCCTCGGCTTTCTTGCGCAGGGCGGCGAGGATGTCGCGGCGGACGGCGTCGTGGATGCCGGTGTCGATGAACGCCTTCCACACCGCCGGGCGGTTGTCGAGCAGGGCGTTGAGGGTGTCTTTGCGGACCTCGGTGTCAGCGGGTGTGCGGGGGTAGATCTCGCGGAGGAAGTTGTCGTCGGAGAGGTCCTTGAGCTGGTCGGTGGCGACGATGGCCAGCACGGCGGCGGCGCGGGCGCGGGCGTCGCGCGCGGCCAGGCGGGCCCGTTCGGCCTCGGTGGCCTGCTGGTCGGCGTCGATGGCTTCTTGTTGGTCTTGTGCGTGCGCGGCGAGGACGCCGGTCTCGAGGAAGACGCGTTGGGCGTCGGGGGTGGCGCCGAAGGCGACCAGCGCGGCCTGCTTGACCCGAGGACCAGCGGCACGCTGGTAGAGGGCGTAGGTGAAGTCGCGGTCGCTCTGGATCAGCAGTTCCGGCTCGGCGACGATGCCCGCGGCCGCGGCGGCCCTGGCCCGCCGGTCGCGGTTGGCCCGGGCAATCGCGGCGTCGCGGATCTGGTTGGCCTGGTCGCGATCACGCGCCTCGCGCAGCCCGTACTTGATGAACTGGGTGCACTCCCCGTCGGCGCCGCTGAAGGCCAACTCAGCGGCGGCGCGGACCTCGGAGCCGGTCACCCGGCGCCAGAGTGCGATGACAAAGCCCTTGTCGGGCAACACCAACAGTGCATCGTCGGGTAACAGGCCGACGGTCTGCATGGCCCGCGCCTTGTCCTCCTGAGTGGACTGCGGCGTGGTCGCGGCCACCGCCTGCGGTCGCGCGGGCGCGGGCTCGGCGGTGGCGGTGATCGGGGTCAGGGTGCCCGCGGTGATCAGCAGGGCCAGGACGGCGGTGCGCAGACGGCGGTTCATCGCCGCACCGCCTGCACGGCGCCGGTGACGGCGTCCCACTCGATGTGCCCGCCCATGAAATCCTGGCGCTTGCCGCCGGGACCCTCGACCTCGTCACCGGAGGGAAAACCCAAGTAGGAGTACTCCCAGCCCATCACCCTCCACAGCGACCGGATCGGCCCGTAGACCGCATGGGTGCCCCCGCCCGCGCTGTAGTAGATCGACCCGCCCGCGGCGAAGTGGTTGAACCGCCCCATCCCGGCGGGCCCGTTGCCCGTCCCGGTCTCATCATTGACCGGCGCCCCGAGGCGCGCGTTGCGGTGACCACCCACCCGCAGGTACTCCGCGTGCACCAAACCCCACATCGCCCGGGCACCGGTCGCCTCGGTCCAATACAACCTGCCGGTGGCGTAGTCGCGGTACCGGACCCCACCGTCGACGACCTCGGCGTACCTCGGCGTACCCAACTGGGCCCGGATCCCATCGTCGTTGGCGTAACGCAGGCCGATGCCGGTCGTGGTCGGATCGACACCGGCGATCTTCCACGTGGCGTCGTCGGTGTAGTAGGCCGGTGTCTCCCACGGCGACTGGCCGCCCGCGCCACTGGCCACGTACAGCGAGGCCTGGTAGTGCCGCAGGTACTTGCCCGGGTTGGCCTTGGACTCCAACGAGACACCCGCGGCGGTCCGCCCCGCCCGCACACACCAAGTCGACTGCGCACGGAACTGATCACTGCCGTCGGCGGGCACGACCAACACCGCGCCCGTCTGCACCCGCAGGTAGTAGCCGGGCTGGGTGACCGACTCGAAGGAGAAGCAGGCCGGGTCGGCCAAGCCGGTGACGACCTTCCAACTGGCGTCCGCACCATCGCCCGGCCCGGGGGTTAGCGTACCGGTGCCGATGACGCCGGTTTGCGCGCTGCCCCCCGCGCGGCGGACGAACCACTCGCGCACGCCCCCCGTAGTCGCTTCCAAGGACTGGACCAGGTGGTCGTACTGGCCCACACGCAGGAACCTCGACACCTCGGAATCGCTGCCCGCCAACGCCGCCCGCGCCGCGGCAGCCAACCGCGGACGGACCTTGCTGTTGTCTGCCGCCGCCTGGACCGCCAACACCTGACGACGATCGGACTCGGCCTTCTCGCGCAGCGCGGCCAGCAGGTCGAGCCGATTGGCATCGTGAATGCCGGTGACGATGTAGGTCCGGACGTCTTCGGCGCTACCGCGCAGGGCCTCCAGCGCACCGGCCTGAACCTCACTGTTGGCGGGCGCGGCCTGCCACAGGTCGAACACGAAGTTCCCATCCGGCTGCACCAACATGCCCTCGTCGGCCACGACGCGGATCACCGCGGCCGCGCGGCTCTTCGCCGCCCGCAGCGACAAGCGCGCCCTCTCCTCGACGTCGGCCTGCTGGTCGGCGGCGATCGCGTCCTCCTGGTCCTGGCGGCGCGCCTCGAGCAACCCGCCCGTCAGGAACGCGGTCCGGTCCTCAGCAGTGCCGTTGTAGGCGGCGAGCGCCCCCGCCTTGATCTTGGGGGTCGTCGCCCGCTGCCAGAGCAGGAACACGAAGTCGCGGTCGCTCTGGATCAGCACCGACGGCTCAGCCACGATGCCCAGCAGCGCGGCGGCCGCCTGCTTGACCTCGCGAGCCTGCCGAGCGATCTCCGCATCGCGGATCTGCCGGGCCTGGTCACGGGCATGCGCCTCACGCAGCCCGTTCTTGATGAACTGCGTGGACTCCACCGCCGACCCGGCGAACGCCAACTCGGCCGATGCCCGCACCTCATCGCCGGTCGCCCGCTGCCAAACGGCGAAGACGAAGTCGCGATCCCTGAGCACGAGAAGGTCGTCACCCGCGACGATGCCGAGCACCGCCGCTGCGGCGACCTTGTCCGCGATAGTGGACTCCGACTGCGCTTGCTGTGACGGGGCTTGCTGCCCCGGGGCGGCCGGGGTCGCTTCCGCGACCACCGCGAGCGTACCCGCGAGCAGCACGGCCGCGGCCGCCGCGGCAGCGGGTCTTGTTCCCCAGTTCATAGTGATGAGAGTTCCTTCCAGTGTGCGGAGAAGCGGTCGGCCAGGTCGGGCCGGACAACGTGGACGGCGGTGCGGAAGTCCTCCGCCAGGGTTGTGAGCAAGGCGAGCAGGGCATCTTGGCTGAGGTGCTCCGCAGTGCCCGCCGGTGCGCTCCCCTGATGGCAGGTCAGGGTCCAGCCGCCATTGGCCGGGCGCAGGAACACCACCCGCTCGAGGCCCTGCGGGTACAGGTCCCACTCGGCGCCGAACCCGGCCAAGACGCCCCTGACGACGGCGGGCAGCCCCTCGATGAAGGCGGACAAGTCGTAGGCGAGATCGGTGTGCCAGTCCAGGCCGAAGCCCTCGACCCGGGCGGTCGCGCCCGCGGCGTCGAGCTGTTCGGCGGCGGTCATGACGACCGAGTCGTAGTGGTCGAGGTCGGCTTCGTCGAACTGCGTGTCGGACAACCGAGCGGGGTCGACTGGACCGGAGGGCGGGGTGATGCTGACGCGGAAGGTCATGTCGTCTCCTTCAAGGTCGGGTAGGCTGTTTTGTACAGCCCGTTGCCCGACGGGATGAGGATGGCCCGCAGTGCGGGGACGATCGAACCGTCCGGCTTGATGACGTGCCCGAGGCCCGGCGGGAGGGGGACGATCTTGGGGCTGAAGCCGGGCCCGTAAGCCTGCTTGAGCAGCTCGACCGCCGCGTCGTCGTCGAGCCATTGGCCCTGATCGTTGTTTGTCGTCCTGGCGCGGTCGACCAGCTTGCGCAGGTTCTTCGCCCCCGAGCCGTGGGTCTTGAAGGTGTGGCCGAAGGTCGGGCTGCTGGTTTTGATCCACTTGATGCACTCGTCACCGACGCTGGCGAGTCCGACGGGCTGGGCGGCGCGGGCGCCCTCGAGCCCGCCCGCGACGATTCCGACCAGGCAGGGGTTCGCCTTGGCCCTGGCGACCACCGCGTGGAAGCCCTCCAGCAGGCGGCGGCCCGCTGCGGACGCCTCTAAGAACTTGGTCAGCCCGGCCACGACCTTCCCGATGGCGGAGGCGACGGCGGGCAACTTGGCGATGATCACGACGAACGAGGCGACGTTGACCAGCGTCCACAGGCACGCCTCGACGTTGCCCTCGCCGAAACAGCGGATCGCGTCGTTGACGCCGATCACCTCGAGCAGGACGCCGGCGCCCGCCTCAGCGAGGAACTGGGGGACGGTCTTGTTCGCGTCGGCGACAGCCGCGTGGTAGCCGTCGACGTCGTCGTCCCCGGCGCCCTCGTAGTAGAGCAGCTCGAGCTCGTCGGGCGTCAGGCCGGTCGTGGGGCCCGGCGCCGCCTGCTCCTGCCGGGCCCGGGCCGCGTCCTGGCGGGCCTGCTCCTCGGCCCGGTCAGCGGCCTTCTGGGCGTCGATGGCGCTGGCCCGAGCGTTGGCCGCCGCCTCGGCCGCCGCGTCGGCGCTGCCCTGGGCGGCGTCAGCGGCGTGGCGAGCCGCCGCGGCTTCGGACTCTGCGCGGGTGGCCGCGGCGCGTGCCGCAGTGGCCTCCCCCACGGCAGCCGAGGCACTCGCCCGCGCGGCCACCGCGTCCTGCTCGGCCGCGGCGGCGTTGCGGCCTGCGATGGCGGCGTCGGCGTTCGCGGAGTTGGCGGCATGGCGGGCCACCACCGCGTCGGCCCTTGCCTGAGCGTCGGCCTGGCTCGCGCGAGCGCCCGCCGCGCGGGCGGCCGCGCCCTCGGCCGCTGCCTCGGCCGCCGCTTGCTGGGCCTCAGCGGCAGAGGCCGCGGCCACCGACGCGGAAGCTGATGCGGCCGCCGCGGCGTCGAACGCTGGCTTGACCTCGGCCGCGGCGCGCTGCGCCGCCTCTGCGGCGAGCCTGGCCGCGGTGGCGGCCTCGCCCGCCCTGGTGCGCGCGGCTTGAGCCTGTTCGGAGCCGACCGCCTGGGCCTGGGCGGCGACCAGGGCGGCGAAGTCGGCGTCGATGTCCTGGCCCGCGAATGGCGCGACGAGGCGGATCGTGGAGTTGGCCGGGTCGGTGATCGCCGCGGACGAAGCACTGGCCGCCGTGGCCGACCGCAGGGCCTGCTCGGCCTGGGTGGCCGCCGACACTGCTTCCGCGGCTGCCGCTTCCGCTTCGGCGAGGGTGCGCTGCGCCGACCAGAGCGACCGCAGCGCCTCCCCGGCTGCCTGCTCGGCCAGCGCGACGGCGGCGCCGGCGGCCTCGGCCGCCCTGGTCTCTCCCAGCGTGGCGTCGGCGGCGCTGGCGTTGGCCGAGGTCGCGGCTTGGTGCGCCGCGGCAGCGGTGGACTCGGCCTGGGACGCGGCCGCGTTCGCCGCTGCTGCGGCTGCGTCGGCCTCGCGTGCGGCGGCGGTGGCCCGGGCGGCGGCCCGGTTGGCTTCCGCGGCGGTCTGCTGCGCGAGCACGGCGGCGCCAGTGGCGTTGTCAGCCGCCTGCCTGGCCCGGGTCGCGGCGTCGCCCGCGGTGGCGGCTTCGACGGCGGCCTGGTTCGCCGCCTGCTGGGCGGCTTGGTGGGCGCTGGTGCCGCGAGCCGCGGCCTCAGCGGCGGCCAGCGCCTGCGCCTTGGCCTCCGCGGTCTGCTTGCCCTGCTCGGCGGCATAAGCGCGGTCACGGGCCGTGGCGGCGGCGGCCGCCTCGGCACGGGCGTGCTGCTCGGCTTGCCCCGCCAGACCTTGCTGCTGCTCGGCCCGCTGGCGGGCTTGGGTCGCGATCCCCGCCTGGCGGTCGGCCTCGCCGCGCTGGGCGCGGGCGGTGGCGGCTTGGCGGTCGGCCTCGGCCGCCGCGGTGGCCGAGGCCGCGCGCTCCCGTTCGGCAACCGCACGGGCACCCGCGGCCTTGCGCTGCTCGGCCTCAGCGGTGAGCCGGTGCTCCCGAGTCCTGGCCGCGGCCGTCCACGCGGCCTGCTCCTGCCGCTCGGCATCGGCCCTGGCCTGACGGGCGCGGGTCGCGGCGTCGCGAGCGACCTCGGCCTGCACTTGGGCGGCCCCGGCGATCACCGCGGCGGCGCGGGCGTGCTCTTCAGCGTGCAGCCGCCATTGCCGGGCCTGCTCGGCTTTGGCGGCGGCCAACTCCTGGGCGTTGCGGGCCTGGTCGGTGGACTCGGCGGCGTCGATCGCGTGCCCCGCCGTCTGCACCGCGAGCACGGCGGCATCGGCGGCGTGACTCATGCCGGTGGCAATGCGCGCCCAGTCGACCCCATAGGTCAGACCGGTGTCGACGAGGGCCTGGGCCTCGACAGCGGCCTGCGTGGCGGCTTGCCAGGCAGCGGCGGCGGCTTGGCCCGCGAAGCCGAGCTGACGAGCGGACTCGGCCTTGACCTCGGTGAACGAGCCAGGGGGGTGGGTGCCGCCCGCGGTGTTGGCGAGCAGGATCTGCTCGGCCTTCCTGGCTTGCTGGTTGGCCTGGACCAGCGCGTTGGCGGCCTGCTGCAGAGCACGTACGCCGTGACCGTGGGCGGTGACGAGGCCACTTCGGGCGGTCCAAGCCCGGGCCGCGCGCTGGGCGAGGTCACTGAGGTCTTCGGCCGCCTTGTCCCTGGTCTCCTGGTCGCGGACCTGCTGCTCTCGGGCGGCGGCATCGCGCTGGGCCGCTGCCTGGTACCCGCTGCGCAGGAACTCAGCGATCGCCGGGTCGCCGGACTGCAGCGCGACACGAGCAGCCGCAGCGACCTCGGGCGCGGGCGACGCGGCGAGCGCGGTGACGCGGGCACGCAACTGCGCTGCCCGGTCCCGTTGGGCGGTGTCGGCCTGCTCGTCACGGGCCCGGGCAATCTCCGCGCCGTAGGCGAGGAACGCGGCCCGATCGGCGTCGGAGCCCGCAAGGACCCGCTGGACCTCGGCATTGAAGATAGGGCCGCCGCTGCCCGCGAGAGCGCGCACAGCGTCGAGGTCGCGACGGGCGGTTTCGGCCCGGCGATGGTCGGCCATAGCCCGGGCGGCGTCGTGCCCCTGGGTGAGGAAGGCCATGACAGCGGTGTCGTCGCCGCGCAACGCCTGCGCCGCGGCGTCGCGCACCTCGAAGTCCTCGTCAAGCTCGGCGATGTCCGCCACCAGCGCGCGCAATCGCAGGTCACCGGTGATGTCGGGTAAACCCGCCTGACCGTCCCAGTTCCCGTACGGTGAGGGCGGCATCGGCCGCTCCACGGCGGGAGATGGGCCGGCTGTGGCAATAGCCGGGTGTGCCAACCCGATAGTGAGAGCGGCGGTGAGGACAGCACCCAGCAGCCTGGATCTTGTGTTGGACAAAACATCCCTTTCAACGCGCACACGAACCACCCCGGGGGCGTACTCGCCCGCGGGGCTTGTTCAAGTCCTTAGTGGATCTATGTCAGCCCGTCGTCATACGAGCCTCGCCCTCGCGGGCTTGCGCCAAGAGACCTTGCCAGTAAGCAGTGCGCTCCTGGGCATGCTGATCGTCGGCCTGCCACTCCGCGCCCGCGGTGAGCGCCGGGTCCAGTACGGCGGCCCAGTTCGGCCCGGTCGCCACAGCGGCCGCGGCGGCGACCCCGGCCCAACTGGAAGCCTGGGCGGCCGCGATGCGCTGGGCATCGGTCCACACCGAACTGGCAGGCTGAGCCTGGTCGCCCACCTCGCGCCACGCTGCGGCGGCGGTTGCCCGGGCCTGCTCGGCGAAGTCCTCGGCGGCCTCCCGCGCGGCTTGCTCAGCCGCACGCGCCTCGGCGACCAAGCGCTTGGCCACCGCGAGCCAGCGGACGTCGGAATCAGCCAACTCGCGCCGATGCGACTCCAGGTCCAACCGGCCGCCGGAGGCCCAGCCATAGGCGAAGAAGTCGACCAGGTCCGTGTCCGTCGCGCCTGTGCGAGTCGCCCACGAGGCGGCGGCTCGCACCTGGAGACCGGGCGCGTCCTGCGCCAAGGCCCGGACGAAATCCCAGTCGACCGCGAGCAATGCGGCGGCCTGTTCCCCGGATCGCTCGCGCGCAACCCGGTCGCGTTGCTCGGCCGCGGCGAACCCGCCGCTCACAAAGGCCGCGCGCTGGGCATCGGAGCCCGCTGCCGCCGCCCGAGCGGCGGCGTTGACCTCCGGGGCGAACTGAACCGTGTAGACGGCGAGCACTCGATGGCAGAAGTCGATGTGGCGCTGCTTGTTCGCAGCGGCGTAGTTGACGAGGAACGGGTAGTCGGAATCGAGAAAATGACTCACGGCAGTGTCGGAGTCCTCAGACAGCAACGCCGACCATGCACCCGCGCGGACAACGGACCGCGGGTCCTTGCCCGCTATGAACCGCACCAGCACTCGATCGACGGAGTCTGCGGCCGCAGCGGGCACAGCAACGGCAGGCAACCCGATGAACAGAACGATCAGACACCAAAGTACACGCTTGTACACAGCGACTTTTCCTCCCCCAGAGGTTGTCGTGGTGAACAATATCCGCCTGCCCGCCGGAGGACAAGCACCCAACTCATCGCCACCCGAGTGGAGTAAAATCCATCAACTGTGCACTGATTGTTGGTTTTTTCCCAACCGGTATGATCTCGGGGTATCGTTGTTTTCGACGCCAGTGGCAGCGCCGATTCACTTGGTTCGCCTCGCCCCTTATTGGGTCGAAAGTGTTTGGTTGCCTACGTGATGGCGTAGCGGACGTGCGGGGCCCCGAAGTAGCCGCGGACGAGGTGTGGCTGGCGTTGGCGGCGGCGTAGGAAGCGGCGGGTCTGGTGGGCGAGGCGGTCGACGTTGTGGGCGCGGGAGGCGTTGACGTTGCGCTTGAGGTCGGCGTTGAGTAACTCGTCGGGGTTGAGTTCGGGGCTGTAGCCGGGCATCAGGTGCAGTTCGATCCGGTCGGTGTTGGCTTGCAGCCAGGCGCGGACGGCTTTGCTGCGGTGGACCGGGTGCCGGTCGGCGATGACGTGGACCTTCCGATCGGCCTGGCGGGCGAAGCGGTCGAGGAAGACGGTGAACACCGGCGCGGTGAACCGGTCGGTGAACACGGTGAACCACAACGCGCCCCGCGAGGCGACCGCGGACATGACATTGACCCGCAACCGTTTCCCGGTCACCCGCACGATCGGCGTGCGACCCTCGGGCGCCCAGGACCGGCCCGGTGGCGCGGTATCGGAGCGCAGCCCGCACTGATCCACCCACGCGATCGCCGCGCCCTCGGCCTTCGCCCGCGTCTCGATCGCCGGGTATTCCTCGTCCAGCCACGCCTGCACCGCCGCCGACTGCTGCTCGTAGGCCCGACGGGCCGGACGCTGCGGGGTGAACCCGTGCCGACGCAGCCACAGGCCCACCCCCTGCTCGGTCATGTCGACCCCGACCACCAGCCGGATCAGCTCCACCACCGCCGGACGCGTCCACAACGGGCCGCCGATCAGCAACTCCTCCGGGGTGTAATCGGCCATCGCCGCGAACACCGTTCCCCGGTCCTGCGGGCTGATCAACTCCGCAGGCCCCGGCCGGCGACCCGGTCGCACCACCAGGCCGTCCCGACCGTCGCGTCGGTAGGCGCGCCACCACGTGCCCACCGACCGCACCGACACCCCGAACACCTCCGCCGCCTGCTTGTAGCCCTCGACCTGCCCGGACTCCAACGCCGCCACCACCCGCAACCGCAACACCTCCTGCTCCGCGGGAGACAAGCGATGCGCACCCTCAACCTCGACCATGAAAGCCAACCTACAGGCAACCAATCACTTTCGATTTAATAAGACCATCCAGCAGCTCAGCCTCACTTACAGTGAGCTTTTTTTCATCGTGGTCTGGATGCGGTGGCAGGCGGGGTTTCCTGCTGATCACGGGTTGGTGGGCCTTCGGTGTGTCGGCGCCCGGACGTGGCGAAGCCCCTGGTAGCAGAACTCTCGACCAAGATCATCCTGCTGCACCCAGGGGCTTCAGATGTTGTTCTACCGTGACGCTCTGCCGTTGTCACATCGGACCCTGACCTTCGTGTCCGGGTTGATCCGAACCCATCGCCGGGAGTTGGGTTCGGTGTGGCGCAAGCTCAACCCGGGCGAGCAGGCCTTGTTGGTGCTGGTGTATCTGCGCAAGGGCGAGCCGTTCGCCGAGGTCGGCGCCGGGTTCGGGGTCTCGACCACGACCTGCTGGCGTTACGTCGGCGAGACCGTGGAACTGCTCGCCCAACGGGCTCCAAGACTGCGGGCCGCCTTGCGGACGGCGAAACAGCGGGGCATGGCCTACGTGGTGATCGACGGAACGCTGATCCTGATCGACCGCATCGCCGCGAACCGGCCGTTCTACTCCGGCAAACACAAGATGCACGGGGTGAACCTGCAAGTCCTCGCCACACCGGACGGGACAGTCCTCTGGGTCTCCGGCGACCTGCCCGGCAGCACCCACGACATCGCCGCAGCCAGGATCTGGAACATCCTCGCCGCCCTGCGCGACGCCGGGCTGATCGCGTTGGGCGACAAGGGCTACCACGGCTACGACCCCACCGGCCAGCGCATCACACCCCACAAAGGCCGCGGCCAGCCCGCGTCACAGAAGGACGCCAACCGCGCCCACGCCCGCCTCCCCGGCCCCGGCGAACGCGCCAACGCCCAACCCAAGACCTGGCGCGTCCTCCGCAAGGTCCGCGTCAGCCCACGCCGCATCGGCCGACTCGCCAAAGCCATCCACATCCTGCAGAACTACGAAACCACAGCAGGATGAAAAAGGCTCATTGCTTGTGGAGGATGGAGTCATGGCAGGAACGTCACGGCACTCGGCTGAGGTGCGTCAGCGGGCGGTGCGGCTGGTTGCGGAGCATCGGGAGGAGTACCCGTCGTGGTGGGCGGCGGTGTGCTCGATCGCGCCGAAGTTCGGGGTGACTCCGGAGACGCTGCGCAAGTGGATCAGGCAGGCCGAGGTCGACCACGGCGCCCGTCCGGGGACCACGACGGTGGAGTCCGCTGAGCTCAAGCGCCTCAAGCGTGAGGTGGCGGAGCTCAAGCGCGCCAACGAGATTCTTCGGTCGGCGGCGACCTTCTTCGCGGCGGAGCTCGACCGCCCCACGCAACGGTGATCGACTACATCGACCGCCACAAACAGGAGTTCGGGGTCGAGCCGATCTGTCGCGTCCTGCGCCAGGC
>NZ_WHOL01000110.1 GCF_009745975.1 Actinokineospora pegani | reverse complement strand
TGGTGCTGCCGGAGGCGGCGGCGCCCCGCCCCCGCCGCCCGGTGCGAAGATGGCGCCACCGCCCGGGGCCAAGCCGTCCGCGGCCGAGTCGGAACCCGCGCGACCCGTGACCGACCCGGAGCTGGTGGCCGCGCTGGCGCTGTCGGTCACCGGGGTCGCCGAGGCGCGGCCGGAGGAGCCGCCCGAGCTGGCGCCCGCGCCCGCGGTCAAGAAGACCCGGGCGATCGTGCGCACCAAGCCGACCCGCAGGCTCGAACCCGACGACCTGGTGTGCGCGGTCTGCGGCGAGGGCAACGCCCCCACCCGCAACTTCTGCAGCCGTTGCGGTGAGTCGCTGGCCGACGCCGGTGTGGTCCGGCTCGCCTGGTGGCGCAGGCTGTTCCGGCGCAAGCCCAAGCGGCACCCCGCGGGCACCCGCCCCGGCGCCAAGGGCACCCGGGAGCACCGCAACTGGCTGGCGACGCTGTCGCTGCGCAGGCTGCGCACGAGCCTGGTGGTCGTCGCGGTGGTGCTCGGTCTCGTCTACGCGGTGTACCCGCCGTTCCGCGCGACCGTCATCGACAACGTGCGCGCCCTGTACCGCAAGGTCGCGCCCACCCTCGACCCGATCCGGCCCACCACCGTGTCCTCGCCGACGGCCATCGCCGACCACCCGCCCGGGATGCTCGTGGACACCTACGACAACACGTTCTGGGCCGCGCAGCTCGGCGGTGCCCGGCCCAAGGTGGTCTTCACCTTCGGTGAGAGCTACCTGCTGCGCAGCATCATCCTCCACTCGGGAGCGAGCGAGTCGTTCACCGAGGATGGTCGCCCCTCGATCCTGCGGCTGACCTACAACACCGGCAAGAGCGAGAACGTGTTGCCCCAGGACAGTTCCCGGGGGCAGACGATCGACCTCAAGAACACCACCCTGGTCTCCTCGGTGACCGTCGAGGTGGTCGACACCTACAGCGGCACTAAGCGGCAGACGGTGGCGATCAGCGAGGTGGAGTTCTTCGCCCTCAAGTGATCCGGCGCACCCGGTCGGCGCGGTCGAGTGGTCGACCCGGCCGACCCGGCCGACCGGGTGCCCCCGTCAGCCCTCCGCGAGCAGGGTGCGGTACGCCTGCTGGCCGCGCCGGGCCGCCGCGACGTTCCCGGCGCGGCTGCGGGCCTCGGCCAGCAGCGACCACAGCCGGTGGTCCAGCTCGTCGATGCGCAGCGCCCGCTCGCACACCTCGATCGCGGCGGTCAGGTCCCCGCGCTGCATCTCCCACCCGGCCAGCGCGACCGCGACCCCGGCGGCCTCGCCGCGCAGGCTCTCCCGCTTGGCCAGCACCCACTCGGTCGCGCCCTCCTCGCTGAGCAGCTCACCGCGGTAGAGGTCGAGCACCCGGTGACCGCGCTCGACCATTGCGGGCAGGTCGCGGGTGCGCCTGCTCTCCCGCCAGTCGCGCACCGCCTCGGCGAAGTCGACCACGTCCACCGAGCTGCCCTGGGGCAGCGCCAGCAGGTAGGTGCTGCCGTGGCGCAGGATGCCGAACCCGTCCACCGCGTGCTGGCGCAGCAGCGCGCGCAGGCTGGAGATCGCCACCTGGAGCCGGTGCTTGGCCTGCTTGAGCGGCGCGTCCGGCCACAGCGCCGCCACCAGCCGCTCCTCGTGCAGCGGTTGCCCGTAGTGCATCGACAGCACCCGCAGCACCCGGCGGGCCTGCGCGCGCAGCACGTCGAGGTCCACCGGGGTGCCCGCCACGACCAGTGCGTAGGAACCCAGGCAGCGCACCACGACCGGCGGCACCGGCTCGACCGGTTCGGGGACGACCGCGAGCGCGGGTCCCGCGGGGACGGCCGGGGTGCGCAGCGCGTACACGGCGGCGGCGCCCTGCCGCCCGGCCCGCTCCACCGCCGTCGAGGCCACCAGCGCGTCGGTCCGCTCCCGCTCTGCGGCCGCGGCCGGGTCGCCCCGGCGGCCCAATTCGTCGGCCAGCAGCACCCGCAGCCACGTCTCCGGCACCCGCGCCCCCAGCCGCGCGGCCCTGGCCGCGGTGGCGGTGAGGACGTCCACCGCCTCGTCGTGCCCGGCGCGGACCAGGCCCACCGCCAGCACGTAGCCGGTCAGCAGGGCGCCCCACTCGTCGCCGACCTCCCGGCACTCGTCGAGGACCGCGGCGGCGTCGGCGCACGCGTCCGGGTCGAGCAGGGCCGCGCCCGCCCTGGCCACCCTGGCCAGCCAGAGCCACCCGGCGTCCTGGGCGTTGGCGCTCAGCGCGGCGAACTCCTCAGTGGTGACCCGGCCCGCGGTCGAGGCCGCCAGCACCGCCACCAGCAGCCGGGCGGCCAGCGCGACGAACCCGCGGCCGGTGCCCAGCGGTTCGGCCAGCTCGGCGGCCAGCCGCGGCCTGCCGTCCAGCATCGCCGCCACCGCCCGGCTCAGGTCCCACTCCGGGCTCGTCGCGGGCACGGTCCTGGCCAGCAGCTTCACCGGTCTGCCGCGCACCGCCGCCGCCACGTGCGCGGACATGTCGTCCACCAGCGGGTCCCCGTCGCGCTCGCCCTCCCCGCCGGGGATCCACCTGGCCACCCCGGAGCGCTCCAGCGAGCACTGCCAGCGCAGCCCCGGGTTGGACAGCCGGTCCTCGGCGTGCAGGTAGCGGTCGTAGGACTCGGCGAGCCTGCCCTCCCCGCGCAGGCGCCGCGCCTCGGCCAGCGCCACCCACGGGTCGTCGTCGAGCAGGGTGTGCGGCACCGAGGCCGCCGCGCGCAGCCCGCCCACCCGAGCCCTGGCCCGGTGCCGCACCTCCGCCGCGGCCACCCAGTCCTCGGCGCGGGCGTAGCCGCGGTAGGCCTCGGCCCAGTGGCCCGCGGTGGCCAGGTGGCCCGCGGCGCTGTGGTGGTCCTGCCGGGCCAGGTGCCTGCCCCGGCGCTCGACCAGTTCGCCCTCCAGGTGCTGCTGGAGCAGGGTGTGGAACCGGTAGGCCCGCACGCCCCCGGGCACCGGCAGGGTCAGCGCCTGCCCGGCGGCCAGGTCGGCCAGCACCGCGCCGCTGTCGCGCCGGTCCAGCAGGGCGTCGCACAGCGGGCCGTCGAGCACGCCCAGCGGGCTGACGCCCACCATGAACTCGTGCACCTCCGGCGGCAGCGGTCCGAGCACCTCCCTGCTCAGCCAGCCCGTCAGCTGCCGCGACCCCGCCAGCGGCTCGGCGAACGCCGCCGCCCGTTCCCGCGCCCCCAGCAGCACGGTGTCGACGTGCAGCAGCCGGGCCGCCACCGGCAGCCCTTCGATCCGCGCGCACAGCGCCGCCGCCTCCTCCGGCCCCAGCGCGACGCCGTAGACCGAGGAGAACAGCTCCTCCACGTCCCAGGTGCGCAACCGCAGGTCGGCGTAGCCGAACCAGTGCACGGCGCCGGGCACGTCCGTCGCCCACCCCGCCCGCTCGTCCCGGGTGGCCACCACGAACCGCACCCCGGCGGGCGCCTCGCGCACCAGCCGGGTCAGCGCGGCGCTGCCGGTGCGCGGGTGCGCGTCGTCGACCAGCAGGGTCACCTCGTGCCCGAGGCGGTCGAACGCGGTCAGCACCGCGTCCACTTCGGGTGCGCAGTCCAGCACCGAACCCAAACCCGCCAACAGGTCGGCGTCCCCGGCCCCTGCGCGTACCGGCAGCGGTTCCGGCACGGTGGCGGCGAGTTGGCGCAGCAGCACCGACTTGCCCGACCCGGCCGGGCCGAGGAGCACCCGCAGCCGGGCGTCGGCCACCGCGGCCAGCCGGGCGAGCAGGCGCTCCCGACGCAGCGTCCCCGCCTCGGTGGACCGGGAAGGGACACGCGCTGAGGTGCTCTGCTGCGGGGACACGCGGGCAGTGTGGACGCCGACGCGGCCGGTGTCAGCGGACAAAGCGCCCACCGGGGGGTGCCCGACAGGGCAACCCGCACAGCCCGTGCCACCATTCGGCGCAGCCGGTTGCCCGTGCGGCCACCATTCACCGCCCGTGCGGACGGCCCCCGCGCCGGTGCGCGGCCCCGGCCGCACCCACCACGATTGCCCCATGGCCGTCAGCGCGGTGCTCCGCACCACCCAGGTGACCGTGGCCCCCGGCGGCGCCGCGCGGTGCCACGTGCTCATCCGCAACAACTCTGCGGTGGTCGACCAGTTCGCCTTCACCGTGCGCGGCGACGTCGTCGACTGGACCGAGGTCAAGCCGGCCAGGGTCAACCTGATGCCGCAGCAGGAGGTCAGCGTCGAGCTGACCTTCACCCCGCCGCGCTCGCCGGAGGTGCTCGCCGGGGAGCACGCCTTCGCGCTGATGGTCGCCTCGCGGGAGGACCCGGCCGGTTCGGTCGTGCAGGAGGGGCTGCTCACCCTCGACCAGTTCACCGAGGTCGAGGCCGCGGTGGTGCCGGTGACCTCCACCAGCAGGCGCACCGGCAAGCACACCCTCGCGGTGGACAACCTGGGCAACCACAGCCACGGCGTCGAGGTGAGCGCCACCGACGCCGACAGCAGGCTCACCTTCAAGGTCAAGCCGCGGGCGCCCCGGGTCGAACCCGGCACCGCGACCTTCGTCCGGGTGGTGGCCAAGCCGAAGAAGTACTTCTGGCGCGGGGAGAACCGGCTGCTGCCGTTCACCATCCGCGTCCTGGGCCCCGACGGCGCGCCGATCGAGGTCGAGGCCGCCCTCGACCAGGCCGCGCTGCTGCCGCGCCGGTTCGTCCGGCTGTTCGCGATCCTGCTGGCGCTGCTGCTGGTCCTGGTCATCCTGATCACCACCATCCTGCGCCAGCGACCGCTGTCGCTGGTGGGGCGCGCACCCATCCCGTCGTCCACCGCCCCGCCGCCGAGCACGACGGCCACCCCGAGCAGCACCGCCCCGCCGCCGCCGTCGTCCGCCCCGGCGCCCACGACCGCCGCCCCCGCGCCACCGCCCGCCCGGGTCGGCGGGGCCGGGTCCGCGGCCACCACCGGCCGGACGACGCCCGCCCCCGCCCCGGTCACCACGACGTTCACCATCGGCGCGCAGGCCTACCCCGGCGTCGGCGGCGGCCCGCAGCTGTTCTCCTACGTGGTCCCCGACGGCCCGCGCCACCGGGTGACCTCGGTGCTGCTGCGCAACCCGGCCGCGGACGTCGGGCAGGTCCAGATCCGGCACGACGGCGCCGTCGTGGGCACCGTCGACCTGGCCGCGGTCGACCGCGACGGCGGCGACGGGCTGCTGTTCCGCCCGGACAACCCACCGCTGGTCGCCCCCGGTGAATCGCTCGTGCTGGCCGTGTCCTGCGGCAACGAGCGCGACCCGTGCACACCGCAGGGGGTGTTCACCGCCGCGCTGGTGCGGTAGCCGCACCGGGTCGGGCGGCCGTGTTGAGCCGCCGTTGCGCCGTGTTGAGCCGGTGTTGAGCCCACCGCGCACAGTGGTGATCGGCACAGCGCAGCACCGACCCGAGGGGCGACGAGATGAACCGCATCCCTGTCCACGTCACCGCCATCGACCCGATCCTGCGGACCGGGGTGGACTCGCAACTGCGGTCGCGGCCGGAACTGCTCCTCGTCGCCCACCCGGCCCAGGAGCCCGGGGTGGTCAGCGTGGTGGTCAGCGATGTCGTGGACGACGCCGCGCTGGCCCTGGTGCGAGAACTGCGCGGTCAGGGGGTGCGCCAGGTGGTCATGGTGCTCGCGCTGATCGACGACGGCGCGCTGCTGGCCGCGATCGAGGCGGGCGCCTGCGGCATCGTCCCGCGCGCGGAGGCCACCCCGGAGCGGCTGGTGGCCGCGATCGGGCACGCCGCGAGCATGGGCGGGGTGCTCTCGCCCAAGCTGCTGGGCAGGCTGCTCGACCAGGTCAACCGGTTGCAGAACCAGGTGCTCGCGCCCAGGGGCCTGCGGCTCACCGGGCTGTCGGACCGGGAGGCGTCGGTGCTGCGGCTGATCTCGCAGGGCATGGAGGTGCGCGAGATCGCCCATGAACTGTCCTATTCGGAGCGCACCATCAAGAACACGCTGCACGACGTGGTGAACCGGTTCCAGTTGCGCAACCGGGTGCACGCGGTCGCCTTCGCCCTGCGCGAGGGGATGATCTGAGCCGAGGTCCGCTCCCGATCCCGGCCGCGGCGCGCGAGCGCCCGCGGCCGGTACCCGTCTGCCCACACCGGGTTCGGTGTTGGTTATTTCCCGATCGGGTGGGTTCATCGCCGATTTGCGCACTCGCACTATGACCTCGACCACCGGGCGGGGACACCGGTCACCAACGGTGGAAATGATCACAAGTTGATCTCGGCTCGGCGCCGGTGCGTGCCCGGAGGGTCCACATCCGGATCAACCAGCGCGAACAGGATGAAACCGAGCGGGCCTCGCACGGTCCTGACCACTATGGAAGGCATACCGGGCCAAGGTGCTTGCCCTCTTTGGTGAATCGTCCGATCGGGTGACACCTGAACGGACCGTACCACCGGGTCGGTGATCGTCGTTGTCATGGTGAACAGGGACGGAGACCGCCCGGCAGCGTCGCCCGCGGACTCCGAACGGGGTCGGGGGATCGCGTCCCAACCGGGCGCGCGGTCGATGAGAAGGCGGCACACCGGTGAGTGCACCGCCTGCGTTGTGCGGAACTGAGGAGACCCAGACAATGTCCGTTGCGCTCAGTCGCCTGCTGTCCGTCGGATTCTTCAGCGACCAGACCGTTTTCGCCTCCGAGCGCTCGCTCGAGACGCTCGTCGACTCGGTCACCGCGGCACCGGCCGCGGCCGCGGTGGCGGAGGTGACCCCCGCCTCCCTCGTCGTGTTCGGCCGCACCCAGCTGCGCGCCGAGGACGTCGACACCGACCTGGCGATCCGGCTCGCCGCCGAACGGGGCGCCACCGGTCTGCTGTTGCAACGGCCGCCGCACCCGCTGCCCCAGGCCACCCGGTCGCTCGCCGAGCGGTCCGGGGTGGCGCTGGTCCTGGTCGACCACGCCGAACCCAACCGACTGGTGCCCGCCATGGACCACTACGTGCGCGCCCCGGAATCCACCGACAGCGGGCTCGTCGGCCTCGTCGCGCACCGGCTGCGCGCGGCCCCGTCGGACCCGGGGGAGATGGTGCGGCTGCTGGCGACGGCGCTGCACCACCCGGTCGGCCTCATCGACCCGACGGGCCGGGTGGTGGCCGGGGACCTGCGCCCGGCGCTGCTGCCGCTCACCGCCCCCACCGCCGCCCGGCTCGCCGCCGCCCGCCCGCTGCCCTGGGTGTGCGCGGCCGGGCCGGACGCGCTGCTGCTCCTGCAACCGGTGCACTCCACCCCGGACAGCCCGGCGAACCTGTGGCTGGCGGCGGAGGTCCCGGTGTCGCCCGCGGCGCACGTGCGCGTGGTCACCCAGGCCCTCGGCGTGGCCGCGTGGGCGTTCGTCGCGCACTTCGCCACCGCCGCGGTCGACCTGGAGCGCCGGGGCAGGCGCCTGGAGGCGCTGCTGACCCGGCTGCTGGAGGAGGCGGGCGCACCGCGGCTGCCGGTGCTGGAACAGGCCACCGCGGCGGGCTGGCGGCTCGGCGGCTGGCACAGCGGCGTGCACGTGCGCTTCCGCGCCGGGCAGACCTCGAGCGCGGTCGTCCGCGACCGGCTGCGCGAGCACCTGGCCGCCCGGGGCGTCTGCGCCGAACCCATCCCGTACGCCGACGGGTGGTCACTGTGGACCACCTCCCCCGTCCTCCCCGGCCCGCAGGCGCAGGCCGACCTGATCGGCGCGGTCCGCCGCGCCTTGCTCGCCGCCGAGCACGACTGCCCCGAACTGCGGCTGTGCGCGGGCATCGGCTCCGCGGCGGAGGGCACCGCCGGGCTGCGCGACTCGCTGCGCGAGGCCCGGCGGGCGAGTGTGCTCGCCGGTGCCCGCGACGTCGCGGGCGCGGTGGAGCACATCGGTGCGAACGACGTGAAGCGCCTGCTGTCCAACAGGTACATGACGGGGGTGCAGCAGGACCTCGCGCACCAGTTGCTCGGCCCGCTCGCCGCGGACGCCTCGGGGCAGCTCCTGCACACCCTGTCCTCCTACCTGGACAACAAGTCCTCCGCCACCGCGACCGCCGCGGTGCTCGGTGTGCACCGCAACACCGTGCTGCAACGGCTCGACCGCATCCGGACCCTGCTGACCGTGGACTTCACCGACCCGGACGAGCGGTTGGCGCTGCACCTGGCCACCCGGCTGGTGCAGACCGGGATGGTGCACCGGGCGGGCGAGGACGTCGCGTCCTGAGCCGGGTCACGCCAGCGGTGGGCCGCTGACCCCCGCGGCGGTCACGGGGTGGTGGGGGTGCAGGCGGGTGCGGGGGCGGGCAGGCCGAGGAGGCCGCCGAGCAGGCCGGTCACCGGGACGAGCACGCACGCCAGCCCGGTCACCGGGTCCACCAGCACCTGGCCCACGGTGCCGACCACGCCCTGCACCACACCACCGACCACCTGGGGCACCCCGGCCACCGGCGGCAGCGGCTGGGGCGGTGCCGGTGCGGGCGGCGCGGTGGGCGGCGCGGTGGGCGGCTGCGGACGGGGCGTTCCGGGCTGCGAGGTGCCGGGAGGTGCCGGTGCGGGCACCGGTGTGCCGGGCGGGAGCGATGTCGGGCCGGTGGCGGGCGGTGTGGTGCCGGGCGCTTCCGGGGGAGCGGGGATCGTCTGCGGTGGTGCGGGCAGTGCGGCCACACCGCCGCCACCGGGCGCCGGGGTTCCCCCGGGGGCGGTCGCGCCCGGGGTCGTCGGTGCCACCGCGGTGACGCCGCCCGCGTAGGCGGCCATCCACGACCGGACCAGTCGCAGGTAGGCGGTGGAGTGGTTGTAGCTGAGCACCGCCGAGTCCAGGCCCGCCCCGGTGCGCAGGTCGCGCCCGTCCGCGCACAGGTAGCGGCCCGCCGCGGTGGCCGCGTCGTGGATGTTGTGCGGGCTGGCGACCCCGTCCCCGTTGCCGTCGGTGGCCCACCTGGCCCAGGTGCTGGGGATGAACTGCATCGGGCCGACCGCCCGGTCCCAGCGCACGTCGCCGTCCAGCCTGCCCAGGTCGGTGTCGCCGATGGCGGCGACGCCCGGTGCGCCGTCGAGCCGCGGTCCCAGGATCGCCTGGACCGTGCTGCCGCCCGCGTCGACCTGGCCGCCGCGGGCGTGCCCGGATTCCACCTTCCCGATGGCGGCCAGCAGGGGCACCGTCACCCCGCACCCCGGCTGCGAAGCGGCCAGCGCGAGCGCGGCCCGCTGGTAGGCGGCCAGCACGGCGGCCGGGATGCCCGAGACCGACGCGGGCCGGTCCACGACGGTCCCGCCGCCGGGCGCGGTGCGCTCGACCACCGGCACGACCGGGGGTGCCGCGGTCGGCGGGGTGCCGCCGTCCGCCCCGGGGACGGGGGCGGGGTCGGGCACGCCGTCGACGATGCGCGGCCGGACCGGGGCCGGATCGCCGTAGGCACCCTGCCGCGCCTGCACACCGGGCGACCCGGCCGTCCCGATCGCCGACGTGGTGAGCAGCGCCGCGATCACGGCGGCCGTGCGCGGCACCGCGCGCGGTCCCCGGGTGGTCGCGGTGGGCGGCACCGTGGCGGGCTCGGTTGTTCGGGTCATGTCCCCGAGTAGAGCACCGCGGGCCCCGTTCCCGGGGCCCGCCAACGCTTTCCTGCCCTTCGGGGCAACCCTTTCCGCCCCTCGGGGTTCCTCAGCGGGTCAGGCTGCTCAGGGTGAGGTCCGCGAAGTGGCGCGCCACCTCTTCCGCGCTGAGCGGACCGTCCGGCTGGCACTACAGACCGAGCTGGTGGACCGCGCCGAAGTGGTAGCTGACCGCCAGTGTCGTTGGAACGTCGGCCCGGAACGTCCCGTCCCGCTGCCCCTCCTCGATCAGGGCCTTCACTCGGTAGTGGTAGCCGCGGCGCTCGGCGCGGACCATCTCGTGCACCCGGGGGGACAGCAGGTGGAAGGGCTGGAAGAAGACCACCGCCTCGTCCAGATCCGCGATCGTCGACTCCACCACGTCGCTGATGATGGCGTGCAGCTTCTCGCGCAGCGGCAGGTCGGAGTCGGCGATGGCCTCCATGCGCAGCCGCTGCCCGGCCTGCATCTGCTGGTAGACCTCGACGAGCAGGTCCTCCTTGGTGGCGAAGTAGTGGTAGAGGGCTCCCGTCGTCACCCCCGCCGCGTCGGCGATCTCGCGGACGGGGGTGGCGTCGAAGCCCTTGCGCGCGAACAGGGTGATGGCCGCGCGCACAACTCGGTCACGTACAGGCACCGCGTCAGCCAACCAGAGCCACTTCGGCCGGGGTGCGGCGGGCGGTCGGCGCGGCGGTGATCGGGCCGGTGCCGCGGTCGGTCACCATCGGTTCCTGGACCACGTTGGGCGACAGGTCCGGGGAGACGGTGAACGCGAACGCCCCGGTGTACCCGGCGTGCGAGGGCGAGTTCAGGCGGTGGAAGCATCTACATCGAGGAGTTCGGTGAATACCTCGCTCGGCTTCTTCCAGTCATAGATCTTACGGGTCCGTCGTTGATCTCCGCGGCGATCGCGGCGAGGTAGGTCGGGTCGCTGGTGATCTCGATACCTCTGGGTAGATACTCGGGGCGGGTCGCGGTGTCGAGTGCGGTGGTCATCAGTGCCTTCCGTTGGTGCTGCTGGGCCGGGCCCGCGCGGGCCCGGCCCAGCAGTGGGTCAGCTGGCGGCCGGGTATGGTCTCCCGTCCTCCGCTCCACTGTGTCATCAGCCTGGCGCAGGACGCGACAGATCGGCTCGACCCCGAACTCCTGTTTGTGGCGGTCGATGTAGTCGATCACCGTTGCGTGGGGCGGTCGAGCTCCGCCGCGAAGAAGGTCGCCGCCGACCGAAGAATCTCGTTGGCGCGCTTGAGCTCCGCCACCTCACGCTTGAGGCGCTTGAGCTCAGCGGACTCCACCGTCGTGGTCCCCGGACGGGCGCCGTGGTCGACCTCGGCCTGCCTGATCCACTTGCGCAGCGTCTCCGGAGTCACCCCGAACTTCGGCGCGATCGAGCACACCGCCGCCCACCACGACGGGTACTCCTCCCGATGCTCCGCAACCAGCCGCACCGCCCGCTGACGCACC
>NZ_WHOL01000109.1 GCF_009745975.1 Actinokineospora pegani | reverse complement strand
CTGGGGGTCAAGGGGTCGCAGGTTCGAATCCTGTCAGCCCGACGGTCAGAGGAGTCTTCGCAGGTGAGAGCCTGTGAAGGCTCCTCTTTTCTGTGCTTGGGCCGTGCTCCCACACCGAGCACAGCGCTCGGTGCCACCTTGACCCTGAGGTAGAGCACATGTCCTACGAGCCCGAGCCCCCACTGCCCACCAACCCCACATGGTCACGGTACGTGATCGCCTGGGACCGGTCGCTGCGGAGCAACAACAAGCCCAAGTCCACCCGCTACAACTACGAACTCGGCGTCGTGCAGCTGGCGAACTTCTATCACTGGCTGTCCCAGGGCGCACCGCTCGACGAACACACCGGTGAGGCCCACCGCGAATGGGCCGAGGACTGGGAATCGCGGTTCACCGGCATCGACATCGCCGCAGCCGCTGAGGACCCGTGTGCGGTGACCAAGGAACACATCCAGGAGTACATCTACTGGATGATCTCCACCCGGTCGGACTCGACCGCGGTGAACAAGTTCAAGGTCACCAAGCAGTTCTTCCGCTTCCTCGAAGAGGACGATGAGATCGAGTTTTCTCCGTTCACCAAGCTGACCCTGCCGAAGAAGGGGCAGAAGCTCACCCCGATCCTGACCGATGACCAGATCGAGGCATTGCTGGCCCAGTGCACCGGTAAGGATTTCCGGTCACTGCGCAACCGGGCCTTAGTGGAGTCGTTCCTGGACACTGCCCTGCGTTGCGCGGAGATGACCTCTCTAGACACCGCAACCGTCGACCTGCGCCTGGACCGGATCAAAGTCCACGGCAAGGGGGCCAAGGAGCGCATCGTGACCTTCGGCGACCGCACCGGCCGCACCCTGTCCAAGTACGACCGGGCCCGGTCGAAGAAACCCGGGGCCGCCCTGCCGCACTTCTGGTTGGACGAGACCGGCCGCAAGCCCTTGACGATCGCCGGGGTCAAGAGCATGGTCCACCGCCTCGGCGACGCCGCGGGCATCCCGAGCCTCTACCCGCACATGTTCCGCCACACCTTCGCCCACAACTGGCTCCTCAACGGCGGTTCCGAGAACGGGTTGATGCAGATCTGCGGGTGGGCCACCCGCACGATGGTCGACCACTACGCCGCCATCGCCGCAGCCACCCGGGCGCTCGCCGAGCACAAGCGATTGGGAATCCGCGACAGATAGCACCACGGGCTGGGGTCAGGCAGCTGACCCCAGCCCCACCGGGTTGTGCGATGCCTACGGATCAGCCGAGCGCCGAGGAATCAAGTGGAAGCGCCGCAGGAGGAGGCAGACACTCATGTCGACTACGGCAGTTGGCATCACGAGGGATTTATGGGGCATCCGCGCGAAGCGCGACGGCAGCACATTCATCGAGTCGACATCCCTCGGCGTTCTCAACTTCAGCGACGCGAACGCTTTGGTCGTCGCAGCGGTCAGACAAAGGAGACCCGGCTGCTCTGGACGACATCATCGACATCGAGGTCCTGACCGACCTCGGTTGACCTGACCGGTGCCACACCGGCGCTGTACTGGACACATGGACTCACTGACACCAGCACAGCGCACCCTGCGATCCCAGATCGCCGCCCACACCTCATGGCAGAACACTGAAGACCGCACTGCCCGCACCGCGCCAGCCCGCCAAGCCGCCCTCGACCGCTTCGACAGGCAGGTCGACCCCGACGGAACCCTGCCCACAGCCGAACGCGCACGACGCGCCCAGAGCGCACGCAGGGCCTACTTCCGAGCCCTGGCCCTCAAGTCCTCACGAGCACGCACCCGAGGCCGCAACTCAGACGACAACAACTGACCATCCCGACGCCAGCAGTTCTGCAGGCCGTCCTCCAACGCGGTCTGCAGAACTGAACACACCTGTCGCCGCCCATAACATCGGCACACTGGGTCAAGATTTAGTTGCAGTGAGTGATACTGAAGCCAATACGATTGGAAATCGTGCAGGCTTCGAGCGCTGTGCTGGCGAGTAACGGTGGCGTTCCTGTTCTCGCAGAAAGCCCGCCAGTAGGTAAGTGCGACAACAAAAGTAAGCGGTCGTCCAAGCCTCAGGCGTCTGACCGTTCGATGAAGCGCTGTGCTGCGCCAGTGCTCAGGTTGGCACTGCCGAGCCCACAGCGTCGATTAACTCCTCGGTGGCTAAACGATGTCTCGTAACTGATCTTGTGTGCTGTTGTGGCGGCACATGTCGGTCAGCCGGTGAGGATGATGTTGTGCAGGTTGGCGATGCCGGATGCGGTGTCGCCGAGCGTGCCGGCGGCGCGACGGTGGTCGCGCAGGATGCTGACAACTTCATGCGCGCCAGGGCATGTTCGACACGAGCCCGGATCTTGCGATGGGTGACGTTGAGATCTTCCTGCCAGGTCTTCAGTGGTTGCCCGTCACGTCGTTTCCGATAGGGCATGATCACGTCGGGGTTGCCCTGGTAGCCGCCGTCGGCCATGACCGGGCGACCCGTCAACTTCTTGGCGATGCCGGAGTCGTGATAGACAGTGCAGTCGTTGCGGTTGCCTGGTCGCGGGTCGCCGGTGGCGATGACCAGGCGCGTGTCGGCGTCGATCGCGACCTGCAGGTTGGTGGGGTACCGGTAGTTCTTCGACGGTGCCGCCACTCGGTGGTCACGGGCCGGGATCAGGGTTCCGTCGACGATCGCGATCCGATCGGCCCGCCTGCGGCGGACCGGGGCGAGGGCGAGCAGCGGTCCGATGGTGTCGATGAGCCGGTGCGCCGCGGAATGCGAGACCCCGAACAGCGGCCCTATCTGGCGCATCCGCAGGTTCGTGCGCCAGTAGGTGGCCACGAGCAGCACCCGGTCGGCCAGGCCCAGCGCCCACTGCCTGCCGGGGCGCCCGTCGGCGATCTCCTCACCACCACGGCTGGCGACCACCCGCACCAGCTTGCGGAACCAGGCGGGCCGCAACCCGGTGAACGGGAGAATCCACTCCGGGCTCGATGCCGAGATCAGCTGCACACGGACATGATCAACCACCTGCCGCAGCGACCAACCACCGGGTTACGAGACAGCCTTTAGTCGTCCGCCAACTTCGAGCGGAACAAACAGTTGTTGTCCGTTGTCCTACCCGGGCGAAGATGGCGGTGTCCGGCAGATTTGGCGGGTCGGTTGGCGGGTGTCCGGGATACATGGCGGGGCGCTGTGAGATTGGCTACGGGCCCGAGGAACGCGCCCTGCTCACTGCAGCGTCGCGGCCACGACACCGCTGCGTGCGAGGCTGGCTAACGCTCCCCCGGTTGATCCTCGTCCGGACTGATTGTTTCCACCGCGTGCTCCAACCAGCATTCACCGATCGCGGAGCCTTTCTCATCGAGCGTGAGGCGAAATGTCAATGTCGCATCGTGGTACTCGTTCACGTGCATGTAGTGGTTGTTCCAGTCTGAGTCCAAAACATCCAGACTGATTCGGTCCTCACCGTAATAGTCGGATTTGAACGCGAACCCGTCCAAGGTGACAGTGCCCTCGACGGTTGCGGTAAATTCTTTCCAGTTCTCCCCATCGGGAGCGCAGACAAGAGTGGCGAGATCGAAATCGATTGACACCGCCTCAACCGGGTCGTCCTCAATGATAGAGCGAAATTCCCACCCGTTGTCGAGTTCTGCGCCCCAACGTCCAGAAGTCGGGGGTATCACGCCAGCCACCTCGACGTCGACACAGAGATCCAATGCGGCCTTGATGTCCTCGTCCTTGGGACGTGCGAAGGCGGGGTGCTCCAGGCCGAGAGCGCGCTCCACCTCCTCAATGCCAGCGTTGGCGTGAGCAATCGTAGTGGCCACCACCAACTTCACTCCAGGAGAGACCTCGGCTAGTTCAGCGACCAATGCCGGCAATAGGCTCGGCGGCTTCCCAGTGCAGAAGTCCTTCGTGTTGTTGGTGACGAATACGACCCCGTCGTGGCCGCGCTCGACGACATCCAGTAGGGAATGCCAGATCAGCACATCGCGGTAGCCATTGCGACCCTCCGCGTCGAACGGACGCCGTCTCTGCAACGCCCGGTCCAGGATCACCTGGTGGTCGACCGAGGGCACGGGGATGATCACCGCTCTGAGTTCGTCGAGGCGAGCCCGCAGTTCGGTCTCGTAGTTTTCGACCAATGAATGGACTTGGCTTGTCAAATCTGTTCGCGTCATGGGCAAACCCAGCTTCATGAGTCGTTCGATCCGATGCAACCCGACGGCATCAAGCTCGCTGACGAGGTCGTTGGCGTCATGGCGGCGCCCGCGGGCAACCTCTTGGACTACTACATCCGGAACGCAGAAACTGATGCGGCCCTGTTCGACCAGGGTTCGGAGACGCTCCCACGACTTGCCCGTCAACCCCCATTGGTTCCACATCGCGTTCGAGTCAACGACCACTGCCACGGATGCGTGGTGAGCGGGTGCAGAAGGGATCTGATCGATCATGGCGCCACAGTAGTGCAGCTGCCGTCTGTCCGGCCGGAGGACCGGACGTCGGGGACGTCCGTGCCAGTCGGCCTCCGCCCGTGCTAGGAGTGATCCGACGAACGTGCTGTGGCGGGAAACCGTGCCAGCAGAACCATCGGCGACTGGCACCATGGGCTTTCGCGCGGTGATCGTCACCCGCCAACCATCGTTCTGTCGAACGACAGGACACGACGACAAGGGCTCTTCGGATACCGATATGGATATATTGGCAATTTATGAGCTGCCGGTGCCCATCTGGGTGATGTGCGATGCGCTGGGGTCGACCCATTCCACGGGGTATGGGGACCTCCGGTTCGACGTCGTGATGCCGCGGGACCATTCGCCGGATGGGGCTGCCCCGGATGTTCCAGGGATCGCGGCATGGGAGGAGTCAACCGACGGGCAGGTCGTGTGGACGCGTGAATACGGGGCGTTCATCCCGGAGTCGCTTCGACCCGCGACCGCGCTTCACCGTGTGGCTATCACCGCCGTCGCAGGCCCCAGCTACGACCACGTGCCCTGGTTCACTCCCCAGCACCAGCTCGCTGAGTACATCAACAGGTGGTCGGAGGATGTCCGCACCTGGGCGGAGGTGATGACCGGGCAGGATCTCGACCCGAGCCACCGCGTCTACGACGCGGAGATGGTCGGCACCGGGCTCACGTTCATCGATCCGCCCTCCGACGACGCGCTGGGTGTCCGGATCACCACACCAAGAATTCGTCCCCTTCACCCACAGGAATGGGCCGCCATTCTCTCTTTCATTCGGAACGGCCACGAACCCCCTCTGGAAGAGGTGTTGAGCCGGGACGCACGAGCGGCACAACGCCGCAACGCCAACCGGCGAGCGATCTTCGATGCCGCCACAGCACTGGAGATCGTTCTCGGCCGACACGTGCGTGACCGTGCCAATCAGCTGCCTGAAAGCCAGCGGAACCGCATCAGCAACCGCACAGCCCTAGGCACCTACATCTCCATCGCCAGCAACTCTGGCCTTCCGCTCGCCGTTCCGACCGATCGGTTGCTTCGGCTCAACGAGTTGCGCAACGGTGCCGCTCACCATGGCTCAGCGCCTGGCAGTTGGGAGGCAGGCGAGGCGGTACAGGTGATGATCGATTTTCTCAGTGCCCACGGGTTACTTCGTCGGACGGACAAGCAGGAGACCGACGGCAGCGAGTTCGTCCTGTTAGACCGTGTGGGTAACAACTCAGCTGACAGTTGAGGTAATGCGGGTGGCTGTAGGTGGGGCCCATGCGGTGCAGAAGTGTGCCACCGCGTCGTGCACGGTGGCGTCGAGGGTGTCGGGGCGCCTTGAGCAAGGCGCGGTTCAGCGGCCATGCCTGGTTCAGCGAAGCGCGGCTCAGCCGTGTCGCCGGGTTCAGCCAGGCACGATTCAACAGCAGAGCCCGGTTCGACGAGGCGCGGTTCGACGGCGAAGCCGAGTTCGGTCAGGCACGGTTCGACAGCAACGCCGAGTTCGGTGACGCGCAGTTCAGCGGCATCGCCGGGTTCAACGGGCGGCAATTCAACGGCAGCGCCCCGGAGACAATCAGGCCATACCTGGAGCCAGACCACGACGGCGCTACACCCCCTGACGCACATGTGGACCCCGATTCCGATAACTAGGTGTTGCGGGTCATGACGTTGGTGACGGCTGGTAAAGCCTGAGACGAGGGGACGGGTCTTTCGGCGGCAGGATGAGAAGTGCGACCAACTCGTCCGCCGAGCAGAAAGACCCGTCCGTGCTCCACCGTAACGCCCCGCTGTCCGTCGAAGGCCGCCACCGCCTCGTCCAACGCTGCAAGACCCGCCCAATCGCCCACGTCGCGGCTGAGATGGGCATCTCGCGGCAGTGCGCGTCGCGCTGGGTCAACCGCCACCGCCGCTACGGCGAGGCCGGACTGCTCGACCGGCCCAGCGTCCCCGCACCACCAGCCCACCGCCACGCCCGCCGAAGTCGCAGCCCTCAATCCGGCAAGCGGATTGTGATCACCAACAGTCGCTTCCCCAGTTCAACGCGCCCGACCACCAACCATGCACGAGGTCGTTAGGCGTCTACAGCGCCGCCGCCCCGGTCCTCACCGACCAGCAACCCTCCCTGGGCAGCGTCGGCGTCCCTTGAGCCGAGAACCATCGCCGCGACGTCGACGTCGAACGCGCCGTCGCGGCAGCAAAGCAGGCAACGGCGACGATCGCCAGCCGCCTTGACGACCGCGAGCCTGCAGACCACGAGCCTGCGCAGTGACGTCCTGAACGCCATCCGCGCCATCGTCACGCGCACCATTGCCACAACGCCGTGTAACGCGCGAGCACCTCGCCACGGTTAACGGCGGGAAGGTGGATCATGTGATCGGCAGGCGACGCGGCAGGGAGGTTTGAGATGGGTGAGCAGATCGACTTGTTCGAGGCGTCGGCGTCGGCGGTCGGCTACCTCTACCAGCTCCGCAAGGCACTGCACTTCTGCGTCGAACAGACAGGAGCCGGTCCCGACTGGTCCGTGGCCATCGAAGCGGGCGATGACATCGAGGTCCACGAGGACGCGGGGCCGGGCCTCTACCAGCTCAAGCACCGCGCCCCAGGGACCAGGATGACCGACAAAGCCACCGACCTGTGGAAGAGCCTACGGATCTGGGCCAGCGGGTGGACCGAGTCCACCCCCGGCCAGGACCGCCCCACCTTCTTCCTGCTCACAACCGCCGAAGCAGCCGCGGACGGCGCCGCCTACCATCTCCGCCCCCCTGGCCATGGCAGCCCCCGGGACGAGGCGAAGGCACTCGAGCTGCTCGACGAAGCCCGTCGCACCTCCATGAACAAGACCAACAAGTCCGCGTACGAGGCGTGGGATAAACTGACAGTCGACCAGCGTGGATCCCTGCTCGAGCGAGTCCGCGTGCTCGACGCGGCGCCCGACATCGACGAGACGACCGAGCGCCTCCTGCGCCTGCTGGGCGTCGCCGTGGGTCACGAGCACGCGAAGGTCTTCTTGGAGCGCCTCGACGGGTGGTTCTTCCGCAGGGTCGTCGCTCAATTGCGCGACCCGGCGTCGGGGCCGGTGACCGGTCTGGAGTTCGACGTGGTGTTCAGCGACCGCCGCAAGGGCTTCGGCCCGGACAGCCTGCCCATCGACGATGACCTGCCCGAGGTGGGCGGCGCCGACTCCGATGGCGGGGACCAGGTCTACGTCCGGCAACTGCGCCTCGTGAACGTCGGTGACAGCAGGATCCAGCAGGCGGTCAGCGACTACCTACGGGCATTCACCCAGCGTTCGAGGTGGGTCAACGACAACCTGCTTCGGCCCGGTGAGCTGGGCAGATACGAGAAGCGCCTCGTCGAGGAGTGGTCAAGCCGCTTCGAGGAGATGCGCGAGGAGTTGGGGGAACAGGCCGCGGAGGAGATCAAGGTCCGCGAGGCCCGCGCCATCTACCGGTGGGTCGATCACCAGGCCCGGTTTCCCATCCGGCCGGGATGCGACGAGCCGTTCGTCACCAAGGGCTCGTACCAGATCCTGGCCGACGAGCAGCGAGTCGGCTGGCACCCCGAGTTCCAGGAGCGCCTCATGGCGCTGCTCGGATCGGTGTCGAGCACGTGAGCGGCCCTATCGAGTGGAGCAGGGAAGAGCGGGCGCTGTACAATCCGGCCTTTACCGCCCTGGTCTGCGCCCGCGTCGTCCAAGGCCACTGGGAAGCGCACGAACGACCCGGTCCGCTGCCCCTCGTGGTCGCCTCCGCCGTCATGGCGTTGCAGCCCGCGGTCCGGGACCTGCTGCCGAACGCCAACGCCAACATGGCCCAGTGGGCGGAGAGCAACGGGACCGTCAAGGTCCACATGTCCGCCAACGCCCCTGGGCTTCTCGCCGTGGTGCGCCCCGGCCTGCTGTTCGCGTTGCAGACCCGGGTCCTCGTTCTGGAGGGAGCCGCACTCACCCTGCGCGACAAGGCCATCCCGAAAGGAATCCGGAACCGATCGGCCGAAGCCGCCGCAGTCCAGAAGGCCGCCCACATGCTCGGCCGGTGGCTGCCCACCGGCGGACCCACCGCCACCATCCTCACCCTGCTTGGAGTACGACCGTGACCTGGCAGCTCAAGTCCCTGACCCTCTACGGCAAGCAGCCCGGCCAGGTGCGTAGCCTGGAGTTCAACCTCGGCGAACTCAACATCGTCACTGGTGACTCTCTCACGGGAAAGACCTCAATCTGGGATGTCACCAACTACTGCATGGCCAGCAGCGGCGACAACTACCCCATCAGCGCGGGCAAGCTGCGCGAGTACGTCGATGTGTTCGCCGTGCAGATCGTCTGCGGCGACCGCCAACTGTTCGTGGCCCGCCCGGCAGCGCGCGGAACCACCCCGTACCCCCGGTTGTGCCTGGTTTTCCAGCAGCCTGGGGCTCTCCCGCTGGCTGCTGCGCAGTTGGAGTTCACCTTCACCATTGAGGCCGCGCGCAGCCTGCTCGCCGAGTTCACCGGCATCGACCTCTCGATCCGCCTGCCCACAACACGGGGCAACACCATGGCCCCGTCCATCCGACACGCCCTGTACTTCTGTATCCAAGCCCAAAATGTGGTGGCGAACCCCGACCACCTGTTCCACTCGCAGGGCGAAGATCACGGCCCCAGGACGATCCGCGACATCTTCCCCTACTTCATTGGGGCCGTGGACCCCGAACAGGCTGTGCAGCGTGCTCAGCTGCAGCGGATGAAATCCGACCTGCGGACCCATGAACGAGATCTCAACCAGCAGGAATCCGCCGCGCCCGCGTCCGGGCAGGCTCGCGCCCTGGTAAGAGAAGCGGTCGAGACCTCACTGCTCGACCCGCTGGACACCGACGAGCTCACACTGGACCAAGCGCTCGGACTGCTCGATACCGCCGCCTCTACACCCCTGCCCGGCCTGCCCGAGATCCCCGACGACGAAGGCGATCCCCTGGCCGCCCTCTCGCAGGAGCGGGATCGATTGCGCATCGCCTTCCAGCAGACGCGCGCCCGGCTCGCCGAACTGAGAAGCGCACTCCGCGACCGCAGTGAGTTTCTGACACAAGCACTCGACCACCGCGAACGCTTGACCTCCCTGTCACTACTCAAACTCAGCCCTGACATGTCTCCAGGCCAGTGCCCGGTTTGCAACAGCGAGGTGACCGCCCCGAGCGCCGTCGTGACCGCACTACGAACAGACCTGGAGGAGCTCAACGCCAGCGTCGTCCACGTCAGTGACGACACCCCGCAGATCCAAGTTCTCATCGACCAGCAGGAAGAGCTGCTCCGCGAGCACCGCCGCGCACTCAGCGCCAACCACGACGAACGCGACGCACTCGAGGCAGGCATGCGTGAGGCCACTCGGTACCGCGACACCACGCTGCGCGCCGCCGCCGTCCGCGGGCGCATCAGCCTTTTCCTGGAGAACGCCGCGCGCTACACAGTTGCCCCCCGCATCCGCGACCGGCGCGAGGAGATGCACGCAGCAATCGAGGAACTGGAAGATGCCCTCGGCCACGACGTGCAAGCCGATCGGGTCAACAGCAGCCTGTCACTGATCAACCAGAAGATCACCGCCAAGGCCCGGGCACTCGTCCTCGAGCACTCCGAGGCCCCCATCCGGTTCGACCTGCGGCGCCTCACCGTCGTGGCCGACACCGACGACGGACCAGTCCCCCTCAGGGAGATCGGCGGCGGCCAGAACTGGCTGGGTTACCACCTGGCCGCGTTCCTGAGCCTGCACGAGTGGTTCATCGAGCGCGAGCGGCCGGTGCCGCAGCTGCTCGTCCTCGACCAGCCCTCCCAGGTCTACTTTCCCGCTGACTACAAGGGAACGGACCTGGAGCCAGCCGAGGAGTCCGACCGGGCAGCTCTCCTGCGCGCGTACCAAGCCATCGCCGACGCCATCACCACCGCGGACGGCAAGCTCCAAGTCATCGCCATGGAACACGCGGACCTGGAGCAGCCGGTCTTCGCATCCGCGGTAATCCGGCGGTGGCGTCACGGCCAGGGCGCCTTGGTCCCGGCAGAGTGGATCACCGCAGGCTGAAGCCAGGCCAGCCGGTCGCGATGAGATCGCCTGTCTCCTGCCCTACAGACAGTCAGCGGATCACCAAGAGGTTGACGGGCGCACCGGTGCCGCCGACGACCTTCAGCGGGGCCGCCGTGTAGAGGAAGATCCACCGGTCGTCCCCGGCGCAGGCGGAGGGTGAAAGCCCCGGCGCGTCTGAACCTAGCGGCGCTCGACCACGGCTCGCCGTTCATCGACCGCGCAGGGTCTTCCTCGACCTCGACGATCTAGCGTCCGGCCACCCCTGGAATCTAGCAGAGGCGCCGTCAAGAACCGCCGGACGCGGAGGCGGCAGAGAGGTTGAGGACATCGTTCTGGACTCATCTCCGGCACCCAGTTCTTGACCACGGGCACCCACACGACACGAGCTTGCTTGACGATCGACCTGGAGCCGGGTTCCGACATCACCCGCGGGTGGGACGTTGAACCGGGTGGGCTGTGGTCAGGTGTGCGCATACATCCGCGGTGCGGGCAGGTGGTCGGGCTTGTCGCACAGGACTACATCCGGCCTGTCGGCGAAGGTCTCTCTGATCTCCACACAGCAGCCGGGGGGCCGCAACGGGCGTCCGTCGGGGGCTCGGTGCGAGCACCGGAGCCGGCTCTGCGTGCGACGTCGAAAGTGCCGGCGTTCCGGCAGGTCCTGTCGATGTTCGGCGCTGGCGAAGATCATGCGTTCGCGCCCTTGCTCTACGCCGGTGCGGACGAGTGTCCTCATCTGCGATGTGGCGGGCCGGATGACGGCCTTGTCGCCGGTGAAGTCGTTACTGAGCGCGATGACTCTGTGTGGGCTGATCGGCCAGATGATGTAGGGCGTGCTGTTCAGGTCGGGCCGGACGCGACGCCGGAACGGAGCGAACACCGGCGCGTCGCAGGTGGTGAAGCGGCCTTCGGGGTCGTGCCAGATCTCGAGCTGCCTGCCTGTGAAGACGTCGGCGGAGCGCCACATGTCAGTGAACATCAACTCCGTGTGGATGCCCGCCACCCGAAGCGGCTGTTCGGGGTCGTCGATGGAGGTGAAACGGTCGGGTTGTTGTGCGACCAGCCAGGCGTCCTGCTGCAGGCGCAACCTGCGTTGTTGAGCGGTGCGTTGGCGCTGCATGGCCATGGTGACGCCCAACGCGATCAAGTCGTCGAACTCCAACTCATCGGGATCCTCGAGCCTGTTGAAGAGGGTCTGGACCCGTCGCAGCTCGGCGTCGACGACTCCGAACAGCGACTCGACTCGGTTGTGCTCCTGCCCGTCCGCCCCCACCACTCGGTAGAAGTTTTCTGTCACGCAGACATCGGCGAGCCCCAGCGGCCTGACGGTATGCCGCACAGTGTCCAGGGCCCACACCCGCCTGCCGTCGAACGACCAAGCCCGCAAGTAGGTCTTTGGGACATAGTGGTGGCGGCGACTGACCGGATCACCCTCTCGGGCCTGAGCGAGCAGACGTTCCTTGTACTGCCGTGCGCGCTCGGGAAGGAACCGGCCGCCGTCGGTGAACGGGATCTGCCCCCAGGGGTCGCGGACGTTGCTGACCAGCTCCCACTCCGAGGGGTCGAAACCTGCGGGCATCACCCCTTGACCATAGCAAGTGGAGAACTCGACCATCTGCAGATTCCCATTCTGTTTTCACTTCCCGACAGCACCTCGTACGGGGGATGACATTTCATACGAGAACGACAGTTCGACAACACTCACGAGTACGTTGTCAGACCTGCGTCCGCAGTCGACTTTCATCAGCACTCCCGGTGAGTTCGCCTTGGTCGTCAATCAGTCGGACACTCTCTTCGAGATCAGAACGCTGTTGCCCCCGCTTCGAAGCGCACCGCCCATCCGCGCAGCTCGTCGGGAAGCTCCGCGAGTTGCTCGGCTCGGGCGTACCCGGCGGGGCCGCCGCCAAGGTTGTAGACGGCTTGCCGCTTGAGCGGCGTCCCCCAAGGCGGCCGCTGGCGTTCGCCATCAGCCAGCGGAGGTGCTCCATGGGCTTTCGAAAAGACAGACCATCGGAGCGTCTGCGCCGAAGGACGTGTACCCGAGAATCGAAACTCCGCGAGCATCGCCACTCAGGCGCGTTGGTCTTGAACTTTGTCATTGGTGAGGTAGTCGTCGACGGCGTGGGCCAGGGCTTTGGCGTTGGCCGTGGGTATGACGGACCGTACCTGCCCTACGAGTCGGTTTCTCAGCTTTCGTCGGTCTGCGCTACGGAGTGCATGGACCTCTTCCAGGTTTGTCCCGAGGGCAGCGAGGGCGCCGCGGATCGCGTCGGTGAAGTCGTCGGCATGGGTAGTGAGCAGGCCGGCGTGGTCTGCGAGTTCCCTGGCTGATGTGTCGGGGGAGGTGACTTGGATGTGCAATAGTTGGGGAATTGATTTGGGGTCGATGTGGCCGTCGGTGGCCAGGTTCAGGGTTTGGCGTATCGCGGTAGTGGTGAGGGCGAGCTCGCTTGGTGCGACGTCTAGGGTGGTTGCGGTGGCTCGAACGTGGGTGAGGTAGAGGTCGGCTGCTTGGTGCAGGCTGATGTGGTCGTCGGCGAGTTCGAGGACTCGGGCTCCGAGGCTGTGTCGGGTGACTCCGAGTGCGAGGTGTTCGTCGAGGCCAGCCTGGACCAGCGCGGCGATGGTGCGGTGGTCGGCGTCGCTGAGTTCGGTGTCGGCACCGCCTCGTCGTCGGGCGAACTCGGCGAACCAGTTTGTGTGGTCTCCCAGCCGGGAGCGGTGCAGAAGTGAGCTGTGGCCGTCTGCGGGAAACACGTGTTGGGGGGTGTGTTCGACGTGCCGAAGACGTAGCCCGTGCCTGGTGTGCTGGACGTAGGCGACGCAGCGCATGGCCTCGCGGAAGGCGGTGACCCGTCCGGTGCGGCGCACCGTCCGCACCTGGTCCCGCGGCGCGAGGATCGCGATGCCCGCGTTCCCTGCGTAGCCCAACGCAGGCGCGCCTCGTGTTGCGACGCCGCCGACGCGGTCGAAGTCCTCGAAGGCGTCGTGGGGGAACCTCATCGCACAGGACGCCGCCGCGAGGTCGTCTCTGTCGTCGAAGAACTGCTCGATCCGCTGCATGGTCACCGGGGAGTGCCGTCGCGGCCGGTCCGGGAGAGGACCACCGAACGCCAGCGCGGTTTCCCTGGCCCCGATCCACGGATTGAGGTGCAGCTCTTGGGAGTTGGAGCCGAGGAACAGCGGGTGCACTTTGTTGCGCCACTCGGTGTATCGGAATTGGAAGCTGTATTCCGACTTTCGCTGCTGAAAGGTGCCGACGATGTCATTCCCGGCGACGAAGTGCCCCAGGAGCTCCTCCTCGTCGATGATCTGGATCTCCGGGTGTGCCAGCACCTCTTCCCGGTAGTCGAGGTAGGCGACGAACTCCAGGGGTGTGGCGAGCAGTTCCGACATCAGGCGCAGGTCCTGGACGGAGACGATCAACGGCAAAGCCCCCGCCGGCAGGACTCCCCTGCGAGAGAATTGGTCCAGCAGAATCGTCATGCCGCCGATCTTGTCTGCCGTGGGGATGATCACGTAGGCGCGGCGGATCGCCGGGAGGGACAACCGCAACTCCTGGCCCTTGTCGCCCACCAAATCCACCCGACGGCTGCGGTCGAGCGTGCGCAGCAATCGCGTGGCCTGGAAGAAGCCGTCCCCGATGGTGGAGCGCAGGTCAGCGAGCAGGGCTCGTCGCTGGCCGTGGCGCGCGCGCAGGCTCAGGAACCCGCCCTTGCCCTCGACGACGATGGCGATGTCCTTCCACCGCAGCACACCGTCGACCTCGATGCGTTCACCCGGCCGGTCACCGGCGTAGGTGCCGCCCGCCATGGTCGCTGCGTCGGGGAACACCGCGGTGAGAGCCTCGAGTGCCGTGGCCTCCACCATCTCCCCTCGCGCCTCGAAGTACGGCAGGCTGCGCTGATCACCGAAGACCCGTTCCATCACGCGCGACAGGTCGCTCAGGGGCGCGTGCACCAGCGCCAGCAGCAGTCCTTGCGGTGTGGCCAGCAGGGGCGCCGTCGCCAGCGCCGAGTCGAAAAACCTCACGCCATCGGTATTGCGGCCGAGGTCGTCGGGCTTGACGGTGAGGTGCTGGGTCCAGGCGTGAACATCGTCGACCAACTCGACGGGTGCTGCTTCGAGCAGTTCCTCGACCGTGATGGGCAGAAGACGGGTGCGCTCGACGATCAACGCGGCGTGGCGCCGACTCATCCGAGGTGTGGGTGCGCCGGTGACAAGTCGATGCTGCGTCGCGGCAGTGTGCAGGTCGCCGTCCTCCTCCGACAAGGCCGCGTGGAACTCCGCGATCGCCGGGTACATGCGACTCAGCAAGGAGGAGACCAGGTAGCTGAGCGCTTCCAACCTCGGATGGGGGACGCCGCGGCGCCGCATCTGCTCGGCGAGGCGGTTGCTGTACTCCCAGTCGTAACGAGTTATGAACGAGCCCCTGACCGAGACCCATTCCTCGGCCAGGTTCTCGCCGAACAAGCTCTCCTTCATGCTCTCGTAGGTCTGGCCACCGGTCAGGACCCTCGACGCGGAGTCCAGTTGCATGTGCAGGATGCGGACTTGCCTGGCCAACCGCAGGGCCTCGAACGTCGCCTGGGCGCGGCGACGCGACGACGCGAACCACATAGTGCGCGTCGACTCGGCCGCCCGGCAGGACGCCAGGTACTCGATCTCGTAGGCGAAAGCGTTGGGCGACGGGGTAGGCAGGCCCACGATCACCTCGGTCTGCCCGAGGAGCAGAGCCAATCCCACACAATCCCCCAGCGAGGTGAGACCGAGTTCTCGTCGCAGCGCCGTGAGGGCCTCACCGAGCAGTCGCCGGGCCACGACGACGAAGTCCTCGACCCCGTCGACCATCTCCTGCCTCGCAGACGGGCGTATAGCACCCACCGCTTCGTGCATGAACGTGGTCGCAGCTTCGGCTCGTACCCGCGCGTAGCCGCCGGGGATGCCACGCAGCAAAGCGGCGACGTCGAGGTCAAAACCGACGTCCGCTGACTGGATCCCAATCTCCACCACAGTCATCAATTCTTCCACACGAATTACGTCCGCCATGAGCGACGGTCAGACCGGCGGGACTGGTTGCTCGCGCTGACCTATGCCCAGAGCACCACTCTCATGGTCGGGATTAACGACTCCAGACGAGCCCGCAACTCGTCGGTCAGCACTCCCTCAATACCCGACGATCACGGAGCAGCTTGCACGGGTTAAGCCGGTCGAAGGACATCAGCCGTTCGTCATGCCGACCCAACTCTCCGCGCTTCTCCAGGCGCCTGCGGTCCTGCTCGTAGTGGCTGCGACGGCTGTGGACGAGCACGAATCGCAAGTGCAGGGAAAGCTCGGCGAAGTCTGATGGTATCTCGTAGTGGTCGAGGAAAGGCCGCCTCTCCAGCAGCGCTGCTGATCTGGCCAAAGGGGCGCAGTAGATCTTCCCGGTCGAGTGAACTTGCCGAGCTGACCCAAACGTCCTGCATCTGCCCTGATCTGCAGATGGTCGTGGTCCTTGTAGGTTGCGGTCTGTTGGTACTGGTCATGGGCTGAACGGGCGTCGTTGATGGTGATGGTGTGGTTGAGCGTGCATGGGCGAGGCGGTGGTGTCGCCCGGTGTGGGGTGTATCGAGGTGTCGTGCTGCTGCGATGGAGGGCGTATGGGTGAGGTTGCGAGGTTCAATGTGAGGGCGCAGCGCTGGCTGCGAGAGCGGCGCGTCGGTGATCAGGATGTGGCGACTTTCACAGTCGACCAGATGGGTTTGATGGTCGACCCGGGGTCGTCGGAGGTGGATGAGGGTTGGCGCCGGGCGGCGGACGCGGCCGGGCAGGGCGGTGGTTTTGTGGTTCTCGGGGAGCCGGGGGCGGGGAAGACGACCGAGCTTGAGGCCCTGATCCCCGAAGGCGAGCAGGATGAGCCGTCACCGGGCCAACCAGGAACTCTGCGACTGCGGGGACCGGATCTGATGTCGGTGGAGGTGGCGACCCGTCGGATTGAGCCGTACTTGGCGGCTCTGTCGACCGCTGGGTCGGAGGATGAGCCTCCCACTGCGGTGCGGATCGTCATTGACCAGCTCGACGAGTGCCCGTTCGTGGGCACCTTTCACGTCTGGCTGAAGGATCTACTGCGCGACAAGGACGTGCGTGGGCTCCGGATCTGGCTTGCGTGCCGGGTTGCGGACTACTCCGATCGCATCACAAGCGTGTTGGCCGAGCGCCTGTCCGGGTGTTTCGTCGGTGAGCTCGCTCCGCTGTCCAGTGCTGATGTCGCGACCTTGGTCGCCAGTGCAGGTTTGGACGCCGATGCCTTTCTCCGAGAGGTAGAGGCGACGAGCACCGGGGGACTGGCGGGGGTGCCGTTGACGCTGAAGATGCTCGCCTCGAGCTTCGCCGACGACGACGGGCACCTCAACAGCGATCCCAAGGAGCTGTTCAACTCCGGTGTTCGACTACTTGCCACCGAGCACGACCCAGACGGTGACAGGAAGCCTCCGCAGAGCACCCTTGAGCAGCGCTTGGCCGTAGCCGGACGGATCGCCGCCCATCTGGTGCTGAGCAACCGACAAGCGGTCGACATCCGCAACTCCGCCTCGCTGGTCGATCTGGCCGTGCCTCTCGGCGAACTCGTCGGTGCCCACGAGTGGGCGGGAGCAGGTGAGTTCGAGGTCACCACACCCATGGTCCAGGAAACTCTCAAGACCGGGCTGTTCACCCGCCAAAGCCACCAAGCCACGTTTGGACACTCGTCGCTGCGGGCTTTCCTCGCGGGCCGACACCTGGCCGACCGGGTTCGGGCTTCTCCGCCGATGCCTGCCCGGCAGCTTGAGGAACTGTTCCTCGTCACCGCACCCGACGACGATGCCACCGGTGTACCCGAGCACCTGCGCGAGACCGCTGCCTGGCTCGTGGCCCACGCACCCGGGCAGACCAGTTGGCTCGCTGCAGCTGATCCGGACGCGTTCTCCGCCCACAGCGCCTCCATCACCGACGCGGACGTCCGGCATCTGTTGGTCGAGGGCCTGCTCAATCGAGCCGAGCAGATCGAGATGTCCTCGCGCGTGTGGCAGAGCACGCGCTGGCGCCTCGACCACCCGGGACTTCCCGCGCAGATCGCCGCAGCCATCCAGAGCACCACCGGGGCCGACAGCACCCACTGGCCTACGCATGCCCGAACGCGGCTGGCCATTCGAATCGCCCGAGACTCAGCTCAGCCTGACACCGCGGACCCGCTTGCTCAGGTCGTCGAGGACAGCGCACGCCCCGTAGGACTGCGGTCCTCGGCCGCATCAGCCGCACTAGCAGTTGACCCCGATGAAGCGACCGCCGCACGGCTCCGTCAAGTCCTGCTGTCGATCCCCCCACCGACGGCCCCGTGGCAAAACGTTCAACCCGACGACCCCCTGGAACTGGCGGGAACCCTGCTCAACCTGCTCTGGCCACGGTACCTGACCTTCGATCAAGCTAAGCCCTACTTCCAACCGGTTGCCCGAGGCAACTACCTTGGAACGTTCCGCTTCTGGGTGAGCTCCTTCTCCACCCGGGCTCGCGACGCCGACCTCCACGCGATGCTCGACCTGGTCCAAGCGGTCATCCAGCACGCCGGCGCGACTGGGGACCTGCCCGCTGAACTCTCGGCCTTCCATGACTGGGACGACGACCACGAGATCAAACCCGAGCAAGCCCCACACCTCACCCGAGCCAGGATCGGCACGCTCAAGGACATAGCCGTTGCGGTCGCGGAGCGAGCACTGGCATCACCGCAGGCGATGAACCTGGCCGATCAAGTGGCCTCGACACTTCTGTGGTTTGTCGTCAAAGCAGAGCGACCGCCGCTGCCCGAGGCGATCATCCTCATCAACGAAGACGGCAGCGAACCCGACTCCGTGCGTGAACTACGGCTCAGACTCGCGGGGGCGATGCTCCACGCGGCTGAACACGCCCCTGCTTCACAACGTTCCGCGTGGATCCAACGCATCGCCGCAAGCTGGGGCAGATCCCTCGACACCTGGCGCGGCCACGAGGTGACGCCACCACGCCGAGGCCCGCGGGCCAGGCTCCTCGACCACAAGGACCTGCCGTGGCTGCATTCGCAGATCGAAACATTGGGAAGCCACACGAGCATCGCCCAGGTGTACCGCGAAGTTCTCCAGTGGTGTCAACCACCGGTCATGGGAGTCGAGCCCGATCTGCCTGAGCCCTGGAAAGACGCAGAAGCATTTCAACAGCAGCAACGGGATTTGCTTGACCGTGCAGTCGACGGTGACACCCAAGCCTTCTGGGTCCTTTACCACCGCCTCCACTACGACCCTTCCACCGGTCACCCCAAATCCCAGAACTCCTGGCTGTGGGAGGAACTGCTTGGGGCGACGTTGTGGCCACCAGCAACATACGTCGACAAGGTGACCGCAGCCTGCCAGGTCTACCTCACGAGCGAAGACGATCACCGAGCAGAGTGGCTGGGCAAAGGCGGAGATCGGCGTGCTGAAGCCGGCTTCGCCGCCCTCACTCACCTGCACACCCACGCCGACCACCTGCTCGACTCGTTGGACGAATCCACCTGGGCGAACTGGACGGGCGCGATCGTCTCGGAAGCAGGACGCTTCGAAGGACACGCCAACGACCCCGGGCAAGCCCTGGTCACACGGGCCGCCGCTCACGCAAGCGCAGCGTTGAACAAGAGCATCGACGGGTTCGTTCGCTCCCACCTCGCTCACAACGAGACCTCTCCGCTGCTGCCGCAACTGCCACCGACGTCTGCGCACGTCCTCACCCGGCTCGCAGAGGACTTGATCACCGACCTGACTACCCAGTCGACCACGCCGGACACGCCCTACACAGAGCCAGAAGGCGATGCACAATCGTTCCTCGCCCTACCAGCCAAAACAAATCGCAGCATTGGCATCGCGACACTGGCGGACCTGCTCTCCCAAGCTGTCACCCATAGCACCGCAGCAGAAGAACTAGCGAGGAAGGCCCTCCAGCACGAGCCCGGGCCAGAGGACGCCGTGCCCGTTCAGGTAGCCGCCGTGGCCGCCCGCTCCCTGCTGACCTCTGATCCCACCGGCAACTGGCCGGCGATCAAGACGCACATCGACCGCAACCCCGAGTTCGGCAGAGCAATCATCAACTTCCTTCGCAACCGCAGCACACCCGCTATCACTGCCAAACTCGACGAGCCGACACTCGCGGCGGTCTACCGTTGGCTCATCTCCATCTTCCCTGCGGACAAACCAATCCCCCAGTCTGGATTCGTCGTTCACACCGCCGCGTACGAAGCACATGACTGGCGCGGCTCCATCGCAGCCGCGCTCGCCGCATACGGCACCGACGACGCCCTCTCCCAACTCAGAGCCCTCGTCACAGACTTCCCCGATGAATTCCACCTCAACACAGCGCTCCAAGACGCACGCCGCCAAGCCCACATCCGTCACAGCGCCCGACTGTCGCCAGATCACGTCAACGCCCTGCTCTCAGACAGCACCCGACGCATCGTCAACGACACAGCACAACTCGCCCAAGTCCTCATCGACACCCTCAACGACATCCAACTCGACCTGCACACCCACTACAACCTGCTCTGGGACGGCCAGCCCATACCCAAGAGCAGAGGTCGATACGACTGGCGACCCAAAACCGAAGGGCAGATCGGCGCCTACCTCACCCACGAACTCACCCTGCGCCTGGCCCAACGCGGCACCATAGTCAACCGCGAAGTCGTCATTCGCCCCACCGACCAAGGCGACTCCGGCGAACGCCCTGACATCAAAATTGACGTCATCGGCAAACCGCTCGCCCGCAGCCACGGCGAACACCTGACCATTCCCATCGAACTCAAAGGGCCCTGGCACAGGGATGTCCTCACGTCACAGGAGGAACAACTCGCCGACCAGTACATGACCGACACCCGAACCGCCGACGGCATCTACATCGTCGCCTGGTACCGACTCGACCACTGGACAGCAAAAGACTCTCGCAGACCGATAGCCAGCAAGCATGTGTCCGCCCAAGACCTCAAGTCCAAACTACACGCGCAAGCCACTCAGATCGCCGCCAAGCACAAAGGCAGGACCCATCCCTTTGTCATCGAGATCGAAGTATCAGCACCACGCCCGAAATAAACGATGCCGAGCGATCAGGTGCGTCCAGCCACGCGAGGTAGCGCATCTACGGTGCTGGTTTGCTGAGTCAATGGGGTCGACCAATTTCCCTCGCATAGAAACTTGACAACGGTTCGCCCTCAGAGCCGCCGAGTGTACTGCCGTCGTGCTCCCGCAGGGATCTCGCAGCTCACATTGCCATTGTTTGCCCAAGTATAAGGATCTTCGCCACGCATGGTAACCACCTTGAAACGATCTTAAAGGCAATGATCGACTCGGGCGAATGCCGTGCATCTTTTACCTGGTGTGGTACGCTGGTAAGCGACCAGGGAAAATACGGTCCGAGAACAGCGCTTGCGAAGGTAATACTGGGGGTCAAGGGGTCGCAGGTTCGAATCCTGTCAGCCCGACGGTCGTTGAGAGCCCTCTGAGTCGGACAAAAGTCCAGCTCAGAGGGCTCTTTGCTGTTTTGTGGACGATCATGTCCGTGGTCAACTCCTGACACCGTTGGGGACCAAACGGGGACCAACCGGCTAGACGGCCCTCAGCTTGGGTCCCCGCGGTGCGTGCAGGTGGGCGGAGAGCATCGTCCCGGCATCATCGATCGACTGACGGTCCGGGTGTAGGTACCGCTGAGTCGTCGTGATCGACCCGTGCCCCGCGATCTTCTGCAAGACGTGGACCGGCACCCCGGCATCAGCCATCCACGTGAGCCCGGTGTGCCGCAGGTCGTGACGCCGCAAATGATCGAACCCGAACCGCGCCACCACCTCATCCCAATGAGTCGCGTCCCGGAAGACGGCCGTGGTGATCCGGCCGCCCCGAGGCCCAGTAAACAAGCGGGCTTCCGGGTCTCGATCGACATTCGCGATGCGCTGTTGGATCAGTTCACGGATTTCGGCGATCAACGGCACCTCGCGAGCCCTCCGCCCCTTGGTGCCCTTGTCGACCAGCCCACCGGGTGCGGTCGTCGTCTGCCTGCGAACCGTCCAGATCCAATTCCGGGTGTCGATGTCTTTCACCCGGCACCCGGAGACCTCTCCGATCCGCGCGGCCGTGCACGCGGCGAACAACACCACGTGGCCCCATCCCTGGTAACCGTCCGCAGATCGCGTCATCAACGCCTCGGCCAAGCGGTTCAACGTCTCCCAGTTTGGTATGGCCAACTCCCGCGGATTCTCCAGCTCATCCTCGGCACGCTTGTACTCACGCTGCCAACCGCGGACCTCAGCCGGATTCCGGTCAACCAGGCCGTCGCGCTTCGCCTGCTCCATCACGCGCACCAGAGCGGCAAGGGAGGGCGAGTTCAGGCGGTGGAAGCATCTGTTTCGAGGAGTTCGGTGAATACCTCGCTGGGCTTCTTCCAGTCGTGGAGTTTACGGGGTCGGTCGTTGATCTCCGCGGCGATCGCTGCCAGGTAGGTGGGGTCGCTGGTGATCTCCACACCTTTGGGCAGGTATTCCCGCACGATCCGGTTGAGGTTCTCGTTGCTGCCGCGTTCCCACGGTGAGTGCGGGTGGGCGAAGAACACCGGCAGCCCGGTCGCCGTGACATCCTTGTGCAGAGCCATTTCCGACCCGCAGTCCCACGTCAACGACCGCTTCACTGTGGCCGGGAGATCGCCGACGGCGGCGATGATCGCCTGGGTCACCGTCAACGAGTCCCGCCCGGTCAACGGGACCAGGATCAAGAACCTGCTCGTGCGCTCGACCAGGGTCACCACCGCGCTCTTGCCGCCCTTGCCGATCACCAGATCCCCCTCCCAGTGACCAGGCACAGCACGCCCCTGCACCTCGTCAGGGCGCTCATCGAGGTAACGGGGCTCCCGAATCCTCGGCGCCGGAGCCGAACGCGGACCGGTCCGCTTGCTCCGGCCGGTGCGCAACGCGATCAACTCCCGGCGCAGCGTCGCGACCGGCTGGGCATACACCCACTGATAGATCGCCTCGTGACTCACCCGGCAAGGGTCCCCGGCCCGATGCTGCCGTGCCAACCGGCCCGCGATCGAGGCAGGTGACCAGCCCAGACGCAACAACGACCACACCCGCGCCCGCGTCCGGGCCGACCGGTCCACCGCCATTACCTTCGGCCGGGAACGGGCCACCGTCGCCACGGTGTCAGCCGCCACCGCCCGATACCCGCCCCGACCACCATGACGGCCCACCTCACGCGAGACGACCGACGGATCACGACCGATCCGCACGGCGATGACCTTGAACTCCAACAACTCCACCAAGCCCCGGGAGATCTCCTCCCAATCAGCCAACGTCAACATCCTGCGCACGACAGGGAATCCTTCCCCACCGAACACCAAGATCACATGCTACGACCGCCTGAACCTGCCGAGTTCTTCACGGTGGACCGCCCGCACTCGTCGGCAATCCACCCATACACAGCACGGTCAATGGCACCGTTGGACACCATCGACACCGGGATGTGCCCCAGGGTCGGCACCACGCGAAGCCGCCACCCGGCCCCGTAAGGAACCGTGGTCTTGGCCTCAAGGCCGCGCATGGCGAGTTCCATGTTCGCGTCGCCGTAGTCGGCCAGGCTCATGACCGCAGTTCGAGGGTTCAACCCCCGCGCCGCCGCCTGCATGTCCCGAATCCACGCGTCCGCCTCCTCCCGAGTGGCGAAAGACTCCGAGACCGAGTCCCGTTTTCGGGTCGCCGGTTCGGTCCACCGGATCCGAGCACGGAAGGGCGAAGGCCGGTTTGCCCGGTACTCGATGTCCGGGTTCAGCTTGACGCCGATGGGCAACTGCGCCTTGTCCGTCATGCCGCCATCTCCCCGGGGTCGGTGCGCCGCGACCACAGCCAAGCCTCAACATCGGCAGCCGCGTAGACCACTACTCGGTCCGAGACGCGCACGAAGGCAGGCCCGTAAAAGGGCTCCAACGTGCGCCACCTCCGCACCGTTGAGGCATCCACGTGCAGCAACCGAGCTAGCTGCTCAGTGGTGTACCAACGTCCGTCGATCATTTGGTTCATCATCTGTTCCCCCTGGTCAGGCCGCTATCGGCGGAGTTGCTGAAAGAGTTGGGTCGGGTGGTTGGGCTGCGAGTAGGGCGCGTTCGTACTCGGCCCGCCAGGTGATGCGTTCGGAGATCGCGTGCATGAGCAGGTGCGCTCTGGGTGGGGCGTTGGTGTCGCCGGGGGAGAGTTTTCGCCAGGTGAGCCGGGTGGGGTCTTGCCGCGGCTTGTTGATCCCGACAGCGGCGAGCATGGTGCGGACGAACTCACCGCGTTCGGCTTTGTGTTCGGCGACTGCTTTGCCTGACCACTTCCGGGAGACCAGGACCCGGCGGCCGGGAAGCCCGAGGGTGGTTCGACGGTGTGCGCGCCCTTTGCAGTGCCCGGGGGTGAGCTTGTTCGTGGCGCCCTTGGGGTTGGACCCCGTGGAGCGGCCAGACCGCGCAGCGGGGTGAGCATGGGGTGAGTTGAAGCTCCGCGTGCAACCGGTCGTGGTGCGCGTGTTGAGCCTGGGTGGTGGCCTCGACCACCTCACCGGTCGACTTGGTCAAGTACTTGGTGAGGTAGCCGATGTGCCGCCCGGCCTCCTCTGTGCCGCCGAGGATGCCCTTGGAGTGCACTTGCGCTCCGAAGGTCGACACGTGGGCGGGAACCTCGACCTGGTCGACCGCGTCCGCCCAGGTGGTGAGGGCTGTGCGGCTGTCGGGGTCGACGAACGCCCGCTGGTCCGGGTCCCAGACGGGGAGTCGGTAGCCGCCGTACTCGGGTTCGTCGTGGGGTGGCCACCAGACTTGGAGGTAGGTCGCGGCGGTGACCTGTCGGATGATCTCGTGCGGGACGCTGCCCCGGATGGCCGCGTGTAGGTGCGGGGCGGTGCGCTTCTGCGGTTCGACGGTGGCGAAGTACTGCACATCCCACCCCACTGCGCGGCGGAGGTTCTGCCACCACCGGTCGACCAGGGACGCGAAGTGGACCGCGTCGCGTGCTGCCCGCCGGTAGTCGTAGGTGGCGGGGTTGACCGGTGACCCGTCCCCGCGGACTGGGCCGTAGGTGTCGCAGGTCAGGGTGATGAACATCGAGGGCCGGAACCCTCCTGCGTACTCGCGGCCGACCGTGCGTTCTGCGACCTTGAGCCGCGGAAGGTTCGGCGCGTCCTGGCGCCGCCGGGTGGACCGGGTCGGGGGCTTCTTGGGTGCCCCGTCTGGGTTGGGCAACCGGCCCCGGACACCGGAGGCGTGCAGTTCCTCATCCACCGACCGGATCTCATCGCGGAGTTCGTCGGCGTGTCCGGCCTCGCCCGCGTCGACAGCGGCCCGGTAGGCGCTGACCAGGTCGGCCCGGAACTCCATTATGGATTGTTGTTCGTCGGTGGGCTTGGCCCGGCGGTCGATGGGTTCTGATGTCATGTGTCAGCCCTCGCGGCACTGGACCATCCGCAACGCCTTGGCCTTCTTGGCGCACGGCCCGCACACGGATTCCACTGTGGAGCCACAAGGGACGCCGATGTACCGCACGGCGCCGGTGGTGTTATCGGTGACCTCCATCGTGAACGGCCGGACACACACCCCGTGCTGCTCCGCCGCCGCTGTGATCACGTCCGCGGAGAGTGGGCCGCGGAGCTTGATCACTGGTATGTCGTTCATGCCGCCTCCTTCTCCGAGGTGGTGCGGTCGGGGAACGGGACGATGGCCGCGGAGGTCCCGGTGACGTAGTGGCGCAGCTCGACGAGATTGGTGTCGGTCGGGTAGAAGGCCCGCACCCTGACCGGTTCGCGTTGCCCGTCTTCCTTGACCCACCCGACGCCGGGGGTGTGCTCGCTGATCTCATGCGCTGTCGCACCCCTGGCCCGGACACCGTCGCCCAAGACCATGTCAACTTGGGTCGCCTCATCCAGGCGCAGGGCGGTGCGGGTGGTGAACAGGTTCCGGAACGGCACGATCTCCTTGCGCGGGTCCTGCACCAACGCCAACACCCCGAACCCCGGCGCCCGACCCTGCGAGGTGATCGTCTGCAACGCCAGTTGCGCCCGCTCCCGCAACTTCCGGTCCGGCTGGTAGGCGATCAGGTCCGCCAGCTCATCGACGACCAGGAGCGTGAACGGTTCCCCGGTGTCCCGTGACCACCACCGCCGGACTCCCCGGTAGCGTCCCGCCCGCTCCCGCACCTGCCCGGCGACCTTTTCCAGCAGCTCGACCGCGTCGGGGCCGTTGTCGTAGACCACCTGCGAGAACAGCTCGGGAGCCTGTCCGAGTTCCATCCCGCCCTTGGGGTCGATCCCCACGACCCGCACGGCCCCGGTGCGGATCAACGGGGCGATCGCCCACAGCACCGACCACAGGACAGACCCTTTGCCCGCGCCCTGGACCCCGACGATGAGGTGTTGCCCGCCGAGCAGGCGCAGCCGCCAGGGCTTACCGGTCTCGGTGACGCCCACGGTCACCCGCTTGAGGTCCACCGCGGCTTCCTCGCTCATCCCGGGCACCGGCACGACGTTGACCAGGGGATCGGAGTGCACCAGGTCGAGCGCGAGCGTGCCGGGGGACAGGACCCGGACCCGGCAGGAGCGGGCACCGAAGGCGTGCGCCAACCCGGAGGCCCGCGCCTCCCACTGCTCCGGGGCTTGACCCTTAACCATCCGGACCCGGACCGTGTCGCGCCACCAGTCCGACCGGGTCCGCCTCAACCGAGGCAGGTACTCCCGCCCCCGCGCGGTCCCGTCGAGGGAGCACAGCCGCATCACCGTGCGCCACTGCCCCGCGTAGACACCCGCCCGCCTGGCCTCCGTCCGCACCCAGCGAACCCGCTGCCGGAACCCATCGGTGTCCCGCCACCACCACACACCGCCGCCCAAGACCACGCCGAGGGCCAGGCCGCCGAGCAACCACCACCCACCGACCCGGTAGACCACGGCCGCCACCAGGGCGCCGAGCACGGTCACCGGGTAGTACCAAGCGAACCGGGCCGCCTTGCCCACCAGCCACACCGCGACGACCACCAGGGCGAGCGGGGCTAGGACGAGTTTCGCTCCGCCGGGCAGCAGCGTCCACCACGGAAGCCGGGGCCGGGCGACTTCCAGCGGTGCGGGGTCAACCCATCGGGAACCCATCACCGACCACCCCCACCCGGGGCGAAATCGAGCGCCAACATCCCCGCACAGGAGGCGCACACCGTCTCCCCGGGCAGTAGCCGGGCGAACCTGTGGCACCGCCCGCATCGGGGTGTGTCCGTTTCAGCGTGCGTACGGGTGACCCGGGTTGACCGGACCCCGTGTTGTTCTTCTACAGTTGCCATCGTCTGCTCCCGCGAGTGGACGGGCACAGAAGCGGTGGCCGCCAAACCATCCCGCTTCTGTGCCCTTGTTCCTGTTACACCCCAACAAGGGTGTGCGTCATCGCCACACGACCCACCGTGTGTCTATAAAGGATCGAACTGGGTTCAGTTGACGATGACCGCGTCCCTGAACTCCCGCACCAGGTGCGTCGCGAGCACCCACCGCAGGTCCGCCCCGAAGTCGATCGGCCCCGACTTGCCGGGCGCCACCCCCTCTCCGGTGGGGACGTATCGGGTGCCGTGCACCCCGGTGACGGGCATCGTGTTCACCCGCACCAACGCGTGACTACGACGCAACGCCGGGCACCGCTGCCGCGACACCTCCACACACGGGGCGCAGATCGGGGGTTCGGTCACCCCCATCCGGTTCGGCCACCCCACCCAGTCATCGCGGTGGTCTTGGAGCATCCACAACACCCCGTCGGTGTTGCGGTCGGCGGGCTGGGCGCACACCTGGCACAACAGCTTGTCCATCGCGTGCCGCTGCCGCCCGGGGTGTACCGCCCCGAACATGGGTTTGCCCTTGCCGTACGCCAGCTTGAACCGGTCCCAGAGGAACCCCCGCCGGTCCCGGTCGGAGGGCCGCTCATCAGCGAACGCGATGCCCGCACCCGTGGACCGGGGAACCACCCGCCGCCGGGGCCTGGCCTCCGAGGACCACGCCGTCACATACGGCACGTAGGGCACCAGCTCCGAGGGCACCCGAAGGTTCACCATCAGTCCTCACCGCCAACGGCACCGAGGTCTACGACGGCCGCCGGAAAGACGCTGTCCGGCTCCCACTGGTCGTTAGCCAGCGCTCGCACGATCAGCGGCCCGAGAACTATGCTGTGTCCCGCAGGCAGCGACGGCAGCAGGCCCGGGAACCACGGCACCGCGCCGACCGCGAGCAGTCGTACCTCATCGGCGGTGGCGCCGCGCAGTTCCAGGAACAGCGTGCCCCCGTCTGACGATCGCCGGGCGGACAACTTCCCGTCCTCGACGGACTCGAACCAGGTCAGTATCGCCGCGCAGACCTGAGACAGGTTCTCGCCCGGCAGTCCGATCCGCACCGCCTCCCGCTGCGCCGTCCGGATCGACACCGAGGCGGGTTGAGCCACCACGTGCCGGAACCGCGTCAGGTGTTCGTGCAGCGCCGCCACCAGCTCTGACGCCGTTCGCAGGACGTCAGCCGTCACCATCTCCGCGCTCATCGGGCACCGCCAGGACGCTCGGCGAGGTAGGTCGCGAAGGCCCGCCACTGCTCGGCCTGCTCATCGAACGTCTCAGCTGCGGACCGCACGGCCGTGACACCCCACCACGGCAGGCCCGCCACGTCCGAGATGGCCCGCCAGGCCGCAGCCACCGACGCGGACGCCTCAGCGATCACCCGGGCCTCACCGGGTCCGGATGCCTGGAGGGCGACCGTGCGGACGTATTGGTTGTAGGCGTCCTCCCACCGCAAGGACAGGTGATCGGGGACGAAACCACCCGGGCAGGGGAGCGACCCCGTGTGCCGGTCGGCCGCGTTCGCGCTCATACCTGCCTCCCCGCGTTCACGAGCTGCTGTTTGCCGTCCTTGATGGCCTCGCAGAGCCGGTCCAGGCACGTCCCGTCGACCACGAGCGCGACCGGGAACGCCTTGCCGAACCGCAGTTCGACCCGGTCGGCGAACGGTTGTGCCGTGGCCCGCACCGGCAGGTCAGCGGTGACGTTGATGGTGACCATGTCGCGCATCCCGGCGCTCACGCGGCGGGCTTCTGCTCAACCGCGGACTTGGCCCCACGCGAGGGTGCGCGCATCCCGGTCGCCCGGAAGCTGTGCGCGATCCGCCCCTTCTGGTTCGCGTACGGGGTGATGGTCATGCCCTCGAACTCCACCGCCGCGAACGGGAACCCGCCTGCCTTCACCGGCGGAACCGGCTGGTGGTCGGCGGTCACCTTGACCTTGAACTCGGCCCCGAACCGGGCCACCTCCTCGTTCGCGTCCAGCGCCCGCACGGTCCAGACGAGCTGACCGGTCTCCTTGTCGCGCTCCTGCTGCTTCGGCGCGGCCGGGTTGTCGGAGAACGCCATCGACGGCTCCACACCCAGCACGAACGCCCCGAGGGGAAACACGTCCCCGAATTCGACCGCGAAACGGGTCGGGATGACTGGCATCGCTGTTCCTCCTGGTCACGGCCCCGGGTCACTCCGGGGCGTGTTACCAATGTCGGCGAAACAGCAGGACGCGCACACCACACAGCGGGACATCTCAGGACGTCCTGAGTACGCTTGAGACGTCCCTAGACGTGATCAACCGGGGGTAACGTGCCCAACGAGCGCCTACGAGACGCCCTCCTGCGCAACGGGCTGGGCCTCGACCACGTCGCCCGCGCCACCAGCGTCGACCCCAAGACCGTCGAACGGTGGATCACCCAGGCCCGCACGCCCTACCCGCGGCACCGCCACACCATCGCCGCGATGGTCCGCGAGACCGAGAACTACCTGTGGCCCGACGCCGTCGCACCGGCCCGAAAAGCCGAGATCGGCACCTCGGAGATCATCAAGGTCTACCCCCACCGCCACGCCGTCCCGGCCGAAGTCTGGGAACACCTGATGAGCGCAGCGAGCCGCCACATCGAGATCCTCGTCTACGCGGGCATGTTCCTCACCGACAACCCCAAGCTCACCCAAACCCTCCGCGCCAAAGCCGAAGCGGGAGCCAACATCCGCATAGCACTAGGCGATCCCAACGGCCGCGAAGTCGCCAAACGAAGCACAGAAGAGGGCATCGGCAAGGACACCCTCGCCGCCAAAGTCCGCAACACCCTGGCCGTTTTCAAGCCGCTGGCCGATATCCCCAACCTCGCCATCCGCTCCCACAACACCACCCTCTACAACAGCGTCTACCGCTTCGACGACGACATGTTGGTCAACACCCACGTCTACGGGTTCATGGCCGCCCACGCCCCCGTCCTCCACCTCCGCCGCCTCACCGGAGGCGACCTCTTCGAGACCTACTCCGAAAGCTTCGACACCGTCTGGAACACCGCCAAACCCCCGAAATGGTGACCCCAACATGGCCCGCACCGACTACCTCAACGACCCCAACGCCCCGCAACCCAACTCCATCGTCGTCGCCGTCACCGCCTACATCGAGAACAACGACGGCCACATCCTCCTCATCCGCCGAACCGACAACGACCTCTACGCCATCCCCGGCGGCGGCCTCGAACTAGGCGAAACCCTCTCCCAAACCGTCATCCGCGAAGTAAAAGAAGAAACCGGCATCGACGTCGAGGTTACCGCACTCGTCGGCGCATACAGCGACCCCAACCACGTCATCGCCTTCACGGACGGCGAGGTTCGCCAAGAGTTCTCCCTCTGCTTCCGCGCCACCCCTCTTGGCGGGGAACTGCGGACCAGCAACGAAAGCAAAGAAGTCCTCTGGGTCGATCCGGCTGCCTTGGACAGTCTCAACATCCACCCCAGCATCCGCTTCCGCATCACCCACGCCCGCGAAGACCGCGCCACGCCCTACTTCACCTGAGACCAGCCAACCGGGTCTCGGTCCGCTCCACCGCACCCCGCAACTCAGGTCCTGCGGCCCGAATGAACCGGCTCACCAGATCCTCCGGCCCGTACCGCGCCTGAATCTCAGCAACCCTCTCCTTGAACGTCACCACCTCACCATCCGGCGACGTCGTCATATCCGCCCACCACAACGCATCCCGCAACTCCGACCGCTCATCGGTCCACTGACTCAACTCCGACCCCAATCCCCGGAGATCAGCCTCAAGACGAGCGCACGAATGATGCGCCACAAGGTCGCACAACCGGGCTGGATAGCCGCGTTCGGCGAGGAACCTGGCCCCATCCAGCGGGTGAAATCCCGTCTCACGCGCCGAATCGCAATACCCCACGTCATGAACCAAGGCAGTCACGACCAACAACCGCCCATCCTCAGCAGAGAACAGGGGCGCCGCGGCTTCAGCACGCCTGCACGCTCCTTGCAGGTGACTGAACCGCCGAGGCTGACTCTCCGCCAACTCGGCCCGCACCAACTCCCTCGCCTGGTCGAGCACCACACCTCCATCATCGACGGCTCCCACCGACGATATCCGGCCCAGCCCATTTCGACCCGCCAGCGGTTTCCTGCCGAACTTGCCTCTAGGGGATCAAGGCCGCGCCGCCTGCGCGGCGCGGCGCCGTTGGCCTGTCTCGTTGCCAGCGTGGACCAGATCCATCGCGCCACGGTGCGGGCTCCCGCTCCGCTCCGCCCGCGCGGGCGCGCGGCACGGCCCAGGCATGGGGTAGGGGAGGCGCCGCACCACGCAGGCGGCACGGGGGGAGCCATGGCAGCCAGCGGCAGCAGCTCATGAGGGTCACCGCGGAGCGCGTAAGGGGTTCTCCGCCTCGCAATCATCTGACGCTGGGAGGGGCCTATCAAGGGCGCCCGATGGGCGTCGCTGACGCGATGAGGCGGAGCCTCACCCTTGACAGGCCCCTCCCCAGCGTCAGAAGCGGCCAGTGCGAAGAAGCGGGGTGGACCGAGCCCCGGGTGACCAGTTCGCACCGGTCGACTCAGCCAGGAGGTACCTCGGATGCGCGGCAGCCGTCGGGAGTCCGGACTCAACCAGCTCAGCCTGTGGAGCACCTACGCCCTCCACGAACGCGCCACCTACCAGGAGCCCACCGCGGCCAAGCCCGCCCACAAGCGCAAGCCACGGCCCGCCCCACGCAAGGTCACCGACACCACCCTCACGACCACCCGCCAACCGACGACGAGGGCCAGGAGCACGCGCAGGACAGCCCCCGAGACCCGGTGTCGCACGGGTGCCCGAAGGCCGTCCTGAGTAGGAGACTGACAGCAGAAGAAATAGGCAGACAGTACGAAAGAATCTAAATGGTCAGTCTGTCGTCCACTCCATGCTTCGCGCATAGTTCCGCAACTTGTTCAGTATATACGTCGCGGCGTCCGACCTATTTGCAGGGCGTAGAAAGTCGCCAGCACGCCACGCGAATTCTACACAATGTACAAGTCGTTCGTTTTCGAAAGAGACGTCAGGAATAATTGGTGCGAATTCAATCTTTTTTTCAGCCTTAACATCGAATTTTTCCCGTACAGTCTCGAGCGACGAATGCAGTCCAACAGCAAGCGATTTGTTGAGCTGTTTATCGCGGCCGTTTCTAATATAACCGCTTTCAACAAGGAGGCCAAATGCAATACGAGAGTTTTCTCCTGGATTTCCACGCGTCTCGTAAGACGACCTTCGTTCCCCCAACAAATGGCGACCTATATCACTTCTACTAGAGATGTCTTGCAGTTCGGCTGGAGATTTCCTGGACGTGCCGAGCGCAATCAGATCTTTAATTAAATCTTCTTGGCCATGCATTCGCAGGATTGGGACAAACAAGGCTGGGGGAATAACGAAAGCGTGAGCGTCGAGTTGCACAATAGCTTGAGTTAGCAGGCCGCGCCGTTGCGACCACCATCGTCCCAATTCGCTATTCGATGTCACGTGCACTAGCGCGCTTGCATCGAGTAGACCAAAACGAGCAGAGGACGTAAGTTGCGATAGAACTCCTGGCTCTGAAGATTCTGAAGCAAAGAGCACCGTAAGTTGAAGTGGTTTCTTGGTGCTTCGAAGCAAGTCCATCCGGCGCCGCAGAAAGTCCCTCGCAACAGCTCGAAGGAATTCGCCGATCGAAGTATATTCTGCTGGATCGTAATCCGCCGGATTGGCAAGCAGTTCAATCGAGTCGACATTGTTTGCGAGAGTTACCGTATTTCTTGCTATTTCAACCCATGTAGATCTGGCAGGCCCTTCGACAGTGAGTGGAAGCTCGATCGGAGCCGTTCCAGCAATCGCCGAATATGCTCCCGCCATAGACTTTGCGATATTTTCATCAGTCGTCGGCCAGAACATCATTACCCGTCGACCAATATCGTCTCTGAGAAATCTCTTGATATCCGCCATTTCTCGAGCGTCCGCAGGAGCAGCTTCGCGGCTATCGATATTAACCGGTATAACCCGTTCATCGTTGGCCGGGTTATTGTCCCGATTGTGATCATTTACGGCCGCCCGCAATGCCGCCGTGGTCAAAGCGCCATCGTATGTCAGAGTTGAGCCGAACAACTCGCGATGAAAAGTAGAAACATTCGAAGCGAGCGTGGTTTTTCCTGTGCCCGATGGTGCGTAAAGAGGACACAGCAACCCGCTATCGCTGTACTTTACGGAGTAAGCGGCTTCTTCAAGCGCATCAGTGGTCGCAGAGGCTGGAGGGACAAGGATGCGGACCACTTGTTCGCCCAGGTGGCGAACAAGCTGCTCATACCTGTCTGGGAACACAAGCTCTCTGAGCAGGTGCTCGTGCTGCATCCGTAACCTCCATCGAATCTGGTCGCAACCAGCCTCCCACACCTACGCCAGATGACCCGTATCCCCTCCTACCTCGGAGATTCGTGTCGGTTGCTCACGACTTTGAAACGCGAACAGTCGTCGGCTTTCTGGGGACCAGGTGGGGACCACACGTCATGCACAGGTGTGCACAGCCGACCCGCGCAACAACATTGCGGCCAGACACGAACCGCCTCTGAAGTGCATGTATGTCCACCAGACAGACCTGGGGGTCAAGGGGTCGCAGGTTCGAATCCTGTCAGCCCGACGGTCAGAGGAGTCTTCGCAGGTGAGAGCCTGTGAAGGCTCCTCTTTTCTGTGCTTGGGCCGTGCTCCCACACCGAGCACAGCGCTCGGTGCCACCTTGACCCTGAGGTAGAGCACATGTCCTACGAGCCCGAGCCCCCACTGCCCACCAACCCCACATGGTCACGGTACGTGATCGCCTGGGACCGGTCGCTGCGGAGCAACAACAAGCCCAAGTCCACCCGCTACAACTACGAACTCGGCGTCGTGCAGCTGGCGAACTTCTATCACTGGCTGTCCCAGGGCGCACCGCTCGACGAACACACCGGTGAGGCCCACCGCGAATGGGCCGAGGACTGGGAATCGCGGTTCACCGGCATCGACATCGCCGCAGCCGCTGAGGACCCGTGTGCGGTGACCAAGGAACACATCCAGGAGTACATCTACTGGATGATCTCCACCCGGTCGGACTCGACCGCGGTGAACAAGTTCAAGGTCACCAAGCAGTTCTTCCGCTTCCTCGAAGAGGACGATGAGATCGAGTTTTCTCCGTTCACCAAGCTGACCCTGCCGAAGAAGGGGCAGAAGCTCACCCCGATCCTGACCGATGACCAGATCGAGGCATTGCTGGCCCAGTGCACCGGTAAGGATTTCCGGTCACTGCGCAACCGGGCCTTAGTGGAGTCGTTCCTGGACACTGCCCTGCGTTGCGCGGAGATGACCTCTCTAGACACCGCAACCGTCGACCTGCGCCTGGACCGGATCAAAGTCCACGGCAAGGGGGCCAAGGAGCGCATCGTGACCTTCGGCGACCGCACCGGCCGCACCCTGTCCAAGTACGACCGGGCCCGGTCGAAGAAACCCGGGGCCGCCCTGCCGCACTTCTGGTTGGACGAGACCGGCCGCAAGCCCTTGACGATCGCCGGGGTCAAGAGCATGGTCCACCGCCTCGGCGACGCCGCGGGCATCCCGAGCCTCTACCCGCAC
>NZ_WHOL01000108.1 GCF_009745975.1 Actinokineospora pegani | reverse complement strand
GCCGACCGGCCTCGCCCGCCGGGGCGCCCCGGCCGCCGACCCGCGCAGGCGCGGGGACGGCGGGCGCGCCGGACACGGCCGGGCCTCGGGTGGTGCGCCCGTCGCCAGGCAGAAGATGACCCGCGGCACGCCGCGGACCGCTAAAGGAGGACGTCGTTGACGGTAGGCCCCACCGGTGGGAACGGAGCGGCCCGCACGGGCCCGTGCGTGGTGGTGGCGGGGGGTGGCACGGCCGGGCACATCGAGCCCGCCCTCGCCCTCGCTGACGCGGTGATGCGGCTGCGTCCCGACGCCCGCGTCGTCGCGCTGGGCACCGAGCGCGGCCTGGAGAAGACCATCGTGCCCCAGCGCGGCTACCCGCTGGAGATGATCCCGCCGGTCCCCATGCCCCGCAAGCCCAACGTCGACCTGCTCAAGCTGCCGCTCAAGGTGCGCTCGGCGATCAAGGACACCCGCGAGGTGCTCGACCGGGTCGGCGCCGACGTGGTGGTCGGCTTCGGCGGCTACGTCGCGCTGCCCGCCTACCTCGCCGCCCGCGGCCGGGTGCCGATCGTCGTGCACGACTCCAACGCCAAGGCGGGCCTGGCCAACAAGGTCGGCGCCCGCTTCGCCCACCGGGTCGCGGTGGCCGTCCCCGGCACCGGCCTGCCCGGCGAGGAGGTCGTCGGCATCCCGCTGCGCGAGTCGATCCTGCGGCTGGACCGCGCGTCGCTGCGCGCCGAGGCCCGCCGGTTCTTCGGCCTGCACCCGACCGCGCCGACGCTGCTGGTCACCGGCGGTTCGCAGGGCGCGCGCTCGATCAACAACGCGGTGTCCGGCGCGGCGGCGGAGTTCGCCGCCGCCGGGATCGGCGTGCTGCACGCGCACGGCCGCAACAACAGCGTCGCCGTGCAGCAGGTCAAGGGCGCGCCCGCCTACGTCGCGGTGCCCTACCTGGAGCGGATGGACCTGGCGCTGGCCGCCGCCGACGCCACCCTCTGCCGCTGCGGCGCGATGACCGTCGCCGAGGTCTCCGCGGTCGGCCTGCCCGCCATCTACGTCCCGTTGCCGCACGGCAACGGCGAGCAGGCGCTCAACGCGGGCCCGGTCGTCCAGGCGGGCGGCGCGCTCATGATCGACGACGAGGACCTGACCGCGCGGCGGGTGGCCACCACGCTCATCCCGCTGCTCAAGAACCGCCCCCAGCTCACGTCGATGTCGACGGCGGCACGGGGTTCGGGGCACCGCGAGGCCGCCGACGTGCTGGCCCGCATGGTGCTCGACGCGATCGGCAAGGGGGCCTGATGGACGGACTGCTCGAGCGCGCGCACCTGGTCGGCATCGGCGGCGCGGGCATGTCGGGCATCGCCCGCATCCTGCTCGCCAGGGGCAAGGCGGTCTCCGGCTCGGACGCCAAGGAGTCGCGGGCCAACCTGGCCCTGCGCGCCCAGGGCGCCAGGATCGCGGTCGGGCAGGCCGCGGCCAACCTCGACCTGCTCGACGGCGGGCCCACGGCGGTGGTCGTCTCCACCGCCATCAAGGCCGACAACCCCGAGCTGGTGGCGGCCAGGGAGCGGGGCCTGCGGGTGCTGCACCGGTCCGAGGCGCTGGCCGCGCTGACGGCCGGGCACCGGGTCGCCTGCGTCGCGGGCACCCACGGCAAGACCTCGACCACGTCGATGCTCACCGTGGCGCTGCAGCAGTGCCGGATGGACCCGTCGTTCGCCATCGGCGGCGACCTCAACGAGTCCGGGGCCAACGCCCACCACGGCACCGGTGGCGTGTTCGTCGCCGAGGCCGACGAGAGCGACGGCTCGTTCCTGGTGTTCTCCCCGACGGTGGCGGTGGTGACCAACGTCGAGGCCGACCACCTCGACCACCACGGCACCGTCGAGGCCTACACCGCCGTGTTCGACCGGTTCGTCGAGCGGATCGAGCCCGGCGGCGTGCTCATCGCCTGCGCCGACGACCCGGGCTCGGCCGCGCTGGCCGCAGGCGCCGAGGCGGCGGGGGTGCGGGTGCGCCGCTACGGGCGCGCCGCCGCGGGCCCCGAGGACCTGGTGCTGCTGGACTACCAGGCCGAGGGCGTCGTCGGCGTGGCCCGGGTGTCCCTGGGCGGCGAGGAGTTCGAGCTGCGCGTCGCCGTGCCCGGCGAGCACATGGCCGTCAACGCCATGGCCGCCTACCTGGCCGGGGTGGAGCTGGGCGCGCCCGCGGCGGAGCTGGCCGCGGGCATCGGCGCGTTCGGCGGGGTGCGCAGGCGCTTCGAGTCCAAGGGCGTCGCGGGCGGGGTCTGGGTGTTCGACGACTACGCCCACCACCCGACCGAGGTCGCCGCGCAGCTCGCGGCGGCGCGCCCGGCCGCGTTCGGCGGCCGGGTCGTGGTCGTCTTCCAGCCGCACATGTACTCGCGGACGGCCACCTTCGCCACCGAGTTCGGCGCCGCGCTGGCCGCCGCGGACGAGGTCGTGGTGCTCGACGTGTTCGGCGCCCGCGAGGAGCCGGTGCCCGGGGTCAACGGCGCGCTGATCGCCGACGCGATCCCGCTGCCGCCCGCGCGGGTGCACTACGAGCCCGCCTTCGACAAGGCCACGACCCTGGTCGCCGACCTGGTCCGCGACGGCGACCTGGTGATCACCATGGGCGCGGGCGACGTCACCATGCTCGGCCCCGAGGTGATCGCCGAGCTGGAACGGCGGGCGGGCGGATGACCGGCGCCACCCAGCGGCGGACCCGCCCGCCCCGGCGCAGGCCACCGAGGGCGGCGCAGCGCCCGCCCCGGCGCCGCGTGCCCACGCGCTACCTGGTCCGCCGCTGGGTGGTGCTCGGGGTGGCCGTGGCGCTCACCGCCGCGGTCGTCGTCGTGTTCTGGACACCGCTGCTGGGCGTGCGCGACATCGAGGTGTCGGGGACCGCGGAGCTCACCGCCGACGAGGTCCGCGCCGCCGCCTCGGTGGAGTTGGGCGCCCCGCTGGTCCGGCTGGACACCAACGAGGTCGAGCAGCGGATCGCGCGACTGCCCAGGATCGACTCGGTGCGGGTCAGCCGGTCGTTCCCCGGCACGGTGCGGATCTCGGTCAGCGAGCGCACGCCGGTGCTGGTCGTCCAGCGCGACGACGGCATGCACCTGGTCGACGGCACCGGCCGCGACTTCAGCACCCTCGACGCCGCCCCCGCCGGGCTGCCCGCGCTGGAGCCGACGGGCGCCGCGGCCACCACGGCGGCGGCCGTCGCCGTCTCGGCGCTGTCCGACCAGCTCACCGCCCTGGTGGCCTCGGTCACCGCGCCGAGCGAGGTCGACATCCGGCTCACCCTGGCCGACGGCCGGGTGGTGCGCTGGGGCGGGCAGGAGGCGTCCGCGCACAAGGCGGCCATCCTGGGCCCGCTGCTGTCCCAGCCGGGCGAGACCTACGACATCGCCGCCCCGGACTTCCCGACCATCGCCGGGTAGTCACCGGTTGTCGGACCCCGGTGCCACACTCCGCGCCGTGGACCAGACACCGAACGCGGACCAGCGCGTCTTCCCGCCGTGGCTGGGCGGGACCCGCGCGCAGGTCGCGGGCTTCATCGACTTCATGCGCGACGTGGTCGTGCGCAAGGCGTCCGGCCTGTCCGAGGTGGACGCCCACCGCGCCGTGCTGCCCTCGCCGCTGATGACCGTCACCAACCTGCTCTCGCACCTGCGCTGGGTGGAGGCGTACTGGTTCGGCACCGTGCTCGAGGGCGAGCCCGACCGCGCGCCCCGGGCAGACCGGGACCCGGACGCCGACTACCGCGCGGGTGAGGGGCTGACTCTCGGCCAGGCCATCGCCGACTACACCGCGCAGTGCGCGGTCAGCCGCGAGATCGCCGCCCGCCACGACGACGACGAGGTCCTGCCCTTCGGCGACGGCGGACAGGTCACGGTGCGCTGGGTGCTGCTGCACATGGTCGAGGAGACCGCCCGCCACGTCGGCCACCTCGACGTCATCCGCGAACTGCTGGACGGCGCGACCGGCGTCTGACCCGGCGCGGCCGGGAACTGTCGGGGGTCTGCGCCAGGATGTCCGACATGGCTGAGTCAGCGGGCCCCGACACCCGCGTCGAACCGCCCTGGACGGGCGACGAGGTGGGGACGGTCGCCGGTTTCCTGGACTTCCTGCGCGCCACCGTGGTGCGCAAGGCGTCCGGGCTGTCCGAGGAGCAGGCCCGCCGGGCCGTGCTGCCCTCGCCGCCGATGACGGTCGCGGGCCTGCTCTCGCACCTGCGCTGGGTGGAGGCGTACTGGTTCGCGCACGTCCTCGGCGGCGAGCCGGACACCGCGCCGCGCTCCGCGACCGACCCCGACGCCGAGTTCCGCGTCGCGGCGGGGACCACCCTGGCCGACCTGGTCGGCGGGTACGAGGCGGCGTGCGCGCGCAGCCGGGAGGTCGTGGCGGCCATGGCGCCCGGGGACACCGTGGAGTTCCGCGGCGAGCGCTTGTCGGTGCGCTGGGTCCTGGTGCACATGGTCGAGGAGACCGGCAGGCACGCGGGCCACCTCGACGTCATCCGCGAGCTGCTGGACGGCGCGACCGGGGAGTGACCGGCGAGCGGGCGGCGCACGCGCGCACGTCCCGTTGCCAACAACCGCGATGCCGCACGGCGTGGCGGCTGGATACCGCGCGTCCAGGTATCTACCTTCCTTCCATAGTTCGGGGTTGACAGAACTCTCACTCTCTGGTTGAGGTCGAGGGTCCGCACCCCGACGAGCACTCGCTGGACCACGAATTCAGGAAGGCGGCTTCCATGACGCCCCCGCACAACTACCTCGCCGTGATAAAGGTCGTCGGCATCGGTGGCGGCGGCGTGAACGCCGTCAACCGCATGATCGAGGTCGGTCTGAAGGGCGTCGAGTTCATCGCGGTGAACACCGACGCGCAGGCGCTGCTCATGTCCGACGCCGACGTCAAGCTCGACATCGGCCGCGAGCTGACCAGGGGCCTCGGCGCGGGCGCCAACCCCGAGGTCGGCACCAAGGCCGCCGAGGACCACCGCGAGGAGATCGAGGAGGTCCTCAAGGGGGCCGACATGGTCTTCGTGACCGCGGGCGAGGGCGGCGGCACCGGCACCGGCGGCGCGCCGGTCGTGGCCTCGATCGCCCGCAAGCTCGGCGCGCTCACCATCGGCGTGGTCACCCGCCCGTTCTCCTTCGAGGGCAAGCGGCGGGCCAAGCAGGCCGAGGACGGCATCCAGGAGCTGCGCAACGAGTGCGACACGCTCATCGTAATCCCCAACGACCGGCTGCTGCAGCTCGGCGACGTGGGCGTCTCGCTGATGGACGCGTTCCGCTCCGCCGACGAGGTGCTGCTCTCCGGTGTCCAGGGCATCACCGACCTGATCACCACCCCGGGGCTGATCAACCTCGACTTCGCCGACGTCAAGAGCGTCATGTCCGGCGCGGGCTCCGCGCTGATGGGCATCGGCTCCGCGCGCGGGGAGGGCAGGGCGGTGCAGGCCGCGCAGAAGGCGATCAACTCGCCGCTGCTGGAGGCCTCGATGGACGGCGCGCACGGCGTGCTGCTGGCCATCGCGGGCGGCTCCGACCTCGGCCTGTTCGAGATCAACGAGTCCGCCTCGCTGGTGCAGGAGTCCGCGCACCCCGAGGCCAACATCATCTTCGGCACGGTGATCGACGACTCGCTCGGCGACGAGGTCCGGGTGACCGTGATCGCCGCGGGCTTCGACGCGGGCCAGCCCACGCACAAGAAGCTGGAACCCTCGGCCATCCGGTCGACGAGCTCGGCCACGGCCGCCGCGCAGGCCGAGCCCAGGCCCGCGGTGCAGCAGGCCCCGGAGCCCACGCCGCCACAGCAGCAGGCTCCGCAGCAGCAGCAGCAGCAACAACAGCAGCAGCAACAACAGCAGCAGCAACAGCAGCAGCAGACGCAGCAGCACCACCAGGAGCAGGCTCCGCAGCCGCCCGTCCAGCAGCAGCAGCAGACCTACACCCAGCCGGACGCCTACGCGCCCAGGACGGTCACCCCGGCGACCCCGCCGCCCGCCTCGGTGCCCCGGCCGCTGTCCGGCGGCGGCTCCGGCGCCCTGCCGCAGCGGGCCGTCCCGGTCACCGAGGACCCGGACGACGAGGTCGACGTGCCGCCGTTCATGCGCAGGTAGCCACCGCGCGACCACACCGTGAACCCCGGCACTCCCCGTGCCGGGGTTCACGGCTCTGCGGGGTGCGCGGCTTTGTCAGCGCCCCCCGATAGGTTGTGGGCGTCCGGCCCGGACCGGTTCGGCGGCGAACGAGGATGAGGGGTGCGACGGTGCGCATTCGGCGGGTGGTCACCACACGCGAGGGCGGGGTCTCCCGGGCTCCGTACGAGTCGTTCAACCTCGCCGACCACGTCGGCGACGCCGAGGCCGACGTGGCGGCGAACCGGGTGCGGCTGGCCACCGAGCTCGGCCTGCCCCCGGACCGGGTGGTGTGGATGGAGCAGGTGCACGGCCGCACCGCCGCCGTGGTCGACGGCCCGCTGCCCGCCCCGGTGGAGGCCACCGACGCCCTGGTCACCACCGAGCCCGGTCTCGCGCTGGTCGTCCTGACCGCCGACTGCGTCCCGGTGCTGCTCGCCGACCCCGAGGCCGGGGTCGTCGCCGCCGTGCACGCGGGCCGCGTCGGGGCGCGGGTCGGGGTCGTGCCCGCCGCGCTGGCGGCCATGCGCTCGGCCGGGGCCGACCCGGACCGGGTCGAGGCCCTGCTCGGCCCAGCCGTCTGCGGCGACTGCTACGAGGTCCCGCAGGCCATGCAGACCGATGTGGAGCGCCACCTGCCCGGCAGCGCCTGCCGCACCCGCGGCGGCACCCCGGGGTTGGACCTGCGCGCCGGGCTCTGGCGCCAGCTCGCCGACGCCGGGGTCGCCCGCATCGGCATCGACCCGAGGTGCACGGTCGAGGACAGGTCGCTGTTCAGTCACCGCAGGGACGGGACCACTGGGCGATTGGCCGCGGTCACCTGGGTGGACCCGGCATGACCGCCCGCAGCGCGGAGATCGCCGCCAACCTCGCCGAGGTCCGGGCGCGCGTCGAGGCCGCCTGCGCCAGGGCCGGGCGCGACCCGGCCGGGGTCCGGCTGCTCGGGGTGAGCAAGACCTTCCCGGCCGAGGACGCCATCGCGCTGGCCGAGCTGGGCGTGCTCGACCTCGCCGAGAACCGCGAGCAGGAGGCGGGCCCGAAGGCCGGGCGCGTCGCCGAACTGCGCCCCGACCTGCCGATCCGCTGGCGCATGGTGGGCCAGTTGCAGCGCAACAAGGCCCGCGCGGTGATCCGCTGGGCCGCTGAGGTCCAGTCGGTCGACTCGACCCGGCTGGCGGCCGCGCTGGCCAAGGCCGTCGGCAACGCCGTCGCGGCGGGGGAGCGCGGTGAGCCGCTCGACGTGCTCCTGCAGGCGAGCATCGATGGCGACCCCGCTCGCGGTGGCTGCCCGCTCGCGGACCTCCCCGCGCTCGCCGAGGAGGTATCTCGTTCGAGTGATCTTCGACTCCGTGGGATCATGGCGGTGGCGCCCCAGGGCGTCGAACCCGCCGCGGCGTTCGACCGGCTGGCCGCCGCAGCGGCGCGGCTGAGGGTGTCATATCCCACGGCCACGGAGTTGTCCTGCGGGATGAGTAACGATCTTGAGGACGCGATCGACTACGGGTCGACCTGCGTGCGTGTCGGAACCGCCCTCCTGGGGCGGCGCGGTTTAGCCTCCCCGTGACAGGGGTTCCGGGAACCTTGAGCCCGGTGGGACGGTTGAGACGTGTGAGGCACGGGTAGGTCTGCACACATGAGACCGAAGGCCGGGGAGTCGCGGAGGTAGTCGATGAGCACGCTGCAGAAGCTGAAGGCCTACTTCGGCATGGTCCCCGCGGACGAGTTCGACGACTACGACCTCGACGACTACGACCGCAGGGGCTACGGGCACCGCCCGGAGTACCTGGCCGACGGCGGGTACGACAACGAGTACGACGACAACTACGCCGCTGGGCGCGGTCGTCGTCCCGGCCGCTACCGCGCCGACGCCGACGACTACGAGCCGGGCGGACGAACCCGCCAGCGCCCGTGGGCGGCGCCGACGCCGGTCTCGGTCGTGCCCACGGCGGTGCCCGTCGCCGTGGACACCCAGGGCGCGCTCGCGGTCGACCCCCGCCGGGAGCCCGCGCGCCCGCGTGAGACCGAGCAGCCGGTCCCCTCGGGGTACCCGCTGGGCCGGGTGGTGACGCTGCACCCGACCAGCTACTACGAGGCCAGGACGATCGGCGAGCACTACCGCGACGGTCGTCCGGTGATCATGAACCTGACCGAGCTCGAGGACGGCGACGCCAAGCGGCTCGTCGACTTCGCGGCCGGTCTGGCGTTCGCGCTGCGCGGCTCGATGGACAAGGTCACCAACAAGGTGTTCTTGATCTCACCCCCCAACGCCGACCCCACCGCCGAGGACCGGCGGCGGTTGGCCGAGGGCGGGTTCACGGGCCGCACCTGAGTAATGGCAGAGTTGAAGAGTGGAACCACTGCGTCTCGCCGCTTACTGGGTGTTTTTCGCCTTCTGGCTGCTGCTGACCGCCCGTGTGGTGGTCGAGCTCGTCCGCACGTTCGCCAGGGAGTGGCGTCCCGCGGGTGGGGTTGCGGTGGCGCTGGAGACCATCTACACAGTGACCGACCCTCCCGTGCGTCTGGTCCGTCGGATCATCCCGACGGTTCGGATCGGGGGCGTGGGCCTAGACCTATCGATTATGGTGCTGCTGTTGGTCGTATTCATTCTGATGCGGCTGGCCTATCCCGGGTAACGGGGAACTTGGGTGCCTGCAGCCCTGGAGCGCGTGAGGTGATCAGATGTCGTTGACCCCCGCTGACGTGCACAACGTCGCGTTCAGCAAGCCTCCTATCGGGAAGCGGGGCTACAACGAGGACGAGGTGGACGCTTTCCTCGACTTGGTCGAGGTGGAGCTGTCTCGCCTGATCGAGGAGAACAACGACCTTCGTGCGAAGGTCGAGCAGCTCGACGCGCAGCTCGAGTCCGCGCGAGCCGACCTCGATGACGCCCGCTCCGGCGCGGCCTCCCCGGTTCGTGCTGTGGAGGAGCCCCGCAGGCTCAACCCGGTGCCCCCGCCCAGCGCCCTGGAGCAGACCAGCCCCGGCGGTGGTGGTGACCACCACGTGCAGGCGGCCAAGGTGCTCGGCCTGGCGCAGGAGATGGCCGACCGGCTGACCGGTGAGGCCAAGGCCGAGGCGGACACCATGCTCGCCGAGGCGCGGACGAAGTCCGAGCAGCTCCTGTCGGAGGCCCGCACCAAGTCCGACACGATGGTCAACGAGTCCCGCACGCGGGCCGAGACCCTCCTGACCGACGCGCGCACCCGGGCGGAGACCCTCGAGCGGCAGGCCCGCGAGAAGGCCACCTCGCTCGAGCGCGACGCCCAGCGCCAGCACACCGAGATCCTCGGCGCGGTGCAGGCGGAGCGGACCACGCTGGAGAAGAAGATCGACGAGTTGCGGACGTTCGAGCGCGAGTACCGCACCCGGCTCAAGACCTTCCTCGAGTCGAGCCTGCGCGAGCTGGGTGACCGCGGTTCCGCGGCGCCGAGCACGGCGGAGGGCTCCCGCGCGGCGACCGGCCAGCAGAGCGGCTACTCCTTCGGCCCGCGCGCCGAGGCAGGCTGACCCACGGACGACGCCGGGCGGTGCGCCCGCGAGCTGGTGACAGCTCGCGGGTCGGACTGCCCGGCTTCCGGGAGCCGTTGTGCTGATCATCGTCCTGGTACTGGTCCTGGTGGCGTTCGGCCTGCTGGTCGCCGCCCTCACCACGGCCAACACACTGTTCGCCTGGCTGTCTGTCGTGGTCAGCGTGGCCGCCGCCGCCCTCTTGGTGGCGGACTGGCTCGGTTCCCGCAAGCGCAAGCAGGAGGCGAGCGGGATCGAGCAGCCCGCCGCCGTGGCGTCCGAGTCGGGAGTTGACGACGAGCCGGAGCCCGATGACGTCCCGGACCCGGCCGACGAGTCCCCAGCAGCCGCCGCCGTGGAGGTCCCGGAGGACGAGCCGGGCGAGGAGCCCACCGACGTCTCCGACCGGTTGGTGGTCTCGGACCTGACCGACGAGGTCCGCGTCCTCGACGAGCGCCCGCGCTACCACTTGGCCTCCTGCCCGTTCCTCTCCGGCAAGCCGTCGCTGACGCTGGCGGTGTCCGAGGCCAGGCAGCTCGGGTTCACCCCGTGCGCGCTGTGCACGCCGGACAGCGTGCTGTCCGCGCGCCACCGCGCCGCCGACTGACCAGTTGTGCGGGAACGGTGTAGATAACGCCACCATTCGGTAGCGCGCCTACCGGAAAGCCCACCCACTTGGGAAGCTGGTGACAGCGCGATCGCCGCGCGTCGGGGGTACTGGGGATTCTCTGGGGGTAAGCGTGTCTTCGACGCGCAGGCGGTGGATTCTGTCCATCGGCGGGTTGGCCGTGGTCGTCATCGTCGTGTTCGGCTACTTCTCGGTGCAGCCGGGCAAGCCGGTGGGCGGCGGGGGAGTGGACGAGGTCGCGGTGGCCCGCGACCGGTCAGCGGGCGAGGTCGCGCAGGCGTACCTCGACGCCGTGCGGTCGGAGGACTTCACGACAGCCGGGGCGCTCACCGACAACCCCGCCGAGTCGGCGGCTGTCTGGGAGCAGACCAGGACCGCGTTGCGGGTTCCCGTCGTGTTCTCGTTCTCGCCCGCGGCCGAGACCGGGGACGTCGTGCGGCAGTCGGTGACCGTGAGCTGGCAGATGGCCGGGGGCGAGGCGTGGACCTACGCGGTCACGGTGCCGCTGGCCAAGGCCGCGGGCGGGTGGCAGGTGCGGTGGTCGCCCGAGGTGGTGCACCCGCGGTTGGCCGCCGGGCAGCGGCTCGCGGTGCCGCGGTCGTCCGCGAGCACCGTGGCGGTGGTGGACGGCGCGGGCAGCCCGCTGCTGCACTGGTCCGGCGCCGACCTCGCGCCGGTCGCAGGCGTGCGGCTCGACCCGTCGCTGGTCGGCGCGGTCAAGCGCGCGGTGACGCGGGAGGCGCCCGCGGCGAGCGCGTCGGTGGCGCTCGTCGACGCGGCCGGGGCGACGGTGGCGACGCTGTTCGGGACCCCGCCCGCGACCGCCGAGCCCGCCAAGCTGACCGTGGAGCTGCCGGTGCAGGCCGCCGCCGATGCCGCCGTGGCCGGCGCGAACGCGCCGACCACGCTGGTGGCCATCCGGCCGTCGACCGGCGGCATCCTCGCCGTCGCGGCGGGCGGGGGGTCGGACGTGCCGCGCGCCTTCCAGGGCCTGTACCCGCCGGGGTCGACGTTCAAGGTCGTCACCGGGGCCGCCGTGCTCGGCGCGGGCACCGGCCTCAACACGGTCCTGCCGTGCCCGGGGTCGACCACCGTCGGCACCCGCACCATCCGCAACGCCGACTTCGACCTCGGCCAGGTCCCGCTGCGCACGGCGTTCGCCGAGTCGTGCAACACCACCTTCGCCACCCTCGCCGGTGACCTCCCGCTCGACGCCCTGCCCGCCGCGGCCGCCCGGTTCGGCCTGGCCGCCGACTTCGAGATCCCCGGTCTCACCACCCAGACCGGCGTGGTCGAGCCCGCCGGGGACAAGTCCGAGCAGGCGGAGAACAGCATCGGCCAGGGCACCGTCCGGACCAGCCCGTTCGGCGTGGCCCTGATGAGCGCCACCGTCGCCAAGGGCGGGGCGGTCACCCCCCGGCTGTTCGCCGACCTGGACACCGAGGTCAACACCGGCTACCAGGCCCTGCCCAAGGCCGTCCTCGACGGCCTGCGCACCATGATGCGCGAGGTCGTCACCCAGGGCCGCGGCTCGGCCCTGGCCCCCTACGGCGCCTCGGGCAAGACCGGCACCGCCCAGTACGGCGACGGCTCCACCGCCCACGGCTGGTTCACCGGCTACCGCGGCGACGTCGCCTTCGCCGTCCTGGTCGAGACCGCGGGCGCGGCCGCCCCCGCGGTCGGGGTGGCGGGCCGGTTCCTGGCGGGCCTCAAGTGAGCGCCCACCCCGCCGAGGCGAACACGACGACGTTGTCGCGGTAGGAGCGGCGCTCGGTGTCGAAGGAGCCCCCGCAGGTGATCAGGCGCAGGGCGGCGCCGGGGACGGGCGCGTAGACGGCGTCGGTGGGGAAGGCGGCTTTGGGGTAGTGGCGCACCTCGTCCACTGTGAACTCGGCGGTGGTGTCGTCGTCGCGGCGCACGGTGATGCGGTCGCCGGGGGCCAGTTCCCGGAGGCGGAAGAAGACCGCCGGGCCCGTTCGGGAGTCGACGTGGCCCGCCAGGACGGCCGGGCCCACGTCGCCGGGGACGGTCCCGGCGGCGTACCAGCCGACCCTGGCGAAGTCGGTCGGCGCCGTCAGCTCACCGTTGGCGCCCAGGGTCAGGGGGACCAGGTCGGTCTCGTCGACCCCGATCGCCGGGATCGTCAGCCCCACCGGCGCCGTGGGCGCCGGTGGGGCCAGGCTCCCGGGAGCCGCGGGAGAAGGGGGTGCCGGCGCGGACTGGGGCCCTGCTGAGCACGAGGTGACCACCAGGGCCGCGACGAGCGCGGCCCTGGCGGTCGCCGCGGCCGTCATCGGCGGGCTGGTCGCCGGGTTCCCAGCGCGGCGGCGGCGAGGAGGGCGAGGGCGGCCAGCGCGGGCCAGGGCCACAGGTCTATTGAGGATTGAACGGGTGCGGCCGTGCCACCCGCGCCGGTTTCCACGCCCAGCAGGGGTTTCGCGCCCGGGCCCGCGCTGTCGACGAGCGCGGTGGCGACCAGGGCGCCGTCCGACTCCGTGACCAGGAGGGTGGTCGACGACCCGGAGCGGACGTCGACCTCGGTCGGGGTGCGGCCCGAGCCGCCGCGCAGTTCGAGGGAGTGGTTGCCCTCGGCCATCTCCTGGTACGGGGTGGTGACCCCGTACGAGACGGCGTCGGCCAGGGTGTTCGACGCGCCGCCCACCTCGACGGTCACCGGGGCCAGGGTTGAGGTGCCCTGTACGACGCGGACCCGGCCGGTGCCGGGCCCGGGGGCGGTCAGGTCGTCGACCACCAGGTCGCCGCGCAGCGTGCCGTCGGGGCCGGTGGCGAAGACCAGCAGCGAGTAGGCGGTGTCGCCGGCGATCTCCACGGTGGCGGTCAGCGCGGGCGGGGAGGTGGGCGCGGCGTCGGCGGGGCGCATCGCCACCGTGTACGCGCCGGGGCGCAGCGAGGAGTACGGGGTCACCGCGCCGTACCCGGCCTTGCGGACCACGGCCCGCTCCGGGCCGCCGAAGGCCGACAGGTAGACGTCGACCGGCGGCACCTTGGGGGACAGGTGCCCCAGGCGCACCCAGCCCAGGTCGGGCCCGGGGGCCCGCTCGGCCGCGTCCGCCGAGGCCGCGACGGCCAGCAGGGCGGACACGACGAGCGTCGCGGCCACGATGATCGTGCACAGCGGGAAACGGCGGGGCCGCATCGCAGCATTCCTCTCAAGGGGTGTCGAACGGGGCGAGCAGCCCCGCCGGGGCGCCGGGCGGGTACCGCACCAGTACGCCGTCGGGACCGGTGGAGACCGACTCGGGGCGGTAGGGGCCGCGTTGACCGGCGAAGTAGCGGGCGACCTGCTCGGCCTGCTCACCCGCGGCGACCAAGACGACCTGCCGCCGGGGCGCCCCGGCGGCGTCCTCGCCCGCGACGGGGGGCAGCGCGCCGATCCGCACCGGTCGGGACGAGGCGAGCCCGGCGAGCGCGGTGAGCACCCGGGGGTCGGTGTGGCCCGCGCGCAGCGCGGCGGCCACGGCGGGGTGGGAGGTGACGCGGGGCGAGTCCGCCAGGGCCGCCCCGGCCCGGGCGCGCGCCCCCGCCTCGGTCGAGACCACGGAGGTGCCGGGGCGCAGGACGGCCACCTGCTCGGGGCCCGCGCCGAACACGGCCATCACCTCGCCGCGCGTCGGGGCGGCGGCGAGCAGGGTGGACGGGCCCAGCGGGCGTTCGACCGGGCGGGCCCGCTGCCGTGGGCTGAGCAGGACCCACGCCTCGGCCGGGCACTGCTCCCCGCAGGCGGAGGCGCGCAGCGTGGTGGCGGGGTCGCGGCCGGAGTCGACCAGGTCCACCCAGGTGCCGTCGTCGACGATGACCGGGGTGCCGGGCAGGTTGTCGCGCAGCCAGCCCGCGGCACCCGCGACGGGTGCGGGGGCGGCCGCGTCCGCGGTGAACGCGTTCGGCCAGTGGGGCGCGGTCAGGACCAGGGCCAGCACCGCGGCCAGCGCGATCGGCGCGCGCAGGAGCAGGGCGCCGACGCGGCCGCGGTGGGCCAGCGCGCGCTCGACCACGCCCGCGCCGAGCAGCACGGCGGGCGCGGCGGCCACCGCGGCCGCCCCCGCCCCCGGCCCGCCCGGCACCAGCGCCAGCGCGAGCAGGGCGACGACGCCGACCGCCAGCGGCCGGAGCCGGAAGCAGAACAGCCCGCCGACCGCCCCGACCACGCACACCGCGGCCACGGCCGGGTCCAGTCCCGCCCACAGCAGCGGGTCCGGCCCGTCCCCGGCCGACCGCAGGCCGCTGAGCGCGCCGCCGAGGCCGAGCCCGAGCCCGGCGCCGAGGGCGAAGGTCGCGCCGAGCACCTGGGCCAGGCGCCTGCGCCCGCGCCGCCAGACCAGCCACGCCGCCGTCCCGGCCAGCGCGACGGTGATCGGCGCGGTGATCACGGAGACGACCAGCAGCAGCACGGCCCACAGGTCCGGCGCCGGGCGGCGGTGCCGGTTGTGCGTCCACAGCAGAGCCAGCCCGCACAGCGCCCACGGGGTCGCGATGTTCTCCGGCCGCAACCCCACCTGCGCGGCCACCACCAGCGGCGACAGTGCCGCGACGGTGCCCGCCGCGGCGGCCGACCAGCGGGTCAGCCCCATCCGGCCCGCCAGCACCCACAGGAGCACGGCGGTCGCGGCGGCGGCGAACGCGGTGGCCTCGCGGGCGCCCGCGAGCGGGGAGGCGTGCCGGGCGAACGCGTCGGTCGCGGCCGTGTAGAGACCCGCTTGCAGCCAGGCCAGCGAGGCGTCGGCGGGCCCGTCGAGCAGGACGCCGAGCCGGTCGAGGGCGAAGGTCTGGGCCAGGTGCCTGGCCTCGCCCGCCTGCGCCGCGGTGGACCCGGCCGCCAGGCGCACCACGGCGGTGACCGCGGCCAGCGCCACCGCCGCGGCGATCGCGAGCAGGGTGCGTTCGGTCGCGCGGGACTGCTCGTCGGCGGCCCAGCGCCAGGCGCGCGGGATGGGGTGGGCAGCGGGCCGGTCGGTCCAGCGGTGCGAGGTCATGGGCAGCCAGGGGTGCGCGGGTGAGCGGGTGGACCGCCGTTGGGGACGACGTCGACTGAGGCCGTGCTTCGAGGCCGGGGGGACACCGCGCGCGCTGCGGTGGGGCAATAGTAGACCGCACTCACGCAATTGCGAATTGCAACTTTACGTGTCGGCGGAGTACGGCTGACCGGGTGATGGAGTAGCTGAGCTTACGCTGTACGGGTGCTGTGCGGGCCGCTTGGAGCCGTGTCCGGCCCCCTGGATCGCCAAGTGGTGGGTGCTGTGCCACTCGATCCGGTGATGCGCGAGCCCGTGGGCCACGATCGCGTGATTCCTGGCGGGAATGCGACAGTTTGCGGACAATCGCAACACGACCGGGGCCGAACGTCGCAGTCCCTTGGTTCCGGTGCGGGCCGGTGCGGACGAGGTCGTAAGGTCAGGCTGTCGACCACGAGCGCGGGAGGGCTGATGCGGTTCACCATCCGGGTGCGGCCCGGCGCCCGCGCGGACGCCGTCGGCGGGCGCCGGGGAGACGCGCTCGTCGTGTCCGTGGCGGCGCCCGCGGTGGAGGGCAGGGCGAACGAGGCGGTGTGCAAGGTGCTCGCCGGGGCCTTCGGGGTGCGCGCGCGGGACGTGGCGATCGTCCACGGCGACCGGGGCCGGGACAAGCTCGTGGAGATCGAGCCCGCACCGCCGGACGGGCCGGGCCTGCTCGCCCGGCTGCGCGACAGCGCGTCGTGACCCGTGCCTCACCTGGGGGCGCGGTCGCGGTGAACCGCGGCGGACCGCCCGGGGTGGGAGACAATGCCCGGTGGTCGACCGCACGACTTGGCCCACTCCGGCGGGGAGTGGCATGAGCCGCAGGAGGTGTGGGTGAGCGACCTGACCCTGGCGTTGGGGATCGGGGCCGCGGTCCTGTTGCTGGCGGTGCTGGCGGTGCGCGTCTCGACGCGCCTGGGCCTGCCCTCGCTGCTGCTCTACCTCGCGCTCGGCGTGCTCGTCGGCGAGGCCGGGCTGGGCATCGAGTTCGCCAACGCCGAACTGACCCAGTCGCTCGGCCTGGCCGCGCTGGTCATGATCCTCGCCGAGGGCGGGCTCACCACCCGCTGGTCGGAGGTCAAACCCGCGCTCGGGCCGGGCATCGCGATGTCCACAGTGGCCGTCGGGCTGAGCATCGGGATCACCGGCGCCGCGCTGCACTACCTGCTGGGCTTCGACTGGCGGCTCGCCCTGCTGTGGGGCGCGGTGCTCGCCTCGACCGACGCCGCCGCGGTCTTCAGCGTGCTGCGCAACCTCTCGGTCACCCGCAGGCTCGTCGGCTCGCTCGAACTCGAGTCCGGACTCAACGACGCCCCCACCTACATCGCCGTGGTGCTGCTGGCCTCCACCGACCCGGTGACCTGGAGCCTGCCGCTGGTGCTGGGCTACCAGTTGCTCACCGGCGCCGTCCTGGGCGTGGGCCTGGGCTGGCTGGGCGCGCAGGCGCTGCGCCGCGCCGCGCTGCCCGCCACCGGCCTGTACCCGCTGGCCACCGTCGCGGTCTGCTTCCTGGCCTTCGCCGCCGGGCAGGGCGCGCACGCCTCCGGTCTGCTCGCCGCCTACGTCGCGGGCCTGGTGCTGGGCAACTCCAAGCTGCCGCACCGCTCCGACACCGTCTCCTTCGCCGAGGGCGTGGGCTGGCTGGCCCAGATCGGCCTGTTCGTCCTCTTGGGACTGTTCGCCTCGCCGTCGCGGCTGATCGACGCCCTGGTGCCCGGCCTCGTCGCGGGCGCGGTGCTGACCCTGCTGGCCAGACCCATCTCGGTGCTGGTGTCGATGGCGCCGTTCCGGATGCCCTGGCGAGAACAGCTCTTCCTGTCCTGGGCGGGACTGCGGGGCGCGGTGCCCATCGTGCTGGCGATGATCCCGCTGTCGCAGGGGGTGCCCGGCGCGCAGCAGCTCGTCGACGCCGTGTTCGTGCTCGTGATCGTGCTGACCCTGGTCCAGGGCACCACCCTGGGCGCGCTGGCGAAGGTGCTCAGGCTCGACAGTGGGGCCCGGCCCAAGGGCGTCGACGTGGACGTGGCCACCCTCGACGAGATCGACGCCGAGCTGCTGCAGGTCACCATCCCCGCGGGCTCGAAGCTGCACGGCGTCTACCTGTCCGAGCTGCGCCTGCCGCCGGGCGCGACGGTCAGCCTCGTCGCGCGCGCGGGCGGGGCGTTCACCCCGGTCTCGACCACGCGCCTGCAGGAGCTCGACCAGGTGCTCGTGGTGACCACGCAGGACGCGCGCGTGGCCACCGAGAGCCGCATCCGAGCGGTCGACCAGGCAGGCCGCTTCGCCAAGTGGAAGGGCGTCAGCGGGGATAGCTGAGTCTCATCCGGGTGGCCCGGGCTACCGGTCCACCCGGGTTGGGGTTATCGTCGAGCACGAAAGGTCATGAGTCCCAGCGCCAAGCCCCGGCTCGCTGGGCGGCAACCCTCCTCCGCGGTGGGGTGCCCCGGGTGAAGACCAGGTCCCCCCGCGCGGTGCGGGCGGGGCAAGCGCGGACCCGTCGCACCGGGTCCCCAGGACCCGGAGGCAGACATGACGCTCGCGATCCCCAGCCCCACCCGCGCCGCCGAGGCGGTCCCCGCCGTGCCGCCGGTCGTCGGCTCGCGGCTGGTGGTCCCGCTGGTGGACGGCACCCGCGTGCCGTACGCCAACCTCGACCACGCCGCCAGCGCGCCCTGCCTGGAGGCGGTGCGCGACGCCGTGGACGAGCTGCTGCCCTGGTACGCCAGCGTGCACCGGGGCGCGGGCTTCGCCTCCCAGGTCAGCACCCGCGTGCTGGAGCAGTCCCGCGAGGTGCTGCGCCGGTTCGTCGGCGCCCACCGCACCGACGCGGTCGTGTTCACCCGCAACACCACCGACAGCCTCAACCTGCTGGCGCGGGCGGTGCCCGGGGGAACCTCCGTGGTGCTGTTCGACACCGAGCACCACGCCGCACTGCTGCCCTGGCGCGGGCCGCGGGTGCGCAGGCTGCGCACCCCCGCCGACGCGGACGGGGCCGTGCGCGCGCTGGACAACGCGCTCGCCGAGTGCGCTGCCGGGCCGCGCCTGGTCGTGCTCACCGCCGCCTCCAACGTCACCGGCGAGCTCTGGCCGGTCGCCGAGCTGGCCGCGGTCGCCCGCCGCCACGGCGCCCGGACCGTCCTCGACGCCGCGCAGCTCGCCCCGCACCGCCCGGTCGACATCGGCGCGCTCGACGTCGACTGGGTCGCGCTGTCCGGGCACAAGCTCTACGCCCCGTTCGGCGCGGGCGCGCTGATCGGCCGGGCCGACTGGCTGCGCGCCGCCGAGCCCTACCTGGCGGGCGGGGGAGCGACGGCGTCGGTCACCGACCGCGGCGACCGGCTCGCTGTCAGCTGGTCGCCCGGTGTGGAGCGGCACGAGGCCGGGTCGCCCAACGTCGTCGGCCCGCACGCGCTGGCCGTGGCCTGCGAGACCATCACCCGCCACGGCTGGGACGCGGTGGTCGAGCACGAGCGGGTCCTGCTGAGCAGGTTGCGCGCGGGCCTGGCCACCGTCCCCGGCCTGCGCCCGCTCGACCTGTTCGGCGCCGACCGGGTGGGCGTCGTCAGCTTCACCGTCGACGGGCTCGACTCGGGCCTCATCGCCGCCGCCCTGTCCGCCGAGCACGGCATCGGCGTGCGCGACGGGCTGTTCTGCGCGCACATCGCCACCGAGCGGCTGCTGCGCCGCGCGGGCGGCCACGAGAAGCGGGCCGTGCGGGCCAGCATCGGCCTGGCCACCACCGCCGAGCACGTCGACCGGCTGGTCTCCGCGCTGCGCTCGCTGGTCGCCGACGGGCCCGCGGCCGAGTACCACCTCGTCGACGGACGCTGGGCCCCCGTCGACGACCCGCGCCCGCTGCCCCCGTTCGTGCGCGAGGTGCGCTGAGAGGGGCCGCGCGGCCACCGTGGACAATGGTGCGGTGAGCAGTGGTGAGCACGATGGTGTGACGGATGAGCCAGGAGTCGGGCAGGTGACGCCGAACCCGGCGCCGCTGCCCCCGCGGCGGGCGGTGTTGTTGCTGGTCACGGCGTTCCTCGTGTACGCGCTGGACCTGGTCACCAAGATCCTGGTCACCGCCAACCTCGAGGGCGAGCCTCCGGTGCGCATCCTCGGCGGCGTGGTCTACCTCGACCTGATCCGCAACTCCGGCGCCGCGTTCTCCATGGCCAGCGGGATGACCTGGTTGCTGACCCTGGTCGCGATCGGCGTCGTCGTGGCGATCGTCTGGATCATGCCCAAGCTGCGTTCGGTCGGCTGGGCGCTGGGCCTCGGCTTGGTCCTCGCGGGCGCGCTGGGCAACCTGACCGACCGGCTGTTCCGCGCCCCCGGCCCGTTCGTGGGCCACGTCGTCGACTTCGTCTCCCTGTTCGGGCCGAACGGGGAGTACTTCGCGGTGTTCAACGTCGCCGACTCCGGCATCAGCGTGGGCGGCGTGCTGATCGTCCTGCTGGCCCTGCGCGGCCGCGAGTTCGACGGGTCCATCATCAAGAAGGAACCGAAGAAGCCCAAGGGTGAGAAGCCTGTGAAATCCGAGGAGACCGCCGGTGAGTGACCTGCGCACGCTCCCCGTGCCCGACGGCCTCGACGGCATGCGCGTCGACGCAGGCCTGTCCAAGCTGCTCGGCCTGTCGCGCACCGTCGTGGCCACCCTCGCCGAGTCCGGCGACGTCCTGGTCGACGGCCGCCCGGCGGGCAAGTCCGACCGGCTGGTCGCGGGCGCCTGGCTGGAGGTCGCCCTCCCGCAACCGGAGCGCCCGGTCGAGGTCAAGGCCATCGCCGTCGAGGGCCTGGAGGTCATCCACCAGGACGACGACGTCGTGGTGGTCGACAAGCCCATCGGCGTGGCCGCCCACCCCAGCCCCGGCTGGAGCGGGCCGACGGTCATCGGCGGCCTCGCCGCCGCGGGCCTGCGCATCTCCACCTCCGGCGCCGCCGAGCGCCAGGGCGTCGTGCACCGCCTCGACGTCGGCACCACCGGGGTCATGGTCGTGGCCAAGAGCGAACACGCCTACACCGCGCTCAAGCGGGCGTTCAAGGAGCGCACGGTCGAGAAGCGCTACCACGCCCTGGTCCAGGGCCACCCGGACCCGAGCGAGGGCACCATCGACGCCCCCATCGACCGCCACCCCCGCCACGACTACCGGTGGGCGGTGGTCGCGGGCGGCAAGCCCAGCATCACCCACTACTCCACCATCGAGGCGTTCCGCGCGGCGTCGCTGCTCGACGTCAAGCTGGAGACCGGCCGCACCCACCAGATCCGCGTGCACTTCAGCGCCCTGCGCCACCCCTGCGTCGGCGACCTCACCTACGGCTCCGACCCCACCCTGGCCAAGCGCCTGGGCCTGTCCAGGCAGTGGCTGCACGCCCGCACCCTGGGATTCCACCACCCCGCCGACGGCCAGTGGGTCGAGTTCACCAGCGACTACCCCGCCGACCTCGCGGGCGCCCTCGCCGTCCTCGCCGACGACTACTGACCCGCGTGTCCTGGGTGTTCTGGGTGTCGCGAGGCCCGGTCACCGGTTACCGTGAGGACCACGAGACCGGGCCGAGCGACCCACGGAGGCCGCCATGACCACCCCCCGCGACACCGACAACTTCACCGGCGACCTCATCGTCGACGGAGTGATCGGCGCCCCCGACGAGCAGCCCGCGGCCCCCACCGCCGCGCCGGACGCGGACACGGGCCGCATCCCGGTGCAGCAGCCCCCGGCGACGCAGCCCTTGACGGCGAAGCAGCCCCCGGCGGCGACAGAGCCGCCGACCGCGCCGATCCCGGTGCAGCGCGCGGACGAGCCGAAGAAGGGCTTCCTCGCCCGCCTCTTCAACCGCGGCTAGGGTCCCGCCCTAGTTCTCGACGGTCCAGTTCAGGGCCAAGTCCTCCTCGTCGGGCCGCGGGGTCCAGCGGACCGAGGTGACCGCCAGCTCCTCGGGCACGACGTACACGGTGTGCCCGCCCGCCGTCTCGCCGGGCGCGACACCGATGCGGTGCGGCGGCCGGGACGACAGCGAGACCGGGGCCTTGCCCACCGTCTCGCCCTCCGGGGTGACCAGCTCCAGGTACAGGTCGGGCAGGGTGCCGAACGGGATCGAGCCGCGGTTGGTCAGCTCGGTGTGCACGACCACCGAGCGCTCGCCCTCGCGCAGGCGGTACCCGGCGGCGGTGAACAGGTAGTCGGCCGGGTCCACGACCTCGACCAGGCGGACCGACAGGCGCTCGCCCTCCAGGCCCGAGGTCTCGAGGGCGTCGCCGACGGCGCCCTTGCGGCTGGCCGTCGTGCGGGTGGTCGGCTGCGTGCGGTCCACCGAGCCCATCGGGGCGGGCGGCTGGTCGCCCCTGGCCCAGGACGCCACCTGCGGCGGGCCCCAGGTGCTCATCGGCTCGCCCGCCGCCGGGAACGGCTGGCTGGGCGGGTTCTGCTGGAAGTTCTGCGTCACACCCTGGGCCAGGCCGACGTTCACCGGGCCGGAGTGCTGCGGCTGCGCGGCGAAGGGCTGGCTGGGCGGGCCGAGCGGGGCCTGGAACGGCTGGCTCGGCGGGTTGACCTGGTACGGGCCGCTGTGCTGGCCCGGGTGGCCGGGCTGCTGGTACTGCTGCGGGTAGGGCTGCTGGTACTGGCTGGGCGCGCCGTACCCCGGCTGCTGGTTCTGCTGCCTGGCCAACGCCGCGCGCAGGCCGTTCTGGTCGCACTCCACGCCCACGAGCAGCGGCAGGCCGGACCCGGACAGCGCGACGAGCCGCGAGGCCGCCTCGCGCGGGTCCATGCCCAGGCGCGCGGCGACCTCGTGCACCGCCGCCCTGCCCATCTCGGCCACCATGGCGAGCAGGCGCGCGTCAACTGGATCGACCACGGTGGGCACGCTACCCGGTCGACCACCCGCCCGCGCCGCCACGCCGCGACACGGGCCAAGATCACCCAGGCCGCCCCGCGGGCTCCAGCACGGCGGGGTGGCGCGGGTCGTCCCCGCGCACGCCGAGGTCGGCGGCGCGCAGCGGGTCGACCTCGCGGTCGTAGTCGGCGAAGGCGGGCAGCGCCCAGTGCTCGTCCGCGGGCAGCCCCCTCGCCAGCGCGCCGGGGGACAGCCACAGGTGCGCGGACAGCTCGTGCGGCAGGCCCCGGCCGAGCAGGAACTCCCCGTCGACCAGCACGACACCCCCGGCGGGCAGCCCCACGTACCCGGCGCGGGTGGCCCGGTCGGTCGCGGCGTCCCACAGCGCGGGCAGCGCCCGGCCGGACCCGCCGGGGCCGAGCGGGTCGAGGACCTCGCGGCGCAGCGCGGCCGCGTCGAGCCACCGGTCGCGGCGCGCGTCCGGGTCGCGCTTGCCGTGCTCGAAGCGCAGCGACGCCGGGCGCAGGAAGTCCCCCGCGCGCACCCTGAGCACCTCCCGCCCCAGGACCCTCAGCGGGTCGACCGCGGCGTCGGCGAGCGCGTCCGGCCGGGCGGGCCCCGCCCCGTCCACGAGCACCCTGGTCCACCCCGCGCGGTCACGCGCGGCGACCCGCTCGACCAGTTCGGTGACCAGTGCCTCGGGGCGCACGGGGCGGAATCTCATGCGCATGTTCCTATCAGCTTTCCGGAAAATACAAGGGAAGTGGCGACCGGCGGGGACACGCGCGGCCCCAATGCCGCGCGCCGCCCGCCGCCATCGCTAGGGTGTTCGACGTGGCCGACTCCTTCGCTCATCTGCATGTGCACACCGAGTACTCGATGCTCGACGGAGCGGCCAAGCTCAAGGACATGTTCGCCGAGTGCGAGCGGCTCGGGATGACCTCGGTGGCCATCACCGACCACGGCCACACCAACGGCATCTACGACTTCCACCAGCAGGCCACCAAGGCCGGGATCAAGCCGATCCTGGGCATCGAGGCCTACGTCGCGCCCGCCTCGCGCCACACCAAGGACCGGGTCCGCTGGGGCGACCCCGGCCAGAAGTCCGACGACGTGTCCGGCAGCGGCGCCTACACCCACCAGACGATCTGGGCGAAGAACGCGGCGGGCCTGGGCAACCTGATGCGGCTGTCGAGCCGGGCCTCGATGGAGGGCCAGCTCGGCAAGTGGCCGCGGATGGACCGGGAGCTGATCTCCGAGCTGTCCGACGGCCTGATGGCCACCACCGGCTGCCCGTCCGGCGAGGTGCAGACCCGGTTGCGGCTCGGCCAGCCCGCCGAGGCGCTGCAGGCCGCAGCCGACTGGCGCGACATCTACGGCAAGGACAACTTCTTCGTCGAGCTGATGGACCACGGCCTCGAGATCGAGAACCGGGTCCGCGGCGGCCTGGTCGAGATCGCCCGCAAGCTCGACATCCCGTTCGTGGTCACCAACGACTCGCACTACACCTACAAGGACGACAGCACCGCCCACGACGCGCTGCTGTGCGTGCAGACCGGCAAGACCCTGCAGGACCCGACCCGGTTCAAGTTCGACGGCGACGGCTACTACCTCAAGTCCCCGGACGAGATGCGCGCGGTCGACTCCTCCGACCCGTGGCAGGAGGGCTGCCGCAACACCCTGCTGGTCGCCGAGAAGGTCGAGCCGGAGGGCATGTTCGCCGTCCGCAACCTGATGCCGAAGTTCCCGATCCCCGAGGGCAAGACCGAGGACGAGTACTTCCGCGAGCAGGTGTGGGCGGGCATGCGCCGCCGGTTCCCCGACGGCGTCGACGAGGAGCACAGCAAGCAGGTCGAGTTCGAGATCGGCGTCATCACCCAGATGGGCTTCCCGGCCTACTTCCTGGTGGTCGCCGACCTGATCGGCTGGGCCAAGTCCAACGGCATCCGGGTCGGCCCCGGCCGCGGCTCGGCCGCGGGGGCGCTGATCGCCTACGCGATGGGCATCACCGACCTCGACCCGCTGGCGCACGGGCTGATCTTCGAGCGGTTCCTCAACCCCGACCGGGTCAGCCCACCCGACATCGACATCGACTTCGACGAGCGCCGCCGCGGCGACGTCATCCGCTACACCACCGAGAAGTGGGGTGCGGACAAGGTCGCCCAGGTCATCACGTTCGGCACGATCAAGGCCAAGGCCGCGATCAAGGACTCCGCCCGGGTGCTCTACGGCCAGCCCGGCTACGCCATCGCCGACCGCATCTCCAAGGCCTACCCGCCCGCGGTCATGGCCAAGGACATCCCGCTCAACGGCCTGTTCGACCCGCAGCACAAGCGCTACGCCGAGGCCACCGAGATCCGCGAGCTCTACAACTCCGACCCGCAGGTCAAGGAGATCATCGACACCGGCCGCGGCATCGAGGGCCTGATCCGCAACGCGGGCGTGCACGCCTGCGCGGTCATCCTCTCGGCCGAGCCGCTGATGAACAGCATCCCGCTGTGGAAGCGGCCGCAGGACGGCTCGATCATCACCCAGTTCGACTACCCGACGTGCGAGTCGCTCGGCCTGCTCAAGATGGACTTCCTGGGCCTGCGCAACCTCACGGTGATCGACGACGCGCTGCGCAACATCGAGACCAACGGCAAGCCGGTCCCCGACCTGGAGACCCTCGGCCTCGACGACAAGCCCACCTACGAACTGCTCTCCCGCGGCGACACGCTCGGGGTGTTCCAGCTCGACGGCGGACCCATGCGCGACCTGCTTCGCCTGATGCGCCCCGACAACTTCGAGGACATCTCCGCGGTCGGCGCGCTCTACCGCCCCGGCCCGATGGGCGCCAAGTCGCACACCAACTACGCGCTGCGCAAGAACAAGCAGCAGGAGATCACCCCCATCCACCCCGCGCTGGCGGAGGGCCTGGAGGAGATCCTCGGCACGACCTACGGCCTGATCGTGTACCAGGAGCAGGTCATGGCCATCGCTCAGAAGCTGGCGGGCTACACGCTCGGCCAGGCGGACCTGCTGCGCCGGGCGATGGGCAAGAAGAAGAAAGAGGTCCTGGACGCGGAGTTCGTCAACTTCTCCGGCGGCATGGAGAACAACGGCTACCCCAAGGACGCGATCAAGACCCTGTGGGACATCCTCGTCCCGTTCGCCGACTACGCGTTCAACAAGGCGCACTCGGCCGCGTACGGGCTGGTGTCGTACTGGACGGCCTACCTCAAGGCCAACTACCCCGCCGAGTACATGGCCGGGCTGCTGACCTCGGTCCGCGACGACAAGGACAAGGCGGCCATCTACCTGGCCGAGTGCCGCAAGATGGGCATTACCGTCCTGCCGCCGGACGTCAACGAGTCGGAGAAGAACTTCGCCCCGGTCGGCCAGGACATCCGCTTCGGCCTCGGCGCCATCCGCAACGTCGGCGCCAACGTGGTCGACTCGATCATCAAGGCGCGCACCGAGAAGGGCGACTTCGTCGACTTCTCCGACTACCTGCGCAAGGTCGACACCACGGCGTGCAACAAGAAGGTCGTGGAGTCCCTGATCAAGGCTGGGGCGTTCGACTCGCTCAAGCACCCCCGCAAGGGCCTGTTCCTGATCCACACCGACGCCGTCGACGCGATCATGGAGACGAAGAAGGCCGAGGCCGTCGGCCAGTTCGACCTGTTCGGCGCGGGCGGCGGGGACGAGGACGTCTCCGGCGTATTCGATGTCCGGGTGCCCGACGAGTTCTGGGAGTCCAAGCACCAGTTGGCCCTGGAGCGGGAGATGCTGGGCCTGTACGTGTCCGGCCACCCGCTCAACGGCGTGGAGCACATCCTCACCGCCCAGTCCGACACCTCCATCCCGCACATCCTCGAGGGCAGCGTCTCCGACGGCGCCCAGGTCGTCCTCGGCGGCATCCTCGCCTCGGTCAACCGCCGGGTGAACCGCAACGGCGAGCCCTGGGCCTCGGCCCAGTTGGAGGACCTCACCGGCGGCATCGAGGTCCTCTTCTTCCCCAAGACCTACGCCGTGATCGGCATGGGCGTCCTCGAGGACGCCATCGTCCTGGTCAAGGCCCGGGTGGCCAAGCGCGACGACCGCATCTCCCTCATCGCCAACGACCTGGCGGTCCCGGACCTGTCCAACGCCGCGGGCGCCCCCTTCCGCCTGAGCATGGCGGCCACCAAGTGCACCCCGCCGCTGGTCGCCCAGCTCAAGGACGTCCTGGCAGGGCACCCCGGCACCACCGAGGTCCACCTCAAGCTGATCAACGGCCACCGCCAGACCCTCCTCAAACTCGACGACGCCCTCCGCGTCAGCCCCTCGCCATCCCTGATGGGCGACCTCAAGGCCCTCCTGGGCCCGGGGTGCCTGTCCTAGCCCCGAGCGATGCCCGCCCGCAGGCGACCACCGCCATCAGCGAGCCGGCCCGCTTCCCCGATTAGGCCATGGCCGCCGAGCCCGCCGACCTGGTGTGGCGGGACAGCACCCTGGCCCGCGGCCTCCGATCGCGGCCGGTCCGCCTCACCTGATCCTCACGCTGGGTCACCGCTCGACCCGGTACGGTGGTGGTGAACGGGGTTCACCACCGAGGGGACGAATATGACAGTGCTGGACGGCGATGGCGTGGTGCGACTGGACTCCCAGGAGTACTTCCGGGACCCGCACCTGGTGCACGCGCGGCTGCGCGAGGTGGGTCCAGTGCGCAGGGCACTGTTCCCGCGCGGGTTCCACGGGTGGCTGGTCACCCGCTACGACGACGCGAAGGTGGCGCTGGCCGACCCGACGGTCAGCAAGGACGTGCGTGGGTTCGGCGAGCTGATGCAGCGCCACGGCACCACCGGCAACCCCCCGCAGCCCTACAGCGAGGAACTGACCTCGCACATGCTCAACACCGACCCGCCCGACCACACCCGGCTGCGCAAGCTGGTCACCCGGGCGTTCACCGGCCGGGTCGTGGCGAAGCTGCGGGGCAGGGTCGAGGCCATCGCCGACGAGCTGCTCGACGCGATGGCGGCCCGGGAGAGCGTGGACCTGCTCGACGACTACGCGTTCCCGCTGCCGATCACCGTCATCTGCGAGCTGCTCGGCGTGCCGGAGATGGACCGCGACGACTTCCGCTCCTGGTCGACGACCCTCATCACCAACGGCCGGGGCACCGACGTCCGGGCCGCGGCCGACGCGATGGGCGCGTACCTGGCCGAGCTGGTCGAGGCCAAGCGCGCCAACCCCACCGACGACCTGCTCTCCGCGCTGGTCGAGGCGCAGGAGGACGGCGACCGGCTCAGCCACCCGGAGCTGATCGGGATGGCGTTCCTGCTGCTCATCGCCGGGCACGAGACGACGGTCAACCTCATCGGCAACGGGGTGCTGAACTTGCTGCGCAACCCCGACCAGCTCGCCGCGCTGCGCGCCGATCCGGCGTTGATGCCCGCCGCGGTCGAGGAGTTCCTGCGCCACGAGGGGCCCATCAACATCGCCACCCTGCGCTACACCACCGCACCGCTCACCCTCGGCGACGTGCGGGTCCCGGCGGGGGAGTTCCTGTTCGTCAGTCTCGCCTCCGCCAACCGCGACCCCGCGCACACCCCCGACCCCGACCGGCTCGACATCACCCGCCCGCAGGCGCCGCACCTGGCCTTCGGGCACGGCATCCACTACTGCGTCGGCGCCGCGCTGGCCCGGTTGGAGGGCGCCACGGCGATCGGCAGGCTGCTGGACCGGTTCCCCGCGCTGGCGCTGGCCGCGCCGCCGGAGGAGCTGGGCTGGCGGGAGAGCACGCTGGTGCGCGGGTTGGAGCGGTTGCCGGTCCGCCTGCGCTGAGTGCTGGGCCGAACCGTGCCCGACCACCTGGCGGGCGTGTTCCCCCGGCTCTGCCAGGTGCGCCGCTCCGGGGCCCGCGCCGACATCTCCGGCGCGACGCCCCGCGTGGTCCGCGCGGCGCGACCACGCTGACCGCTGCCTCCGGACCGTGTCCCGCGACACGGTCCAAAGGCAGCGGTCGCGAAAACGCGGGCGTGGCGAGGTCCGTTATCCGGCGAACCGCCAAGTCGGTCGGATAACGTGACCGGCGTGCGGGGGCAGGCGGAACAAGCGAAGCGCGGTGTGGTCGAGGCGCGGCTGCGCGCTGTCCGCCCGCACCTCGCCGCGCTGGCACTGGTCGCCCCGGTGGTCGCGGCGCTGGTCACCTTCCTGGCGGGCGCCCCGCTCGAGGCGATCGCCGTGCCCGTCCTGGTCGCCTTCGCCACGATCGGGTACCTGCGCTCCCGCGTGCTGCGCCCGCGCCGCTGGCCGCCCGCCGCCGCCGTGGCCGCCGGGGTCTCGGGTGTGCACATCGGACTGGTCACCGCGTGGCCGCTGGCGCCCGCCGCCGCGCTGGCACTGGGCGCGGGGGCCTTCTACCTGGCCCGCGACGCGCGCAGGCGGGTCCTGGAGCCCTACACGCCGGAGCTGGCCGACTCGCGGGTCGAGGTGCCGTGGCAGGCGCGCGGGGCCAGGGGCCTGGAGCTGCTGGTGGGCCACGACCGGATCACCCTCGCGGGCTCGCGCGGCCGCTTCCGGCTGGTGCGCCCCATGGTCGCGCTCAGCGGCGTCGGCGCGGTGGAGCAGATCCTGGTGTCGCGGCGGGCCACGCTCGAGGTGCCGGGGGTGGGGGAGCTGCGGGTCACCGTCACCCCGGGCCCGGCCGTGCGCATCACCGTCCCGCCCGGCCAGTGGATCGTGCCCACCGACCACGGCCGCGAGATCGCCCGCCTCGTGGCGCGCCGCAAGGAACTCGCGGGCGTGGAGGGCGTGGAGGGCTCGCCGGGCTGAGCGTCCACTCCGGAGCGGGTGGCCTAGGCTCCGCTGGTGACCCCCGACGAGCTGATCGCCCTCGACCGAGCCCACGTCTGGCACCCCTACGGGCCGATGCCCGGCAGGCAGGACCCGCTCGTGGTGGCGGGCGCGCGGGGCGTCCGGCTCACCCTGGCCGACGGCCGCGAGCTCGTCGACGGCATGTCGTCGTGGTGGGCGGCGATCCACGGCTACCGCAACCCGGTGCTCGACGCCGCGCTCAAGTCCCAGGCGGACACCATGAGCCACGTCATGTTCGGCGGCCTGACCCACGAACCCGCGGTCGCGCTGGCCAAGCGGCTCGTCGACATCACCCCCGAGCCGCTGCGGCACGTGTTTCTCGCCGACTCCGGCTCGGTCAGCGTCGAGGTCGCCATCAAGATGTGCCTGCAGTACTGGCGGTCGATCGGCAGGCAGGGCAAGACCAAGCTGCTGACCTGGCGCGGCGGCTACCACGGCGACACCTTCCACCCGATGAGCGTGTGCGACCCCGACGGCGGCATGCACAGCCTGTGGCGCGGCGTGCTGCCCGTCCAGGTCTTCGCCGACGCACCGCCGCGCGACGTCGAGCACGACTACGTCGCCCACCTCGCCGAGGTCATCGAGACCCACGCCGACGAGCTCGCCGCCGTCATCGTCGAGCCGGTCGTGCAGGGCACGGGCGGCATGCGCTTCCACGACCCGCGGTACCTGCACGTCCTGCGCGAGCTGTGCCTCACCCACGACGTGCTGCTGGTCTTCGACGAGATCGCCACCGGCTTCGGCCGCACCGGCGAGCTGTTCGCCGCCGACCACGCGGGCGTCAGCCCCGACGTGATGTGCGTCGGCAAGGCCCTGACCGGCGGGTACCTGACCCTCGCCGCCACCCTGTGCACCTCCCGGGTGGCCGAGGGCATCAGCCAGGGGGAGGTCCCCGTGCTCGCGCACGGTCCCACGTTCATGGGCAACCCCCTGGCCTGCGCGGTCGCGGGCGCTTCCATTGACCTGCTGCTCGCGGGCGATTGGCGCGCCGTGGTCTCCCGCATCGAAGGCGAACTGGCCCACGGCCTCGCCCCGGCCCGGGCCCTCGGCGGCGTTCGCGATGTTCGGGTCCTGGGCGCTATCGGCGTTGTGCAACTGGACCACGAGATCGACATGGCCGCGGCTACCGCCGCCGCTGTGGGGGAGGGTGTCTGGCTGCGTCCCTTCCGGGACCTCATCTACACGATGCCGCCGTTCATCAGCACCACCGAGGACATCGCCGCCATCACCGCCGGGGTCCTGGCCGCCGCCGCGGCGGGCTGATCCCGCCCGCCAACCAAGATCATCCGCACCTGGGGACCCCCGATTTCCACGTTACCGAGGGGCACCGACAAGGACCGTCCAGCGCGGTGGGGTTGTCCACAGGGTTGTCGTGCTGTGTGTTGGGTCGTGACCTGCGCGGTGGGGGTCGGGGCTAGCCTTGGTCACCGTGACTGTGCTGGTGATCAGCGGGACAGGTACCGATGTCGGCAAGACCGTGGTCACGGCCGCCGTCGCCGCGCTGGCGGTCGGGGCGGGGCGGCGGGTGGCCGTGCTCAAGCCCGCGCAGACCGGTGTGGCGCCGGGGGAGCCCGGGGACCTGGCCGACGTGGTCGCGCTCGCGGGCGAGGTCACGACCGCGGAGCTGCGGCGCTTCCCTGATCCGCTGGCCCCTGAAACGGCCGCGCGGCGGGTGGGGATGCCGCCGGTGCGGCCCTCCGAGGTGGCGGCCGCCGCGGCGGGGTTGGCCGTCGACCACGACCTGGTGCTGGTCGAGGGGGCGGGCGGGCTGCTCGTCCGGTTCGACCCCGACGGCGGGACGCTGGCCGACGTCGCCTGGTCGTTGCACGCCCCCGTGCTCGTCGTGGCCACGGCGGGGCTGGGGGTGCTCAACACCGCCGCGCTCACCACCGAGGCGCTGCGCACCCGGGGGATCGCCTGCGCCGGGCTGGTCGTCGGGGCCTGGCCCGCCGAGCCGGACCTGGCCGCGCGGTGCAACCTCGACGACCTGCCGTCGGTCACCGGGGCGCCGCTGGTCGGGGTGGTGCCCGAGGGGGTGGGGCGCCTGGACGGGGCGGCCTTCGCCGAGGGGGCGCGACGCTGGCTGGGGCCGGTCCTGGGCGGGGAGTTCGACGCCGAGCGGTTCGCCAAGGAGGTCGCCGACCGGCGGGGGTGAGATTCCTCGCTCGGTCATGGCGGAAGCATGCGGCACACTGTCCTCTCGGAAAGCACACGCAGTTCGAGGAGGAACACCGTGACGGCAGCCGCCGAGCGCACGCAGGACGCCAACCTCGCCGGGGACATCCTCGCCATCGCGCGCGAGCAGGTCCTCGAGCGCGGCGTCGGCCTCGCCGAGGAGCAGGTGCTGGCCGTCCTGCGCCTGGCCGACGACCGCCTGGACGACCTGCTGGCCCTGGCCCACGACGTGCGCATGCGCTGGTGCGGGCCCGAGGTCGAGGTCGAGGGCATCGTCAGCCTCAAGACCGGCGGCTGCCCGGAGGACTGCCACTTCTGCTCGCAGTCCGGGCGCTTCCCCACCCCCGTGCGCTCGGCCTGGCTGGACATCCCCGGCCTGGTCAAGGCCGCCCGCCAGACCAAGGCCACCGGCGCGACCGAGTTCTGCATCGTCGCCGCCGTGCGCGGCCCGGACAAGCGGCTGCTCTCGCAGGTGCGCGACGGGGTCAAGGCCATCCGCGAGGACGGCAACGACATCCAGATCGCCTGCTCGCTGGGCATGCTCACCCAGGAGCAGGTCGACGAGCTGGTCGCGATGGGCGTGCACCGCTACAACCACAACCTCGAGACCGCGCGCTCGAACTTCGCCAACGTGGTCACCACGCACTCCTGGGAGGAGCGCTGGGACACCCTGCGGATGGTGGCCGAGGCGGGCATGGAGGTCTGCTCCGGCGGCATCCTGGGCATGGGCGAGACCGAGGAGCAGCGCGCCGAGTTCGCGGTGCAACTGGCCGAACTGGACCCGCACGAGGTCCCGATGAACTTCCTGATCCCGCAGCCGGGCACCCCCTACGAGGACCACGAGCCGATCGGCGGCCGCGAGGCGCTCAAGATCGTCGCCGCGTTCCGGCTGGCCATGCCGCGCACCATGCTGCGCTTCGCGGGTGGTCGTGAGCTGACCCTGGGCGACCTCGGCGCCGAGAAGGGGATGCTGGGCGGGGTCAACGCGATCATCGTCGGCAACTACCTGACCAACCTGGGCCGCCCGGCGCAGCAGGACCTCGACATGCTCGAGGGCCTCAAGATGCCGATCAAGGCCATCAGCGACACCATCTGACCGGGAGCGACACACCGTGTACTGCGTGCACTGCGGCAAGCCCTCCGCGGCGGGCGACCACCTGCCCTGCCGCGGCGGGCGCGCCGCGCTGGAGCCACCGAGGTACTGCGCCGAGTGCGCCAGGCGGATGGTCGTGCAGGTGACGCCCGCGGGCTGGTCCGCGCGGTGCAGTCGACACGGCGAGCTGACCAGCGCGGGTGTGCCCGCCATGACCGACTAGTCTCGGGTGATCGGGTCCGCCGCTCCGGGCGGACCCGGAACCCGGGAGGAACGCGCGTGGCGGACTACGAGGTCACCGGCCGCGACGTGGCCCGACACCCCGTGGCGCAGGACTTCGGCCACGGCTGGCCCCCGCCGCACCCGCGCCCCCGCGTCGTCGTCCGCCGCGACCTGGTGCCCGCGGTCGGGGTCCTCGGCGTGATCGCGCTGGTCGGCCTCGCCCTGGGGTTCGCCTGGTCGCGGCTGGCCCCGGAGCAGGTCGTCCAGGTCCTCGACGGCGGCCGGGTCGCGTCCTTCTCCACGCAGAGCTACCACCGCTTCGACGGGCTGGTGCTGTTCGTCCTGCTGTCGCTGGGCGCGGGCCTGGTGACCGGCGCGGCGGTCTGGGCCGTCCGCGAGCGCCGGGGCCCGGTCTTCCTCGCCGCCGCCGTCCTCGGGTCCGCCCTCGCGGGCTGGCTCGCCCTGCGCGTCGGCGTCTCCTGGGCGGGCGCGGCGCACCCGCTGCCCGCGGCGCCCGCGGTCGGCGACGTGGTGGTCCTGGCGCCGCGCATCGAGTCCGGCTGGGCCTTCGTCGCCTGGCCCTTCGCCGCCGCCCTCGCTTACGCCGTCGCCGCCGCCTGGAACGGCATGGACGACCTCGGCCGCCGCCTGGGCTGAACCGCCCGGCTCAGTTGAGGTTGATCGGGTCGGTGAAGTGGGCGGGTGGGGCGGGGACCGCGCGCAGCGCCGAGAGGAACCCGGCCTCGCGGTTGAGCAGCCGCCCGACCATCCGGAGGCGGTGCAGGGGGCGCACTTCCTCGAGCAGGTCCTGGCGGTCGTCGAGGCTCAGCAGGCAGTCGGCGGCGAGCTGGTGGGCCAGGTGGCAGGTGTCGGTGTCGGCCGCGGGCTCGGTCCAGTCCTCGCTCTTCCACGCGGCCGTGCAGTAGCGGCGGTGCGCCGAGCGGGCGGATTCGGCCAGCGCGGACACCGACTCGGCGGCCGCGGTGGACTGCTCGGTGTCGGGCACCCACTCGACGGCGCCCATCAGGTACGGGGCGCTCGTGGTGTCCAGTTCGAGCAGTCGGAAGCGGCGCTCGCCGGTGGTGATGATGTCGAACCGCCCGTCGGGCAGGCGCTCGGCCTCGCGCAGGCGCGCCGAGCAGCCGACGGCGTGGAGCTGGTCGACCTCGGTGACCTCGCGGTCCACCGACGGTCGCAGGGCGATGATCCCGAAGGTCATGTCCGGGAGCTTGCCGCTGATCATGTCCATGGTGAGCTGCCGGTAGCGCGGCTCGAAGACGTGCAGCGGCAGGTTCGCCCCGGGCAGCAGCACCGCCTGAAGCGGGAACAGCGGAAGCGAATCGGCCACGCGCTCACGCTACGACGAAGTGGCCCGCTCCGCCGTCCGATACCCCGCGCCGGGGTGCGCTCAGCGCTGGTCCGCGGGCGGTTTGAGCACCGCGAACGCGTCGGTGACGGCCATCCGCGAATCGGCGAACCGGAACTGCGCCGCGGGCCTGCCGCCCGCAGGCCCCGGCTTGGTCGTCGACCCGGTCGGCTCGAGCAGACCGCGCCGGGTCAGCACCCGCTGCAGGTTGGTCGCCGAGACCCGGTAGCCCAACGCTCCCGAGTAGAGCTCGCGCAGCGCCGAGATCGTGAACGCGGGCGGGGCCAGGGCGAAGCCGATGTTGGTGTAGGACAGCTTGGCGCGGAGGCGGTCCCTGGCGCGCAGCGCGATCGCCCGGTGGTCGAACGCGGTGGCGGGCAGGTCGGCCAGCGGGTGCCAGGAGGTGTCCTCGGGGACCTCGGGGTCCAGGTGCGAGGGGACCAGGCACAGGAACGCCGTGCCGATCACCCGCGGCCCCGGCACCCGGTCCACTGCGCTGAACACCGCGAGCTGCTCCACGTGCGACACCTGCCCCAGGTCGACCTTCTCCGCGAGCTGGCGGCGGATGGAGGTCTCCACGTCCTCGTCGGCGGGCAGGGCGCCGCCGGGCAGCGACCACCGGCCCGAGTGCGGCTCCAGAGCACGCTGCCAGAGCAGGACCCGCAGTGTTCCCTGCCTCACTTGCAGGACCGCGGCCAGTACTTCGTGACCGATGCCGGTGGTACGATCGCCCATGTTTTCGATTCTAAGGCGAAAACCTGGCGAATCGGAAATCGGACATCTGAGGAGGACCCATGACCGCGGAGACGATCGACCTGACGCCCCACAGCGGGGTGGAGGCGGACGCCGCGTGGCGCGACGAGGTGCGTCGACTGGCCGAGCGGCGCGACGCCGTCCTGCTGGCGCACAACTACCAGCTCCCGGAGATCCAGGACATCGCCGACCACACCGGGGACTCCCTGGCGTTGAGCCGCATCGCGGCCACCAGCGACGCGTCCACCATCATCTTCTGCGGCGTGCACTTCATGGCCGAGACCGCGAAGATCCTCAGCCCCGGCAAGACGGTCCTGATCCCCGACGAGCGCGCGGGCTGCTCGCTGGCCGACTCGATCACCGGCGCGCAGTTGCGCGAGTGGAAGGCCGAGCACCCCGGGGCCGTCGTGGTGTCCTACGTGAACACCACCGCCGAGGTGAAGGCGGAGACCGACATCTGCTGCACCTCGTCCAACGCCGTCGACGTGGTCGCCTCGATCCCGGCCGACCGCGAGGTGCTCTTCCTGCCCGACCAGTTCCTCGGCGCGCACGTCAAGCGCGAGACCGGTCGCGAGAACCTGCACATCTGGGCGGGGGAGTGCCATGTGCACGCGGGCATCAACGGCCCCGAGCTGGCCGAGCGCGCCGCGGCCAACCCCGACGCGGACCTGTTCATCCACCCCGAGTGCGGCTGCGCCACCTCGGCGCTCTACCTCGCGGGCGAGGGCATCGTGCCCAGCGCGCAGGTCAAGATCCTCTCGACCGGCGACATGGTGACCCAGGCGCGCGCGACCAAGGCCACGTTGGTGCTGGTGGCCACCGAGGTGGGCATGCTGCACCAGCTCCGCAAGGCCGCGCCCGACGTCGAGTTCAAGGCCGTCAACGACCGCGCCTCGTGCACCTACATGAAGATGATCACCCCGGCGGCGCTGCTGCGCTGCCTGCGCGAGGGCCTCGACGAGGTGCACGTCGACCCGGACACCGCCGAGCGCGCCCGCGGCGCGGTGCAGCGCATGATCGAGATCGGCCAGCCCGGGGGCGGGGAGTGACCGCGCGCTGGGCGACCGAGGCGGACCTGGTCGTCGTCGGCAGCGGCGTCGCCGGGTTGACCGCCGCGTCGCGGGCGCGGGCGCTGGGCCTGCGGGTCCTGGTCGTGACCAAGGCCGCCGTCGACGACGGCAACACCCGCTGGGCCCAGGGCGGCGTCGCCGTCGTCCTGCCCGGCGAGCACGACGAGGGCGACTCGGTCGCCGCGCACGCCACCGACACGCTGACCGCGGGCGCGGGCCTGTGCGACACCGACGCCGTGCGCGCGCTCATCGCGGGCGGCCCGGCCGCCGTGGCCGGGCTGCGCGCCGGGGGAGCGGTGTTCGACGCGGGCGCCGACGGGCGGCTCTCCCGCACCCGCGAGGGCGGGCACAGCGCGTTCCGCGTCGTGCACGCGGGCGGCGACGCCACCGGGGCCGAGGTCGAGCGGGCGCTGGTCGCCGCCGCGCGCGACGGCCGGGTCCCGGTGCTGGAGGGGCACGTCGCCGTGCAGGTGCTGCGCACCCCGGCGGGGGCGGTGACCGGGCTGCACGTGCTCGACGACAACGGTGTGCCCGGCGTGCTCACCGCCCCGGCCGTGCTGCTCGCGACGGGCGGGCTCGGGCAGCTCTACCAGGCCACGTCCAACCCGGAGGTCGCCACCGGCGACGGGCTGGCGCTGGCGCTGCGGGCGGGCGCGCCGGTCGCCGACGTCGAGTTCGTCCAGTTCCACCCCACCGTGCTCTACACCGGGGCGGGCGCGCGCGGCCGCTGCCCGCTGGTCACCGAGGCGGTGCGCGGCGAGGGCGCGGTCCTGGTCGACGCGACCGGGGCCCGGGTCATGCAAGGCGTGCACCCGCTGGCCGACCTGGCCCCGCGCGACGTCGTGTCCGCCGCGATCACCCGGCACCTGGCGGCCGGGCCCGGCGGCGTCGACGACCACGTGTTCCTCGACGCCACGCACCTGGGCGCGGCGGAGTTCCGCCGCCGCTTCCCGACGGTGCTGGCCGCGTGCCTGGCCGAGGGCGTCGACCCGGCGGTCGACCCGATCCCGGTCGCCCCCGCCGCGCACTTCGCCTGCGGCGGCGTGGTCACCGACGTCGACGGCCGCACCCCGGTCGCGGGCCTCTACGCCGCGGGCGAGGTCGCCCGCACCGGCCTGCACGGCGCGAACCGCTTGGCGTCCAACAGCCTGCTGGAGGGCCTGGTCGTCGGGGCGCGCGCGGCCGAGGCGGTGGCCGAGGACCTGCGCGGCGGCCGACTGGCCGCGGGCAGGCTCACCGTCGTCGCCGACCTGCCGGTGGTCCCCGCCGCCGACCGCGACGCGCTGCAGCGGGTGATGTCGCGCTACGCCGGGATCGGCCGCGAGGCCGAGGGGCTGGCGATCGTCGGCTCGGTGCTCGACGTGACCACCTCCCGCCGCCCGCTCGACACCCGCGCCGCCGTCGAGGACGCCGCGCTGACCCTGGTCGCGCGCGCGGTGATCGCCGCGGCCGCGATCCGCACCGAGTCGCGCGGCTGCCACGTGCGCACCGACTTCCCCGAGCGCGACGACCAGGGCTGGTCCCGCTCGACGCCGGTGCGGTTGACCCCGTCCGGCCAACCGGTCCCCGTCTACGCCACCGAGATCCGAGGTGCGGCATGACCCACGACATCATCGCCACCGCCCTCGCCGAGGACCTGGCGCACGGCCCCGACGCCACCACCGAGGCGACCGTGCCGGTCGACGCGGTGGCCGTCGCCGAGCTGACCCCGCGCAGGCCGGGGACGCTCGCGGGCGTGGAGGTCGCGACGGAGGTCTTCCGCCGGGTGGTCCCCGGCGTGGAAGTGCTGTCCTGTCTGGAGGACGGGGCCGCGCTGTCGCCCGGCGCGCCTGCCTTGGTCGTGCGCGGCGCCACCCGCGGCCTGCTGACGGCCGAGCGCACCGCGCTCAACTTCCTGTGCCACCTCTCCGGCATCGCCACCGCCACCGCCGCCTGGGTGGCCGCGGTCGAGGGCACCGGCACGGCGATCCGCGACTCCCGCAAGACCCTCCCCGGCCTGCGCACCCTGGAGAAGGCCGCCGTCCGCAGCGGTGGCGGCGTCAACCACCGCCTCTCCCTCGGCGACGCCATCCTCATCAAGGACAACCACGTCGTCGCCGCGGGCTCGGTGGCCAAGGCCCTCGCCGCCGCCCGCGCCCACGCCCCGGACCTGCTGTGCGAGGTCGAGGTGGACACCTTGGAGCAGTTGGACGAGGCCCTGGCCGAGAACGCGGAACTGGTCCTGCTGGACAACTTCACCGTCGCCGACTGCGCCGAGGCCGTCCGCCGCGCGACGGGGACACCCACCCGCCTGGAGGCCTCCGGTGGTTTGACGTTGGACGTCGCCCGCGCGTACGCCGAGACCGGCGTGGACTACCTGGCGGTTGGCGGTCTCACACACTCCTCGCCCGCTTTGGACCTCGGGATGGACTTGCGCTGAACGCGCCGGGCCTGCCCTGTCCACAGGTGCGTGGGCCGTTTGGGAGTTGTCCACAGGCAAGATCCACTTCGGCGTGCCGAACGGGTGAAGCCGGTAGGATGGGTCACGGGACGCCCCCGGTGGTGTGGCGGGGTTTGGTGTCGCGCGGGGTGGGCTGAGCAGGCGGTGGAACTGGCTGTCCCTGGGGCCAATGCCACTTACTCAAGCTGTTCGCCCAGTTCGGATGGCCTACAGGGGTCAAATGCCGCCACTCTTACGGGAACCGCGATAATCCATTTAGGACAGTGCTTGTCGTGGTTGAGCGGAATTCCGCGGGAACCAGCCAGTCTCGCAGAGTGCGAAGATCCCTCTGAACGCTCCGTAGAACCGCCGCTGACCTGCGGAGATTCGCCTTGAGCAAGTGGCATCGCCCTGGGGCTGGGCGGCTGGTGTCGAGCTTGCGGCGTCAGTGCTCGGGGGTGGGTGGGGCGAACCCGGTCACCGGGACAGGTCGTGCAGGTCGTCGAGGCCTGCCAGGAGGTCGTCCGGGCGGGGGGAGCGCTTCGGGTCGAGCAGCCACTGCAGCGCGAGGCCGTCGCAGACGGCCATGATGAAACCGGCGACGGCCGTGCACCTGGGGTCGGTGGCGGGCACGCCGCCGCCGTAGGAGGTCGCGACGATCTCGGCGACCCGGGTGCGGGTGCGGTCCTGCAGGTCGGCCAACTGCTCGCGCAGCGCAGGGTCGCGCTCGGCCTGGGCCAGGGCCTCGACGAAGCTGAGCAGCAGCGCGCGCTTGTCGGCCAGGTGGCGCAGGACCGTGGCCCAGGTCAGGTGCGCGCGCTGGATCGGCGAGGCGGCCGGGTCGGCGAGGGCGACCTCGGCGAGCTGGTCGGTCCACTCCGCGAACACCTCGCCCAGCGCGGCGTTGAGCAGGCTGTTCTTCGAGCCGAAGTGGTAGCCGATGGAGGCCAGGTTCGTCCCCGACGCGGCGACCAGGTCGCGGGCGGTGATGTGGGCGTAGCCCTTGTCCTCCAGCAGCCGCCGCGCGGCCTCGAGCAGCAGTTGGCGATGTCCCACCTCGTCGATGGTAGGCCCCGCCCAGCTTGCCGGGGGCATCTATACGGATGTATAAATCGGGGAGTCGAACCTTTCCGGGAGTGCGGATGACCCACGTCGACCTGCCCGTGCGCGAGGGGATGCCCGACGGCCCCCGGCTGCCCAGGGTGGTGCAGACCGTCCTGTTCCTCACCTCGCGCGCGCTGGTGTCGCCGCGCTGGCGCGCGCGCTACGGCGACGCCTTCACCGTGCGGCTGGCGGGCGGTCGCACCATCGTGTCGCTGTCGCGGCCGGAGGACATCCGCGAGGTCTTCGCGGGCGCGCCGTCGGTGTTCCGCGCGGGCGAGGGCAACGCGGTCCTGGCCCCGGTCATGGGCCCGGACTCGCTGCTGATCCTGGACGAGGACGCGCACCTGGCCGCCCGCAAGCGCTTGATGCCCGCCTTCAACGGCGCCGCGCTGCGCGGCTACCACGACATGATGACCAGGCTGGCCGAGGAGACCGCCGAGGAGTGGCCCGTCGGCAAGCCCTTCGCCACCCACCGCACGATGAACGCGGTCACCCTCGAGATCATCCTCCGGGTCGTGTTCGGCATGGCCGACGGCGACCGGCTGACCCGCCTGCGCCCGCTGATCAACAAGGTCACCGACATCAGCGGCGTCGCGGTCCTGGGCTGGGGTTTCCCCAAGCTGCAACGGTTCTGGCCGTGGAAGCGCAACGCCGAGAACCTCGCCGCCGCCGACGCCCTGCTCTACGAGGAGATCGCCGAGCGCCGCGCCGCCGCCGACCTCGACTCCCGGGGCGACGTGCTCTCCCGCCTGCTGGCCGCCGACCCGGACGCCCCCGCGTCGCAGTTGCGCGACCACATGATGACCCTCCTGCTGGCAGGCCACGAGACCACCGCCACCGCCCTGGCCTGGTCCCTGCACGAGCTCAGCCGCGACCCCCGGGTGCTGCGGGCCGCCCAGGCCGCCGCCGACGCGGGCGACGACGAGTACCTGCAGGCCGTCACCAAGGAGGCCATGCGCCTGCGCCCGGTGATCTACAGCGTCGCCCGCAAGCTGACCGAGCCGACCGTCATCGCGGGCCACCGCCTCCCCCGCGGCACCGTCGTCTCGCCCTCGATCGGCATTGTCCAGCGCGACCCGGCGAACTTCGACGCCCCCGAGGAGTTCCGGCCGGAGCGCTTCATCGGCGCCTCGCCGGAGGCGGGCACCTGGATCCCCTTCGGCGGCGGGGTCCGGCGCTGCATCGGGGCGGGCTTCTCGCTGCAGGAGGCGGCGGCGATCCTCAAGGCCGTCCTGGTCCGGTACGACCTGGAGCCGGTCGGCCCGCCGGAGTCGCCCAAGAGCCGCAACATCACCCTGATCCCGGCCAAGGGCGCGAAGGTCGTCGCCCGCAGGCGCTAGGCGTCACAGCTTCCGGTTGGCCAGCACGGGGATCACCCGCCGGGTCCGCTCGGCCACCGCCGGGTCGATGTCGGTCACGAGCATCTCCGGTCCCTGCCCCGCCGCCACCGCGACCGCCCCCGTCGGGGTGATCACCGCGCTGTGGCCGATCCCCGTCGGCGCGTCGCTCGGCGTGCCCGGGTACGCCTGCCCGCAGGCCAGCACCCACGACGTCGAGTCCAACGCGCGCGCACGGGTCATCAGCTCCCACTGCTCGAGCTTGCCCTCGCCCGACCCCCACGACGCCGCGCACACGATCGCCGTCGCCCCCTCGGCCGCCAACGCCCGGTACAGCTCCGGGAACCGCACGTCGTAGCAGGTCGTCAGGCCCACGGTCACGTCGTCGACCTCGACCGAGGCCATCCCGGAGCCGGGGGCGACGGTGCGGGACTCCTGGAAGCCGAAGGCGTCGAACAGGTGGATCTTGTCGTAGCCCACGTGCCCGCCGCGGCCGGTGGCCAGCAGGGTGTTGAGCACGCGGCCGTCCGGCGCTGGGCGGAACATGCCCGCGACCACGACGACCCCGTGCTGGTCGGCGATCGCGCGGACCGAGGTGGCCCACGGGCCGTCCAGCTCCTCGGCCACCGGGCCCAGCGGCACGCCGAAGCAGCACATCGTCGCCTCGGGGAACACGACCAGGGCCGCGCCCGCGGCGGCGGCCGCGGCCACCCCGGTCCGGACCTGCTCCAGGTTGGCCCCGGGGTCCGGGGTGGACGTGATCTGGCACAGCGCGGCTCGCACCGGTTCGCCTCCCTCGTGGCCGGGCCCGACTACCCTCGGGACCCGTGCCGTTGATGTCCCACCGCGCCGTCGCGGCGTTGTCCTGCCTCGTGCTCCTCGCCGGGTGCACCGGGTCGCCCCCGCCACCCGCCTCCGGCGACCCCGACGGGACGACCCTCGTCCTCGGCGTCGCCGACGAGCCCGCCAGCCTCGACCCGCTGGACGGGTACGCCCCGTTCGGCGCGGCCCAGCTCTTCGACGGCCTCGTCGAGCACACCCCCGGCGGCGGGCTGCGCCCGGCGCTGGCGGCCGCCCGGCCCACCCCGTCGCCGGACGGGAGGTCCTGGACGGTGACGCTGCGCACCGACGTCAGCTTCACCGACGGCAGCGGGCTCGACGCCGAGGACGTCGTGGCCACCTACCGGGGCGTGCTCGCCGCGGACGCGCCGCTGCGGACCCGGTTCTGGATGCTCGGGGGCGCCCAGGTCGTGGACAAGACCACCGTCCGCTTCGACCTGACCACCCCGTACGCGGCCTTCCCCGAGCTGCTCACCCTGGGCGTGCGGTCCGACGACCCGGCCGCCGACCCGCCCGTGGGCACCGGTCCCTACGAGCTGGTCACCTGGACCAAGGGGGTGTCCCTGGAGCTGAAGGCCAACCAGGCCTACTTCGCCGGTCCTCCCGCGATCACCAAGGTTACCCTCGAATTCCTGCCGGACGACCAGGCGCGCGCCCAGCGGATGCGCGAGGGCAAGCTCGACGGCGCGGCGCTGCCCGGGGCGCTGGCCGAGCCCTTCGAGCGGGAGGACGGGCTCACCGTCGTCCAGCACAGCAGCGCCGACCTGCGCGCGGTCGACGTCCCGGCCTCCTCGCCCGCCGCCGACCCGGCGCTGCGGCTGGCGCTCAACCTCGCCGTCGACCGCGAGGCCCTGGTCGAGGACGTCCTCGACGACGCGGGGGAGCCCGCCTCGCAGCCGGTGCCGCCCGCCTCGCCCGAGTTCGTCGAGCCCGCCGCCGAGCTGCCGCACGACCCGGTCAGGGCCAGGGCCACCCTGGACGCCGCGGGCTGGGTCGCAGGCCCGGACGGCGTGCGGGCCAAAGAGGGGGTGCGCGCCGCGTTCGACCTGGCCTACCCGCAGACCGACGTGGTCGCCAAGGACCTGGCCACCGCCTTCGCCGCCGACGCCAAGGCGGTCGGCGTCGCGGTGACGCCCAAGGGCCAGGCCTCGACCGCGGCCGACCCGGCCGTGCCGCGCCTGGTGTCCTTCGGCGACCCGTTCGACCCGGACCGGGCGCTGCACCCGCTGCTCAACCCCGCCGGGGGCGAGCTCGCCGCCGCGCTGGCCGCCGAGCGGGCGAGCACCGACCCGGCCCAGCGCGCCGTCGCGTTCCGCGCGCTGCAACGCGCCTACGCCGCCGCGCCGACCATGGTCGTGCTCACCCAAGTCGACCACTCCTACGTGCTGCGGGAGAATTGGAACGGCTACCAGCCGGTCGTGGACGCGACCGGGACCGACCACACGTGGGGACCATGGTGGAACCTGGCGACCTGGACGCCGCGCTAGCCGCGGTCGACACCGACCGCGCCCAAACCGACACACCCGCCGCCCGCGAGGGCGTCTTCCTCGACAGCGCGGGCTCCTCGCTGCCGCCGGACCGGGTCGTCGACACCGTCGTGGCCCACCTGCGCCGCGAGGCCGAGGTGGGCGGCTACCGGGCCGCCGCCGAGCGCGCCGACGACCTGGCCGCCGGGTACGGGGTGTTCGCCGAGCTGTTCGGCTGCGCCGCCGACGAGGTCGCCTTCACCGACAGCGCCACCCGCTCCTGGCTCACCGCGCTCGACGCCGCCGAGCTGGCCGCGGGCGACCGGGTGCTGATCACCGAGGCCGAGTACGCGGGCAACGCCGTCCCGCTGCTCACCCTGGCCGGGCGGGTCGGCGCGACGGTCGAGCCGGTGCCGTCGGACCCCGACGGCGCGGTCGACCTCGACGCGCTGGCCGGACTGCTCGACGAGCGGGTCAAGCTGGTCTCGCTGGTGCACGTGCCGACCAACGGCGGCCTGGTCAACCCCGTCCGCGAGGTCGCCGACCTCGCGCACGGCGTGGGCGCGCTGGTGCTGCTCGACGCCTGCCAGTCACTCGGCCAGCTCCCGCTGCGGCTGCCCGACCTGGGCGTCGACCTGATCACCGGCACCGGCCGCAAGTGGCTGCGCGGCCCGCGCGGCACCGGCGTGCTCGTGGTGCCGCGGGCGGTGCGGGAGCGGCTCTCGCCCCGGCTGGTCGACCTGCGCGGCGGGACGTGGAGCGGGCCCGCCGAGGTCGCCATCCACGACGACGCCCGCGCGTTCGAGCTGTGGGAGTTCGGCGTGGCGCAGCGGCTCGGCCTGGTCGAGGCCGCCCGCTACCTGCTGGAGCTGGGGGTCGACGCGGTGGCGACCGCCGTCGCCGCCCGCGCGGAGTACCTGCGGGCCGGGCTGTCGACGGTCCAGGGGGTGACCATCCACGACCAGGGCGTGCAGCGGTGCGGGCTGGTCACGTTCACCGTGGACGGCGCCGAGCCCGACGCCGTCCGCGACGCGCTGCGCGCGCTGGGCGTCACGGTCACCGTGTCCGGCAGGCCCTCGACCAGGCTGGACATGACCCGCCGCGGGCTGACCCAGCTCGTGCGCGCCTCGCCGCACTACTTCCTCACCCGGGCCCAGCTCGACGCCGCCGTCTCGGCTGTCGGGACGCTGGCGTGACCACCCGCACCGCCGGGGAAAACGCGCTGGCCGCACCGCTTACCCTGGACAGGTCACTCTGATTGGGAAGGACCCCATGCTCTCGCGTACCGATCTGCGCTCCGCCGTCCCCACCGCCGCCGAGCTGCGCGCCACGCTGCCGCGCGCCGAGGTCGACGTGGACGCCGCGCTGCATCAGGTGCGGCCCATCGTCGAGGACGTGCGGGCCAGGGGGGTCGAGGCGGTCCTGGAGCTGACCGAGCGGTTCGACGGGGTGCGCCCGGCCGCCGTGCGGGTGCCCGCCGAGGCGCTGGCCACCGCGCTGGCCGAGCTCGACCCGGCGGTGCGGGAGGCGCTGGAGGTCTCCGCCGCCCGCGCCCGCGTGGTGCACGCCGACCAGGTGCGCGTCGACAAGACGACCCAGGTCGTGGCGGGCGGCACGGTCACCGAGCGCTGGGTGCCGGTCGGCCGGGTCGGGCTCTACGTGCCGGGCGGGCTGGCGGTCTACCCGTCCAGCGTGGTCATGAACGTCATCCCCGCGCAGGCGGCCGGGGTGGAGTCGCTGGTGGTGTGCTCGCCCGCGCAGGCCGCGTTCGGCGGGCTGCCGCACCCGGCGGTCCTGGCCGCGGCCGCGCTGCTCGGGGTCGAGGAGGTCTGGGCCGTGGGCGGCGCGCAGGCCCAGGCGCTGCTGGCCTACGGCGGCACCGACACCGACGGCTCCGAGCTGGCCCCGGTCGACATGATCACCGGGCCGGGCAACATCTACGTCGCCGCGGCCAAGCGGCTGCTGCGCGGCCTGGTCGGCATCGACGCCGAGGCCGGGCCGACCGAGATCGCGATCCTGGCCGACGAGACCGCCGACCCGGTGCACGTCGCCGCCGACCTGATCAGCCAGGCCGAGCACGACCCGCTGGCCGCCAGCATCCTGGTCACCACCTCGCTCGCGCTGGCCGACGAGGTCGACGCCGAGCTGGACCGCCAGGTCAAGGCCACCAAGCACGCCGAGCGCGTGGCGACGGCGCTGGCGGGCAAGCAGTCCGGCGCCGTGCTGGTGTCCACTGTGGACGACGGACTGCGGGTGGTCGACGCCTACGCCGCCGAGCACCTGGAGATCCAGACCGCCGACGCCCGCTCGGTCGCCGCCCGGGTGCGCAACGCGGGCGCGGTGTTCGTCGGCGCGTACTCCCCGGTCTCGCTGGGCGACTACTGCGCGGGCTCCAACCACGTGCTGCCCACCGGCGGCTGCGCCCGGCACTCGTCGGGGCTGTCGGTGCAGACGTTCCTGCGCGGCATCCACGTCGTCGACTACACCGAGGACGCGCTGCGCGAGGTCTCGGCGCACGTGGTCGCGCTGGCCGACGCCGAGGACCTGCCCGCGCACGGGCAGGCGGTCACCGCGCGCTTCCGGGACGGTTCGTGAGCACCCCGGGCGCGAGCGCGCGCCTGGACGACCTGCCGCTGCGGGAGGACCTGCGCGGGCTCTCGCCCTACGGGGCGCCGCAGTTGGACGTCGCGGTCCAGCTCAACACCAACGAGAACCCGCACCCGCCGCCGCCGGAGCTGGTCGAGGACGTCGTCGCGGCCACCCGCGAGATCGCGGCGACCCTGCACCGCTACCCGGACCGGGACGCGGTCGCGCTGCGCGCGGACCTCGCCCGCTACCTGGCCTCGGCGACCGGGCTGGCGCTCGGCGTCGAGAACCTGTGGGCCGCCAACGGGTCCAACGAGATCTTGCAGCAGCTCCTGCAGGCCTTCGGCGGGCCGGGGCGGTCGGCGCTGGGCTTCGAGCCGTCGTACTCGATGCACCCGATCATCGCCGCGGGCACGCGGACCGACTGGCTGCCCGCGCCGCGCCGGGCGGACTTCTCCCTCGACGTCGACGCGGCCGTGGCGGCGGTGCGGCAGCGGCGGCCGGACGTGGTGTTCGTGACCAGCCCGAACAACCCCACCGGGCAGTCGATCCCGCTCGAGGACCTGCGCTCGCTCGTCGCCGCCGCGCCGGGGGTCGTGGTCGTCGACGAGGCCTACGCGGAGTTCTCGCCGCAGCGCAGCGCGGTGCACCTGATCGACGAGTTCCCGGCGAAGGTCGTGGTCAGCCGCACCATGTCCAAGGCGTTCGCGTTCGCGGGCGGGCGGCTGGGCTACCTGGCCGCCGCGCCCGCCGTGGTCGAGGCGCTGCTGCTGGTGCGGCTGCCCTACCACCTGTCGTCGCTGACCCAGGCGGCCGCGCGGGCGGCGCTGCGCCACGCCGAGGGCACGCTGGCCTCGGTGCACAAGCTCGCCGCCGAGCGTGACCGGGTCATCGAGGCGCTGGGCGGGCTCGGCGCGCGGGTCGTGCCCAGCGACGCCAACTTCATCCTGTTCGGGCGCTTCGCGGACGCCCGCGCGGCCTGGCAGTCCTACTTGGACTCCGGCGTGCTCATCCGCGACGTCGGCATCCCCGGCCACCTGCGCGCCACCGTCGGCACCCCCGCCGAGAACGACGCGTTCCTGGCCGCCAGCAAGGAGATCGTGCACCCATGACCAACCGCGTCGGCCGCGTCGAGCGGACCACCCGTGAATCCTCAGTCCTGGTCGAGATCGACCTCGACGGCTCCGGCGAGGTCGAGGTCTCGACCGGCGTCCCGTTCTACGACCACATGCTCACCGCCTTCGGCACCCACGGCTCGTTCGACCTGACCGTGCGCTCCACCGGTGACATCGAGATCGACGCCCACCACACCGTCGAGGACACCGCCATCGTCCTCGGCCAGGCCCTGCGCCAGGCCCTGGGCGACAAGAAGGGCATCCGCCGCTTCGGCGACTGCTGGATCCCCATGGACGAGACCCTCGCCCACGCCGCCGTCGACGTCTCCGGCCGCCCCTACTGCGTGCACACCGGCGAACCCGAGGTCATGATCGGCTTCACCGTCGGCGGCAACTACCCCACGGTCCTCAACCGCCACGTCTTCGAGTCGATCTCCTTCCACGCCCAGATCGCGGTCCACCTGCGCGTCATCCACGGCCGCGACCCCCACCACATCACCGAGGCCGAGTACAAGGCCCTGGCCCGCGCCCTGCGCGCCGCCACCGAACCCGACCCCCGAGTCGGCGGCATCCCCTCCACCAAGGGAGTGCTGTAGCCGTGCCGAAGGAAGTCATCGTCGTCCTCCTGATCGCGCTGTCCGGCATCCTCGTCGGCGGGGTCAAGTCCACCTACGAGAACTCCAAGCCCATGGCCGCCCTCCTCGGCGTCCTGGCCTTCCTGGCCGCGGGCGGAGCCGTCGCCTGGTACGTCTCGTCCTGACGACGGCTCCAAGCCCGATCCCCGTCGCGCCGATCAGGTGGCGGTCGGGTCATGTGATGCCGCCCTCGGTGCCCGCGCGCAGGCGGGGGGCGCCCGGGCCGTACTTGGCCAGCACGTCGTCGGTGTTGATGAGGTGGCAGGACTTCAGGGACAGGCAGCCACAGCCGATGCAGCTCTCGAGGTTGTCCCGGAGGCGTTGCAGGGAGTCGATGCGGGCGTTGAGCTCGCCGCGCCAGGTCTTGGAGAGGCGGTGCCAGTCGGACTTGGTGGGTGTGCGCTGGTCGGGGAGGGTGGCCAGGGCGTCGTGGATCTCCTCCAGGGACAGCCCGACGCGTTGGGCCGTGCGGACGAACGCCAGCCTGCGCAGCACCGCGCGGGGGTAGCGGCGCTGGTTGCCCGCGGTGCGCACGGAGTGGATGAGCCCGCGCTCCTCGTAGAAGCGCAGGGCGGTGTGCGGGACGCCGCTGCGGTCGGCGACCTCGCCGATGGTCAACGAGTCGGGGAGCTTCGACACCCCGACGACTCTACACGCGACCTCGACGTTGCTCGAAGTGCTTGACCTCGACCTTGGTCGAGGTTGCAGGCTGTGGTCATGCGAACAGACACCGCGTCCGGCTACCGCGACCTGCCCGGCCTGATCGCCAGGATGGCCGGCGACGAGAAGCACGAGCAAGCGGCCACCTCCACCCTCGACGTGCTGTGGGTGCTCTACGACCGGGTCCTGCGCGTCGACCCGGCCGCCCCCGACGACCCCGGCCGCGACCGGTTCCTGCTCTCCAAGGGCCACGGGCCGATGGCCTACTACGCCGTGCTGGCCGCGAAGGGCTTCATCGATCCGTCCACCTTGGACACCTGGCTCACCTTCGACTCCACCCTCGGCTACCACCCCGACCGCACGCTGGTCCCCGGCGTCGAGATCGGGTCCGGCTCGCTCGGCCACGGCCTGCCCATCGCCGTCGGCCAGGCCATCGGGCTCACCGCGGGGCAGCGGGTCGTGGTCCTGGTCGGCGACGGCGAGCTCGACGAGGGCAGCAACCACGAGGCCATCGCCGTGGCGGGCAGGCGCGGGCTGGCCAACCTGACCACCGTGGTGGTCGACAACGACAGCGCCATGCACGGCTGGCCCGGCGGCATCGCCGCGCGCTTCGCCGTCGAGGGCTGGGCCACCGCCACCGTCGACGGCCGCGACCACGACGCCATCGAGCGCGCCGTCACCGCTGACCACCCCGACGCGCCGCTGGCCGTCATCGCCCAGATCCGGGAGGCCTGACCATGACCACCACCACGGGCATGCGCGACGCCTTCGCCCACACCCTCAACGCCGCCTTCGAGCAGGACGAGCGCGTCGGACTCGTCACCGCCGTCATCTCCGCCGACCGCTTCGCCGCCGCCGCGGACCGCTTCCCCGACCGCGTGGTCGACGTGGGCATCCGGGAACAGGCGATGGTCGGCGTCGCCGCGGGCCTGACGCTGACCGGCAAGCGCATGGTCGTGCACACCTACGTGCCCTTCCTCGTCGAGCGCGCCTTCGAGCAGATCAAGCTCGACTTCACCCACCAGGGCGTCAACCCGGTCCTGGTCAGCATCGGAGCCTCCTACGACGACCCCTCCATGGGCCGCACCCACCAGTCGCCGGGCGACGTCCCGCTCATCGACACGCTGCCCGGCTACACCATCCACGTCCCCGGCCACGCCGCCGAGGTCGAACCGCTGCTCACCGCCGCGCTGGCGGGCGACGACCCGGTCTACCTGCGGCTGTCGACGCGGGAGAACGCCACCCCGAGGCCCGTCGGCCAGGGCCTCGTCCCGCTCCGGCGCGGCGGCCTGGGCGTCGTGGTCGCCGTCGGCCCCGTCCTCGACCAGGTCCTCGCCGCCACCGAGGGGCTCGACGTGACCGTGCTCTACACCGCGACCGTGCGCCCCTTCGACCACGCGGGCCTGCGCGTCGCCGTGGACGCCGCGGCGCCCAACGTCGTCATGGTCGAGCCCTACCTGCGCGGCTCCTCCTCCGCCGAGGTCGCCACCGCCCTCGTCGACGTCCCGCACCGCCAACTGGGCCTCGGAGTCCTGCGCGACACGGAGGTCCACGCCTACGGGCTGCCCACCGAGCACGACGCCGTGCACGGCCTCGACCCGGGCGGCATCCGGCGCGCGCTCATCGGCTTCCTGCCGGCCTGAGACGCCGACGAGGCGGGAGCGGCGCTGGGGGTGCCGCTCCCGCCTCGGTGTTCTCGGGGGTCAGACGCTGTGCAGTGCGCGGGGGGTGTTGTTGGTCAGGCTGAGGGCTTCATGCGCCGTGGTGGGGAGATCTTCGCCGTCCTTGGGCGTGTTGTCCGCGCGGACGGTCAGGACGCCCGCGGCGAGCACGATCCACAGCACCGCGAGGGGGACCGGCCAGAGCACGCTCTCGCTCAGCGCGAGGTAGCTGTTGACGGCCGCGGCGACCGCGAGGGTGCCCGCGATCGTCCAACGAGCCGGTCCGCCTGCCAGAACCCCGGTCAGGGAAGTGCGCACGTGTCCTCCACACCATTCACCACAAAAACCAGCCCCGACAGCTTCTGCCGAGTACCCAGTGAGGAGCCTGCGCCAAACCATTGTCGGTAACGATCGGGCAACGGAGGGTTTGGTGGGGGTTTCGCGGACGAGGTCTAGGCTGCGGGGGTGGCACGCGTCGTCGTTTTGGACTATGGATCAGGCAACCTGCGCTCGGCCGAGCGGGCCCTGCGGCGGGTGGGGGCCGAGGTCGAGGTCACCTCCGACTTCACCGCGGCGGTGGAGTGCGACGCCCTGGTGGTGCCGGGGGTCGGCGCCTACGCGGCGTGCATGGCCGGGCTGCTGGAGGTGCGCGGCGACCGGATCATCGGCCGCAGGCTCGCCGGGGGCCGCCCGGTGCTGGGGATCTGCGTCGGCATGCAGGTGCTCTTCGAGCGCGGCATCGAGCACGGCGTGGAGACCGGGGGCTGCGGGCAGTGGCCGGGCACCGTCGACCGGCTCGAGGCCCAGGTCGTGCCGCACATGGGGTGGAACACCGTGCGCACCCCGGAGAAGTCGGTGCTGTTCGAGGGCATGGCGGCCGACACGCGGTTCTACTTCGTGCACTCCTACGCCGCCCGCACCTGGGACCTGCGCCCGGAGCCGCCGATGCCGGTCCCGCTGGTCACCTGGGCCGACCACGGCGGGGAGTTCGTCGCCGCCGCGGAGAACGGCCCGCTGTCGGCCACCCAGTTCCACCCGGAGAAGTCCGGCGACGCGGGCGCGACGCTGCTGGAGAACTGGCTGCGCGCCTGGAGCTGAGGGCTCGATAGGCTGACCGGGTGACTTTCCAGCTGCTCCCGGCCGTGGACATCTCCGACGGCAAGGCCGTCCGCCTGCACCAGGGGGAGGCCGGGACCGAGACGGTCTACGGCACCCCGCTCGAGGCCGCCCTGGCCTGGCAGGCCGCCGGGGCCGAGTGGGTGCACGTGGTCGACCTCGACGCCGCCTTCGGCACCGGCGACAACCGCGCCATCACCGCCGAGATCGCGGGCACCCTGGACGTCAAGGTCGAACTCGCGGGCGGCATCCGCGACGACGACACCCTCGCCGCCGCCCTGGCCACCGGCGCCGCCCGGGTCAACATCGGCACCGCCGCCCTCGAGGACCCCGAGTGGTGCCGCAAGGTCCTCACCCAGCACGGCGACCGAGTGGCCATCGACCTCGCCGTCAAGGGCCAACCGGGCTCCTACCGCCTCGCCACCCGGGGCTGGACCACCGACGCGGGCGACCCCTGGGACACCCTCACCCGCCTCGACGCCGACGGCTGCACCCGCTACGTCGTGACCGACGTCAGCAAGGACGGCACCCTCACCGGCCCCAACATCACCCTCCTGCGCGACTTCGCCTGCCGCACGGAGTCCGCCATCGTCGCCTCCGGCGGCATCTCCAGCCTCGCCGACATCCACGCCCTGGCCGCCCTGGCGCCCGAGGGCATCGACTCGGCGATCATCGGAAAAGCCCTCTACAACGGCAACTTCACCCTCCAGGACGCCCTCGCCGCCGTCGCCTAGTAGCGGTTCCGGTGGAGCGGGACGGGCGGCCGCCCACGACCCGAGCATGAATCCCGGTCGGCGCCAAGGCGCGGGCGCGACGATGCCGGGTTGCTCCCCAGGACACCGACGCCGGGGAGACCTGACCCCGTCGGGCGTTGTCTACTGTGGTCACGCTGTGGGTCTGCCGATCGATGCGGACGCCGTGCCCGAGTCGGGCTCGGTCGACGCTAGAAGGTGATGGCGACCGCCACGGTGCCCCGGCTGCCGCGGCGCAGGCGGCTGCCGAGGGTGGTGAGCCAGCCGATGACGCCGTACTTCTTGCGGATGTTGGCGATGCCGTGGTCGGTGTCCTCGGGGGCGAGCAGGTGGGCGGTGGCGTCCTGGACGGCTCCGGTGATCTTGCCGCGCATGTCGCAGGGGGCCACCTGGATGCTGGGGTTGTTGCGGATCCGCTTGACCTTGCCGGAGTCGGCGACCGTCCAGAAGACGAGGCGGTCGGGGTCCCGGGTGATCCAGACGGGGGTGTCGACGGCGGAGCCGTCGCGCTTGAAGGTGCGGATCAAGAGGTACTTCTCGTCGCCGAGGGTGAGCGGGTCCATGGGGTCACGGTACTGGTGGGGGCGGCAGTGTTCACCGCGAGTTCGGCCGAACAGGGGGTGTGACATCGGGGTTGTCCGTGTATCACTGTTTGGGTGACCACCACCACATCACTCGACCGGCGCGCCTTCCTTCGGTCCTCCGCCGTGGCGGGCGGCGCGCTGCTGGTGCCCGCCGCGCTGGCGGGCGCGGCCGAGGCGGCCGCCGCCCCGCAGTTCGCGCACGGCGTGGCCTCCGGCGACCCGCTGCCCGACGGCGTCCTGCTGTGGACCCGCGTGACCCCGACCGCCGAGGCGGCGCCGGGGTCCGGGGCCGGGCCGGAGGTCGACGTGCGGTGGGAGGTCGCGCTGGACCCGGCGTTCGCGTCGGTCGTCGCGTCCGGGACCGTCCACACCGGCCCGTCGATCGACCACACGGTCAAGGTCGCGGTCTCCGGGCTGGCCCCCGCGACGGCCTACCACTACCGCTTCACCCTCGACGGCGTCCCCTCCGACGTCGGCCGCACCCGCACCGCCCCCGCCACCGACGCCGACGTGGCCAAGCTGCGCCTGGGGCTGGTGTCCTGCTCGAACTGGCAGGCGGGCTACTTCTCCAGCTACCGCCACCTCGCCGCCCGCCCCGACCTCGACGGCGTCCTGCACGCGGGCGACTACCTCTACGAGTACGCGGCGGGCAGCTACACCGCGCGCGGGGTCACCATCCGCCCGCACGAGCCCGCCCACGAGATGGTCGCCATCGCCGACTACCGGCGCCGCCACGCCCAGTACAAGTCCGACCCGGACCTGCGCGCCCTGCACGCCGCCCAGCCGTGGTTCATCACCTGGGACGACCACGAGTACGCCAACGACACCTGGTCCGACGGCGCGGAGAACCACCAGCCCGCCACCGAGGGCGACTGGGCCGCGCGCAAGGCCGCCGCCCGGCAGGCCTACTTCGAGTGGATGCCGGTGCGCCAGGGCCCCGGTGGCGAGATCTACCGCCGGTTCCGCTGGGGCCGCCTCGCCGAGCTGTCCATGCTGGACCTGCGCAGCTACCGCTCGAAGCAGACCACCCCGTCGGTCGGCGACCCCACCGACCCCGCGCTGACCATCACCGGCGACGCCCAGATGGACTGGCTCAAGTCCGGTCTGGCCGCCAGCGACGCGACCTGGAAGCTGGTCGGCAACTCGGTGATGATCACCCCGATCTCCGTCGGCAACCTGGAGGCGCGCTTCCTCGAGGCCGTCGGCGAGCTGATCGGCCTGCCGGTGGGCAACGTCGCCGCCAACTCCGACGCCTGGGACGGCTACACCGCCGACCGGCAGGAGCTGCTGGCCCACCTCAAGGACAACCGGGTCAAGAACACCGTGTTCCTCACCGGCGACATCCACTCCTCCTGGGCCGCCGACGTGCCGCTGGACCGCTCGACCTACTGGTTCAACGGCAACAGCGCCGCCACCGAGTTCGTCACCACCTCGGTCACCAGCGACAACATCGACGACATCCTCAAGATCGACCCCCGCACCCTGTCCATCCTCGCCGAGGGCGGCCTGCGCCTGGGCAACCCGCACCTCAAGTACATCGAGCTCGACTCCCACGGCTACTCGGTCGTCGACGTCGACCCCCAGCGGGTGCAGGTCGACTGGTACTACCTCGCCGACCGCACCAGCCCCACCTCCACCGCCAGGCACGCCAAGTCGATGGCGACGGTCGCGGGCTCGCAGAAGGTCACCACCGCGAGGGGGCCGGTCGCCTAGGCGCACGAGCTCAGGCTCCACGCGCACGCCCCTGCCGGACACCGCTGAACAGCGGTCACACCGTAAACTCGGCCCCATGCCGGTCGCCGTTCGTGTCATCCCCTGCCTCGACGTGGACGCGGGGAGGGTGGTCAAGGGGGTCAACTTCGCCGACCTGCGGGACGCGGGCGACCCGGTGGAGCTGGCCAGGGCCTACGACGCCGAGGGCGCCGACGAGCTGACCTTCCTCGACGTCACCGCGTCCTCCGGCGAGCGCGAGACCACCTACGACGTCGTGCGCCGCACCGCCGAGCAGGTGTTCATCCCGCTCACCGTGGGCGGCGGCGTGCGCGAGGTGGCCGACATCGACAGGCTGCTGCGCGCGGGCGCGGACAAGGTCAGCATCAACACCGCCGCCATCGCCCGCCCGGAGTTCCTGCGCGAGGCCTCGCACCGCTACGGCGCCCAGTGCATCGTCCTGTCCGTCGACGCGCGCCGCGTCCCCGAGGGCGGCGAGCCGACCCCGTCCGGCTTCGAGGTGACCACGCACGGTGGCCGCCGGGGCACCGGCATCGACGCCGTCGAGTGGGCGGCCACCGGCCAAGAGCTGGGCGTGGGCGAGATCCTGCTCAACTCCATGGACGCCGACGGCACCAAGGCGGGCTTCGACCTGCCGCTGATCGACCAGGTCCGCGCCCGCGTCGACGTACCCCTGATCGCCAGCGGCGGCGCGGGCTCGCTCGACCACTTCGCCCCCGCCGTCTCCGCCGGGGCCGACGCCGTGCTCGCCGCGAGCGTGTTCCACTTCGGCCAGCTCCGCATCCCCGAGGTCAAGGACACCCTGCGCGCCGCCGGGGTGGAGGTCCGATGAGCACTCCGACGAGCGCGCTCGACCCGACCACCGCCGCCAAGCTCAAGCGCACCCCCGACGGCCTGGTGTGCGCTGTCGCCCAGCAGCACGACACCCGCGAGGTCCTCATGGTCGCGTGGATGAACGACGAGGCCCTGCACCTGACCCTCACCACCGGCCGGGCCACCTACTGGTCCCGCAGCCGCAACCAGCTCTGGGCCAAGGGCGACACCTCCGGCCACACCCAGAAGGTCGTCGACGTCCGCCTGGACTGCGACGGCGACACGATCCTGCTGCTGGTGGACCAAACCGGCGCCGCCTGCCACACCGGCGACCGCACCTGCTTCGACGCCACCTCCCTCCTGCACCCCGAGAACGCGTAGAAGAGGCACCCCCAGCCCCGCCCTTGCTTTGTCCTCGAAGCAGCGCGCCCACCCGCCTACCGCCGCCCGGCCCCCGCTTTTGAAGCAGCGTGCCCACCCCAACGAGCCGCCCAAGCACAGAACCGTTCTTCAAAGCTCCCCGGTCAGGTACCGCTGCACCGTGGGCCCCACCGCCGCCACAACACCGTCCACATCAGTCCCAGCCAACGGCTCGAAGCAGGCCACGTACCGGGCCACCCCCAACCCGATGATCTGACTCGCCACCAGGTTCGCCCGCAGCTCCCACCGGTCACCCGCCACCAGCCGCCCGATCGGCCCGAACAGGTTGGCCAGGAAGAAGTCCCGCAGCGACTCCGCCGCCTGCGCGGGCCCGCTGACGGACCGGATCAGCGCGCTGAACCGGTCCGCGCCCCCCGGCGCGTCCCACACCGTCACGAAGTTCCACACGATGGTGGCCCCCAGCCGCTCGACCGGGACCGCCCGCAACCGCTCCACCACCGCGTCGACGTCCATCGGCAGGTGCAGCACGGACTCGGCGAACAGACCGCTCTTGCCGCCGAACCAGTGGTTGACCATCGCCGGGTCCACGCCCGCGCGGCCCGCGATGGCCCGGACCGTGGCGCCGGAGTAGCCCTGCTCGCCGAACACCTCCTGGGCCGCGGCGAGCAGCGCCGCCCGGGTGTCGGCCCCGCCCGGTCTGCGCCCGCGCCTGCGGGCGCCGTCGGCGCCGTTGCGGGTGGTCATGGCCCGCAATCATGCCCCACCGGACCGGACGGGACGGGATCGGCGCTGGTCGGGCACGCCCTCACCCCGGGGGGCGGTTCTGTCGGGGGAGCACGGCACAATGAGCCCATGGTCAGTCTCACGGGTGCCCCCGACCGCTCCGCGACCGGCGCGTCGATGGGCCAGGTCAGCCCGACCCGCGAGCAGTTCCACGCCATGGCCGCCGAGCGGCGCGTGATCCCGGTGGTCCGGCGGGTGCTCGCCGACGCCGAGACCCCCGTCTCGGTCTACCGCAAGCTCGCGGGCGACCGGCCGGGCACGTTCCTGTTCGAGTCGGCGGAGAACGGGCGGTCCTGGTCGCGGTGGTCGTTCGTCGGGGTGCGCAGCCCCGCCGCGCTCACCGCCACCGGCGGCGAGGCGCACTGGACCGGCGTCCCGCCGGTCGGGCTGCCCACCGGCGGCGACCCGCTGGCCGCGCTGAACGAGACGGTCAAGGCGCTGCACACCGACCCGCTGCCCGGCCTGCCCCCGCTCACCGGCGGCATGGTCGGCTTCATCGGCTACGACGCCGTGCGGCGGCTCGAGCGGCTGCCCGACGAGACCGAGGACGACCTGGAGCTGCCGGAGCTGGTCATGCTCCTGGCCACCGACCTGGCCGCCCTCGACCACCACGAGGGCACGATCACCCTCATCGCCAACGCGGTGAACTGGGACGACAGCCCCGAGCGGGTCGACGCCGCCTACGACGACGCGGTGGCCCGGCTCAACGAGATGATCGACGGGCTGCGCAGGCCCGCCGCCTCCACCGCCGTCACGTTCGACCGGCCCAGGCCGCGGTACCTGCGCAGGCGGACCCCGGAGGACTACCAGGCGGCCGTGCTCAGCGCGAAGGAGGCGATCCAGGCGGGCGAGGCGTTCCAGGTCGTGCTCTCGCAGCGGTTCGAGATGGAGACCGACGCCGACCCGCTGGACGTCTACCGGGTGCTGCGCACCTCCAACCCGAGCCCGTACATGTACCTGCTGCGGCTCGACGGGTTCAGCATCGTCGGGTCCAGCCCGGAGGCCCTGGTCACCGTGCGCGACGGGCGGGCCACGACGCACCCCATCGCCGGGACGCGCTGGCGCGGGGTCGACCCGGAGGAGGACCAGGTCCTGGAGAAGGACCTGCTCGCCGACCTCAAGGAGCGCGCCGAGCACGTCATGCTGGTCGACCTCGGCCGCAACGACCTGGGCCGGGTGTGCAAGCCGGGCACGGTCCAGGTGGTCGACTTCTTCCGGGTCGAGCGCTACAGCCACGTCATGCACATCGTGTCCACGGTCACCGGCGAGCTGGCCGAGGGCAGGACCGCCTTCGACGCGGTCACCGCCTGCTTCCCGGCGGGCACGCTGTCCGGCGCCCCCAAGCCCCGGGCGATGGAGCTGATCGAGCGGCTCGAGCCCACCCGGCGCGGCCTCTACGGCGGCGTCGTGGGCTACCTGGACTTCGCGGGCGACTGCGACACCGCCATCGCGATCCGCACCGCCCTGATCCGCGACGGCGTGGCATACGTGCAGGCCGGGGCCGGGGTCGTCGCCGACTCGCGGCCCGAGGCCGAGGACACCGAGTGCGTCAACAAGGCGGGCGCGGTGCTCGGCGCCATCGCGGCGGCGGGGACCATGCGGGCGGCGGCCGGATCGTGACCCCGGCGGCGACCGGACCGCGCACCCGTCGTCCACTGTGGATCGTGGTGGGCCTGCTGCTGCTGGCCGCGGCGGGGCTGTGGGGCGCCTCCGGGCTGACCTGGTCGCACGTCACCGCGACCACCCCGGGCACCGGCGCGGTCACCACGACCCGCGTGCCCGTGTCCGAGGCGGTGCCCTCGGTGACGGCGCTGGCGCTGGTCGCCCTGGCCGGGGTGGCCGCGGCGCTGGCGCTGGGACCGGTGCTGCGGCGGGTGGCCGGGGTGCTGCTGGTGGGCGCGGGGGCGGTGGCGGTGGTGGGCGCGGTCGCCGGCGGCGCGGACACCGCGTGGCCGGTGCTGGCCCTGGTCGCGGCCGGGGCCGTGCTGGCCGCGGCGGGGGTCGTCCTGGCCCTCGTGGCGGGCAGGCTGCCCGCGATGGGCGCCCGGTACGCGGCGCCGGGGGCGGCCAAGGAGGCCGCGCGCGGGGGCGACGACCTGTGGCAGGCGCTGTCGGAGGGCGAGGACCCGACGGCGGGGAAGTGAAGGGGCGGCGTGGACCCGGCTCCCGGGGTGCGGGAGGCCCGGAGTTAGCATCACTTCGGCGGGAAGGGGCAGTGCTTGTGAGGGACTACACGCTCGTGAGGGACTACACCGGCGCGACGTCGAGGCGGGACGTCCGATGAACGTCCTGGAGTCGATCGTCGAGGGTGTCCGGGAGGACCTCGCCGCGCGCGAGGCGTCGGTCAGCTTCGAGGCGATCAAGGCGGCGGCGGCGAAGGCCGCGCCCCCGCTGGACGCCTACACCGCGCTGCGCGGCACCGACGTCGGCGTGATCGCCGAGGTCAAGCGGCGCAGCCCGTCGCGGGGCGACCTGGCGGCCATCGCCGACCCGGCCGCGCTGGCGCACGACTACGCCGCCGCGGGGGCCAGGGTGATCAGCGTGCTCACCGAGCAGCGCCGCTTCGGCGGCTCGCTGGCCGACTTCGACGCCGTGCGGGCCAAGGTCGACATCCCCCTGCTGCGCAAGGACTTCGTGGTCAGCCCGTACCAGGTGCACGAGGCCCGCGCGCACGGCGCGGACGTGGTGCTGCTGATCGTGGCCGCGCTGGAGCAGCCCGCGCTGGAGTCGCTGCTCGACCGGGTGGAGTCCCTCGGGATGACCGCGCTGGTCGAGGTGCACACCGCGGAGGAGGCCGACCGCGCGCTCGAGGCGGGCGCCAAGGTCATCGGCGTCAACGCCCGCGACCTGCGCACCCTGGAGGTCGACCGGGACGTGTTCGGCAGGCTGGCCCCCGGCCTGCCCGCCGACGTGGTCAAGATCGCCGAGTCCGGCGTGCGCGGCCCCAGCGACCTGATGACCTACGCCGGGGCGGGCGCGGACGCCGTGCTCGTCGGCGAGGGCCTGGTCACCACCGACGACCCGAAGGCGGCGCTGGTGCAACTGGTGACGGCGGGCTCGCACCCGGCGTGCCCGAGGCCGAGCCGATGAGCCCCCGCGACCCCGAGACCGAGCAGGAGGCCGATGTGGACCCGCACGCCCCCGGACCGCACGACCCGGACGCGCGCGGCCACTTCGGCCCCTACGGCGGCCGGTTCATGCCCGAGGCGCTGATCGGCGCCCTCGACGAGTTGTCCGCCGAGTACGACAAGGCCAGGCTGGACCCGGAGTTCACCACCGAGTTCACCCGGCTGCTGCGCGACTACGCGGGCCGTCCGTCGCTGCTCACCGAGGCCCCGCGCTTCGCCGAGCACGCGGGCGGCGCGCGGGTGTTCCTCAAGCGCGAGGACCTCAACCACACCGGCTCGCACAAGATCAACAACGTGCTGGGCCAGGCGCTGCTCACCAAGCGGATGGGCAAGAAGCGGGTCATCGCCGAGACCGGCGCGGGCCAGCACGGCGTGGCCACGGCCACCGCCTGCGCGCTGATGGGCCTGGACTGCGTGGTCTACATGGGCGAGGTCGACACCGAGCGGCAGGCGCTGAACGTGGCGCGGATGAAGCTGCTCGGCGCCGAGGTCATCCCCGTCAAGTCCGGCTCGCGCACGCTCAAGGACGCCATCAACGAGGCGCTGCGCGACTGGGTGACCAATGTGGACACCACGCACTACCTGCTGGGCACCGCCGCGGGCGGGCACCCCTTCCCGATCATGGTGCGCAACTTCCACAAGATCATCGGCATCGAGGCGCGCGCGCAGATCCTCGACCAGGTCGAGCGGCTGCCCGACGCGGTCGTCGCGTGCGTCGGCGGCGGGTCCAACGCCATCGGCATCTTCCACGGCTTCCTCGACGACCCGGGCGTGCGGCTGGTGGGCATCGAGCCCGGCGGCAAGGGCGTCGACAGCGGCGAGCACGGCGCCACGCTGGGCCACGGCACCCCCGGCATCCTGCACGGCGCCATGTCCTACCTGCTGCAGGACGAGGACGGCCAGACCACCGAGGCGTACTCGATCAGCGCGGGCCTGGACTACCCCGGCGTCGGCCCCGAGCACTCGGCGCTCAAGGACGCGGGCCGCGCCGAGTACCGGGCGGCCACCGACGCCGAGGCCATGCACGCGTTCCGGCTGCTCTCGCGCACCGAGGGCATCATCCCGGCCATCGAGTCCGCGCACGCCCTCGCCGGGGCGCTGGAGCTGGGGCGCGAGCTGGGACCCGACGGGCTGGTCGTGGTCAACCTGTCCGGGCGCGGCGACAAGGACATGGACACCGCGGCCAAGTACTTCGGCTTCTACGAGGGGTCCTGATGAGCGCGTTGGACGACCTGTTCGCTGGGGTCAACGAGCAGGGCCGGGGTGCGCTGATCGGGTACCTGCCCGCCGGGTACCCCACCGTCGACGGCTCGATCGAGCTGCTCACGGCGATGGTCGAGGCAGGCTGCGACCTGGTCGAGGTGGGCGTGCCCTACTCCGACCCGGTGCTGGACGGCCCCACCATCCAGGCCGCCGCCGACGAGGCGCTGCGCGCGGGCTTCCGGCTGCGCGACGTCTTCCGCACCGTCGAGGCGGTGTCGGCGGCGGGCGGCAGGGCCGTGGTGATGACCTACTTCAACCCGGTGCTGCGCTACGGCGTCGACGCGTTCTCCCGCGACCTGGCCGCCGCGGGCGGGCTCGGGCTGATCACCCCCGACCTGATCCCGGACGAGGCCGAGCTGTGGCTCGAGGCCTCGACCGCGCACGGCCTGGACCGGACCTTCCTGGTCGCCCCCTCGTCGTCCGAGGAGCGCATCGCCAGCACCGTGGCCGCGACGTCCGGGTTCGTCTACGCGACCGCGGTCATGGGCGTCACCGGCGCCCGCGACGTCGTCGGCGTGGGCGCGCAGACCCTGGTCTCGCGGGTCCGCGCGCACACCTCGCTGCCGGTCGGCGTCGGCCTGGGCGTGCGCTCCGGCGAGCAGGCCGCGCAGGTCGCCGGGTTCGCCGACGCGGTGATCGTCGGCTCGGCGTTCGTCACCGCCGCCGCGACCGGCGTCGACGCGGTGCGCGCGCTCACCGCCGAACTGGCCGAGGGCGTGCGCCGCACCCCAGCCCCGATCGGCTGACCCCGGGGCGGTCCCGTTACGGTGTGCCCGTGATGAGCGCTTCCTCGCGGGTACTCGCGTCCATCCCCAGCCCGGACCGGGGCGTGTGGGAGATCGATCTCGGGTTCCTGACCATCCCGATCAGGGCGTACGCGCTGTGCATCATCCTGGGCATCGTGATCGCGATTGCCTGGGGTGAGAAGCGGTTCCAGGCCCGGGGTGGCGAGAAGGGCGCGGTCACCGACATCGCGGTGTGGGCGGTGCCCTTCGGGCTCGTCGGCGGCAGGCTCTACCACGTCGCCACGGACTACTACCGGTACTTCGGCGAGGGCAAGAACCCGCTCAACGCGCTGAAGATCTGGGACGGCGGCCTCGGCATCTGGGGCGCCATCGCGCTGGGCGCGGTGGGCGCCTGGATCGCCTGCCGCCGCAAGAAGATCCCGCTGCCCGTCTTCGCCGACGCGATCGCCCCGGGCATCGTCACCGCCCAGGCCGTCGGCCGCATCGGCAACTACTTCAACCAGGAGCTCTACGGCGGTCCGACGACCCTGCCGTGGGGCCTCGAGCTCTACCAGCGCGTCAACGAGGCGGGCATCCCGGACAAGCTCAACGGTGTGGCGCTCGACCACACGCTCATCGATGGCAGCCCGGTGCACCCGACGTTCCTCTACGAGCTGGTCTGGAACCTGCTGGTCGCCCTGCTCGTCGTCGTCGTCGACCACAGGCTCCGCCTGGGCCACGGCCGCGCGTTCGCCCTCTACGTCGCCGGCTACACCCTGGGCCGCGGCTTCATCGAGATGCTGCGCACCGACGACGCCACCATGGTCCTGGGCCTGCGCATCAACGTCTGGGTCTCGGCCCTGGTCTTCATCGGCGCGGTCGTCTACTTCGTCCTCGCCGCCAAGCGCGGCCCCCGCGAGGTCCTCACCCGGGAGCCCGTCGCGGTCATCCCCGTCGACGAGGTGCCGGGCACCTCGGAGAAGCCGGACGAGGACCCCGAGCCGAGTCCCGGGGCCACCGCGGCCCCCGAGACCACCGAGGACGCCGCCGAGCCGACTGCCGACAAGCCCGAGAAGGCCACCGACAAGGCCGAGTAGGCGCCGCCGGACACAACAAGACCGCCGCACCCGGGAACGGGTGCGGCGGTCTTGTTGTTCGCGCAGGATCAGGCGGTGCTCACCGCCAGGGTGTTGCCGGGGCGGGAGAACAGGGAGCTGACCAGCCCGTTGTGGGGGCCGCAGCCGGTGAACGCGGGCAGGTCGTAGGTGCCGTTGAGCGTGCCGCCGTTCGCGACGGTGAAACCCTCGGCCTGGGTCAGGGTGAGCGTCGTCTTGCTGGTGCAGGACGTCTTGCCCTTGAGCAGCGGCAGACCCAGGACGGCGAGATCCGGCACGGAGACGGTCAGCGGCGCGGTCAGGCCCGTCGGGGTGCCGGTCAGCGGGCCCGGGGTGAGCCGCACCATCGCCGAGGCCGGGAAGAAGCCGAACAGCGTCGGTGACGCCGTGCCGGTGTCAGGCAGGGCGAGGGTGCCGGTGCTGCCCTCGTTGAGCGTGAGCGATCCCTGGCCGAGGTCGGTCTGGCCGCCAGCCAGGCCGGTGGTGGCGCTGACGACGTGCTTGACGGGCGCGGGCGCGGGGAGAACCTGGACGGTGTGCCAGGAGAAGCCGCCGGGGGGCGGGGGGATGCAGGAGACCCCGAGGTCTCCTAGCGCTGTCGGCGTCCCGTCAGCCTTGAGCGGTGTCAGGGTCCAGTCGAAGGTGAGCCAGTAGGTGAGGGTGTGGCGCTCTCCGATGCCGACGAAGGTCAGCGGGGGGAGTTCGCCCGAGCCGTTGAGGGAGAGGGTGTCGGCGCCGAGCGGGGCGGTGCCGCTGAGCGCGAAGGACACAGACGACGGCGAGCCCTGCGTGTGGTCCAGGGGGACGACGTACTCCGCGGCGATCGTCGTGGCCCCTGCCGCCGCCACGACGTCGTGGAGGGGGCTCCCGGGGGCCATGTTCAGCCGCAGGCTGCCGGTGGCCGAGTACGGCGATGGCGCTGTCGGCACGTTCACCACGGCGGTGTCGGGCAGGTCCAGGGTGACGTTGAAGTCACCGCTCCAGTCGGCGCTGGAGACGCCCGCCGCCGTCACCGTGCAGAGCGGGCGGCTTCCGGTCCGCTCGATCCGCACAGTCCCGGCCGAGGCCGGTCCGCTGGTGAGCAGGACGACGCTGCCCGCCGCCGTGGCGATCGCGGCGAGGAGCGCGGCAAGTCTGCGTTTGCGCATGGCGTGCCTCTCAGCTCGTGGTGATGGCAACGGTGTTGCCGGGGTGGGAGAACAGCGAGGTGACCAGTGGGGTGAAGGCGCCGCAGCCGGTGAAAGCCGGGAGGTCGTAGCGGCCGGTCAGTGTGCCGCCGCCGACGACGGTGAACCCGGCTTCCGGGGTGAGCGTCAGCGTCGTCGTGGCCGTGCAGGTGGTCTTGTCCTTGAACAGTGGGAAGCCCAGAACCGCCAGGCCGGGGATGGTGACGGTGACTGGGGCCGTGAGGCCGGTCGCGGTGCCGGTGACGGGGCCCGGGGTCAGCAGGACCTCGGCCGCGGCGGGGATGACGCCGAGCAGAGGTGGGGCGGCGGTTCCGGTCTGGGGCAGGGCCAGTTCGCCGGTGACGGCGCCCGCGGCGCCCTTGGTGAGGGTGAGCGAGCCCGCGCCCAGGTCGGTGGCGCCGCCCGCGGTCTCGGTGCGCGCGGTGACGACGTGCTCGGTGCTGGTCGGCGCCGCCACGACGTCGTACCAGTACCACGCGGGGATGTCCGGCGAGTGGACGCACATCACCTGGATGGTGCCGTAGGAGGTGGGGGAGCCGTCCGCCTTGCGCGGGGTGATCTGCACGCTGTGGTAGTTGGACGCGATGGCCACCCTGTCCCTGCCCGCCCCCGTCGGCAGCAGGCCGGGCAGCTCGCCGGAGCCGGATGCCCGCGCCTGCCCGGTGCTCAGCTCGGTCTCACCGCTGAACCGCAGCCGAACGAGCTCCCGGTAGCCCTCGTTGAGGAAGAAACGCGCCTCATACTCGGTCAGGTAGCTCGTGGCGCCCTCCTGCTCGAACGCGGTGCGCAGCACGCTGCCCTCGGAGAGGTCGAACTGGAGGACTCCCGAGGCCTGCCACGGTATCGGCGCGCTGCGCTGGCCCACGACCCCGGACGCGGGCACGTCCATCCGGACGTACATCGCCGAGTACCCCCGGACCTCCGGCAAACCGGGGAGGGTGGGGTTGCAGTAGATCGTCTGCTCTTTCTCCAGCCGGATGGTCTCGGCCGCGGTGGCCGACCCGTTCGTGAGCAGGACGGCTGAACCCGCCGCGATCGCCACAGCCGCGAGCGCGGCTGCGAGTCTTCTCCTACGCATAGAGCTCCCTCAGATCGTGGTGGTGGCGAACGTGTTGCCGATGCGGAGTGAAGCGCACATGTGCCAGCGTGCGGAAGAGCGGCTTTCTTGGCGTGGGAAAGTGCTCACGACCTGCGCGGAAAGTTCAGATAATACCGTCATCCGCACGCAACGACCTGCGGCGCGCGGGCACGACGACCGGGTCGCCCGCCGAGGTGCGCAGGACCTCCACCGCGGCGCTGTAGTGGCGGGTGGTGTTCGCCTCGGTGAGCACCTGCTCCGGGGTCCCGGACGCGACCGGGGCGCCCTGGTCGAGCAGTAGCACCCGGTCGGCGTACTGGGCGGTGAAAACCAGGTCGTGCAGGGTGGTGATGACCGTGGCGCCGTCCTCGGCGCGCAGCCGGTCGACCAGGTCCAGCAGGGCCTGGGCGTGGCCGATGTCCAGGCCGGTGGTGGGCTCGTCGAGCAGCAGCACGCGCGGCTGCTGGGCGAGGACCCGGCCGAGCAGGGCGCGCTGGCGCTCGCCGCCGGACAGGGTGCGCAGCTCGCGGTGGGCCAGCCGGGTCAGGTCGAGGCGCTCGACGACATCGGCGGCGATGGCCCGGTCCCGCCTGCCCTCCTTGGCCAGCCTGCCCAGGTGCGGGGTGCGGCCCAGCAGCACGTAGTCGGTCACCGTGAGCCCGTCGGGCACGACCGCGACCTGCGGGGCGTACCCGAGCACGCGCGCCCGCTCCCGCGCGGGCAGCGCCGCCAGCGGCTGCCCGCCCACCACGATCGAGCCCTCCGCCCGCACCACGCCCGCGATCCCCTTGAGCAGCGTCGACTTGCCCGCCCCGTTGGGCCCGACGACGGCCAGCCACCCGCCGCCGGGGACCTCGACCGACACCCCCGCGACCGCGGGCGGCCCGCCGTAGCCCACCGACACGTCCCGCAGCTCGACGGTGTCCCCCCGGCTCACCGGACCCGCTCCCGCCGCTGCCGCAGGACCAGCGCGAAGAACGGCGCCCCGACCACCGCCGTGACCACTCCCAGCGGCAGCTCCGCTGGCGCCAGCACCGTCCGCGCCACCTGGTCGGCGGCGATCAGGAACACCGCCCCGCCCAGCAGCGACAGCGGCACCACCACCCGGTGCCCCACCCCGGCCAGCAGCCGGACCACGTGCGGCACGACGATCCCGACGAACCCGATCAGGCCGCCAGCCGACACCGCCGCCGCCGTGGCCAGCGACGCCGCGAGCAGCACCAGCAGGCGCACCCGGCCCGGCCGCACGCCCAGCGACGCCGCCTCCTCGTCGCCGAGCGAGAGCACGTCCAGCAGCCGCGCGCAGACGCACAGCGCCACGGCCGACACCGCCACGTAGGGCAGCGTGCGCAGCACCTGGTCCCAGCCGCTGGTGTTGAGCCCGCCCAGCATCCACGTGTAGACCCGGGCGATCGTGTCGGCGTCGAGCTGCTGCACGAACGTCTGCACGGCGGTCAGGAAGGCGGCCACGGCCACGCCCGCCAGCAGCAGCACCGCCGTGCCGCCCCCGGCCACGCCGCTGAGCACCCAGGTCAGACCGACACCGCCCAGCGCGCCCGCGAAGGCGGCCACCGGCACGACCGCCGGGCCCGCCGAGGTGACCACGACGAGCGTCGCCGCCAGCCCCGCCCCGGCCGCCGCGCCCAGCAGGTACGGGTCGGCCAGCGGGTTGCGGAACACGCCCTGGTAGGCCGCGCCGGACACCGCCAGCGCCGCGCCGACCAGCCCGGCCAGCAGCACCCTGGGCAGCCGCACCTGCCACACGATCGCGGCCTCGCGCGCCGACAGCGGCGACACCCCGCCGGTGAGCTGCGCCCAGACCTCGCCGACCACCCGCTGCCAGCCCAGCCCGGCGGCGCCGATCAGCGTCGCGCCCGCGACCGAGGCGACGAGCAGGGCCAGGGCGGCGAGCAGGACGCCGGGGGTGAGGCGGGTGCGGGGCGCCACCTAGCGCTTGACCGCGTCGCCCACCGCGCGGACGAGGTCGACCACGCGTGGGCCCCAGCGGGAGGCGATGTCGTCGTCGAGGGCGATGACCCGGCCGGACTTCACCGCGTCCACCTCGGACCACCCCGGGCGCTCCCCGACGGTCCGCGCGGACTGCCCGCAGCACAAGCTGTCGGCCAGGAAGACCAGCGCCGGGTTGGCCTTGATGACGTACTCGGCGGAGAGCTGCGGGTAGCCGGAGCCGGTGGAGTCCGCCTCGTCGGCGATGTTCTCGAGGCCGAACAGGCCGTAGACCTGCCCGATGAAGGTCTTCGACGTCGCGCTGTAGAGGCCGGGGTCGAGCTCGTGGTAGTAGGTCAGGTCCGCCTTCGGCGCGTCGCGGACGATCGCGTCGATGTCGGACCGCATCCGCGCGACCAGCTCGTCGGCCGGGTGGCCGGTGGCGTCGCCGAGGACGTCGAGCTGGGTGTAGACGTCGTCCACCGTGGTCGCCGCGGTGAGCAGCAGGACCGGGACGCCGACCTTGGCCAAGCCGTCGACCAGGCCGCCCGGGTCGCCCGAGGCGATCACCAGGTCCGGGGTCCGCTCGGCGATGGCCTCCACGTTGGGCGTCAGGCCGGACAGGTCGGTCCTGGGTGCCTCGGCGGGGAAGTTCGACTGGTCGTCCACGGCCACGACCCGCGCGCCCGCGCCGATCGCGTACAGGCCCTCGGTGGCCGAAGAGGACAGCGACACGATCCGCTCCGGCCGCTCGTCGAGCGTCAGCGGCTGCCCGCCGGGCGGGGTGACCGTCACCGGGAAGACGGCCCCGGGGACCTCGGTCGGCGGGGGAGCGGCGGTGTCCTCGCGGGTGGCGCAGCCGCCGAGCGCGAGGGCGGCGAGGGCGGCCAGCAGGACGGCGGGACGGACGCGGCGGGGGGTCACGGGACCGGAACGCTAGCAGCCGCAAGCGGTGCGCGCCGGGGAGCCGCCCCCGAAGCGCTGGTCACCCCGGCCGGACCCGCCACCGCGGGTGTGACGTCGGTTTCTTACTCGTTTCAGGACTGTTAGGCTCGGAGCACTCCACGCGGGCCGCTGGCGTCCCGTGCCCAGACCCCGGACATCGCCCGACCTGAGCGCGAGAGACGTCAAGGAGGACCACGCATGATCTTCTCCGCACTGCCGCGCACCCAAGGCCTGTACGACCCCGCCCAGGAGCGCGACTCCTGCGGTGTGGCCATGGTCGCCGACATCCAGGGCAGGCGCTCGCACTCCATCGTCACCGACGCCCTGGTCGCACTGGCCAACCTGGAGCACCGCGGCGCCGCCGGGGCCGAGCCGACCAGCGGCGACGGCGCGGGGATCCTGCTGCAACTGCCCGACGCGCTGCTGCGCGCCGAGGTGGGCTTCGCGCTGCCGGACGCGGCCGAGGACGGGTCCCTGGCCTACGCCACCGGGATCGCGTTCCTGCCCGCGGACCCCGGCGAGCGGGACGCGGCCGTCGCGCTCGTCGAGCGGATCGCCGCCGAGGAGGGCCTGGTCGTGCTGGGCTGGCGCGAGGTGCCCACGGCCGCCGACGCCGCCGACATCGGCCCGACCGCGCGCGAGGTCATGCCGCACTTCGCCATGCCGTTCCTGGCCGCGGCGGGCGAGCGGCCGGTCTCCGGCGTCGCGCTGGACCGGCTGGCGTTCTGCCTGCGCAAGCGGGTCGAGCGGGAGAGCGGGCCGCTGGGCTGCGGCGTCTACTTCCCGTCGCTGTCCTCGCGGACGATCGTCTACAAGGGAATGCTGACCACCGCCCAGGTGCCCGCGTTCTTCACCGACCTGACCGACGAGCGGCTGACCAGCGCCATCGCCCTGGTGCACTCCCGCTTCTCCACCAACACGTTCCCGTCCTGGCCGCTGGCGCACCCGTTCCGCTACGTCGCGCACAACGGCGAGATCAACACCGTGCGCGGCAACCGCAACCGGATGCGCGCCCGCGAGGCCCTGCTCGCCTCCGAGCTGATCCCCGGCGACCTCAGCCGCCTCTACCCGGTCGTCGACCCGTCCGGATCGGACTCGGCCAGCCTCGACGAGGTGCTCGAGCTGCTGCACCTGGGCGGGCGCAGCCTGCCGCACGCGGTGCTCATGATGATCCCGGAGGCCTGGGAGAACCACCGCGCCATGGACCCGCGGCGGCGGGCGTTCTACCAGTTCCACGCCAGCCTGATGGAGCCGTGGGACGGCCCGGCCTGCGTCACCTTCACCGACGGCGCCCTGGTCGGCGCCGTGCTCGACCGCAACGGCCTGCGCCCGGCCCGCTGGTGGCGCACCGTCGACGACCGGGTCGTGCTGGCCAGCGAGACCGGCGTGCTCGACGTCGCGCCGGACCGGGTGGTCGCCAAGGGCAGGCTGCGGCCCGGCCGGATGTTCCTGGTCGACACCGCCAACGGCCGCCTGGTCGACGACGACGAGGTCAAATCGGCGCTGGCCGCCGAGCACCCGTACGGGGAGTGGCTGCACGCGGGCCTGCTCAAGTTCTCCGACCTGCCCGACCGCGCGCACGTCGTGCAGACCCACGAGTCGGTGCTGCGCCGCCAGCTCACCTTCGGCTACACCGAGGAGGAGCTCAAGGTCCTGCTCACCCCGATGGCGCTGACCGGGGCCGAGCCGCTGGGGTCGATGGGCACCGACACCCCGCCCGCGGTGCTCTCGCGGCGCTCGCGGCTGCTCTACGAGTACTTCAAGCAGAACTTCGCCCAGGTCACCAACCCGCCGCTGGACGCCATCCGCGAGGAGATCGTCACCTCGGTGCGCCGGATCATGGGCCCCGAGCAGAACCTGCTCGACCCCGGCCCGGCGAGCTGCCGCCACATCCAGGTGCAGAACCCGGTCATCGACAACGACGACCTGGCCAAGCTGATCCACGTCAACGACGACGGCGACCTGCCCGGCTTCGCCTGCACCGTCCTCGCCGGGCTCTACGAGGTCGACGGCGGCGGCCCGGCGCTGGCCGCGGCGGTCGAGCGGGTCCGCCGGGAGGCCTCGGCGGCCATCGCGGCGGGCGCGCGCACCCTGGTGCTGTCCGACCGCGACTCCGACCACCGGCTGGCGCCGATCCCGTCGCTGCTGCTGGTCTCGGCCGTGCACCACCACCTGGTCCGCACCAAGGAGCGGCTGCGGGTGGCGCTGGTCGTGGAGTCCGGCGACGCCCGCGAGGTGCACCACATCGCGCTGCTGCTGGGCTACGGCGCCGCCGCGGTCAACCCGTACCTGGCGCTGGAGACCGTCGAGGACCTGATCTCGCAGGGCTCGATCACCGGCGTCGAGCGGGCCAAGGCGGTCCGCAACTACACCCTGGCCCTGGTCAAGGGCGTCCTCAAGATCATGTCCAAGATGGGCATTTCCACCGTCGGCGCCTACACCGGCGCCCAGGTCTTCGAGAGCCTCGGCCTGGCCCAGGACCTGCTCGACGAGTACTTCACCGGCACCGCGTCCAAGCTCGGCGGCGTCGGCCTCGACGTGGTCGCCGCCGAGGTCGCCGCCCGGCACCGCCGCGCGCACCCGGACAACCCCACCGAACGGGTGCACCGCCGCCTCGAGGTGGGCGGCGAGTACGCCTACCGGCGCGAGGGCGAGCTGCACCTGTTCACCCCCGAGACGGTGTTCCTGCTGCAACACGCGACCAGGACCGGCCGCGAGGACGTCTACCGGCAGTACACCGCCGAGGTCGAGCGGCTCAACCGCGAGGGCGGCGCGCTGCGCGGCATGTTCGCCATGCGGACCGAGGGGCGCACGCCGATCCCGATAGACGAGGTCGAGCCGGTCGAGGCCATCCTCACCCGCTTCAACACCGGCGCCATGTCCTACGGCTCCATCTCCGCCGAGGCGCACGAGACGCTCGCCATCGCGATGAACCGGATCGGCGGCCGGTCCAACACCGGCGAGGGCGGCGAGGACCCCGAGCGCCTGCACGACCCGACCCGCCGCTCGGCGATCAAGCAGGTGGCCTCCGGCCGGTTCGGGGTGACCTCGGAGTACCTGGTCAACGCCGACGACATCCAGATCAAGATGGCCCAGGGCGCCAAGCCGGGCGAGGGCGGGCAGTTGCCGCCGAACAAGGTCTACCCGTGGATCGCCCGCACCCGGCACTCCACCGCGGGCGTCGGGCTGATCTCCCCGCCGCCGCACCACGACATCTACTCCATCGAGGACCTCGCCCAGCTCATCCACGACCTCAAGAACGCCAAC
>NZ_WHOL01000107.1:352861-362326 GCF_009745975.1 Actinokineospora pegani | reverse complement strand
CGGCGGCGCGGGAAGCGTCGGGTCTGGTGGGCGAGGCGGTCGAGGTTGTGGGCGCGTGAGGCGTTGGCGTCGCGTTTGAGGTCGGCGCCCGAGCAGTTCGTCGGGGTTGAGTTCGGGGCTGTAGCCGGGCATCAGGTGCAGCTCGACCCGCTCGGCGTTGTCCTGCAGCCAGGCGCGAACGGCTTTGCTGCGGTGCACCGGGTGCCGGTCGGCGACGACGTGCACCTTCCGGTCGGCCTGGCGGGCCATGCGGTCGAGGAACGCGGTGAACACCGGTGCGGTGAACCGCTGGGTGAACACGGTGAACCACAACGCGCCCCGCGAGGCCACCGCGGACATGACATTGACCCGCAGCCGTTTCCCGCCTCACCCGCACGATCGGCGTGTGACCCTTCGGTGCCCAGGACCGGCCGGGCGGGGCGGCATCCGAGCACAGCCCGCACTGATCCACCCACGCGATCACCGCGCCCTCGGCCTTCGCCCGCGCCTCGATCCCCGGATAGTCCTCATCCAGCCAGGCCCGCACCGCCGCCGGCTGCTGCTCGTAGGCCCGCGCGCCGGACGCTGCGGGGTGAAACCGTGCCGTCGCAGCCACAGGCCCACACCCTGCTCGGTCATGTCGACCCCGACGACCAGCCGGATCAGCTCCACCACCGCCGGACGCGTCCACAACGGGCCTCCGATCAGCAACTCCTCCGGGGAGTAGTCGGCCATCGCCACGAACAACGTGCCCCGCTCCTCCGGACCGATCAACTCGACCGGCCCCCGCCGCCGCCCTGATCGCACCACCAAACCGTCCCGGCCCTGCCGTTGATAAACACGCCACCAGGTGCCCACCGACCGCACCGAGACCCTGAACACCTCCGCCGCCTGCCGGTAGCCCTCCACCTGCCCGGACTCCAACGCCGCGACCACCCGCAACCGCAACACCTCCTGCCCCGCAGGAGACAACCGACGCGCACCCCCAACCCCGACCACACCCGTCAGACCACAAGCAATCAATCACTTTCACCTCAATAACTGTCGAGGGAAGACCCCCGCGTGCGCGGGGACGAGCGTGCCTGCCGACGAGCGCCTGGCCGCCGTTGGAAGACCCCCACGTGCGCGGGGACGAGGCGAGGTAGCAGGCGGCGACGTCGCCAAAGTGGCATTGTGGATCGATGACGTCGCCGGGCCGGTGCTGCATCGGATCGCTGCCGAGACCAGCCGCCCCGAATTGGCCCAGGCCGATGCCGCACTGGGGCGTGCACGGGAGCTCATCGACCAGTCCCTGCACCTGATAGCCCAAGCCGTGTCCGCCGTCGAGGCATACGGCGATCGTCACGCTTCCGGCGCCGCACCACGTGCAGCAGCGGCGGTCGAAGGCAGTGTGGGGCCCGGCCGTTCGCGCGCGTTGCGCGAACAGGACCACGCGGACAGGGTGCAAGCGGCCCGGTCGGTGCTGGCGGAGGCAGTGCCTCGCCGGCGGACCATGGGGGTGTGGGTCGACAAACAGGGGCACGCCCACGCCTTCACCAGCGGCAACCGCAGCCGTTGGCACCAGGATGCGGCTGACTTCGCCCGCGCACGCGGGTGGGTGAGGGGCAGAGCGGTGTTGGCACTCACCCGACACGTCGAAGTGCAGTTCGCCATGCGGATGCGCGCCCAGTACCGTCCAGGCACTCCCGCACTCCGGGAGACCATCGTCATCGACCGACCACCATGCGGGGAAGACCTCGACAGGCCCTTCTCCTGCAAAACCCACCTGGGCCGCCGCCCGTACCGACTGGGAGATCGCCACAGCGGACCTCGACCGGTACTGGGCCGCCCACACCGCCGCGCGGCAGGCGACCCGTCAGCGGGCGACCGCGGCCCACACGGCGCGTGCGGCAGTGCTGATCGAGGTGAACGCGGCCGGGGGTTGCAGGGGTTGGTCGAGGCAATGGCGTCGGTGATCGGCCACGTGCGCGGCCTGGCCCACATGGACGCGGTCGACCTGGCCGCGAAGATGATCGGCCAGCCAGACCGACTCGGGCGCGACACCACCCGCGAAATCAATGGCGAGTTCGTCGCCGTGGCGGTGCAGGACGTCGTGCGGTTCGTGAACCAGAGCCACCAGGTTGACCGGGTCGAGGCCGACCCGGACCCGCTGGACCTGGTCGCCGACTACGGATCTGTCCTGGGCGGTGACCTCGTAAACGAGGACGAGGAGACCAGGCACGTGCCGACGCGGATGCGATGCACGCAGGCCGTCGACGAGGCCCGGGTGCGGGTGATGCGGTGGCGGTGGGCGGTGATCGACTGGGCACGCCGGTTCATCTGACCGGACCCTCGCGCCTGGGCGCAGGAGTCCCTGGAGCTCCACGACACCGCGGCTCGATTGCTGGTGCTGCTGGGCATGGTCTGTCGCCATCGGGGTTCCGCCCCGCTCGATGCACCGCCGATGGCGGGGGCGCACACGATGGTGGTGACCGGCTCGTGTCGGGCGGCCGGCGGACCGACGATGGGGGCGTGGGATGACCGAGAAGATCTTCGTCGAGTTGCTGGGTGACGTGCGGGTGCGGGTCGGGTCGCGGGCGGCGGTGGGGGTGGTGGGCAAGCAGCGGGTGCTGCTGGCGGCGTTGTGCTTGGCCGGGGGGCGACCGGTGCGGGCGGAGGAGCTGATCGACCGGTTGTGGGGGGACGAGCCGCCCGCGTCGGCGCGGACGACGCTGCGGGGGTACGTGCGGCGGTTGCGGACGGCCCTCGGTGGGTCGGCGCGGGGGGCGGTGGTCAGCGGGCAGGGCGGGTACCGGCTCGGGGACGGGGTGGAGACGGACCTGGCGCGGTTCCAGCGGTTGTGGGCGGCGGCCCGGGGGTGCGCCGACCCAGGGCGGCGGCTCACGCTGCTCGACGAGGCGCTGCGGGGCTGGCGGGGCAGGCCGCTGCCGGGGGTGGAGCCCGACGGGTGGGTCCGGGAGGCGGTGGTGGGGATCGAGGAAGAGTTGCTCCAGGCCGCCGAGGAGTGGTGCGACCTGCGGGTGGGCAGCGGGGAGCCGGGGGCCGCGGTGGTGCGCCTGACCGGGTTGGTCGCCGATCACCCGTTGCGGGAAACGCTGTGGCACCGGTTGATCCTGGGGTTGGACGGGTGCGGGCGGACCGCGGAGGCGCTGGAGCGGTACGAGCAGGTGCGGCGCCGCCTGGCCGACGAGTTGGGGGTCGCGCCGTCGGGGCCGTTGCGGCGGCTGCACCGGGCACTGCTGAGCGACCGGGACCGCTACCCGGCGCAGTCGATGGCATTCCGATAGCGGGGTGCGGCACGGTGGGGTTCGTCAGGGATCGACCCACAGCACTCGCACGTGAGGGGTAGGTAACCATGCGACACGTGAAGTCCGCTCTGGTCATGCTCATCCTGTCGGCAGCCGCCGTAGTCGGCACCGGTGCCACCGCGCAGGCGGACACCGCGGCCACCGTCCCGCAACCGACCAGCGCCGTTCCCTTCTGGCCCTGGCGGCCGTGATCGACTGAAGGCGGACCCCGGGACGGGGTCCGCGTCGCGGGGGATCTCGCGAGTGACCGGTGCCTGCTCCCCATCAGGGTGGCAGGTGCCGGTCACACCGGCGTTGGTCGACGCCGACTCGACATAATCGAGCCATGGGCGAAAGCCGCGCGCAGGTGTCCGCCTCGGTCGAATTCCGCATCCTCGGCCCGGTGGAGGTCCTGGTCGACGGGCAACGGCAGCCACTCGGCGGAGCGCGCCAACAGCGGTTGCTCGCACTGCTGCTGCTCCACGTGGGCGAGACGGTCACCCCGCAGGCGGTGCTCGACGCGCTGTGGGACCAGGACCCGCCCGCCACGGCGCGCAGGCAGGTCCACAACGCGGTCGCCGCGCTGCGCCGGGGATTGTGCGGAGCTCGGTCGCTGCTGACCACCGACTCCGCGGGCTACCGGATCGAGCGGTGGGGTGGGCGGATCGACGCCGAGGACTTCGAGGCCGCCGTCGAGCTGGCGCGGGAGCGGCGGTCGGCGGGGGACCTCGACACCGCCGTCGACCTGCTCGGCGCCGCCCTCGGCCGGTGGCGGGGTCCGGCGCTCGACGGTGTCGACGGCCTGGTGTTCACCGGGCCCGCCGCCCGGCTCGACCAGGCCAGGCTGGTGGCCCGGCAGGTGCTGCTCGATTGCAGGCTGGAGCGCGGGGAAGCGGCAGTGCTGCTGCCCGAGCTGAACGAACTGGTCGCCGCGCACCCGCTGGACGAGGGCGTGCACCGAAGGTTGATGCTGGCGCTGTACCGGGCGGGCAGGCAGGCCGAGGCCCTGGCCGCCTACGATCGGGTGCGCCGCGCCTTCGCCGACGAACTGGGCCTGGAGCCCAGCGCCGACCTGAGCGACCTGCACGAGAGCATCCTCCGGGCCGAGGCCGGTCCGATCGGGGGCGGCGCGACGATCGACAGTCCCCGGGCGCCGATGACGCTGCCCTACGCCGTGGCCGACTTCACCGGCCGCGACGCGGAGGTCGCCGCCCTGCTCAGACCCCGCGGGCCGCGGGTGGGACCGGGGTCGGCGATCACCGTGCTGAGCGGGATGGCCGGGGTGGGCAAGACGACGCTGGCGGTGCGGGCCGCGCACGCGGTGGCCGACGACTTCCCGGACGGGCGGATCTTCCTCGACTTGCAGGGCCACACCCCAGGCGCGGCACCGCTGGACCCGGACACCGCCCTGGCGATCCTGCTGCGCACGGTCGGCGTGCCCTCGGAACAGATCCCGGAGGCGGGTCCACTGCGGGTGGGGCGGTGGCGGTCGCAGCTGGCGGGCAGGCGAGCGTTGCTGGTGCTGGACAACGCCCACGACGCCGCGCAGGTCCGGCCGCTGATCCCGGGTGGCCAGGGGACGTGGGTGCTGGCGACCAGCAGGCACACCCTGGCCTCGCTGGAGGGCGCGGAGACGGTGCCGGTGTCGGTGCTGCCGCGGGGCGACGGGGAAGCGCTGCTGCTGCGGGTGGCGGGCGCGGAGCGGGTGCGGGGCCAGGAGTCGCTGCTGCCGGTGGTGGTCGACCTGTGCGGTGGGCTGCCGCTGGCGGTGCGGATCGCGGCGGCGCGGCTGCGGGCGAGCCCCCGGTGGCGGTTGGCGGACCTGGTCCGGCGGTTGCGGGCCCAGCGGCGCAGGCTGGCCGAGCTGTCGGTGGACGACCTGAGCGTGCAGGCGGCGTTCGCGGTGTCCTACGAGGGCATGGACGACGCCGGGCGGGTCGCGTTCCGGCGGCTGGGCGCTCACCCCGGCCCGCATCTGGGCGTGCACGCCGCCGCCGCGCTGTTCGATCTGGACGTGGCGGCCGCGGAGGACGCGCTGGACCGGTTGGTCGACGCGAGCCTGTTGCTGAACGATGGCCCCGGTCGGCACCGCGTGCACGACCTGCTCCGCGACTACGCCCGCGAGCTGCTCGAACGCGACGAGCCGGACGGCGAAGCGGCGGCCAGGCACCGGCTGACCGACTACTACCTGGCCCTGGGCCGGGCAGCCGAGGCGTTGCTGGACCCCGGGCTGGAGCTGGCCGAACCGGGGCTGACCCGGCCGGTGGAGCTGCCCCGGCTGGCCTCCGCCGAGGACGTGCGCGCGGTGATGACCACCGAGCACCGCAACCTCGTCGCCGTCGTTGGCGCCGACGCCACCGCCCCGACCCCGCGCTCCGCGGTGCTGGCCGCGACGCTGGGCACCTGCCTGCAACGCCACGGCCACGCCGAGGAGGCGGTCGAGGTCTTCGGCCGCGGGCTGGCGGCCGGGCTGGGCACCGCAGGCGAGCGGGCCGCGCTGCACCGGCACCTGGGCGTCGCCCTGCTGGGGCTGGGTCGGTTCGACGACGCCGAGGCCGAGGTCCGGCGGGGGCTGTCGGTGGCCCGTGCTGCCGCCGACCCGGTGGCCGAGGGCAGGCTGCTGGGCAACCTGGCCATCATCGGAATGCGCCGCGGGGACGACGCGGCGGCCGAGGAGCACCTGCGGCGGGCGGGTGACCTGCTCGGCGCGGACGGCACGGCGCGCGACCGCGCCGCGGTGCTCGGCAACCTGGGCCTGCTGCTCACCAGGACCGGTCGCCACACCGAGGCGGCCGAACACCACCGGCGCGCCCTGGCGATCAACGTCGAGCTGGGCAACCAGCGGCTACAGACCTCCGGCCTGATCAACACCGGGTGGAACGACCTGCTCCGCGGCGACCTGGCCTCGGCCCGCGAGCACCTGGTGCGGGCGCTCAAGCACAGCCGGGAAAGCGGCGCCCGCGACGACGAGGCCCGCGCGCTGTCCCTGCTCGCCGACTGCCTGCTGCGCGCGGGCGAGCCCGGCGACGCCCTGGCCCTGGGCAGCGAGGCGCTGCGCCTGGCCCGCGCGATCACCAGCCCCGACATCGAGGGCCGGTCGTTGGACGTCCTGGGCCGCGTGCACGAGGAGCTCGGCGAACCCGACCGGGCCGAGGAGTGCTTCCGCGACCTGCTCGCCCTGGCCGACGCCGGTGGCCAGCCCTTCCGCGCCGACCTGGCCCGGGAGGGCCTGGACCGCCTCCGCGGCTGACCGGGCCCCGCACCCGGCGCCAGACCCGGACCACGCCACGACCACGGCCGGACCACGCCCGGCTGTCACGGTGGTTCCTGTCGGGCCGGACGGGACCGACCGGAGAGCGCAGGGAGCGGCGACATGGCGGACGACCTGGGAACGGGGTTCGGCTGGTACGCGGTGGCGTTGCCCGACACCGAGCGGTCGCGGGGGATCGCGGGGCGGATCGCGGCGCCGGTCGTGGCTGAGCACGCCTCCGGGCGACCGTGGTTGGTGTCGACCCACCCGGCGGAGCAGGTCGTGCTGGTCGCCGAGGGGGACGCGCGGATCGCGGTACTGGGGTTCTCCGACGCGAGCGAGCACCGGCTGCGCCGCGCCGCCCGCGGCGGTGACACCGGCGTGGACGACCTGGCGAACGGCCTCGCTGGCTGCCACGTGGTGGCCGCGTCGCTCGCCGGGAAGTCGACGGTACTGGGCAGCGCCTCCGGGGTGACCAGGGTCTTCACCGCCACGGTCGACGGCTGCCCGGTCGTCGCCGACCGCGCGGACGTGCTGGCGGACCTCATCGGGGCCTCGTGCGACCCGGTTGCCCTGGCGGCCCGGATGGTGCGGTCGGTGCCCCACCCGATGGCGGAGTTGCCGCTGTGGCCGGGGGTGGAACCCGTGCCGCCGGGGAGCCGGGTGACCGTCGACCCCGACGGGGCCCGGTCGCGGACGAGCACCTGGTGGCGGCGGCCGGAACCGGTGCTGTCGCGGGCCGAGGGGGCGTTGCGCCTCGCGGCGGCGCTGGAAGACGCGGTGCACACGCGCACCCGGGCGGGCGGCACGGTCTACGCCGACATCTCCGGGGGCTTCGACTCCACGCCGCAGGTGCACTTCGCGAGCCGGGGGCGGGCGCGGGTGATCGCGGGGACCGCCTACAACGGCGACCCCGGCGGCGGCGAGGACCTGTTCTGGGCCCAGCGCGCGCTGGAGTCGATGCCGACCGTCGAGCACCGCACGTTCTCCACGGAGGACATGCCCGTGTTCTACGCCGGGCTGCTGGAGGTCCACACGCGACTCGACGACTCGTCGGACGCCTACCGGGCCGCGCCCCGGCTGCTGACCATGATGCGCGGCGCCGTGGACCTGGGGGCCAGGGCCTACCTGAACGGCATCGGCGGGGACGACCTGCTCGTCGGCTTCCCCAAGTACGAGCACACCCTCTTCCGGCGCAGGCCGGTCAAGGCGCTGCGCAGGCTCCGCGACCACCAGCTGATCGAGGGGCTGTCGGTGCGGGAGACGTTCGGGCGGCTGCTCGACCGGCGCGACTACCGGCAGTGGCTCACCGATTCGCTGCGCACCGCGCGGGAGCGCGACGACTTCGCCCGACCGCGGCTGGGCATGGACTGGGACCACCCGCTGCACTGGCCGAGGTGGTTCGGCACGGACCTGCGGGCGGCGGTGACCGGGCGCGTCCTGGCGACCGGGGCGCAACCGCTGGGCCCGACGATCGCCGCGCACAGCGAGCTGGCCGCGATCCGGCAGAACGCGCGGATCGTGCGCGGCGCGCGGCAGCTGGGCGCCGGGCTGGGGCTGGCGTTCGAGTCGCCCATCTCCGACGACCGGGTGGCCGACGCGGTGCTGTCGGTGCGGCACGAGGAGCGGTTCCACCCCAAGGAGTTCAAACCCCTGATGCGCGAGGCGATGCGGGGCAGGCTGCCCGACGCGTTCCTCGAGCGCAGCCGCAAGAACTCCGGGACACCGCAGGCCGCGCGCGGCCTGCGCGACCACCACGCGGACCTGGTGGCGCTGTGCGAGGAGTCGCCGCTGGTGGCGATGGGCGTGGTGGACGCGGCGGTGCTGCGGGCGCACGCCTTCCCCGGCGAGCGCTGGAAACGGGTGCGCGACATCGACACGACGATCAACGCGGCGGTGTTCACCCGCGCGCACGCCGGGACGGCGCGGCAGGCCGCGCCATGAGCGGGCGCGCCCGGTGCGACGACCACCACCAGGAACGAGACGACCGGGAGGACCCCGTGGCGATCCGATTGCACGAGCGCTTCACCGTGGCGCCGACCGAGTACGGCTCGGTGCTGCTCGACCGCTCCAGCGGCCGGTACTTCCAGCTCAGCCGCACCGCCACCGTCGTCGTCGACGAGCTGGTCGAGGGCCGGACGGTCGAGGAGACCGTCGGCGTGCTGCACGCCCGCTACGGCGTGGACCCCCAGGTCGCGGCGCGCGACGTCGCCGCACTGCTGGCCCGCCTGCGCGACGACTCCGTGGTGGTGGACTGAGATGCCGGTCCTCCCCGACGCCCGCGTGCGGGTCGGCCCGCGGGACCAGGTCGTCGCCCGCGTCGCGGTCGGCCTGGCCAGGGTGCTGGCCGGGCGCAACCCCGAGCGGATCCGCGCCGTGCTCGACCGGTTCGCCCGCGGCGCCCGCCCGGCCACCTACGCCGAGGCCCGCCGCGCCAGACAGGTGGTGCTCACCGTGAGCACCCGCTGCTGCGGCGACAACGCGTGCCTGCCGAGGTCGCTGGCCACCGCGCTGCTCTGCCGGGCAGGTGGGCACTGGCCGACCTGGTCGGCGGGGGTGGTGGCCGCGCCGCCGTTCACCGCGCACGCCTGGGTCGAGGCAGAGGGCCGGATGGTCGACGAGTACGTCGACGGCACCACCTTCACCACCCTGCTGTCGGTCGGCGCTGACCGCTGACCACGCAGCACACACTTCCCGGCGGGTCCACCGCCGGGGGACGCGACCGCACCAGCGGTGGCGGTACCGCGCCGACCGGGACCGGTCGGCAACCGAGAGGAGACAGCAATGTCCGAGGAGATCTACGAGGCCCCGTCGTTCGTCGAGCTGGGTTCGTTCGCGGAGGAGACCGGCACCATCGGCGTCGCGAACCGCGAAGAGGTCGTGTGGCACTTCGACACCTGGAGCTGATCCGGGTGGACCGCCCCCAGCGGCGGTCGTGACGTCGCGCGG
>NZ_WHOL01000107.1:0-352837 GCF_009745975.1 Actinokineospora pegani | reverse complement strand
CCCGGCCGCGCGTTCCCGTTCCCAGGACCGGACCCAGGTCAGGAGGCCACATGTCGGCGACGCGGTTGCTGCTCGACGCCGCGCGCGCGGGCGGTCGCTGGACGGCCGCGCTGGTCGGCGCGGCCGGCTGCGACGCCGCGTCCCGGCTGCTGCTGCCCGCGGCGCTCGGCGCGGCGCTGGACGCCGTGCTGGCCTCGGCCGGGGCGGTGCCGTGGGCCGTGCTGCCCGCGGTCGCCGCGCTCGTGGCGGTGACGGCGGTCGAGGCGGCGCGGGAGGTCGCGGAGGCCAGGACCGCCGCCCTCGCCGCACGGCGGCTGCGCGACCGGGCCGTGCGGCACGTGCTGCGGCTGGGGCCCGCCACCGCGCCCGCCGACGCGCTGGGCCGGGTCGTGGAGTCCGCGGCCGTCGCCTCGGGGGTGGTGCCCGCGGTGACGGCGGGGTTCACCTCGTTCGCCACCTCCGTGGGCGGCCTGGTCGCGCTGGTGCTCGTCGACGTGCGCGTCGCCGCGGTCGTCGCGCTGGCCACCCCGCCGGTGTGGTGGCTGACCCGGCGCTTCGTCGGCCGGGTCGTGGCGACCACCGGCGGCTACCAGCGCGCCCAGTCCGAGATCACCGCCCTGCTGGCGGCGGCGGTGCGCGGGGCCCGCACCATCCGCGCGGCGGGCACGACGGCGGGGGAGGTCGAGCGCGTGTTGCGCCCGACGGCCGCGCTGCGGCGCCACGGCGCGCGATTCTGGGCGGCGCAGCGCGGCGTGGGCTGGCAGCTGGGCCTGCTGACACCGCTGGTGCAGCTGGCCGCCCTGGCCACCGCGGGCTTCGGCCTCGCGGCGGGCAGGCTGACCCCCGGCGACGTGCTGGGGGTCGTGGGGTACCTGGCGCTCGCCCTGGGGTTGCTCCGGCAGAGCGCGCTGGTCGGGCGGCTGGCCCAGGTGCATGCCTCGGCCGCGGGCCTGGCCGGGTTGCTCGCGCTGCCGCCACCCCCGGCGGGGACAGCGCGGATCCCACCCGGCCCCGGTGAACTCCGGCTGCGCGGTGTCGGTGTCGGGTCGGTCCTGCGGGATGTGGACCTGGTGGTGGCCGCTGGCTCGACCGTGGCGGTCGTCGGCGCCTCCGGCTCCGGCAAGTCGACCCTCGCCGCGGTGGCGGGCGGCCTGGTCGCCCCTGACCGCGGTTCCGTCTCCCTGGACGGGGTCCTGTTGTCTGATGTGGACCGGTCGGACCTCACCCGGGTGATCGCGCACGCGTTCCCGAAGGCGGTGCTGCTGGGAACCACGGTCGCCGATGCCGTGGGGTACGCCGATGACCCACCGCCACCCGCCGCGGTCCGCTCGGCGTTGCGGGTGGCGGTCGTCGACCACGTCGTCGACCGGTTGCCGCTGGGGGCGGCGACACCGGTCGCGGACCTCCCGCTCTCCGGAGGGGAACACCAGCGGCTCGGACTGGCGCGGGCGTTGAGCCGGGACGCCCGGGTGCTGGTGCTGGACGAGGCGACGTCGGCCGTGGACCCGGCCACCGCCTCGGCCGTGGACGAGGCGCTCGCCGAGCGGGTGCGGGGGGTGACGACGGTGGTGGTCACGCGCAGCCTGTCCACAGCGGAACGGGCCGATGCCGTCGCCTGGCTGGAGAACGGGAGCCTGCGCGCGGTGGCGGCGCACGCGGAGCTGGTCCGCGACCCGGCGTACCGGGCGGTGCTGGCGTGAGTGGGGTGCGGCGGTTCGTCACCCCGCTGCTGCGGGAGCACCGGCGGGAGTTGGTGCTGCTCGCCGGGTGCGCGGCGGTGGAGGCACTGCCGGTGCTGCTGTCCGGCCAACTGGTCGCGGCGGCCCTGGACCGGGGGTTCCTGGCCGGGTCGCCCGCCTCGGGGGTGGCCTTCCTCGCGGTGCAGGCGTGCGTGGCGGTGGTGGGCGCGCTGGCCGGGCGGCAGGCGGTGCGGCCGACCGCGGTGCTGGTGGAGGGCCTGCGGGACCGGGTGGTGGAGTCCGCCGTTCACGGGGCCCTGGTGGCGGCGGTGTCGTCCGACCGACCGGGTGGCGCGGGTGGGGCGGCGCGGGTCACCCGGCAGGTCGAGACGGTGCGGGTGCTCGCCGGGAGCCTGCTGGTGGTGGCGCGGACGGTGCTGTTCAGCCTGGCCGCGGCGGTGGCGGGCCTGGCGATGCTGGTGCCCGTGGCGCTGGTGGTGACCGTGCCGTGCCTGGTGTTGGGGGCGGTGGCGCTGGTACCGGTGACCCGGGTGTGGAAGGCGCGGTACGAGGAGGCGCTGACCGTGGAGGAGCGGCTGGCCGAGGGCGTGGGCCGGACCCTGGAGGGGCTGCGCGACGTGGTGGCGTGCGGGGCCACCGGGCGCGCGGCGGCGGAGGTCGACGACCTGCTGCGCGCGCAGGTCGTGGCGCGGGGCAGGGTCGCCACCGCGGCGGCGGGGCGGATCGGCGCGTTCGCCGTACCCGCCCGGCTGCCGCTGCTGGCCCTGCTGCTCGGCTCGCCGCTGCTGCTGTCGTCGGGCGCGGTGACGCCGGGAACCCTGGTGGGAGCGGCGACGTACCTGGTGGTCACGGTGGAGCCGGTGACGCGGACGATCGTGGAAGCCGTGGGGAACCTGGGACTGGAGTTCGCCGCGGTGCTCGGCCGGATCGCGGCGCACGACCGGCCGGTGCCGCCGGGCCGGGAGCGCGGGCCGGGCGGTGACCTGGTGCTGACGGACGTCGGGTTCCGGCACGGGCCGCACGCGCAGCCGGTGGTCGACGGGCTGTCGGTGCGGGTCGCGGCGGGGGAGCACGTGGCGGTGGTCGGACCCACGGGCACGGGCAAGTCGTCGCTGGCCGAGTTGGTGGCGGGGCTGCTGCCGCCGTCGCGGGGGCGGATCACCCTGGCGGGCGGATCGGTGTCACCGGTGCTCCTGGTGCCGCAGGACCCGTACGTCGTGGCGGGCACGGTGCGGGAGAACCTCACCTACCTCCGCCCCACCGCGAACGAGGCGGACATCGTGTCGGCGGCGCACGCCATCGGCTCGTCCGACCTGCTGACCCGACTGGGCGGCCTGGACGCCGCGGTCCCCGACACCCTGTCCGCGGGCGAGCGGCAACTGCTCGTCGCCACCCGCGCCTACCTCGCCGACGCGCCGTGCACGGTGCTCGACGAGGCCACCTGCCACTTGGACCCGGACGCGGAGGCCCGGGTGGAGCGCGCCTTCTCGGCCCGCGCCACGACCCTGGTCGTCATCGCCCACCGACCCGCGTCCCCCCTGCGCGCCGACCGTGTCCTCTACCTCGACGGACCCGCTACGGCCATCGGCACCCACGACGACCTACGCGCGGATTCCCCCGCCTACCGGCGGTTCACCGACCACTGGCGCACAGCGAGCGATCCGCTGGTGGAGCACGCGGACAGAGCACGGTGACCCGCGGCCCCGAGGTGCCACCCTCCGACGAACGGGCCAAGTCCACAGCGTCCCTGCGGAACGGCTCGGGGTACTTCGACCTGCCTGACACGGGGAGCATCCCTCGCTCAGAGCGTTGTCTGGGATCAGGGTGATCGATCCAAGGGGATAACCTCAGTTGCCTGAGATCGTGTTGAGAACGGCGGCGAAGATTGCCTGGTCGCCCTCTTCGTGTCGCTTGGGTCCGAGGAGCATCAACGGTCCTATCCCTACCGTGACGCCCCACGGGGATACGTATCCCCAAGTGGCCGAGGGGGTATCGACCGTTATGCCCACGCGCTCCGGCGGCGGGGTCAACTTCCTCTGTCCTGATCCGGCGACAACGGTGACCGGTACGGCCGCAGCTCGGCGCTACGGACGACAGGGATCGTCAGGCTGTCCGGCAGCAACGACGCAGACTCACTCCTGCAAGTTGATCTTCTCGAACACGCTTTCAGTGGCGCCGTTCCTGGCGCACTCGGCGGCCTCGCTGGTCTGCGTGGCGGCAGCCGCTGTCCACGGCCGCTACCGAGGATGGTCCGATGTGCGGTTCACCGGCGAACCGACCGCTCCTCGGTGAGTCGGCACGACCGGCCCCCAGGAAATCCGGTCATGCGCGTACCGGTCCCGTATCGCTCTGCCCATCGGTCGAATACGGTGCTCGTGAACCCGAAGCAAGCCAACAACTCGTCAGTCGCAACAACAAGAGGGGCCGACACGTGAGCGCGTTGACCACGATCGTCACCGGAATGTCGTTCACCGAATGCCCCCGGTGGCACGACGGTCGCATCTGGTTCTCCGACTTCTACACCAACCGGGTGCTGTCCTCGGCCGAGGACGGTTCCGGTCTGACGACCGAGCTCGAGGTGCCGAACCAGCCGGGCGGGCTGGGCTGGCTCCCCGACGGCCGCCTGATTGTGGTCTCCGCGCGGGACCACACCCTGCTGCGCCGCGAGCACGACGGACAGGTGGTCGTCCACGCCGACCTGAGCAAGCACGCCGGCGGCAACCTCAACGACATGGTGGTGGACTCGACCGGTCGTGCCTACGTGGGTGACTTCGGCTTCGACCTGCATGTCGGTGCGGACCCCGCCACCACGACCATCACCCGGGTCGAGCCGAACGGGACCGTCAGCGAGGCCGCGAGCGGCCTGCATTTCCCGAACGGCTGCGTCATCACCGACGACAACGTGCTGATCGTCGCTGAGACGTTCGCGAACCGGGTAACCGCCTTCGACATCGACGACAGCGGTGCTCTCGTCAATCGGCGGGTCTGGGCGACGTTCGGTGACGTGCCGACCGGCCCGGACCTCGCCTCCGTCCTGGGCCAGGTGGAGGTCGCGCCCGACGGATGCTGCCTCGACGCCGAGGGTGCCCTGTGGGTCGCGGACGCGCTGAGCGGCAAAGTGATCCGGGTGAAGGAGGGTGGGGACATCGTCGACGAGATCCAGGTCGACAGTGGTGTCTTCGCCTGCATGCTAGGAGGCGACGACGGTCGGACCCTGTTCCTCTGCGCATCGCCCGACTTCGATGCCGCCGCCCGAGCGGCGACCCGCGAGTCCCGGCTGCTGACCACCCGGGTGGATGTCCCGCACGGCGGTCGCCCGTAGCGGTCCACCGCAGGGACGGTCGGACCGTCCCGCCCGCTCGCGCCGCGTTCTCGCGAACGCCGCCGGAGAGGCGGGCAGCGTCCCGGCCCGGTCCCGTGGTGACCACCTCGCCCCGAGCGAAGGGACACCCGCCTTCGAGTCCGTGCTCGACGAACTCGGATGGTCGTCGAACCAGGCGCTCGGTCAACCGCAGGCGAGAAGCGTCCGACGATGGCGTCGACGTACAGGGGGTCGGCGGCGAGCGTCGTGCGGTCCTGCGGAGCGAGAACGATCTCGACCCCGCCGTTGCCGGGTGCGCCGCTCGACCGGGACCGTTCCGGTGTTGCTCACCCGATGGCTTCCCCGGCGGCTTCGTCGGATTCGGTCGAGCGGGCTCGCGCGACGGCACGGCCGCGCGGCGAGCAGGGGAAGCGCTCGAGCATGGCACGGACCTCGTCAGCTTCGACGTTCGCACCGAACAGCTCGGCGCCGGGTTCGAAGCGGACGCCTTCGGCGAGCGGGCCTGCGACGACGGGGTCGAAGCCGAGCGCGTCGACGAGCTCGGCGACCGCGGCGACGTCCGCTGCATCGTCGCCTGCGATCGCGAGCGCCTTGCGACCGGGCGTCGCGGCGGGACGGGCCCCGTCCTCGATGTCGTGGTAGCCCATGTGGTTGAACGCCTTGACCACCCGAGCGTCGGGCAGGAAGGCCTGCACGACCTCGCTGGAGGAGGTGCGCGGGTCGGTGAGGTCGTCGCGGATGCCGTCGGTCTCCCACCAGTAGTTCATCGCGTCGACGACGAGCTTGCCGCGCAGCGCGTCGGCGGGGACGGTGCGGTGCTTGCCGAGGGGGAGGGCGAGGACGACGACGTCGGCCTGCTCGGCCGCCTCGGCGGCGGTCGTGGCGGTCGCGCCGGGCGTGACGACCTCGACGATGAGCGCGATCTTCGCCGGGTCGCCCGATCCACCGACGAGCACGCGGTAGCCCGCCGCGACGGCGAGCCGCGCGAGCACGGTGCCGACCTTGCCTGCTCCCAGGATCGCGACGGTGGATTTCCGGACGCCGGTGTTCACGCCGTCTCGGCGAGGATGTCGCGGACCATCGGGATGACCTTGGAGCCGTAAAGCTCGACGCTCCGCAGGCGGGCGCTCATCGGCTGCGAGCCGCCGGTGTAGATCATGTCGAACCGGCCGACGCCGAGTGTGCGGACGGACCGGGCGATCTTTCGGGCGACGGCCTCCGGAGAGCCGACGTACATCGAGCCGTGCTCGACCTCGGCGGCGTAGTCCTCCCGGCGCAGCGGTGGCCAACCGCGCAGGGCGCCGATGCGGTCGTGCAGGACCTTGTAGCGGGGGTAGTGGAGCTGCTTGGCCTCGTCGTCGGTGTCGGCGATGAAGCCGGGTGAGTGCATGCCAACGGGCCACGCCGTGGTGCCGAGGCGGTCGGTGGCGCGCTGGTAGAGCTCGATGAGCGGGGTGAACCGGGCGGGCGCGCCGCCGATGACGGCGAGCATGAGCGGCAGGCCGTGGCGGGCGGTGCGGATGACCGACTGCGGCGAGCCGCCGACGCCGACCCAGGTGGTCAGGCGCCCGGAGTCGGTCTTGGGGTACACGTCGGCGTGCTCGAGCGGGGCGCGCACGGTGCCGGCCCACGTGACGGGCTTCTCGTCGAGGAGCTGGACGAACAGCTCGAGCTTCTCCTCGAAGAGCACCTCGTAGTCGGCGAGGTCGTAGCCGAACAAGGGGAACGACTCGGTGAACGAGCCGCGCCCGAGGATCACCTCCGCGCGGCCCGAGGAGATGGCGTCGAGGGTGGCGAAGCGCTGGAAGACGCGCACGGGGTCGTCGGAGCTGAGCACGGTGACGCCGGAGCCCAGCCGGATGCGGGAGGTGCGGCAGGCGATGCCGGCGAGCACGGTCTCGGGCGTGGAGATCGCGTAGTCGGGTCGGTGGTGCTCGCCGAGGGTGATGGCGTCGACGCCGAGCTCGTCGGCGAGCGTCGCCTCGGTGACGACCTGGCGGATCGCCTCGGCGTGGGAGACGAGGGCGCCGGAGTCGTCTTCGGGCACATCGCCGAAGGTGTCGAGGCCGAACGCGAGGTCGCTCATCGGGTGGCTCCTGGGTGTCTTCGTCGGTGCACGTGCAAGCACCGTCGGAAATGATGATACGTCAACAGAAGCAGCGGGGCGGCCGCCGGTCATGTCACCGGCCGCCTGCCCCGGTCGACCTCCAGCACCACGGGGTCCAGTGTCGGGCGCTGCGGCCCTCGCCGGATCGGCCGGTCGATCGGTCGTCACCGTCGCCGTGTGTGCCGGCCACGCATCGTCGGCGGCCCGTCCTCGTCGGAGACGAGCCGCCGGGCGGCCCCGTGGCGCGTCCGCTTCCGCGACTGCTTCTCGACGGCGCGCAGCGTGGCCTCGGCGAACTCCGAGGTGAGGCCGCGAAGCGGCACGTCGGACGGGAGGTCCAGCTCGCCCATCCGCGAGTAGCCGACCATCGCCGTGCGGTAGCCCTCGACCGCGGCGACCACGGCGTCCTCACCGCACCCGCGGGTGAGCCGTTCCGCGTCCGCGAGCACGTGGAGGCTGGTCGTGAGGCGCTTGAGGTCCCACTCGAAGGGCCTCGGCAGGGTTTCGTCGAAGTCGCGGACGTCGAAGAGCAGCTGGCGCTCGGGCGAGGCCCACAGCCCGAAGTTCAGGACGTGGGCGTCGCCGCACATCTGCACCGTCAGTCCCGAGTCCGGCGCCGCGCAGGTAGGTCCACGGCGAGTGCGCCATCCGGGAGTAGCGCAGCGGCAGGAGGGCGGAATCGTGAACGGCCTCCTGGGCGCGCAAGCGGTCGAGGGCGCTCCGCTGCCGGACGCTCGGGTCCCAGGCGGCCGCCGCCCGCCGAGGGGCGCGCCTGCGTGCGCGGCGTCGGTTCCAGTCGAGCGGGCCCGCGGAGTGTGGTCGTTCCTCATGCGATCGTCACAGCGGCGCCGGTCCGGTCGGTCGCATCCCGACTCACGAGTCGATCACCACGCACAGGGCCGTGATCCACCCCTCCCGCACCGGCCCGGCCGCCCCGTTCCCGGCGGCCAGGTGGGCGTCGACGATGCCCTCGGTCATCCGCGGGGGCGGAGCTCCCCGAGCCGCCGCAGAGTCCTCCCGGGTGTTGATGAACGTCCGGTTGATCGGCTTCTGGTCGGGGACGACGTCCTGCAGCCCTGGGATCAGGTGGCCGCCGCGCTCTTCGAGGACTGTGGTCAGGATCGTGGGGATGTCGAACGCTTGGCGGTCTTCGCGAGCCCGGCGACGTTGTTGACGACCAGCGTCGGCTCGTGGCTGTTGAGGTTGGCGAACTGGAACGGCTGGTGGTCGACCAGCAGGAGGACGCTCTCCTGCGGGGTCGGCAACGCATCGAGTCCGGTTTTCGTGGTGCTCATGGCCTGTCTCCTCGCAGCGGGTCGATCGGGTGGGCGGGTGTGCGGAATGAGTGACGCGTCAACATCACTGGTAGGCTCGGCGCGTGGGTGACACGCGCTGGCTCGACGAGCGGGAGGCGCGTGCGTGGCGCGGGATGATCGGCTTGCAGCAGCGGCTGACCGCGGTGCTGGAGCGTCAGTTGATGCAGGAAGCGGGGCTGTCGGGAGCGGAGTACACCCTGTTGGTGCCGCTGTCGGAGGCCCCGGGCGGGGTGTTGCGGGCGCGTGACCTCGGCCGGGTGGTCGGCTGGGAGCGCAGTCGGGTCTCCCATCAGGTCACCCGCATGGAGAAGCGCGGCATGGTCGCCCGTGAGGAGTGCGGTGAGGACGCGCGCGGTTCGATGGTCCGGCTCACCGACGCGGGCCGGATGGCCATCGCCGCCGCCGCTCCCGCGCACGTCGTCGCCGTCCGGCGGCACTTCCTCGGCGCGCTCACCGGCACCGAGCTCGACGTCATCGGAGCCGCGCTCGACCGGGTCCTCGAACGGCTCCCCGACAACGATGGATGACACCGCCTCCTCGATGGGGTCGAGTCCGGCGGGGGAGCCGACCTGCCGGGAGCCTCGGCAGCACGCAGGCGGCCCGGCGCGACGATCTGGAGTGGACATGGAGTTGTTCGGGCGGCGCGTCGAGACGGCAGCCCTCGACGGGCTGCTGGATCGGGCGGCGGGGGGCGCGGGTTCCGCGCTCGTGCTGTGGGGTGATCCGGGAATCGGCAAGACCGCGCTGATCGAGTACGTCGTCGAGGCGGCGTCCGAGGCCACGGTGCTGCGGTGCCGGGGCACCCGGATGGAGGCAGGCCTCGCGTTCGCGACGCTGCACGAGCTGCTGTGGCCGGTGGTGGACCGGCTGGAGACGCTCCCCGCTCCGCAGGCCGCGGCGCTGCGCGGTGCGCTGGGGATGAGCCTGGACCCGGCCAACCGGTTCCTCATCGGAGCGGCTGTGCTGTCGCTGGTCTCCGGTCTGGCCCGGGAACGTCCGGTGCTCGTCGTGGTGGACGACGCCCAGTGGATCGACGAGGCCACCGCACACTGCCTGGGCTTCGTCGCGCGACGAGTGCGGACCGACCCGGTCGTGGTGCTCCTGACCGGGCACGAGCGTCCCGCCACGGGGCCGTGGGAGGGACTGCCTGCGCTGCAGGTCGCAGGCCTGGCCGATGTCGACGCGCGCAGGCTGGTCGCCGCCGTCGTCCCGGACGCCGACGAGGCGCTGGTCGACCAGGCGGTCCGGGCGGCGGGGGGCAACCCGTTGGCGCTGCAAGAGCTGCCCACCCTCGATCGCGAGACCTCTGGCGATTCGCCCCTCCTGCCGTCCGGGGGACCGGTGCCGGTCGGGCCGCGGTTGCTGCGGGCGTTCTGCGTGCGGGTCGAGGCCCTGAAGCCGCCGACCCGGGCGTTGCTGCTGCTGGCCGCCGCCGAGGACCGGGGCGACCGGCACGTCGTGCACCGCGCCGGGGCAGGCTGGGGGGTGGACACGGCCGCCTGGGACGAGGCCCTGCACTCCGGTCTGATCCGCGCCTCGGGCGCCCGGCTGGAGTTCCGGCACCCGCTGATCCGTGCGGCCGTCTACGACGGTGCACCCTTCCTGGAGAGGCAGGCGGCGCACCGGGCGCTGGCCGCCGCCCTGCCGGCGGATGCCACCGCGGAACGGGCCTGGCACCTGGCGGCGGCCGCCGAGGGGCCGGACGAGGACGTCGCCACCCTGCTGGAGCAGGCCGCCGAGCAGTGCCTGCAACGGAGTGCGGGTCCGATGGCGGCGCGCACGCTGCGGCGGGCGGCGGAGCTCTCACCGGAGCTGCCTGCGGCCGGACGCAGGCTGGCCGCTGCCGCCCGCGCCGCTTGGGGCGCCGGTGACGCCGAGGCAGCGCGGCAGCTGCTCGAGGACGCCGAGCGCCTGTGCGGTGAGCCTGCCGTCGCGCGGATGAGCGGCGGGTTGCGCGGGATTCTCGAGTTCGCCTACGGCATGCCCGAACGGGCCCACCGCTACCTGGTCTGCGACATGGCCGTGGTCCCCGGGACCCGCCGCGCGGTGGAGCTGGGCACGGTCGCGGTCCGCGCCGCGTGGTCGGCCGGTCGGTCCGACCTCCAGCAGGAGGCGCTGCAGCAGGTGCGGGCCGTGGACACCGACGGCGACCCCGTGCTGTCGGAGCTGATGCCCGTGCTGCGCAGCTGGTGGTCCTGCTACGACGAGACCGGTTCGGTCACCCCGGCCCCCCTGCACCTGGACAGCGGCACGGTCGCTCGGCTCGGTGCGTCCGCGTGGGAGCTGCTCCCGCCCGTGCCGCTGGTCCAGGCATGGGGCTTCGAGGAAGGGCTGCTCGACGTACTGCGGGTGCAGGCCGCGCAGCTGCGGCGGCGCCACGAGCTCGCCGCGCTGGCCGTGGTGCTCGCGCAGACCGCGATCCTCGACCTCAACGCGGGGAGGTGGGACGCCGCCGAGGCTGCGGCGGCCGAGGGGCTGTTGCTGGCCGTCGAGGTCGGGGCGGACCACGTGGCGACGCAGTGCCACGCGTCCCTCGCGGCGTTGGCCGCCGCCCGGGGCGACGCCCGCGCCGTCAGCGAGCACACCAGCCGCGTCCTGCAAGTCTCGGTTCCGCGCGGAGTGCGGGCGCTCAGCGCGGGGGCGTACTGGTGCCGTGGACGGGCGGCGCTGTTCGACGGTCGTCCCCAGGAGGCGCTGAACGACCTGCTGCGTCTCGCCGAGCCCGGCCACGAGGCCGCTCACCCCGTCTTCGCGCTGGTCGGCGCCGTGGACACCGCCGAGGCGGCGGTGCAGATCGGGAACGCTGACGTCGCCGAGGCTCAGGTCGTCCTGGTGGAGGAGTGGGCGCAGCGCACGGACGCGGCCTGGGCCCGCACGGCCCGGCACCGCCTCCGCGCCCTCGTCCACGGTGGATCACCAGCGGCCGAGACTTCCTTCCGGGCCGCGCTCGATGTCGTGGGGGCGGGCGGACATCCGGTCGAGCACGCCCGCACCCGCCTGCTGTACGGGGAGTGGCTGCGGCGCGCGCGCCGGCGGGCCGACGCCCGGCTCCAGCTCGCCGAGGCAGCCCAGGTCTTCGACCGCCTCGGTGCGCAACCGCTGCGGATGCGGGCGCTGCGCGAGCAGGCCCTGACCGAGCGGCCTGCCGTCTCCCGCGAGCCCGATCCTGCGAACGCAGCCGGGCTGACCGCGCAGGAGCTGCGGGTCGCGCGGCTGGCGGCGGAGCGCCTGACGAACCGGGAGATCGCGGCGCAGCTGTTGATCAGCCCCCGCACGGTCGGCCACCACCTGGCCAACGTCTACCCCAAGTTGGGTATCACCTCCCGCGCCGAGCTGGCCCGGATCGACTTCGCGGGGGGCCTACGGCTCAGCGCGGCCGGTGACTGACCGGCCGTGTGCCGATGACCGATTGCGCACCCGACCTGCACGGACCGGGGTCCTCCTAGCGTTCCCGCGAGCCCTCCGACATGTTCGCCGACTGTCGGCACGCGGCTCGGACGACACGCTCGCCGCTGCGAGCGAGAAAGGAACACGTGTGAAGATCACCGTTCTTGGCCGAGGCAACGTCGGAGGCGGCCTCGCCGCGCTGTGGACCGCGGCCGGGCACACCGTCACCGCTCTGGGCCGCGCCGGCGGCGACGGCACCGACGCGGATGTCCTCGTGATCGCCGTTCCCGGCGACGGAGTCGCCGACGCGCTCGCCCGGGTCACCGGCATCGCAGGCAAACCTGCAGTCGACGCCACCAACGTCTACGGCCCGCGCAGTCCCGGCCACGAGTCGAACGCGCACCTCGTCCGGTCCCTCACGGGCGGCCCGGTGGCGAAGTCGTTCAGCGCCAACTTCGCCTCCGAGTACCCCAAGGTGGCGGCGCAGGCGACGCCCCCGGGCAACCTGGTGGCGGCGGAGCCGGAGATCCGCGAGCTTGTCGACCGGCTCAACCGGGATGCCGGGTTCGAACCGATCCACGTCGGCGGGCTGGAGATGGCCCGCCAGATCGAGGACATCGGCCCGCTGCTGATCGGGATCGCCCAGAACGGTGGCGGCCCGTACTTCTACCGGGTGTCACCGACCACCGCGTAGGGAGAAGCCCAGTCATGGCAGTTCAGCTCGTCGGCAAGACGTTCGCGGCGAACCTCGGTCAGCTGCAGGCGCGGTTGACCTCCGAATCCGACACGCGGATGACGTTCGTCGTGACCAGCGGCGCCGGGATGACGGCCGACGGCCGCAGAGAGACGGTCGACGTCGAGATCGTGGAGATCCGCCCGCAGCTGTACCTCGTCTCCTGGCGTGAGGCAGGCGGCGCGACTGTTGTCCACGTCGAGGATCTGGTCAACTCCACACTGCACTCGACCGTGACGCTCGACGGCAGGCTGTACCGGCTGGCCGGGACCTTCCAGGAGGCCTGACATGTCGAACAAGGACATCCTGCTCACGGCTATGCGCGAGCTCTTCCACGCCAAGGACGTGACGGCTCTGGACCGGTCGACGCGTGTGAGGTCCAGCGTCACCGTGGAGGTGCCGGCCCGGCATTGCTCCCAGCAGGCCGCCTGCCACGCCGCTCTTGGCGGGGATGCCGACCCGGACCAGCCAGTTGCCCGCCGTCGTACATGCCGCAGCCTGCCATCACCGCCGGCGTCCGGCGCGCCACGTCGGCGGGAACGACCCGGTTGCCGGTGACGGGCTGGACGCCAGCGTCGCGCCCATGACGGCGAGGTCCCGGACGGTGACCCGCACCGCGCACTGCCGGTGACGGTCACGACGCGGGTGGCGGGGTGGTGCAGGGCGGCGATGTCGGCGTCGGGTAGCGAGACCACGGTGTTCGCGCCGGTGACGTGCGAGGCGCCGTAGGTGTTGCCGTCGACGAACTTCGTGGGGTCGGTGTAGTCCGGAGCCACGACGATCCCGCCGAAGTGGTGGATCGTGTTGTACGGCGCGAGCAGCGTCGACTCCTGGCCGCCGTGCAACGTCTGGCTGGCGGTGAACCCGGCGTGGACCTTGTCGGCGAGCAGGCCCTGGCCCACTGCGGGCCGAGGCAGTCGATGAAGGTCTTGAGCTGGCCGGCGATGTTGCCGTAGCGGGTGGGGGAGCCGAACAGGACGGCGTCCGCCCACACGATGTCGTCGGGTTCGGCGGCCGGGGTCTGCGGCGCGGCCTCGGCGTGCGCGGCCTGGGCATCGGTGGCTTCGTGCTCTGCGGTGGTGGCCGGGCGGGCGACCCGGCGCAGCCGGACCTCGGCGCCGGCCTTCTCCGCACCTTCGGCCGCGTGGGGCGCCATCGCGTCGACGGTGCCGGTCGCGGAGTAGTACACGATCGCGAACTTGACGGTGCTCAGGCCCCTCCTGGGAGCGTTCTCGTGCGTGGGCGGGGAGGTGGTACGTCGCTGCGGTGGTCACGCCCACCGGAGGGGGTCGTCCTCCAGCGCGGCGCGGTCCCAGCGCCCGAGGTCCGCGGCGGCCTCGTAGGTGGTGCGGAGGAACTCGGCGACCGCGCCGTCGGGGTCGGGGGCGGCGCGCGCGACCCCGTAGGGCAGCAGGAACTGCTGGAGCTCCGTGCTGAAATACGCGCCGTCGGGTCCGACCGGCGCGTCGGCGAACCCGTCGGGTGCGGGGTAGGCGTAGGAGTAGAAGGCGCCTTCCTCGCCACCGCCGGGCCAGAACCCGCAGCTGGACAGCTCCCGGGAGTAGCCCTCGACCATGACCCAGTCCCCGCAGTTGGGCACCCCGCCCGGGTGCGGCGGGGCCGACCGCCCGGAGAAGCGGGTGCAGGCCAGGTCGAACGAGCCCCAGAAGAAGTGCACCGGGCTGACCTTGCCGACGAAGTGCGACCGGAACTCGCCGATCACCCGGTTGGCCTGCAGCAGCTGCCGCCAGAACAGGGCAGCCGCCTCGCCGTCGTAGGAGGCGTGGGTGTGGTCCTCGGCGAACGGGATCGCCGGGTCGACCTCGTTCGGGTGCGGTCGGATCGGTGCTTCGATCCCGAGATCGTCGAGCACGGCCATGACCCGGGCGTAGAACTCGGCGACCGGCATCGGCCGGAGCGGGACGCTCCGCGTGCCGCCGTCGCTGCTGCGGACCTCGAGCTGGTGGCCGAGGAAGTCGAACTCGAGCTCGAAGGCGCCCGCGCGGAACGGGATGGCCGACGTCGTCAACCCGCGCGGGCTGACGTAGAGGGGCACCTGCCACCAGTGGTTGAGCAGCGGCGCGTGCGCCATGCGGATCTTGCCCACGATCTGGGTCCACATGTGCAGGGTGTCGCGGGTGGGGGTCCAGTCCGAGACCCGCAGGCTCGGCCAGGTCGTCGTCGACGGTGTTGTCATCGGTTTCATGTCCTTTGCGGAGGTGGGAAGCGCCGTCAGTCCGTGACCTTGCTGGCGGCCCGGTACTCAAGGTGCGCGAGTTCCGGGTGGCGTGCCAGCCAGCCGGCGATGAACGGGCACACCGCGAGCACCCGTAGCCCTTCCGCCTGCGCCGATGCGATGCCCTCGCGGGCCAGCGACGAGCCGACCCCACGCCCTTCGAAGGTGGGATCGACCTCGGTGTGCACGAAGGCGAGGAGCTCCGGCGTGCGCGCGTACTGGGCGAAACCGGCCAGGGTCTCACCGTCGCGAGCCTCGAATCGGTTCGCGGAGCGGTTGTCGGTCACGACGATCATGTCAAGTTCTCCTCGTGGTCGGCTGTCGTGCCCGGTCAGCGGTACTCCGGGTTGGCGTGGTCGGGGTGGGTGCCTGCGTCCCACGCCGTGCGCTGGTTGCCGTAGGCCGGGATTCCGCCGGCGGCTCGGAGCATCGACGCGCCGTGGAGCAGGTTGTAGGTCATGAACGCGATGTTGCGGTTGGTGAATTCGTTCTGCGGGCCGCCCGAGCCCTCGTCGAGGTAGGACGGGCCTGGGCCGACCTCGCCAAGCCAGCCCGCGTCGGACTGGGGCGGGATCGTGAACCCGATGTGCTGCAGGCTGAACAGGATGCTCATCGCGCAGTGCTTGAGGCCGTCCTCGTTGCCGGTGAGCAGGCAGCCACCGACGCGCCCGTAGTACGCGTACTGGCCGCGGGAGTTGAGCACACCGGAGTAGCCGTAGAGCCGCTCGATGACCCGCCGGGTCACCGAGCTGTTGTCGCCGAGCCAGATCGATCCGGCGATGACCAGGATGTCCGCGGCCAGGACCCGGGGCAGCAGCGCGGGCCACTCGTCGGAGTCCCACCCGTGCTCGGTCATGTCCGGGCGGACGCCGGTGGCGATGTCGTGGTCGACGGCGCGGATCTGGTCCACCTCGACCCCGTTCGCCTCCATGATCGCCACGCTGCGGTCGATGACGCCCTGGGTGTGGCTGCGCTCGGGGGAGCGGTTGAGGGTGCAGTTGATGTACATCGCGCTCAGCCCGGTGAACTCGGGTCTCTGGGTCACGTCGGGGCCTGCGGAATCGCTCACGCGCCGAGTATGGGGAGGCGCGGGTCCCACCGGATCGGTCGGTCGATCCGTCAGCCACCACGCGACCGATCGAGCAGCCGATCCGCCCGACCCCGGATCTCGCGCCGCACCTCGGGCGGCGCAACATCTGGGTCCGCGGCATCGACCAGACCCACGCCGACGCCGTTCCGGTCACCTCCGACACCCGCCGCGGGAACACCACCTACTGGACCGACCACCCACGCTTCATGCTCTACCTGCAGGACACCGACGGCAACGAGGACTGGCACCTGCACCGCGTCGACCTCGACGCACCTGAAGAGCCCGCCGTCGAACTGCTGCCGTCGGTGTCCGGCAGCGTGCTGGCCTCGATGAACCGGCGGACCACCCACATCGACGTCTTCCGGATCGACATCGCCACCGGTGAGACCGTGCTGCACCAGGAGCAGGCCGACGACCTGGCCACCGTCCTGCTCGACCGCGCCAGCGAACCGGCGTTCCACGTGCTGGTGGAGCAGGACGGCTCGATCGTCGTCTCCGGCATCGACCGCGCGACCGGGGACCTGCGGCCGCTGACGCGCATGGGCGGTCCCGAGTACCCGCTGGGGATGCAGCCGCAGGTGGTGACCCCGGACGGCGACGGGCTGCTGGTCGGGTCGTTCCAGAACGGCGACCACCTGCGCTTGGTCCGCATCGACCGGGAGACCGTCGTCGCCGCCGTCTAGGACCACAGCATGGACGTCATGGCCCCCGGGGTGCTGCCACCCGCCCTCTACACCGCAACCTCGCCCCTGGCTCCCCGTTCCTGCTCGACCACCCTCGCACGGTCAACCTGCGCGAGGACCACGTCACCACGGCCCTGAACGGCTGGCTGGGGCGCTTGTTCCACTCGGACAACATCGACACCACCGTCGCCGAACTCCTGGGAGCACAGAAAGGCGTAGCCATCGCCCCGAACGTCGCCAACGCCAAAGCCCGCAAGGCCGACGCCGAACGCAGGCTCCGCAAGCTGCAAGACGCCATCGCCGCAGGCGTGGACCCCACAGCCCTGGTCGAGCCCATCAACCAAGCCCAAGCCGAACGCGTAGCCGCTCAGGCGGAGATCGACAACCACCGCGACGGCGACGAACTCGACCCCGCCGAGGTCTACGCGATGATCGATTCGCTCGGGGATGTGGCCCGCACGCTGGACGAACGCAAGCCACCGGCCCTGAACCGGCTGTACCGGGCGCTCGACTTGAAGATGGTCTACCAAACGAAAGAGCAGGCCATCGACGTGACGGCCTGCCCGCGTGTAGCTAGTGCGTGTGTCCGAGGAGCGTCAACGGTCCTATCCCTACCGTGACGCCCCCCAGGGATACGTACCCCCAAGTGTCCGAGGCCGTACCCAAGCACTGTCCCTACGCCTGGAGTTGGAATGACGCCCACGCGGGGGTTGTCGATCTTGCTTCGCCGTGAGGTGAGTGAGTGTCCGACACAGTATCTACGGCTGGAACTGCCGTAGAAACTGGCTCCGGGATGTCGGCCATGAGCCCGCCCGGTATCATCCGCAGCGACGGGCGAACAGCGTCCGTATTCTTTGTCCGGCACCGTCCCGAAGGACGGCCGAGGTGAACACCCTTTATAACTTACCCCAAACAGCGAAAAAAGCACGAGACACCCCGAATCAGGGGGCTTCCCAGTGGCCTAAAAGTCGACTTGAACTGTGTCATAGGGGTGATCTACCCATCGTCCTGTCCTCAGCCTTCAGCAGAGCCGAACAGGCAATGGAAGGTAGCCGACCTTCGCTGAAAGGCCCGTGAGTAACGGAGTCTCCGAGCCACTCTCAGGCGCTGTCCCTACGCCTGCAACTTGCACGATGCCCACGCCGGGGTAGCGATCTTGACCCTACCCGTGAGGTAAGCGAGTGTGCGAACCCCGCCACGCACCTGTCGTCATGCCAGATGCGTGGCGGGTCGCATCCATGGAGGCACTGTCTCCGAGGGCGACCGTGTTGGACGCACACGTGGCCACCCAATCAGCGGCCTGTGCTCGGCTATTCCTCCAGTGGAGTCACCTCGCGCAGTTCTGATATCTTCCCCGTACCAGCAAGGATCTCACGTAGTTTTTGAAGACAAATCACCTGAATTTTATGCTCATTATTCTCAGATGATTCAAGCAAATGCGTCACACCGAAATACTTACGCTCATCGTAATTATCTTCGTTGATCTCAATTAACTCGAACTTGTCGGTTGCCGTGTCAATTGACTCGCATATCAGTAAATCGATGAGACTAAAGTATTTCTTCCCGGATTCGCCTGCGTTTTTCTTGATGTCATCTATAAGCGCGTCTGACCTCACCTTGAATTCCATCCACTGACCAGATGACTTCAGATCGCGACCTTCGGAGAAGGCGACACCGAAAGGAATTTCGTCGACATCATACATATGATTCTTGCCGAAACTCAAGCCATAATCGAAGTACCCGTCTAGAATTCCTCGCGCAAGAAAGCCGTAAATTTCGAATCCGGGCAATATGTTATTTGATACAAGACGGACAAATTCTGCCACCACTTCCGTCTCCGTGGCGGGCGCCCGTGACAACTCGCGGTCTCCTGACTTTATCAGCAAACCGCGAGATTGCATCCTCTTAGCATCCTCTTTCAGCGCCTCTCCAGCATCATGAGTATTCTTAGCGTTGTGAGCGGATTGCTGAGTTCCTCGAAATAGCGCATCGCGCTTATCTGAAGTGAACGCTATAAGCGCTTTACATAGATCGAGGACGAGAGCATGCGCTTCTGCACTCAGGTTCTTGCGACCGTAGTCAGGTTTGTAGTCGCCGCCGAAATTGAGCAGGACGAACGTCCTGCTTTTATGTTCAGCGCCCGATCGATGCAAAAAGCTCTTGCGACGTCCAGTGGGAAAATCTCGAACGGCAACCAGAAAGCCGCCATTTACTTGAATTAGACTTTCAGCCAGAACGCTTGTGTCCGTGTCATCGGCGGGCAATTCTAGATGTTTTGCCGAGACGTCTTCATACCAACTGTTGTGAAACGCGTATGACACGTATCCACGCACTTCGAACCGATGAATCACATCCATATGGCGCGGATTCTTCGAGATTCGCTCAAGATATTTCTTGATCCACGATTCATCAAAATAGTCGAACAGCAGTTCGCTATTTTTTTTGCTCGCCGTAAGCAAACTGGATTTACGAGCACCTGCTTGCTTTGCCATGACATGCGGAAACAGAAAGCCGGGTTTAACGCTCCAGTTGCTAGTGTCTGTTCCCATGGTCAAGGAAACCGACACCTGTAGATCTTTCTGCCAAGGAGCAAGAGTTTCATTGTCACTGTTGTGGATATAGAAACCGATACCGGTCCGAGTCAGTAGGATATACTCAAGCCGCTTTCTTGCTATTTTCGGATCATCCCCAAGAAGTTCGCTCAAACGATTGTCAGGGAAACGCACTGAAGCGGTCGTGCCACTTGTCGAATCATCATCGCGATCAACCCGCTCCAGCGCAAATTCTGCTTGAGGATGATCCCCGATGTTTGTAGGATCAGAAGGGGCCTCGTCGAGAATCTTGTAGGTACGTTCGAACCAGTTCCTTCCATCCACAATGGTATATTTCCAGGAATCTTGATCGGTCTGCGTTTTCAGGCTAAATTCGGAGTGGCCGAACTGTAGAAATGTTAGCGCCGCTCCTTTTTCTCCGCGTGAACTGCGCTGACCAAGTCGGCGCTTTAGGGAGTAGTTCGGCTTCACTGCCCACTTTCGCTGCTCCCAGCCTATGCCGGTTCCATTGTCGCAAACAGTGAGAGTATTCCTAGAGACATCTACGTTTACAGAAATTTCGGGGATGAACCCGTCTTGATTCAACTCGCGTGCTGCAGCAGTAGCGTCCAGCGCGTTCTGCACTAGTTCGGCAAATGCATCGTAAGGGTCGTCATAACTACTGACGATGTTCGATATTGTATTGCACAACTCATACAAGGCTTCTTCGATTTTAGCTGGCTGTTGATCTGTTAGGAGTTCTACCAACTTGTCGGTCGACATCTCGGTCCTATCTGACGGAAGCGTGTCTGTAATACTAGCGCGTCCGAACGCTGGCCCGCCAATCGAGTTAGATTCTAGGTAAGTGATTACATTGTTTGGGAAGATGAATAAATGTGCCACAGACACGAGTGACGTATTGTCGCAACGACTAGTGCTGCATAATCTATGAGAATCGGCGTATCGCCCCGCTGATCGATAGGCGGAAACAAGGTTGTTCAGCGCGCCAAGGGTGTCGGGGTGGTCATCACCAAGCACACGACGCCGGTCCGCGAAGGTCTGTTCGAGTAATGGGATGGCTTCACTGCGCCGTCCTGCCGACTCGTCAGCTAGCGCAAGATTACCCACCGAGACCAAAATTTTCGGATGATCATCACCAAGCACCTGACGGCAGTTGACGAGTAACTGTTCCAGTAGTGGGACAGCTTCACCGAGTCGGCCCCTTAATCGGTAGGCGGAGGCAAGGTTGTTCACCGAGCCAAGGATATCGGGGGGTTGTCGCCGAGCACACGACGCCGGTTCGCAATGGTCTGCTCCAGCAGTAGAATGGCTTCGTCGAGCCGCCCGCCGATGCGTAAGCAAAGGCAAGATTATTTGCTGAAGTCAGAGATCGCGGCCAACCCCTCCTCCCGACGACCCAGCTCACCCAACCAGATCGAGAGGTTGTTGAGGCTGCCCGCGAGGTCGGGCAGGTAGGCGTCCGGGTTGGCGCGGTGGTGGTGGATGAGGCGTTGGGTGAAGTCGGTGGCGAGATGGGCGAAGCGTCGGGTGCTTTGGGGCAGCAGATCAGTGAGGGTGGTGATGAGTGGGATGGGTATGTCGGGATTGGCGGCGATGGTGTGCCGGGCGGTGAGGAGTGGCCGGGATGTTTCGGTTTGGGTGGTGATGACGAGGGCAGGTGGGGCGAAGGTGTGAGGGTGGGTGGTGATGAGAGTGGTGAGGTGGTCCGCGAGTTGGGTGGGGTGGGGTGTGCGGGTGAGGGCGCGGGTGAGGGCGGTGAGCATGGTGGCGGCTTGGTCAGCGGTGGCGGTCTCGGCGAGACGCCTGGTGAGGTTCGAGGTGTTCAGGGTTTGGTATGCGGCGTGGTGTTCGGCGAGACGGTCGGTTGGGGAGCGTCGAAGTGCCGTTCCAGGGCGGTAGGTGGGTAGAGGCTGCGCAACCACCCGGTGAGGTGGTGAGGGTGGGGTTGGGGTCAGCGGGGAGGCCGGGAGGGTTCGCAGGACGGGGTTGGCATCGTCGGGGGTGGTGAGTCCGGCGAGGATGGTGAGGGCGATGACGGTGTGCAGGGTGGTGGTGTCGAGTGCGGCAAGGGTCGGGTTGGTGGCAGCGGTGGTGTGCCAGTACCGGCGTTCGTGAAGCAGGACACGGCCTTCGGGAGTGGTGTTCGGGGTTCGTTGTTCTGGGGGAGAGTGGTGTCGAGGAGATCGGCGAGGGCGGTGAGGTGCAGGGTGAGTGGGTGGTCGAGGTGGTCGCGGTCGGGTAGGCGGGCGGCGATGTCGGTCCCAGAGGTGGTGGTCGAGGCCGGGGACCTGGGGCAGCGCGGTGGCGTAGGCGGCGATGACGCAGCGGTAGGTGGCCTCGGTGGCGGGAAGGGGTTCGAGTGCGTGGGTTTGGGCGGTGGCCAGGTTGTCGGCGATGCGTTCGTCGACGACAGGCAGTTCCTCCCACCATCCCGCCGCGGTGCGTGCGAGCAGCAGGATCTTGACCTGTGTGGTGGCAGGCAGCTCGGTCAGGATGGTGTGGAGCTGAGTGGGGCGGGTTTCGGCGTAGTCGAGGACGATGAGGGTGGGGCGGGCGAGTTGTCCCACGATCGCCAGCGTGTCGGCGGGTGTGTCGGGTGAGGGCCAGAACACCGCCCATCGGGCGGGGAGTTCATGGCCGAGTTGCAGGGCCAGGCGCGTCTTGCCCTACCCTCCCGGCCCATGCAGCAACCACACCCCCGGCCCCGGTTGTCCCGCCCAAGCCAACAGGTCACCCATCAGAGTCTTACGTGGCTGCCACGGCACGATCTCGTACCGGGCCAACAGCAGCGCCGACGGGGTGGGGATCGTTCTAGTGGTGGTGGCTGACAGCGGTGTGAGTTCGGCGCTGCCGAGGCGGGTGTCCGGGTGTCCGAGTACGGCCCGGAAGGTGGGGTCGTCCTACAGGACGTAGGCAGGGACGGCCAGCAGCTTGCTGTGTTGGGCGTTGGTCGGATCATGGGAGATCACCCCGATCACGGTGTCCCCGAGACACAGTGCGGCCCCGGACATCCCCGCCCACGGTGATCCACCGGAGCGTCGCGGCCTCGATCAACTCATCGCAACGCGGCCACGGCATCGACCAACTCGATCCCCATACTGCGTACCATCGCAGACCGAGCCAGCACGTAACAGCGCCACGCGACAGCCGTCGGATCGGCCAAGGTAGGCAACCGGGTGATGGACGCGGGCTGCGCTGCCAGTCATGTGCCACATCGGGCGAATACGAGCAGAACCCACCGGGGGTAACCGGGTAAATGACGGTGACCGGTCAGATTGCAGTCGGTACCCAAAAACTATTAATGAAAATGATTTCCAGTGTCCGAGGGGCTTCAACGGTCCCATCCCTACCGTGACGCCCACGGGGATACGTACCCCCAAGTGTCCGAGGAGCATCAACGGTCCTATCCCTTGGAGTGCCTCGAAGTTTCCGGACAGCGCCTAAACAGTGTTCGGGACTGTTGTTCTACGAGCGTGGTGCGCGTCGAACATTTCGCGTGGGGTTCGGTATCCGAGTGCGGAGTGTCGACGCCTCGAATTGTAGCGTAGTTCGATGTATCGGGCGATGTCGCGTCGGGCGTGTTCTCGTGTCGGGTAGTGGGTCCGGTGGGTGAGTTCGTTTTTTAGGGTGGCGAAGAAGGATTCGGCGAGTGCGTTGTCGTAACAGATTCCGGTGCGTCCGACGGAGTGGCGTATTCCGAGGGTGGTGAGTGTCGCGGCGAAGGTGGCGGAGGTGTAGTTGCTGCCTCTGTCGGAGTGGAAGATGGCGTTCTGGGCAAGGTGGCCTGAGCGGGCGGCTTTATGGATGGCTGTTTCGATCAGCGGGGTTTTGTAGTTGTCGTCCATGGCCCATCCGATGACCGCCCTGGTGTGGCAGTCGATGACGGTCGAGAGGTAGAGCCATCCTTCGTCGGTGGGGATGTAGGTGATGTCGCCGACGGTTTTCCGCCCTGGTTCCTCGGCGGTGAAGTCCCGTGCGACCAGGTCGGGGATGTCGTGGGCCTGGCCGTCCCCGCCGGTGAGGCCGAACCGCCACGGTCGGGGCTGACACGGGCGCAATCCCAGCTCACGCATGATCTGACGCACCAGTTCGGGCCCGCAGTGCACGTCTTGAGCGGTGAGATCGGCGTGGACACGGCGGTAGCCATAGGTGCCGTCGGACGCGGCGAAGAACGCGGTGATCAACCTGGAGAGTTCGTCGCGCCGTGCCGCGGTGGCCGATTCCGGACGCGTTCGCCATTCGTAGAAACCGGATCGCGACACAGCGAGCAACCGGCACATGCGGACGATCGGCAGGGCGGCGTGGGTGTTCGTGTTCTCGGGTGCGTGCTGTGCGTCGATGAACTCGAACTTGTCGCTCACCGATGATCCTTGGCAAAGTACGCTGCTGCTTTTTTCAGGAACTCGTTCTCCAACCGCAGCTCCCGCGCCTCGCGTTCCAACTCCCGCAACCGGGCCCGCTCCGACACGCCCAACGGCGCCTCCTCGCCCCCGTTCGCGGCCCGGTAGTCCTTCACCCATTTCCCGAGGCTCACCTCGTTGACACCGAGCTCTTTCGCGATCTGGGCGACCGGACGCTTGGTCTCGATCACCAACTTCGCTGCCTCCTCCCGGAATTCCGGGGTGAAACTCCTCCTCGATCGTGCCAACACCTTCTCCTTCCAGAGGGCCTATTTTAGACGGTCCACTGTCCGGAAACTTCGAGGCACCTCACCCTACCGTGACGCCCCACGGGGATACGTACCCCCAAGTGTCCGAGGACGATGGCCTTCGCTATCCCTACGCCTCGACCTGACACAGGCTTGAGCGGTCCATCCGACCGCGACGTGCCGTGGGGTAGGAGAGTGTCCGATCAGGCATTGTCCTTACGCTTGGAGTTGGCATGACGCATACGCCAGCTTGTCGATCATAATCTCATCTGTGGAGTAGGAAAGAGTATTCGAATGCTATCTCTACCGTAACTCACAAAGTTGATTATCTTTCAGTCGAGGAAATTGTATATTATCTGCATGCGTGCATTCACGCGGTACTGTTGATCCGGCCGCGCGGCCTGCTCGACCCGGTCGACGACTTCCTTCCGCGCGCTGCCGCGCGCGGAAGGAAGCATTGATGCAACCGAGGATTGTTTGCGGTCGACGCAGAGTTGTTGACTATCACGAAGCGGTGGCGCTTGGTCAGGGCCAGGTTCTCGGCTGTCGGTTCCCTCTGTCATTCTGTTGGATATGAGTGGACAGGCGGCGGCGCTTGGGTTCGAGTACCAGTTCCTCCAGACGATCGACCGTGCCCTGGCGGCGTTGGGCGATGATCGCGGTGACTTCACCGGAGTCGTCGTTGACGCGCCACCGGAAGGCGACCCGATGGCCGATCGGGAGATCGTCGATTTCGCGCTGATGGCGGGCGACCGATGCCGCCTCGCCGCGCAGGTCAAGGGCGGTGCCTCGGGCAGCGTGATGAGTGCGGCGGACGCGGTCAGGGTCCTGCTCCGCTTGCTTACCCATGACGCGGAGCAGTACGTCCTCATCACCAGCAGGCGCGCGGGTCCGGGCCTGCTGGCGCTCATCGACGTGCTCCGGCGCGACGACGCGCGTGATCGTGTGGCTGACCTCGTCTCCCGGTCACCACAGGTGCGCGACGCCGTGCTCGATCAAGGGAAGACCTGGTTCGAACGTCTCTGCTCCACGCGAGTCGTACTGGACGACCGGACGATCGACGAGCTCCGCGACGATGTCCGGGAACGGGTCCGGACGACGCGAAGGCAACTGGACCCGGACAGCGTCGCTTGGGATGCCGCGGGCCTGCTCACGGGCTACTTGGTTGCTGAGGTTCTGGCCAAGGCTGCTCGTGCGGATATGCCGGCGCTCGACCGCGCCGCATTCGTGGCAGCACTCCAACTCGACCACGACACGCTTCGATCGGTCCTTCGTGAGCGCGGTTGGGCCGTTCCGTTGACCCCGGTGCCGCGCGCCACCGACATTGCGCGGCCGGACATGCTCGCGCGCGTCGCACAGGCGTTGCCGACACCAGTCCGCACCGATGTGGTGCCCGTGTGCGTGCTGACTGGTCTATCGGGCATTGGCAAGACCGCGACAGCCGCGGCCTGGGTGGATGACCGCGCGGACGCGTATGCCTCCGTCATCTGGATCGAGGCGGCAACGGACTCACAGATCGAGGCGTCGTTTGTCGCGGTGGCTTCACAACTCACCGGCGACGAGGTGCGTTCGGGCGGCGCGGTCCGCGATGCCGTGCACACCGCGCTGGCCAAGTCGGCTCGGCCGTGGTTGATGGTGTTCGACAACGCGCTCAGCCTGCGTTCCCTAAGGGAATGGCTGCCGACGCGCGGGCCGGGGCACGTCCTGGTGACGACTGTCGACCCAACCGGGGTGTCCGGTCCGCGAGTCAAGGCAGAGCCCGTGCGTGGCATGACCGAAGAGCAAGCCGTCCAGTTGCTGACAGCCCGGCTGCTGCCCGAGGGCGGGTGGGGCCCGTCGGAGATCGTCTCAATGCGGGAACTGGCCGCCACGCTGGAGTATTGGCCGTTGGCGTTGGAGCTGGCCGCTGCCTACCTGAACGACTGCCTCGGCGGCCTCAGCGGTGCACGTGCCTACGAGCGCCTCCTGATGCGCTCGCTCGCCGACGAGGACTCGGTGCCCGTGGGCTACCCGAATACCTTGGTCCGTGCCATTCAGCTCGGATGGGAACGCATGCTTGGCGCTCCGGGCCTGGTTGCGCCGTTGGCTGTCGGCGCTCTGCGCTTTGCATCGTTCTTCGCTACCCGGCGCATCCCTGTCCACCTGCTGCTGGCCGCCATTCTGTTCGAACCCCGCGACCTCGTCGACGATGCCCCTGAACGGGGCCCCAGGTTCATCGACGAGAACGACCTGCCCGTCGGTGAAGTGGTCCGGGCGATGCGTCACCAGTCGCTGGCGGAGCGCGACGTACCGCTCTGGGATGGTGAGTACGGCGGGCAGGTCTCGGCGGCGTGGACCATGACCATGAACGAAATCGTGCAGACCGTGCTCCGCCAAGAGTTGCGTGACGGCAAACTCTTCGACGGCGCCCTCGGCTTGGCAGCATTCCACGCGCAGCATTGGCTGACATGCTTCTTCGACCAGGAGGACTACCCGGTTGCCCTCCTGCTGCGGGCGCACATCGTCTCCTTGGCCGAGCACGCGCTGTCGTCAGGCTCGACGGATTACGCCGTCGCACTCCTCTACGGCAATGCATCCAAGGTACTGGACCTCACCGACTCACATGAACTGGCGGTGCGCTACCTGCGAGCCGAGCTGGTGGTCCTAGACAAGCACGCCGATGACCAGCCGGTGCTGCGTGTCCAGGCCGCCGCCAGCCTGGCCCGGGCCACCTACCTCGCGGCTACCCGACCTGCGGACGCTGCCGACGACATTGCCGACGCCCTGGAGTTGGTGCTCACCAACATCACTGCCGCTTACGCCACGAAACCGGACACCGCCGCGCACACTGTGCGCTTCGCGCTGTCGGTGTCCGACGCCCTTGCTCACGACGGGGGAGTTCAGACCATGCGGGCGGAGAACATCCGGCTCGCGCTCCGCCAGTTCAGCGGCATGATGCCGCTTACCGGACGACCGGACCTGGGTGTGGAGGTCGCCGCGATCAACACACAAATCAAGGACGCTAAGTACGATGCGGCGGTTGACCAGATCGAACGGCTTCTACGGGTCCCGAGCTTGTTCTCCCTGGAGAAGATCCAGCTGATGAGCCTCCGGTTGGAGTGTCGCGTGTGGCAGCGCAAGTGGGATGTGGCGCTCCGGGAGTTGGCGCCGTTCAGTGCCGCCGTAGACAGTGGCTCGCTCCGCGTCGCTGACGCGTCGTCCCTGGTGCGGAACGTGGGGCTGACAGCCCTGCATATGGCATCCGCCCACGATCCGGAAGCCTTCATGCTCCTTGAGCGTCTGGTGGCACTAGCTGACCGTGTCGAGACATCGGTGCGTCCGTTTCAGGTTGATGACAGAGTCGTGGCCGATCTGTTCCGAGGCTTGTGCGCGGCATTCGCCGGAGATGTCGCGCGAGTGCGGTATTTCCTCGACCAGATCGGTGCCGTGGTGCGGGATCCGAGCGCATTCCTGACCTTGGCGAAGCATCTGCTGCGCCGGTGGGTGGAGATGGCTCCCCGGTGGCCACTCGTCCGACGTGCTGCTTTCCTGTCGGCCCAGCCAACGGCGGATAGGACATTTGTCTTCAAGGCCGCAGTCGGCGTACCGGTGGATGCTCGGCCCACTCTCGCTGTCGCCGTAGGTCAGGCCTATTTCGGTGTTGCCGATGAGTCCGACGGTTCGCTTACCGCCGCGGTCGACCTCGCCTGCGCATTCGACCTGCTCGGCGTGGAGGTACAAGTCATCCGTACAACGCGGACTCTGCTCCGCTCCACGGACGACCTGACGCAAGTGAGAATCGACCATGGTCATCACGTCGTCTACGCTCCTCGAGCCCAACGAATGATCGATCCGGGACTGTCGCATGCCGTCGCGTCGACCGCCGGGCTCCCATCACCCCAAGGACTACTACCCGGCGTCGTGAAAGTCGCCGATCTGGACGCCCTGAGACATACCACGGCCGCCCTTATGGTCCCCAATGTGGTGGTGGCGACCTACGACGGCGCAACCCCCGTTTCCCTGGCTGGCGGCGGGGGAGTACCAGGCGAAATCACCGTCGACCGCGCGGGCCCACTTTTGACCGCCCTCCGTGCCCTTCACGCCTTGTGCGCGGCGGGCGACTTCTCTGAAATCCGCCTGCGCCACCCCGATCTGGCCGACTTGCTGATCAAAGTGGACCTTTTGAGTACCGAGGACACGACAACGGGGTTGAGGTGACCCCAGAGTGCCGCCCTCGGTCAGGGTTCAGTCTCGACGACGAGATGGGCAACTCGCATGGTGGAAGCGGGGGTGCCCACGCAAGGTGTAAGGCGGCCTACGAAAGCATGGCCCCCAGGATCTAACTGCGTGAGGACCCCCTACGCGACATCGTCAACGAATGGCTAGGGAACTGCCGCATCTCAGCCGGATGGACGGAACAACGTAGGCCTTGGTTAACGTTCAAGGCCCGGGCCCGTCGACCGAGGGGCCGCGCGAACCCGGTTAGAGGACGCAGACGCGCCTCCGCCGCTACCAGGACGCCATCGGCGTAGGAGTTGATCCGATAAGCCTTGGTCGAGGACATTAACCAAGCCACAGGCAGAACGACAGGCAGCGGCGGCGGAGCCGGGCAAGGGGCTTGATCCCAGCATGATCAACGCAGAGAAGATCTGTGCCTCGGCGACGTCCAAGTCATGGTCGACAGCGGCGATGCGGACACGCTGGCGAAACTCTACATTGAGATGAGACTGGAGATCTGCTATCACGCTGGGGGGACCGCTGTGTCTCCATGGTGGGTAGCGAAGTGTCCTAAAAGCATCAACGGTCTTATGCCTATCTTGAGGCCCCAGGGATACGTACCCCCAAGTGTCGAGCACGATGGCCCCACTCCTCGACCTGGCACAGGTTTGAGCGGTCCAACCGACCACGACGTGCCGCGGGGTGTGGGGCATCAAAGGCTTCGAGTTTCGACACAACAAGGTGGAAAGTTTCATTCATAGATTCCGATCAGCGATTTTCGAACGTTGCCTAGCGGCGGGTCGACCAAAGACCCGCTTCGGCCGTATGGTGTACATTGGTCTCCATGACTGCAAGTAGCGATGGAACGCCCATGATTGACACTGACAGCGGCGACGTATCAATTTTTGTTTCATACGTTCGAGCCGACGACGAAGCGGCATATAGCAGAATAAGCAAGATATCTCGCGATCTTTCTGCAACCTATACTAGTATGACTGGTCTAGTTGTTAAATCGTTCCTTGATGTCGAGTCAATCCGGCTGGGAGAAAGTTGGCAAGACCGCATTAGGTCCGGGTTGGATTCTGCAACAATCTTGTTGGCTTTTATTACCCCAGCCTATTTGAGAAGCGCCGCGTGTCGATCCGAGTTTACGGACTTTCTTGCTTTTTTGCCATCTGAGAGTGGTCGGAAATTGATCATTCCAATAATTCTTTTTGATCGCGACCGCCTTGATCGACTTTTCTCAGATGACGAAATTTGGATTCAAGTCAAAGAACTTCAGAATATGGATGGCTCAAACCTTCGGACCATTGAACCAGGTTCTCAAGAATGGATGACAAAAATTCTCGACCTTACGACGCGTATTGAAGAAATTCTTGAGCAGGTCTCAACAGAGGTAGAAGCCAGTGGGTCAACCGTTATTGATCCCGTTGTCTTGACAGCAGAAGGCAAGGAGGAGGGAGAAGGGTACCTCGATTTGATGAGCGTTGCAGAAGAAAAGATCCATGCTATATCTGAACTTACAGAGGAATACGGGCGCCTCCTCAATTTGTATACAGAAAAGCTGAACGTTGTCGAACCTGAGATGCGACGGGCATCTTCTTTCAGTCAGAAATTGGCTGTTGCAAATCGACTAGCTGCACTAATCGACCCTATTGTAAGCCAGTGCGATGAAGTATCTATTGAACTTCAACGAGCAATCAGCGATAGCAGCCCGGGTATTGTGACAATGATTCGCATGGCGTCGACTCAAAGCTTGAGCAACGGGCCGGAGGCTGCACAATTAGTAGAATTCTTGGAAAACATTAGAAAGCTGGGCAACAGTGGCATCGAATCCACGGGTCAAGTTAATGGTCTAATCGCATCAATTGAGGGTTCAAAGGGTGCCTCGGCGCGCTTGGACCGACCTTTGCAAAATTTGCAGACCGCACTTCTTCGTTTCGCAGAATCTCGAAGTCATTTCAAGACTTGGGTCGATGAGGTCGAGCAGCAGAACGCTGTTGATTAGAATTGTTGCCCCAACCTTTCAGATTCATTTACCATATCGTATGTGTTAGAGATCACTAATGAGCCATGCGGATCGTATTCGAACTGCGGTGGTGGCCAAGCTGTTGACGCGTCGGAAAGTTCAAGTCTTGGCGGGGCGGGAATACTACAAACTCGATCAATTTCGCCCACCAATATACAAAAAGTTTGCCGACGAGATGGGCTGTTGATCAAGAACTTCTGAGTCGTTTCGTGCTTTCTTAACTTCGAGGAAATGTCCACGAACACTGCTGTTGTGTTGAAGCAAGTCGGCGTTGTACCAGTCAGTGTATGGCCATAGCCGGTCCACGGTATAATTTCGGGCTATGCCTAACATAACTCTTGTAGTATCGCCGTCGGAACTTGAACCTAAGCTTGAAGCCTGCGCCAAGAAAGGTGAAGCAATTCTTGAACTTCCGAGAGAGTCGGAAGCGGAGCTGTCTGCAATAAAGAAAGCCTTTTTTGACTGGGACGATTACAATAAGGCTTTGTTGGATAGCGCTTTCGACGCTAGCGGGTGGATGACGGTCACTCCCTCAAATGACTACAACTCCATGGCAATCAAAATAATGGATCTTGCCATGGATAAGGGCTCCGCCGGGATTCCGGCAGAGAGACTCGGTGACCTAGTTGAGGTCCTGAGGGCGAAAATAGAAACCTTGCGATCGATTGCCCGTCGTCTAGACGTATACCAGACCAATCAAACGTCTGGAGCTGAACCTAAAAGCGCCGCAACCGAAGGCGACTCGATTTTTATCGTTCACGGTCACGCGCTTCATAAGCGCGAAGAACTCCGCCGATTCCTTGGGCAGGTAACCGACCGTAGAGTGGTTGTACTGGAGGACCAATCTAGTCAGGGACATGATGTTTTAGGTAAGTTGCTAGAAGCGGCACGTCGCGCTGCTTACGCGGTGGTGTTGCTAACTGGAGACGATGACGGGCGAGTGTCAGGGAGTGGTGACTGGAAACCAAGAGCCCGTCAAAATGTTGTCCTCGAGCTGGGCTTGTTCCTCGGGTTGTTGGGTAGGGATAAAGTTGCAGCTATACATGAACCAGGAGTAGAGATTCCAAGTGATTTTGCTGGAGTCGTTTACATCAAGCTCGACGAAGGTAGCTGGAAAATGAAACTGGCTACCGAGCTTCGAGATGCGGGTATTGCCATCGACTTGAACCAAGCGATTTAGCACGAGCCGATCTAACTCAAGCTCCAACAATTGGAAACTTATTGACGGGCCAATAGGAATTGCTGGCCACTTCAGACCGCGATTCTTGATTGACACCGCACGAGGGGATTTTGGTGACACAACAAACGAAACCAGAAAACTATGCACTCGAAATCGCGGATAATTCTTACAATTGGTATCTAATAAGATCAATTAGAACCCGTCGCTCACACCGACTGGCCGAGATTGTCCTGTTGTTCCTATCGGCGAGCATCCCAGCGTCGGTAGTTATCATTCCTGAGTGGCCATGGATTCCCGCGGTTACGGGCGTGGGGATTGTGATGCTTTCCGGCCTTAAATCGATTTTTAACTGGCATGAGAACTATTTGAGATTCAGTCGAGCACGCGAATCTATCGAAGCGGAAAGGCGCTTGTTCAAGATGAGTCTGCCCCCATACGACAATCCTATCTCCAAAGAAGGCGAACTAGTTCAAGCGATCACTCGAATTGAACAAGAAGAGATGAGTTCCTGGGTCGCAGTTAGAACTCAAGGAAACCTTCATAGTACTCCGATATCGAGTAGCTCGGCTCCAGTGGAATAACCAAACCAATGATGTTTGCCGGGACGCGGATGGCGCTAAGTAGGTCTACCGTGGAACTAGCAGTGCCGGGATTTGGATAATCATCTCGGTTCTTATGGTCGACGAGAGGTCGGAGCAGTTGGCCGAAATTAATAAGAACTTAATCAGTCGCCCAAATTTCGTGGTGCGGAGATGAAACATTCGCTTCCACTGATCCAGCGGAACAATCTGAAAACCGATCTTGCCCAATGGAAGATGACCGGCCGGTGATCCATATTTCGACAAGAATGGTAGCCGCAAGTAGAGATCTCGTGCTGACCAATCCATCAATATAGTAATAAGTGACCGCAATTAGAGCAGTGTTCAGCATCCAATCGCAGGCGCAGAGGATGCTCGTCACGAGCATGTATTCGACGGCAAACCTTCTAACGAGAGGGCAATGCCAGCGTTGACGCGTCGAAGTTCTATTGAACAATCTCCATTTTTTGGTCATTCGAGAATAACGTTTCAATTTGTCGGGATTACGTGCCGCTTTCTCGTGTGTCTGCCTTTAGAATCGTTTACATTCCTCGCGAGCCAGTCGTCGATAATTGGGACCTCATAGTAGTCAAGACTGCGCACGAGTTTGCTGGCGATCATCCAAGGGGTTATAAGGGCATTGAAGGCGTGGGTGTCGGCGTCGACAGGAGTGGGATGGCTTGGGCGGCGGTTGTAAACGACTCCCCTGAATGCCCGCAATGGGAGCGTCATGGACTTGAAGGAGGGTCTTGGTGTGGCGGAGGCGGGGGCAGAGAGTCATGGAGCGGCGGGCGCAGGGGGTGCAGATGGGGGGTTCGCTGATGAGCGGGTTCGGGGTGGTGCAGTGGGTGGGGAGTGGGTCGCTGATGAGCCAGAGGTGGGCGTCGTCGGTGGTGGTGGCGGGGCCTGCGCAGACTTGGCAGAGGAGGTGGTGCATGGCGGTGCGTTGGCGGAGGGGGTGAATGCGGGCGAACTGGGGGGTGCCGTTGTTGGGGGTTGTGGTGACGCGTTCCCAGAGGACGGTGTGGGGGCCGTGGTGGTAGCGGTCGGCGGGGGATTCGTCGATGTAGGCGAGGCGGTTGTTGCGGGTGGTGAGGGTGGACTTCTTGGTCTTCTCGCTGGACCACATGGCGATGTAGGGGACGGCGGGGGTGGTGCCGGGGCCCCAGGTGACCTTCAGTTGGGGGCGGGGGCTCACGCGGGGGTGTCCTGTGGGGAGGTGTCCAGCGTGGGACGGGCCGACGGGGTGGGGTGGACGGGACTGGACGGGGTTGACCTGGGGGTTTGGGCTGGGACAGGGGCTTGTGGGGCGGTCAGGGGGTCCCGGTTGCGGGGGTGGTGGAGCAGGGAAGGGGTGTCTGGGTGGTGGACGGCTGCTTTCTCGTGGTCGGTAAGGATGTGGTGGATCAGATCGGCGGAGGCGTCGTGGGGGAGGGATTTGGTGAGCAGGGTGGGGATGTGTGTCTGCGGGGATCGGGGGTCGGTTTCGTCGATGAGGACGGGGGTGGGGTCGTTGATGAGGGTGAGGGGTGGTTGCTTGGGGAAGCGGTAGGCGGTGAAGGGGCCGGGGGTGAGGTAGGGGCCGTGTTTGAAGGGAATGACTCGGATGTCGACGTGAGGGGCGAGGGTGAGGAGGTGGTTGAGCTGGGTAGCTGTGGTAACGGGGGTGCTGATGCCGCGGCGGAGGGCTGCTTCGTCGAGGATGACGGTGGTGGGGGTGCGGGGTGGTTTGGCGAGTAGGGCGGTGGGGATGGTGGTGACGCTGTAGTGGAGGGTGCTGGTGGCGTCTCGTTCGATGGCGGCGAGGAGTCCGGGGTGGGTGAGGGTGAGCCAGGGGATGTCGGGGTTGGTGGTGAGGTCGATCAGGAGTTTTCGGGTGGGGCCGGTGATGTTGTAGGTGGCCAGGTATAGGCCGAGTTCGGTGAGGTTGATGGATCTGAGGGCGTTCTCGGTGCGGTTGATGGAGGCGTTGGAGAGGGCGCAGTGGCGGGCGGCTTGGCGGGTGCTGATGCCTGCTGCGGTTCGGGCGGCTTTGAGTTCGGCGGCGACGATGCGGGCGCGCAGGTTAAGCGTTGCCATTGGCGTCCGATTTCTCCTCGTTGGTGGTGGTCGGGTATCGGAGTTCGGGGAGCGTGAGTTCGTTCAGCAGGTCCTTGCCTTGGGGGGTGTCCTTGTTGTCCAGAAGCCATCGGACGGAGTGGGTCGCATCGTTGAGGACTAGGAGGAAGGCGCTGACCTGCTTGAGGGTGAGGTTCTTTGCGAGGTATGCGGTGAGCATCTCTTCTGCGTAGAGGGGTAGGTCGCCGAGGTTGGCGTTCAGGGATGGGGCTTGGGTTGGACGCGGGGAATCGGGTGCGGACGGAGCGGGGTGCTGGTCTGCGAGCAGTCGGTGGGCGGTGGCGGCGATTTGTGCTTCCAGGAGTTCGAGTTCGCGGACCTCGGGTGGGTTGAGGAATCCGGCTTCGAGGGAGTAGCCGATCTGGGTGGAGGTGGTGGTCAGTGCTTGGAGGGTGGCGATGAGTCGGGTGAGGGTGGGGTTCATGGGTGCCCGTCGCTTGTCTCGGGGGTTGGATCGGTGAGTTCGACTTAACCGGCGCCATCGACTCGCGACCACGGGGACGCGTGTGGGGGCTTTGTGGGGTGCGTCGATAGGCCGATTTCGGCTGCTACGGTGACTTGACCAGCGGCAGCGAGGAGGCGTGGTGAGCAGGTTTCGGCGGCGCGCGGAGCTGGCAGCGGCACGGAAGGCCGCTGGGCACACGCAGGAGGCGCTAGCGGCACTACTGGGAGTCGATCGGACCACGGTGGCTACGTGGGAGTCCGGGGAGCACGCCCCGATGCCGCATGTGCGGCCGGTGCTGGCTCAGGCGTTGGGCTGCTCCGTGGAGCAGGTGGGCGGCCTGGTGGATGGCGCGGTGGTCGCCGCGCCTGGGCTGGAGGACTTGGCCGGTTGGGTGGACGCGCGGGCGGGGTGGACGGCGGGGACGTGCGCGCGGCGGGTCGCGGAGGTTCCGGCGGGGGTGGTTCCGGCTGTGGGGCGGGCGGCGTTGGTGGAGGCGCTGAGCAGCTTCTACGGGGCTGGGGCGATGGTGCGGGGGTCTCTGGGTGGGGTGGAGGTGGTGACGTCGGTTGTTGCTCGGACTGGGTGGCTGGGGTTGGGCGCTGGAATGAGCCGGTTTGAGTTGGCTGCGGGTGAGCGGTTCGAGGTGGGGCGGGTGAGTGCGGTGGGGGCTGGGTGGGCGGTGCGGCGGTTGGCGGAGGCGCGGGTCTCGGGGGCTCGGATCACGGATTCGCCGTTGTATCGGCTTGTGGGCGTGGGGGTTGGGGATGGGGTTGTGCGGGGGCGCGTGGGGTTGGCGTCGTTTGTGGACTATGCGTTGACGGGGGATTTGTTGGAGCGGGAGTTGGTGGAGGTTGCGGCGTCGGGTGGGGTGATGTTGTTGCGAGAGGAGTTGTTGCCGGACTTGGGTTCTGTGTTCGATGTGGGTGGGCGATTGTGTGTGGGTGGGGTGCCTGCGGTGTTTGCGGTGGCGCGGCCTGGGGGTGACTTCGTGGTGTTGGTGCAGGAGCGGTCGCGGCAGGTGGTGAATGCGGCGGGGCGGTTGGCGGTGATTCCGAAGGGGTTTCACGGGCCGTTGAACGACGTTCGCGGGGATGTGGGGCTCGGGGCGACGGTGATGCGGGAGTTGGAGGAGGAGTTGTTTGGGCGTGGGGAGGTCGACAGCACGGCCGGGGGCGTGCGGATGGCAGCGCCGATGCATGAGTCACGGCTGAGTGAGCCGATGCGGTGGCTGACTGGTGGGCCTGGGCGGTTGCGGGTTGAGTGCACCGGGGTGGGCTTGAACCTGGTCAGCGGTAATTACGAGTTCGCTGGGTTGGTTGTGGTGGATGAGCCGGAGTTTTGGGAGCGGTTTGGTGGGTCGATCGAGGCGAATTGGGAGTCTGCGGGGTTGATGCTCTATTCGACTCGGGATGCGGACAGCATGAAGGCCCTCATTGCCGATGATCGGTGGAGCAATGAGGGCCTTTTCGCGCTGTTGCTGGGGTTGGCGCGGTTGCGGGAGATTGGTGGGGATCGGGTGGAGCTGCCTGCGGTCGAGGTGGGGCTAGGTGGCTGAGGGCCAGCGGACAGTCAGGACGATGGACTGCTCGGCGGCTTCCCAGGAGTGATCGACTCCTGCCCCCCACATGATGTAGTCGCCCTGCTTAGACAGGGTGGCGGAACCGCCGGTGACGTCGACCCGGAAGTTGCCGCTGATGAGGATGACCAGGGTGGTGCGCTGGTCGTCGGCGGTCCACTCGGTGCGCTTGTCGCCTGGGGGGTGGTGGGCCCACTTGACCTCAACGCCGTCTTGGTGGCGGACGCCCTCGGTGGGGTCGATGAAGTGGCCGACCAGCCAGCCGCGGGTGGGTGCTCCGTCGTCGTTGGCGTTACCGGCTGACCAGGTGCTCACTTACTGATCTCCCATTCGATTCGTGGAAGGTCCACGCGGTGGCCGCCGGTTTCGGTGAGTCGGCGGATGGCTTGCAGGGTAGCGAAGAGACCTTCGTTGCTCCATGCGTCGTCGGCGAGGAGTTCGGTGATGAGTTGGGGGTCTCTGGTGGAGTATCGGCGCAGGGTGGTGGATTCCCAGTTGGCTTCGATCGTGCCGCCGTGTTCTGCCCAGAATTGGGGGTCGTTGATGGTGATGAGGCAGGGAAATTCATAGTTTCCGCTGACCAGGTTGAGACCGAAGCCGGTGGATTCAAGGGTGAGACGACCGGGTTCGGCCAGCAGCCAGCGCAGGGGCTCGGAGAGACGCGAGGGGTGCATGGGGTCGGCGCTGCGGATGTCGCCGAGGGTGCCGTCGATGTCCTCGCGGCCGAAAAGTTCTTCTTCCATCTCGCGGAACAGGGTGGCTCCGATCTGGGCGTCGGCCCGGAGGTCGGAGAGGGGTTGATGGAAGCCCTTGGGGATGGGGGCCAGGCGGCGGGCGGCGTTGATGACGTGGCCGGAGCGCTCTTGGACTAGGAGGAGGTAGTCGTCTTCGCGGGCGATGGCGGTCAGCGCCAGGACGCCACCGGCGCAGAGGCGGTTGGGGAGGTCGAGGACTGCGGCGGTGGTGGGGAGGTAGGTGTCGCGGAGGGGCAGGGTTGAGCGGTTGTCGGCTAGCGCGTCGACGAGTTCGGCTTCGAGGAGGTCGAGGGTGAGGGCGTAGTCGATGAAGTTGGCTTGCGTGTAGGTGGCGGCGAGGGTGGGCGGGGTGATGGCGGTGAGGCGGTAGAGCGGGTTGTTGGTGATGCGGGTGCCTAGGGCGAGGGTTTCGGCGATACGGGTCACGGCGGCGTCGGCGGCGGGCTCGGTGAGGGTGAGCGGGGTGGCCGGGGCGGGGGTGATGGTGACCGGGTTGCCGGTGAGGGGTGCGCGCAGGTCGAGCCAGTCCGGGGCGGTGAGGATGCTGGTTCCTGCGTAGATGCCGGTGGGGCCGTAGTAGGTGGTGAGGGCGGCGGCGATGTCGCGTTGGGTGATGCGGGAGCGGCGGAGGCCGCGGTCGCGGATCTCGGCGACGCTCAGGTGGGTGACGCGGTCGGCGACTCGGGCGCGGGCGGTGCCGGGTGTCCACTGGGCGTGGCGGTCGAGCCAGTCGAGGGCGGCGGTGATGTGCCGGTCTGTGGTCAGGCGCTGGGAGATCTCCGGGGCGGGCGGAGCGGCGGGGGCCGTGGTGAGGGCGTGGTAGCGGGCGCGGGCGTCGGGGGCGGCTTGGGATAGGGCGGTGTCGAGGAGCTGTTGCATTTCCGACTTGGGTCGGGTGTCCGGCTTCTGGTGCCAAGTCGCGACGGTGCGTGGGGCGATGCCGAGGTGTTCGGCGAAGCGTTCCTGGGACATGCGCAGAGCGGCTTGGAGAGCGGCGGCGGTTTTGCCGGTCCACCCGGACGGTTGGCCCATTGCGGTCCTCCCCCGAGGAAAGTGCAGTGGTGTTGCGGTGGATGTGCGGTGCTTGTGCGTGGGACTCGCGGGCTGTTCGGCCTTGAATTCAAGGCATGGAAATCAGCAGCTCAGCCCTTGCGGCGAAGGTGTTCGGCGACAACCGAGAGGTCCGCTCGCATCGCTCTCACGCTGGTGGTGAGTTCGGACAGTCGGCGTTCCACGGCGTCCAAGCGGGACAGGAGCGGGTCACCGGTGTCGACCGGGTCTGTCGCGGCGGGCGGTGGGGTGCCGTTGAGGACCGCGGTGAGGTGCTGCGGGTGCAGGCCGAGGGCGATGGAGAGGGCTTCGAGGGTGCGGGCGCTGCGGCGACGCTCCACGGTGTGGTGCTGGATCTCCCGGACGATGGCTTGGGAGACCTGGGAGCGCTCGGCGAGTTCGCGCTGACGCCAACCGAGCACTTCGACGCGCTCGTTGATGGCGCGGGAGACCGCCGCCCAGTCCTCGAACACCTTTTCCTCCGCGCTCCGCCCTCAGCGCCGAGATCGGCGCACTAACTCCTTTCTTCTATCGCGGTGACCGCGCCTTGTCGCGGCGCGGCGGACAAACACGCCCATATCAAGCCGATTTCAACAGGATCAATTGTTGAAATCATGTAGTGAAGGACTTCTTATGAGTAGGTCGAAGGATCGGACGGGGCTCACCGTTCGGGAGGCCGCGTGGGTGCTCGGGGTGCCTGCGGGGGTGGTGCACCGGGCGGTGCGGGTCGGTGTGCTGCGGGTGCGTCGGCGGCGGGTGCCGGTGGTCGAGGTTGTGCGGCTGCTCGGGGGTGCCGCATGAGCGAGACGCGACGGTTGGTGGGGATTGCGTATCGGCTTGACCGGTTGCGGTGGGTGCCCTCGGAGTTGCTGCGGGACGTGGTCGTGGACCAGGGCGCGTGCATGGCACCGGGGGGCGATGAGCCGGTGGCGGGATCGGATCGGGAGTTGGCGGCGCGGGTGTGCGCTGGGTGTCCGGTGGTGGACGAGTGCTTGGAGCTTGAGCTTCGGACGGGCGGGCCGGAGACGGTCGGGGTCTGGGGCGGGCTGTCCGAGGACGAGCGGCGGGCGTTGCGGCCGCACTGGCTGCGTCGTGGCGAGCGCGTGGAGCGGGGTGATCTCTGATGGTCGAGTTGACGGCTGTGCAGGTCGCGGGCGGGGTCGCCGTGCTGCTCGTGCTGGCGATGGTGTGGCGGGGTGGTGCTCGGCGGGCGCGGTCTGCGGCGGAGAAGGCGCGGGGTGGGGCTCGGCTGGTGTCGCTGGCGGGGCGGGTGCTGTTCAACGCGGGGTTGATCGTGTCGGTGCAGTGGGTGGTGATCGCGCACCCGGGATCGCCGTGGGTGCTGTTGGCGGTGCTGGGGGTTCCGGCGTTGTTCTCGGCGTTCACGTTGACGCGGGCGTTGACGGTGGAGACGCATTCGCCGAAGCGGGGTGGGCGTCGATGAGCCGGGCGCGGGAGTTGGCGCGGTCGGCGGCGGAGGCTGCGGAGGTGCGGGCGCATCTGGGGCATCCGGATGTGGTGGCGTTGGGGATTGAGCGGGTGCGGCGCCAGGTGGACTGGATGTGCTGGTCGGGGATCGTGCTCGGGCTGGCGTTCACGATGACCAACGTGCAGCAGTTCGCGGCCGGGTCGGCGGCGGTGTGGTCGTTGCGGTGGGTGGCTGCGTGGGCGTTGGACCCGACGGTGTCGCTGGTGTTGTTGGCGATTCTGCGGGCGGAGCAGGTGACCGCGCGGTATCGGGTGGCGACCGGGGGGTGGGTGCGGCGGGCGAAGTGGTTCACGCTCGCGGCCACCTACGTCATGAACACCTGGGAGTCGTTCGTGGCCCGGGACGTGGCGGCGGTGGTGTTGCACTCGGTGCCGCCGTTGGTGGTGTTCGTGGCGGCTGAGGCGATCACGGATCTTCGGGACAAGCTGACGGAGGCTGTTTTCGCTGCTAGTGGGCGTGAGCAGGTCGTGAACGCGCCTGTCGTTCAGGAGGAGGTGCCGCGTTCACGGAAGTTGTTCGCGGACTACTTGGCCGACGCGCGGGCGGTGTGGTCGCCGGGGGTTGAGGTGACGCCTGCGTGGGTGCGGGAGGTGTCGGGGTGCTCGCGGGGGTTGTCGTCGCGGTTGGCTCGGGTGCTTGCCGAGGAGGTGAGCGGCGATGAGCGGTGACAACGTGCCTGTGCGGGCGGTGTTGGACGCGGAGTTCGTGGACGAGTCGCCGCGGCGCTCTCGGTTGCCGCTGTGGGTCACGTCCAAGCCGCATCGGGTGGCGGTGCTGCGGGAGGTTGCGGCGCGGGTGCTGCGCGCGCCGTGGCGGTTCCTCGGGGCGGTGGTGCGGGGGCTGGTGGCGGCGTTCCGGTGGTGGCGGCGCTGGGTGAGTGTGCGCGACTACCGAGAGGCTGCCGAGGGCGCGGAGAAGCTGGCGGACAAGTTCGAGGCGATCCGGGCGCTGACGCTGTTCCGGTGGAAGGTGACGGGCGCGCTCGTGGGCCTGGTGGCCGCCGTCGTGCTGGTGCTGCGGGTGGTCTACGGGGATGGGCCGCTGTGGGTGCTCGGCGTGGTCGCTGCGGTGGGGCTGGCGGTGTGGGGTCGGCGGAAGGAAGGGAGTCCTGGGCGGAAGGCGGCTCTGGGTGGGCCGCGGGCGTTGACGTGGACGATGGACCCGCAGGTGCTCGTGGAGGCGTTCCGGGATGCGAAGCTCATCGGCAAGGACGAGGAACTGCGCATGGTCGAGCGGGCTACGCGGGCCGGGCAGGGGTGGGCGGTCACGGTCGATCTGCCTGCGACGCGGAAGGCCGCGGACGTGATCCGGGGGCGGGACGCGTTGGCGTCGGCGCTGGCTGTTGATGAGGTGCAGCTCAGCGTGGAGCGGGTGCGTGGGAACGGCGGTCACGCTGGGCGGGTGGCGCTGTGGGTTGCTGACTCTGACCCGTACGCCTCGCCGGCTGTCCGGACGCCGCTGGTCGACGCGGAGTCTTGGGACGCGTGGCGAGCGGTGCCGTTCGGAAGGGACGCACGGGATCGGCGGGTGGACTTGCCGTTGGTGTGGACGTCGCTGTTGGTGGGGGCCATTCCTAGGCAGGGCAAGACGTTCGCGGCTCGGCTGGCGGCGGCTGGGTTGGTGCTGGACCCGCATACCCGGTTGTACGTGGCGGACTTCAAGGCCGGGAAGGACTGGGACGCGGTCGGGCTGGTGGCGCACCGGTTCATGTCCGGCGATGAGGCCGAGCACGTGATCACCCTCGTGGGGTGGTTGGTCGAGCTGGTGACCGAGGTTCAGGGACGGTATCGGCGGATGCGGAAGTTGGACGACTCGGTGTGTCCTGAGTCGAAGGTGACTCCGGCGATGTCGCGGGATGGCGGGTTGGGGATGCCGATCACGGCCGTGTTCGTCGATGAGGTGCAGGTGCCGTTGGAGGATCGGACGCCGATCACGGTGCAGGACAAGAAGCTGACCGCTGGGGAGTACGTCGGGGAGTTGCTGACGTGGTTGGCGAAGAAGGGGCCCGCGGCGGGGATCGTGCTGGTGCTGGCCACGCAGCGGCCGGACTCGAAGACGATTCCGTCGGGGTTGCGGGCGGTGTTGGGGTCGCGGTTCGCGCTGCGGGTCATGGACTGGCGTGACTCGAACATCGTGCTCGGGGAACAGATGAACACCCGCGGGTATGACAGCTCGCGGCTGCTCGCATCGCACAAGGGCGTGGGAATTCTGCGACCGGACGGGGAGACGCAGGCCGGGGCGGAGGTGCTGGCACTGACGGTGCGGACGTACTACATGCCGAACGAGGATTGGCGGATCATCTGCCAGCGCGGGCGCGCATTGCGGGAGCAGGCCGGGACGCTCACCGGGCACGCGGTCGGCGACGCGCCCGCTCCGTTGCTGGATCACGCGGAGGCGGTCAAGGCCATCGGCACCCGTCAGAGTGATTGGAGTGCGGCGGGACTGCCGGAGCCCTTGTCTGCTGTCGTCGGTTACCTGGGCGGGGACATGGAGACCCGGGAGTTCGTGCCCACGGCGGAGCTGGTCGAGGCGCTCGAAGTCGACCCGGTGACCTTCGCGCGGGAGATGAGTGCGATGGACTGCCGCCCGACCCGAGGGCACGCGCCAATGCCCGATGGTGAGGTGCGGCGGGTGCGCGGCTACCTCACGGCCGACCTGCGGGCCGCTGTCGACCGTGCGCGCGATTTCGGCTCTGTGATCAACGTGGGCTCCGATCGGGCATGAGCGCAGGCCAGGAGCCGGATCACGCCATCACGGTCCATGTTCCGGACCATCCTCCCAGGTTGAACCCGAGAGCGAGCCGACTACTCCTTGCCATACTGGTCAAGCTGACGAACGTCGAGGCGCTTGAGCCGCCTCCGGAAGGGGGAAGCGATGACTACTGAAATCAGCCCAAGCCCGTGGGCGACATTGGACGAGATGTGGGGCATGAGCGTCGCCGAGGATGAGCTGGGGGACGCGATCGGTGGGTTGGCGTTCTATGGGCGTTGCTCGACCGAGGACAACCAGGACCCGCGCACGTCGCGGGAGTGGCAGTTGGGCAACGCGCAGAAGTTCGTGGGTCCGCTCGGCGGTCGGGTGGTGGAGGAGTTCTTCGACATCGGTCAGTCCCGCTCGGTGTCCTGGGACCGGCGGCGGCAGGCGTCGGAGCTGCTGGCGGCGTTGAAGAACCCGAACCGAGGGTGGTCGGCACTGGTGGTCGGCGAGGGCACCCGGTGTTGGTTCGGCAACCAGTTCTCGCTGGTCGCGCCCCGGTTCGAGGCGTACGGCGTGGATATCTGGGTGCCGGAACTGGGCGGCAAGTACGACTCGCGCAACGCCTCCCACAAGATGCTCATGAGCGTGCTCGGCGGCATGTCCGAGTCCGAGCGCCAGCACGTCCAAGCCCGCGTTCGCGCTGCAATGGACGCGCAGGTGGTCAACGAGGGTCGTCACCAGGGCGGACGCGCCCCCTACGGGTACATGACCGTCAACGGCGGGCCGCACCCGAACCCGCGCAAGGCCGCCGAGGGCTTCCACCTGCGAGTCCTGAGCGTCGATGAGCCTGCGGCGGCGGTCGTGCGGCGGATCTTCGCCGAGTACGTCTCGGGCAACGGGGATCGAGCCATCGCCAACATCCTCAACCGGGAGGGCATCGCCTGCCCTTCGGCGCATCGACCGGAGCAGAACCGTCACCGGTTGGCCGATGGATGGCAGGGCAGCGCGGTCAAGGCGATCTTGGAGAACCCCCGGTATACCGGGTACGCGGTGTTCGGCCGGTGGACCAAACACGAAGTCCTCATCGATCCCGATGACGTGGCTGCCGGGCATAAAGTGCTGTTCAAGCGGTCCGCCCCGGAACGGGTCGTGCGGTCCCGGGAGCCTGCACACCCGCCGATCGTGACCGTGGAGGAGTTCACTGAGGTGGCGCTCATGCGCGCCACCCGCGCGGCGGGTGGCCTGACCGCCCGAAGCAGGCTCGAACGCGGCACCAAGCGCACCAAACACGTCTACGCGCTGCGCGGCCGGGTCCGGTGCGCCTACTGCAAGCGTCGAATGGAGGGGACCCCGCGTCAGCACCGCATCTACTACCGGTGCGCGGCCCGGACCATCGTCCCCGGCTCACCCTTGCTGGCTACCCACCCCGCCAATGTCTACCTCCCTGAAATCACCATCCTCGACGGCCTCAACGACTGGATCGGCCGGTTGTTCAGCCGTCCGGAGCGCGACAACACCCTCCGCCACCTATTGGGCGTCTCCGCAGATCCGGGCGAGAGTGCGCGGGGGGAGGCGATCAAAGCGCGTAAGGCGGCAGCGCAGGAGCGGGTGAAGAACTTGCTCAACCTCGCTGAGCGCGGCGTGGAGATGGACGCGCTGGTGGACCGGATCAACAGCGCACAGCAGGAGATCAACGCCGCATCGGAGGAACTGGCGCACACCCCGGCAGGGCGTCGGATCGAGCGGGAGGAGATCGAGGCCCGAATGGACATGCTTACTGAGCAGGCTCAGGGGCTCCGCAACGCCGACCCGGCCGACCTGCGGAACCTCTACGAAGCTCTTGACCTGGAAGCGCTCTACACAGCAGAAGAGCGGACGGTCGAGGTGACCGTCCGCCCTTTTGGTAGGGATAACGCTGGTGTCCGAGGGGGGACTTGAACCCCCACGCCCGTTAAGGGCACTAGCACCTCAAGCTAGCGCGTCTGCCATTCCGCCACCCGGACTTGCGAGGTCAAGGCCTCGCTGTTGTGGTGGCAAGAGTACTCGACACGCGGGAGGGGGCTCAAACTGGGGGCGGTGGGGTGGTAGACAGGCGGGGTGAGTGAGCAGAGTGCGGCTACCGCGGTCTCCGAGGAGGAGGCTGTGCGGTTCACCAGCGAGTTGATCCGGATCGACACGACTAACACGGGTGATCCCTCGACGGTGGTGGGGGAGCGGATGGCTGCTGAGTGGGTGGCTGAGCAGCTCTCGGATGTCGGGTTTGAGACGACTTATGTGGAGTCTGGGGCCAAGGGGCGGGGGAACGTGGTGGCCCGGTTGGCTGGGGAGGATTCGGGGCGGGGGGCGTTGTTGGTGCACGGGCACCTGGACGTGGTGCCTGCGGATGCTTCTGAGTGGTCTGTGCACCCGTTTTCTGGGGCTGTGCAGGACGGCTACGTGTGGGGGCGTGGGGCCGTGGACATGAAGGACATGGTGGGGATGACGTTGGCTACCGCTCGGCGGTTGAAGCGGGATGGGGTTGTGCCCAAGCGGGACCTGATCTTTGCTTTTGTCGCTGATGAGGAGGCTGGGGGGGAGTACGGGGCGCAGTGGTTGGTGGAGAACCGGCCGGAGTTGTTCGAGGGGGCCACTGAGGCGATCAGTGAGGTCGGGGGGTTCTCGATCACCGTCAAGGACGGGGTGCGGGCCTATGTGGTGGAGACGGCGGAGAAGGGGATTGCCTGGTTGAAGTTGCGGGCGCGGGGGCGGGCGGGGCACGGGTCGATGGTGCACGAGGACAATGCGGTCACCAAGCTCACCCAGGCTGTCGCGCGGTTGGGTACGCACCGGTTCCCGTTGGTGCTGACGGACTCGGTGCGGGAGTTCCTGGCTGCCATGACGGAGTTGACCGGGATGCGGTTTGACGAGGAGGACCTCGACGGGACCGTGGCGAAGTTGGGTGGGGTGGCCCGGATGGTGGGTGCGACGCTGCGGGACACGGCCAATCCGACGATGTTGAGCGGTGGGTACAAGGCGAACGTCATTCCCTCGGTGGCCGAGGCGGTCGTGGACTGCCGGGTGTTGCCGGGGCGGGAGGAGGCTTTCCTGCGCGAGCTGGACGACATCCTGGGGCCGGACATCGAGCGCGAGTACATCACCCACCTCCCCGCGGTGGAGACGACCTTCGACGGGGCGCTGGTGGACCACATGGCGGACTCGATCACCGCTGAGGACCCCGGCGCCCGCACGATCCCGTACATGCTCTCCGGTGGCACCGACGCGAAGTCGTTCCAGCAGCTCGGTATCCGGTGCTTCGGGTTCGCCCCGCTGCGGCTGCCCGCCGACCTGGACTTCAGCGCGCTGTTCCACGGGGTCGACGAGCGGGTGCCGGTGGACGCGCTGAAGTTCGGCACCCGGGTGCTCGACCGCTTCCTGCGCACCTGCTGACGTGCTCGAGACCGGTCGCTTCGCGCTGGCGGACGGGGCTGAGTTAGCCATCACCAGCGCAGGTGACCCGCACGCCGGGGTCACCGTCGTCCTGGCCCACAGCTACGCCCAGGACCAGCGGATCTGGCACAAGGTGGTCGACGACCTGCCGCAGGCGGCGGAGCGGCCGCTGGCGGTGCTGGCCTACGACCACCGCGGCCACGGGCGCTCGACGCGGGCCACGCCGACCACCGCGGTGGTCGAGCGGCTGGCCGACGACCTGGCGGAGCTGGTCGACGGGCTGGTGCCCGAGGGGGAGGTGGTCCTCGTCGGGCACGGCATGGGCGGGCTGGTCCTGACCGCCGCGACCGCCCGGCACGCCGACACCCTGGGTGACCGGGTGGGTGGCCTCGGGTTCCTGTCGACGGGGGCCAGTTGGATCGCGGAGACCTCCACCGCGTGGACCAGTTCGCTGGGCGCGCTCGTCCGCGATCTGTCGGCGATCCTCGGCTCCCGCATCGCCGGGCCGATCGACAAGGCCACGCAGGCTGGGCTGCGCTGGACGCTGCTCGGCGACAACCCCGACCCCGAGGACGTCCGGCTGGTGGCCGACATGATCACCGCGCACTGGCCGGAGACCGCCCTGCTCTTCCGCCCCGGCCTGGACCGGTTCCGCCGCGACGCGGTGCGCAGCGCGGCCGCCGAGGTGCCGGTGCTGGCCATGGTGGGGGACCGGGACCGGCTCGTGCCCGCCGCGCACGCCGAGGCGCTGGCCGGTCCGGAGGGGACGGCGGTGGTGCTCGACGGGGTCGGGCACATGCTGCCGCTCGAGGCGCCCGCCCACGTGCTGCCCAGGCTGGTGGGGCTCGCGTCGGCCGCGTTGCGGGGCGACAGATTTAGGTGAAACCTGAACCATCTGCCGCCGGGAGGCGTAACCGGGGGTGATGGTCCGTTCCACCTGGAGGTGCCCGATGTTCGAGTTCGTCGACGGTCTGCCGGTCCACGCGCTGGTGGTGCACGCGGTCGTGGTGCTGATCCCGCTGGCCGCGCTGGGCGCCGTCGTGATCGCGGTGTGGCCCGCGGCGCGCAGGCGGTACGGGTGGCTGGTGGTCGGTTTCGCCGGGGTCGCCATGCTGCTGACGCCGGTGGCCTCGGTCAGCGGGTTCGCCCTGCAGGAGCGGCTGCCGGAGAACGAGCTGATCCAGGCGCACGAGGCGTTGGGCAAGCAGTTGATCTTCTTCGTGGTGCCGCTGTTCCTCGCGGTGCTCGTCCTGATGATCGCGCACCAGGCGGGCGTCCGGACCGAGCGGCCGAAGTCCTGGGCCAAGCCGGTGCTGGTCGTCTTCGCCGTGCTCAGCGTCATCGCGGGCGGGGCGGCGGGGGTGCAGGTCTACCGGGTCGGCGACGCGGGCAGCCGCGCGGTGTGGGACGGGGTCGCCGAGCAGCCCGTCAGGTGAGGGTGGATATCGCCCACGGCTGATTCCCCTCCGACCCTCCGGTCTGCGGGCCATAGTGGAATCGTGACCACCGCAGAGACCCTCCGCGCCGCCGAGCGCCGCCTCCAGGCCGCGCAGCTCGGCTCCGACACCGCCGTCCTCGACGAGCTCATCGACGACGCCATGCTGTTCACCGGCCCCGACGGCGGCGTCCTGACCAAGCAGGACGACCTGGACGCGCACAACAGCGGGCAGCAGAAGCTCACCCGACTCGAGGAAGAAGACCTGCGGGTCCACGTCAGCGGCGCCACCGGGGTCACCTGGTTCCTCGGCAGCCTGGAAGCCACCACCGGCGACCAGCCGTTCACTGCCCGGGTCCGCTACACGCGCACCTGGACGCACGACGGGACCGCCTGGCGCGTCATCGCCGCGCACGCCGGCGTCGTGGCCTAGGTGATGACCGGCAGGGCCACCTTGCGCCTCTTGCGGCGCAGCAGGACCTTGCGCGTCCCGTCGCTGTAGAGGCGGACGTTGGACAGCTCCCAGCCGCCGAACTCCGCTTGGATCGAGAGCTGGGTGGTGGCGGTCAGGCGGGAGACGCCAGGGGGGAGGCGGAGGGGGAGGTACTCCCACTCGTCGTCGGTCATGGGGTGATCACCTGCACTCCGGCTCCGGTGGCGGAGGCGACGACGACCCGGCCGGTGGTCGGGTCGACGGCGATGTGGTCGGGCTGGGTGACGGTGGGGAAGCGGTGGCGCTCGACGGGTTCCCCGCCCGCGACGGCGAAGGCGACGACCTCGTTGCGCTCGGTGAGGGTGATCCAGGCGAGGTCGCGCTGGGGGTCGTAGGCGATCCCGTACGGGGCGCCGGGGACCGGGAAGCGCTGCCGCATCAGCAGGGGGTCGGCGGAGAAGGCCAGCAGGGCGCCGCCGCGGGTGTCGGTGACCAGGACTCGGTCGTAGCGGTCGACCACACCGTTGGTGGAGCCCTGGCCCGCGCGCAGGCCCTCGCCGATGGTGCCGCCGTCGACGTCGAGTTGGAACACGGCGTTGCGGAGGCGGTCCAGCACGATGGCGCGCTCGCCCGCGCCGTAGACCTGGTCGGCGCTGAGCAGGCCGCCGGTGATCACCTTGCGGACCGTGTTGTCACCGCCCAGGACCGCCACGCCCCTCTGGTCGCGGACCGCGACGAGGGTGTCGGCGCCGAACCCGGCCGAGTCGACCGGTGCGCCGTCGACGGGGGAGGGGGTGGCCCGCGCCGAGGCCAGGTCGACGCGCACGACGCTGCCGCGCTCGCCCAGCGAGGCGATGAGCGTGCCGCCGTCGGCGACCGACAGCGCGGAGGCCGGGCCGTCGAGCGGCACGGTGCGCGGTTCGGCGTCGGGTTGGTCGAGGTCGAGGAGCCGGATCGACGGGGGAGTGGCGACCGCGAGGGCCAGCGTGCGGCTGCCCGCGTCGACGGCGGCCGCTGTGACCGGCGCGTCCAGCGGCAGCACCGTCCCAGGCGGCGTCGCCGTCTGCTCGGGGGAGCGGGCGGCCGTCGCGGCGACCGGGTTCGACGAGACCATGAGCTCATCGGTCGGTCCGGTGTCCGACGAACACCCCGCGACGAGGGCGGACCCTGTGCAGACGACCAGGGCGGCAGCGACCAGCGAGCGCAACTCTCGGACCTCCAGGGCGGGGGATGGGCTCCCCCAGCATCCCGCACACCGACACGCACGGCCACGATGCCCCACCGTCACGTCCCGCACAGTGAGCGCGTTAACCCGATCGAGCGAAAGCGAGGCGGTCTCGTAACACGGTCGTGTTGCGCACCGAATGACCGGGCATCCAGCGCGGGAGGCGTCATGGCGATCGATCCGGCGAACGTGCCGATCCTCGGCAACCCCAACCCCGAGGTCCCACCCGCGGCCGCTCGCGCGTCCTGCTCCCTGCTCCTGCTGGCGACCGTCGGGAGCGCGGCCCAGCTCGCCTTCTACGGGGCCACCGCCGACCACGACCTCTCGGCCTTCCTCATCCCGCTCGGCCTGGCGATCTGGTTCGCCCTCAGCACCCGCGCGGGCAGGTCCTGGGCCCGCCCCGCGGGCCTGGCCACCGGCATCGTCAACGCCCTGCCCGGCGCGACCCTGTGCACCGGCGCCACCGGCCTGGCCGTCGTGCTGCTGGTCCTGCTCGCCCTGGTCTGCGCCGGGCGGTTGATGTTCCGCACCGAGGTGCGCGCGCACTTCGAGACCCACGAGCCTGGAACACGGCCTAGCGGCTCGCCTCGGGGTAGCCGAACTCCAATCCGCTGACGTCGTCGAGGGCGGCGCGGATCGCGGGCGGGAGCACGATCTCCTCCGCCGCCAGCGACCCCTTGAGCTGGGCGACGTCGCGGGCGCCGACGATCGGGGCGACGACCCCGGGGCGGTCGCGCACCCAGGCCAGGGCCACCACCAGCGGCGAGGTGCCCAGGCCCTCGGCTGCCGTGGCCACCGCTTGGACGATCCGGGCGGCGCGATCGGTGCGGTGCTGGTCGACGTACGGGGCGTACTGCGCGGAGGCGCCGCGGGAGTCCGGTGGGGTGCTCGTGCGGTACTTGCCGGTCAGCACGCCGCGGCCGAGCGGGGCCCAGGGGAGCAGGCCGATGCCGTGGTGCTCGGCGGCCGGGACCACCTCGCGCTCGACCGACCGCTCCAGCAGCGAGTACTCGACCTGCGTGCTGACCAGCGGGGCGGCGCCGGGGACGGTGGCCTGCCTGGTGGCGGCGGTGGCGGTCTGCCAGCCGCAGTAGTTGGAGATCCCGGCGTAGCGGACCTTGCCGCTGCGCACGGCCGCGTCGACCGCGGACAGGGTCTCCTCCAGCGGGACCTGGTCGTCCCAGGCGTGCAGTTGCCAGAGGTCGACGTGGTCGGTGTCGAGCCGGGTGAGGGAGCCCTCCAGGGCGCGCAGCAGCGCCCCCCGGGACGCGCCGCCGCCGAACGGCCCGTCGTGGCGGCGGGCGACGGCCTTGGTGGCGAGGACGACCTCGTCGCGCGGCACCAGGTCGTCGAGCAGTTCGCCGAGGACCTGTTCGCTCTCCCCGCAGGCGTAGACGTCCGCCGTGTCGACCAGCGTGCCGCCGGCCTCGGTGAACGCGGCGAGCTGGGCGGCGGCGGTCTCCGCGTCGGTGTCCCCGCCCCAGGTCATCGTGCCCAGGCCCATCCGGGAGACCCGGAGGCCGCTACGCCCGAGGTGTCGTTGCTCCACGAACCAGAAGCCTAAAGGGACGGCGGCCGCGCGCCACTGGGCGATGGGGCGATCCGCGTTCACTCTTCCCCACCAGGGTTATCTCCATCGAACTAACTATCGATTATTCACTATCTAGATGAACAGATAAATGCACGCGCGTAACTCAACCACAAACACAGCTGAATGAGGGGAGGGGGCTCGGGAAGCGCTCATGACAAGCGAGGGGGAGTGGCTCGATGGGGGTTCATCGCAGACGGGAAGCGTCGGCGGCTGTTCGCACGCGGTTGTGATCCCGCGGGCTGTGGTTCCGGCTCGACTGGTCGGCGCGGTGCTCTCAGGGCTTGAGATTATGTATCAGCTATTCACTATCAAGATAATAAACTCTTAGCCAAGATTGGACGCGGTGACCTGCACACGAAGACCCAGATTCAGTACGCCAGGAAGAGGAGGGGTGTCTGTGCTGGTCGGGGAGTGCTACCGGCGGGTACGGTCGCGGCGTGCGACTTGGACTGAACATGGGTTACTGGGGTGCCGGGAACGACGCGGCGAACCTCGAGCTGGCGAAGGAAGCCGATCGACTGGGCTACTCGGTGGCGTGGGTGGCGGAGGCCTACGGCTCCGACGCGCCGACCGTGCTGGCGTGGGTGGCGGCGCAGACCTCGCGGATCGACGTGGGGTCGGCGATCCTGCAGATCCCGGCTCGGCGGCCGACGATGGCGGCGATGACGGCGGCGACGCTGGACACGCTGTCGGGCGGGCGGTTCCGGCTGGGCCTGGGCGTCTCCGGGCCGCAGGTGTCGGAGGGCTGGTACGGGGTCAAGTTCGACAAGCCGCTGGGTCGGACCCGCGAGTACGTGGACATCGTGCGCTCGGCGCTGCGCCGGGAGCGGGTGGACTACCAGGGCAAGCACTTCGTGCAGCCGATCCCGGACGGGCCCGGCAAGCCGCTGAAGCTGACCGTGCACCCGGTGCGCGAGCAGATCCCGATCTACCTGGCCTCGATCGGGCCGAAGAACCTCGAGCTGACCGGTGAGATCGCCGACGGGTGGCTGGCGATCTTCTACTCGCCCGAGCACGGCAAGGAGTCGTTGGAGCTGATCGCCCGGGGGCGGGCGAAGGCGGGCAAGACGCTCGAGGGGTTCGACGTGGTGCCGACGACGCCGTTGGTGGTGCAGGACGACTGGGAGGCGGCCGCTGACCTGGTGCGCCCGTACGCGGCGCTCTACGTGGGCGGGATGGGGAGCCGGGAGCAGAACTTCTACAACAACCTGGCGTGCCGAATGGGCTTCGAGGCCGAGGCGGCCGAGGTGCAGGACCTGTACTTGGCGAGGGACTACCAGGGGGCGGCGGCGAAGGTGCCGCTCGGGTTCGTCGACCAGACCGCGCTGCTCGGGCCCAAGGAGCGGATCGCGGAGAAGATGCAGGCCCTGGCGCAATCGGGGGTCACCACGTTGACCGTTTCACCGATCCTGCAAGATCTTGAGCGCAGCAAGGCGGCCCTGCGGGTCGCCGCGGAAGCTCTGGATCTCGCGGGAGTCGGTAGTTGACCTGGTTTCAAGCAATCGTCCTTGGCATCGTCCAGGGTTTGACCGAGTTCCTGCCGGTCTCTTCTTCGGCGCACATCCGCATCGTCTCCGAGCTGTGGTTCGGGGCCGATGCGGGTGCGTCGTTCACCGCGGTGATCCAGTTGGGCACCGAGTTGGCGGTGGTCATCTACTTCGCCAAGGACATCGGCCGGTTGGTCGCGGCGTGGTTCCGGGGGTTGTTCAACTCGGCGGCGCGGTCGAGTCCGGACTACAAGTTGGCCTGGTACGTGATCATCGGGTCGTTGCCGATCGCGGTGTTGGGGGTGTTGTTCAAGGACGAGATCCGGTCGACGCTGCGCAACCTGTGGGTCACGGCGATCGTGTTGATGGTGTTCGCGGTGTTCTTGGCGGTGGCGGATGAGACGGCGAAGCTGGCTCGGGACAAGCTGACGTTGAAGGACACGTTGGCGATGGGGTTCGCGCAGTCGTTGGCGTTGATCCCGGGGGTGTCTCGGTCGGGTGGGACGTTGACGGCGGGGTTGGTGATGGGGTTGGACCGGGGGGCGGCGACGCGGTACTCGTTCCTGCTGGCGATCCCGTCGGTGATGGGGGCGGGGATCTTCTCGATCCCGGACATCGTGAACGTGGACCCGTCAGCGCCGTTCGAGGCGTCGGTGCCGCAGACGGTGGTGGCCACGGTGGTGGCTTTCGGTGTGGGGTACGCGTGTGTGGCGTGGTTGCTGCGGTACGTGTCGAACCACAGCTTCATGGTGTTCGTCTGGTATCGGATCGTGGTGGGGGCGGTGTTGTGCGGGTTGTTGGCGACGGGGGTGGTGAGCCCGACCTGATCGTCGGCCGAATAGGCTCGGGGTGTGGCTACTGTCGTGTTCCTCCGCCATGCCCGGTCGACGGCGAACAACTCCGGTGTGCTCGCCGGTCGTTCCCCTGGTGTGCACCTGGATGAGTCTGGGCGGCGTCAGGCGGAGGGGTTGGTGGAGCGGTTGGTCGAGGTGCCGTTGCGGTCGGTGGTGGTGTCGCCGATGACGCGGTGTGCTGAGACTGTGGCGCCGTTGGTGGCGGCTCGGGGGTTGTCGCCGGTGGTGGAGGACGACCTGGCTGAGGTGGAGTACGGGTCGTGGACGGGTAAGGCGATCAAGGAGTTGTTGCAGGAGCCGTTGTGGAAGGTGGTGCAGCAGCACCCTTCGGCGGCGGTGTTCCCGGGGGGTGAGGGGTTGGCGGCGGTGCAGGCGCGTGCGGTGGCGGCGGTGCGGGCGCATGACGCGCGGGTGTCGGCTGAGTTCGGTGATCGGGCGGTGTGGTTGTTGTGCTCGCACGGTGATGTGATCAAGTCGTTGTTGGCGGACGCGTTGGGGCAGCACTTGGATTCGTTTCAGCGGATCGTGGTGGATCCGGCGTCGGTGTCGGTGGTGCGGTATACGGACACGCGGCCGTTCGTGTTGCGGGTGAATGACTCGGGTGGGGGGTTGGCGGGGGTGGTGCCGCCGGAGCCGGGTTCGGGGGATGCGCCTGCTGGGGATGCTGTGGTGGGTGGTGCGACGGGGCGGTGAGGGGGTTGGTCAGAGGAGGATGATCAGGAGGAGGATGAGGGCGGTGGCTGCGGCGATGATGGCGATGGTGGTGGGGATGAGGGTGGGCGAGCGGCGGTAGTGGCTCTGGACGGTGGTGGTGCGGAACCAGCTGCCGGGGAGTCGGCGGCGGTGTTGGTGGACGCGGGGCATGGGTGCTCCTTGTGGTGTTGGGGTGTGGTGTTTGGTGATTTACCCTGTTCGGGCTGTGGGTACGCGGGTTGGCGGGTTCGCGACGTGGGTGTGTTTGTGGGTTTTGGGGTGGTCTGGGTTGTGTGGTGGTCGGCAACCTCTCGTTTGTGGGGGTTCGCGTCTGCAATAGGCTCGGTGCATGTCGAGTTCGTTGGTTCCTGGTGTTGGCGAGCTGTTCGAGGCTGAGGTTGACGAGGCGGCGTGGCGGAGGCCGTTGCGGCCGTGGTTGGTCGGTGGTGGGGTTGGTGTGGTGGTGGGTGTGGTTTTGCTGGTGGTGGGGTGGCCGGTGCCGTTGGTGGGGTTGGTTGTGTTGGTGGGGTCGGTGGTGGCGGTGGTGTTGAAGTTGGCGGCGTATTTCGCTCGGCGGAAGCGGCGGTCGACGTCGTTGACGGTGGATCGGGCGGGGGTGCGGGTGCCGACGGGGCAGGGGCCTGCGTTTTTGCCGTGGGAGACGTTGCGGGCGGTGGTGGTGCAGGGGCCGACGTTGCATTTTCGGGTGCGGCCGAGTATCACGCCGGGGTCGCCTGGGGTGGTGGGGTTGCATCGGCGGGATGCGTGGCCGGTGGCGTCGGGGCCGGGGTTGCCGGTGGACACGCGGTTGTTCCGGAAGGAGTTGGCGGAGATCGTGGCGGCTGTTCGGTTGTTCTCTGGTGACTCGGTGCGTATTGAGGAGCGGTGAGTTTCACTCGGTGGGGCGGTGGGTGTCACTCGGTTGGGGGTGGTTACTGAGCGCCCAATGATCATTACACTCTGCGATGTCCGGTGGGGTTGTGTGCCCCGTTCGCTGCGTCCGAGGAGTGTGGTGGTCCATGGTCGTCGCTCAGCGGGTGAGCAGGTCGCCGTGGGTGGATCTCGTTCGGTTGACGCGGTTGATCCGGCGGTGTGGTGGGTCGCAGCCGGTGTCGGTGGGGTTGGCCGCGTCGTTCGCGGACGCCCCGGTGTTGGCGGGGGTGTCGGGGTCGGCGGGGTTGGGGATCGTCCCGGAGTCCCCGGTGCGGGTGTGGGGTGTGGGGCGCGGGGTGGGTGATGTGGCGTCGGCGGTGCGGTCGATGGTGGCCGCGGAGGTCGGTGTGGTGTTGGTGAGCGCGGTGGCGCGGTCGGCTCCCCGGTCGCATCGGGTGGCGGTGGGGGCGGCGTTGGACGAGGCCGCCGCGGCGGGGGTGCCGGTGGTGGCGGCCGCGGGGGTGTCGTTGTGCGAGGTGACGGAGCACCCGTGGGTGGTGCCGGTGTTCTCGTGCTCGGTGGTGGGGCGGCCGAGTTGGTTCGCGGAGTGGGAGGACGAGGACGAGGTGCCGCGGGGGGTGTTGGCGCCGGGGGAGGAGGTGCCGGGGCCGTTGGGGGCGGCGTCGGGCAACGGTGTGGCCGCGGCGGTGGTGGCGGGGGCGGTGGCGTTGTTGCGGACGTTGGAGCCTGGGGCGCCGGGTGGGTTGGTGCGGTCGGGTGTGGTGGTGGGGGCCGTGGAGAGTCCTTATCGGGCCGCGCCGCCGTTGTTGGACGCGGAGCGGGCGTGGGAGTTCGTGCGGCGGGGGGTGTGTTAGCTGGTCAGAGGCCGAACCAGGGCAGGCAGGCGGTGGCCCCGGTGGTCGTGGTGGGGGTGGGGTTGGTCCAGGTGTCGCGGGTGAGCAGGAGGCGGTGTTGGCGGACGGGTTTGTCGAGGACGACGAGTTCCTCGGTGCCGTCGTGGGTGTAGCCGAGGGCGTGGCTGACGGCGAGTGAGGCGGGGTTGGTGTCGAAGGCGGCGGAGCGGGCGCGGTGGGCTCCGAGGGTGGTGAAGGCGAGGTGGAGCACGGCGTTGCGCATTTCTTTGCCGTAGCCGTTGCCGTGGTGGGGTTGGCCGAGCCAGCTTCCGGTGGAGACGGTGTGGGTGGTGGCGAGGTGGCGGGCTTTGAGTTCTTGGATGCCGATGGGGTGGCCGTGGTGGAAGGCGGCTAGGGGGAGGGCCCAGTGGTGGGGGTCCCAGTTGCCGAGGGCGCGCCAGTGGTGGAGGACGACTCGGGAGGCGACTTGTTGGGGGGTGCCGGTGGTCCAGGGGGTGCTGAAGGGGGTGGTGTCGGGGTGGTGGATGCCTTGGGCGGCGGTGGTGGCCAGGTGGGCCAGTTCGTCGGGGGTGGGGAGGCGGAGTTCGAGGCGGGGGGTGTGGAGGGTGAGGGCCGCGGGTGGGAAGACGTGGGAGATCACGGGGTGATGGTGGGGGGAGGTGGGGGTGGGGCGCTATTGGGTTTGTGGTGAGAGGTCGGGGGTGAGATTTTTGGTGGTGTGGGCCTTGCTGTGGCTGGGTGGGGCCTGTCCCGTGGGGCCGTGGAGCTACAAGCGGCCAGGACTGGGTCGAGGCCCAGGGATGACAGAGCCGGTTTTGTGGGTGTGGTGGCGGGGAGCTGGGTGGAGTGGCGGTGTCGGGTGTGGGGGAGGTTGGTGGTGATGGGTTAGGTATGGCGGGTTAGCCAGGTGGTGCGGTGGGTGTGGTTGAGGTGGTCTGCCTCGGCTTGGGCTGTGGGGTCCACGGGGTGGGTGAGCCAGTGGTGGGCGGCGGTGGTGAGGCCCGCTACGAAGCGGTGGCCGGTCTCGGTGAGGGGGGCGGTGCGCAGGGTTGTGGTGGTGTCGGCGACCGCTGTGCGCCAGCGGGCGAATTCGACGTCGGCGCGGTGGTGGGGGTGGGTGGTGCGGCGGGTGGCCCAGAAGGCGGTGACGCCGAGGTGGGCGTAGGTGCCGTGGAGGAGGCCGGTGAGGGGGCGGGGGTCGGGGCGCCAGGGGGCGTAGTAGCGGGTGGTGCTGGGGTGGGTGAGGGGGTGGATGTCCATGAGGGCGGAGAGTTTGGTGTGGTGGGTTTCGTGGGTGAGGGTGGCGGCGGTGGTCTCGGGGTCGGTGCCGGGGGAGAGGAAGACGCAGCCGAGGGCGTCGGTGAGGGTGGCTGAGGTTTCTGCGCCGTGGGGGGCGTGCAGGGGGGTGGCGGTGGTGAGGAGGGTGGTGGTCTCGGTGGCGGCGGTGGGGTGGTCGCGGGTGAGCAGGGTCCAGGCGGTGGTGAGGGTGGTGTTCCAGTGGTGGGTGGCGGGGGTGGTGTCGAGGTCGTCGGGGAGCAGGCCGGGGGGCCAGGTGGTGATGGTGAAGGGGCCGAGGGTGGGGAAGGGGGTCCAGTCGAGGGCGTTGGTGGGGCCGTTTGCGCTGGTGGGGGTGAGGGTGCCGAGGGAGGGTAGGACTGCGGTCGAGGTTGATCTGAACCTCAAGTTGAGGTTGACCCCGGCGCGGATCGCGGCGGCGGCGGTGACGAGGGCGAGGTCGGCGGGGTGGCCGCGGCCGCGGGCGGCGAGGGCGGTGGCCCAGGCGGAGGTGACGGGGTCGTCGAGGACGCGGTCGGTGGCCTCGGGGTGGGTGGCGCGGAGTTCGCCGAGGGCGTGGAAGGCGGCGGTGGCGGTGGGGTCGTCGGTGACGAGGAGGCGGATGAGGCCGAGGGTGCGGCTGCGGCGGGCGGTGCGCAGGGTGGTGAGGGCGTCCGCGCCGCCGCCGGTGGCCAGGGCGTCGAGGGCGGTGTCGGGGAGGGTGTGGGTCCTCATCGGATGCGGTCCAGGTCGGTGGTGAGGCGGGTGTGGGCGTGGGTGATGAGGCGGGTGAGGTCGGGGCAGTAGACCGAGGGGTTGGCGAAGCCGGTGGTGTGGTGGTGGCGGTGGGCGGGGTGGCCGCCGCCGCAGACGCGCAGCAGGGGGCAGGTGTGGCAGGTGGGGGCGGGTTCGGGGGGTGGGGCGAGGGCGGCGTCGAGGGGGTGGTGGTGGACGGTGAGGCCGGTGGCGGAGGCGGCGGGGACGGTGGCGGCGAGGATGTCGGAGCGTTCGATGGTGCCGTCGGTCTCGATGACGACCTGGGGTGGGTGGTCGGTGCCGAGGCCTTCGACGGTGGAGTGGCCGCCGAGGCAGAGGCCGACGAGGGCGTCGAAGAGGCGGATGGTGGTGGGGCCGGGTGGGGCGTCGTACCAGTGGTCGAAGGCGGTGACGAGCCAGTCGCCGTAGGGGGTGTGGGTGGGGTCGGGGTGGCGGTGCGGGGGTGGGGTGGTCCAGGTGCCGTGGGGGAGCAGGAAGTCGATGACCGGTGGGGTGTGCTCGGTGAGGGCGGTGTAGGTGGTGAGGGGGTCGTGGGTGGGGTCGATGACGCAGAGCAGTCCGGCGAAGAGGTGGCGGTGGTTGGTGGTGAGCAGGTGGAGGCGGTCGGTGACGGTGGCGTGGGTGCCGTGGCCGGTGTGGGTGCGGCGGTGGGTGTCGTGGGCGGCGGGGGTGCCGTCGAGGCTGACGCCGACGCGGACGTGGTGGGTGTCGAGGAGGTCGAGCCAGGCGGTGTCGAGGAGCAGGGCGTTGGTCTGCAGGGAGGTCTCGACGTGGGCGGGGATGCGGGCGCGGGCGGTGGTGAGGGTGTGGTCGATGGTGGCGCGTCCGGCGAGGAGGGGTTCGCCGCCGTGCAGGACGAGGTGGACGGTGTCGAGGTCGTGGGTGCGGGCGTGTTCGGCGATCCGGTCGATGGCGGCGGTGGCGGTGTGGGGGGTCATGGCGCGGGCGCGGTGGCGCCAGCGCTGGTCGGCGAGGCGGTAGACGTAGCAGTAGTCGCAGGCGAGGTTGCAGCGGCCGTGGACCTTGAGCACGAATTGGCGGAACGGTTCGGGTGTGTCGATGGGGTGGTCCTCCCCTCGGCAGGCGGGCGGCCTCGTCCGGGTGGCCGCTGTTCGGCATCATCCCCGGTGGGCGGGGCCCTTCGGCGGGGTCAGCGGGGTGTGCACCCGTTCGGCGCATCGCCCGCCGCGGCCTCCTTTTCCAGTACGATGGGTGGTGGTGCCGATACTGACCGTGACGTCAGTGTGGGTGTCGGGAGCGGGTGCCGGGAGAGGGGTGCGGTTGATGGACGAGGGTGCGCGGCGGGGTGCGGATGACCCGGTTGACCTGGGGGAGGGGGTGCCGGACCTGGCGGGGTTGGGGTTCGCGGAGTTGGCGGCGCTGCCGCAGTCGGTGTTGCGGGTGGCGCTGGCGCGGGTGTTGGCCGAGGCGGGGGAGCCCTCGGGGCGGTTCACGGCGTTCCAGAACTCGATCTAGGGTGTTGCGACGTTCGGGTGATCTTGGTCGGGTGCGGGCACCCGGCGCGGGGGTTCGGGGGTCCGAGGGTGGATGGGTTCGTCGTGGGGATGTGAGAGTGGGATGAGCGGTCGACGGGAGGCTGTGCGGGAGGCGGGCGGCCAGGCGGCGGTGACGGTGTTCGCCGCGGCGGCGGTGCGGCCGGGGCGGGCGGACGCGGTGGCGAACACCGCGGTGCTGCTGTGCGCCTCGGGGCGGCGGGTGCTGGTGTTGGACTGGTCGACGGAGTCGCCGCCGGTGCGGGAGTTCCTGGACCCGTTCCTGGTCGAGACGGGCGAGGTCGACGACGCGCTGTGGGCGGGGTTGTTGGCGTTGGTCCCGGCGCACTCGCGGCCGGAGGGGCCGGGGCCGGTGGACCGGTTCGCGGTGCCGGGGGTGGCGGGGGCGGTGGACCTGATCGCGACGGGGGCGCCGGGCGGGTTGCCGGATTTCGTGACGTCCACGGCGGGGGCGGCGGTGTCGGGTGACCTGCGCGGGTTGTTGACCGAGTCGGGGTACGACGACGTGCTGGTGTTGCTCCCGGCGGGGCGGGACCCGGCGCGGTTGGCCGCGGCGGCGGCGTTGGCGGACCTGGCGGTGGTGGTGTTCGCCGGGGGGCCGCGGGCGGTGGCCGCGGCGGTGGAGGTGGCGGCGGGGTTGCGGCGGGCGGCGCCGGTGCGGGTGGACGTGGTGGCGTTGGCGGCGCCGTTCACCGTGGCGGCGGACCCGGACGTGGTGGCGCAGGCGCGCACGGACATCCACCGGGCGTTCGCGCCGATCTCGGTGGAGCAGTCCGACGACCCGCCGGTCGACGGGCACCTGGAGGTTCCCGCGTGGCGGCACGACGACCCGGCGGCGTTGTTGGCGGTGCTGGTGGAGTCCTCGGCGACGGCCCCGGCGCTGGCCGCGGGCTACCACGGGTTGGCGGCGGTGGTGTCCGGGCACGGGTTGCCCAGCGGGGACCCGGTGCCGCCGTCGGTGCGGGCGGGGTACCGGCGGGCGTTCGGGTTGCCGACCGACGAGCCGCCGCAGCGGGTGCTGGTGGCCGCGTCCGCGGCGCGGCGGCCGTGGTCGGACTGGGTGCGTGAGCAGGTGGAGCGGGCCGGGGCGCTGACGGGGGACCTGGCCGACCCCGGGGACTGGTGGGCCAGCGGCCCGGCGCCGTCGGTGGTGGTGGTCGACGAGGTCGACCCGGGGGTGCTGGCCGGGGTGGCGGGGCGGGCGGCGCGGGTGCACCACGTGCGGCCGACCCGGTTGCCCGGTGGGCCGGTGGGGGAGTCGACGCGGCGGGAGGCCGCCGAGGACGCCGAGCGGACCCGGTCGGCGATGTTGCGGGCGTTGGGGTTGGTGGAGCGGCGGGGCCCGGTGGGGGCGCCCGCGCCGAGGCTGCCCGGGTTGCCGCCGCCCCGGTTCGGGGTGCCCGCGCTCAACGAGCGGTTGATGCCGCGTGACGCCGACATCAACGCGGTGCGCGACCGGTTCGCCAGGTCGGGGGACCGGCGGACGCTGGTGACGTTGACCGGTGCGGCGGGGTCGGGCAAGAGCCAGTTGGCGTTGGCGTACGCGCACCGGTTCGCCTACGACTACGACGTGGTGTGGTGGGTGCCCGCGGGGGACCGGCAGCGGGCGTTCCTGGCGTTGGCGAGTCTGGCGGCGGGGATGGGGCGCACCCCCGGCTACCAGGCGCGGGCGGCGTTGAGCGGGTTGGCGACCGACGCCGCCTACCGGCGGTTCCTGCTGGTGTTCGACGACGTGCCCCCCGACGACGGGCTCGACGACCTGTTGCCCGGGGGGTCGACCGGGCACATCCTGATCACGACCCGGTCGTCGGTGGCCTCGACGGTGGAGTTGACCGGGATGGGCCGCGAGGACGCGGTGGCGCTGCTGTGCGCGATGGTGCCCGGTCTGGCCCCGGAGGCCGCGGCGCGGGTGGCCGGGGCGGTGGAGTTCTCCCCGTTCGCGTTGGAGCTGGCCGGGTGTTGGCTGCGGGAGACGGTGGAGGGGTTCTGCGCGGCCGGGTCGGCGGTGGTGGCCTCGGCCGAGCACGCCGCGGGGGAGTTGGTGGCGGAGTTGACCCGCGCCCCCGGCGCCGGCGGCGCGGGCGGGGGCGCCCCGGGGTTGCGGATGACGGGGTTGGCGTTGCGGACCCTGGCCTCGGAGTCGTTGGGGCGGGTGACGGTGCTGCTGGTGCAGTTGGGGTCGTTCCTGTCCGCGCAGGGGGTGGCGTTGGGGTTGGTGCGGTCGCGGCCGTTGGTGGCGGCGGTGGCCGACCTGGCCGACGACGACGCGTTGCGCCTGGACGCCGCGCGGGTGGACCGGGCGTTGTGGCTGGGTGAGCGGTACGGGTTGCTCGAGGTCGACTGGGGCACGCGCGGGCGGGTGCACATCGGCAACACCCTGCAGGAGGTGGTGGGGGAGTTGATGGGCCCGCAGGAGCGGGAGGCGCGGCGGGCGACGCTGCTGCGCTGCCTGGCCCGCTACGCCCCCGCCGAGACCTCGGAGGACGCCTCGTCGGCGGCCCGGTTCGCCGAGTTGCAGCGGCACGTGCTGCCCACGGGGGCGTTGGGCAGCGCTGACCCGCAGGTGCGGCGGTGGCTGGTCAACCAGGTGCGGTACCTGTACCAGCACCGGGCCGAGTACGGCATCCTCGACGCCGCCCTGGTCCTGGGGTTGTCGGTGCTGGCCGACTGGGCGGCGCGGTTCGGGGTGGACGACCCGCTGCGGTTGCGGCTGGCCGGGCAGTTGGCGAACCTGGCCCGCGACCTGGGCGACCAGCAGCGGGCGCTGGAGTTGGACCGGGACGCGCTGGCCCGGCAGCGGGCCCGGCCCGGTGGGGCGCGGGAGTTGCCGACGCTGGCCACCGCGCGCGGGCTCGGCGGGGACCTGCGCGGCATGGGCCGCTACGCCGACGCCCTGGTCGAGGACCAGTTGACGTGGGAGTCCTACCTGCGGGAGCTGGGTGAGGACCACCCGCAGACGCGGCGGGCGGCGAACAACCTGGCGTTGTCGCGGTTCCTGTCCGGGGACGCGGAGGGGGCGTTGCGGGTGGAGGAGGACAACCACCGGCGCAGGCTGCGCCTGTTCGGTGAGGACGACCCGGCCACGTGGTGGTCGGCGACCACCGTCGGGGTCTACCGTCGGGAGTTGCGGTTGCCCGAGGCCGCGCCCCGGTTGCAGATCGCGTGGCAGAAGCTGCGGGACCTGCTCGGCGCGGAGGCCATGGCCACCGTGCGCGCGGAGTGGCAGTTCAGCGCGGCGCTGCGCCCCACCGACGCGGGCCGGGCGCGCAGCCACGCCCGCAACGCGCGCACGGTGATGCGGGCGTTGCAGGGGGAGATGCACCCGGACACGCTGGCCTCGACGATGAGCTACGCCCACGCCCAGCGCCGGTTCGGCCAGGACCACGCGATGGCGTTGGAGTTGGCCACCGACGCCTACACCGGCATCCACTCCGGGTTGGGGTTGGCCACCGGGCACCCGTTCCTGGCGTTGGCGGAGCTGGGGCTGGGCATGGCCGAGGCCGCGGCGGGGTCGGTGCAGCGGGCCGAGCGCCGCCACCGGTTCGCGGTGGAGGCGCTGACCGACCGGCTGGAGCGGGTGCACCCGTGGACGCTGTCGGCGGCGGTGGACCTGGGGGCGTTGCTGGCCGCGACCGGGCGGGTCGAGCAGGGCAGGGACATCACCGCCGAGGCCCTGGCCGACGCCGTGGACTACCTGGGCCCGGACCACCCGTGCGCGGTCGACGCCCGGCACAACCTGTCCCTCGCCGACCGCGGCGACCCGACCGGCTGGAGGCTGATCGATGTCGACATCCCCCAGACCTGACCCGCGCGAGCACACCCCCGAACACGTGCCCGCCGCCGCGGTGGGGGTGCGGGCGGAGTTCCGGGCGACCATGGCCGCCGCGGCGGACCTGGACTTCCTCGCCCACTTCAGCGGTGGCGCCCTGGTGTTCGCCCTGGACCGGTTCGACGACCCGCCCGGGGCCCTGGCCGGGGGCAGCCGCCGCGACGCGGTGGAGCGGCTGGGCAGGCAGGTCACCACCGCCGCGCGCGGCCTGGACCGGCGGTTGCAGCGGGTGCGGACCGGGCGGCTGATCCGCACCGTGGTCTCCACCGAGGCCAACGCCCTGTTCTGCGACACCGTGCGCCCCGGCGACGACGTGGTCGGGGTGATGTCGGTGACCGCCGGGCGGGCCGCGGTCGACGCCGGGGACCGGGCGGTGGCCGAGCTGGCCACCCGGTTGCGCGGGTTCGAGGGGTTGCCCGCCCCCAACTACGGGTCCTTCGACACCGTGCCCGACCCCGAGCACAACCCCACCCGCCCGCTGGCCCACCCCGGCGACGCCGACATCCCCGCCCTGCTGCGCGCCGAGGTCGACCCCGCCGGGCTGCACCTGGTGTCCTACTGGTCGGGCGGGCAGGAGACCACCGTCGACTGCCTCGGCGCCGACGCCGTCGCCGCGTTGTCCCCGCACGCCCCCGCCGCCCAGCGGCGCGCGTTCTACACCGAGCTCGGCGCCGAGCTGGGGCCGCTGGCCAACGAGCTCAACCGGGCCACCAGCGGCGCCCTGCGCGGGCGGCTGACCCGCCTGGTCCTCGACGTGGAGAACGGGGCGGTCTACTACCGGCGGCTGCCCGCCCGCCGCTACCTGGTCGGGGTCACCCTCGCCCAGCGCCTCGTGGCCACCGCCGACGACCGGCTCGCCGCCCTCGCCACCGACCTCACCGGCCTGGGCGGCTGACCCCCGGTGGCGCGTCGCGGGGCCCGGGGTGGTCGGCCAGGGCCGTGCGGCAGGCGAGCCGAGCACTCGCGCGGGTTCCGGCGCGAGGACGACCGGTGCCGGGGACGCGGGAGGCGCCCCGGCCCGGGCTGAGGATCAGGGCGTGCCCGAGCAGGCGGGTGTCGGCGTCGCGGCCGCCAGGCCCGCGGTCATGGCGGCCATCCCGGACGAACCCGTCGCGGGACCGGGCAGGCCCCTGCCGGTGGACCCGCCGTCGTGAGGTGGAGCCGCTGCCGGCGAGCGGGCCGCTCGCCGCGCTGGAGCTGACCATGGCCGCCCTGCGGGAGTCCCGTCCGGGGCGTTCGGCCTTGCATTCGTCCAGGCCCACACCGGTACGCGCTGGCCGAGGGCGAAGGGCGTCAACCGGCTCGGGCACGGCTGCGCGGCGAGCCCGAACCCCTGTCCGGTGTCGCTCAGGGCGGCGGCCCGACCGGGCGCGACGTCGCCGCCTGCGAGACCTAGCGCACTGGATCAACGCACGCCGACCGAGCGCAGCACCTGGCGGCGCACCCGGAACGACAGGTTGCCCAGGGCGTCCTCCACCCGGGCCAGCGCGTCGTCCGGGCGCCCCGGCACCCGCGCCAACGGCACCAGCCGGAACGTCGGCAGGTACTCGGCGAGGCCGTCGTAGACGTTGCAGATGCCCTCCAGTGCCAGGCGGGCGGCGGTGTCCGCGGCGCCGGGGTGGCGGTCGAACCAGGTGGCCACGGCGGTCTCGAAGCGGTGCACCACGTCGATGAGCAGGCGCCCGGTGCCCGCCGCGGCGACCACGTCGGGGTGCTCGACGATGGCCAGGGCGGGTTCGGCCGCCTCGTAGTCGCCCGCGTCGAACGCCCTGACCACCTCCGGGTCCAGGGTGGTCAGGGCGGACAGGGCCGCCACCGCGGCGGTGAACAGGCCCGCCACCTCCTGCGGCAGCCCGCCCCCGGGGGCGTCGTCCTCCACCGCGGGCGGCGCGGGCGGCGGCACCCGGGTCACCGCGGTCTCGACCCGTTCGATGTTGTGCTGCATCTGCTCGACCAGGTCGCGGTGCATGGTCGACATGCGGCGGATGATCTGGTCGGTCTGGGTGAGCACCTGCGCCACCGGGTCCCCGGTGTCGAGTTCGGGCAGCCGCGCCATCGCCGTCTCCACCGCGGTCACCAGGTCGTCGACGAACGTGGCCTGCCGGTACAGCACCGGCTCGTAGCCCAGTTGCTCGCGGACCCGGGCCACCGCGATGTCCGGCGGGGTCCCGGTGATCACCGGCAGCACCACCGCGTGCGGTTCCACCCCGCGGATGGCGATGATCCGGCCCACCGCGGCGTCGACGTCGGCCTCCACCAGCAGCGCCGGGGTCAGCACCAGGGCGCACCCGGACTGCCTGCGCGGGAACCGCACCCAGAAGTCGACGTTGGAGTCCGAGCGGGCCCCCAGCATCCGGTCCCGCGAGTGGTCCCAGCCCCCGCCGGTGAGCACCCGGGCGATCTGGTCGCGGATGTCGTCGCCGGAGGGCTGCCCCACCAGGTCGGTGTTGGCCTGGTGCAGCAGGGCGTCGTCCACCGGCACCGGCGCCCCGGTCTCCCGGCGGCGGTCGTCGGCCAGCCGGAACGCCCGGTGGCACAGGCGGATCACCTCACGCGGGTTGCCGCGGGTGACCATGCGGATCGTGCGCACCACCGGCGGGGTGAACGGGTCGAGGGTGCGCACACCCAGCGTGGCCTCCTGGGTGCGCAGGATGAAGTCAGTGATCTCCTGCTCGGTCAACCCCGACAACCGCACCGGGTGCGGGATGCGGGCCCGCACCGGCCCCGACAGGGCCGCCCACACCTCCGGCAGCCCGCCCAGCACCAGGCACGCCCCCGCTTTCGTCGCCACCTGCAGCAACTCCTGGAACTCGGCCATCTCCGCGTGCCCCGGGGCGTGCTGGGCGGAGAAGATCTTGTCCAGCTCGTCGATGACCAGCACGAACCGGTGGTCGCGGCCGCCGAGCAGCAGCGCGAACACCCGCAGCGCCTCCAACGCCACCAGGTCGTCGTCGATGGTCTTGGTGACCCCGCGGTCGACCAGGATCGGGTCCGGGCGCCCACCCATCAGCCAGTTCCACACCGCGTCGCCGAACCCCGGGCGCAGCAGCAGCGTCAACGCCGCGGCGAAGTCCTCGTTCGCGGTCACCCCGGCCAGGGTCTGGCGGACCTGGCGCAGCAGCACCGACTCCAGCAGCCCCAACTCCTTGGCGATGTCGCGCCAGCGCACGTCGTCGGCCGAGCCCTGGGCGTGGGCGCCGGTCAGCGCCCGCACGTCGTCCTTGGTCAGCCCCGATGGCTCCAGCGCCGCGGCGACCTTGTCGGCGTAGTAGTCGTTGACCTGGGCCACCACCCCCGCCGGGCCCAGGGCGGTCATGAACCGCTTGTACAGCGACAGGAAGTCCGCGGCCGCGGCGTCGAGGTACATCGCCGAGCGCGGGTTGCCCAGGCGGGCGCGGGCGCGGGCGACCATGCGCACCGACATGTGCGTCTTGCCCAGGCCGTAGTCGCCGAGCAGGGCGATGACGGTGCCGCCGGGGTCGCGGTCGGTGTCCTCGGCGTCCTCGCGGGCGTCGAGGTAGTCGTCGAGGAAGGAGAACGCGGTGCGCATCGCGTCGGTGGTCACGGTGATCTCCGCGGAGTCCGGGTCGCCGTCGATCACCGACACGTTCGCCACGGCCATGTCCGCGAACGGGTTGCGCCGCCGCGGCGCGCGCCCGGTCACGACCTGCCCCCGCCCCGGCGCAACTGCTCGGCCTGGTAACGGCGGAAGTCCTCGTCGTCCACCGCGCGCCCTCCCACCGGGTCGCCGTCCCCCTCCAGCACCATCTTGTACGTGCCGTGCGCTGTGCGCTGCAGGGTCTTCACCGACGGGCACATTATGGACAACCTCCGCAACCCCTCGCGGGTGATGCCGGGGAACACCCCCGGGTGCCTGCCCAGCCGGTCGGTGACGAAACGGTCGACGTCCTCGGCGGTGAGCGTGCGCATCTCCACCACCACCGCGGGGCGGAAGTCCTCCAGCTCCTGCTCGATGTCGACCACCCGGTCGCCCAGCATCGACGACTCGGCCAGGAACACCACCCGCCTGCTCGAGAGCGTCTTGGCGTAGCGGACCACCTCGAGTTTGAGGTCGCCGGGGCTGGGCAGCAGCACCACCGCCGCGGTGCCCGGCTCCAACGCGGTGTCGAGCTCCGGGAAGATCAGCCGCGGGTCGTCGTAGCGGTCCCACAGCGCCTCCGCGCCCTGGCGCAGCAGGTCGGCCTTGCGCAGCAGCGGCAGCAGGCGGTGGCACACCCGCAGCATGCGCTGGTCCACCGACCGCTCCTGGTCCTCGAGCACCGCGGTCATGTCCACCACCCCCGCCCGCAGGTTGTGCCGGGCCAGACCCGCGCGCACCCGCTCGGCCAACCGGTTGACCATGGCGGTCTTGCCGCACCCGGACTCCCCGGCCACCAGCACGTACCCGCCCTCGACCAGCTCGCCGAAGTCGCCGAAGGCCGACATGGCCGAGGCGAACGCGGCGGTGGACCCGCACACGTCGACGTAGAACCCGTCCTGCTCGGGGTGGTCGAACGGGCGCAGCGGGCGCATCGGCACGTGCTCGAAGCGCGGCACCAGGAACGGTGTCGCCGGTGGCCTGCGCGCCGCGTCGCCCGCGCCGCTCACCCGGTGGCCTCCGCGGTGCCGTCGCGGCGCAGCGCCCGGTGCGGGCGGCCCGGGGTGGCCAGGGCGCCCGCGACCCGGTGGGTGGCCACCAGCAGCCGCTGGGCGTGCGTGGCCACCGCGGCCTGGTCGGTGGCCCTGGCCAGGGCGTCGGCCGAGAGCGGGCCGGTGGTGACCGCCTCCAGCGCCGCCTGCGCCGAGGGCCACGACGGGTGATCGCCCACCACGCGCAGCAGCCGGGCGGTCAACGCGGTGCGGGCGGCCTCCACGCGCTTGCCGTCGCTGTCGAACACCGTCACGTGCTCGACCACGGCGTCGTGGAACTCCGTGGCCTCCCGGCCCAGCGCGTCGCGCTCGGCCCGGCCCGCGGTGACCCTGGTCTGCCACGCGGTGGCCGCGTAGGTCGTCACCGCGCCGAACAGGCCGGTCAGGAACGGCAGCAACTGGTCGAGGGTGTCCGGCGAGGGGACCTTGTTGGCCTCGTACAGGGCGGTGCAGGCCTGGTCGAAGGCCTCGGCGTCGGACTTGCGCCACGCCGCCAGGTCGGCCACCTTGCCCCGGTCGGCGCCCAGGGCCACCGCCGCCTCGCGCAGCGGCCGCTGCTGGTGGGGCGCCAGGCAGAACACCAGCTCGTGGTCCTCCGGGTCGGCCACCGCCCAGCCCGGGGCGCACAGCAGCAGCCCGCCCGCCACACCCAGGGCGGCCACGCCGCGCCGCCACCATCCCCCGCGGTCCACCCGCACCCCCTGGTCCGCGCCCGACCCGCGGGCCTGCGCCCGCCGAACGAAGGTCAACTCTAGCGAAGGCAGGCCCGCTCGCCCTGGTCATCCACTAGATCCCTTGTTCACTCTCCGGCGTTAACACCGATCGGGTGACACCACCGGGGTGGGGGAGGGCGTCGCGGTGACCCACAGGTCAGTCCGATCACGCAACGGAGCAGTGCGAGGTGCGGCGATTGCGCCGATCAGGACACCGAACCCCGTCCGAAACCGGGTGCGCCGTGGTGGCCTACACCGACGACAGGAACGAGTCGAGGACCTCCACCCCGAACCGCAGGCCCTCCACCGGCACCCGCTCGTCGACCCCGTGCGCCATCGCCTTGTAGTCGAACCCCGGGGGCAGCAGCAGCGGCGCGAACCCGAAGCACTCGATGCCCAGCCGGGAGAACGCCTTGGCGTCGGTGCCCCCGCCCATGCAGTACGGCACCACCACCGCCGCCGGGTCGTGGGCGCGCAGCGCCGCGGCCATCGCGTCGAACCACGGCGAGTCGACCCGCGACTCCACCGGCGGCTGGCGGGAGACGAACTGGCGGGAGATCCCCGGGCCCAGCAGCCGGTCCACCTCGGCGAGCAGGTGGTCCTCGGTGCCCGGCAGCACCCGGGTGTCGACCTGGGCCTGGGCCACCCCCGGGATCACGTTGACCTTGTACCCGGCCGAGAGCACCGTGGGCCGGGTGGAGTTGCGCACGGTGTTCTCCACGACCTTCGCCGCCTCCCGGCCCAGCCCGGCGACCAGGGCGTCGACGTCGACCTCGGCGCCCGCGTCGAAGTCGACCGGCACCCCCAGCGCCGCGCCCGCCCGCTCCAGGTAGGCGCGCACCGACGGGATCAGGTGCACCGGCCACTGGTGGTCGGCCAGCCGCGACAGCGCGTGCGTCAGCCGCGCCACCGCGTTCTCGTCGTTGCGCCGCGACCCGTGCCCGGCCCGGCCGGTCGCGGTCAGCAGCAGGTGCGCGGTGCCGCGCTCGGCGGTACCCACCGGGTACAGGCGCACCGGGGCACCGGTGGTCGAGGTGGCGTGCACGGTGTACGCTCCGGACTCCGAGATCGCCGCCGCGCACCCCTCGAACAGGTGCGGGTGCTGCTCGACCAGCCAGTGCGCGCCGAACTCCCCGGCGTCCTCCTCGTCGGCCACGAACGCCAGCACCACGTCGCGGCGCGGGCCCCGGCCCTCCGCGGCCCACCGCGCCGCGACCGTGCACACCGTGGCGGCCATGTCCTTCATGTCCACCGACCCGCGGCCCCACACGAACCCGTCGCGGATCTCCCCGGAGAACGGGTGCACCGACCACTCGGCCGGGTCCGCCGGGACCACGTCCAGGTGCGCCTGCACCAGCAGCGCGGGCAGCGACGGGTCCGCCCCGCGCCACCGGGCCACCACGTTGGACCGGCCCGGTGCCCGCTCCAGCAGCACCGGGTCCATGCCCGCGTCGGTCAGCAGGCCCGCGACCAGCTCCGCCGCCGGGCGCTCTGGCTTGCCCGCGCCCCCACCCAGGTTGGTGGTGTCCAGCCGGACCAGCCGCGCGCACAACTCCTCGACTGCCTCGCCCACGTCGTCGCCCTCCCTCAGCCGTAGATGCCGTCGATGGCGCCCGCGGCGATGGCCGTGACCACCTTGAACGCCGCCATCGCCGCGGTCATCGACTCCGCTGTGTAGCGCACCGTGCGCGGCGCCGCGAGTTCCACGGTCGGCACCAGCGCCGCCGCGGCCGCCAGGTGCGTGGCGTCGAAGTCGACCTCCACGGTGTGCGCGGCGGCGTCGCCGTGGCCGCGCCCGGCGTGGGTCATCGCGGCGCGGGCCGCGGCGGCGATCTCCGGGCCGGTCACCGCGGGCGGCTTGCAGACCGCGGCGTAGCGCGACACGCACTCCTTCACCGCGACCCGCCCGGCGCGCGGGGCGTACCCGCCCGCGTCGGCGCAGGTCAGGTCGTCGCCGGTGACCAGCAGCACCGGCACCCCGTGCTCGGCGGCCAGCGCGGCGTTCAACCGGCCCTCCGAGGCCGCGACCCCGTCCAGGCGCACCTCGGTGATCGAGTTCTCCAGGTAGGTGTGGGCCAGCACCCCCTCGGCCCCGGCCCCGGTGTGGTAGCCCAGGAACACCACCCCGTCGACCCCGGAGTCCACGCCCTGCATCATCGACAGCGGCTTGTGCCTGCCGGTGAGCATCCTGGCGCGCGGGTCGAGGTCCTCCAGCAGGGCGTTGCGCTGGGCCGAGTGGGCCTCGTTGACCAGCACGTCGGTGGCCCCGCCGTCGAACAGCCCGGCCACGCAGGCGTTGACGTCGGCGGTCAGCATCCGGCGGAACCGCTGCCACTGCTCGGTTTGCGGGACCACGTCGGCGGTGCAGGTGACGCCGGTCGCGCCCTCCATGTCCGCTGAGATGAGTATGCGCACCGCACCCACGTTACTTCTCGGCGACGCTCGTTGACTTCGGCGGTCGGCGAGTGGTTTCTTTCTTGCCAACTTCTCACACGAGTGGGCGGGAACCGAGGGGACCGAGGTGGGGCGCGTGCGCGGGAGACAGTGGGCGTTAGGAGCGGTGGCGCTGGTGGCGGCCGCGTCGGCGGGCATCGGCGCGGCGGGCCCGGCGGGCGCGCAGGAGCGGGGGGCGACCCTGCGGATCGCGGTGACCCAGGAGGTCGACTCGCTCAACCCGTTCCTGAGCTACACCCGGACCGGCACCGACATCCTGCGCACCGTGTTCGAGCAGCTCAACACCGCCTCGGCCGCGGACATGTCCCCCGAACCCGGCCTCGCCGAGCGGTGGGAGCCCGCCGAGGACAAGCTGACCTGGACCTACACCATCCGCCAGGGCGCGAACTGGAGCGACGGGCAGCCCATCACCGCCGAGGACGTGGCGTTCACGTTCGACCTCATGCTCACCGACGAGGTGGCCCGCACCGCCAACGGCAGCTACACCGCCAACTGGGAGTCGGTCACCGCCCCCGACGAGCGCACCGTGGTCGTCAAGACCAAGACCCCGCAGACCACCATGACCGCACTGGACATCCCCATCGTCCCCGAGCACGTGTGGGCCGGGGTCGACGTCGGCGCCGAACCGGCCTTCCCCATGGTCGGGTCCGGGCCGTTCGTCGTCACCGAGTTCAAGGAGTCGCAGTACACCCGGCTCAGGGCCAACAAGTCCTACTGGCGCGGCGCCCCGAAGGTCGAGGGCATCGACTTCGTCTACTACAAGAACTCCGACGCCGCGGTGCAGGCGCTGCGCAACGGCGAGGTCGACCTGGTCAACGGGCTGACCCCCACCCAGTTCGACGCGCTCGCCGGTGACGCCGACATCGAGCGCAACAACGCCAAGGGCAAGCGGTTCAACGAGCTGATCATGAACCCCGGGGCCGCCACCGCCGACGGGCAGCCCATCGGCGACGGCCACCCCGCCCTGGCCGACGCGCGGCTGCGGCGGGCCATCGCCCAGGCCATCGACACCAAGACCCTCGTCGACAAGGTCTCCGGCGGGTACGCCACCGAGGGCGGCGGCTACATCCCGCCCCTGTTCTCCACCTACGCCTGGACCCCGCCCGCCGACAAGGCCCGCCGCTTCGACCTCGCCGCGGCCAACACCGCCCTCGACGCCGCCGGGTACGCCAGGGGCGGCGACGGCGTGCGCGTCGACCCCGCCAGCGGCCGCCCGCTGGACCTGCGGATCATGCTGCACGCCTCGAAGACCTTCGACACCCAGTCCGCCCAGTACATCCAGGGCTGGCTGCGCGACATCGGCATCGCCACCAGCCTGCAGGCGGTGTCGGACAACGCCCTGAACGAGGCCACCACCGGCGGCGCGTTCGACCTGGTCTACTCCGGGTGGAACGGCAACCCCGACCCCGACTACATCCTGTCCCTGCAGACCTGCGCGGCGCGGCCCAACGCCGACGGCAAGGGCGCCACCCCCGACAGCTTCTTCTGCGACCCCGACTACGACCGGCTCTACGCCCAGCAGGCCGCCGAGTTCGACCCGGCCAAGCGCGCCGAGATCGTCAAGCGCATGCAGGAGGTCCTCTACGACCAGGCCCCCATGACGATCCTGACCTACGACAACGCCCTCGAGGCCTACCGCAAGGACCGGTTCGCCGAGTTCACCGTCTCCCCGCAGCCGGACGGGTTCATCATGAACCAGCAGTCCTACTGGGGCTACTACTCCGCCACCCCCCTGGCCGGGGGAGCCCCGTCGAACACCGGCACCGTCGTGGCCGTCGTCGCCGGGGCCGCGGTCCTGCTCGGCGGGGCGGTCGCGTTCGTCCTCACCCGCCGCCGCAAGGCCACCGCGGACGACCGCGAATGACCGACGCCCTCGCCCCCGCCGAGGCGGCCACCGAGCCCGCCGCCCCGGCCGGGGGCGGCGGGCTCGGCCGGTACCTGGCCGCCAAGGTCGGCGCCGCCCTGCTCAGCCTGGCGCTCATCGTCGTGCTCGGCTTCCTGCTGTTCCGGGCCCTGCTGCCCGGCGACGCGGTGCGCACCATGACCCGCGGCCGCCCCGTCTCCGCCGAGGGCCTGGCCGAGCTCGAACGCCAGTACGGGCTCGACCTGCCCCTGTGGCGGCAGTTCCTGCGCTACCTGGGCAACCTCGCCCAGGGCGACCTCGAGCAGTCCTACACCTTCCGCGTCCCGGTCATCCAGAAGATCGGCGAGCGCCTGGGCCCCACCCTGCTGCTCGTCGGCGTCGGCACCCTCATCGCCGTGGCCCTGGGCCTGTGGCTGGGCCAGCGCACCGCCTGGCGGCGCGACTCCCCGTTCGACCGCACCGCCACCGGCGTGGCCCTGGTGCTGTGGTCGGCCCCCACCTTCTGGGTCGGGCTGCTGCTGCTCTCGGCCACCTCCGGGCTGTTCCCCTCCGGCGGCATCACCTACCCCGACACCCCGCCCGGGTTCTGGCCCCAGGCCCTCGACACCGCCCACCACATGGTGCTGCCCACCCTGACCCTGGTCGCGGTCGTCTACGCCCAGTACCAACTGGTCATGCGCACCTCCCTGATCGAGGAGATGCACGCCGACCACCTGCTCACCGCCCGAGCCAAGGGCCTCACCGACGACCAGGTCCGCCGCCGCCACGCCGTGCCCAACGCCCTGCTGCCCACCGTCACCCTGGTGTTCCTGCACCTGGGCCTGGTCGTGTCCGGGGCCATCACCGTCGAGACCGTGTTCTCCTGGCCCGGCCTGGGCCTGCTCATCTCCGAGGCCCTGCGCGCCCCGGACTACCCGCTGCTGCAAGGGACGTTCCTGGTGCTCGCCGCCGCCGTGGTCGTGATGAACCTGATCGCCGACCTGCTCTACCGGGTCCTCGACCCCCGGGTGCGCGCCGCGTGAGCGCCACCTGGGCCCGCCGCCGCGCCGCCGCGGGCGCCGCCTGGTCGCAGTTCACCGCCCACCGCGCCGGGGTCTTCGGCCTGGGCGTGCTGGTGCTCATCGTCATGTTGGCGCTGGCCGCCCCGCTGCTCACCGGCGCCGACGCCGTCGACGTCACCAAGGCCACCGGCGAGCGCCTGCGCCCCCCGTCCGGGCAGTACTGGCTGGGCACCGACGAGAACGGGCGCTCGGTGGCCGCCCTGACCCTGTGGGGGGCGCGGATCTCCCTGCTCGTCGGCCTGTCCGCCGCCCTGCTGTCGCTGGCCATCGGCACCGTCGTCGGCGTGCTCACCGGCCACTTCGGCGGCTGGGGGTCGGCGGTGCTGATGCGGCTGACCGACTTCTTCCTCGTCCTGCCCTCGCTGGTGCTGGCCATCGCCCTGTCGACCGTGCTCGGCGCCGGGGCGGGCACCATCGTGCTCGCCATCGCCGTGACCTCCTGGCCCTCCGCGGCCCGGCTCGTGCGCGCCCAGACCCTGACCCTGGAGGCCCGCCCCTACATCGAGCGCGCCAAGGCCCTCGGCGGCGGGCACGGGCACATCATCGCCCGCCACGTGCTGCCCGGGGTGCTGCCGCTGGTGTTCGTCAACGCCACCCTCGCCGTGGGCACCGCCATCGTCGCCGAGTCCACCCTGGCCTTCCTCGGCCTCGGCGACCCCGTCGCGGTGTCCTGGGGCGGCATGCTGCGCACCGCGTCGACCTCCGGGGCGGTCACCGCCGGGGCCTGGTGGTACCTCGTCCCGCCCGGCCTGGCCATCGCCGTGGTCGTGCTCGCCTTCACCCTCTGCGGCCGCGCCGCGGAGTCCGTGCTCAACCCCCGGCTGCGGGAGCGCTGATGACCCTGCTCGAACTGCGCGACCTGCACGTGCGCTACCCCGACGGCGGCGACCGGGGCCACGCCGTGCGCGGGGTCGACCTCACCCTCGCCGCCGGGGAGACCCTGGGCCTGGCGGGGGAGTCCGGGTGCGGCAAGTCCACCCTGGCCCTGTCGGCGCTGCGGCTGCTGCCCCGCCAGGCCCAGGTGACCGGGCAGGTCCTGCTCGAGGGCGAGGACGTCGTCGACATGAGCTGGGGGCGGCTGCGCGCGGTGCGGTGGGCGCAGGCGTCGGTGGTGTTCCAGGGCGCCATGCACGCCCTCAACCCCGTGCACCGCGTGGGCGAGCAGATCGCCGAGCCCATCCGCGTGCACACCCCGACGACCCCCGCCGCGCACGTCGACGCCCGCGTCCGCGACCTGCTCGCCGCCGTGGAGCTGCCCGCCGACTCCGCCCGCGCCTACCCCCACCAGCTCTCCGGCGGGCAGAAGCAACGGGTCATGATCGCCATGGCGCTGGCCTGCGAACCCCGGCTGATCATCGCCGACGAGCCCACCACCGCCCTCGACGTCGTCGTCCAGGCCCAGGTCCTCGGCGTGCTCACCCGCCTGGTCCAGGACAACGGCATCGGCCTGGTCCTGATCAGCCACGACCTCGCCGTGCTCGCCGCCACCTGCTCCCGGATCGCGGTCATGCGCGAGGGCGTCGTGGTCGAGCAGGGCCCCGCCGACCAGGTCACCACCGCCCCCCGGCACCCCTACACGGCCAAGCTCGCCGCCGCGTTCCCCACCCTCGGCGACCCCGCCTCCCGCTACGCCCCCGCCACCGACACCGACCCGCCCCCCGCCGGGAACGACACCGTGGGGCCCACGCTGCTGTCCATCCGCGACCTGCGCGTCTCCCACGGGGCCACCCGCGCCGTCGACGGCGTCGACCTCGAGGTCCGCGCCGGGGAGATCGTCGCCCTCGTCGGCCAGTCCGGCTCCGGCAAGACCACCCTCGCCCGCGCCGTGCTCGGCCTGCACCGCCCCGACTCCGGTGAGATCGACTTCGACGGCGCCCCCGTCCCCGTCACCGCCAAGGCCCTCAAGGCCTACCGCCGCCAGGTCCAACTCGTCCTGCAGGACCCCACCAGCGCCCTCAACCCCCGCCACAGCGTCCGCGAGGCCGTCGCCGAGGGCCTGCGCATCCACCGCGTCCCCGCCGACGCGCGCGCCGAGGCCGACCTGGTCCGCGCCGCCCTGCACGACGCCGAGCTGCGCCCGGCCGAGCGCTACCTCGACGCCCTGCCCCACCAGCTCTCCGGCGGGCAGCGCCAGCGCGTGGTCATCGCCGGGGCGCTCGCCCTGGCCCCCCGGCTGCTCGTCGCCGACGAGCCCGTGGCCTCCCTCGACGCCTCCGCGCGCGGGGAGATCCTGGCCCTGCTGCTGCGCCTGCGCGCCCGCCTCGGCCTCGCCGCCCTGGTCATCACCCACGACCTCGGCCTCGCCTGGAACATCGCCGACCGGGTCGCGGTCATGCGCCGCGGGACCATCGTCGAGCAGGGCCCGGTCGAGCGCGTCCTGACCGACCCCGAGCACGACTACACCCGCGCCCTGCTCGCCGCCATCCCCGACCCGCACGCCACCCGGCCATGACCGACCGCCGTGACTCCCGCCGTGACTCCCGCCGTGACTCAGCGCACCCGACCACCCGGACGCCAGGGCGGGCAGTGACCCGGCACAACGCGCTGACCACGCCCTATCACCAACTGTGACCGGAAGCACGCGATCCGTACCCACCCGAACGGCCGTTGCACGCGAACGTGAACTGGGCCCTGTGTAACCTCTTCCCCTGACAGTCGCGCCGCCTCCCGGCACGACGCGCCCCCCGAACGCCCGTGCCCACAGTGGAAGAGTCCTTGGTCGCAGACAACGCACAGACGCCGCTCACCGCCCCCGACGCGCAGACGAACCAGTCGCCGCAGGAGCGGACGGGCCCGATGCCTGTGCGCACCATCGCGCTGGGAACGCTGGGCAGCGTGCTGCTGCTGCTCAGCGCCTTCGGCGCGGGCGGGGTGCTCGTCACCGACCCCGTCCTCGGCGACGGCCCGCTGTCCTGGCTGCGCTACGGCCACGGGAAGATGCTCGCCACCGGCGTCCTCTACATCGGGTTCGCCCTCGTGGTGTGGGCGTGGGTGCGCCTGGGCAGGCACGTGCTGGCCGGGCGCGTGGGCACCAAGCCGGTGCTCATCGCCGCCGCCGCCTGGATGGCCCCGCTGCTCATCTCGCCGCCGCTGTTCACCCGCGACGTGTTCTCCTACATCGCCCAGGGCACGCTGCCGCTGTTCGGCCAGGACCCCTACGTCGTCGGGCCCATCGTGCTCGACCAGCCCCACCTGCAGGACGTCGTGCAGAACGTGCACCCGTTCTGGCAGACCACCCCCGCCCCCTACGGGCCCATGTTCATCCTGCTGGCCAAGAGCATCGCCTGGATCACTGGCAGCAACATGATCGGCGGCGTCGTGCTCATGCGCGCCATGCTGCTGATCGGCCTGGGCCTGCTGCTGTGGGCGCTGCCCGGCCTCGTCCGCCACCTCGGCGGCAACCTGCCCACCGCCACCTGGCTGGCCATCGCGGGCCCGATGACCGTCGTGCACCTCGTCGGCGGCCCGCACAACGACCTGCTCATGGTCGGCTTCCTCGCCGCGGGCACCCTGTGCGTGCTCGACCGCAGACACGTCCTCGGCGTCCTGCTGGTCACCCTCGGCGTCGGGGTCAAGGCCACCGCCGCGATCGCCCTGCCGTTCCTGGTGTGGGTGTGGGCCGGGCACCTCAAGTCGACACCGACGAAGAACTTCGTCCGCGCCGGGGCCTGCGCCGTGGGCGTGTTCGTCGCCACCTTCGCCCTGGTCACCTTCGCCGCCGGGGTCAACCTCGGCTGGCTGCAGGCGCTACAGGCCCCCACGATGATCGTCAACTGGCTGTCCGTGCCGACCGCCGTCGGCGAGGCCGTGCACACCGTGGTCGACCTGTTCATCGACGCGAACAAGTCCTGGTTCGTCAACACCACCCGCGTGCTCGGCGCCCTGGCCTTCGTCGCCATCTTCGCCCGCCAGTGGTGGCAGTCCCGCGACGGCGGCTCCGACGCCGTCCGGCGCATGGCCTTCGTCCTGTTCGCCGTCGCCGTGCTCTCCCCGGCCACCCTGCCCTGGTACCTGACCTGGGGCTTCGTCATCGCCGCCGCCCTGCCCTGGCAGCGCAACCAACTGGCCATCCTGGTCTCCGCCGCGGTCTTCCTCGTCCTGACCTACTCGCCCGGCGGCGAGGACATGCTCTACAACTGGCCGTTCATCGCCTGCGCGATCGCCGTGTCCATCCTCGCGGGCTACTCGCTGCTGCGCGTCGACCCACTGGGCCTGTTCGCCGACCGCCGCGACTCCGAGGACCTCGTGGGCGTCGACGCGCCCACCGCCAAGGTCTAGGCGCACACCCCCGCTGATGGGACGGTCCCCACGGGGACCGTCCCATCATGTCTTCGCAGACCGCTCGCGCTGCCGGTCAGGACAGGGCGGGCCCGGTCAGGGTCAGGGTCGCGTCGTCGGCGTCGAGGACCGCCTCGGCGCCCAGGGGCACGGTCAGCGAGCCCGCGCAGTGGCCGAAGCCCAACTCCCACAGCACCGGCACCCCCAGCGCGCCGAGCAGGTCGGACATGACCGCCTTGACCTCCTCGAGCGGGCCGCAGTGCTCCCAGGAGCCCAGGGCGATGCCGGAGACACCGGTGAACCAGCCCGCCCGCTGCAGGTGGGTGAGCATCCCGTCGAGCCGGTACGGGGCCTCGGTCACGTCCTCGAGGACCAGGATCGACCCGTCCGGCGGGGGCGCCGCGTCGAGGGTGCCGACCTCGGCGGCCAGCAGGCTCAGGGTGCCGCCGACCAGGGTGCCGGTGGCGCGGCCGTGCCCGGAGCTGGTGGTGGCCGGGCCGATCAGGGTGGTGACCGACTCCGGGTCGAACAGGGTCGAGTGCAGGTGCTTGCGCGCCTCGTCGTCGAACAGCGCGGTCGAGACCATGGGGGCGAACAGGGTCACCACGTCCAGCGCCTGCCCGAACGCGGTGTGCAGGGCGGTGGCGTCGCTGCCGCCGACGAGGGCCTTGGGCCCGGCGTCGGCCATCGCGGGCCAGTCCAGCAGGTCGACCATGCGGTGGGCGCCGTAGCCGCCGCGGGCGCAGAACACCGCGCGCACCTCCGGGTGGCACCACGCCTCGACCAGGTCCGCGGCCCGGTCGGCGTCGCGCCCGGCCAAGTAGGGCAATGTGGGGTGGCGGTCCAGGACGTGGTCGCCGACCCGCACGGTCAACCCCCACGACTCCAGCACCCCCACCCCCTGGGCCACCTGCTCCTCGGTGACCGGGCCCGCCGGGGCGACCAAGGCGACCGTGTCGCCCTCGCGCAGCCGCCTGGGCCGGGCACGGCCGTCGGGGACCTGCGCCGGTCCCCGTGCCACGCCGATCACCGGGACAGCTCCAGGACCGGCACCCCGGGCGGGGTGAAGCCGAACACCTGGCCGTAGAACGACAACTCGGCCTCGTAGGCGGCCACGATCGTGGCGAACCGGCGGAAACCGTGCTGCTCGCCGTCGAAGCGCAGGTAGGCGTGCGCGATACCGGACCCGGCCAGGGCCGCGGCGAACCGGTCGGCCTGCTCGGGCGGGCAGATCCGGTCCTCGGCGCCCTGCATCAGCAGCACCGGCCCGGACAACCGGTCGACCTTGCCCATCGGCGACCGCTGCCGGTACCGGTCGGCGTGCTCGACGGGGTCGCCCACGAGGCCCTCGGTGTAGCGGGACTCGAAGTCGTGCACCTCACCACCGGCCGCGGTCCACCCGTGCAGGTCCAGGATCGGGAACTGCACCGTGCCGCAGGCGTAGGTGTCCACACCGACCAGCGACGCCGCCGCGGTCCACCCGCCGGCCGAGCCGCCGCGGATGGCCAGCCGGGCGGGGTCGGCGACCCCCTCGGCGGCCAGCGCGGCGGCCACGGTGGCGCAGTCGTCGACGTCGACGACACCCCACTGGCCGTTGAGGACCTCCCGGTAGGCGCGCCCGTACCCGGTGGACCCGCCGTAGTCGACGGCCACCACGCCGATGCCGCGGCTGGTGAAGTAGGCGAACCCCAGGTCCAGCGCCGACGAGCAGGCCCCGGTCGGGCCGCCGTGCACTTGGACCACGTACGGGGGCAGCTCCCCGTCGGGGGCGGCGAAGTCCGGGTTGGACGGGGCGTAGACGGTCGCGGGGATCGACCGGCCGCCCGGGCCGGGGAAGGCGCGCCGCACCGGCTCGGGCAGGTACGCCGGGTCGGGCAGGTGCTCGTCGTCCTCGCCTGCCAGCGTGGCCAGCTCACCCGTGGACAGGTCCAGGCGCACCACGGACTGGCCCTGCCGGGGCCCGGAGCCCACGGCGAGCACGACCCCGTCGGTGCCGGTGTCCGGGTCCGACCACAGCGGCACGTCGGTCTCGACGTCGGTGACGGTGCCCGAGCGCTCGTCGAGCACGGCCAGCCCGCCCGCGCGCACCACGGCGAACCGGCCGCGGCCCAGCACACCGAACCAGCGGCGGCCGAGCTGCCACATCGGACCGCCGATCTCGTGCTCCCCGGGGGCCAGCGCGGTGACCGTGCCGTCGAGGGACACCCGGTGCAGGTTCCACCAGCCGTCCGGGTCGGTCAGGGCCAGCAGCGCGTCCGGGCCCTCCCACTCGACCTGGCACACCGCCTCGCCGGGGCCCCCGGCGACGACCTTGTGCGGGCCGAGCGCGCCGTCGGGCAGCACGTGCGCCACGCACAGCTCGGTGCCGTCCCAGGGCATCGCGGGGTGGTCCCAGCCCAGCCAGGCGGCGAACCTGCCGTCGGGGCTGGGCTTGGGGGTGGTCATGAAGTGGTGCGAGGCGCCCAGCACCCGCACGCCGGAGCCGTCCAGCGCGATCGCCACCAGGTCGCGCGCGACCCGAACCGGGTCCTCGCCCACGGCGCTCTCGCGCACCGCCCACACCTCGCCGTCGTCGCGGCCGGGCCCGAGGTCGCCGTAGCGGACCCCCTGCGGGCGCTCCGGTCGCGGGGTCAGCGGGACGGGCTCGCCGTCGAGCAGGTACACCCGCTGGTCGTCCCAGTTGGTGAACACCGCCCGCCCGCCGACCACGGTGTAGGGCTGCCCCCCGTACTCGTGGACCCGGTTGCGGACGTTCCACCCCGGACCGAGCAGCTCCTCCGGCCCGCCCGCGCCGTGGCGCACGAGGGTCGAGCGGCCGCCCTCCTCGGGTTTGGCCAGGGTCCACCACACCTGCTCGCCGAAGCGGCGCACCCAGTTCGGGCTGGTCCCGGGCCTGGCCACGGCAGCAGCGGCGACCGGGGACACCCAGGACCCGTATGACACGATCTTCACCACACGGGGACCCTACCGAGTGCCGCGGGCGCGACCGATACGGTTACCCAAACGGGGAGGGCACGATCTGCTCGGACCAGCGGCGTGCACTAAGTTCGGAGGTGTCATGGCCCGGGTCATCCACGTGTTCCGCCAACCCGACCGCTTCATCGCGGGCACCGTCGGGGAGCCAGGCGACCGCGTCTTCTTCCTGCAGGCCGTGGAGAGCGCGCGCACGGTGAGCGTGGCCATCGAGAAGCAGCAGGTCGCGGTGCTCGCCGAGCGCATCGGCTCGCTGCTGGAGGAGGTCGGCCGCCGTTTCGGCGCCGAGGTCGGCGACGCGCAGGAGGCGGTCGAGCTGCTCGACGCCGAGCCGCTGCAGGTGCCGGTCGAGGAGGAGTTCCGGGTCGGCACGATGGGCCTGGGCTGGGACGCGGAGTCCGCGGCGGTGGTCATCGAGCTGCTGGCGGTCACTGAGGAGGAGATCGACGAGTCGGTCGTGCTCGACGACACCGACGAGGGCCCGGACGCGGTGCGGGTGTTCCTGACCCCGCAGGAGGCGCGGGCCTTCGCCGAGCGCGCCGACCGGGTGGTCAACGCCGGGCGCAAGCCGTGCCCGCTGTGCGCCGAGCCGCTGGACCCCGCCGGGCACGTGTGCCCGAGGCAGAACGGGTACCGCCGCAGCGAAGAGGACTGAGGGTTTGCTGCCCACCGACCCCGACGCGGGGCAGTTCCTGCTGCGCGGAACCCTGGAGATCGAGGGCAGGCTGGTCGACGCGTCCAACGCGACCCTGCTCTGCGGCATCGAGGCCGACGGGGTCAGCGCCCGGTGCGTGTACAAGCCGGTGCGCGGCGAACGCCCGCTGTGGGACTTCCCCGACGGCACCCTCGCGGGCCGCGAGGTGGGCGCCTACCTGGTGGCCGAGGCCGCGGGCCTGCCGCTGATCCCGCCCACGGTGCTGCGCGACGGCCCGTTCGGGCCCGGGATGGCGCAACTGTGGGTCGACACCGACACCGACGACCCGGGCGTGGTCGACGTGGTCGCCCCCCGGGACCTGCCCGAGGGGTGGAAGCCCATCCTGCGCGCCCAGGACAGCGAGGGCGCCCCCGCCGTGCTGGCGCACTCGCCGCTGCCCGCGATCGCCCACCTGTGCGCGCTCGACGTGGTCATCAACAACGCCGACCGCAAGGGCGGCCACATCCTGCGCGGCGTCGACGGCAACGTCTACGGCGTCGACCACGGCATCTGCCTGCACCGCGAGCACAAGCTGCGCACCGTGCTGTGGGGGTGGGCGGGCGAACCGCTGCCCGACGAGGTCCTCGACGCCCTGGCCCGCCTGCGCGCCGAGCTGTCCGGGCCGTTGGCCCAGACCCTGGCCGAGCACATCACCGGCGCGGAGGTCAAGGCGCTGCGCTCCCGGGTCTCGCGCCTGCTCAACACCCCGGTCTACCCGTCCCCGGACGAGTCGCACTACCCGATCCCGTGGCCTGCGTTCTAGGTCGACTGAGGGGGCCTCTGGCGTCGCACGGGGCTCAGGGGGTTGTCAGGCGCTGTGCGGGCGGGTGCCGCCGGGGGAGTGGGACCAGCCCGCGAACCCGCGTCGCTCCCGGAGTGTGACAGCGGCGCCGACCGGGTCCAGGACCGTGCTCATCGCGCCGAGGCCGGGCAGCTCGAAGGGGTCGACGACGGGCCAGGCACCAGGCGATGTGCTCGGGCGTGCGCGGCGGGTAGACGGGGTTGGCCAGGTCGCTGAGGCTGCCGACCGGGTGTCCGGCGCTGGTCAGGACCGCCGTGGCGCGCAGGGGCCCCGGCTCGGCGAGGTGGTGGGTTTTGAGGTCGAGCCAGCAGAACGCTCCGGGGTCGCGTGGGTGCGTGGGGCGCGTGGGCCGGCTTCGGGGCAGTTGACGGGCAGACCGGGGCCGCGGTGCGGGGGTGGGCGCCCGGGTTGGTTGACTGTGCGTGGTCGACCGGTGACAGGCCGGTTCTGGGGATGGGGGCGACATGCGTCGTGTTCTGGTGATCGTGGCCGCCGTGCTGGCGGCGGGGGTGTCCGCGGTGGTCCCGGCGTCGGCGGCGCCCGCGGCGTCGGTGTGCTCGGTGGACGGGGGCGACCCGGACGGCTTCACCGGCAAGCGCACCCGGGCGTCGGCGGTGGCGGTGGACGCGGGGCGGACGGTGGCGGTGGACCTGCGGTCGGCGCTGGACTCGGCGGGGCAGCAGTTCGCGTGGGCGAGGATCAGCGCGCCGGGCGGGTTGCTCGCGGGCGACGCGGTGTGGGTGGAGATCACCACCGACAGCGGGGCCACGTGGGCGGTGTGCGGGGCGACCTCGGCCGCGGCGGGGGTGGCGCAGGTGTGGACGCCCGGCTTCGCGACGTCGCAGGCGGCGTCGGTGCGGATGGTCGGGGTGGTCGAGACCGCGGCGGGGGTGGTGGCGCGCACACCGACCTGGTGACCCGCCGTCGCGTGCCCCCGGCGGCGGGCGCCGGGGACACGCGACGGGGGTGCCTACTCCGAGGCGAGCAGCTCGCGCAGCTCGTCGATGACCTCGCCGAGCTTGTCGGCGAAGGTGTTCATCTCCGAGGCCACCGAGCGCGGGGTGGACAGGTAGAGGTTGAGGCGGTCGGGGAGCAGGACGTAGGCGATGCCGATGCAGGTCGGGCTGGTGGAGCCGAACCCGAAGTACTGGATGTTGACCGAGGGGGCCGAGCTGGTCGACAGGTAGTCGTCGCGCATGACCGTCCAGCCGGGGGAGTCGAACAGCTCCAGCGGGGCGGTGGCGCCGAGCTGCTCGCCGCGGCGGCGCTGGACCCACTGCAGCTCCCACAGGTGCTGCTCGGGGGCCTGCCCGGCCTGGCACTCCTTGGCGCGGGCGACGTGGGCGGCCGCGGCGGCGCGGAACGCGGCGCGCTTGTCCTCGACCGGCACCGCGGGGTCCTCGACGGCGGCGACGAACGCGAGGACCTCGGGGGTGACCACGCGCATGGCCTCGGTGCGGCCGTTCTGGTACTGGCGGGTGGCGATCGACTCGTAGGTGGCGCCGGTGAACCCCTTGGACCGCTTGTGCGCGAGCTGGAAGGCCATCTGCGCGAACGCGTCGGGCGACATCTTCAGCGACTTGGCCGCGGTGGTGCCGAAGTCGGTGAACGACACGGTGCGGGTGGCGGTGTCGGCGGCGAACTCGGCGAAGGAGCGGCGGGCGGCGGCGATCTCGGCGCGCAGGTCGTCGTCGAGGGTGAACTCGATCTCCTCGACAGGGGGCATGCCCTGCGGGCGGGCCCCGGAGCGGGCCTGGTGCTCGGCGGGGGTGGCGCCGAGGAGGGCGTCGACGAAGGACAGGATGGTGGTGCCGTCGAGCCCGCAGTGCTCAATGTTGATCCCGGCGCGGCCGTCGGCGAAGACCACGAACGACACCGACTTGTCGAAGTAGCGGTTGCCGGAGTCGCCGTGCAGCAGGTGGTCGCAGGCGGCCTGGGTGTCCTTGGGCGCGAACGACTCCAGGTTGACGCAGAACAGCGCGGTCTCGATGGTCTCCACGGCCTCGGCGTTGCCGGGGGCCAGGCCGATGAGCCGGGCGCGGGTGGCGGCCCACTCGGCGCGGGCCTTGGTGGTCAGCGACCCCACGGTGGCGTCGGGGGCGACGGGGTTGCCCCCGGCCTTGACCGCGGCCTGCAGCCCGGCCTCGAGGTCCTGCAGCGAGTAGGGGGCGCCGTCGGGGCCCACGACGTCCATCCGGAACAGGTTGCCCCGGTTGAACACCACGACGTGGCGGGCGGTCGAGGGGCCGGGCCAGTCGTCGGTGTAGGGGACGCGGACGGTGTCCTGCGGGTCGCCGGGGATGCGGGTCTCGGAGAACAGGAACTTGTTCTGCTCCATCGACAGCGCCTGCCCGCGCTGGATGACCGGGGGCACCTCCTCGCGGTCGAGGGCGAGTTTGAAGTCCACGGCCCCGGCGATGAGCCCGGCGGCCCGCTGGAACTGGTCGGCGCCCGCGTCGTCCTGGAAGAGGAAGAAGAAGTTGGCGTTGAGCGCGATCCGGTCCCGGCGGCCCAGGTAGCGCGAGGGCCAGAACTCGTCGAGCCAACTGCGGGTGCCCTCGGCGTCGTTGAACCGGACCAGGTCCGCGTGCAGCACGTGCGCGGGGGAGTCCGGGGCCAGGAACCGCTGCACCGCGGCCTCGGTGGCGGAGGCCTGCTCGGGGGTCAGCAACGGGGCTGACCAGCGCAGGAACCGCGCGCAGGAGTCCTCCACGGTGGGCAGCGGCACCTTGGGCAGGCGCTCCTCGTTGCCGAACGTGCGGGTCGACCAGGCCTGGCTGTCGTTCACTCGAGTTCCCTCTTCTTGCGCGGGAGCCGCGGCGTCGCCGGTGCGCCGCCGCGGCTGGTCGGTCGCGATCATCGTCATCGGTCGCGATCATCATCATCGGGGCTGCGGGCGGCCGCCCGCAACGACCTGTGGGTCACCCCAGGTGGACCGGGACCGCCCCCCGGGGCCGGGACAGGTACAGCTCGGCGTAGAGCCAGCCCTCGCTCTCCAGACCGGTGGGGTCGACGCGGGCGGTGGCGATGGTGTCGAGGACCTGCTCCTGCTCCTCGGCGGAGGAGAAGCGGCGCTGCTTGAACACCCCGGCGACCTTGCTGGTCTCGTAGCCGAGCCCGGCCAGGGCCTCGGCGACCGGCTCGTAGGGGAACATCCTCAGCACGAAGTGCGCCATCCACGGCAACCGGTCCCGCTGGGCGGCGGCCACCCTGGCCAGGGTGGCGTCGGTGACGTAGCCGACGCACCCGGTGGAGAACACCAGGTCGGTGCCCGCGAGCCGGGCGGCCTGCTCCGGGGTCGGGTCGGCGGCCTCGAGGTCGGCGTGCACGGTGTCGTCGAGGAACCCGGCGTCGTGGGCGTAGGCCAGCGCGGGCGCCGAGGCGTCGAACCCGACGTAGCGCACACCGTCGCCGCGGTCGTGGGCGCGCACGAACCGCCGGTCGTCGGCGACCAGCCCGTCGCGGTCGAGCCCGGCGGCGGACTCGCGGGTGTAGCGGGCGAACAGGTCGTCCATCCCGGCGTCGCAGCGCAGCAGGGCGGCGTTGATGCCGTAGGAGCAGCCGATGTCGAGCACCTGCGGGGCTGGCACCCCCTCGGCCTGCCGGTACTCGGCGATGAGCTTGGCGAAGTACGGCTTGGCCAGGTCGGGGATCTGGTAGTCCAGGCCGCGCAGCACGGTGAAGTACCCGCGCGGGTCGGGCGCGGTGTAGATGTCGTCGAAGGTGGTCTTGCCGGTCTCGTCGAAGTCCACGGGCAGGTCTCCTTGGGCCGGGGGTGGGGCGCTCGGTGCGGTGAACTCGGGGGGCCGGGGGCGGCCGGCGGTCAGTCCAGCAAGGTGTCACCGCGCACGGCCCGCCCGGCGGCGTGGTGCTCGGGCAGCACCCGCCCGAACAGCTGCCGGGTGCGCTCGACGCTGCCGATGACCCCGGGGCGCTCGCTGTAGGCGAAGATCGCCGAGTGCCGGGCCACCTGGCCGGTGACGGTGTCCACCCGGTGCAGGGCGAAGCGGCCCTTGAACAGCTGCAGGTCGCCCGGGCGCAACGTCAGCCGCTTGACCAGCCGGGTGTCGCCGTCGAGGACACCGCGCACGTCGTCGAGGTTCTCCTCGGTCTGCGACCGGATGCCGGGGCAGTACTGGAACTCCCCGCCCGCGTCGGCCTCCTGGGTGAGCATGCTGACGGTGAACTCGTTGGTGTCGAAGTGCCACGGGTGCGACATGCCGGGCCGCACCACGTTGAGCACCAGCCCCGACAGCGGGTCGGCGAGCTCGTGCAGGCGGGGCAGCTCGAAGCAGTCGGCGACGAACCGCTGGAACACCTCGGAGGTGTAGAGCCTGCTCAGGACGCCGTGGGCGGGCAGCCGGTCGCGGGCGACGAACGCGTTGCCCTTGACCAGGGTGCGGCGCCCGGGGTGGTCGGCGGGCAGGTCGGCGTCGACGGCGATGTTGTAGGCGTTGACGACCTCGGTGGCGAAGTGCGCCTGGTCCTCGACCGACCGGCCCTCCTCGCGCAACGCCGCCCGCAACCCCGGGCGGATGAAGTCGGCCAGCACCACGCACCCGTCACCGGCCAGACCCGCCCGCGCCCGCGCCACCACCTCGCCCAGCTCGCTCGACCCGGTGGCCCCCAGCGGGTACCGGTCGGTGTCGACCACCTCGTCGACCACCTGGGCGAGGGAGTTGCTCATCGTCGGGTCCCGTCCTCTCCTCGGCGAGTGGGGGCGCCCGGGGATGGCGGCCACGACAAGGCCGACCGGATTAGGCGCACCCCGGGGTTCAAAAGGGGTTTAGCACAACGCGCACAGCCCTATCCATAAATGCGATCGCCTTTGTGACACGACACACGGATAACCCTGTCCGGTGCCTGCGACCTGGCATTCTGCCCGCTTTTCGTTGTTCGAGTACCGCCGAACGGTGGCCGTCGACGATTGTTTTGGCACGGGCATGTCAAATCAAGGAACGGATTTCATCCGCCGCGTCCGCGCGCCACACCCGCCGTCGTGGCGGTGCCGGGCCAGACCGCCCCGGGGCGCTAGCGTGTCCGCCGTGCGCTCCCAGGACTACGGCCGCGACATCCTCTCCGCGCGGCAGCCGAAGAAGATCCCCGAGGTCGCCGCGGAGCCCGGCACCGTGGCCGAGGACCCCGCGTCGGGGTTCTGCGGCGCCGTGGTCGGCTTCGAACCCGGCGCGGTCGTCCTCGAGGACCGCCACGGCCGCCGCCGGGTGTTCCCGCTGGTCCCGGCCGGGTTCCTCGTCGACGGCGCCCCGGTCACCCTGCTCCGCCCCGCCGCCCCCGCCCCGGCAGCGCCGACCCGCTCGGCGTCGGGGTCGGTGCGCGTGCGCGGGCTGCGCGCCCGCACCGCCCGCGAGTCGCGGATCTGGGTGGAGGGCGTGCACGACGCCGAGCTGGTCGAGGCGGTGTGGGGCCACGACCTGCGGGTCGAGGGCGTGGTCGTGGAGCCGCTGTCGGGCATCGACCACCTCGCCGCCCGGGTCGCCGAGTTCGGCACCGGCCCCGGCCGCCGCCTCGGCGTGCTCGTCGACCACCTCGTCACCGGCAGCAAGGAGTCGCGCCTGGTCGCCGACCTCGACGACGAGCAGGTCATGGTCACCGGACACCCCTACGTCGACATCTGGCAGGCGGTGCGCCCCTCGGCCCTGGGCATCCCCGCCTGGCCGGACGTGCCGCGCGGGCTCGACTGGAAGACCGGGGTGTGCGCCGCGCTGGGCTGGGGCGACCCGGCCGACGGGTGGCGGCGGGTGCGGGCCGCGGCCCGCGGGTTCCGCGACCTGGAGCCGCCGCTGGTCGGCGCCGTGGAGCGCCTGATCGATTTCGTGACCGATCCGCAAGGCTAGCCGGGCCCTGTTCGGCCACGCCGTGCGGCAACCTTGTGCATGATGGGGGTATGGCAGCGCTGATCTGGGTCATCCTCGGCATCGTGCTGATCGCCGCCGAGGTGCTCTCCGGCGAACTGGTGCTGATCGCACTCGGCGTGGCGGCGCTGGCGGGCGCGGCGACCGAGGCCGCCTTCGGCCTCACCCTGGTCTCGGCCGGGGTCTTCGCCGCCGTCGCGATCGGGCTGGTCACCGTGGCCAGACCCACGCTCAAACGGCGCCTGCAGACCGCGCGCACCACCGACAACGCCGCCGCGCTGGTGGGGGAGCGGGCCACGGTGCTGACCCCCGTCGACGCCGCGGGCGGCCTGGTGCTGCTGCGCGGCACCGAGTGGACGGCCCGGTCGTTCGACGAGACGCAGGTGATCGAGCCCGGCACCTCCGTCGCGGTCATGCAGATCGCGGGGGCCACCGCCGTGGTCCTCGCCGACGGGCTCTGAGCACAACTCGCAAGTCAAGGCTAGGGAGGACTCCAAGGTGTCGCCGACTCTGATCGTCGCCATTGTCGTGATTGTTTTCGTGCTGGTGGTGGTCGCCAAGGCGCTGCTGGTGATCCCACAGGCGCAATCGGCGGTGATCGAGAGGCTGGGCCGCTTCCGCAACGTGGCCGAACCGGGCCTGAACTTCCTGGTCCCCTTCTTCGACCGGGTCCGGGCCCGCATCGACCTGCGCGAGCAGGTGGTGTCGTTCCCGCCGCAGCCGGTGATCACCAAGGACAACCTGACCGTGTCCATCGACACCGTCGTCTACTTCCAGGTCACCGACTCCCGGGCCGCGGTCTACGAGATCTCCAACTACATCGTCGCCGTCGAGCAGCTCACCACCACCACGCTGCGCAACGTCGTCGGCGGGATGAGCCTGGAGGAGACGCTGACCTCCCGCGACACGATCAACACCCAACTGCGCGGGGTCCTCGACTCCGAGACCGGCCGCTGGGGCCTGCGGGTGGCCCGCGTCGAGCTCAAGGCGATCGACCCGCCGCCCTCCATCCAGGACTCGATGGAGAAGCAGATGCGCGCCGACCGCGAGAAGCGCGCCATCATCCTCAACGCCGAGGGCCAGCGCGAGGCCGCGATCAAGTCCGCCGAGGGCCAGAAGCAGGCGCAGATCCTCTCCGCCGAGGGCCAGAAGCAGGCCACGATCATGGCCGCGGAGGCCGACCGGCAGTCGGCCATCCTCCGCGCCCAGGGTGAGCGGGCCGCCCGCTACCTGCAGGCCCAGGGCCAGGCCAAGGCGATCGAGAAGGTCGTCGCCGCCACCAAGGCCGCCAAGCCCACCCCGGAGGTGCTGGCCTACCAGTACCTGCAGACCCTGCCGACCATGGCCCAGGGCGACGCGAACAAGGTGTGGATGATCCCCACCGACTTCTCCAAGGCCCTCGAGGGCTTCGCCCGCCAACTCGGCGCCAAGGGCGACGACGGCGTGTTCCGCTACGAGCCCTCCACCGCCGAGCCCCCCGCCGCCGACCTGTCCGGCGACGAGGAGGAGGTCGCCTCCTGGTTCGACACCTCCACCGACCCGCGCATCGCCGAGGCGGTCCGCGAGGCCGAGGCGGTGGCCCGCAAGGAGGTCGAGAGCCCGCTCGCGGCCCCGGGCGCGGTGTCGGCGGCGATCCCCCCCAGGCAGGTCAGCACCGGCGAGGCCGCCCAGCCGCCCGCGGTGCGCGACCCGCAGGAGTAAAGACCCCGCACGACCCCCCGAGGCCCCGGTCCAGGCGACCGGGGCCTCGGCGCGTCCGGCCGCCGCGACCCGACTCACCCGTAGGCGACCTCGACCGTGCTCGCGCCACGCGCACCGGCCACCAGCCGCGCCTCGGCCTCCACCTCCCGCCGCACCCGCGCCGACAAGGCAGCGAACGGCTCGACGGTCAGCGCCAACCGCGCACCCGAGAGCCTGGCCCGCCACGTCCCGGCCACATCGGCCCCGACCAACAGCGCCCCGGGACCGCCGATCACCCGCCACAGCCGGGCCCTGGCCGCCTCGTCGGGCACGAGCACCTCCCGGTCACGGCCCTGCAGGAACGGGTCCGACGGCGGCAGCAGCCGCACCACCCCCGGGTCGACCTCCGCCGACCGCACCGCGTCCACCTCGCCCTCGGGCACCCACGCCGCCACCCCCTCCACGTCGACCTCGACCAACCCACCCGGCCACCCCAGCCGCGCCGAGGTCTGCGTCGTGCCCAGGTAGGCCGCCACCGCGGCCACCGTCGACGGGCCGTGCACCCGCAGGTACGCCGCCTGCACCGACCCGACCGCCGCCGAGGGCACCTCGTGGCGGCCCGGCAGCGGCCGCAGCAGCGTCGGCCGCCCCCGCCCGTCCACCTCCACCCCCGCGAACGCCCCCACCAACTGGAACAGGCTGCCGTGCACGTGGGTCGACCCGCAGGGCAGGCAGGCGTAGGAGAACACCGGCGGCAGCGCCGCGGTCACCTCCGCGCTGACCTGCCCACGCGGCTTCTCCTCCGACACCACCGCCCGCAACGCCGAGGCCCCCATCCGCACCGCCTCCACCCCACCCACCCCGGCCTTGCGCAGCGCCGACCCGAACGCCCCCAACCGGGCATAGGCGTCCGCGTCCGACCGCGGCCACAACGCCGCCGCCACCCCCGCCACATCCCCCCGCCTCAGCACGTGCGGCGCCCCGCGCACCGCCCACACCGTCACCGGGTCGGGCACCGACAACCCCCGGGCGGCCAGCGCGACAGCGGGGGAGTGCGCCCCGGCGTCCTGCACCCCCAGGTCCACCACCGCCCCCACCCCGTCGCGCAGCAGCCCGTGCCGCGCCACCCGGTACGCCCGCACCCGCTGTCTGCTCACCCGCATGCGGACATGATGGAGGAGCAGACGCGCTCAAACCTCACCGCCCGCCGGGCCAGCTCGCCCGACACCGGCCCACCCCAGACGGCCACCGGTTCCGGCGCCAGGTCGTCCCTGCCCACCAGCCAGATCGCCGCTCGGCACTCGGGCTCAGGACAGTGCCGTCCCGGGCCGGGAACATCGCCGGCCCGTAGCATCTCCCACCTCGAGCGGCAACACCGACACCACGTCACCGTCGGCGTCCAAGACCACCGCCACCTCACCCCAGGACCATCAGTCGATCCGCTCCACCTCGTACACCGTCGTCGGGACCGCCACGGCGCCACAACTGGCCGGGCGCGCGGGCACAGCACGGGAAACCACCCACACCTTCCACCCGCGCCCGTCCTCATGCCACACCACGACCCGCCACCCACCGTCCTCATCCGCCTCCGGCTCACGCACCCGCAGCACCCCGGGGTCCACCGTGTTGGTCAACCGGCGCACCGCCAACTCAGCCACCTGCCCCACCGCACCCCACGTCGACCGCCCCCGGCACCGCCCGTCCACCACGACCGAGCCACCGACCAGCAGCTCACGCCCCAACCCCACGTCCAACCCCCCGTAGGCGTACCCGGAAGGCAACACCACCCCCGTCGGCGCGAACCGGTGCCCGCCCAGATGACTGGCCTCCCACACCCGCTCCCCGAACTCCGCACCCAACCCCGCCGCCACCGGCCGCCCCCGCACCGCACAGCACACGTCCCGCCGACCGTTCGTGCACACCAGGAGCACCGGCCGCGACAACCCCACCCCGAAACCCCCGTGCACCCCCGCCGCCACCCGCCCGAAATCCAGGTCCAACACCTCCTTCGCCTCCGCCACCACCGCCGAGCGCAACCACGTCGCCCCCGGCACCGTGCACGCCACCAACACCCGGCGCCCCGACCCCACCTCCGACGCCCGCCCGGGACGCCGGACCAACACCACCCGCACCCCCGTCTCCGCCGACCGCGCCACCAACTCCGCGGCCACCCCCTCGTCCAACCCCGACCCCGACACCGCGTCAGCACCCCACGGGCCCGGCTGCTCCACCCCCACCCACGCCACCGCCACCGGCGACGACCCCGCCAACGGCTCGCCGACCACCCGCGCCGCCACCGAACACGCAGTGGGGGACACGGAGCCGGAAATACCCAGGTTCGCCATAGCGGCACAAGACTCTCACGCCCGGTACCGCCGATCGAGTGGTCGCCGGTTACTCAAAGGTCACAATCCTCCGAACAACCCCTCACCCCATGTCCCCCGAACGAGCAGCCCGCCCCAACCGCCCCGCCACCGCCGCCACCGCCTCCCGCAACTCCACAGGCTCCTCCACCTCGAACTCACACCCCAACCACACCATCCACCCCGCGAACCCCTCCCACGACGACGCCCCGGCCACCAACCGACACGACTCCGCGTCCACCTCCTCGATCCGCCCCGCCGTCACCGACACCAACTCCCGCGCCCGCTCCGCGGGCAACCACAACCGCACCACCGCCCGCATCGGATACGCCCGCACCGTCAACCCCTCCGCCGCGTACGCGGCCAAATCCGCAGCAGGCGGCTCCCGAGGCACAAACCGCGGACCCGTCGGCACCCTCGGCTCCAACCGGTCCACCCGGAACGTCCGCCAATCCTCCCGACCCACGTCGAACGCGATCAAATACCACCGCCGCCCCGTGTGCACCAACCGCAACGGCTCCACATCCCGCACCGACGACCCACCCGCGTGATCCCGGTAATCGAACCGCAACCGCTCCTGGTCCCGCACCGCCCCCGCGATCGCCGTCAACACACCCGGATCCACCACCGGACCCGCGAACACCAACGGCGTCGTCACTGACCGCAACGACCGCACCCGACCGCGCAACCGCGACGGCAACACCTGCTCCAACTTCGCCAACGCCCGCACACTCGTCTCCGCCAACCCCGCCACCGACCCCACCGACGCCGACCCCAACCCGATGGCCACCGCCACCGCCTCGTCGTCATCGAGCAACAACGGCGGCAACGCCGCACCCGCCCCCAACCGGTAACCACCCGCCGTCCCCGTCACCGCGTTCACCGGATACCCCAGCGACCGCAACTTCTCCACATCCCGCCGCACCGTCCGATCCGTCACCCCCAACCGATCAGCCAGATCAGCACCCGACCAGTCCCGCCGGGCCTGCAACAACGACAACAACCGCAACAACCGCGCCGACGTCTCCCGCACACCCCCAGCATGACACCCCTCCCGGACAACCCCCGTCCGCAACCATCACCCCGTCACCAACACGTACGCGAACCCATCCCACCCCTTCGACCCCACCGTCTGCACCGCCGACGCCTCCACCCTCGGCTCCGCCGCGATCAACCGGTTCATCTCCCGAATCCCCACCAAGTCCGCCCCCTCACCATCCACCACACCACCCCCACGCACCACGTTGTCCACCACGATCACCGCCCCCGGCGCCGACAACCGCACCGCCTCCACGAAATACACCGGGTTCGACGCCTTGTCCGCATCCACGAACACGAAGTCGAACGGCCCCGACAACCCCGCCAACGACTCCACCGCCGGACCCACCACCACCTCACACACACCCGACAACCCCGCCGCCGCCAAATTCTCCCGAGCCACCACCGCATGCGCCTCCGACAACTCCAACGACACCAACGACCCACCCGGCGGCAACGCCCGCCCCAACCAGATCGTGCTGTACCCACCCAACGTCCCCACCTCCAAAATCCGCCGCGCCCCCCGCGTCCGCGCCAACAAGTTCAACAACCGCCCCTCCGTCGGCGACACGTCAATAGGCGGCAACCCCGCCGCCCGCGCCCGCTCCAACGCCCCCACCAACACCTCGTCCTCCGGCACCAACGCCGACACCAAGTACTCGTCAACCCGCTCCCACTCACGCTCAGCACTCATACCCCCACGCTAAGCCATACCACCGACACCCGCGCCCAACCACGCCTCAACCCCCGCCACCACCTGCGCCTTCACCCCCTCCGGCGCGAACGACGACACCGCCCCACCCACCGCCAACCCCGCCAACTCCGAATCCGACAACCCCAACCCCGACCGCACCGCCGCGAACTCCCCAGACAACGACAACCCCGTCACCAACGGCACATCCGTCCCCAACGACACCACCACCCCCGCCTCCACCAACCGCGACAACGGGTGCTCCGCCCACGACCCCACCACCCCCAACGCCACATTCGACCCCGGACACGCCTCCACCGCCACCCCCCGATCCCGCAACTCAGCCACCACCCCCACATCCTCCAACGCACCCACCCCATGCCCGATCCGCTCCGCCAACCCCACCCGCACCGCCTCCACCACCGACGCCGCCCCACACTGCTCACCCGCGTGATGCACCACCCGCAACCCCGCCTCCCGCGCCCGCGCCAACTCACCCGCGAACCGCACCAGCGAATACCGCTCCTCACCAGCCACACCCACCCCCACCACCCACTCACACCCCAACGCCAAATCCACCGTCCGCGCCATCCGCGCCACCGACCGCCGCCGCGAATGGTCCAACACCACCCGCACCCCCAAACCCGTCACCGCCACCCCACGCTCCAACCCCGCCACCACCCCCGCCAACGGCATCCCCACAGCCCCCAACCGCTCCTCGTGCGACGCCGCCGTGAACGTCACCTCCACCCACCGCACCCCATCCGCGGCCTGGTCCACGCAGAACTCCTCCGCCACCCGCGCGAAATCCTCGAACTCCCGCAACAACCCCTTCACCAGGTCAGCCCGCCCCGCGAACTCCCGAAACCCCCGACACGGCCCCACCACCGACGGCGCCACCACCCCGTACTTCGCCGCCAAAGCCACCACCGTCGACGGCCGCACAGCACTCTCCAAATGCACATGCAAATGCACCTTCGGCAACGCCACAACGTCTCGCACACCTCAATCACACCACCCACGGCAACCTTTAAACCCCCACCACGCTCCCGGACAACAGAACCACCCAAACCCGGAGGCACCCCGTGGCCCTGCACTTCCCCCGCATCCCCCTCGACACCGAACGCACCCTCACCACCACCACCGAACGCCACACCGGCACCACCACCATCACCGCCGACGGCCGCATCGACCTCGCCACCGAAACCCCCTGGCACGACGCCGTCATGACCGCCGCCACCACCGACACCGGCCCCCTGGTCATCGACCTCACCACCGTCACCCACCTGAGCTGGGCCAGCACCGCCGTCCTCGCCCGAGCCCACCGAGCCTGCACCCGCCGCGGCCGCACCCTCACCGTCCAAGCCAGGGGAGCGGTCCTCACCACCCTCCAGACCGCCTCCCTCACCCAACACCTCACCATCGTCCCCACCACCAACCCCACCACCGTCCCGCACCAACGCAGCGCCACCGGCTGGCTCATCGCCTGACAACACCGCAGGTCAACAACTCACCCCCTGACCCCAAGCCGCCACAACGACGTCACCTCCGCAGCGCGCGCAACGTGCAAAGGATCAGCAACATCCCCAACCCGCGAATGCCGCGGCCTCGTGTCAATCCTGTCCACCACCCACAACCCCGCCGCCTCGAAACCCGCCAACAACTCCTCACGCGTCCTCAACCCAAGATGCTCAGCCAGATCCGACAACACCAGCCACCCCTCACCACCCGGCTCGAGATGCGCGACAAGCCCCTCCAGAAAACCCTGCAACATCCCACTGCCCGCGTCGTAGACGCCCTGCTCCACAACCGAGGTAGGCCGAGCCGGAATCCACGGCGGATTGCACACGACAAGACCCGCGCGCCCCTCCGGGAACAACCCAGGACCCACAACATCAACACGCTCGGCGAGACCCAACCCACGCACGTTCTCACGCGCGCAAACCAGGGCACGCGGGCTGATATCCGTACCGACGACGTGCTCGACACCCCGACGGGCCAAGACGGCCGCGAGCACACCCGTCCCCGTACCAAGATCGAACGCAGACCGAACCCGGGGGAGTGGCGCCTGAGCGACGAGGTCGACGTACTCACCCCGAACGGGGGAGAAGACACCGTAATGCGCATGGACACGGGCACCCAGAGCCGGGACCTCCACACCCTTCACACGCCATTCATGCGCCCCGATCACGCCCAACAGCTCCGTCAGCGACACGACCACCGACCCCGGCAGCGGGCCATACGCCTCGACGCACGCCTGACGCACATCAGGAGCCCGACGCAGGTCCAACCGGAAGTCCTCGTCGAGCAGGACCAGGAGCTTGCCCAGCACACGCGCGCGGTGACCGCGCGCCCTGCGGTGCAGGTGGAAGGTCTCCGCGGGGCTGTCACCTGGCTTGGGCGGCTTCCGGTCGACGCGGCGGCTCATCGCCTGCAGCAGTTGACGGGCGTTGTGGAAGTCGCCCCGCCACAGCAACGCGGTGCCTTCGCAGGCCAGCCGATGCGCGGTGTCGGCCTTCATGGCGTCGTCCGCGACGACGACGCGGCTCGGGGCGGGTGCGGAGCTCTCGGAGTGCCAGTGCGCGGAACAGGCGGTGTTCGTCTCGGTCCAGTGGACGGTGGACACCAGAGACTCCTCGTGAGCGAACGCGAACCCGTGACGCATGAGGCTCGCACAGGCGCAGGGGGAGCCGTTCACCTGGGCCCACGAACTCTAACTTTACATAATGTCGATTATCGAACTTAAGACGTCAGTTCTCTGACCTGCGGAGAGAGGTCTATCGGGCCGCCGTGGATCATCCTGCGGGCACCCTGAGAAGGTTCGCATCGAGTGCCTGCGTCCCCCGCGGGCGTGCCCGTGGGGTCGCGATGGCGCGGCGCGGGCCGACCAAGAGGGTGCGAAATCGTGAGAGAACGACTCTGACAGCACTCTGCGGGAGCCTCTTGGGTTGGCCACTCCACCGGCCACCCGGTCCGCGGTCGAACGTATGTTTGATGGATAATCGCCCTTATCCATCATTCACACGACCCGAGGTCCGGTGATCACGATGTCGGTGGGGACCGGTATGACAGTGCTGTGAAGGTGAGTGAGGCACGGGACGCGTTCTTCGTGGCGCGGCGGTCCAGGAAGGACTCGCCGCACACCACGGCGGCCTACCGGCGGGACCTGGCCGGGGTGGGCGCCGAGGTGGCGGCGGTGCTCGGGGTCGACGACGTCGGCGAGGTGGAGATGGGTGAGCTCTCGGCGCGGGTGCTGCGGGAGGCGTTCGGGGAGTTCGCGGACTCGCACGCGAAGTCGTCGGTGGCGCGGGCGTGGTCGACCTGGAACCAGTTCTTCCAGTTCTGCGTGGCCGACGGGCTGGTGGCGGGCAACCCGATGGGGGCGATCGGGCGGCCGAAACCGGGGGCCCTCTCCCCCAAGCCGCTGCGCGGTGAGGACACGCCGGAGCGGCTGCTGAGCGCGGTGGCGGGCGGGGCGCGGCGGGCGCGGGCGCCGTGGGCGGAGCGTGATGTGCTGGTGTTGGCGTTGGGCCTGGTGGCGGGGTTGCGGGCGTCGGAGATGCGGGCGTTGCGGCGGTCGTCGGTGGTGGGGCGGCCGGGCGAGCGGCGGTTGTACGTGCGGGGCAAGGCGAGCCGGGAGCGGTCGATCCCGATCGAGGCGCCGTTGGAGCGGGTGGTCGAGGTGTACCTGGCCTCGTGCGAGCGGCGGTTCCCGGCGGTGCGGTTCGACGAGGACAGCCCGCTGGTGTTGGGGAACTCGGGTGCGGGCATTGGGCGTGGCGGGTTGGATTACCTGGTCAAGCAGTGTTTTCGACAGGCGGGTTTGCACGACCGGGTGCCCGCTGGGGCGAATCTGCACGCGTTGCGGCACACGTTCGCGACGCGGTTGGCCGAGGACGGGGCGAACGCGGTGGAGATCATGGTGTTGTTGGGGCACGCGAGCCTGAACACCTCGCAGGGCTACATCGATGCGACGGGCCAGGAGCGGCGGGCGGCGGCGGCGGCGAATCGCACGTACCGGGCGTTGGAGGGGTTGGGTGGGGGGTCCGAGTAGGTTGGGTGGGTGGGTCGTCGGAGGTTGGCGTCTCCCCTGCCGCAGCGGCACGGGTTGGACGCGGCGCGGTTGCGGTTGCCGGATGAGGGTCCGTGGGTGACGGTGCTGGAGCACCTGGTGGAGCGGTTGCCTCGGGTGGAGCCGGGGCGGGTGGAGCGGATGCTGGTCGAGGGGCGGATCGTGGGGGTGGATGGTCCGGTGGCGGTGGACGCGCCGTTCGTGCCGGGGATGTTCGTGTGGTTCCACCGGGATCTGCCGGTGGAGTTCGAGGTGCCGTTCCCGTTGCGGGTGGTGCACCGGGATGAGGACATCGTGGTGGTGGACAAGCCGCATTTCCTGGCGTCGATTCCGCGGGGCAAGCACATCTTGCAGACGGCGTTGGTGCGGGCGCGGCGGGAGTTGGGGTTGGCGCAGTTGAGTCCGGCGCACCGGTTGGACCGGGTGACGGCGGGGTTGTTGATGTTCGTGGTGCGGCCGGAGTTGCGGGGCCGGTATCAGGTGTTGTTCCGGGATCGGTTGGTGCGCAAGGAGTATGTGGCTGTGGCTCCGGTTGATCCGGGGTTGGTGTTGCCTCGGGTGGTGCGGTCGCGGATCGAGAAGGAGCGTGGGGTGATCCAGGCGGCGGAGGTCGCTGGGGAGGTGAACGCGGAGACGTTGGTGGAGTTGGTGGGTGTGCGGGGTGGGTTGGGGTTGTACCGCCTCTCCCCCGCTACTGGGCGGACGCATCAGCTTCGGTTGCACATGGCGTCGTTGGGGGTGCCGATTGTGAATGATGATTTCTACCCGGTGTTGACCGAGCGGCCGTTGGATGATTTCTCGCGGCCGTTGCAGTTGTTGGCGCGGGTGTTGGAGTTCCGTGATCCGGTGTCGGGGGTGGAGCGGCGGTTTGAGAGTGGGTTGTCGTTGTCGGAGTGGGATGCGGCTGGGTGAGTGGGGGCTGGGCATCCTGGGTCTTCGTGGCCCTGGTGGGTGCTGCTCCCCCGGTGTCAGGTGTGGTGTCGCAGCCAGGGGCGTGCGGTGGCGAGGTGGTCGGTGGTGATGCCGGTGCGGGGGTCGATGGGCAGCAGGTGGGTGGGGTGTCGCGGCGGCGGGGTATTTCCAGTCGGGGGTGTCGGGGAGGGAGAGGACGGGCAGGGGGTGGGAGGCCGAGGGCGGGACTGATGTGGGTGTTGGCGAGGTGTTCCCAGGTGGTGGCCCAGGCGAGTTCGGCTCCGGTGTCGGTGGCGAGGGCGTCCGTGGTCGGGGTTGAGCCAGGTGCGGTGGGTGCGGCGGCGGGGCCAGCGGGTGAGGGGGATGTTGTGTTGGGTGTAGCCGGGTGGGCGGGTGTTGGCGGCGAAGGGGTTGAGGGGGCCGTCGACGTCGAGTAGGACTAGGGGGCGCGTGCGGGTTAGGTTAGGTGTGTTGACGGAGGGGGTTGTGGTGGTGGGGATTCGGGCGGTGGTGTTCGACTGGCGCGGGACGTTGGTGACGACGTTGAGTGAGCGGGCGTGGGTGGAGGAGGCGTTGCGGTTGGTGGGGCGTGCGAGGGCGGTGGAGGAGGTGTTGGCGGCGATCGGTCGGGCGGATGGGGTGCCGGGTCGGTTGGGGGCGGTGGGGGTGGATTGTGGTGCGCGGGTGCACCGGGAGGTGTATTTCTCGGTGTTCGCGGACGCGGGGCTTGATGGTGAGGTGGCGGAGGCGTTGTACGCGGTGGAGTCCGATCCTGGGTACAACGTGTTCGCGGTGGATGTGGCGGAGACGTTGGCGGCGGTGGTGGCGCGGGGGTGTCGGGTGGCGGTGTTGAGTGACATCCACTTCGACTTGCGGCCGGTGTTCGCGGCGGCGGGGTTGGGTGGGTTCGTGGATGTGTTCGTGTTGTCGTTCGAGCGTGGTGTGCAGAAGCCGGATCCGGCGATCTTCTTGGCGGCTGTGGCGGAGTTGGGGGTGGAGCCGGGTGCGGCGTTGATGGTGGGTGATCGGGCCTCGCATGACGGGGCGGCGGTGGAGGTGGGGATGCCGACGTTGTTGGTGCCGCCGTTGGTTGATCCGCGGGTGCGGCGGTTGGGGTTGGTGTCGGGGGTGGTGGGGTGAGTGGTGGCCGCTCCCCCGGTGTCAGAGGCGGCCGGTGGGGAGGTGGCCCGCGGTGAGGGCGGCGACCTGGTCGGGGGTGAAGGGTGGGGTGAGGAGGGGGTGGTGGGTGGCGTAGCAGCGGAACATGTCGGCGATGTAGTGCATGCGGTCGGGGAGGTCGGACCAGTCGCGGGCGGCGGTGTCGGCGAGGTTGTCGGGGGTGGGGTCGACCTGGTGGAGCAGGGCGAGGAGTTCGGGGTTGGTGAGGTGGGCCAGTGGGGGTGGGAAGGGGGTGGTGAGGTCGTCGCTGAGGTCGAGGTGGGTGGTGTCGGGCAGGGTGAGGGTCATGAGGAGGGTGGTGATGGCGCGACGGGTGTGGGTGCGGGCGAGGTTGGTGAGGGTGTCGGCGGCGGTGTGCAGGGGTGTGGGGAAGGGGATGTGGCGCAGGAGGGGCCAGTGGGTGGGGATGGGGGCGGCGAGGGCGGCGGCGATCTCGGGTTGCAGGCGGGTTTGTTCGTGCGGGCCGATCTCGATGTTGGCGAGGAGGATGAGTTCGGCGCGGGTGCGGGGGTCGTCGGTGTGGCGGGCGTGGTGGTAGCGGGTGAAGGCGTTGGCGAGGTGGTCTTGGCCTTCGGGGGGTGGGCCGGGGCGCAGGGTGGCGCGGAAGGCGGCGAGGCGGGTGTGGTCGGGGGTGGTCTCGTCGGCGAATTCGGTGAGGAAGCGGGCGAACTCGTGGGCGATCTCGGTGAAGACCTTGAGGTTGCCCGCGGCGGCTGCGGTGCTGGCGGTGTCGAGGCGGGTGAGGGTGGCGATGGCGCGGTGGGCGAGGTGTCGCACTCCCCTGGGCAGGGCGTGCGGTAGGGCTCGGGTGGCCAGTCGGGTGAGTGGGGTGGTGGCGAGGAGGCGTTCGGTGAGGCGGTGGGGGTCTTCTTGGCGGATGGTCTGGCCGACCTGCTTGGAGGCCCAGACGGCGAAGGTGCACCAGGTGGCGGTGCCGCGGGTGTGGTGGGCCATGGCCAGGGAGAGTTCGTGGTAGCAGTGGGTGATCATGAGGTTGCGCAGCACCGGGTCGGGGTGTGCGGCGATGCGCGCGACGTCGTCGGTGGTGGGTGTGGGGGGCATCGCCGGGGTTCCTTCCGCTGGTCCACGTCGGGAGTCGCGGTTGGGGCGTGTGGCGTTGGGGGTTTCGGTCTCGGGGCTGGAGGTATGTAACCGGTCAGGTCCCGAGTGGAGGAGGGTGACGGTGGTGGTAGGGGTGTTTCCGTTCGGTGTGCGGCGCAGGTATGTGGTGCCGTTGTTGGCGGTGGGTGTGTGGCCGGGGCGTGCGCGTGTGGAGGTTGACGGGGGTGGTTTGCGGGTGGACTTCGGGGTGTGGCGGGTGCGGACGCCGTTGGAGAACGTGGAGTCGGTGCGGGTCAGCGGTCCGTTTTCGTGGTGGCGGGCGGTGGGGGTGCGGGTGTCGTTGGCTGACCGGGGGTTGACGTTCGGCAGTTCCACGGGGCGGGGTGTGTGTTTTTCGTTTCGTGAGCCGGTGCGGTTGTCGCCGTTGGGGGTTTCGTCCCATCCGGGGTTGACGGTGACGGTGGCTGACCCCGAGGGTTTGGTGTCGCACGTCGCGCGGTTGCGGGTCGGGTGAGGGTGGGGGTCCGCCCGGCGTTACAGGTGCTTGGCCGGGTGGGGATGGTGCTGTACGGGGTTGTGCACGTGGTGATCGCATGGTTGGTGGCGCAGGTGGCGTTGGGTGATCACAGTCGAAAGGCTGATTCCAAGGGGGCGTTGGCGGAGGTGGCGGGGACGGCTGTGGGGCCGTTGGCGTTGTGGGGTTTGGCGGTGGGGTTGTCGTTGTTCGTGGTGTGGCAGGTGGTGGAGGGGGTGTGGGGGTTCACCTTTGTGCGTGGGTCGCGCAGGCGGGCGGCCAAGCGGGTCGGTGCGGGGGCGCGGGCGGTGACGGCGGCGACGATCGCGTATTCGGCGTTCCAGTTCGCCTCGGGTCGGGGTGGTGGGGACAGCACGGGCACGCAGCGGGAGTTGACCGCGCGGGTGTTGGTGTTGCCGTTCGGGCAGGTGTTGGTGGGTGCGGTGGCTGTTGGTGTGGCGGTGGTGGCGGTGGTGGTGCTGCGCAAGGGGGTGAAGAGGTCGTTCGAGCGTGATCTGGACCTGTCGGAGCTGCCGGTGGGGAGCCGGTGGGTGGTGGAGCGGGTCGGGCGTGTGGGGTGGGTCGGCAAGGGTGTGGCGTACGCGGTGATCGCTGTTGTGTTGGGGGCGACGGCGGTGACGGCGGACGCGGGGCGTTCGGGTGGGTTGGACAACGCGTTGCGCGCGTTGGCCGCGCAGCCGTACGGGGTGGTGGTGTTGGGGGTGGTGGCGGTGGGTTTCGCCGCGTTCGGTGTGTATTGCGTGGCCGCGGCGAAGGCGCACCGGGGGTGAGGGTCAGTCGGGTAGGCGCAGGTCGGGGGTGGGGGTGTCGGCGACCGATTGCACGGGGCTGACGGTGGTGTGGCGTTCGGCGAGGAGGGCGGCGTCGGTGCCGGGTTCGAGCGGGTCGTCGACGACGGTGTTGCCGACGAGGACCGAGGCGTCGTCTTGGCGGGTGACGTCGCTGCGCACGCGGCCTTGGGCGGCGAGGCGGGCCCAGCGGGGTGGGCGGACCTGGTGCAGGGGCAGGTCGGGGATGTTGATGTTGAGGACTTGGGCGGGGGCGAGGTCGGTGGCCAGTGGCAGCAGGGTGGCCAGGACCGCTTCGGCGGTGTCCCAGTGCGGGGCTTCGACGGGGTTGAGGGGGACGTCGAGGGAGACGGCGATGGCGGGGGTGCCGTTGATGGAGGCGGTGAGGGTGGCGCCGACGGTGCCTGAGTGCAGGATGGCGCGGCCGACGTTGGCTCCGTGGTTGACCCCGGACAGCAGCAGGTCGGGTGGGGTGCCGAAGGCGCCGTGGCAGCCGATGAGGGCGATGAGGGCCGGGTGGGCGGCGACGGCGTGCGCGGTCACGTCGGGCAGGCCGGGCAGGGTGGTCGGGCTGGTGGTGACGTGGCGGTCGGTGGTGGCGGCGGTGAGTCCGGCGCTGGTGCCGGAGGCCTCGACGTTGGGGGCGGCGACGGTCACCGACCAGCCCAGCTTGGCGGCGCTGCGGGCGAGCACCGCCAGGCCGGGTGAGTCGATGCCGTCGTCGTTGGTGACCAGCACGTGTGGGGGCATGCCTTTGTCCTACCCCGCGGGGGCGATCTCCACACGGTCGACGAGGGCGCGCACGGCGTCGCCGCTGCCGCTGCCGAGGCCGTGGCGGGTGACGTTGAGGGCGCCCGCGGCGGCGCCGAGGCGCAGGGCGGCCTCGGTGTCGGCGCCTTGGGCGAGTGCGGCGGCCAGGCCCGCGGTCATGGAGTCGCCGCCGCCCTTGGAGTCGACGGGGGCCAGGGAGGGGCCGGTGACGAGCAGTTCGGCGTCGTCGCTGACGGCGAGGGTGGGGTCGGCGGCGCGGGAGACCACGACGAGGCCGACGCCGAGGTCGAGGAGTTCGCGGGCGGCCTTGGTCAGGTCGGGCACGGAGTCGGAGGCGGCGCGGCCGTCCTCGACGAGTTCCTCGTGGCTGATCTTGACCACGGCGGGTTTGCCCTCCAGTGCGGCGTTGAGCCGCTCCCCCGCCAGGTCGACGATCACCTGGCAGCCGTTGGCGCCCAGGTCGGCGGTGAGGCGTTGGTAGACCGAGACGGGCACGACCTCGGAGTCGGCGTCGCCGACCGAGCCGCTGAGCACCGTCACCCCGGAGGCCAGGCCCGCGACGACGGCGCGCTCGTAGAGGTCGTCGACCTCGTGCCGGGTCAGGCGGTCGGGGAGTTGTTCGAGCAGGACGCTGCGGTCGCCGTCGCGGCGGTCGTGGATGTAGGCGCCGTTGCGTGCGGTGACGTCCCTGGCCTCGACGGTGAGGTCGGGGCCTGCCATGAGGTGGCGCAGCACGTGCCCGGTCTCGCCGCCGAGGGCGCAGCACAGCACGACCGGGGAGCCCAGGGCGGTGATCATCCTGGCCTGCCAGATGCCCTGTCCGCCCGCGTGCAGGTGGGTGTCGGGGCTGCCGTCGAGGTCCTCGACGGTGATCGTGAGCGTGGGCGACGGCGCGAACACGCATACCTGCTTGGTCATGTCGGGTTAAGTACCCGTCAGCGCCCGGTTCACACCTTTCGGCGGTTTAGTCCGGCGGACCGGGTCCTGACCGGTCGTCGTCGGCGCCCGGCCTAGCGCGAGGCGAACGGGCCGCCGTCGCCGAAGGCCAGGTCGGTGAAGCGCTGGCCGATGCGGGTGTGGGTGGGCGCGTCGGGGTGCAGGTCGTCGGGGAGGGGGAGTTCGGCGGTGTCGGCGGGGCCGTAGAGGTGGAGGCCGTCGAGGAGGTGGAGGGCGGGGTCGGTGCGTTGGCGGGCGGTGACGAGGTCGGTGAGGGTCTGGCGGACGACGGTCAGGGTGAGTTTGCCCGCGGCGCGGTCGGCGGGGTCGCCGGTCGCGCGGAAGCGGAGTGTTCCCGCGCGCAGGGCCTCGAGGTCGATCGCGCCCGGGCCGGGGGTGTCCTCGTGGATGGGGCACAGCAGCGGGGTCACCACCAGCAGCGGGGTGTGCGGGTGGCCGTCGCGGATGGTGTCCAGGAAGCCGTGCACGGCGGGGCCGAGGGCGCGCAGGCGCATCAGGTCGGCGTTGACCAGGTTGATGCCGATCTTGACGCTGATCAGGTCGGCGTGGGTGTCGCGGATCGTGCGGGCCACGAACGGGTCCAGCAGGGCGTTGCCGCTGAACCCGAGGTTGAGCAGGTCCACCCCGGCGGCGCGCGCCGCGGTCGAGACCCACGTCCCGGTCGGCCACGCGGCGTTGGACCCCTGGCTGATGGAGCTGCCGTAGTGCACCCACCTGCGGCGCCCGCGGTCGCCCACGGCGGCCACCGGGGCGTCCGTGCGCAGTTCCGAGACGCGGGTGGTCTCGTTGTGCGGCAGCCAGATCTCCACCTCCTTGTCCGCCGCGGGCAGGCCGGCGAAGCGCAGCACCCCGGACTCGCCCGCCCGCCGCTGGGCCGCCCCGGTGCCCATGTCGACGGTCACGACATCGCCTGCGTCCACCGACGCCGACCCCGCCACCTCGCCGTCGACGACGAGCACGTACACCCCGGCCGGGCGTGGCGGCGCCCCCGCGTACACCGTCCGCGTCGGGTGCACGACCGCTTCGACCACCGTCGCCGCCGTGCGCAGCGCCAGCCGCACCCCCGAGGGCTGCGACTGCGCCATGGCCAGCCGTTCGTCGCCGGACTGCTCCACCGCCCACCGGGGCAGGCGGTGCGGTAGCAGACCGTGCTCGGTCGCCTCCAGCTCCACGGCCCCGAGGAAGAACTCCTCGGTGACCGCCGTGGTGACCCTGTTCTCAGACGCGCTCATGCCCCACCTCCTACCAGACGCGGGAGTCCACCACGCGACACGGGCAGGTGCGGTGCGGCCCCCGGGCTGGTGCCGCTCAGCCCCGCGCTCGTCCGAGCAGGGCCAGTTGGAGTTCGAGCAGCAGCCGGTCCCCGGGGTCGGCGAGGGTCAGGCCGGTGATCTGCTCGGCGCGGCGCAAGCGGTAGCGCAGGGTGTTGGGGTGGACGGTGAGGTCGGTGGCCGCGGCGCGGGTGTCGCCGTGGTGGGTCAGGTGGGTGTGGGTGCTGTGGACGAGGTCGGTGGCGTGGTCGCGGTCGTAGGCGGCCAGGGTGGTCAGGCGGGGGTCGTGCAGGTCGGGGCGGGTGGCCAGCAGGTCGAGGATCTCGCCGAGCAGGACGGCGGTGCGGGACTCGGCGAGGGTGGTGACGCGGGTGTGCGCGGGGGTGGCGTCGAGGACGCGGTCGACCTCGGTGCGGGCAGTGGCGACGTGGGCCAGGTCGGGGACGGGCAGGGCGATGGCGGCGCGCAGGCGGGTGGCGCGGGTGGACTCGAACTCGTCGACGAGGTGGCGGGTCCAGGCGGTGACGGCCTCGGCGGTGGTGTAGCCGGGCAGCAGCAGGTAGGCGCGGTCGCCGATGACGGTGACCAGGGAGTCGCGGCGGAACGCGCTGGCCAGCAGGCGCAGCGTGTTGCGCACCGGGGCCACGCCGGGGGTCTCGGCGGCGAAGCCGACCACCGCGGCGCGGCCGGTGTGCGGCAGGTTCAGCGCGCCTGCCAGCGAGGGGGCGTCGACCCCGCCGCCCCGGGCGCCGAAGAGCCGCTGGATCAGCACCGCTTCGGTCGAGGGGGCCTCCAGGTCGCGCAGGATCGTGCGGGCGGCGATCGCGGCCGCGCCGCGCAGCACCTCCTCGGCCTCGGCGGTGAACGGCTTGTCGCCCTGCTGCACCCAGATCGAGCCCAGGTAGGTCGGCGGCTGCCGGATGCTGACGACCAGCCTGCGCCGGGTGCCGAGCCGGTCGTGGGCCGGGACGTCCACGACCTCGTCGCCTGAGCGAAGCCGGTCGAACACACCCCAGTCGCGCAGCGCACGCAGGTAGTCCGGCGGGCCCTGCCTGCCCAGGATGGACAGCGTCCGCAGCTCGTCGGCGCTGTCGTCGGAGGCCGAGTAGGCCAGCACCCGGGACTGGGCGTCCTCGATCGAGACCATCCCGCCCGCGTCCCGCGCCACCGCCTGGGCCAGGTCGAACAAGTCGGTGCCCGCCAACTCGGGGTCGCAGGCGCGGCGGCGCGAGCGGTCGAGCACGCCCTGGACCATCGGCAGCAGGTGGTCCCAGCGCGCTTGCGGGTGCACGGCCACCAGCGCGACACCGGCGTCCCGGGCGGCGGCCCGCACGGGCTCGGCCGCGACCTTGGTCATCACCGCCCGCGGCCGGTGCCCGGCGCCTGCCAGCCACCGCGCGGTCTGCTCCGCGCTGACCCCCACATGCAGGTGCAGGTCCGCCCCCGACCCGTCCCCCACCAGGTCGGCGGCCTCCACCAACGCGACCGAGGCCACCGTGACCTCCACCCCGCCCAGCGCCTCGAGCACGGTCGAGTCCAGCGCCCGGACCAACTCCCCCACCGTCACACCGGCCACGCCCACCTCCAGGTCTTTGGCCAACCATACAAACAACAGCGCGGACCTTTGTCCACCTGTCCGAATCACCCCAGGCCCGGGGCGGGTTCACTGGAGGGCACACCGAGCGGCGACCTGGAGGTTCCATGGAGGCCATCACCACCACCCCCCAGCCGGTCAACGAGCCCGTCGGCTCGTTCGCCCCGGGCAGCCCCGAACGCGCGCGGCTGCGGACCGCGCTCGCCGACCTGGCCGCCACCCCGACCGAGGTCCGCCACGTGATCGGCGGCGAGCACCGGCGCGGCACGGGCCCGGTGACCGACGTCGTCCAACCCCACCGGCACGCGGCCGTGCTGGGCACCCGCACCGACGCGACCGCCCAGGACGCGCGCGACGCCATCGCCGCCGCGTCCGCGGCCGCCCCCGGCTGGCGGGCGCTGCCCTTCGACGAGCGCGCCGCGGTGTTCCTGCGCGCCGCGGACCTGCTGGCCGGGCCGTGGCGGGAGACGCTCACCGCCGCGACCATGCTCGGGCAGTCCAAGACCGCCTACCAGGCCGAGATCGACGCGGCCTGCGAGCTGATCGACTTCTGGCGGTTCAACGTCCACTTCGCCCGCCGGATCCTCGCCGAGCAGCCCATCTCCTCCCCCGGGGTGTGGAACCGGGTCGACCACCGGCCGCTGGAGGGGTTCGTCTACGCCATCACCCCGTTCAACTTCACCGCCATCGCGGGCAACCTGCCCACCGCCCCGGCGCTGATGGGCAACACCGTGCTGTGGAAGCCCTCCCCCACCCAGGCCGTCGCCGCGTACTGGACGATGAAGCTGCTCGAGGCCGCCGGGCTGCCGCCCGGGGTGATCAACCTGGTGCACGGGCCCGGCCCGGTCGTGTCCGACGTCGCGCTGGCCGACCGGCGCCTGGCGGGCATCCACTTCACCGGCTCGACCGCCACCTTCCAGCACCTCTGGCAGCGGGTCGGGGCCCACATCGACCGCTATGACACCTACCCCAGGCTCGTCGGGGAGACCGGCGGCAAGGACTTCGTGCTCGCCCACAGCTCCGCCGACCCCGCCGTGCTCACCACCGCCCTGCTGCGCGGCGCGTTCGACTACCAGGGGCAGAAGTGCTCCGCGGCCTCCCGGGCGTTCATCCCCGCCTCGGTGTGGAAGACCATGGGCGAGGACCTCACCGCCGAGGCCGCCGCGCTGAGCTACGGCGACGTCACCGACCTGTCGCACTTCGGCGGCGCCGTCATCGACCAGCGCGCCTTCGACCGCAACGCCGCCGCGATCGCCCGCGCCAAGTCGACCCCGGGCCTGACCATCGCCGCGGGCGGGCACGCCGACGACAGCGAGGGCTGGTTCGTCGACCCGACCATCGTGCTCGGCGACGACCCAGCCGACGAGGTCTTCCACACCGAGTACTTCGGCCCGATCCTCGCCGTGCACGTCTACGACGACTCCGCCCCCGGGTCGTTCGACGCGGTGCTCGAGCAGGTCGACCGCGGCTCGGCCTACGCGCTGACCGGCTCGGTCATCGCCGACGACCGCCACGCCGTCGCCCACGCGGGCGAGCGCCTGCGGTTCGCCGCGGGCAACTTCTACGTCAACGACAAGCCCACCGGCGCCGTCGTCGGCCAGCAGCCCTTCGGCGGCGCCCGCGCCTCCGGCACCAACGACAAGGCGGGCTCGGCGCAGAACCTGCTGCGCTGGACGTCGCCGCGCACGGTCAAGGAGACGTTCGTGCCGCCCACCGACCACCGCTACCCGCACCAGCGGGCGGAGGGCAACTGATGGCCAACCCGCTGCGCCCCGCCCTGCTCGCCGCCGCCCGCTCGCCCCGGGTGCGCCGCGCCGTCACCCGGACCCCGGCGACGAGGTCGCTGGTCGAGCGGTTCGTCGCCGGGACCACCACCGCCGAGGCGGTGGCCACCGCGGCCGAGGTCCTGTCCTCCGGCCGCGCGGTCACCATCGACCACCTGGGCGAGGACACCACCGACCTCGCCCAGGCCGAGGCCAACACCGCCGAGTACCTCACCCTCCTCGCCGCGCTGCCACGCTCGGTCGGCCCCCTCGACGGGCTGGAGGTGTCGTTGAAGCTGTCCGCCCTGGGCCAGTCTCTGCCCCGCGACGGCCACAAGACCGCCCAGGAGAACGCGCACGCGATCTGCGCCGCGGCCCAGGCCGCGGGCGCCCTGGTCACCATCGACGCCGAGGACCACACCACCACCGACTCCACCCTGTCGGTCGTGCGCGAACTGCGCGCGGACTTCCCCACCCTCGGCGCCGCCCTGCAGGCCCACCTCAAGCGGACCGAGGCCGACTGCCGCGACCTGTCCGGCCCGGGATCGCGCATCCGCCTGTGCAAGGGCGCCTACCGCGAACCCGCGTCGGTCGCCCACCAGGACAAGGCGGCGGTGGACGAGGCCTACCTCCGCTGCCTGCGCGTCCTGATGGACGGCGACGGCCACCCCATGGTCGCCACGCACGACCCCGCCATGATCGCCGCCGCCACCCGCCTCGCCCTCCCCGCGGGCCGCTCGACGCGCGACCTGGAGTTCCAGATGCTCTACGGCATCCGCGACGCCGAACAGCGGCGCCTGGTCGAGGACCGGCACACGCTGCGGGTGTACCTGCCCTACGGCGGGCAGTGGTACGGCTACTTCATGCGCCGCCTCGCCGAGCGCCCGGCCAACCTGACGTTCTTCCTGCGCTCCCTGATCTCGCGCGACTGACCGCCACCGCGTCGACCCGGTCACGACACCCGCCGTCCACAGCCGACCGTTTGACCCGTCCGGACCGGAGGTACCCCACTGCGCGACGGGAACGCCCGCGCAGATCCCCCCTCTGGCGCGGGACCCGAAACGGGCCCTGGTCCGGTCAGCGCGCCCCGACCGGACCAGGGCCCGTTCCTGGGCGAAAGGGCAGAGCCGTGGTGTGGTCGCAGGACGCGGTCGAGGCGTGGGAATCCACCTACGAGCAGGTGCTGCTCGGCATGGACGAGGGCGTCTGCCTCATCGAGCGCACCAGCGCCGACCCCGGCCGGGAGCCCGACTACCGCTACCTGTGGACGAACCCGGCGTTCACCACCCACTCGGGGGTCAGCGACGCGGTAGGGCGCACGCTGCGCGAGATCGTGCCCGCCGACGAGGCCGACGGCTGGTGCGCCACCTACGACGAGGTCTGGCTCGACGGCAACCGGGCCCGGTTCACCAAGTCGCTGACCTCGCAGGGGCGCATCCAGGAGCTCACCGCGTTCACCGTGCCCCCGCGCGGCGAGCACGGCCCGGTGCTGGCCGTCGTCTTCACCGACATCACCGGCGACGTGCTGCACCAGGCGATGCGCACCACCCGCGAACGCGAGCTCAACGAGATCGCCGCCACCCTGCAGCACGCGATCCTCGGGCCGACCACCTCGCTGCCCGCCGGGATCGCCGCCCGCTACCGGCCCGCCACCGACCTGTCCCCCGGCGCCGATCCGCTGCTGGTCTGCGGCGACTTCCACGACGTGGTCGTCCTGCCCGGGGGCCGCTGCGCCCTGGTCGTCGGCGACGTCACCGGCAAGGGACTGCGCGCGGCGTCGGTGATGGGCCAGTTGCGCAGCGCCACCCGCGCCCTGGCGCTCGAGGACCGGGGGCCCGCGCACACCCTGACCGCGCTGGACGGGTTCGCCCTGCTCATGCCCGAGGCGCACATGACCACGATCGTCTGCGCCGTCGTCGACACCGGCACCGGCGAGGTCGTCTACGCCTCGGCCGGGCACCCGCCGCCGGTGCTCACCGACGGCCACCGCGCCCGCCTGCTGCCCGGCACCGGTGAGCCGCCCCTGGCCACCCTGCGCGGCCTGCGGCGCACCGAGCGGCGCGAGCGCATCGACCCCGGGGGCGCCCTGCTGCTCTACACCGACGGCCTCGTCGAACGCCGCGACCAGATCATCGACCGGGGCATCGACCGCGCCGCGCTGGTCCTGACCACCCTGGCCACGCTCTCGGCGGACACCATCGCCGACCGGCTGCTCGACCTCATGCCCCCCTCCGACCCGCCCGACGACACCGCCCTGGTCGTCTACCGACACCACCGCTGACGGTGTTTGCGCAGGTCGACGGGCGGGTAACCACACCCATGGCCCGCACCCGCACCGTTCCCTCGGTCACCTGGACTCCCCCCTGCGTGGTCCTGACCCTCACCGGCGAGGTCGACATCGCCCTGAGCCACCCGCTGGCCCGCTCGGTCGACCAGGCCCTGCGCCTGCTCGACGAGCACCGCGACCCGCCGCCCAGCGTGGTCGTCGACCTCACCGCCGTGAGCTTCCTCGACTCCACCGGCCTGCACCACCTCATGCGCCTGCGCCGCGAGGCCGCCGAACGCCCGCGGCCGGTCCTCGTGCACCTGAGCATCGACCCCGACCAGGACGGCATCCGGCGACTGTTCTCGATCACCGCGCTGGACACCGTCTTCCCCATCCACGCCACCACGGCCGAGGCGATGGCGGCCCCGGCCACCTGACGCCCGGGCGGGCGCGAGGTCACCCCTTGTCGCGCACCGCCTGGACGGTCTCGAGCATGGCGGGGTCGACCGACCGGCCCGTGGCGCCGTCGAGGTGGAGGGTGTTGAGCAGCAGCGAGCCGACCTGGCCCGCGTCGAGGCCGGGTTCCCTGCCCGCGAGCCGGTAAGCCAGGCCCGCGAGGGTGAAAGCCAGCCGGAACACCGCGGGCGGCAACGACCGCACCGGCCTGGGGCGCCCGGCGGCGCTCGCCAGCCTGCCGATGAGCTGGGCCCAGGTCAGGTTCTCCTCGACGGCGGGGATGTCCGCGCCGGACCGCGCCAGCAGGGCCTCCACGGTCAACTCCGCGACGGCCGCGGCGGTGGTGGTAGCGGTGCCGCCGGGCGGGGCAAACAGGGGCGACCTGCCGCTGACCCACCTCACCAGGCCATCGGCCCAGTTCGGGAACCGCTCGCCCGCGCGGCCGAAGACGAAGGGGACCTCGATCACCGACACCGGCAGGTCCGGGCCCGCCGCCGCGCGCCCCTGGGCGGCCTGCTCGACGCGGGAGCGGATGTAGGGGTGGGTCTCGACCAGGTCCCACTCGGGGTGCGCGCGGTGGAAGTGCGTGAAGTACGAGCCGAGCACGACCGCCGTGCTCGCCCCCGCCTCCCGCGCCGCCGTCAACAGGGTGACCACCGAGTTCACGTTGCCCGCGTGCAGCGACGGGTAGACCGGCCGCTTCGGGACGTCGCGGTCGTCGGCGCCCGCGGCGAACACGACCCCGTCGCAACCCTCGACGACCGGCCGCCACGTCCCCACGGTGGCCGTGCCCGCGTCGACGACGTGGTCGACTCCCGCACGCCTCGTGCGCGCCGCGGCGACGACGGTGTGCCCCCGCTCCCGCAACCGGCTGACGATGTGCTGACCGATGAGACCGCTGGCGCCCACGACAAGAACCTTCACCGGACCATGATCGCACCGGCAGGCCGCGCGGGTCTCAGGTCCGGCGCAGCAGGTAGCTGTCCATGATCCAGCCCTTCGCCGCCCTGGCCTTGTCCCTGGTCTCGCGGATGTGCTCGGCGACCGCGCCCAGCGGCCCGGAGACGAGGATCTCGTCCGCGGTGCCCACGTAGGCGCCCCAGTGGATGGTGAGCCCCGGCTCGTCGACGTAGCGCAGGTAGGCGTTGCCCGCGTCCAGCATCACGACCACGTCGTCGACCCCGTCGGGCCACCCGGCGGCGAGCCTGCGGCCGGTGGTGATCTGCACGGCCCCCGCGACCTGGTTGAACGTCACCCCGTGCCGGGCGGCCAGCGCCGAGATGCTGCTGATCCCGGGCAGCACGCGCGTGTCGAACCCCACCGTGCCCCGCCCCGCGACGTCCTCCACGACGGCGATGATGCTGTCGTAGAGCGCCGGATCGCCCCACACCAGGAACGCGCCGACCTCGCCCGGCCCCAGGTTCTCGGCGATCATCCGCTCGCACACGTCCGCGCGCCGGGTGCGCCAGTCCACGACCGCGTCGGCGTACCCGGCCGCCGCCCGGTCCCGCGGCGGGTCCTCGGCGCGCACCACCCGGTAGCCCCCGTCGGGCACGTGCGCGGCCAGCACGGCCTCCCGCAGGTCCGACAGCTCCCGCGCCTCGCCGGGCTTGTCCAGGAAGAAGAACACGTCGGCGCCGCGCAGGGCGGCCACCGCGTTCACGGTCACGTCCCCCGGGTCGCCCGCCCCGATCCCGACCACGTCAATCCGAGCCCGTTCGCCCACCGCGACCACCACCTTCCCCGCGACACGCTACCGGCGGGCCACGGCGGGCAGGCGGGGTGCCCGCCCGGGTCACGACGTGGGCCCTGCCGGGCACGACCAGACCGGACACGACCATCACCGCGCCCAGGACGAAGTGCAGCCAGTTGCCAGCGGTGTTCGCGGGCAACAGGTTGGCCACGCTGCCGTAGTCGACCAACGAGCCGTACGCGCCCAGGACGATCGCCACGGCACCGCCGCCCAGCAGGTACCCGCGCGCTCCCGCCACGGTCCGCGCGATGCTCAGGCCGACCACGCCGAAGCCCAGGTGCACCGCGTTGTGCAGCAGGGACACGGCGAACAGGCGAGGCCCGCCAGGTCGCCCAGAAGATCCTCCTCAAGCACCCGGCCACGGCCCCGTGGTGGGCCGACCACCCGAGGGAGTGGGCCCCGGAGGACGCCACCGAAGACCACTGGCCCGACCTCGACATCGACTGCACGGCGCGACGCTGGTCACCTTCACCTTGAACTGGTGCTCTCAGCAGGGTGTCCGCGGAGGACGGGCGCCGCTCAGCCGGTGAAGTAGTCCCAGAAGGCGATGGCCACCGACAGCACGACCACCACGTACCAGAGCGCGAGGACCTCGCGGTGCACCTTGCGCACCGGCGCCAGCCTCGGCCAGGTGTCCAGGGAGGAATAGAGGAACAGCGGGATCATCACCGCCCACACCACCATGCAGTACGGGCACAGCGCCCGGATGTCGTAGAGGCTGGCCACCATCAGCCAGTGCACGAACACGACCCCGAACAGCGTGCCCACCCACAGGCCCACCTGGTACCAGCGGGGCGGGGCGAACCCGGCGAGCATGGCCACGCCGGTGGTGACGACCACGGCGAACGCGGCGATGCCCAGCAGCGGGTTGGGGAACCCGAACGCCGCGGCCTGGGCGCTGTCCATCACCGAGCCGCAGGACACGACCGCGTCCACCGAGCAGATGGGGATGTAGTCCGGGTCGCGCAGCTTGGCGATCTTCTCCAGCGTCAGCGCGATGGCGGCGAGCAGGCCCAGTCCGCCGCCGATGGTGTAGAGCCAGGCCAGGCGGGGGCGGGGCGCCGGTGCGGTGCTGCTCATGGCCCGATCGTCCCACTCGCGGGATGGAGCCCGGGTGAGCCCGCGCGACCGGGCGCCGACTGTGGTCGTGGGTAGCCTGGGACGAGGTGTTCGCGGGGAGGTTCCGGATGACCGAGCGCAAGCCGTCGGGTGTCGACTTCGAGTCCTGGGTGGAGTCGCGGATCCGCGAGGCCCGTGACCGGGGCGATCTCGACGACCTGCCGGGGGCGGGCAAGCCCCTGCCGCGCGGCGGGGACTGGCTGACCGGGTACCTGCGCCGCGAGGGGGTGTCGACGCAGGAGATGCTGCCGCCGCAGTTGCGGTTGCGCCGCGAGGTGGAACTGCTGCCCGAGCGGATCGGCGGGCTGCGGACCGAGGCCGCCGTGCGCGAGGTGGTGTCCGACCTGAACGCCCGCATCGACCAGTGGATGCGCACCGGGTCGGGCCCGGTGCTGGTGCGGTTCGTCGACGAGGACGCCGTGGTCGACGGGTGGCGCGCGGCGCGCCCCGGGCCGGAGCCCGCGCCGGGGCCGGTGACCGCCGTGGAGCGGTCGCGGCGGCGCTGGTGGGGTCAGCGGCGGTAGAAGCGGTTGCTGGCAGGCAGGTAGAGCAGCACCTGCGCGGCGGCCGAGAGCGCGATGCCGATGACAACGAGCCCGCGCACGGTGGCGTCGGCGATGTCGGGCAGCAGCGCGACGGCGAACCCCCACATCAGCAGGGTGATCGCGGTGGCGGCGATCCGGGGCCCGCGCCACGGCCGGGTGGTCAGCGCGTGCGCGGCCAGGTAGAGGATGAGGAAGACGCTGGCCAGGGCGAACCAGGCCAGGGCGGCGGCCAGCGCCAGCACGGCCGCGGTGATGACCGGGCGCGGTGGCCGCGGGGCGGTGTCGGCCTCGGCTCGCCGCCGTTCCCGGCGACGCGCCCACTTGTCCTGCTCCTGCACGGTGGGCAGGGTAGTGCGGCGGGTTTGGGTGGCGGAACCGGGCCGAGCGGGCGGAAGATGACCTCATGGGTGTCGGGTTCTCGGTGCCGCAGTTCGGTCGGGTCGTCGAGGCCGGTCGGGGGCGCCTCGGCGAGGTCGTGTCCGGTTTCAGCGCGCGGGTCGAGGCGGCGGGCGCGGACAGCCTGTGGGTCGGCGACCGGCTGCTGGTGCCGGTGGAGCCCTCGGTGGGCTACGCCGGGCGGGACACGATCCCGGCGATGTTCCGCACGACGGTCGACCCGCTGGTGGTGCTGACCGTCGCCGCCACGGCCACCACCCGGGTCCGGTTGGGCACGAACGTGCTCAACCTGCCCTGGTACAACCCCGCGCTGCTGGGCCGCGCGCTCGCGTCGCTGGACGTGGTCTCGGGCGGTCGGGTGGTGCCGGGCTTCGGGACGGGCTGGTCGCCGGAGGAGTACGCCGCGGCCGGGGTGCCGTGGGACGGGCGCGGGGCCCGGGTGGACTCGGCGCTGGACGCGCTGGAGCGCTGGTGGTCCGACGACGTGGTCGAACACGACGGTCCGGCCTGGTCGATCGCCCCCTCCCACGTCGGCCTCAAACCCACGCGCACCGAGCGGGTGCACCTGGGCGGGCGGGCCGACGCCGCGCTGCGCCGCATCGGCCGCCGTGGCGCGGGCTGGCTGCCCGCCGTCGTCGCCGCCGACGAGCCCGCCGACCCCGCGCCGTTGCGACGCGCCCGCGACACCATCGCCGCGGCCGCCCAGGAGGCGGGCAACAGCACCGACATCGCCGCGGTCGTGCGGGTCAACGCGCTGCCCTCGGCCACGGTCGGCGCCCTCGCCGGGACCATCAGGTCACTGGGGGCGGCCGGGTTCCCGGACACCTTCGTCGACCCGCACGCCGTCGCCGCCGACGTCGACGAGTTCGCGGACTGGGCACTGCGCGTGCTGGCCGAGCTCTGATCAGAACCGGGCGGTCGCGGTGACCAGCGCGCAGTCGTGGGGGCGAGTGCCCGAGGGCACCAGGATCGAGTCGGGCGGGCGGGGGCCCGCCGTGGCGGCCGGACCGTCGGGCAGGCCGATCCACTGGTCGGCCAGGTGCAGGTCGAGGGTGGCGCCGGTCGGCGCCGAGCAGGTCAGGGTGGCGCCGTCGCGCTTGCCGTAGAGCTCCAGCGGGACGGTGGCGTCCACCTTCGTCCCGTCGACGGCGCACTCGGTCACCGCAGAGGTGACGGTGAGCTGCGTGCGCCAGGACTGCGGGGCGGGGCTGACCCGAACGGACACCTCACGGCGGTCGGTCGTGGCGTCGGTGAGCACCTGGGCGGCGGGGGCGGGCAGGTCGTGGGCGGGGGCCGGGGCGCGCAGCACGGGGTCGCCGAGCAGCGGGTAGGTGTCGGACAGGTCGACCCGCTCCGGGTTGTCGCCCAGCGCCTTGACCGTCCACGGGTCGGTGGCCGGATCGGGGGACAGCCAGGTCGCGCCCGCGGGTTCGCGCAGGTAGATCAGCGAGTCGGGACGGGGCTGGGTGGGGGTGAAGCCGGTCAGCGCGGTCCCGGTGGCGATGAGCAGCACGGCGACGGCGGCCAGGGCGCCCGCGGCGCGGCCGGGGGCGGGGAACTGGCCCAGCAGCGGGATGAGGTGCAGCGCGCCGAGCAGGGTCGCGGCCATCGCCGCGGCGGCCAGCGCGGTGCCCAGCGCCGTGTAGAGGCTCAGCGAGACGGTCGGGAACAGCGCGGCGGCGACCAGGACCGGCGGGATCGCCAACGCGACGCCGACGGTGTCCGACTCGCGCTCGCGGCCCACCCACCACAGGGCGGGCAGGGCGGCCAGCAGCGGCCACTGGAACAGGAACGACCCGCCGGGCAGCGTGAACACCACCGCCAGCAGCAGCACGGCCGTCAGCGTCGTCGTCGCCGAGAGCAGGTCGGTCAGCGAGCGGCGGCGCAGCACCCGCACGCCGAGGACCAGCACCGCCAGCGCCAGCGCGGTGAACCCGCCGAGGAACCAGCCCCGGTTGTAGGGCTCGCTCAGCGGCAGGAACTCCAGCCCGGGCCGCACGAGCGCCACCGCGAACCACACGGCCGCCCCCAGCGCCGCCGCGCCCGCGACGGTCCCCAGGGCCGCCAGGGTGGTCGTCACCAGCCGGGCCGGGCGGGCGCGGACCAGCAACCACACCAGCAGCCCGACCGTGACCAGCGCCAGCGGGACGACCAGCGCGTCCGGGTAGTGCACCAGGACCCGGGCGAACAGGTCGAAGTAGACCGCCCGCCCGCCGGGGCCGCCGCCGAGGTCGTCGTCGCCGAGGTCGTCGTCGCCGAGGTCGTCGTCGCCGAGGTCGTCGACCAGGCCGACCATCGTCTCACCGTGGTGCTGCAGGCTGCCCCGGTCGAGGGTCTCGGGGGTGTCGTTGGGCGAGTGGTAGTCGTGGACCTCGTTGATGAACGCGGAGTTGAGCCCCCGCGCGCCCGCCTCGGTGAACACGGTGAAGTCGGTGCTGTTGGGCAGCAGGGTGTAGACGGCGGCGGCCAGGGAGTTGGCGATCGGACGGCTGGACGCGCCCGCGAACGCCTCGATGTGGTCGGCGTTGTCCGCCCCGGTCTGGAACATCCACACCGGGCCGCCGCTCCCCCGCGCCTCGAAGTTCAGCACCGGGCCCGCCACGCTGTGGCGCTCGGTGTAGGCGCGCGCGCCGAGCAGGCCGAGTTCCTCGCCGTCGGTGAACAGGAACACCACGTCGTTGCGGGGCGGGTTCGCCGCGGTGGTGCGCAGCGTCTCCAGCATCGCGGCGACGGCGGCCCCGTCGTCGGCGGCCCCGGGCCCGGTCGGCACCGAGTCGTGGTGGGACACCAGCGTGATCGCCCGCGGTGGCCGCGGGTCGGTGCCCGCGACCTTGGCGACGACGTTGTGCACGGTGGCCAGCCGCTGCACCCCGGAACGGGCCAGCAGCACGTCGTCGGTCTCGGTGTCGACCACCGCGCCGAACCGGGTGGCGGTGTCGGCGATGTACTGCCGCACCCGGGCGTTGTCGTCGGTCCCGATCGGGTGCGGCCGCTGCGCGACCCGCTCGACGTGGACGAACGCCCGCTCGGCCGAGAACCCCTCCGCCTCGGCCCCCCGCGGTTGTGGCGGGGCGAACCCCAGCAACGCCACCACGGCGACCACCGCGGCGGCGAGGAGCCCGAGCAGGGCGGTGCGGAACGGTGTGCCGTCGGTCACCACCCGACTCTAGGACTCCGCACCCGGTGAGCGCCGGGGATCCGGTCACCGTCTCGGCGGTGTCGGCGATGTCCCTGGCCGAGCGCGGGCAGTATGGAGGTCACGGTGGACCCCGACAACGATCTGCGGGCGGGCGACCCACCACCCGGAGATGGAGGCGGCCTGATGTCCCACGCGCAGTTCTACGACACCATCGGAGCCGCCTACACCGTCACGCGGCGCACCGAGCCGCGCATCGCGACCCAGCTCTGGGCCGCGCTCGCCGGCGCGCGGACCGTGCTCAACGTCGGTGCGGGCAGTGGCTCCTACGAGCCCCCCGACCGTGCGGTCACCGCGGTCGAACCGTCGGCGGTCATGCGGGCGCAGCGCCCCGCGGGCGCGGCGCCGTGCGTGGCCGCCTTCGCGGAGAACCTGCCGTTCGAGGACCAGTCCTTCGACGCCGCGATGGCTCTCGCCACCATCGACCACTGGCAGGACCCGATCGCGGGTCTGCGCGAGATGCGGCGTGTCGCTCGCCGCGTGGTGGTGCTCACGAAGGACTTCAGCGCCCTCGATCTGTTCTGGCTGGATCGTGACTACCTGCCCGAGCGCGCTGGTCTTGTCGTCGACCGGCCGTCGCTGGACGAGCTGGCCCGCTCGATCGGGGCCCGGGTGGACCCGGTGCCCATCCCGTGGGACTGCGCGGACGGCTTCTACGAGGCCTACTGGCGCAGGCCCGAGGCGTACCTGGACGAGGACACCCGCCGCGGGATGTCGATCTGGGCCAGGGTCGGGCCCGCCGCCGAGCAGCGGGCGGTGCGCGGCCTCCGCGAGGATCTCGCATGCGGCCGGTGGGCCGAGAGCAACCGCGGCTTGGTCGACCTCGACGCGGCCGAGCTCGGCGTGCGCCTGCTTGTCGCCTGACCCGGTTTTGTGAGCGGTGTGCGTGGTGGCGCGCGGGTAGTTGTCCTGCGGGGGCAGCCCGGGGCGGTCTCGGCCCAGGGGCGTTGTGCGCGCCGGCCACGGCCGTGAATCATCGGCGTGGGCGTGGCCCCAGCAGGTGAGGAGGTTCGGGGTGGTCGAGTCGGCGGTGCGGTCCGGCAGGACACTGCGGACGAGGTTGCGGACGATCGCGGGACTGATGGGGCCCGCGTTCGTCGTCGCGGTCGCCTACGTCGACCCGGGGAACTTCGCGACCAACATGTCCGGCGGCGCCGGGTACGGGTACCTGCTGCTGTGGGTGATCGTCTCGGCGTCGGTCGCGGCCATGTTCATCCAGTACCTGTCGGCGAAGCTGGGCGTGGCCACCGGGCGCAACCTGCCGGAGCTGTGCCGCGAGCGCTACCCGCGCCCGGTGGTTGGCGGGTTGTGGGTGCAGGCCGAGCTGGTGACGATGGCGACCGACCTGGCCGAGTTCGTCGGCGCGGCGGTGGCGCTGAACCTGCTGTTCGGCATCCCGCTGTTCCCGGCGGCGCTGATCACCGCCGTGGTGTCGTTCGCGATCCTGGCGCTGGCGCCCAGCGGCAGGCGCACGTTCGAGACCGTCATCGTGACGCTGCTGGCCATCGTGCTGGCCGGGTTCCTGTACCAAACGCTGAAACTGGGGCCGCTGACCGAGGCGGGCGCGGGCCTGGTCCCCGGGTTCGCCGGAGTGGACAGCGTCCTGCTGGCCACCGGCATGCTCGGGGCCACGGTCATGCCGCACGCGATCTACCTGCACTCCGCGCTGACCCAGCACCAACACCGCGGCGACGCCGCCGAGCTGCGCCGCACGCTGCGCGCCAACACCGTCGACCTGGGCATCGCGCTCAGCCTCGCCGGGCTGGTGAACGTGTCGATGCTGCTGGTCGCCGCCGGGGCGCTGCACGGCACCGACCTGCCCGCGGAATCGCTCGAGGACATGCACGCCGGGCTGGGCGTGACCCTGGGCGGCGGGGCGGCGGTGGCGTTCGCGGTGGCGCTGCTGGCCTCGGGCCTGGCCGCGTCGAGTGTCGGCACCTACGCGGGCCAGGTGGTCATGGAGGGGTTCCTGCGCCGCCGCATCCCGTTGTCGCTGCGCCGGTTGGCCACCATGGTCCCCGCGCTGGGGGTGCTGGCGCTCGGGGTGGACCCGACGCGGGCGTTGGTGCTGTCGCAGGTGGTGTTGTCGTTCGGCATCCCGTTCGCGCTGCTGCCGCTGGTGTTTTTGGGCCGTCGCCGCGACGTGATGGGGGAACTGGTGAACAAGCCGCTGACCACCGCCGTGGGCATGGTGCTGGCGGTCATGATCTCGGGGCTGAACCTGTTCCTGCTGTACCGGACGCTGTTCACCTGAGTGAATATCCGGAATTCCGGACACATGCTGTCAAGGTGCGTTTTCGATCGCGTGTCGGGCCCTCACGTGCCGCAGTGATCGTTGAACCTGTGCGCGGTTCATCATGGAACTGACGCTGGTCTCCAGGCCGTCGCCGCCCCACAACGGGATGTTCGTGCCCTGGTAGAAGACATTGCCCCAGCTCGGGGTGCTGCGACCGCCGTCGTCCATCGCAGGATTGCTTGCGCGAGCGGGGCGGGCCCCAAGACTTCCTGTCGCCCGCGCCTCGCCCCGCGGGGTGGTGAATCCGACCCGCCGCACCACCGGCCGGTCGGGTGCGGGGTCCGGTGGATGATCATGTCCTGCCGGTGGGTGGCGGTGGCGCCAGTCGGGCGGATTCCGATGATCACCGGCGCCGGGTGTGGTGTGCTTGAGGCAGCGTCAGTCTGCCGGAAGGGGTGTCTCGTGGAGGTCGTTGTCGGGATCGTCATTGCCTGGGTGGTCGCCAAGGCCCGCCGGGCGGCGACACGCGCGGACGGGGTGGCCGACGCCGCCATCGACGCGGCGGTGGACCGGGTCGGCGAGCTGGTGATGGGCAAGCTGGGTGGCGATTCGGCCGTGCAGCGGTTGGAGCTGGAGGCCGCGCGGGGCGAGGTCGGTCAACTGACCCAGAACCGGGTGGCGCTGTCGCTGGAGGCGGCGGCGGCCGATGACGAGGAGTTCGCCGTCCGGTTGCGGGAGGCGGTCGCCGCGACCAAGGCGGACGCGTCGAGCGTGCGCTTCGTCAACCAGACCATCTCCGGCACGGTGCACGGCACCGCTATCCAGATCGCGGGCGACGTCAGCGGCGACATCCGCCTGTAGACGCGCGAGCGGCCCGCTCGAGGTCGGGGGTTCCCGAGCGGGCCGCTACACCTTGAACATCGTCACCCCTCGCGGGGCTGTTACACACCGCCTCGACCGGCGAGACCGCTGAGCACCCGACGCACTGTCTCGTCGGCCGCGGCCGCCTCGGGCACCCCTGCCGCGATCTGCGCCACCGCCTCCCACCGCGCTTCGAGCGCGGCATGGTCGGCCTCGCGTCGCGTCAGCGCGGCGCGCGCGACCGCCAGCTCACCCTCGGCGCGCACCCGTTCGCCGCGCTCGGCGGTGAGGCTGTCGCGTTCGCTGACGAGCCCGCCAACCTGGGTCGTCAGGACGGTGACGTGCTCGCGCGCCTGGACGAGATCGGCGCCGAGACGGGTGACGGTCTCCTCGGCGGTCAGCGCCCGCAGGGCGACCCGGTCGCGTTCGGCCCGTTCCTGCTCGACGCGCAGCGCGTCGCGTTCGGCCCGCTCACGGGCCTGGTCGCGGTCCTGCTTCGCGCGGTCGCGCTCGCCGCGGACCTGGTCCAGCTCCGCACGCGCCTGGCTCAGCGCCTCCTGGTCCGCCTCCTGCCGCTCCCGCAACCGCCCCACCTGCTCGGCGACGGCGTCGCGGGTGCGGGCGGCGTCCTCGGCGGCGCGGACGGCGTCCTGCCGGGCGCGCTCGGCGGTGTCGGCCTGCTTGGCGGCGTGCTCCGCCCGTTCGTGCTGCTGCCGGGCCTGCTCACGGGCGTCGTCCCGGAGCTTCTCGGCCGCGCGCGCCTGCTGCCCGGCCTGCTCGGCCGCCGCCTCCGCGCGCACCCGCGCCTCATCCGCCGCGTCGGCCCGCTGCCGCTCCTGCTCGGCCCGCGCCTCGGCCTCCCCCACCCGGCGCCCTTCCTCCCGCACGACCGCACGCTGCTGCTCGACGGCCGCGGTGGTCTGCCGCAGCGCGTCGGCCACCGGGGCGAGAACGTCCTCGACCCGCCCCAGCTCCCGCTCCAGCACGGCCAACGGGTCTTCTCCCTGCTCGCCACCGCGTGCGACCCGATACAGCACGACCGCCGCCCCGTGTCGCTTGCAGGAGAACTCCCCGTCGTCCCAGCGGCCGGTGCCCTCGGGGCAGTACCGCAGCCGGGGTCCGCCCCGGGCCCCGGTGCGCTCCGGGAGTTCCTGCCCACAGCACAGACAGCCTGCCGCTTCGTCGATCACCACGCTGATCTGCTCTGACTCGCCCACACTCGCCACTCTCATAGTTAACTGTAACTTGCCATAGACTATAGTCTTATCTAACTAACCGATCAAATCGGTCCTGCCGACAGTCCTTGCCAACAGAAGTGTGCTTCTGTTGGCAAGGACTGTTCGGGGCCCAATGGCAGCCGGTCAGGCCGCGCCTCACCGCTAGGGTGCGGTGCGTGGAGCAGGGGGAACTGGTCGTACCGGGTTCGGATGTGGACACGGCCGGGGTGTGGCCCGGGGTGGCCGACCCCGCCGGGTTGTTGACGGCGGTCGCGGACTGGTTGGCCGGGTACGGCAACACCGCGACCCGGCACACCTACGCGGGTCAGGCGTTGGGGCTGCCGGTGTCGGTGGCCGACATCGAGCGGTGGGCGGGCGCCTCGGGTGAACAGGTGTGGGCGCGGGCGGTGCGCCGGTACACGGGGGTGATGCGCAAGCCGGGGGTGGTGGCGCGGTCCGGGGCGACCCCGCCGCCGGGGGCGCCGGGGCGGTTGCGCCACCTGCACTGGTTCCGGTGGTGCGCGTCGCGGGGCCTTGATCCGGTGGCGGCGCGGGCGTCGCATGTGAAGGTGTGGGTGGGGGATCTGGTCGAGGCGGGAGCGGCGGGCTCGACGTGCGACAAGATGTTGGGGGCGGTGCGGGCGTTCTACGACCACTTGGTGGTCGAGGACGTGGTGGAGGTGAACCCGGCGGCGTTGAACCGCAAGCGGTTGGGGCTGACGTCGGTGGGGGTGTCGCGGACGGTGGTGCTCGCCGACGCGGAGGTGGCGGCGTTGTTCCACTTCGCGGGCCGGTTGCCCCGGCAGCGGGAGTCTGACCGGTTGCGGGCGCGGGCGGTGGTGGCGCTGTTCACCGCGGGGGTGCGGGTCAGCGAGTTGTGCGGCCTGGACCGGGCCGACCTGCACCGCAACCGGGGGCACCGGGCGTTGCGGGTGGCGGGCAAGGGCGGCAAGGACCGCATCGTGTACCTGGCCGAGCCGGTGGCCGTGGTGCTGGACGAGTACTTGGCCGCGGCGGACCGCGCCGGCGGTGTGGTGCCCGCGGTGCGGGGCCGGGTGGCGGCGGGGACGACGCCGCTGCTGGTCAACCGCAACGGGCGGCGGTGCACGCGGCAGGCGGTGTGGGAGCTGTTGCGCCGCATCGCCGCCGCGGTCGACCCGGACGGCACGGGCCTGGCGGCGACCCTGCACCCGCACGCCCTGCGCCACTACTACGTGACCACGGCGGTGGCCGAGGGCGCGGACTTCACCGACATCGCCGTCGACGTCGGTCACGCCAGCACGGACACGACCCGGCACGTCTACAACGCCGCCGCCCCGGACCCGGCCCGCTCGTCGGCGGCGAAGGTGGCCGCCCGGGTGTTCGGCGGGGCGTGATCAGCGGGCGCCGTGGTGCTTGTCGATCCAGCGGCGGCGGGCGGCCAGGTGCGGCTCGAGGTCGTCGACGAGGTGCAGGTGGTGGCCGTGCGGGGGCAGGGCGCGGCCGTCGAGGGCGAGGGCGTGCCCGTCGTCGAGGTCGGTGGCGGCGAGCCAGCGGTTCTCGGACCGCCAGAGGCCGAAGGTGTGGGCGCGTCCGTCGAGGCGGACCTCGACGGTGCCGGTCTGGGTGCTGCCCGGTGTGGTGGGCGCGGTGGGGTTGTTGAAGTGCCGGAGGTGGCTGACCAGCGCCTCGGCCGGTCCACGGGTCACGGCGATCAGCAGGGTCGGGGCGCTGGGGTCGGCGGGGTCGCCGTGCTGGAGGGTGGCCAGGTCGGCGGCGCCGTCCTCGGTGACGTTCCACAGCGCGACCATGGGCGGGTCGGCCCACCCGGCGGCGAAGCGGAGGGGCAGGTCGCCCGCCGAGGCGCGCATGGCGGCCTCGATCCCGGCGTAGTGGTCCCAGAACCCGGGGGCCGGACGTCTGCGGAAGACCCTCACCTGGTCATTGTGCCGTGCCGTGGGCGATGGTCGAGTCGCGTTCGGGATCGTGGTGGACCTGGGTGGTCAGGCCCGCCTCGGTGAGGGCGGCGGCGGTGAGCGGGGCCTGGCGGCGGCTGGTCTCGATGAGCAGGTGGCCGCCGGGGGCGAGCCAGTGCGGGGCCTCGGCGGTGATGCGGCGGTGGAAGCCGACTCCGTCGTGGCCGCCGTCGAGGGCGGTGCGGGGTTCGTGGTCGCGGGCCTCGGCGGGCATCATCGCGATCTCGTCGGTCGGCACGTAGGGGGCGTTGACGGCGATCACCGCGACGCGGCCGCGCAGGTCGGGTGGGAGGGCGGCGAACAGGTCGCCGGTGTGCACGCGCGGCAGCGACCGGGCCGCGCAGGCGGTGGCGACCGGGTCGAGGTCGGCGGCGTGGACCTCGGCGCCGGGCACCCGGGCGGCCAGCGCGATCCCGACGGCGCCGCAGCCGCAGCACAGGTCGACGGCCACGTCCCCGGGGCCGAGCAGCGGCGCGGCCAGGTCCACCAGGTACTCGGTTCGCCGCCGAGGCACGAACACACCGGTGTCGACGGGGACCCGCGCCCCGTCGAAGGCGGCCCACCCCAGCAGGTGTTCCAGCGGCTCCCCCGCCACCCGCCGCCGCACGCGCTCGGCGAGCCCTTCGGCACCGGTCTCCAGCAGCAACCCGGCCTCGTCCTCGGCGAACACGCACCCGGCGGCGCGCAGGTCGGCGACGACCTCCTCGGGCGTCACGCCCAGTGGCCGGGGTGGGTCAGGGGTGCGGGCAGGCGGGTGGTGGTGTCGCCGCGGGCGGACTCGAGTTGGGCGGCGGTGAGGAACAGGGCGCCGCGCAGGTCCGCGCCGCGCAGGTCGGCCGCGCGCAGGTCGGCGCCGATGACGTCGGCTTCGCGCAGGTCCGCCGAGCGCAGGTCGGCGCCGACGAGGAGGGCCCCGCGCAGGTTGGCCGCGCGCAGGTCGGCGCCGCGCAGGCGGGCCTCGAGGAGCATGGCGCCGCGCAGGTTGGCGTGGCGGAGGTCGGCCCCGGGCCGGGGGCGGCCTGCCGCCCGTTCGGGGCCGCGCACCTTCTCCCCCGCCGCCAGGAGCAGGGCGGAGACCTCGGCGCGCAGGGCGTCGAGGTCGACCTCGGGGGCGCGGGCGCGAGCGGCGCGGACCTCGGCCTCGGCGTCGGCCAGGGCGGGGCGCAGGGCGGCCGCGGCGTCCCAGGTCTGGGCCTCGGCGAGGTGGGCGAGCAGTTCGTGCAGGTCGCGGACGGCGGGGAACAGGGTGGCCAGGCGCGGGTCGGTGCGGGAGCCGTCGGGGCCGAGGACCTCGCGGGTGATCCACTGGCCCGCGCCGAAGCAGTCGTAGACCACGCACCCGGCGTACCCGCTGCGGCGGAGTTCGGTGTGGATGCCGCAGCGGGAGTCCGCACCCAGGTTCGGGCAGGGGGTCCCGGCCGGTTTGTCGGCGGCGAAGTCCGCGGAGCGGGCGAACGCGGGCACGACGCAGCACAGGCCGACGCACGACGCGCAGTCCGCGCGCAGATCAGCGCGGGCGACTCCCACCGGGCACCACCTCCGAGGCGGCGACCCTACTGCGCGGGGGTGGCCGGGGGCTGCGGGGGGATGTCCTGCATGAGCACCGGCTTGCGCATCCACACCCCGTGCGGGCGTGAGAGCAGGTCCTCGAGCGGTTCGGGCTTGCCGAGGTGGAAGCCCTGGGCGACGCGCACGCCGAGCCGGGACAGGGCCTCGACCTGGCTGGCGCGCTCGACCCACTCGGCCACCACCGACAGACCCAGGCCGCGGGCGATGTCGACCAGGCCCTGCACGAGCACGGTGTCGCGGGAGCCGTAGTCGATGCCGCGGATGAACTCGCCGTCGATCTTGAGCCCGGTGATGGGGAGCTGCTTGAGGTGCACGAACGAGCCGAACCCGGACCCGAAGTCGTCGAGGGTGATCCGGCAGCCCGACGCGCGCAGCTGCTGGGCCAGGGAGCGGGCGGCGTCGAGGTTGGTGACCGCGGCGGTCTCGGTGATCTCGAAGCCCAACCGGCCGGGGGCGACCCCGGCGGCGGTGAGCCGGTCGAGGACGAAGTCGCCGAAGTCCTCGTCCTCGAGGGTGCGGCCGGAGACGTTGACGTTGAACCGCAGCCCCGGCCACGGGTGCTCGACGAGGGCCTGGATCGCCTTGTCGGCGACCCACCGGTCGATCTCGAAGACCAGGTCGGAGCGCTCGGCGGCGAGCAGGAACTCGCCGGGGCCCAGCCGGGGCTCGCGGCCGTCCTCGAGGCGCAGCAGCAGCTCGTGGCCGATGACCCGGCCGGAGGCGAGCTTGACCATGGGCATGGCGTGCAGGGTGAACCCGCCGTCGCGCAGCGCGGCCCGGACCCGCTCGACGACGGTGACCCGCAGCGCGGTGTCCTGGTAGTGGCCCTGCTCGTAGACGGTGGCCCGGTTGCGGCCCGCGGCCTTGGAGGCGTAGAGGGCCATGTCGGCGAAGGCGAGGACCTCGTCCCAGCCGACGCCGGAGCCGAACATGGCGATGCCGATGCTGACGGTGACCCGCGACGCCCCGGCGACCCCGGACATGGGGATGGCGGCGATGGCGTTGCGCAGCCGGTCGGCGGTGGCCACCGCGGCGCGCTCGTCGACGTCGGGGAGCACGGCGGCGAACTCGTCGCCGGACAGGCGCCCGAGGATCTGGCCCGGGCCGGTGCGGTCGCGCAGCAGCGAGGCCAGCGCGCACATGACCCGGTCGCCGGTGGGGTGGCCGTGCAGGTCGTTGATGTCCTTGAAGTGGTCGAGGTCGAGCAGCAGGAAGGCCCCGCGCGCGCCCAGGGCGAGCTGGCGCTCGAGCTCGCGGGTCAGGGCGCGGCGGTTGGGCAGGCCGGTGAGCGGGTCCTCGTCGACCAGGCGCAGCAGCTCGTCCTGGTGCCCGGCGAGCCCGGCGCTGTCGAGTTCGCGGGCCCGCCACCGGGTGACGTCGGTGACCCGGTAGAGGAGTAGCTCGTCGTGGGACTTGGTGCAGTGGACCTCGAGCCAGCGGTGCCCGGCGCCGTCGGGGCGGGGCAGGGAGACCACGACGTCCTCGGCGCCGTCGCCCTGGGGGCTGTTCGGGGCGCCGGGCAGCAGGGCGGTCAGCGAGCGGCCGAGGACCTGGTCGGTGGTCATGCCCAGCAGGTCGGCCATCGCGGGGTTGGCCCACCGCACCTGCGCGTCCAGGTCGGTCAGCGCGAAGGCGGCGTCGGTCGTGGCCAGCACCGCGGACGGGTCCCCCGGAGGGTGTGTCACCCCGGCCTCCTCACCCCGTTGTCCCTGCGGCTCGGTCCGCGAGACTCGCGCACGTAGGGTAGTGGACCGGTGCCGTTCAGCGTAGACGTTCGAGGCCCTGCGCGGCCGAGCCGACACGCTCGGCAAGGTTCCGCAGCTCATCGGGGGACACGCCGTCACCCATAGCGGTGACGATGTCCTCGGCGGCGCACCGGAGCTGGAACAACCGGTCCTGCAGGTCGGCCAACTCCCCGGCGGAGAGCACCACGGCGTCCTCGGGCAGTCCGCCGCGCTGCACGGCCGACCGCCGCTCGTAGGCGCGCTGGCGGCAGGACTGGGCGCAGTAGCGGCGGGGCCGCCCGCCGCGGGCGTCGCCGCCGATCTCCAGCCCGCACCAGCCGCAGTGCCGGGGCGCGCCCCGGCGGGCGGGCGCGGTCAGGGGTTCGGTCATGTTCCCGGACGCTAGCGGACACCGCCGCGCCACTCCCGGGCCACGCCGCTGGGGCACACTCGTTGGCGTGCTGACAGAACCCCGCACCCACGGTTTCCTGGCCGGGCCGCACCCCAGGGCGTTCGTGCACCGCGGCTGGCACCGCGACGACCTGGCGGGCATGGAGAACTCCCTGTCGGCGTTCCGCCGCGCCGTCGCCGAGGGCTACACCTACCTCGAGACCGACGTCCACGCCACCAGCGACGGGGTGGCCGTGGTCCACCACGACCCGCTGCTGGACCGCACCACCGACGCCACCGGCCCGATCGCCGCCCAGCCGTGGGACCTCGTGCGGCGCGCCAACATCGCGGGCCGCGAGCCGCTGCCGACCCTGGCCGAGCTGCTCGCCGCCGTCCCCGGGGCGCGGTTGAACATCGACATCAAGGCCGACCGCGCCATCGAGCCGGTGCTGGACGTGCTGGCCGAGGCCGACGCCTGGGGGCGGGTGTGCCTGGCGTCGTTCTCCGAGGCCCGCATGGCCCGCGTGCGCGCCATGGCGGGTCCGCGGGCCCTGACGTCGATGGGCGTGCGCGCCATGCTGGGCCTGTGGGCCTCCGGCCGCCTCCCCGTCCTGCCGTCGCGGCTGTCCCCGCGGCCGCTGGTGGCCCAGGTGCCGGTCCGGCAGGGGTTCCTGACGGTGGTCGACGCCCGCCTGATCACCGCGGCGAAGCGGCGGGGGGCGGAGGTGCACGTGTGGACGATCGACGACGCGCCGACGATGCACCGACTGCTGGACCTGGGGGTGGACGGGCTGATGACGGACAACCCCCCGGTGCTGCGGGACGTGCTGGTCGAACGCCGTCAGTGGGGCTGAGCGCCGCGGTGGCGGCACGCTATCATTGATGTACGTTGGTGTACATAGAAACGTCGGCGCCTCGCCGAGGTCATGGCATGTCCCGGCCGCGCGCTCCCGGATCACGGTCGAGTGCGGGGAAAGTGCTCGTGTCTTGCTGACACGGCTCGACCGGAACAAGCTGGAGTGCACATGAAGTGGAAGACCCCGCTCGTCGCGGTCACGGCGGTCGCGGCCGCCGCGACCGTGGCCGTGGTTCCCCAGGCGAGCGCCACGCCGGGGGCGGTCGCGTGCGCGGACATCGCGGTGTTCGAGACTGACGGGTACGGCAACGGTGAGACGCTGGCCAACTGGCGGGCGTCGGCGTTCAACCAGAACCCGCCGCCGGGATACCAGATCATCGAGGTCCCCTACTACACGGGCGTGTTCCCGGTGGTGGACGACAAGGCGCTGGACGAGTCGGTGGCGGAGGGCGCGGCCAAGCTCGACGCCGCGGTGCGGGCGCACCACGCGGCGTGCCCGCAGACGCACCTGCGGCTGGCCGGGTACTCCGAGGGCGCGGTGGTGGCGGGCGAGGTGCTCGAGCAGTACGCGAACAGCACCGTCATCCCGCACCACCTGCTGTCGGGCACGCTCTACGGCAACCCGCGCCGGTCCTTCGGCGACGGCGGCCGCGGCGGCGTGGCCGGGGGCATCGAGACGAACCTGCCCACGTTCCTGCCCGGGGTGACGATGCTCGGCGGGCGCGACTTCGGCGACATCCCGGTGCGCGACGTGTGCAACGAGAACGACGGCATCTGCAACTCCACCAACATGATCACCAACCTGGCCGCGTTCGCCAACGGCCTGATCGGCTACGCCAGCGGCGACCACGCCTACGTGCTCGACCCGGCGGTCGACACCGGTGACGGGCTGACCTTCCACACCCAGCCGCCGCGGATCAGCTACGGCCCGCCGCTGCCCATCCCGGTGGGCACGCCGTGGCAGATCCAGCAACTGCTCGGCGGGGCCAGCCCGCGCGCCGCGGTGGTCACCGCGCGCGAGTCGCTGGAGCCGATGCTGCCCGCCTCGGTGCTGGCGGCGCTGCAGTCCGACCCGTGGTACCGGATCATCGCCGCGGCGTGATCGAACGCCCCCTCGGGGGGTGGCCTCGCGCCACCCCCGAGGGGGTCACCGCCGGGGCGGGGAGCCCTCCCAGGCGGCGCGCCAGGTCGTGGGGCCGAGCTTGCCGGAGTCGTTGATGCCGTTGGCGCGCTGCAGGGCGAGCACGGCGGTCCGGGTCTCGGCGTAGTAGCAGCCGGTGCCCTCGAAGTCGTAGCCGTTGGTGTTCATGCGCAGTTGCCAGACGCGCAGGGCGTCGGCGCAGTCGCCGTAGGTGTAGACGACGCCCGGCCACGGGGGCGTTCCGGCAGGTGGGGGCGGCGCCGGGGTGGGGTCGCCGCCGATGTGGGCGGACTCGGCGCGGGTGGGGACGCGTTTGCTGCCCGCGTCGGCGTCGGGGCGCAGGCCGAGCTTGCGCGCGCACTCCCAGGGCTGCCAGCCCCGCATGCGGTAGAGGTAGAGGGCGCGGTAGTCCTGTTCGGCGGGTGCGGCCTGGTGCGGCATGCCCGCGCCGCCGACGCTGCGCCAGGTGGGCAGGTCGAACTGGTAGGCGCCGTAGTAGCCGTTGCCGGTGGCGATGCCGTAGCGGCCGCCGGACTCGCACTGGCGCAGGCGGTGCCAGTCGCCGTGCCCGGGGTCGGCCGAGGCCGCGGCCGCGCCCGCCCAGACCGCGGCGAGGGCGGCGAGCGGTGTCAGCAACCGGGCGAACCCTCGTTGACCAGCCATGCCCCTCGACGGTAAGCGGCCGCCCCACTGTCCACAATCACCTCATCGGGCACACCGGCATCACTGGTCGCCACCCGCAACCGCGTGCGCCCACGAACGGGCGTACCCCTTTTCGGGGGTACACGGTGTGGGCTGTTCGGCGGCGGCGGGTGAACGTTGGGCATCGGCTGTGTGCCGGCCCGACCGCGCCGCGCGGGCACGCCGTACCCTCCGCGTCACCCACCAGGTCAGGAGGCACCGCACGTGAGCACGGTCGACGAGGGCGCACCCCCGGCGGACGAGGCGCAGGCCCGCCGCCGCGAACAACGGGGGTGGTGCTGGTACGACTGGGCGAACTCGGTGTTCCCCACCTCGGTGACCACCGTGTTCGGCTCGCTCTACCTCACCAGCGTGGCCGCGACGGCCGCCGAGGCGGACACGGCCACCAACGGCCCCACGCCGTGCGTGGACGCGGCCGGGGACGGCAACAGGCTCGTCAACTGCGACATCTCCCTGTTCGGCCTGCACCTGCCCGCCGGGTCGCTGTGGGGCTACCTGCTCAGCGTGGCCACGGTCATCCAGGTGCTCGTCGTGCCGCTGATGGGCGCGATCGCCGACCGGTCGACGAACAAGAAGCCGCTGCTGGCCGGGTTCGCCATCGGCGGGTCGGTGGCCACCGCGGCGATGGCCCTGGTCTCCGGCGGCAACTGGGGCCTGGGGGTGGTGCTGTTCACCCTGGGCAACATCGGCTACGGCACCTCGGTGGTCATCTACTACTCCTACCTGCCCGAGATCGCCGCGGCCGACGAGCGCGACCGCCTCTCGACCAACGGGTGGGCGTTCGGCTACCTCGGCGGCGGGGTGGCGCTGGCGCTGCAACTGGCGGTCTACCTGTTCCGCGACAGCATCGGCATCACCGAGGGGCAGGCCGCGCAGATCGCGTTCGTGACCTCGGGCGTCTGGTGGTCGCTGTTCACCCTGATCCCGCTGCGGCGGCTGCGCGGGCACCACGACCGCTCCCACCTGGCCCCGGTCGAGGGCAGCGCGCTGACCGCGGGGTTCCGGGAGCTGCGCGACACGCTGCGCCACGCGAAGGCGTTCCCGCTGACCCTGGCGTTCCTGGGCACCTACCTGATCTACACCGACGGCATCGCCACGGTCGCCAACGTCTCGGCCCAGTACGGGTCCGAGGAGCTCGGGTTCGAGACCGACGTGCTGATCACCACGATCCTGATCGTGCAGTTCGTGGCGTTCATCGGCGGGCTGCTGCACGGGCAGGTGGCCAAGCGGGTCGGCGCCAAGAAGACGATCATGGGCAGCTTGGCGGTGTGGGTGGTGGTGGTCGGCTTCGCCTACTTCGTGCAGGCCGGGCAGGCCCTCCAGTTCTACGCGCTGGCCGGGGGCATCGGCTTGGTCCTGGGCGGGACGAACGCGCTGTCGCGGTCGCTGTTCTCGCAGATGGTGCCGCCGGGCAAGGAGGCGCAGTACTTCTCGGTCTACGAGATCGGCGAGCGGGCGACGTCGTGGCTGGGGCCGCTGCTGTTCGCGGTGATGGCCTCGATGACGGGCTCCTACCGGTACGCGATCATCTCGCTGGTGGTGTTCTTCGTCATCGGCCTGGTGCTGATGGCGTTCGTGCCGGTGAGGCGCGCCATCGCCGCGGTCGGCAACCGCCCGCCGGACTTGCTCTAGGGTCTGACGCCGTGAGCGCCGAGCCCAGCACCCCCGCCCCCGTCCACCCCGGGTCCCCGCACGACCCGACCGACGCGCTGTCGGCGGTCCCGGCCTCGGGGTCGCGGCGGTCCATGCCGGTGGTGGGCCACCTGCGGTTCTACTACGGGCCGATGGACTGCGGGAAGTCGACGCTGGCGCTGCAGGTGGACCACAACCACGCCAGGCAGGGCCGCCGCGGGCTGCTGCTGGTGCACCTGGACCGGTCGGGGCGCCCGCAGATCACCAGCCGCATCGGGATCACCCGGGAGGCGGTCGAGGTGCACGCGGAGGTCGACCTGCGGTCGCTGGTGCGCGAGCAGTGGGCGGCGGGCCGGGGCGTGGACTACCTGATCGTCGACGAGGCGCAGTTCCTCACCCCGGCGCAGGTCGACCAGCTCGCGGCGCTGGCCGACGACCACCAGGTCGACGTGTACTGCTTCGGGATCGCCACGGACTTCCGCAGCAGGCTGTTCCCGGGGGCGGCGCGGCTGTTCGAGCTGGCCGACGAGCTGCAGCCGGTGCAGGTCGACGTGCTGTGCTGGTGCGGGCTGCCCGCGCGGTTCAACGCCAGGGTGGTGGCCGGCAAGATCATCCGCGAAGGGGACACGGTGGTCGTCGCCGACACGGAGACAGCTCGGTTTATCACGCACAGCGATGACACCCCCGAACAAGTCGACCACGCCTCAACTACGGTGCGTTATCAGGTCCTGTGCAGGCGCCACTTCCGGCTCGGCGACCTCGGGGCGCGGGTGGACGTGCAGGGGCAGCTCAGTTTCGCCTGAACGCCCGGTGGGCGGCTATGATCACTCGAGCGGGTGAGATGCGGCGCAATTCGCGCCGCGAGGCTTCACGGACGACGAAAACGGGCATCTTCCAAGAAGACGTAGTCGTTGACGGGTGAAGGTTGTCACCCTGAGCGATCGCATCGAGGGATCGGGGAATCCTTTCCCCTGGTCGCTCGTTGCACTGGGTGAGCAACACCCGGGCTCCGCTGGACGAGCCGAGAGGAAGGACACCGCCAATGGCCGACCGAGTTCTGCGTGGAAGCCGGTTGGGTGCGGTCAGCTACGAGACCGACCGCAACCACGACCTCGCCCCCCGACGCACGGTCCGGTACGCGTGCCCGAAGGACCACGACTTCGAGGTCCCCTTCTCCGACGACGCCGAGGTCCCCTCGGTGTGGGAGTGCAGGCTGCACGGCCTGGAGTCGAAGATGCTCGACGGGTCGGCTCCGGAGCCGAAGAAGGTCAAGCCGCCGCGCACGCACTGGGACATGCTGCTGGAGCGGCGGTCGATCCCGGAGCTGGAGGACCTGCTCACCGAGCGGCTCCAGGACCTGCGCGCACGACGACGCCCCGCGTAACCGCCACACCCGCACGACCACGGCCGCCCGGGACTCCCCCCGCCTGGGCGGCCGTTCCACGTCCGGGGGCGCTCCGGGTCGCCGTGTCGGCGGCCACATCCGCGAGGTGTGGCGGGTGGCTGGAGCTGCTGGGTAACCGGCGGGTTCCCCAGTCACTGGAAAGTGCGTCCTTCCGCCCGACCTGCTCGCTCTCCTACGGTTATCCAGTAACCGGAAGAGAGTAGAGGGCAGGATCATGGCTGTGACGCTGGTGAACCCGCGAGGGCTTCCCGAGAGCGACCTGTACCACCAGGTGTCGGTGTCGACGGGGTCGCGCACGGTGCACGTGGCCGGTCAGGTGTCGTGGGACGCCGACGGGGCGCACCTGCACGTGGGTGACCTGGCCGCGCAGGTGGAGCAGGTCTACCGCAACGCGGCGACGGCGTTGGCGTCGGTGGGGGCGACGTTCGACGACGCGGTCCGGTTGACCTTCCACGTGGTGCGGTACGAGCCCGCGATGATGTCGGTGGTGGCGGAGGGGATCGCCCGGGGCAGGGCGGCGGTGGGCGCCACGACGACGCCGCCCGCGTCGTTGTTCGGCACACCCGCCCTGGATGTGCCCGAGCACCTGGTGGAGTTGGAGGTCGTCGCGGTGCTGGACTAGGTCGTGTTTCGGAAGTCTCGTTCGATGAGAGTCGTGATCGGGGTGGTTCCTGGCCGCATCCGGCGCGGCTGTCGCGAACACGGGCTTTCGAAACACGACCTAGCCGCGCCCGGTGTCGAAGTGGCGGCGGGAGGCCTCGATGTGGGCGATGTTGTCGTGGGTCCACCCGCACATGAGGTCGATGGTGGCGCGCAGGCCGTGCCCGGGTTCGGTGAGGGCGTACTCGACGCGGGGCGGGACGGTGGGGTGCACGGTGCGCCGGACCAGCCCGTTGCGCTCGAGCATGCGCAGGTTCTGGGTGAGCATCTTGTGGCTGATGCCCTGGACCTCGTCGCGCAGTCCGCTGAACCGCAGGGTGCGCCCGCCGAGGGTCTCGATGATCAGCAGCGCCCACTTGTTGGCCACGTCGGAGAAGATCTCCCTGGCCAGCGAGTCGGCGCGGCGGATGTCGGCGTCCTCCGGCGAGCCGGTGTACTGCCTGGCGCCCACCGCCGCGACCCTACTTGATCCGCAGCAGGGCCTTGACCTGGTTGCCGCGGCGGCGCAGGCCCCACTTGGTGACCCGCCACAGCGCCTCGCGGACGATGTTGCCGCTCATCTTCGACACGCCGATCTCGCGCTCGGTGAAGGTGATGGGCACCTCGACGACGGTGAACCCGGCCTCGATGGTGCGCCAGGCGAGGTCGACCTGGAAGCAGTACCCCTGGGAGGCGACGTTGCCGAGCTTGAGCTTCTCGAGCACGGCGCGGCGGAAGGCCCGGTAGCCGCCGGTGATGTCGTTGACCTTGGCGCCGAGGGCGAGCTTGGAGTACACGTTGCCGCCGCGGGAGAGCAGTTGGCGGCGCAGCGGCCAGTTGACGGTCTTGCCGCCGGGCACGTACCGCGACCCCAGGACCAGGTCGGCGTCGGTGAGGGCGTCGAGCATCCGGGGCAGGTCCTCGGGGGCGTGGGACCCGTCGGCGTCCATCTCGACGATGACGGCGTACTCGCGTTCCAGGGCCCAGGTGAACCCGGCGAGGTAGGCGGCGCCGAGCCCGGCCTTCTCGGTGCGGTGCAGCACGTGCACGCGCTCGTCGGCGGCGGCCATCTCGTCGGCGAGGTCGCCGGTGCCGTCGGGGCTGCCGTCGTCGACGACGAGGGCGTGCGCCTGGGGCAGGGCGGCGTGCAGCCGGGTGACGATGACCCCGAGGTTCTCCCGCTCGTTGTAGGTCGGGATCACCACCAGGACGGGGTCGAGGTGTGCGGGGTCGTGCGGCTGCTCCGCCATGCGGGGTTCTCCTCCTCGTCCGCGCGGCGCGCGGGGCCTTGGGCCGGTGTCGGTGCTGCGTGTCAGGGCGCGGGGTCGCCTGCCTGTCCCCCCGCGCCCGCCTTCCGTCCGCGCCTGCCCGCCACCAGTGCCGTCACCAGTGCCGCGAGCGCGGCGGCCACCATAGCCGCTTGCGGCCACGCGCCGAGTCGATCCGCCATCGTAGTGGTCGAGCGCAGCGGCAGGGTGGCGACCAGCGCGGCGGGGGTGAAAAGACCGGTCCGCTGCGCGACGGTCCCGTCCGGGCTGATCATGGCGCTGACACCGCTGGTCGCGGCGACGACGACGGCGCGGCCGTGCTCGACGGCGCGGACGCGGTCCATGGCCAGTTGCTGGTAGGTCATCTCGGTGCGGCCGAAGGTGGCGTTGTTGGTGGGCACGGCGAGCAGGGTGGACCCGTTGAGCACGGACTCGCGGACCACGCCGTCGAAGGCGACCTCGTAGCAGGTGGCGAGGGCGACCCTGGCCGGGCCCATGGCGAACACGGTGGGGTCGGCGCCGGGCTGGAAGTCGCCCGCCCGGTCCACCGCGGGGCTGAACAGCCGGAACAGCGACCGGTAGGGCATGGTCTCGCCGAAGGGCTGCAACTGCCGCTTGGTGTAGGTGTCCACGGGCCCGGCCTGCGGGTCCCAGTGGATGACGGTGTTGCGCGGCAGCCGGTCGTCGCCGATGAGGACCGACCCGACGGCGATCGGGGCCCCGATGTCGCGGGCGGCGCGGTCGATGAGGGCGCGGGCGTCGGCGTTGCGCAGGGGGTCGATGTCGGAGGCGTTCTCCGGCCAGATGACCAGCTGCGGCCGGGGCACGGTCCCGGCGCGGACGTCGGCGGCGAGCTGCTCGGTGCGGGCGACGTGGTTGTCGAGCACGGCCCGGCGCTGGGCGTTGAAGTCGAGCCCGGCGCGGGGGACGTTGCCCTGGACGGCGGCGACGGTGGCCTGACCGGCGTTGGCGTCGACGCCCACGGCGCCGGTGGCGGCGACCCCGGCCAGCAGCGGGACCACGGCGGCGGCGACCGGTGCGGCCAGGGCGCGCACGGAACCGGCGCGGGCGGCGATCCGGCGCGCGGCCTCGCCGAGGCCGAACCCGCTGAGCGCGACGGCCAGGGCGATCAGCGGCGCCCCGCCGAGGGCGGCCAGCGGCAGGTAGGGGCCCTCGGGCTGGCTGAACGCCAGGCGCACCCAGGGGAACCCGCCGAACGGGAACACCGACCGCAGGGTCTCCCCCGCCACCCACAGCAGCGCCATCCACACCACCGCGCCGCGCAGCCGGGCCACGACGGTCATCGCCGCGGCGGCCACACCGACGAACAGCGCCTGCAGCAGGCTCAGCGGCAGCCAGGCGACCGGGCCGACGAACTCGCCGGTCCAGGCCAGGGCGGGGGTCATCAGGCCGAGCCCGAACAGGGTGCCGTAGCCGAACCCGGCGCGGGCCCGGCGCCCGTGCAGCACGACGGCGAGCACGGCCAACCCGACCGGGGCCAGCCACCAGGCGGTGCGCGGCGGCCACGCCAGGAACACGAGCACCCCGCCCGCCACCGCCACGACGCAGCGCAGCGCCACCAGGTGCCGGTGTCGACGGGCGGGCGAGTCCGGACCGGTGTCCGGGGAGCGGGTGGGAGCGGCCACCCGAACAGCCTACGACCAGCGGCGTTGCCGCCCCTGCCGGGCCACGGTCTCAACCTCTACTCGAGGGTCAGGGTGGGTGTGCTGGGGATGAGGTCGACCTCGAGGGTTGTACCGTCGGGCCCTGTGGACGTGACCTTGCGCGAAATCGCCACCGCCGCCGAGGCCCCCTACGGGGTGTCGATCGTCGACGGGGAGGTGTGGACGACCCTGGTGCGGGCCTCGGCGCTGGTCAGCCTGACCGGGGCCAGGATCGAGCTCCCGCCGGGCGGCAGCGCGCCGATGGTGATGTCGGGCCCGTGGTTCGGCGCCAGCCTCGACACCGGGCACGGCCCGCGCGGGGCGCTGGGCCGGGTGGGCGCCGAGGCCCTGGTGGACGTGGGCGGGTCGGTGTACGGGGTGGCCGCGGCGGGCGGGTCGGTGTGGTTCTCGGACATGGCCACCGACCGGCTCGGGGTGCTGCGCGAGGACGACCCGTCGCGGGCGCGGTACGTGGACCTGCCCCCGGGCGGGTTCCCGGCGGCGGTGTCGGTGGGTCCGGACGGCGTCGTCTGGTGCGCGCTCAACCGGGCGGGCGCGGTGGCCAAGGTCGTGGGGTCGTCGGTGACGGTCGTGCCGCTGCCCATGGCCCAGGCGGGCCCGGTGGGCGTGTGCGCGGTGCAGGGCGGGGCGTGGGTGGTGGTGATCGACACCGGTCACCTGGTGTTCGTGACCGCCACCGGCCTGGTCCGCCCCATCCCGCTGCCCGACCAGGCCGCCAAGCCGCACGCGGTGGTCGTCGACGGCCTCGACCGGGTGTGGTTCACCGAGTGGGGCGCCTCCCGCGTCGGCGTCTACGCCGACGGGGCGTTCACCCACGTCGACCTGCCGCCGGGCGCCGAGCCGCACGGGCTGGCGGTGGCCGAGGACGGGGTGTGGGTGGCGTGCGAGTCCGGGTTCCTCGCCCACGTCACCGGGTGAGTCGTGCCCTGGGTGGCGTCCGGGACGCCGCCCAGGGCCGGTCGGAACCCGCCGGTCAGACTCCGCCGGGCAGGGCGCGCACGACCTCGGCGGCGTGCTTCTCCAACAGCCCGCAGGCCTGGTCGACGCCGCCGGTGAGGGCCACGACCAGGATCATGACCCGTTCCTGGGGGCCGGTGTCGGTGACGAACTGGCAGCCGTCGACCTCGGTGTACTTGAGGCGGGTGCCGTCACGGCCCGCGGACTTGTACTGGTCGACGACGAAGGTGTCACCCTCGGGGATCCGCGGGTAGGCGGGGTCGGCGATGATGCCGACGGTGAGCTGGTAGTCGGTCTTGCCGTCGGTGTTGTGGCGCCAACCGCAGTCGCGGAAGTTCGACGGGTGGGTGTTGGGGACCGCGTCCGGTGTCGACCGCTCGAGCCCGGCGGTCGACACCGCCGAGGCGGGCAGCAGCCCGCACGGGTCGGCGGTGGCCAGCGGGCCGTCGCCGATCGGGGTCGGCTGCGGGGGCCCCGACGGGTCCTCCGTCGAGCACCCCGCGGCCAGGGCCAGGGCGAGGGCGGGCGCGGCCAGGGCCGCCAGTGCGGTGCGTGCTGTGCGTGTCGTCATTCCTGCTCCACCAACAGGCGCTTGACGACCTTGCCGGTCGCGTTGCGCGGGACTTTGCGCACGAAGATTACGTCGCGGGGGACCGAGGGCCGTTCCAGGTGGTCGTGGATGAACTCCTGGACGGCGGTGGCGCCGATGCGCGAGCCGGGCTTGAGCGCGACGTAGGCGGCGAACCGCTGCCCGAAGTCGTGGTCGGCGACACCGACCACGGCCACGTCGGCGACGTCGTCGATGGTCATCAGCAGCTCCTCGACCGGGCGCGGGAACACGTTCTCCCCACCGGAGACGATCATGTCGTCGTCGCGGCCGGAGACGAACAGCCGCCGGTCGGCGTCGAGGTAGCCGCGGTCGCCGGTGACCATGAGGTCGTCGTGCATCTCGGTGCGGGCCCCGCAGGTGTAGCCGTCGAAGAGCATGTCGTTGCCGACCGCGATGCGACCCACGGTGCCCGGCGGCAGCGGCCTGCCGTCGCCGTCGAGGATGCCCACCTTGGTGCCGGTGGGGCAGCGCCCGGCGGTGGTGGGCGCGGCGCGCAGGTCGGCGGGGTCGGCGATGGCCGCCCAGGACACCTCGGTGGACCCGTAGAGGTTGTAGAGGATGTCGCCGTAGGCGTCCATGAACCCGGTGACCAGCGACGGCGGCAGCGCCGACCCGCTGGAGGCGACCACCCGCAGCGAGGAGGTGTCGTAGCGGGCGCGGACCTGCGGGGGCAGGGCCATGACGCGCTGCAGCATGATCGGCACCGCGAACCACGCGGTGACGCGCTGCTCGGCGATGGCGCGCAGCGCCGCCTCCGGGTCGAACCGCCGCTGCAGGGTGATGCGGGCGTGCAGCGGCATGCCCAACTGCACCGCGGCCAGCCCCCAGGTGTGGAACAGGGGCGCGGAGACCAGCATGCGCTCCCCGGCGCGCAGCGGGATGCGGGAGAGCACCGCGGCGGCGGCGCCGAGACCGGACGGGGTGCGGCGGCGGGCCCCCTTGGGGGTGCCGGTGGTGCCGGAGGTGAGCACGATCACCCGGCCGGGTTTGTCCGGGGGCGGCGCCGGGTGCGGGGAGCCGTCGGCGACCACCCCCGCGGCGGTGCGGTCGCCGGGGGCCGCACCCCAGGTCGACACCCAGGTCAGGGCCCGGGGCAGGTTGTGGAACAGCGGCGCGAACTCGGCGTCGGCGAGCAGCGCGATGGGCCGGTGCTCGGCGATGAGGTCGGCGAGCTGGTCGGCGGACAGGCCGGTGTTGAACATGACCACGTCCGCGCCGAGCTTGCCGCAGGCGATGGTGGCCTCGACCAGCCCGGAGTGGTTGCGGCACAGGACCGCCACCCGGCGGCCCTGGCGCACCCCGAGCCCGGCCAGGCCGTTGGCCAGGCGGGTGGTGCGGGTGTCGACCTCGGCGAAGGTCAGCTCACCGCGCTCGTCACGCAGGGCGACGTGGTCGGGGTGGCGGACGGCGGCGGCGCGGTAGCCGCCGGCGAAGGTCGCACCCCACCGGTTGAGCTCGGCGAGCTGGCGGGCGATCTTGTCGGGGCGCCCGGGGGCCAGCACCCCGGCCCTGGCCAGGGTGCGCGCCACCGACAGCGCCGTCTGCCCCTTGGCGGCCTGGTCGATGCGGGTGGGCGAGACGGTCAGCGCCCGCCCGGCCAGGTGGTGGTCCATCAGCGTCAGGGCCTTGCGCACGCGCCTGCGCACCCAGGACCCCGCGGTCAGCGCCGTGCCCGCGGTCAACGCCTCCGGCAGCGACAGGGTGACCTGCACGCGGGTGCGGCGGCGCCCGTCGCGCTCCAGGCGCACGCTCAGGTGCCCCTCCTGCCAGCGCGGGCTGACCAGCACCAGGTGCTCCCCGGGCCGCGACACCAGCACCTCGACCTCGTCGAGGACGGGCGGGCCGCCGCCGAGGCTGAACCGCGCCCGGAAGCGCGGGTTGCGCGAGCCGCCCGCGACCCGCTCCACGGCGGCGACCTCGCGGACGTACCTCGGGTACAGGGTGGGCTCTCCGATGAGTTCCCAGACCTTGCCCGGTGTGTGGCCGAGGATCTGCTCCACCTCGACGAGCTCGGTCGACATGGCCCTCCGCAACTGGCTGCCCCGCGCCGCTTCCTGTGGTTCCCCGGCGGTTTACCAGCCCCGCGCTAACCGGTGCAAGCACTTCCTTGCTCCATCCGGCCCACACACCAGAAGATCACTCACTCGGACGAGTCACAACCACGGTTACCCACCAGTGGTCACCCTCCGGAGTCCCGGGCGGCGGGGACCACAACAGTGCCCCTCGCCCGGGTGACGACGATCGGCGGGTCACACACCCGGGCCGCCGACGGCCCCACCTCCGGGGTCGCCCGGCACACCACCCGCGCCTCGAACACCACCCCCCGCGACCGGGTCCCCACCCGGGTGATCGTGGCGGTGGCCTCCACGACGTCGCCCGCGCGCAGCGGCGCCGAGAACTCCACCGCCTCGTAGCCGGCGAACAGGCCCTCGTCGCCGTCGGCGCGGACCGACAGCTCGGTGGCCACGTCACCGAACAGCCCCAACGAGTACGCCCCCTCCACCAGACCGCCCCCGTAGTGGGCGTGGGAGTGGGGCACGTAGCGGCGGTGGGTGACGCTCAACCCGACGACGGCGGTCACGCGGCGGTCCTCCCGGTCAGGGCGTGCACGAGGTACGAGGCGACCTCCCCGGGGGTGGTGCCCCGGCCGAAGACCCGGTCCACCCCCAGCTCACCGGCCATCAACGGGTCGAACCGGGGGCCACCCACCACCAGCAGCGGCCCGGCCGCGCCCATGGCCTCCCGGAACGCCGCCGACATCTCCCGGGTGTTGAGCAGGTGCGCCTCACGCTGGGTCACCACCTGCGAGACCAGGACCGCGTCGGCGCGCTCGGCCCGCGCACGGCGCACCAGCTCCGGCACACCCACCTGCGCGCCCAGGTTCACCACCCGCAGCTCCCGGTAGTACTCCAAGCCCTTCTCCCCGGCGAACCCCTTCACGTTGAGGATCGCGTCGATGCCCACGGTGTGGGCGTCGGAGCCGATGCACGCCCCCACCACGACCAGCTTGCGCCGCAGCGACCGCCGCACCGCGGCGTCGACCTCCGCGGGCGGCAACAGCGGGTAGTCGCGCTCGACCACCCGCACCGCGCCCAGGTCGACCAGGTGGGTCACCGAGCCGTAGACGACGAAGAACGTGAACTCCTCACCGATGGGGTGCGAGTGCACCACCATCGCCGGGTCCATGCCCATCTTGTTCGCCAACTGCCGGGCGGCGCCGTCGGCGCGCGGCCCGTGCGGCACCGGCAGGGTGAACGACAACTGCGCCATCCCGTCGCCGCGGGTGTCGCCGTAGGGGCGCACGTGCCCGCTCACCGGGTCTGCCCACCCTCGAGCATGTCGCTGGCCGGGTTGAGGTACCCGTCGGCCTTCTCCACCACCCCGTCGGCGCCCCTGCCCCCCTCCGGCGGCCGTTTCATCAACCCGAACGTGCCCCGGGCGATGGCGGTCAACAACCCCTCCTCGACCACCCGCTCCAACAACTCCACCGCCTCACCCAACACCCGGTGCGCGCGCGAGACGATGAACCCGCCCGGCGCGGGCCGGAAATCCTCCGCCAACGCCCCCGCCGCCCCCAACACGTACCGCACATTGGCCAGCGCCAGGTCCCGATCCGACAGGAACGGCGTCGCCACCGCCTCGGTCATCATCCCCACCAGCAGGATCGACTGCCCCGTCAACACCCCCGCCAGGTTGAAGAACCCGTCGAGCAGATGCCCGGCGAACACGTTGCCCGTCATGTGCTTGGTCGGCGGCATCCACTTCAACGGCGCGTCCGGGAACAGCTCCCGCGCCAACAACGCGTGCGCCAACTCCAACCGGAACGACTCCGGCACCGCCGGATCGATCTCGAACGCGTGCCCCAACCCCACCAACGCGTCGGGCAACCCCGCCTCGTGCGCGAACCGCTCGTTGAGCAACTGCGACACCGTCACCGTGTGCGCGGCGCCCACCGCATCGTCGGTGGTCAGGTAGTTGTCCTCACCGGTGTTGATGATGATTCCCGCACGCGCGTGCACCTGCCGGGAGAACCGCTGGTCGACGAACGTGCGGACCGGGTTGATGTCGCGGAACAGGATGCCGTACATCGAGTCGTTGAGCATCATGTCCAACCGCTGCAACCCGGCCAACACCGCGATCTCGGGCATGCACAACCCCGACGCGTAATTGGTCACCCGCACATACCGGCCCACCTCCCCGGACACCACGTCCATGGCCGCGCGCATGATCCGGAAGTTCTCCTGCGTGGCGTAGGTGCCCGCGAACCCGTGATGGGTCGCCCCCTCCGGCACATAATCCAACAGCGACTGCCCCGTCGAGCGGATCACCGCGATCACATCCGCCCCCGCCCGCGCCGCACTCGCCGCCTGCACCACGTCCTCATCGATGTCACCGGTCGCCACGATCAAGTACACCCACGGCCGCCGCGGCGGGTCCCCCAACCTGGCCACCAACCGGTCCCGCGCCACCTTCGCCCGGTCCACCGCGCGCAACCCCCGCCCCACCGCCACCCGCGCCGCCCGACCCGCCCGCGCCGCCGCCGCCCCGGCGGGCACCGTGAACCGCACCTGCCCGGCGGCGGTGGCCTCCGCCAACTCCGTCAACGACCCCAAACCGAGCTCACCCACCGCGTGGAACACCGGCAACACCACCCCGTGCTCCAACCCGCACTGCTCCCGGACGGTGTCCACCACCCGGTTCACCCACGGCACATCCCCCGCCCGGTGCGCGGTGTCGGCCCCGGTGATCCCCGCCAAACGCAACGTCGCGCGCTCCACGGCGACAGTGGTGTGCGCGCGCGCCAACCCCACCACCGGCTCCGCCGCCCGCGCGGCCAGGGCACGCGCCCTGGCCACCACCGCGGCATCAAGGTCGAGCAGGGGCATGGGACTCCTCCCGGTCGTAGATGACCCGCCCGGCGCGCACCGTGCGCAGGCAGGTGGGCAACACCGCGCCGTCGTGCAACGCGGGCAACCCGGGGACACGGGCACGCGGATCGGTCGACCACCGCTGCACCCGCGAGTCCGGCGCGGCGGTGACCAACTCACCCGCGTCCCACACCGCGTAATGCGCAGGCGCCCCCGGCACCAACGACCCGGTGACCCCGTCATCGACCCCACCGGCCCGCCACCCACCACGGGTGTGCGCGGTGAACGCCGCCCGCGGCGACAACCCGAACCCCGGCGTGCGGTGGCACACCGCCGCCCGCACCGCCGCCCACGGGTCCACCGGGGTCACCGGCGCGTCCGACCCCAACGCCAACACCACCCCCGCCGCGGCCAACCGCGCGAACGGGTTCAACGCCGACCCCCGCTCCACCCCCAACCGCCGCGCGTACATGCCCTCCGGCCCACCCCACAACGCGTCGAACAACGGCTGCACCGAGGCCACCACACCCCACTGACCCAACCGGTCGGCCTGCTCCCCCGACACCATCTCCACGTGCTCCAACCGGTGCCGCGACCCCGCCAACGCCGCACGCCCCACCCTGGCCTCCGCCCGCGCGAACCCCTCCACCACCTCCGCCACCGCCCCGTCACCGATCACGTGGAACCCCGCCTGCACCCCCGCCTCCGTGCACACCACCACATGCTCGGCGACCGCCGCCGCGTCCAGGTACAACGACCCCCGCGACCCCGGCGCGTCCGCGTAATCAGCCACCAGACCCGCCGTGCGCGACCCGATCGCCCCATCGACGAACAAATCACCCCCCAAACCACGCACCCCCAACTCCGCCACCAACGACGGCGACCCGCACTCCCCCCAATAACCCACCACCTCCGGCAGATCCGCCGCACACCCCGCCAACAACGCCGCCAGGTCCGCACGCCCGGAGATGTCCGGCCCCGCGCACTCGTGCACCGCCACCACCCCACGCGCCGCCGCGTGCCGCAAGAACCCCTCCTGCGCCACCCCCCGCTGCCCAGGAGTGATCAACCCCAACGCCACCCGCCGCACCCGGTGGTGCGCCTCCCGCGACAACGGCCCCACCGCGTCGAACCCCGCGACCCCCGCCACCCCCTCCGCCCGGTCCACCAACGCCGACGACACCACCGCCGAGTGCACATCCACCCGCGACAAATACACCGGCACACCACCGGCCACCGCGTCCACCTCCGCCCGCGACGGCGCCCGCCCCTCCGGCCACCCCGTCTCATCCCACCCATGCCCCCACACCGGGCCACCCGCACGCGCGTACCCCGCCACCAAGTCCAGGCACTCCCGCAACGACCCACACCCGGTCAGGTCCAAACCGGTCAACAACAACCCCGCCGCCGTGGCGTGCACATGCGCGTCCACGAACGCGGGCGCCACGAACGCCCCACCCAGGTCAACCACCTCAGCACCCGGGTGCAACGCCCGCCCCACCCGGTCCTGCCCCAACCACACCACCACCCCATCCCGCACAGCCATCGCCGTGGCATGCGGATCAGCCGGGGAATGCACCCGGCCACCCACCAACACTGTCGTCTCCGCGCTCGTCATGACACAGGAGTCTGCCGCTCGCGCGCACCGAACAACCCCCGCACCCCGGCCTCACCCCGATACAGCGACAACGCGAACTCCGCGTGCCCCGGCACATACCCGTTCCCGACCAGCATCCGCACATCCGCCGCCAACCCCTCCGCCCCCAACGCCGCCGCCGAGAACGACGTCGCCATCGAGAAGAACACCACCGTCCCCCCATCCGCCGTCGCCAACACCGCCCCGTGCTCACACCCCGCCACATCCACGCACACCACCGTCACATCCACCGGCTCCCCCACCGCACCCGCCACCGCCACCGGGTCCCGCGCGTCAGCCACCACCACCTCACCGGCCAACCCCGACGCCCGCACCGCCACCGCCTCCCCCTCCGTCGGCACCAACGCCACCACCCGACCCGCCCCAGCCGCCCGCGCCGCCGCCAACGACAACGACCCCGACTTGCCCCCACCACCCAACACGCACACCGACGCCCCCACCCCCGCCGCACGCACCACCCGATCGGTCAACGCGGGCGCCCCGCACACGTCCAACACCGACAACGCCACCCCCTCCGGCAGATCCCCCGGCAACCGCGCCACGACCGACCGCCCGAACAACACCGCCGTCCCCGCACACGGCACCTGCTCCGAATCCCCACCCCACCGGACCAACCCATCGGTGATCCGCAACGGCGTCAACGACAACGACACCAACGACGCCACCCGGTCCCCCACCACCAACCCCAACCGCGACTCAGGCCCCACCGCCACCACCGTCCCCGACAACATCCCACCCGACCCCGTCACCGGGTTCTGCATCTTCCCCCGCTCGGCCACGATCCCCAGCACCGCCGCCCGCACCGCCGCACCCGACCCGTGCTCCTCCCGCAACTGCCGAAACGACGCCGCGTCCAGGTTGAGCACCTCCACCGCCACCACCACCTCGTCCACCCCCGGCTCCGGATCGGCGTCCAACCGCCACGCCCGCTGCGGCAACACCCCCGCAGGCTCCAACACCCGGTGCAAACCCAACGGCGAACTCACGACCACGTCACCCTCCTGCCGAAAGATTTGCGTCCAACCGCACATCTGACAGCATATCTTCACGCGAAGCTCTCGGCGAGGAGGAAAACATGCCAACTCTCGACGACCGGACCGCGACCACCACACCCCCGACACCCCACGGCGACCACCCGGCCCAGCCCTACGAGTACACCCGGCGCACCCTCACCGAACCCGACTGGCGCCGCTTCCCCGCCTGGCACGACACCACCGACACCCAATGGCGCGACGCCCAATGGCAACGCGCCCACTGCGTCAAGAACCCCACCCAACTCCGCGCCGTCGTCGGCAACCTGCTCACCGACGACTTCTACGACGACCTCGCCGCCGACCAGCACAACCACGCCACCATGTCCATGCTCATCCCCCCGCAGATGCTCAACACCATGGCCCCCCACGCCGACACCACCCCCACCGCCTTCACCGACGCCTTCCGCGCCGACCCCATCCGCAACTACATGCTCCCCATCGCCACCGACCGCGACCCCCACTGGCCCAGCCACCCCCACTCCACCCGCGACTCACTCCACGAAGCCGAGATGTGGGTCGTCGAAGGCCTCACCCACCGCTACCCCACCAAAGTCCTCGCCGAACTCCTCTCCACCTGCCCCCAGTACTGCGGCCACTGCACCCGCATGGACCTCGTCGGCAACAACACCCCCCAGGTCGACAAGCACAAACTCGCCCTCAAACCCACCGACCGCCAAGACGCCATGATCACCTACCTCAAAGCCACCCCCGGCGTCCGCGACGTCGTCGTCTCCGGCGGCGACGTCGCCAACGTCCCCTGGCGCCAACTCGAGACCTTCCTCATGCGCCTGCTCGACATCGACACCGTCCGCGACATCCGCCTCGCCACCAAAGCCCTCGCCGCACTACCCCAGCACTGGCTGCAACCCACCATCGTCGAAGGCCTCGAACGCGTCGCCCGCACCGCCCACCGCCGCGGCGTCAACCTCGCCATCCACACCCACGTCAACCACACCCAATCCGTCACCCCCCTCGTCGCCGAGGCCACCCGCACCGCCCTCGACGTCGGCGTCCGCGACATCCGCAACCAGGGCGTCCTCATGCGCGGCGTCAACAACACCCCAGAAGCCCTCCTCGACCTCTGCTTCGCACTCCAAGGAGAAGCCGGGATCCTGCCCTACTACTTCTACATGTGCGACATGATCCCCAACGCCGAACACTGGCGCGTCGCCGTCTGGGAAGCCCAGAACCTCCAACACGCCATCATGGGCTACCTCCCCGGCTACGCCACCCCCCGCATCATCTGCGACGTCCCCTACGTCGGCAAGCGCTGGGTCCACCAACTCGCCGACTACGACCGCGACCTCGGCATCTCCTACTGGACCAAGAACTACCTCGCGGGCTCCGAACGCGACACCGACGACACCGACGTCCTCCACCGCCGCTACCCCTACTACGACCCGATCACCACCCTGCCCGCCGCGGGCCGCGACCACTGGACCCACCACACCGACTGACCCACCCCGGCAGGAACAGACCAGCAACCCCAGCCCGCAGACAACGTGACTCACTACACTCCCTGCAAACTTGCAGCCACTGCACAAACAGCCGGTACTGTGACCACCATGGGCACCGAAGGCCTCCGCGACCGCAAAAAACGCCAAACCCGCACCACCCTCGTCCGCGCCGCCGTCGAACTCGCCACCGAACACGGCTACGACAACATCACCACCGACGACATCGCCACCCGCGCAGGCGTCTCCACCCGCACCTTCTTCAACTACTTCGCCACCAAAGAAGACGCCGTCCTCAACCCAGACCCCGGAGCCGACGACCGCATCCGCGCCCACATCACCACCAGCCCACCCGACCAACACCCCCTCGAAACCGCCCGCACCTTCCTCCACAACGAACTCACCACCATCGACCACGACCACAAACTCTGGCTCGCCCGCCTCTCCGTCATCCGCGAACACCCCGACATGCTCAACCGCGCCTTCCTCAGCGGAGCCGCCACCGAACACACCCTCGCCGAAGCCTTCGCCGACCGCCTCGGCCTCCCCGCCGACCACACCTACCCACGCACCACAGCCGCCACCATCACCAGCGCCTTCCGCGTCGCCCTCACCCAATGGCTCCGCACCCCCGGCGACCCCACCACCCCAGCCCTCGGCGACCACATCAACGAGGTCTTCACCCTGCTCACCCACGGCCTCACGCCACCGGCCCGGCCCTGACCACCCGAGGAACGATGTCCGACACCACAACCGGGCCGACCACACCGGCACCGCGCCAACTCACCAACCGCCGCGAAGTCCTGCAAGCCATCTCCGGCCTCATGCTCGGCATGTTCGTCGCCGTCCTCGCGGGCACCATCGTCGCCAACGCCCTGCCCCGCATCATCAACGACCTCAACGGCTCCCAATCCGTCTACACCTGGGTCATCACCACCGAACTGCTCGCCATGACCGCCACCGTCCCCCTCTGGGGCAAGATGGCCGACCTCTACAGCCGCAAACTGCTCATCCAAGCCTCACTGGGCATGTTCGCCCTCGGCTCCCTGCTCGCCGGGATCTCACCCAACATCGAATTCCTCATCGTCAGCCGCATCGCCCAGGGCATCGGCGCGGGCGGCATCACCGCACTCGCCACCATCGTGATGGCCGCCATCATCCCGCCCCGCGAACTCGGCCGCTACGCGGGCATCTTCGGCGCCGTCTTCGGCGTCGGCACCGTCGCCGGACCCCTCATCGGCGGCGTCATCGTCGACACCTCCTGGCTCGGCTGGCGCTGGTGCTTCCTCATCGGCGTCCCCTTCACCCTCGCCTCCATCATCCTGCTGCAGAAGACCCTCAACCTCCCCACCATCCGCAAGCAGGTCACCATCGACTGGCTCGGCGCCGCCCTCATCGTCACCGGCGTCTCCACCCTGCTCATCTGGTCCTCCCTCGCGGGCAACACCTTCGACTGGGCCTCCGGCTGGACCGCCGCCCTGGTCACCGCGGGCATCGCGCTCCTCGCACTCGCCATCCTCGTGGAGTCCCGCGCCGCCGACCCCGTCGTGCCACTGTCCATCTTCGGCAACCGCACCGTGGCCATGGCGGTCATCGCCTCCGCCTTCGTCGGCACCGCCATGTTCGGCGGCACCGTGTTCCTGTCCCAGTTCTTCCAGATCGGCCACGGCATGTCCCCCACCGAGGCCGGACTGCTCAGCCTCCCGCTGGTCTTCGGCCTGCTGATCTCCTCCACCGTCGCCGGGCAGCTCATCAGCAAGCACGGCAAGTGGAAGACCTACCTGGTCTCCGGCGGCGTCATCACCGTCGCGGGCATGGCGCTGCTGGCCACCATCTCCACCGACACCAGCCTCGTCCTCATCGGGGTGTACATGGCCCTGTTCGGCATCGGCATCGGCCTGCTCATGCAGAACCTGGTCCTGGTCGCCCAGAACGACGTCCCCGCCAAGGACCTCGGCGCCACCACCTCCACCATCACTTTCTTCCGCAGCCTCGGCGGCGCGATCGGCGTCAGCGCCCTCGGCGCCGTCCTGGCCAACCGCATCAGCAGCGACCTCGCCGAGCGCATCCCCGGCACCCCCACCACCGGCGGCAGCACCGAGGTCCCCGACCTGTCAGTCCTGCCCGACCCCATCCGCCTCATCGTCCAGGACGTCTACTCCACCGCCACGGCACACCTGTTCCTCATCGCCACCCCCATCGCCGCCGTCGCACTGATCGCCGTCCTGCTCATCAAGGAAAAGCCCCTCAAGACCCAATCCGGCGACGAACGCCTCGCCGCCGAGCTGGCCGCCTCGGGCCACTAGCCCCCCGACCGCTACGAGGGAGCTCAGGATCGGCCCCCTCGTAGCGGCTGGTTTTGGTGGTTTGTTGGTTGTTTTTAACTGCTGTGTATCTTGATAGTGAATAGTTAATAATTAACACAGAGCATCCGGTGCCCACGATCTGGGCGACGGGCGTCATCCTCAGTGTCGACCGCACCAACAAGACCTGGACGCGTATAGCCCGCCGGGTCGACACGGTCTTGTCGCCCCTGTAGCCCTGCCCGATCTGTTCGATCTGTTCGATCGACAGTCAATTAATCTAGATAGTCGATAGTTTATACTTTAGAACCAAACGATCTCGGATCGCCTCGACCCGCACCGCGCCCACAACCCCCACCAGGTAGTCCTGGATGTCGTGCGACGCGACAGCGTCCAGAACCGCCTGGCGAGCCGTGGTCCCCTCCGAGGCGATCAACTGCTCGATCTTCCGGGTCTGGTCCCCCGCCCCCAGCGCTACCCACGCGGGCTCCAACCTGGCTGTGCTCACCACGTAGTCGTCCGCGATCACCTCGGCGGGAACACCCACAGCCGCCAACAGCAGCAGCACGACCAAACCAGTCCGATCCCGCCCACCGCCGCAATGCACGAACACCCCGCCCGCGGGAGCGTCGGCGACAGCGGCGACCACACGGGCGACCCGCCCGAGAAACCGGTCCAGGAAGGCCCCGTAGTACAGCGGCGTGCAGTCCAGGCCACGCCCCCACACATCCCAGAACTCACCGTCGTCCAAGTCGTCCAGCGGCACGTGGACGACCTCAAGCCCCTCCCCCGGCTCGTACTCGTCGCCGGTCAGGTTCACCAGCGTCCGCACCCCGTGCGCCCGAAGCGCCGCCCACCCGCCCACCGTGAGGTTGCCCGGGTGGTCACCCCGCACGACGGCGCCCCAGCGCGTGGTTCTCCCGTCGCGGGTGGGAAGACCCCCGAGGTCCCGCACGTTGTAGGTGTCCGGCCAGTCCAGGTCTCTCGTGGTGTGCACGCTCGCAATGACGCCCACCGCCGCGCTGCCGTTGCCTATCCTCCGGTCGTGGAGATCGAGCTGGACGACCTCAGTGGACCCGAGATCGCGGAGTTCCTCGCCGAGCACGTCGCGCAGATGCGGGAGACGAGTCCGCTGGAGAGCAAGCACGCGCTGGACCTGGCGGGGTTGCGCGAGCCCGGGGTGACGTTCTGGTCCGCGCGGGTCGGTGGGCGGGTTGTCGGGTGTGCGGCGGTGCAGCGGCTCGATGACGAGCACGGCGAGGTCAAGTCGATGCGGACGCGGCCGGGGGTGCGGCGCAGTGGGGTCGGCAGGGCGGTGCTGGGGCACCTGGTGGCCGAGGCGCGTGGGATGGGGTTCCGGCGGCTGAGCCTGGAGACGGGGTCGGCCGAGTTCTTCGCCCCCGCGCGGGCGCTCTACGAGAAGTTCGGGTTCGCCTACTGCGCGCCGTTCGCGGACTACGTCCTGGACCCGCACAGCGTCTTCATGACCCTCGACCTCAGCGCGGGCTGACCGTCAGCGCCCGCCCGATCCCACGGCGCACCGCCAGGACCACGGCCAGGCCCGCGGCGAGTTGCACCGCCAGGACGACGCCGAACGCGGCGGAGTGCGGGCTCACCGCGAGGACCCCGCCGAAGACGCTGCCCAGGGCGGTGACGCCGATGGTCATCGCGCCCTGCTGGGTGGTGACCAGCACGCCCCCGCCGACCGCCGCGTGCCGGGTGGGGATGGCGGCCAGGATGGAGATCTGGGTGCTGCCGACGACGACGGCCTGGCCGAAGCCGACCAGGGCCAGGCCGGGCAGCGCCGACCACGCCGAGGTGGCCAGGACCCCGGTGGCGACGCACGACAGCAGCCACACCACTCCCCCGGCCTGGGCGAGCGCGCCGCAGGTGGTCGCCCGGTCACCGAGGTGGGCGCGCAGGGCGGGGACGGTGAGCGAGCCCGCCAGGAAGGCGGCCGCGAGGGGCACGACCACGAGTCCGGCCCACAGCGGGTCCAGCCCGAAGCCCTGCTGCAGGGTCAGCGGCAGCGCGTAGAGGCACCCGGCCCAGGCGGCGAGGAACGGGACGACGGTCAGCAGGCCGCGGCGCACCGCCGGGGTGGCCAGGAGGCTGGGCGGCAGCAGCGGCGCCCGTCCGGCGGCGCTGACCTGGGTCTCCACCCGCCACAGCGCGTACCCGGCGGCGGGGACGAGCACGAGCATCGCCACTGTCCACCACGGCCAGCCCAGCACCGGGCCGCGGTTGAGCGGGATGAGCAGCAGCAGACCCGCGACGGCCAGCAGGCCGGTGCCGCGCGGGTCGATGCCCGCGGGGGTGGCCGAGCGGGTCTCCGGCACGACCAGCGCGGTCAGCAGCACGGCGGCGATGCCGACCGGCAGGTTGACCAGGAAGATCAGCCGCCAAGAGGTGCCCCACAGGTCGACCGAGGTCAGCAGGCCGCCGACGAACAGGGCGCCCATGGCGGCCAGTCCGCTGACGGCGGTGTGGCGGCTCATCGACCGCGGGCAGCGCGCCGGCGGGGTGGTGGCCGAGATCGTGCCGAGGACCTGGGGCGGGATGAGCGCGGCGGCCGCGCCCTGGGCGATGCGGGCGCCGACCAGCCAACCCGTGGTGGGGGCGAACGCGCACACCATCGAGGCGGCGGTGAACGCGAGCAGGCCGAGCAGCAGCACGGTGCGGCGGCCGTAGGCGTCGCCGAGCCTGCCGCCGAGGGTGAGGAAGACGGTGAACGCGATGCCGTAGCCGGCGACGACGAGGCACAAGTCGGCGTTGTCCGCGGCGAGCGAGGTGGCGATCGTGGGCAACGAGACGTTCACGATGAAGGCGTCCGCCATCGGCAGCAGCCCGGCGAACAGCAGGACCGCGAGACCGGGTCCGGTCAGCGGGCGGGTCATCGGTGGGCTACCCCGCCGCGCGCGCCAGGAAGGCCGCTGCCACCCGCGGGGCAGGCTCGTGCGGCGACGACGTCCGTCACGCCGGTGAGCCTACACAGTTGGGATTAACCTCCCATTTCAGTCAATGGTGCGCGCGAACAGGCAGGCTTGCCTGTTTGTGGATGTCGGTCTACCGTCCACCCGTGATCCGTCATCGCCGACAGCTCTCCCCCGAACGGGCAGGCGTGCGCGTGCCGCAGGCCGAGCGCGCCGGGGCGATGCGCGCGCGGCTGCTCGACGCCACGATCGGCTGCGTGGCCGAGCTGGGCTACGGCGGCGCCTCGACCAACGACATCGTGCGCCGGGCGCGGGTGTCGCGCGGCGCGCTGGCCCACCACTTCCCCACCAAGGCCGACCTGGTCAGCGCCGCGGCGCAGCGGCTGCTGGAGTCCAAGGTGGATGAGTTCCGCGCCCGCTTCGGCGCCATCGCCCCGGACCGGCGGACCCCGGCCGAGGGCTTGGGCGTGCTGTGGTCGTTCTACGCCGACACCGGCGGCCTGGTGCTGCTGGAGCTGATGGTCGCCGCCCGGCACAACCCGGAGCTGGCCGAGGTCTTGGCGCCGATGCCCGACCGCATCGCCGAGGTGACCGCCGAGGTGTTCACCGAGTTCTTCCCGGACCTGGCCGACCGCCCGTTCCTGAGCGAGGCGCTGCGCGGCGTGCACGCCCTGTTCAGCGGCCTGGCGCTCAACGCCCTGCCCGACGGCGACCCGGCGGGCCGCGGCGCGGAGGTCCGCGCTTTCGTCAAGCTGCTGGTCTCCGCCGCCCCGCACCTGCACGACGCCGCGTTCCTCATCCCCGACCCCGCGTAACCCCGGAGGCACAAGCCATGTCCATCCCGATCAAACCGCGTCGCATCCGGTTCGACTACGGCCCCGCGACCGGTCTGGAGACCGGCGAGCGGCGCCACTACGTCCAGGACGACCTGGTGATGAGCCACATCGTCGCGACGCTGTCGGCGATGTTCCCCGAGGGCGAGGACTTCTTCGTCCGCTCGGTGCGCCACTACTCCGACCGGATCACCGACCCGCAGCTCAAGAAGGACGTCGCCGGGTTCATCGGCCAGGAGGTCACCCACGGCCGCGAGCACCGCGACCTCAACGACCGCCTCCAGGAGATGGGCTATCCGACGCACCGGGTCGACCAGATGGTCAAGCGGGCGCTGAGCATGTACTGGAAGCGGCTGCCGAAGATCTCCTCGCTGGCGGTGACCTCCGCGCTGGAGCACTACACCGCGGCGCTGGCGGAGACGCTGCTGATCGACCCGCGCGCGCAGGAGCTGCTGGGCACCAGCGAGGTGCGGTCGGTGCTGCTGTGGCACGCGATCGAGGAGTCCGAGCACAAGGCGGTCGCGTTCGACGTCTACCGGGCCGTGGGCGGCACGGAGAAGCGGCGCATCTGGACCATGCGCTGGATGACGTGCAGCTTCCTGTTCGGCGTCACCATGCACACCCTGGCCTCCCTGGCGGGCGACAAGGCGGCCCGCAACCCCAAGCGGCTGCTCAAGAGCTTCGCGGCGCTGCGGCACTCGCCGTTCCTGACCAAGGAGGTCCGCCAGCGGATTCGCGACTACAACCGCGTGGGCTTCCACCCGAACGACAACGACAACACCGAGCTTCTGCGAAAGTGGACCCAGCAGCTTTTCGGCGAGCAGGGCGAACTCGCCCACAACTTGAAGTAGGTGGCCGTGGACCTGGTCGTGCGCACGTCGTCCGGATCGGTGCGGGGCAGCGCGGGCGCGGGGGTGACCAGGTTCCTGGGCATCCCCTACGCCGCGGCCCCCGAGGGGCCGTTGCGGTTCCAGGGCCCCGCTCCGGTGGTGCCCTGGTCCGGCGAGCGCGACGCGACCAGGTTCGGCGTCGCGCCGCCGCAGGGTCCGCTCGTCCCCGGCATGCCCTCGCCGTGGTCGCCCGGGGACGGCGTGGACTCCCTGTCGGTGAACGTCTACGTGCCCGAGGGCGGCGGGACGGGGCTGCCGGTCATGGTGTGGATCTACGGCGGCGCGTACCAGAACGGGTCGTCGTCGCTGCCCGGCTACGACGCGACCCGGCTGGCCGAGAGCGGCGTCGTAGTCGTGACGCTCAACTACCGGCTGGGCTTCGACGGCTTCGGCGTGGTGCCCGGCGCCCCCGCGAACCGGGGCCTGTTGGACCAGGTGGCGGCGCTGCGGTGGGTGCGGTCGGAGATCGCGGCGTTCGGCGGCGACCCGGCGAACGTGACCGTCTTCGGCGAGTCGGCGGGCGCCGGGTCGATCGCGGTGCTGCTGGCCGCCGACCTGGGCCTGTTCCGCCGGGCGATCGCGCAGAGCGTGCCGTCGGGGTACCGGAGCCTGGAGCAGGCGCGGGAGGTCACCCGGGTCGTGGCCGATGAGCTGGGGATCGATCCGTCCGACTTCGCGAGCGTGCCACTGGAGGCGGTGCTGGCCGCCCAGAGCGCGCCGCTGCGCCGGGCTCGAATCGGGATCACCGCCTTCGGCCCGGTGGTCGACGGCGACCTGCTGACCGACCAGCCGTGGAACCTGATCGCCCGGGGCGCGGGCCGGGACGTGGAGCTGGTCTGCGGGTTCACCCACGACGAGTTCCGGCTGTTCTCGACGATGATCGATCTGAGCGCGGCCACCCCGGAGGACATCGTGGCGGCGGGTCCGCTGCCCGACTCGGCGCTGGCCGACTACCGGGCGGCGTACCCGGGCCTGGCCGACCGGGAGCTGATCGACACGATCATGTCCGACAGCCTGTTCCGGATGCCGACGACGTGGACAGCCCAGGCCCACGCGGCGGCGGGCGGGCGGACCTGGCTCTACGACTTCGCCTGGGAGGGGCCGCTGGGCGCCTGCCACGGCATCGATGTGCCGTTCACCTTCGGCATCGCGGACTCGCCCATCGCCGCCATGGTCCTGGGCTCCCCGGTGCCGGACAGCTTCGAAGCGCTGTCGGCGGCGTTGCGCGCCTCGTGGACCGGGTTCGCCAGGACCGGGGACCCCGGCTGGGCCCCGTTCACCGAGAACGACCAGGTCACCCGGCGGTGGGACACCGACATCACCGAGGCGCTTTACCCGATCCCAGAGTCGCGGGACATCTGGTCAGCGGCTCGATCGAGGACGTGAGACGTGGGTGGGGCCGCGGGCGCGGTCCCACCCACGCTTTGCCTCAGTGGTCGTCGTAGTGGTCGCCGTGGGCGGCGTGGCGGTGGCCGTCGTGGGCGTAGTCGACGTGGTCGCCGTGCTGGACGGCCGTGTGGCCGCAGCCCTCGCCGTGGACGTGGTCGGTGTGCTCGTGCGGCACGTGGTCGGCGGGCTCGCACTCGTCCCAGTGGCCGTCGTGGTCCCGGTGCAGGTGGCCGTCGTGCGCGTAGTCCACGTGGTCACCGTGCTGGATGGCGGTGTGGCCGCAGCCCTCCCCGTGGGCGTGGGTGTGGGCGGGGTGCTCGGCGTGGGTCGTGGTCATCGCTGATCGCTCCTGTGTGGACGACGGGTGCCAATCCATCAGAACATAGGCATGCGTGCATCACCAATCGGGGATACCCGAGAGTGAAACAACCGGCCGCGGGTAACCCCGGGCCATGGTGAGCATCGGGTATTTCCTGTCCAGCGAGGAGTTCGGCCCCAAGGAGCTGGTCCGCCAGGCGAGACTGGCCGAGGAGGCGGGCTTCGAGCGGCTGTGGATCTCCGACCACTTCCACCCCTGGTTGGACGAGCAGGGCAACAGCCCGTTCGTGTGGTCGGTCATCGGGGCGTTGTCCGAGGCGGTGTCGCTGCCGATCACGACCGCGGTGACCTGCCCGACCGTGCGCGTGCACCCGGCGATCATCGCCCAGGCGGCGGCGACGGCGGCGGTGCAGACCGACGGGCGCTTCATCCTCGGCCTGGGCAGCGGCGAGGCGCTCAACGAGCACATCCTGGGCGACCCGTGGCCCTCCCCCGGCGTCCGCCTGGACATGCTCGAGGAGTCGGTCGAGCTGATCAGGAAGCTGTTGACCGGCAAGGAGATCAGCTTCCACGGTGAGTACTACGAGGTGCAGGAGGCGCGGATCTACACGCTGCCCGAGCGGCCGGTGCCGATCTACGTCTCCGGTTTCGGCCCGCAGGCGACCGACCTGGCCGCGCGCATCGGCGACGGGTACTGCACGGTGCTGCCCGACGCCGACCTCATCGGGCGGTTCCGCAAGGGCAGCGGCGGCAAGCCGGTGCAGGCCGGGCTCAAGGTGTGCTGGGCGGAGACCGAGGAGCAGGGCAAGGCGACCGCGCACCGGCTCTGGCGCAACGAGGGCCTGGCGGGTCAGTTGGCGCAGACCATGCCCCGGCCCAGGGACTTCGAGGCCGCCGCCAGCCTGGTGACCCCCGAGGCCATCGGCGAGCAGGTGGTGTGCGGGCCCGACCTGGACCGGCACGCGGGCGCGGTGCGCGAGTTCGTCGACGCGGGCGCCGACGAGGTCTACGTGCAGCAGATCGGCTCCGACCACGAGGAGTTCTTCCGCCTGTGGGGCAAGGAGGTCATTCCCGCGTTCCGCGGTTAGGCCCGCTCCGGCCGGGTACTCCCGCGACAACAGCCGAACGTTCACGAAAGGACTGGTTCACTTGGGTGCCGTTGCGCACTACATCGAGGTAAACGCCCCGGCGCAGGCTTGCTACGACTGGTGGCGTTCGTTCGACAAGCTGCCGCAGGTGCTGTCCGACGTGCGCGAGGTGAAGGCCAAGGACGGTGGCGGCCACCGGACCGTGTGGACTGTGGACGGCCCGATGGGCAAGACGCTGACCTGGGAGGCCAACGTCGTCGAGGACGAGGCCCCGCACAAGATCGCCTGGGCGACCGTCGAGGGCACCGACCCGGATGTGCGCAACGCGGGCGTCGTCCGGTTCGACGACAAGGGCAACGGCCGCACGGGGTTCGAGATCAGCCTGTCCTACGACCCGCCCGCGGGCAAGCTCGGCGAGGCCGTCGCCTCGCTGTTCGCCGACCCGCAGAAGAAGGTCGAGCGGGCTGCCGCCGAGTTCAAGACGGTCATCGAGGCCCGATAGCGGCCACGTCGCCACACCCCCGGGTGGGCGAGAAGCCACGCCGACGTCGCGCGCACCCCAGAGCCGCCCAACTGGCACACCCAGGTGGGCACCGAGGTGGGCGCGACGTCGGCGTGGTCATGTCCAACTGTGATCGCTGGTGATCGACTCCGCCATTCGCCCTCTTGTCGCTCGCCCGCCAACAGACCACGCTTGTGGAAATCCTTTCACAACGAGGAGCTGGCGATGAGGGTTTCCAAGATGGGACTCGCCGTGGTGGTGCTGGCCGCCACGATCACCGGCGTCACCGCCGCCGAGGCGGCCCCCGCGGCTGGGCCCGTCGGGCAGATCACCGATCGGGTGGCGCGGGCCATCGCGGTCGAGGTCGGGCACGGTCCGGTCCCGGCTGTCGGGACCGATGGCGTGGACGCGCGGTCGGTCGGCGCGGGCGCGGTGCGCCGGGCCGTCGACCGGGCCAACGCCGACCTGCTCGCGGCCAAGGGCCTGCCCGCCGGGTCGGCCGACCTGCTGCGGGTGCGCCTGGGCGACAGCGGCATGGCGGCCGCGCTGGCAGGCGGGGAGAAGCCGCTGGTCGCGGCGGTGCCCGATGACGACGAGGGGACGACGTTCCGCGCCTACGCCCCCGGTGGCGGCGCCAGGACGCTGACCCTGGGCGTCATCCCCGACCAGCCGGTGCTGCTGGTGGAGGTCGACGTGGAGACCGCGACCACCATCGGCATGGACGTGGTCCGCGAGGCGGTGGCGGCCAAGGGGCTGGCGGCCGAGCGGGCCGCCGCGCGGGGCGGGTACTGGGCGACGAAGGTCAACCGGATCAGGGTCGGGGACAAGCAGGAGCCCTGGCCCAAGGGCAAAGCGGAGATGTTCACCCTGGTCGGCGGCTTCGGCCCGCAGGGCCGGGTCGCCATCGATCCGGTCGACATGCCCTACCTCGACGACGAGGACCGCGACTACTACCCGGGCCAACTCGTCGTGCACTGGAACCACTTCAAGTACAACGCCGCCGACATCGTCCTGATGGAGGACGACGGCGACACCAACTACCAGTCCCTCGCGCAGACCCTGATCTCCGCGCTGCTCACGATCGTCGACGGCGGCGCCCACATCCCCCTGGTCAACGCCATCATCAACGCCATGCCCGGCAAGTGGTGGACCGACGACCCGGACTACGTGGACTCCTGGTACACCCTCACCACCCAGTCCGCGGGCACCTTCACCGGCGCCGCGGGCAACGCCACGATCGACATCGCCCCCTACTGGGTCGGCGAGGTCTGACCGCCCGGCCGGCCCGGCGCCTCCCGCGCGCCGAACACCTCGAATCGCCATGCACTGCCCGACCGAGGACACCCCCGAAGACGACCCGGGCTCGTGGGACGGCGACGCGAAGATCTCCGACCTCGCACACGACGTGGCCGCCAGCTCCGATGTGCACCGCTTCCGGATCGAGGTCACCGAAGTCGTGCTCGCCACCGTCACCAACAACGGCGGAGTGGTGGTCGAGACCTGGCACCCCGGCCGGGGCTTCGAGCGCCGCGTTCGCATCTGACCCCGACAGCTCAGACCTGGAGGGGCCTGCTGCTCACGGAGCCCGCGCCTACTGGGTCGGCGAGGTCTGACCGCCCGGCCGGGCCGCGAGGAACACGAACTCGCGGCCCGGCCGGTCCGGCGCCTCCCGCACGTCGAGCACGCGGTAGCCGGTCGCCACCAGGCTCGCCTCCAGCTCGTCCTGGTCGCTGAACCGCAGTGTCGAGTCCGAGGTGATGACCGCGCCGTCGGCGTGGAAGCGGTAGGTGTGGCGGAACGTCACGAGCGGCAGGCTCACGTCGAGGAGTTCGAAGCGGCGCTCCACCAGGCCGACCCCGGGCACGTCGAGGGTGATCGGCTGGTTCTCGGTCGGCCAGTCCTGCCACACCCGGCGCCGCGGGCGCCTGGTCTCGAAGACGAGGTGTCCGCCGGGGCGCAGCGCGCGACCGACGCCGAGGAGGGTTCGCCGCCAGTCGGCCTCGGTGCCGAAGACCGATGCGACGTTGCCGGTCATCACGGCCAGGTCGGCCGCCACCGCGGGCAGCGCCTCGGCGTCGCCGTGCAGCCAGGTGACCGCGCCTGCCCCGGGCTTCGCCCGCGCCACGGCGAGCGAGGCCTCGGCGGGGTCGACACCCACGACCTCCCGGCCGGTCCCCGCGAGGAGCAGGGCCAGGCACCCGGTGCCGCACCCGACGTCGACGACGCGGTGGGCGCCGAGCTCGTCCGCGATCGCGAGGTAGGCCGCCAAGTCGTCGCGGTCGCCGTCGAAGGCGTCGTAGAGGGGTGCGAGGCGGGGGTGGGCGAAGATCGCGTCCGGCACCCGACGACCTTAACCACGCCTTCGCGGGCCTGCGAACGGGTTTGCAGCCGGCTGGGGCGCGCTCCCCCGGGGATTGGCTTGTCGGTCCCCCGCGCCATGATGGCGGGGTGGATGTTCGGGATCTTGAGTACCTGGTGGCGGTCGGGGAGACCCAGCACTTCGGCCGCGCCGCCGAGCGCCTCGGCGTGCGGGCCGAGGACCTGACCCGCTGGTCGCACGAGATCGAGAAGGCCACCGGCCTGCCGCTGTTCGAGCGCACGGTCCGCCGGGTGCGGCTCACGGCCTCGGGCGCGCGCGTCGAGTCCGAGGCGCTGCGCGCGCTGACGGCCGTGCGCGCGGTCGACTCCGTGGCCAAGGCGCTGCGGGAGGGCTGGTCGGGCCAGGTGGGGCTGGGCTACGTCCCGGGCGCGGCGCACCTGGCGGCGGCGCTGCGCGCCAAGGTCGAGCAGGACCGGGCGGGCCTGGAGGTCGTGGCCACGCCCATGTGGGGCCTGCGCGCGCTGGCGGCCCTGGACCGCAGCGACGTCGACCTCGCCCTGGTCCGCGACCCCCTCCCCGAGGAGGGTGTCGAGTCCCTGTTGCTCGGCTGCCACCGCGACAGCCAGGTCGCCGTCCCCTCCCCCGGTCCGCTGTCGGGCAAGACCCGGCTGCCGCTGCGCGAGTTCGAGGCCCAGGGCTTCCTGCTGCCGGAGCGCGACGTGTCCCCGTCCGTGCACGACGCGACGGTCCGGTTCCTGGCGGAGAACGGCGTCGCCCCGGTCTGGAAGCACCACCGGCTGATGGAGCAGGACCAGCAACTGGCGATGGTGGCCGCGGGGGTGGGCGTCGCGCTGGTGCACCCGGACGTGTCGCACCCGGGGGTGGCGGTGGTGCCCCTGGTCGAGAAGGGCCCGGAGCACCGCTTCCACCTGCTCTGGCGCGCCAACGACACCTCCCCGCTGGTGACCGCCGCCATCACCGCGGCCACCGCGCTGGTGGGCGTCCGCTAGAGCGGTCACCCGGTCTGCCCGCCGCCTTCGGGCCGATGGGTGGTCCGCGGTCCTCGACTGGCGCCAGGCCCCGCCCTCAGCGCTGATCCGGTTCCGGCACGCCGAAGCTCGTCCGCACCTCGCGCAGGAAGTCCAGCACGGCGTCCTGGTGCTCGGGGGGAAGCGCGGCGAAGTGGGCCTGCAGCCGGGTGCCGATGCCGACCATGATCGTGCGCACGTCGGCGACCGCGGCCGGGGAGGGCCGCAGGACCACGCCGCGCCGGTCGGCCGGGTTCGGCTCGCGGGTGATGAGCCCGGCCGCCTCCAGCCGGTCGAGGACGAAGGTCACCGCGCCCCGGGAGACGTTGAGGTCCGCGACGAGCCGCGACGGGGTCGTGCCCGGCACCCGGGCGATGATCTCCAGCGCGGCCGTGTCGGTGGCGTTGAGCTCGAAGTGGTCGCCGATGCGCCGTTCGAGGCCGCGGAACCCGGTCATCAACTGCCGCAGCTCCTCGACGACGTCAGTCCCCCGGCGACTGCTCGGCGTGTCGGTCATACCGGCATGGTACAACTCCTGGATAATACAAAATCTGTACTAAAGGAGGCTTGGGTGAGGTTTCTCGGACGCGTGCAAACCGGGCGGATCAGCGCGGTGGTGTTGCTCGTCGCGGCGTTCGCCGTGGTGGGCGCGCTGTTCGCGCTGCTGCCCACGTCCTCCGGGGACACCGTCCCCGCCCAGGGCGGCCCGGCCTCGGCCGAGTCGTCGCGGGCCGCCGAGGTGCTGGACCGGTTCCCGGGCGCGGACCAGACCTCCGCGCTCGTGCTCTTCGCCGCGCCCGGGGGGACGGCGTTGACCCCGGCGCACCAGGAGGCGATCGCCGGGCGGGCGGCGGCGCTCGCGGCGGGCTCGTCGGCGCCGCGGGCGGTGCGGCCGCAGGTCAGCGCGGACGGGACGGCGGCGCTCGTGGTCGTCCCGCTGGCGGCCGAGTCCGGCGCGGACGGGATCGCCGCGCAGGCCGACGCGCTGCGCCGGACGGCGGCCGAGGGCCTGCCGGACGGGCTCGAGACGTGGCTGACCGGCCCGGTCGGCTTCCAGGCCGACACCGCGAACTCGTTCGCCGGGGCGGACGTGCGGCTGCTGCTGATCACCGCGGGCGTGGTCGCGCTGCTGCTGATCATCACCTACCGCAGCCCGGTGCTGTGGCTGGTGCCGCTGACGGTGGTGGCCGTGGCCGACGGGCTCGCCCGGTTCGTCGTCGCGGCGGTCGCCGACGCCTTCGACATCCCGGTGGACGCCTCCATCCTGGGCATCCTGTCCGTCCTCGTGTTCGGGGCGGGCACCAACTACGCGCTGCTGCTCATCGCCCGCTACCGGGAGGAGCTGCTGGTCGAGCCGGACCCGCGGGCGGCGATGCGCACGGCGGTCAGCGGGGCCGGGCCCGCCATCCTCGCCTCCGGCGGGACCGTGGTGCTGAGCCTGCTGATGCTGGTGTTCGCCTCGCTCGAGGGCAACCGGGCGCTGGGCATCGCGTGCGCGATCGGCATCGCCATCGCGCTCGTCATGGCCCTGGGGGTGCTGCCCGCCGCGATCGTGGTGTGCGGGCGCGGGTTGTTCTGGCCGTTCGTCCCCCGTGTCCACAGCGGACCGGTCGACCTGGCCGAGTCGCACCGGGTCTGGGTCCGGATCGGGTCCGCGGTGCGGCGGTGGCCGGTCCGGTTCGTCGCGGCCTCGGTCCTGCTGATCGCGTTCCTGAGCCTCGGCCTGGCCGGGGCCTCGGTCGGCCTGACCCAGACCGACCAGTTGCTGGGCGAACCGGAGGCGGTGCGGGGCGCGGAACGGCTCGCCGCGGCGTTCCCCGGGCAGTTCGGCGGGCAGACGAGCGTGGTGGCCCCCGCGGCCGTCGCCGAGGAGGCGGTGTCCGTCGCCGATGGCGTCGGTGGCGTGGCCTCGGCGCGCGCGGGGGTGAGCGCGAACGGCTGGACCAGGATCGACGTGGTGCTGTCCGGCACCCCGCAGAGCGACGAGGCCTTCGACGCCGTGCGGGGTCTCCGCGCCGCGTACGCCGAACAGCCGGGTCCGCTGCGGGAGGCCTTGGTGGGCGGCGCCGACGCGTCCGCCCTCGACCAGGACGACGCCGAGGCCCGCGACCGCGCGGTGATCATCCCGCTGATCCTGGTGGTGGTCTTCGGCGTGCTCCTGGTGCTGCTGCGCTCCCTGGTCGCCCCGCTCATCCTCATCGTCAGCGTCGTCGCCACCTACGTGGCGAGCCTCGGCGCGGGCAACTGGCTGTTCCAGCACGTCTTCGGCTTCGCCGCCTTCGACACCCGCGTCCTGCTCTACGCCTTCCTGTTCCTCGTCGCCCTGGGCGTCGACTACAACATCTTCCTGGCCACCCGGGCCCGCGAGGAACGAGAACGCCTCGGCGCCGTCGAGGGCATGCACGAGGCCCTCACCCGCACCGGCAGCGTCATCACCAGCGCGGGCATCCTCCTGGCCGCCGTCTTCGTGGTCCTGGGCGTCCTCCCCGTCGTGGCCCTGGCCCAGATCGGCGCCATCGTCTGCATCGGCGTCCTCCTGGACACCCTCGTCGTGCGCACCCTGCTCGTCCCCGCCCTGGCCTTCCTGCTCGGCGACCGCTTCTGGTGGCCCGCCAAGCCGCCGACCCTGGACCAGCCCGCACACACCCAGACGGTGGCCGAGAGCCGGTAGGGCGCAGGGCAGGCCGTGGCACCCGGCTCCCCTCTCCGTTCTGTGGATCACCACCCGACCGTGTCTCAACCTGCGTAACGACCCCCCAACGCGCCGTTGGAGTCGCGAACCGACGTGGTCTGGGTCATGCTCGGACGATCGGTACTACCCGAACGGGCGAACGTGAGGGGGCGCGATGGTCGAGCGCGGAGCGGTTCCGGCGCTGTCCCGGGTGCACCGGGTGGTGCGCAGGCTGGGCCGGGTGCTGACGTCCCCGCTGCTGCCCGACGACTACTTCGCCCTGCTGCGGCCCGACTGGTCGGCGCGCGAGTCGACCGGCACGGTGACCGAGGTGCGCAGGCAGCGCGGTGGCGCGGTCACGATCGTCGTCGACCCGCACTTCCGCTGGCCAGGGCACCGGCCGGGGCAGTACCTGCGGATCGGCCTGGAGATCAACGGCATCCGGCACTGGCGGGCGTACACGATCACCTCCGACCCCGACCACCCCGGCGGGCTGGTGTCGATCACCGTCAAGCGCACCGAGGGCGGCAAGGTCTCGCCGTTCCTCAACGAGAGCCTGCAGCCCGGCAGGCGGGTGTTCCTCGGCGAGGTCGAGGGCGAGTTCACCCTCCCCGTCCCGCTGCCCGCCAAGGCCCTGTTCCTGTCCGCGGGCAGCGGTGTCACGCCGGTCATGGCGATGCTGCGCGAACTGGAGCGCGAACGGGCGCTGCACGACGTCTTGCACATCCACAGCGCGCGCGACAAGAACGACGTGATCTTCGGGACGATGCTGCGGCGCATGGCCGAGCGCAATCCCGGGTACCGCCTGTGCGAGGTACACACCGCGACCGAGGAGCGGTTCAGTCCGGCCAGCCTCGACGAGCGCTGCCCGGACTGGCGGGAGCGGCAGGTGTTCCTGTCCGGGCCGCGCAAGATGATCGACGCCGTCACCGGGCACTTCGACGGCGCGGGTGTCGGCGACAACCTGCACGTGGAGCGCTTCCAGCCGGTGATCGGCACCGGTGGCGGCGAGGGCGCCGGTGGCAGCGTCCGGTTCCGGGTCTCCGACGGGCGGGCCGAGTGCGAGTCCGGGGTGTCGATCCTGGTCGGCGGCGAGCGGGCGGGCGTCACGCTGCCCTACGGCTGCCGGATGGGCATCTGCCACTCGTGCGTGGGCAGGCTGCGCGACGGTGCCGTGCGCGATCTGCGGACCGGGGCGGTCACCGTCGCCGACGGGCAGATGGTGCGCACCTGTGTCAGCGCGCCGGACGGCGAGATTGAGATCGACCTCTGACGATGGGAGACGGGCCAGCGATGGGCCAGAAAACGGCGAAACCGACCCCCTACGACCCGGACAACCCGCTGTACAAGCTCTCCGACGAGCAGTTGGCGGGGATCGCGCGCGAGTTCGACGCGCTGCACGACCAGGTGTTCGGCGAGCTGGGCGAGGTCGACGCCCGCTACATCCGCAGCATGATCACCTTCCACCGGCGGCTGGCGCTGGCCTCGCGGGCGGTCCTGCTGTTCTCCAGGTACAAACCCGCGTGGCTGCTGGGCACGGCCGGGCTCGGGATCGCCAAGATCCTGGAGAACATGGAGATCGGCCACAACGTCATGCACGGCCAGTGGGACTGGATGAACGACCCGAACATCCACTCGTCCACCTGGGACTGGGACACCGCGTCCCCCGCGGCGGCGTGGAAGCACTCGCACAACTACGTCCACCACACCTACACCAATGTGATCGGCAAGGACAAGGACGTCGGCTACGAGATCATGCGGGTCGACGCCAGGCAGAAGTGGCACCCGGTGTACCTGGCGCAGCCGCTCTACAACATCGTGCTGATGGCGTTCTTCGAGTGGGGCGTGGCGCTGCACGACCTGGACTTCGAGGCGATCAGGAAGGGCCGCAAGTCCAAGAAGCAGCTCGTCGACGAGTTCAAGGCCATCGGGCAGAAGGCGCGTCGTCAGGTCCTCAAGGACTACCTGGTCCACCCGGCGCTCGCGGGCAGGAAGGGCTTCAAGTCGACGCTGCTGGCGAACTTCACCGCCAACATCATCCGCAACGTGTGGTCGCACGCGATCATCTTCTGCGGTCACTTCCCGGACCAGACCTTCATGTTCACCGAGGAGGAGGTCGCCGACGAGAGCCGTGGCGCGTGGTACGTGCGCCAGCTCATCGGCGCGGCCAACATCGAGGGCGGCCCGCTGTTCCACGTCATGGCGGGCAACCTGTCGTTCCAGGTGGAGCACCACCTGTTCCCGGACATGCCCAGCTCCCGGTACCAGGAGATCGCGCCGAAGGTGCGCGAGATCTGCGAGCGCTACGGGCTGCCGTACAACACCGGGCCGCTGGGCAAGCAGTGGGGCGCGGTGCAGCGCACCATCCTGCGGCTGGCCTTCCCCGGTGGCGGGCCCCGGCCGAAGCCGGGGCCGCACACCGAGCCGCCGGAGGTCAAGGCGCGGCGGGAGGCGAGCCGGGACAAGGTGCCCGCCTTCCCCTGAGCCCGTCACCCCAGGCGTTCGACCAGCACGCCGTCGGCCAGCGCGAGTTCGCGGGTGGCGCCGATGTCGGCGAGGAACACCGGGTCGTGGCTGACCACGATCAGCGCGCCCCGGTAGGCGTTGAGCGCCTCGGTGAGCTGCTCGACGCTGGTCAGGTCGAGGTTGTTCGTCGGCTCGTCGAGCAGCAGGAGCTGCGGGGCGGGCTCGGCGGTCAGCACGCAGGCCAGGGTGGCGCGCAGCAGCTCCCCACCGGACAGGGTCGACACCGGCTGCTGGGCCTTGGGGCCGCGCAGCAGGAAGCGGGCCAGCAGGTTCATCCGGTCGGCGTCGGGCATGCCCGGCGCGGCGGTCCGCAGGTTCTGCGCGGCGGAGCGGTCCGGGTCGAGCAGGTCCAGGCGCTGCGACAGGTAGGCGACGCGACCGTCGGCCCTGGTCAGCACGCCCGCGTCCGGGTCGCGGTCGCCCGCGACGACCCGCAGCAGGGTGGACTTGCCCGCGCCGTTGGGCCCGGTCAGCGCGATCCGCTCCGGGCCGCGCACGATCAGGTCCAGGCCGGGGCCGAACAGCGCCCCGACGCGGACGCGCTCGGCGTGGAAGACCGTGCGCCCGGCGGGGACCGCGGTGTCGGGCAGGTCGAGCACGAGCTTGTCGTCGTCCCGGACGGCGCGGCCCGCGGTGTCGAGCTTCTCGCGGGCGGCGTCGACGCGGGCTGAGTGCGTGCCCTCGGCCCGGCCCGCCGACTCCTGGGCGCGCCGCTTGAGCCCGCCCTGGATGATCTTCGGGATGTCGGTGTTGGTGCGCGCGGCGTTGTTCTGCCTGCGCTGGGCGCGCTCGCGGGCCTGCTGCATCTCCCGCTTCTCCTTCTTGAGCTGCTGCTCGGCGTTGCGCACCTGCCGCTGGGCGAGCTGCTGCTCGGCGGCGCGGGCTTGCTGGAACGCGCTGAACGCGCCGCCGAAGACCCGCACCTCGGCCCGGTCGACCTCGGCGATGCGGTCGACCATCTCCAGCAGCTCGCGGTCGTGGCTGACCACCAGCAGCGTGCCGCGCCAGCCCTGGAGCACCGCGTGCAGCCGGGAGCGGGCCGCCCGGTCGAGGTTGTTGGTCGGCTCGTCGAGCAGCAGCACGTCGGGTTGGCGCAGGAGTTGGGCGGCGAGCCCGAGGGAGACGACCTGGCCGCCGCTGAGCGTGCCGATGCGGCGGTCCAGCCCGACGCCGTCGAGGCCGAGGCGGTCGAGTTCGAGGCGGGCGCGGTCCTCGGCGTCCCAGTCGGCGCCGATGGTGGTGAAGTGCCGCTCGTCGGTGTCGCCGGACTCGATGGCGGCCAGCGCGGCGAGGACCGGCGCGATGCCCAGCACCTCGGCGACGGTGGGCTCGCCGTCGAGCGGGAGCGTCTGCGGCAGGTGGCCGAGGACGCCGTCGACGGTGACGCTGCCCGCGACCGGGGTGAGCTCGCCCGCGATGAGCCGGAGCAGGGTGCTCTTGCCGCTGCCGTTGTCGCCGACCAGGCCAATGCGGCCGGTGCCCGCCGACCAGGTCAGCTCGTCGAAGACGGGGGTGCCGTCTGGCCAGGAGAAGGACAGGGACGTGCAGGTGATGGACATGCCGGAAGACCCCAAGCGTGTGTCGGGTGAGAGGGGGACGAGCGCACGGCTGACCAGCGGTCCCACCCTGGATCGGGAGAACCGCCCGCCGTCCCGGGGTCACCCGGAGATGTCGTCCTCGGCCACCAGCACCGGTGTCACTCCTCGCGTTGATCTTCCGGCACAGATCGTACTGGGTGCGGTGGCGCTCGGCAGCGGCAGAAGCGCTCAGCCCCGGATCGACCGGGCTTTGTGGAACCGGTCAACCGGGTCGCCGAAGTACGCCCACGGCAGCTCGTCCGGGCCCGCCCCCGCCAGCGCCATGTGCCGGGCCAGGCGGGAGCGGGCCGGGGCGGAGCAGGCGAAGCCCTCCGCCAGCTCCAGGTAGAACGCGGCGAAGACCTGGTGCGCCGAGCCCGACCGGGGGTGGCGCCCGCCCCCGAACGGCGGGGTGGCGAGGAGGCGGTCGGAGGCGGCGTCGACCTCGGCGCGGACGGACTCGTCCCGGAGGTAGCCGGTGCCGCGGCGCAGGCGCTTGAAGAAGCCGCCCTCGGTGAGGGTCTCGAGGTAGGACTCGAGGTGGGCCAGGGCGACCAGGGCGTGCAGCGGGTGGCCGTCGGGCAGGTCGGCGGCGGTGGCGTGGGCGAAGCCCAGCATCTGCTCACGGGTGCCGAACCACTTGGGGGCCAGCGATTGCAGGCGGTTCAGGCGGGCGCTGTAGAGCAGCGGCGCGCGGCGGACGACCTCGATGAAGGCCGAGGCGGGCTGCTCGTCGTCGGCGGCGAACGGCAGGACGCAGGCCAGCAGGAGCGACCAGGGCACCGGGTCGTCGGGGTCGAACTCGGCCGCCTCCATGATGAACTCGTCCGCGGCGGCCATGAAGTCCGCCGCGGCCTCCACGCCCAGGCGGGTGACGGTGGCGCCGCGCCCCGGGCCGCGTGACCCCCACCCGGCGGTGGCGCACGCGGCGGGGCGCAGCAGGGCGGTCTCCGGGACGTCCGGGATCTTCTCGTAGACCGGCAGGACGTGGTCGCCGATGAACCCGATCACCAGGTCACGGCGGTCCCAGTCGCCCCGGGTCGCGGTCACGAGGTCGATGGCGGGCCCCGGGTCGCCCTCTCCCGCGGCGAGGGCGGCGGCGCGCAGCTCGGGGTCTTCCCACCCCTGGGCGAGGTCCGGCACGCGCGGTATCAGACCACAGTGCGCCGTCCGGGGGAAGGCGGTCACCCCCCTCCGGGTGAACGGTCAGGGCCGGACGTCGTGCGCGAGCTGGAACAGCTTCTGGTGGTCGCCGAAGTACCTCCACGGCCAGGTGACCGGGCCGGGGCCCGCGTTGGCGATGTGCCTGGCCAGCCGGGTGCGGCCGACGGGGGACCCGCCGCCGTGCAGCTCGACGGCGAGGTAGAACGCCGCGAACACCTGGTGGGCGGTCATCGACCTGGGGTGGGGCAGTGTCCCCGGCCCGGCCAGCAGCCGGTCGGAGGCGGCGTCGACCTGCGCGATGACCTCCCAGTCGCGCAGGTAGGCGCCCTTCCTGGCCGCGCGCCGCCAGCGCCCGCCCGTCGCGTCCTGCTCGACGCGGTTCTCCACGTGGCCCTCGATGTGCGCGGCGGGCACCAGCGCCAGCAGCGGGTCACCGTCGGGCAGGTCCTCGACGTGCGCGGTGGCGAAGCCGAACATCTCCTCCAGCGAGCCGTACCAGCGCGGCGCCAGGGAGATGAGCCGGTTCTTCGTCGCCGAGTACAGGCCGGGGAACCGGCTGACCACCGCCAGGTACGCCCGTCCGGGCTCCTCCCGGTCAGTGGGCAGGCCCAGCGCGCAGGTCAGCAGCACCGACCACGGCACCGGGTCCTCCGGATCGGCCGCGGCGGCCTCGGCGACGCACTCGCGCGCGTCGGCGTGGTAGTCGGCCATGCCTTGGAACTGGACCCGCTCGGTCTCCGCGGCCAGTTGACCACCCCTGGTCTCCCAGCCCGCCGCGCACAGCGCGGACGCGCGCAGCAGCGCCGCGCCGGGGCGGTCCGGGATCTCGTCGAACACGGCCAGCGAGACCGGGCCGAGCACGTCCACCACGAGCTCGCGCCTGGCCCAGTCGCCGCGGGTCGAGGCCACCAGGTCCACCGCGGGAACGGGGTCGCCCGAGTACACCGCGCTCACGGCCGCGTGCAGCTCCGGGTCGAACCACCCCAGGTCGAAGTCCACCACGGCGCAATGAGACCACAGGCGACATTCCGGGCGAAAACGGGTCAGGCCTGGCCTTTGAGCCGCTTGCGCAGGGTGTTCAGGGCCCGGTGCTGGGCGACGCGGACCGCGCCCGGGGTGGAGCCCACGGCGTGCGCGGTCTCGACCGAGCCCAGGCCGATGACGAAGCGCAGGTGCAGGATCTCGCGCTGGGCGGCGGGCAGGGTGTCCACCAGCGAGCGGGCGTGCGCGCCCAACTCGGCGTTGAGCGCCGCCTGCTCCGGGCCGACGCCGGGGTCCGGGCGCTGGCACGGGTCGGCCAACGGCTCGGTGCGGTCGCGGCCGCGGGCGCGGAAGGCGTCGGCGATCTTGTGCGCGGCGATGCCGGAGACGAACGCCATGAACGGCTTGCCGTCCCAGCGGAACGTCGGGATCGCCTTGACCAGCGCCAGGCAGATCTCCTGCACGACGTCTTCGTGCGCGGTGCCCAGCGAGGCCATGCGGTAGCGCACCTTGCGGGCCACGATCGGCCGCACCAGGGCCAGGATGTCGGCCAGTGCCCGTTCGTCGCCCGCGTGCAGGCGCTCCAGGTGCGCGCGGATCTGGGCGTCCATCCACTCGTCCGCCGCATCCGCGTCCCGCGGTTCCCGTTCGCCCATCTCGCCACTCCCGGTTCACGACCGACCCTCGCGTTCGGACGCGGGTTCGATCCTGCGGGAAGCACGGCGCGAAGTCACCGGGAATGGCGGTTTCGTCCAGTCTTTGTCCTATTGAGAACCGACCGGAAACCACGGGCGGCGGTGAATTCCTGACGTGGGGTGTTGCCTGTTCCCGCTCAGGCGAAGCTGTAGTCGCTGAGCGGGAAGCCGCTCGCCTCGCGCTTGCCGTTGGCGGTGGAGGTGGGGCGCAGCAGGGCCGCATCCCCGTGCTGGTTGAAGTAGTAGCTCCGGGCGGGGGCGCAGTTGCCGAGGGCGAACACCGAGTCGCCGAGCAGGTCGGTCATCCGGTCCAGGAACGCGGCGTTGGCGCGCTCGGTGACCTCGAAGGTGTCCGCGCCGCGGCGCTGGAGTTCGCCGATCAGCCGCTTCATGTGCCGCATCTGGGACTCGATGGTCGAGAAGTAGGAGAGCCCGTTGTAGGAGTAGGGCGAGTTGAGGCTGATCAGGTTCGGGAAGCCGGGCACCGTGACGCCCGCGTAGGCCTGGAACCGGGTGTCGCGCCACCACGTGCCCAGGTCGAGGCCGTCGCGGCCGGTGATCGGGATGGCCGGGAAGTTGGTGTCCCACAGGTCGAACCCGGTGGCCAAGACCAAGGTGTCGACCTGGGTCTTGCGACCGTCGGCGGTGACGATCCCGTCGGCGGCGATGTGGTCGATGCGGGCGGTCTCGAGGTGGACGTTGTCCCGGTTGAACGCCGGGTAGTAGTCGTTGGAGAACGTGGGGCGCTTGCAGCCGAAGGAGTAGTCCGGGGTCAGCGCCTCGCGGGTGCGGCGGTCGCGGACCTGGCGGCGCAGGTGCAGCCGGGCGAGCACCTCGGCACCCTTGTTGGCGAGCTTGGCGCGCCGGTAGTTGAGCACGCCGACGACCATGATGACCTCGAGGACGGCCGAGTTGGCCGCGCGCGCGACCCGCTGCGTGAACGGGACCTTCGCGAACAGCCGCTGCACGACCTTGGGGATGCGCCCGTCGAGCTTGGGCGTGACCCAGATGGCTGTGCGCTGGTAGACGGTGAGGTCGGCGGCCGTGCGCGCGAGCTCGGGGATGAGCTGCACGGCGGTGGCCCCGGTGCCGATGACGGCGACGCGCCTGCCCGCGGCGTCGTACGAGTCGTCCCAGGCGGCGGTGTGCACGACGGTGCCCGCGAAGTCGTCGACTCCGGGGATGTCGGGCTTCTTGGGCTGGGACAGGAACCCGGTGGCGGTGAGCAGGAAGCGGGCGGCGACGGTCTCGCCGTCGTCGAGGCGCACGACCCACCGGCCCGCGGCCGCGTCCCACTCCGCGCCGAGCACGGTGGTGCCCAGGCGCAGGTGGCGGCGCAGGTCGTAGGTGTCGGCGACGTGCTCGGCGTACTTCTTCAGCTCCGGGCCGCGGGCGAACACGTGCGACCAGTGCGGGTTCGGCGCGAAGGAGTAGGAGTAGGTCACCGACGCGATGTCGACGGCCAGGCCCGGGTAGTGGTTGACGTGCCAGGTGCCGCCGACCCCGTCCTCCCGGTCGACGATCAGCAGGTCGGTGTAGCCCAGCTCGCGAAGCGCGATCGCCGCCCCGAGACCGCCGAAGCCGGCGCCGACCACAACGGCGTCACAGGTGCGCATCCGTGCCTCCACGATGAGGTTGACCAGAAGCTACTCATCGGTAGGCTATCGCCGGGGCCGGGTGCTGACAACGGTCGATGGCGAGGTGGACCAGGGCGGAGGGGCAGTCGTGCGCACCGAGGTGACATTCCCGTCCGGGGGGACGACCTGCGCGGCCTGGCTGTACCCGGCCGCCGAGCCCGGAGCCATGGTCATCCTGGGCCACGGCCTCGGCGCCACCAGGGAGATGGGCCTCGACGCCTTCGCCACCCGCTTCGTCGAGGCCGGGATCTCCGCGCTGGTCTTCGACTACCGGCACTTCGGCGCCAGCGGCGGCAAGCCCCGCCAACTGCTCGACATCAACCGCCAGCTCGCCGACTGGGCCGCCGCGATCGCCTACGCCCGCACCCTGCCCGACGTCGACCCGACCCGGGTCGCGCTGTGGGGCTCGTCCTTCGGCGGCGGACACGTCCTGACCGCCGCGGCCCGGGACAAGAAGGTCGCCGCGGTCGTGTCCCAGTGCCCGTTCACCAACGGCCCCGCCTCGGTGCGCGCCCTGGGCCTCAAGAGCCTGCTCAAGCTCATGCCCGCCGTCCTGCGCGACCAGTTCGGCGCCCTCCTCGGCCGTTCCCCCACCCTGGTCCCGCTGGTCGGCCCGCCCGGCTCGGCCGCGCTGATGACCGCGCCCGACGCCGAGCCCGGCTACCGCGCCCTGTTCCCCGCCGCGGGCTTCCCGGACCGGGTCGCGGGCCGCATCGGGCTGCACATCGGCCGCTACCTGCCCGGCCGCAGCGCCGCCAGGATCACCTGCCCGGTCCTGTTCGCGGTGTGCTCCCGGGACTCGGTCGCCCCGGCAGGCCCGACCCTGCGCTACGCCGCCAAGGCCCCGCGCGGCTCGGTCGTGGAGTACCCGGTCGGCCACTTCGACATCTACCGCGGCGAGCCGTTCGAGCGGGCCGTCGCCGACCAGGTCGAGTTCCTGGTCCGCGAACTCGCTCCGCCCGCGCGCCACTGACCCCTCCGGCTATGGTCGGTGGGGAGCACCGACCCGGATGGAGCACCCCCATGACGAACCCCGACCCCCAGGCCGACCCCGAGGCCCGGGACTCGCAGACCCCTCAGACCCAGGACGCCCCGGTCGACGCGGAGATCGTCGAGGAGCCCTCCGCCGTCGTCCCCGCCTCCCCCGCCACCCAGCTCCCCGATCCGGACTACACCGAGGGCGGTGTGCCCAGCTTCGACTACGTCCGCTCCCGCATCGAGGGCCGCTCGGCCACCGCCGAGGGCTCCCAGGAGCTGGCGGGCCTGGGCGGCAGCGGCCCGGACGTGAAGTCCCTCGACGAGGAACTGGACAAGCGCAAGAAGGCGGGCGCCGACAAGCTCGCCGAGATCCGCAAGTCGATGGGCCTCTGACCACCCGTTCTCAGGCGGGGTCGCGGCCGGTGGTGGCGAGCACGCGGTCCAGCAGGCAGGCGTCCGGCGCGACCGGGACCGGCGGCCCCCACAGCTCCGGCACCGGGGCCGAGGGGATGAACTCGGTGACGTGGTCCAGGCACAGCCGCAGGGTCTCGTCGGGGAAGGCGACCGGCTGACCCGTGGCGCGAGCCAGGTCCCAGCCGTGGACGACGAGTTCCGTGAGGACGATCCGCCCCCAGGTGGCGTTCGACAGGTCGAACAACCCGGTGCCCGTCCAGGCGCCGGGGGCCGACCACTCCGCCGCCAGGGCACGCACTCTGCCCGCCGTCGCGGCGGGATGAGTGGGCAGGCGCTCCTGGACACCGGCGACCTCGTCGAGGTGGGCCAGGAGGTCCGCGACCGAGAACCCGGCGCAGGGCGTGGCGGCGGCGTAGTGGTCGGGGGTGACGCGGGCGATCACGGTCGCGGTGGCGTCGGCGGCGGGGTGCAGGTCGAACATGGCGCTCCTTCGTCGGGGTCACCAGGTACGACCGGCCGCGGGCCCCGAACTCATCGGCGCCCGCCGATCGGGTCGTGCGCGCCGTCCCCGCCCCACCGGCGTCACGCTCGCTTGCGCTGCGGCACGAGCAAAGCAGCCCCCATCACGACGAACAAGCTGAGCACGACGACGTTCAACACCTGGTCGCGCAGCGAGTACATGTGCAGGTGCCGCAGGTGGTAGACCAAGTGCAGGACGCTGAACACCACCCAGCCCCACCCGGCCAGCACCGTGTCGGCGGGGCGACGCGCGGCGACCAGGCTCAGCACGCCGAACCCCAGGTAGAACGCGCCGACGTCGGCGACGAGGTGCTCGTTGAACGGGCCGAGCACCGGCAGCCACGTCAGCCCGAAGCCGGGGAAGGTGGCGTACCAGTGGGCGGGCGCGAAGTAGCACCACACACCGATGCCGATGGCGGAGACCGCGAAGACGACCAGGAGCCCGCGGCGGACGGCGGGGCTCACCGGGCCAGCCACTCGTCGAAGGTCTGCTTGCCGCGCGCTCCCGGGCCGGTCGGCAGCAGGCCGCCCGCGCGGATCTGCTTGCCGACGGCCCCGGGCAGCGCGACCGGCACGAGCAGTCCGCGAATCCGCGAGGCCTGCTTCACCTTGCGGATCAGGTCGGCCATGTCGTGCTCGTCCGGTCCGGCCAGGTCCTCGGCCCGGCCTACCGGCGGCCCCTCGGCCAGGTCGACGAGCGCCTCGCCCACCTCGCGCGCCGCGACCGGCTGGCTGCGCATCCTCGGCGCGAGGATGAACGGGCCCTTCCTGGTCCGCTCGAGCATCTGCCCGGCGAACTCGTGGAACTGCGTCGCCCGCAGGACGGTGCCGCGCGGGTCGGCCAGCACCAGTTCCTCCTGGCGGCGCTTGCCCTCGTAGTAGCCCATGTCGACGACGTCGCAGCCGACGATCGACAGCGCGACCAGGTGCGGCGCCGGGGTCGCGAGCAGGGTGCGGGTCACCGCCTCGAAGAACCGGGTCGAGGTGTCGGCGCTCGCGGTCCGCACGCTCGAGGCGTCCACCACGGCGTCGACCCCGGCCAGGTCGAGCCCCTCCCCCGTCACCAGGTCGACGCCCGCCGAGCGGGCGAGGACGAGCACCTCGTGCCCCCGTTCGCGCGCCACCTCCACCACGTGCCGCCCCACCGCGCCGGTCCCACCGGCTACCGCGATCCGCATGACCTGTCTCCCTCGTCTCGGTCTCACCACTTGGACGAGACAGCCGGTCGAGGTGTGACAGCGGCGTCAGCCCTGGTGCGGGGCGCTGGGGTCCTCGACGGCGCCGCGGTGCCCGGCCGGGGCGAACAGGCCGTCGACGACCGCGACGACCAGGCGCTGGGTGGAGGCGACGCGGTCGCGGGTGTACGGGCCGGTGGCCATGGCGCCCTCGATCATCTCGAAGACGAGTTCCAGGTCGGCGATGACCAGGTCCGGCCGCAGCTCGCCGCGGGCCTGGGACTGGTGGAAGGCGGGTTCGAGCTCGCGGGTGAGGACGCCGACGTGGCGGAGCTGCTCGCCGGGCGGCATCTCCTGGAACAGCCGCACCAGGGGACGGCGGGTGACCTGGGCGGACAGGATCGCGCGCAGCAGGTCACGCAGGGGCAGCTCGCCGTCGAGGCAGCACCTGACCGCGGCGCGGATGGCGGCCACGTGCCGGTCTGCGATCGCGACGCCGAGGGCGTGCCGGTCGGGGAAGTGCCGGTAGACCGTCGCCCGGCCCAGTCCGGCGCGGCGGGCGACCTCGTCGAGCGAGGCGAACTCGGCGCTCTCGGCGAAGACCTCGTCGGCGACGCGCAGGATGGTCTCGCGGTTGCGCCTGGCGTCGACTCGACGGGGTGACGGCGGGCACGACGACGGGAACGCGGCCATGCGCCCCGACCCTACTGGCCGGTAGTGAGATCGGCAATCAGTTCTTTCTCTCGGATGGCCTTCCTAGACTCCGGCCAGTCGTCAACCGCGAGGAGACCCAGCATGTCCAGCCTCAACCGCCGTTCCGTCCTGCGTGGCGCCGCTGCCGCCGCGGGCCTGTCCCTGGTGGGCGGTGGCGTGGCGATCGCGGGCGGCCGGGTCAGGACGACCAGGGAGCGGCACCGCGTCGTCGTCATCGGCTCCGGGTTCGGCGGCGGGGTGGCCGCGCTGCGGCTGGCCGAGGCGGGTGTGCCGGTGCACGTGCTCGAACGCGGCGTGCGCTGGCCGAGCGGGCCGAACGCGGAGACGTTCCCGCACGTGGCGTCGCCGGACAAGCGGATCTTCTGGCTGGGCAGCTCGCCATCGCTGCCCGGTCTGCCCGACATCCCGTTCGAGCGCTACACCGGTCTGCTCGAGAGCGTGCCGGGCAACGGGATGACCATCATGTGCGCGGCGGGCGTCGGCGGCGGGTCGCTGGTGTACCAGGGCATGACGCTCCAGCCGACCGAGGAGCTGTTCAACGCGAGCCTGCCCGAGCGGCTCGACTGGAAGCGCATGGACGAGGTGCACTACCCGCGGGTGGCGCGGATGCTGCGGCTGCGGACGGCGCCGGACGAGCTGATCAACAGCAAGACCTACGCGGCGGCGCGCGTCTTCGCCCGCAACGCCCAGCGCAACGGCTTCGACGTGGAGAAGATCCCAATGCCGATCGACTGGGACTTCGCGCTGCGCGAACTCAAGGGCGAGATGAAGCCCTCCTACACCAACGGCGACTGCGCGCTGGGCGTCAACAACGGCGGCAAGCACTCGGTGGACGTCACCTACATCGCCGCGGCCGAGGCCACCGGGCGCTGCACGGTGGCCACCCAGCACAACGTCACCGACATCGCGCGGACCCCGGACGGCACCTGGGAGATCCACGCCAACCGCATCCACACCGACGGCACGGTGCTGGAGAAGAAGATCCTCACCGCGGGCGCCCTGGTCATGGCGGCGGGCCAGGCCGGGACGACCCGGCTGCTGATGCGCGCGGGGGCCAAGGGCGCCATCCCCGACCTGCCCGACGGCCTCGGCGCGGGCTGGGGCTCCAACGGCGACCGGATCTACACCTGGACCAGCCTGGCCGAGGACTTCGGCCCGCTGCAGGGCGGCCCGGTCGTCTACGGCAGCAAGGAGTGGACCGGCACGGCCACCCCCAACACCGTCATCCAGGCGTCCCTGCCCGCCCCGCTGACCAGCCTGCGCACCACCATGCTCGTCGGCTACGGCGTCAGCCAGGGCCGCGGCACCTTCACCTACGACGCCGCGAAGGACGACGCAATCCTGCAGTGGCCCAAGAACGCCGACGCCGACCTGGCCAAGCGCATCGACCAACGCGTCAAGGCCATCGCGGGCCCGCTGTCGACCGTCATCGACACCACCGGCATCGCCCCCAACACCTGGCACCCCCTCGGCGGCGCCAACATGGGCACGGTCTGCGACCTCGAGGGCCGCGTCCAGGGCCAGCGCGGCCTCTACGTCCTCGACGGCGCGCTGATCCCGGGCTCCACCGCCGCCTGCAACCCCTCGATGACCATCGCCGCCGTCGCCGAGCGAGCCCTCGACGCCATCGTCGCCAAGGACGTCGGCCCCGTCTTCTAGCTGGGTGGGTCCACGGGGCGGGTGTTCGCGCAGGCAGGGCGAGGGCGTCCGCGGACTAGATGAGTAAGTCCTAGGTTGGGATGGTGTCTGGGCATGGCAGAAGGGTGATCAAGATCAGTTTGTGACGACCGACCTGAACACCCTTCTGGCCGCACTCCACGTCAAGATCGACGACCACCTGGGCGGGGCCGCCCGCAGGGGGCGTCCGCCGAGGTTGACCGATGCCGAGTTGCTCACGGTGGCGGTGGCCCAAGCGATGTTGGGGTTCACCTCCGAGGCCCGGTGGTTGAGGTTCCTGCCACGCCAAATGCCCGGGGCGTTCCCGCACCTGGCCCCAGCAGTCCGGGTACAACAAGCCCCTCCGTGGCGCGGTCCCGTTGCTCAAACGGGTCATCCGGGCCCTGGCCGTCGACACCGACCTGTTCGCCGATGACACCTGGATCGTGGACTCCACCCCGATCGAGTGCGGCCGGTCCCGCGAGACCGCGAAACGCTCGGAGCTGGCCGTGTGGGCAGGCTATGGGTACTGCGCCAGCCACTCCCGGTTCTTCTGGGGCCTGCGCCTGCACCTGATCACCACCCCCGCCGGACTCCCGATCACCTGGGCGTTGACCGACCCGAAACTTGACGAACGCCAAGTCCTGATGGCGATGCTCGACCACTACCCCAGCCTGCTCGCCAACCGCCCCGGCCTGCTGATCCTCGGCGACAAGGGCCACCGCTCAGCCGAACTCGACCACTTCCTGCACGAGCGCGGGGTGGGCCTGCTGCGACCGAACTACCGCAACCACACACCCCGACCAGGCCAACACCTACTCACACCCTTCCGGCAGCTCATCGAATCCGTGTTCGACACCCTCAAAGGCCAACTCGACCTCGAACACCACGGCGGACGCACCATCGACGGCGTCACCCCCGCATCGCTCAACGCCTCCTCGCCCTCACCGCCACCATCTGGCACAACCGGGCCACCGGCCAACCCATCACCCGATATCCCTAACCGTCTACAACCACTAACCCAAATAGGACTTACTCATCTAGCGAACCGATCATGCTGCTGTGACGGGGTGCCGACGAACATCCAGGTGGCCGGGAGGCCCCCGGCCACCCTCACCTGGTTCCCACACCGTGCCATGATCTACTTCGTTTCAACCCCTGAAACACGGCTGATGCGAAGGAGCGATGGTGGCCCGGTACGCCTACGTCTATGTCGGAAGCCAGGCTCAGACCAACTTCGACATCGGCTTGGCGAAGCGCACGTGGGGTTGGAAGACCGACTCCCACGGCGAGGAAGTCGCCCGGACCATGGCGTGGCTGCGGCGGCCGCACGGCCTGACCTGGCTGGTGTTCGCTCGGGAGTTCCAGACATTGACGCCGCCCAGCGGGTGGCCGAGGACACCGTCGGACAACGTGGCCTGGGTCAGCGCCTTCCTGAAGTCGATCACGCTGGCGCAGGTGACCGGCCCGCTGCGCGAGGACCACACCCCACTGTGGCCCGATGACACATACCCGTTCCGGGTGCCGCTCGGGTCGCTGGTCGAACTGCCCGCGATCCCGCCCGGCGGTCTGCGGACCGAAGTGCTGGCGACAGCCCGCGACGCCATGCTGCGGCGCGGACTCCCCCTGCTGGGCCCAACACCCATCGCCGAGACGGACCCCGTCCTCGACGAGATCGACGACGAACCTGGCGAGGACGTCTCCGACCGGCTGCTCGACGGCTTGGACGGTTTGGACGGGGTGGCCAGGACAATCGTTCGCAAGGAGCAGCGGCGACTGCGTCGAAAGCGTTTCGGGGACGCGGAGTCGATTCCCTGCAGCCTTTGTCACCGCGAGCTCCCGGTCGGGTTGCTGCGGCTCGCTCACATCAAGCGCCGGGCGGACGCCACGACAGAGGAACGACTCAACCTGGCTAACACGATGGCCGCCTGCACCCTGGGGTGCGATGAGTTGTTCGAACGCGGTTACCTGCTCGTCGATGTCCAAGGCCACCTGCGGCGCAATCCCGGCATGCCGAAGGTCACCGTCGACCTGGATGGAGCATTGGCCCGGCTTGACGGGCGGACGGTGTTGGAACACTCCCCCGCCTCCGCGCCGTTCTTCGCCGCGCACGCTGCCAGGCACAGCAACGCCATGCGCTGACCAGCCCTCAGTGCGACTGGCTCCGCTGACAGCCGCCTCGATTCCGATCGTGCTCATAGCGCCGCGAGAACGGCAGCCGATCCTCCGTGTGCAGGTGCGGATGCCCCGAGAACGGGTCCCGGGACATCCGCATGACTTACAGGACTCACTTGACCGCGTCCCTGCCACGAGGCCGCGACCGCGCGTCTCCAGGTTGGTGGAACCGCTGAATCGGTCCTGACCTATGGATCACCGATGCCCCGCTCGCGTCGTGCAGGACTGTCAGGGTGCGGGCGTGAGACCTGCCGACTCGTAGCGGCAGCTCGCGTTCCACAGCAGGAACGAGCTGGCCCCGCTGTCCTTGGACGCCTGGATCTGTGCTTGGACCTCGGCGGGGCCGTAGGTCTTGCGCAGCGAGAACGCCTGGAGCCAGGGGATGACCTGTGTGCCGCTGTCCTTGGCCTTGGCCACGAACTCCGCCACCGAGCGGGCGGTGATGTCGTAGGGCTGCGACTCCGGCTGCGCCACGCCGTACTCGCCCGGTCCCCAGTGCGAGGGGTAGACCATCGGGGCGATGTAGTCCACGTGCTCGGCCATCATCGGGATGTCCTGGGCCACCGGGCCGGGGCGGGAGGCGGCGATGCCGAAGACCGACGCGCCGAGGAAGGCGCCCTTGGCCCGCACGGTGTCGCGGCTCTTGGCGAGGAACGCGGTGATGGCCTGCTCCGGGGTGCCCTGCAGGCCGGGAATCTTCATCTGGGTCAGCGCGCCCTCGGGGCGGCGGATGTAGTCGTAGAGGATGTCGTCGAAGCCGATTTCCGCCGCCTCGGTGGCGAGGTCGGCGTTGTAGGCCACGACCTCGGGGTTGGCGAAGTTGGTGAAGGCGAAGTCGCCGTAGCCGCCTGACCAGGGCTTGCCGTCCTGGGTCTGGACGACGCGATCGGTCTTGCCCGCTGTCCACGACGCCTTGGCCAGGATCGGGTCGCGGAAGGCGACGAGCCTGCCGACCACCCGGATGCCCTCGCTGTGGAGCTGGTCGACGACGGCCTTGGCGTCGTAGTGGTCGCGGGTGGCGCCGATCTCGCGGGCCAGCGGGACCTGGGACTGGTAGCCGACCTCGCCGCTCTCGTCCTTGATGTCGAGCTGGATGGTGTTGATCCGGCCCTCGCGCGCCATCCGCAGGACCGGCTCGCGCAGCGCGTCCGACGTCCACGCCATCGCGGTCATGTGCACCGCCTTCATGCCGGGGTGGCGCACCGGCACGGCGTACTCCTGCTTGGCGCTGTTGCCCGCCTCGTCGCGGGCGGACAGCAGCACCCTGGCGGGGGCCTTGGCGAACTGGACGGCGAACGCGCCGTCGTCCGCGAGCGGGACCGGCTGGTCGTCGGCGGTCAGGACCGCGGCCCCGTTCGCCTTGCCCTTGAGGGTGAAGGGCTTGCGGGGGTCGCTGACCGCGATGGGCTCGACCACCAGCTCAGGCGCGGTGCCGTCGACGGTGAAGCGCACGGTGGCCTCGCGGTCGGGCATCATCCGGGCGGGCACCCGGGCGGAGAGGCTGTGCTCCCCGTCGGGCAGCACCGGGTCGTCGAGCAGCAACCGGTCGCCGTCGCGGCGGGTCTGCACGGGCTCGCCGTCGAGGAGCACCTCGACGTCGGCGAGGTCGTGCCCCTCCGGCGCGCTGACGCCGAGCGCGCGCACGGCGTCGGTGGTCACGGTGGCGCCCTCGTCCACCCCGGAGACCACCGGGTCGGCCGCGGACAGCGCCCGGATGCCCAGCGGCGCCACGATCGCCAGCGTGACCAGCAGCCCGATGAGCAACGGCACCGCGCGCCGCCTGCGGCTAGCCTGAGTTACCACGTGAGAATCCCTCCACTGGCGGTTTCACCTCATCATTCCCCGTTCGGCGGCGACGTAATCAGAGGTCATACTTTCGTGTGCCCGCGTTGCGCCGGGCAGGCGCCCGGTCGACGGTGGAGAGGTGATCATGACTGAGCTGAGGACCGCCGGGCGGGTGTCGGCCGCCGTCGCCGTGCTCGCCCTCGCCACCGCCTGCGCGGGTTCCGACGCCGCGGGCCCGGGTGCCCCGGCCACCTCGGTCACCCCGGAAGCGCAGGTCACCTCCACCAGCCCGCCGCCCCCCGCGCCGCAGGAGGTCTCGGCGAACGAGCTGGGCCAGGTGCCGGTCCTGATGTACCACCGCGTCGTCGCCGACCCGCGCAGCGTCTACGACCGCACCCCCGCCGACTTCCGCGCCGAACTCGAACGCCTGGCCGGTGAGGGCTACGTGACCGTCACGGCGGCGCAGTACGCCAAGGGGGAGATCGACATCCCCGCGGGCGCCCACCCGGTCGTGCTCACCTTCGACGACGCCGACCCCTCCCAGTTCGCGCTCGCCGCGGACGGCAGCCCGGTGGCGGGCACCGCGGTCGCGATCATGCGCGAGGTGGCCGCCGCCCACCCCGACTTCCGCGGGGTCGGCAGCTTCTTCGTCAACGCCGACCCGTTCGGCGACCCCGGCGGCCTCCGGACGATCCCGTGGCTGCGGGCGCACGGCATGGAGGTCGGCAACCACACCCTGACCCACGTCAACCTGCGCACCGCGGGCCCCGCGGCCGCCCAGCAGGACATCGCCCGGGGCGATCAGGCCATCCGCCGGGCGGGCGGCGAGCCCGAGGTCCTCGCCCTGCCCTTCGGCATCCTCCCCAGTGAACCCGGCTTGGCCGTCGACGGCGCCGCCGACGGCGTCGAGTACCACTACCGGGGCGCGCTGCTGGTGGGCGCCAACCCCGCCCCCTCGCCCTACTCCGGCGACTTCGACCCGGTGCGCATCCCGCGCATCCGGTCCCAGGCGGCCACGGGCAAGGAGGCCGAACTCGCCTCGACGGTGTGGCTGGACAAGCTCGCCGCCGACCCCGCCTCGCGCTTCACCTCCGACGGCGTGGCCGAACGGGTGTCCTTCCCGCAGGACGCGGGCGTGGTGGCGGACGCTTTCCAAGCCCGCGCCCAGGCCTACTGACACGGGCTCACGGCTTGGCCGCGAACACCCACCGGTCGGACGCCGTGTCGCTGTCCGGTCGGGGGCCCCGGTCGAACGAGCGGAGGAAGTCGGCGGGGGCGCGGGTGGTGGTCGACCAGCCCCGGGCGCCGAGGTCGGCGGCGGAATCGGGGCGTGGCTCGCCGTCGAACAGCGCGAGCATGTCCACGCCGATCTGCTGCTTCGCGTGGCGTAGAGCGGGTTGCCGCGCACCCGCGCCGAGCCCAGGTCGAACTTGACCTCGTAGGCCAGCTCGCTGCCCGGGACGGTCAGGCCGTCGATGGCGTCGACAAGGCGCCTCTCGGCGTCCGCCGGGAGGTAGAGCAGCAGCCCCTCGGCCAGCCAGGCGCTGCGGGCGGTGGGGTCGAAACCGGCGTCGAGCAGCGCGCCCACCCAGTCATCGCGCAGGTCGGCGGGAACGGTCCTGCGGGTGGTCGACGGCGTGGCGCCCTCCCCCGGAGCACCTCGTCCTTGAACGCGAGCACCCCGTCCCGGTTAACCTCGTGGACGACGCGGCCCGGGGGCCAGTCGAGGCGGAAGGCGCGGGAGTCGAGCCCGGCCCCCGAGCAGCACGACCTGCCGGGCGCCCGCGCGGGTGGCGCGGAGCAGGTAGTCGTCGAAGACCCTGGTGCGCAGGCCGAAGTAGCGCGCCAGTCCACCCCACAGCGGGCTCGCGTCGCCGTCGGGCGCGTCTCCTCGATCCGCACCGGCCAGTCGGCGGAGGCCTGCGCCGCGCGCACGAAGTGCTCCGCGTACGAGTCCTGGGCCACCGAGTCGTGCCGGTGGGTCTCGATGGCCCGGGCGGCGGCGACCATCAGCGCGGTCCGGCCGACGCCGTGGTCCACCCCGGCCGCACCTGCCCCGACTCCTTCCACGTGTTCTCCTCTCCGGCAAGGGTTATCACGCGCGCGATCACACCAAGGTCTGCTGCGTTCCGGTTAATCGGGCGGGACTGGTCGGCACCGAGCGATTTCAGCGAGAATAGGAGCGGCGGGGCCGGGGAACGGGTGAGGGCGGATGTGGTCGTGGATTGTTTACCGCACGGCCCCGGAGGACCGCGGGCGTGCGATCAGGCCGGGGCGGGGATCAGGTGGTCGCCCACGATGCCCGCCTTGTCCGGGCTGTAGTAGTCCTTGATCCCGGCGACCCAGGTGAGCACCCGGATCTGGTCCGCCTCGGTGGGCTCGAAGGCGTCGAAGACGGTGTTGATGTTGTCGAAACCGAACCCGACCGCCGTCATCAGCGCCACGAAGTCCGGGCGGTCGATGAGCCCGTCGCCGTCCGGGTCCCCGAGCGTGGCGAGCGCCTCGGCGAAGTCGGTGAGCGTGTCGTCGAAGCGCTCCGGGGACAGGACGCAGGCGGAGTACTCCTCCAGGCTGACCCGGCCGTCGCGGTCGGCGTCCAATTCCGCCGCCAGCAGCGCCCAGTGCTTCCGGTAAGCGGTGGTCATCGCCTTCTTCGCCGCCTCGCTCGCCCGGGGGACCGCGGCGACAACGCGTTCCGCCGTCAACTCGAAGTCGTCGGATTCGATGTGCCCGTTGTTGTTCGAGTCCAGGAGCGTGAAGATGAGCCTGGCCCGCTTCAGCGCCTCGCTGCGCATAAGGTCCTCCAGTTCCGCCACGGTTGTTCGCCGATACCGGTTGGGAACTATGCCAGACGGCAACGCTGTTTTCGGGCGCTAATCAAGAACCATCAGAAAGGGTGAATCGAGCACCCCATTTCGAGGTGAGTGGCGACGAGGCTTCCGTGGGAAAATAACCCACCTCACCAGGGGTTGCTTGGCACTCCTCGGAATCGCTTGTCAGCCGGTCGGCGGTGTTCTCGGGGCAGGACCGCTGCGAATATCGCATTTCCGGTTCGGTGACGGTCGACGCGCGGCGGAGGTGGTTCGGCTGCGCCAAGGTCCGGAGCCGCCCTCGAGGGCGTGCGGGTCCACGTTCGCGTGCGTGGCCGGACTGCTCCGTGCGCGGGGGACGCCGCCCGAGACCCCTGTGGGCGTGTGCGTGGCGCTGCGTCTCGACGCACCATGGCTGCCGCTGCTGTGCATGCTGGCGGGCCACGAACCGCACGTCGTCGACCGCGACGCGCTGCCGGGCCCGCGGGCGTGGGTGGACGTGCTCGACGAGACCGCCGTCCGCCTGCGCGAGCTGGTGCGCGCCGGGCTGCTGACGAGTGGGCGGGTGCCGCGGGACTCGGCCACCGGCGGCGAGGCGGTGGACGCGGCGCTGTGCGCTGAACTGGCACGTGCGGGCGTCACGGCCCACAGCACGGTGGCGAACCTGGTCCGCCGGGTCGCCCCTGCTCCTGGCCACCCGATCACCAGCACCCGGGCGCACGTGCTGGACGCCTCCCTGCGCCCGGTCACGGTGGGCGCCGTGAGCGAGCTGCACCTGTCCCGCCCCGGGCTGACCGCGTCGGCGTCCCCGCCCGACCCCTCCGCCGAACCCGGCGCCCGCGTGCACCGCGCCGACGGCCTGCCGCACCACCTCGGTCCGAGTGGTGACCAGGGCGAATTCGGCGGTGCGCGAGCCGAGGCCCACCGCGCCGGTGTGCTGCCCGCCCACGGCGAGGTCGACCGGAGCGCGTTGCCCGACCCGGGGGCGGACGAGCCGCGGACCCCGGCCGAGGAGCGGGTGGCCGCGGTCTGGCGGGACGTGCTCGGCGTGGAGCGGGTGGGCAGGACCGATGACTTCGTGGAGTCGGGCGGGAACCCCGTCCTGGCCATGCGGGTGGCCGCCGCGCTCAACCGGGGCCGGGTGCGCCGCCTGCCCGCGCGGTTCGCCCTCGACCACCGCACGGTCGAGGCGATGGCGGCGCACCTGGCCGACCCCGCGGCGGAACCGGTGGCCGCGCCGCGGCCCGCGACCGACGGCCCCGCGCCCCTGTCCCCCGCCCAGCAGCGGCTGTGGTTCCTGCACGAGTTCCGGCCCGGCTCCGAGTACAACACCGCGGTCGGGTACCGGTTGCGCGGCCCGCTCGACCCGGCCGCGCTGGGCGCGGCGCTGGACCGCCTGGTCGAGCGGCACGAGTCGCTGCGCACCACCTTCCACACCGTCGACGGCCGCGGCGCGCAGGTGGTCGGTCCGCCGTTCGCGCTGCGGCCCGCGCCGAGGCGCTGCGCCGAGGCCGACGTCGAGGCGGTCCTGCTGGAGTTCACCGGCGAGCCGTTCGACCTGCGCCGCGGGCCGCCGGTGCGGGCCGCGCTGCTGGCGCTCGGTCCGGCGGAGCACCTGCTCGTCCTGTGCCTGCACCACATCGTCACCGACGGGTGGTCGATGGGCGTGCTCGCCGAGGAGCTGGGCACGCTCTACTCCGCCGCCGTGCGCGGGGAGGCCGTGGACCTGCCCGCGCTGCCGCTGCGCTACGTCGACTTCGCCCGCGACCAGCGCGAGCGGCTCACCGGCGCGGTGCTCGACCGGCACCTGGCGTACTGGGAGCGGCAGCTCGGCGGGCTCAGCGACCTGGAGCTGCCCACCGACCGGCCCCGGACCACCGCGCGCACCGCCGGGGGCGCCCGCCTGGTCCGCGTCGTTCCCGCAGGCGTGGTCTCGCGGCTGGCCGAGCTGGGCCGCGAGCGGGGCGCCTCGCTGTTCATGACGCTGGTCGCGGCGACCCAGGTGTTCCTGGGCAGGCGCGGCGGCCAGCGCGACGTCGCGGTGGGCACCGCCACCTCCGGGCGCGACCGGGCGGCGGTGGCGGGCCTGGTCGGGTTCTTCGTCGGCACCGTGGTCATCCGCTCCGACGTGGACGGTGCGCTGTCGTTCGCCGAGCTGCTCGACCGGGTCCGCGAGACCGTCCTCGACGCCCTCGACCACGACGCGGTCCCGTTCGACCGCCTGGTGGAGCTGCTGCACCCCGAGCGCGACCTGAGCCGCTCACCGCTGGCGCAGGTGATGGTGCTGCTGCGCGACGCGCCGGGGGGGACGCCCCGGCTGGCCGGGCTGGAGGTCGCCGAGGCCGAGCTGCCGAGCCGGACGGCCGCGTTCGACCTGACCGTGGAGTACGCCCGCACCGGCGACGGCCTGCGGGTGGAGCTGGAGTACAGCACCGACCTGTTCGAGGCGTCCACGGTGGCGCGGATGGCCGACCAGTTGTCGGTGCTGCTCGCCGGGGTGGCCGCGGACCCGCACGGGCGGCTGGCCCGGCTGCCGCTGGTCCCGCCCGCCGAGCGGCGGCTGCTGGCCGAGTGGTCCGTGGGCGAGGCCACCGCCGACCGCTGCGTGCACGAACAGTTCGCCGCGCGCGCCGCCGCGCACCCCGACGCGGTCGCCCTCACCTGCGACGGCGTGGCGTTGACCTACCGGGAGCTGGACACCGCGGCCAACCGGCTGGCGCACGGGCTGCTGGAACGGGGTGTGCGCCCCGAGGACCGCGTGGGGCTGTGCCTGCCGCGCGGCGTCGACGTCATCGTGGCGATGCTCGCCGTGCTCAAGGCGGGCGGGGCGTACGTGCCGCTGGACCCCGACTACCCGCCCGCCCGGCTGGCGCTGATGGCCGCCGACTCCGGGACCGGGCTGGTGCTGACCCACGCGGACCTGCGCGACCGGCTCCCCGCCGGGTCCCCCGCGGTGGTGATGGACGACGGCGCCTGGTCGAGGGGCCCCGGGCACGCGCCGCCGGTGCGGGTCCACCCGCGCGGCGGGGCCTACGTCATGTTCACCTCGGGCTCCACCGGCAGGCCGAAGGGCGTGCTGGTGGAGCACCGCTCGATCGCCCGCCTCGCCGTCGGGGAACCGCTGCGGCTCGGGCCGCACGACGTGGTGGCCCAGTGCTCCACGACCGCGTTCGACGCCTCCACCTTCGAGATCTGGGCGCCCCTGCTCAGCGGCGCCCGGGTGGCGCTGTGCGTGCGCGGCCTGCTCTCGGCCGACGAGCTGGGCCGGTTCCTCGCCGCCGAGGCGGTGACCGCGCTGTGGTTGACCGCGGGCCTGTTCCACGAGGTGGCGGCGGCCGACCCGGGGGTGTTCGCGGGCCTGCGCCTGCTGGCGGCGGGCGGTGACGTGCTCGACCCCGAGCGCTGCGCGGAGGTCCTGCGCCGAGCGCCGGGCCTGCGGCTGGTCGACGGGTACGGCCCCACCGAGGGCACGACCTTCGCCACCGCCCACGTCGTGCGGCCGGGCGAGGCGCCGGTGCCGATCGGGCGGCCGATCGCGGGCACCCGCTGCCACGTGCTCGACCGCGCCCTGTCCCCCGTCCCCGTCGGCGTTCCCGGTGAGCTGTACCTGGGCGGGACCGGTCTGGCGCGCGGGTACGGCGGGCGCCCGGGGCGCACCGCGCAGCGGTTCGTGGCCGACCCGTCCGGCCGTGGCGAACGGCTCTACCGCACCGGCGACGTGGTCCGCTGGACGCCCGCCGGGGTGCTGGAGTTCCTCGGGCGGGCCGACGACCAGGTCAAGGTCCGCGGCTTCCGGGTGGAGGTGGGCGAGGTCGAGGCCGCGCTGCGCGCGCACCCGGCGGTCAGCGAGGCGGTCGTGTCCGCCCGCGAGCACGTGCCCGGGCACAAGCGGCTCGTCGCCCACGTGGTCGCCGCCGCGGTCGACGGGGCGCACCTGCGGGCGTTCCTGGCCGCCACCCTGCCCGGCCACCTGGTGCCCGCCGTGATCGTGCCGGTCGACGCCCTGCCGCTGCTGCCCAGCGGCAAGGTCGACCGCGGCGCGCTGCCCGCGCCGCCCGCGCGACAGGCCCCGGCCCACGTCCCGCCGCGCGGGCGCGGCGAAGAGGTGCTGGCGCGGGTCTGGGCGGAGGTGCTCGGTGTGGCGCGCGTCGGCGCCGACGACAACTTCTTCGCCCTGGGCGGCGATTCCATCCTCAGCCTCCAGGTGGTGTCGCGGGCGCGGGAGCTGGGGCTGGGCATCACCGCCAAGGACGTCTTCCTGCACCAGACCCTGGCCGGGGTCGCCGCGGCGGCGCAGGCGCACACGGTCCGGTGGGTGGCGGTGGAGCTGCCCCCGGGCGTGGACCGGGCGGCGCTGCGCACGGCGGTCGCGGCGCTGTCCGTCCGGCACGACGCGTCGCGCACCCGGTCCCGACGGGAACGGGGGCGCTGGGCCCAGGACGTCGCCCCGCCGGACGCGGGGGGACCACGGCTGAGCGGCATCGCCGTCGTGGGGGACACCAACCACCCACTGCACCTGGTCGTCCGAGGCGGTTCCCGCCCGGGTGGGCCGCTGGTGCTGCGGCTGGGCCACGACCCGGGGCTGCTCGACCCCGCGACCGCCGAGGCGCTGTGCGCCGAGCTGGCCGGGCTGCTGACGGGCCTGGCGCGGGGTTCCACCGCCCCGCGCGGGACAGCCGAGCAGGTCGTGGCCGACATCTGGGCCGAGGTCCTGGCGGTGCGGCGGGTCGGGGCCGGGGACGACTTCTTCGCCATCGGCGGGGACTCCCTGCTGGCCGCGCGGGTCGCCGCCCGGGTGGGGGCGGCCTTCGGCGTGCCGCTCGCACCGGACGCGCTGTTCGACAACCCCACGGTCAGCGCGCTGGCCGCCTTCGTCGGGCAGCGGGCGGCGTCCGATTCGCGTGATTACGAGCTGTGAGACAGGAGAACGGCGTGGCGGACCGGGACGTGTCGGGCGGGGAGATCGCCGTCATCGGGGTGGGCGCGCTGCTGCCCGGCGCCCGCGACCTCGACGAGCTGCACCGGCTGCTGGCCGCGGGCGAGGACCGGGTGGCGCCGCCGACGCCGACGCGGGTGCGCCACACCGGGGGCGCGCCGGGCACCGACTACCTGCCCATGGCCCACCTGGACCGGATCGACCTGTTCGACCACCGGTTCTTCGGCATCCCGCTGCGCGAGGCGGAGGCGATGGACCCGCACCACCGGCTGCTCATGCAGTTGGCGCACGCGGCCATCGAGGACGCGTGCCTGCGCCCGGAGGGGCTCAAAGGCTCGCGGACGGCGGTGGTCCTCGGCCACGCCCGCTCCGACTACGACACCCTCTACACCGACGACGACCCCCTGCAGACGCTGGGATCGCTGCCCGCGTCGCTGGCGGCGCGGATCGCCTACCACTTCGACCTCACCGGGTCGGCGTACACCGTCGACACCGCGTGCAGCAGCGCCCTGACCGCGCTCGCCCAGGCGGTGGCCGAACTGCGCCGCGGCGACGCCGACCTGGCGCTGGCGGGCGGCATCAGCGTGCGGCCGGTGCTCATCGCGGCCGAGGGCCACGTCCCGGCGCGCGGGGTGGAGACCACCGACGGGCGGTGCAGGCCCTTCGACGAGCGGGCCACCGGCGCGGCGGCGGGCGAGGGCGGCGCGGTCGTGCTGCTGCGCAGGCTGGCCGACGCGGTGGCGGCGGGCGACCCCGTGCACGCGGTCATCAAGGGGATCGCGGTCAACCACAACGGGCACCGCATGGCCAGCATGGGCGCGCCGAGCAGGCGGGCGCAGACCGAGGTGGTCACCGCGGCCTGGCGCGACGCCGGGGTCGATGCGGGCTCGATCGGCTACGTGGAGTGCCACGGCTCGGCGACGCCGCTGGGTGACGTGATCGAGGTCGACGCGCTGCGGCAGGCCTTCGCCGACGCGGGGGCGCCCGCCCCCGGCTGCCCCATCGGCTCGGTCAAGGGCAACATCGGGCACCTCGACAGCGCCGCCGGGATGGCCGGGCTGCTCAAGGCGCTGCTGGCGGTGCAGCGGGGTGAGCTGTACCCGACCGCGCACTTCACCACCCCCAACCCGATGCTCGACCTCTCCGGCCCGGTGCACGTCAACCCCGCCCGCACGCCGTGGTCCCAGCCGCCGGACGCGCCGCGGCGCGCGGGGGTCAGTGCCTTCGGCATGACCGGCACCAACGTGCACGCCGTGGTGGAGCAGGCCCCGCCCCCGGCCGCCACCGCCGTGCCGGACCTGGGCGCCGAGCTGGTCACCGTCTCGGCCAAGTCGGCCTCGGCGTTCGGCCGCTACTGCGAGCGGCTGGCCGACTTCGCCGCGGGCACCGAGCACGACCTGCGGACCGTCGCGCACGCGATGAACCGGTGTCGCGACGACCACCCCTACCGCGGCGCGTTCACCGCGCGGACAACCCGGGAGCTCGCCGACGCCTTGCGCGCCGCGGCACCGCCGCAGGAGCCCGCCCCCGGCGAGCGGCCGGTGGTCGTGCTGCTCTCGGGTGACGCGGTCGTGGAGGAGCAGACCTGGCGGGAGCTGTGCGCGACGTTCCCCGCCCTGGCGGACACCCCGCTGCCGGAGGCCCCCGCCGCCCGGCTGGTCGCCACCGGTGTGGCCCTACTCGCCCTGGCCCGCTCGCTGGGTGTGCGCCACGACCACCTGGTCGGCTCGGGGGCCGGGAACCTGGTGGTGCGCGTGGCGCGCGAGGAGATGACCCTCGACGACGCCGTGCGGACCGCGGCGGGGATGGCCGTGACCGGCGAGCTGGACCACGCGCGGCTGGCGGGCGTCGCCGAGCGGTTCGCCCGCGACGGCGCGGTGCTCGTCGACCTGGCCACCGGCGTGCTCGCCGGGCAACTGCGCCGGTTGCGGCCCGAGCTGCCCCGGGTGGAGCTGTTCGCCGCGCCCGGTCGCGGGGGCGTGCTGCGCCAGCTCGGCGCGCTGCACCGGCTCGGCGTCCGCCTCGACTGGGACGCCCACTACGCGGGCGCGGCCATCCCCCGCATCCCGGCGCCGACCTACCCGTTCGACCCGCTGCGCTGCTGGTGCCGCCCGATCGAGTCGCCCGCCGCGCCGCCCACCCGGCCCGCGCCGGTGCCGGTGCCGGTGCCGGTGACCGGCGCGCCGGAGGACCGCGTCATGGCGGTGTGGCAGCGGGTGCTGGGCGTGGAGGACCTGGGGCCCGACTCGGACTACTTCGCCCTCGGCGGCACCTCCATCGCCGGGATCAGCGTGCTGCGCTCGCTGGAGGGCGAGTTCGGCATCCAGCTCACCTTCGCCGACCTCTACGCCCACCGGACCGTGCGCGACCTCGCCGCCAGGGTGGCCCAGCTCCACGCGGAGGGCGGGGCGGGGGGCGGCGCCCACCAGGACATCCCGGTGATCCCCCGGGGCGGGCCGCTGCCGGTGTCCTTCGGCCAGGAACAGCTCTGGTACCTCGACCAGCTCAACCCGGGCACCCCGCTCTACAACATCACCCACGACCTGCGTCTGAGCGGACCGCTGGACCAGGCCGCGCTCGCCTCGGCCGTGCGCGACCTGATCGCCAGGCACGAGGTGCTGCGCACCCGGATCACCGCCGACGACGACGGCGTGCCGCACGCCCTGGTCCGCACCGAGGAACCCCGGCTGGCGGTGCGCGACCTGTCCGCGCTGCCCGGGGGCGAACGGCACCGCGCGGCCCGGCGGCTGATCGACGAGGACGCGCTGCTGCCCTTCGACCTGGCCGAGGGCCCACTGGTGCGCAGCACGCTGCTGCGGCTGGGCGACGACGACCACGTGCTGGTGTGGACCTACCACCACGTCGTCTTCGACGGCTGGTCGCCCACGGCGTTCTTCCGCGACCTGACCGAGTTCTACCAGGCGCGGCTGAGCGGGCGGGCGCCCGAGCTGCCGCAGTTGCGGGCCCAGTACGCCGACTTCGCCGCCTGGCAGCGCCGCAGGCTGGCCGACGGCGTGCTGGCCGAGGGCCTGCGGTTCTGGCGCGGCGCGCTGGCGGGTCTGCGCGTGGGCGAGCTGCCGCTGGACCGCCCCCGCCCAGCGGTCCGCGACTTCACGGGCGCGGTAGTGGAGTTCGCGGTGGGCGCGGAGCAGGCCGAGCGGGTGCGCCGGTTCAGCGGGCAGCAGGGGGTGACCACCTTCGTCACCATGCTCGCGGTGGTCGACACCCTGCTGCACCGCTGGGCCGGGCACACCGACGTGGTGATCGGGGTGGCCACCTCCGGGCGGGTGAACCCCGCCACCCACGACCTCATCGGCTACTTCAACAACGTCCTGCCGTTCCGCACCAGCACCGACGGCGACCCGTCGTTCACCGAGCTGGTGGGCCGCTGCGCCCGCACGGTCGCCGACGTGCTCGACCACGAGGAGGTGCCGCTGGAGAAGATCGTCGCCGAGGTGCTCGGCCGCCGCGATCCCGGCAGGCACCCGCTGTTCGACGTGGTCTACACCTACCAGAACGTGCCGCAGGACACCGCCGAGCTGGGCGGGCTGGGCGGGCTGGGCTGCTCCCGCTACCTCGACGGCGCCGTCGTCGGGATCGCCCCCGGAACCGCGAAGTTCGACCTGACCGTGGGGGTGGTCGACCAGGGCGAGGGCCCGATGAGCGGCTACGTCGAGTACGCCACCGCCCTGTTCGACCGCGCCACGGCCGAGCGGCTGGCGCGGGAGCTACCGGAGATCATCTCCGAAGTCACAGCCGACCCCGGCCGCCCGGCCGCACCGCCCCAGCCGGCTCCACAGTGGAGGGACATCCCACCCATGCGCGCACCCGCCAGCCCCACCGACGGGACCGGCGCGCACCGCGCCGAGCAGGTCCTCACCGCCGTGGTCGCCGACCTGCTGGCCCTCGACGAGGTCAAACCGGCCGACAACTTCTTCGACCTCGGCGGCGACTCGGTCCTGGGCGTCCGGGTGGCCGCCCGGGCGGCCAAGGCAGGCGTGCACGTCACCCCGCAGCAGCTGTTGCAGTGCCGCACCATCGACGAACTGGCCCAGGTCGCGGTGGTGGACGGGCAGGACCGGGAGGCGGCGGCCCCGGTCGCGGCGCCCGTCCGGCCGATCCCACTGACCCCGATCATGCACCACTTCCTGGAGCACATGCCCGAGGGCAGCACGGACTTCGTCGAGGTGCACGCGCTGGAGATGACCTCCGCCGCCGTCACCGCCGAGCACGCCCGCGCCGCGGTCGAGCACCTGATGGCCCGGCACGAGCCGCTGCGCTACCGCTTCCGCGGCAACAGCCTCAGCGTGCACGCCGAGTGCGCCCCGCCCGGCGACACCCCGTTCGACGTCGCGGTCCTGCCGCCGATGGACGAACAGCGCGAACGCGAGCGGGTCGCGGCCGACTGCCGGGCCCTGCGCGCCGACCTCGACCTCAAGCGCGGACCGGTGGTGCGCGCCCGCTACTACCAGCGCGGCCACGGCCGGGGCGGCCTGCTCCTGCTGCTGGTCCACCACTTCGTCTTCGACAACATGTCCACCGTCGTGCTCGTCGACGACCTGGACACCGCGCTGACCGACCTGGTCGCGGGCCGCTCCCCCGCGCCCCAGCCGCACCCGCCGGGGTGGCGGCGGTGGTCGGAGCACCTGCGCGACATGTCCACCTCCGACACCCTGGCCGCCGAGCTGGACTACTGGACGACCATCGCGGGCGCGGGAGCCGACCTCGGCCCGCTGTCCGGAGCAGGCGGGGGCGGCACGGCGCGGCACTTCCTCGACACCGCCCCGGCCTCGGACACCGCGACCGAGCGGGAGATCGCGCTGTGCGCGGTGGCGCACGGGCTGGCCCGGTGGGCCGGGACGGCGGGCGCGTACCTCACCGTGGAGGGCGAGGCCACGCCCAACGCCTACCGGCACGCGGGCCGGGGACCGGCGGTGGGCTGGTTCACCACCCTGCACCCGGTCGTGGTGCCGGTCGAACCGGGCGCGGGCGCGCGGGACTGCCTGCCCGAGGTCGTCGACCGGGTCCGGTCGGTGCCCAACGACGGCGTCGGCCACGGCCTGCTGCGGTACCTGTCGCCCACCAACGCGGCGGTCGCCCGGTTCCGGGCGCTGCCCGAGCCGCGGGCCATCCTGCTGCACGCCCCCAGCGACATCGCCGCCTTCGACGCGGGCGTGCGGCTGGTCCGCACGCGGTGGGACCTGTCGGTGAACCTGAAGCAGGCGGTCTCCTCCTGGTTCCCGCTGATCGTCGCCGTCGCCGAGCGCGAGTCCCGGCTGTGCGTGGAGCTGACCAGCGCGAGCCACTTCGGGCAGGCCGAACTCGACGGCATGGCCGAGCGGATCGGCGCCGCCTTCACCGACCTGGCGGACGCGTGATCGCCCTGGCGGCCGCGGGCTGGCACCTGCCCGACCCGGTGCCCGCCGCGGACCTGCCCGAACTGGCCGACCTGTCCCCCGCCGAACGCGCCACCTGCGCCGCCCTGGGCATCGACAGCGTCGCCGTCGACGACTCCCTGAGCACCACTGACCTGGCCGCCCACGCGGCCCGCCGCGCCCTGGCCGCGGCGGACCGCGAACCCGACGACGTGGACGTCCTGCTGGTCATCGAATCCCGCGCCCCGGACACCCTCATCAGCTCCGAGGCCACCCGCCTGCAGAGCGTCCTCGGCGCCCACCGGGCCATCACCTTCGCCGTCGGCGGCCTCGGCTGCGCGTCCCTGACCCCGGCCCTGCTCACCGCCGACGGCCTGCTGCGCGCCGACCCGGACCTGCGCACCGTCCTGGTGGCCCACGGCAGCAAACCGGCGACCCCTGGCCGCTACCGCCACCCGGTGACCCTCAACGGCGACAGCGGCGGGGCCCTGGTCGTCACCAGAGAGGGCCCGCTGCGCGTGCGCGACATGGTCTTGGAGACCAACGGCGACTACGCCGACCTGTTCCGGGTCGACTACCGCGACCGCCCCTTCCCCCAGTGGCGTGAGGAGTGCGCCGACCTTCCGACGTACTCGTTCCACCTGACCCTCGAGACGCGCAAGCGGCTGCGCGCCGTCACCGAGCGGCTCCTGCACCGCAACGGCCTGCTTGCCGCCGATGTGGCCTGTTACATCAGCCAGAACCTGTCGGCCACCTCACTGCGCGTCTACGAGGAGATCCTCGGCGCCCCCCTCGCCAAGTCCTGCCACGACAACCTGACCCGCTACGGCCACCTGGGCCCCAACGACGTCTTCCTCAACCTCTACACCGCCCTCGACCGGGGTGAACTCGGCCCTGGTGACCGCGTCGTGCTGCTGAACGTGAGCCCGGTCGCCGCCTGGAGCGCCCTGCTGGTGGAGATCGGCCCACAGGACGACGCGCACCACCTGTTGTGAGTGTCAGTCACCCAGCAGGAGACGGCGGTGGTGCCAGGCCATGCGGAGCAGCGACGCCGATCCGGAGCTCATGCGGGGCTGGAGGCGGTCGACGGCGTCGGCGGTGAAGGGCATGTCGATCCGGCCGCCCTCGCCGACGAGGTGGCCTTCGTCGTTGGCGTGGACGAGATCGCGGAAGAGGGCGTCGTAGGTGGGGGCGTCGATGACGGCGACGGTGCGCTGGGTGGGACCGAGGGTGAGGGCGTCCATGACCAGGCCGCAGTGCCAGACGCGGAAGGCGCCTGCCGCGCGGGCCTCGCCGAAGGCGGCGAACGGCTCGTCGCGGGCGTAGTCGATGGCGCGCGTCCCCGCGCCGTCGTGCTCCGGGTCGCCCAGGAACTCCTCGGAGTACTCGCGCATGATGTTGTGCCAGAGGGAGAAGTCGTTGCGCACGTCGACGGTCGCGGTGGTGGAGGGTTGGAACTCCCCGGACGGCATGACCGCGCACATGCCCCCGCCGTCCGCGACGGCCGAGGAGTCGCGCTGGTGCAGGACGAACCGGTGCCCCGCCCGGGGGTCGTGGCGGATCGTCAACGTGCTGATACCGGGCGACATCAGCCACCGGCCGGGATCGAACGGGTCGACCACCCCCGCCCTGATCGGCAAGTCCCGCAATCGCGGCACGGAGCCCTTCGAGCGCAGGAAGGCCGCCTTGAACTCGTGCGCGACGCACTCCTTGGCGTCGAAGACCTCGAAGAGGGTCGTGGTCCCGAACCGCAGCGCCAGACCGCCGTCGGCGTGGACGCCGAGCAGTCGGTAGCTGACGCGGTTCTCCAACAGCCGGGGCCGGACGAGGTCGCGGACGGCCCTGCTGTACGAGTGGTACCTCTCGCCCCGGTCGGTCAGCGGCAGGACGTCGTCGAGTGGCGCGGTCAGGGGCGGGACCGCGAGGGGCGTGTCGTCGAACTCCAGCCGGACGTCGTGCAGCGGGATGAGGGTGTCCGGCAACCACCCCGGCCCCGCCAGCACATGGCCGCCCCGGGCTCGCGCCGACTCCGGGTACAGCCACGCCGCGAGTTCGGACAACTCACGACCCCGCCGCGCCGTCGCCGCCCGAACCGCCAGCCACCCGTCCTGACTGCGGCGCACCCGCTCCTCCGAAGCCGACCCCCGGCCAGAGGCCGCGCCAGATGAGGAGGGCACTGTCAGTGGTGGGCGGGTTCGTCTTGGGCGGTCGACAGGGTCTTCTGGTCGGGGAAGGCGCGCAGGGCTGGGCTGAGCAGGGCGAGGATGGTCAGGACGGCGATTCCGGCCGTGCACAGCAGGATGACCTCGGTGCCCCCGGCCAGGCCCGCCAGCAGGCCGCCGACCGCGGGGCCCGCCGCCGCGGAGGCGCCGCCGAGGACGGCCATCACGCTGCTGAAGCGGCCGCGCATCTCGTCCGGGGTGAGCAGGAGTTGGTAGGTGCTGATGGTGACGTTGGCCGTGGGGGCGAGGAAGGCGATGCCCGCGAGCAGCAGGCCCATCAGGTAGCCGTTGTGGATGAACACGGCCACCGGGGTGAGCAGGGTCAGGGCCACGAAGACGCCGACGATGGACAGGTAGGGGGTGAGCAGGCGGGTCAGCGCGGGGGCGGCGAGGGCGCCGAGGAGGCCGCCGATGCCGAACATGGCCGCCATGATGCCGATCTCGGCGGGTGAGAGGCCGCGTTGGTGGGCCAGCACGATGATGACGATGTAGAACGCGCTGAAGAAGAAGTTCACCCCGATCAGGCACGCGGCCGTGGCCCGGATGAAGCGCTGGCCCCACACCCAGCGCAGCCCGTGCCCGATCTCGGGCAGCAGCCTGCGCAGGGAGGCCCGGGACCGTTCCTGCGTGGGCGCGCGCAGGAACAGCAGGGCGATGAACGAGCACAGGTGCAGGACCATGTCCACCACGAACGGGACGACCCTGGCCAGGGTGAACAGGGCGCCGCCGAGTGCGGTGCCGGACAGTTGGCCAAGGTAGCCGCGGGCGGCGTTGCCCGCGATCGCGCTGTGCACCTGTTCGGCGGGCACGAGCCGGGGCAGGGTGGCGTGCTCGGCGGGTTCGAAGAAGGCCCGGCACAGGCCCATCAGCGCCGCCGCGGCGATGATGTGCGCCAGGCCGAGCACGTCGAACCACAGGGCCGCGGCGATGCTGGCCGCGGCGAGGACCTGGCCCGCCTCGCACAGCAGCATGACCCGTTTGCGGTCCCAGCGGTCGACCAGCGCGCCCGCGGGCAGGCCCGCGACCAGTTGCGCCGCCGCGCTGGCGCCGACCGCCAGGCCCGAGGCCGCCGCCGAGCCGGTGACCACGAGCACCAGCAGCGGCAGCGCGATGGTCACCGCGTTGAACCCCACCTCGGAGGCGGCCTGCGCGCCCCAGAGGATGCTGTAGTTGCGGTTCTTGCGCAGCGGGACGACTGTGCTCACGGTGCGGCCCGCCTGCCACCGGCGGTCGCGGCGATGCGGCGCAGGGCGTCGGCGAAGTCCGCCATCAGCGCGGTGATCGTGTCCTCGCGGTACCGCTCGCCGCGGTAGTGGCAGGAGAAGCCCAGTTTGCCGTCGCGGACACCGCCGACCACCTCCAGTTCGTGCGCGCCGTGGTCGTTCGGGTCGTGGTCGTGGCCGAAGGTCGGCAGCAGGGCGCGGCACAGGCCTGCACCGCCCGCGGCGGGACCGTCCCACTGGCCGAGGTAGTTGAACACCAGGTGGGTGTTCGGTCCGACGGCCTGGGCGCCGGGGTCGCCCAGGTGGCGCAGGGCGCCGTGGCCGATGCCGTTGCCGGGGACCGCGCGCAGCGCGCGCCGGACCGACTTGACCAGGGCGACCGAGTCCGGCGCCAGGTCGGCGGGCACCTCGAGGGCCACCGGGTACAGGGTCGTGAACCAGCCGACCGTGCGGGAGAGGTCGACGTCGTCGAAGAGCTCCTCGCGGCCGTGGCCCTCCAGGTCGAGCAGGACCCGCTGCCGCCCCGTCCACCGGGACACCGCCCAGGACAGCGCGGTGAGCAGCACCTCGTTGATCCTGGTCCGGTAGACCGCGGGAACCCGGTGCAGCAGGTCGTCGGTGTCCTCGGTGCCCAGGGTGAAATCGACGACGGCCGCGCCGGGGGTGGCGTCCTCGGGGGCGTCCGGGGCGGGCAGGGCGGCGGTGTCAGTGTCAGTGTCAGTGTCAGTGTCGCTGTCGGTGCCGGTGTCAGTGCCAATGCCCCGCCAGTGCGGCAACTCGTCGTCGAAGCCGCCACCGCGGGTGTGCTCGGCGAGGCGTTCGGCCCAGGCCTGGAACGAGGTGGTCTTGCGGCCGAGGTCGACCGGCTCGCCCGCGGCGGCCTGCCGGTGGGCGGTGTCCAGGTCGGCGAGCAGGGTCTGCCACGACACCGCGTCGACCACCAGGTGGTGCACCGCCACGAACAGCAGCGGGGCGCGGTCCGGGCCGAGGTCGAACAGGGCCGCCCGCAGCAGTGGTCCGGCGGCCAGGTCGACGCCGGACTGCATCCGCAGGGCGACCCCCGCCATCGCCGCGCGCAGCTCCTCGCCGTCCAGTCCGGACAGGTCGTGCGTGGCGAGGAGGTCGGCGGGCTCGGTGGCGGCGTTGTGCTGGCGCCAGGCTCCGTCCACCCGCTCGAAGCGCATCCGCAGCGCGTCGTGCTGGGTGGTCAGCGCGGTCAGCGCCGACCGCAGCGCGGCCCGGTCGACCTCCGGGGCCAGTTCCACCAGCACGGACTGGTCGAAGTGCCGCGGGACCGAGCGGTGGTCGAGGAACCACCGCTGGATCGGCGTCAGCTCGACCGCGCCCTCGACCGCGGACCGGTCGTCGGTCTGCTGCCCGAGCGCCCCGGTGACCTCGGCGAGCGCGGCCACGGTGGGGTTGAGGAAGATGTCCTTGGACGTGACCGCGAGGCCCGCGGCCCGAGCCCGGGCGGCGACCTGGATGCTCAGGATCGAGTCGCCGCCCAGCTCGAAGAAGTTGTCCGTGACCCCGACCCGGTCGTTGTCCAGGACGGTCGCCCAGACCTCGACGAGCGCGGCCTCGACCGGGGTGCGCGGCGGCACGTGCTCCGGCGCGGCCTGCTCGACCGCGTCGAGGTCGGGCAGCTTGCGCCGGTCCACCTTGCCGTTGGCGCTGAGCGGGAGCCGGTCGAGCACGGCGAACGCCGCGGGGACCATGTAGTCCGGCAGGGTGCCGCGCAGGAACGCGGGCAGGGTGTCGGTCCGCACCTCGCGGTCCGGGGCCGCGAGCAGGTGCGCGGCGAGCCGGACCCGGCCGTCGCGGCGGCGGGCGGTGACCACCGCCTCGGCGATGTCGGGGTGCGTGAGCAGGGCCGTCTCGATCTCGCCCAGCTCGACCCGGAAGCCGCGGATCTTGACCTGCTCGTCGGAGCGCCCGACGAACTCCAGCAGCCCGTCGGCGCGCCAGCGCACCAGGTCGCCGGTGCGGTACATGCGGGCGCCGGGGACGAACGGGCAGGCGACGAACCGCTGCGCGGTGACTCCCGGCTGCCCCACGTAGCCCCGGGCCAGGCCGGTGCCGACCACATACAGCTCCCCCGCCACGCCGACCGGCGCCGGGCGCAGGCGGGCGTCGAGGACGAACACCCCGGCCGCGTCCAGCGGGCGCCCGATCGGGGCGACGTCGGAGACCTCCTCGACCGAGCGCATCGGGTGCGAACTGGCCATCACGGTGACCTCGGTGGGCCCGTAGGCGTTGACCACGGTGATGTCCGGGCAGGCGCGCAGCACCCGGCGCACGGCGCCGCCGGGCACGACGTCACCGCCCGCGAGCACCTCGGACACGCCCGCCAGGATCTCCGGGGCCTCCGTGGCCACCACGCGGAACAGCCCGGAGGTCAGCAGCAGGCCGGTGACCCGCTGCTCGGCGATGACCGCCCGCAGGGAGTCCACGTCCAGCTCGCCGCTCGGGGCGACCACGACGGACCCGCCGCGCAGCAGCGGCACCCACAGCTCGTAGGTGGAGGCGTCGAACGCCAGCGTGGCGTGCATGAGCACCCGGCGCGCGCCGTCGGGGCTGAAGCAGCCGTCGGCGGCGAAGCCGACGATCCCCCGGTGGCTCACCGCCACGCCCTTGGGCCTGCCGGTGGACCCGGAGGTGTGCATGACGTAGGCGATGTCGTCGGGGTGCGGGGTGAGGTCCGGCGCGGTGTCCGGCCACTGGCCGTCGACCCCGCCACCGAGCACGATGTGGTTGCCGACGTGCGCGGCGGACGCGGTCGGCGCCCACTCCTGGTCGGTGACCAGCACGCGGACGTCCACCCCCGTCAGCAGCTCGCGCAGCCGCTCGACGGGTGCCCGCAGGTCCAGCGGCACGTACGCCGCGCCCGCCTTGAGCACGCCGAGGACGGTGGCCACAACCGCCGGGGAGCGGCCGAGCAGGACGCCCACCCGGTCCTCGCGGCGCACGCCCTCGGCCAGCAGCCGGTGCGCGAGCTTGTTGGCCCAGGCGTCGAGTTCCCGGTAGGTCAGCGAGGTGTCACCGGAGGTGACGGCGACCGCGTCCGGCGCGCGTTCGCACATCCGGGCGAACGCCCGCACCACCGTGTCCGCACCGGACGCGGTCGAGGCGGGAGCCGTGCCCGAACCGCTCCACCGGTCGGTCAGCAGGGCCAGTTCGGCGTCGGTGACCATCGGCAGGTCGGCGACCGGCCGCCCCGGGTCGGCGGCGACGCCGTCGAGCAGGGTGCGCAGGTGCCCGGCGAGCCGCCGCACGGTGGCCTCGTCGAACAGGTCGGTGTTGTAGTTCAGCGCCACGTGCAGCCGGTCGCCGACCTCCTCGAACTGGAACAGCACGTCGAAGCTGGCGGTGCGCACCGGCAGCGGCACCTGCTCGACGGTGAGGTCGGGCAGCTCGATCCGCGAGCGGGGCGTGTTCTGCAGCACCACGGCGGCCTGGAACAGCGGCGTGCGGCTGGGGTCGCGCTCGGGCGCCAACTGGTCCACCAGTTGCTCGAACGGCACGTCCTGGTGGGTGAGGGCGGCCAGCACCGTCTTGTTCGTGGCGGCCACGAACTCGGTGAACGGTGCCCGGTCGGGCACCCGGCCGCGCAGCACGAGGGTGTTGACGAAGCAGCCGACCAGGTCGGTCAGGTCCGCCCGGTCGCGACCGGACACGACCGTGCCCACCGTGACGTCGTCCTGGCCCGCCCAGCGGCCCAGCAGGACCTGGCAGGCGGCCACGAGGGTGGTGAACAGGGTGCCGCCGCCGGCCCGGCCGAGTCCGCGCAGCCGGTCGGTCAGCTCGGCGGGCAGCTCGAAGTCGACCAGCGCGCCCTCGGTGGTGTGCACCGCGGGCCGGGGCCGGTCGGTGGGCAGGTCCAGCGGGAGCGAGTCGGCGAGCTGTTCGCGCCAGTAGTCCAGGTCGGCGTGCAGGACCTCCCCGGCCAGGCGTTCGCGCTGCCAGGCGGCGAAGTCCGGGTAGCGCACGGGCAGCGGGGGCAGCGCGGCGGGCAGGCCGGCCAGTGCCGCGCGGTAGCCCTCGGCCAGCTCGTCGACGATCACGCCCGCGGACCAGCCGTCGGTCACGATGTGGTGCAGCACGATGCTGAGCACGTGCTCGCGCTCCGAGACCCGCAGCAGCCGCGCCCGCAGCAGTGGCCCCTCGGCCAGGTCGAACCGGGTGCGCGCGTCCTCGGCGAGCAGACGGTCCACTTCGGACTCGCGGTTGGGCGACGCGGAGACGTCGACCACCGGCAGGTCCACCGGGGCGGGCGGGTGCACCACCTGGACGGGCTTGCCGTCCACGGCGGGGAAGGTGGTGCGCAGTGCCGACTGCCGGGCGACCAGTCCGCTCAGCGCGTCCCGCAACGCGTCCTCGGCCAGCCCGCCGCGCAGCCGCAGGGTCACCGGGGCGACGTGCTCGACGCTGTCGGGGGCGAACTGCTGCAGGAACCACAGCCGTTGCTGGGCGAACGACAGCGGCGCGCTGTCGCCCGCGGCGGTCGGGATGGGCGCGTGCGCGGCCTCGACGACGCCGCGCTGCGCCTGCACGGCCTGGGCGAGGTCGGCGACGGCGGGGGTGGTGAACAGGGCGTGCGGGGACAGGGCGACGTCGAGTTCGGCGCGCAGCCGGGAGATGACCCGGATGCTGAGGATGGAGTCGCCGCCCAGGTCGAAGAACCCGTCCCGGGCGCCGACCCGCTCGACGCCGAGGACCTCGCCGAAGATCCGCGCGATCACCTTCTCGGTCTCGGTGCGCGGTGCCCGGTGGCCCGGCCGCTCGGCCACCACGGGGTCGGGGGCGGGCAGGCCCCGCCGGTCGAGCTTGCCGTTGCGGCTGCGCGGCAGCGCGGGCACCGGCACGAACACCGAGGGCACCATGTAGTCCGGCAGCGCGGCCCGCAGTGCGGCGGCCAGTTCCCCGGCGCCGGGGGCGGCCCCCGGCGCCGCGGGGACGAGGTAGGCGACGAGCCTGCGGTGCCCGTCGCCCGCGTCGTGGGCCACCACGGCGGCCTCGGCGACCCCGGGGTGGGTCAGCAGCGCGGCCTCCACCTCGCCCGGCTCGACCCGGTGGCCGCGGATCTTGACCTGCTCGTCGGCCCGGCCCCGGTACTCCAGGACCAGGTCGGCGTTCCACCTGGCGAGGTCGCCGGTGCGGTACAGCCTGCTGCCGGGCGGGCCGAACGGGTCGGCGACGAACCGGCCCGCGGTCAGGCCCGGCCTGCCGAGGTAGCCGCGGGCGAGCTGGTCGCCCGCCAGGTACAGCTCCGCGGTGACACCGACCGGCACCGGCCGCAGCCGGGCGTCGAGCACGTGCGCCCGGACGTTGCGCAGCGGCAGGCCCAGCACCGGCTTGTCCCCGGCGACGGGCGCGGCGAGCGCGTCGACGGTGCACTCGGTGGGGCCGTAGAGGTTGTGCGCGGCCGTGTCGGGCAGCGCGGCCAGTTCGCGCCACAGCACCTCGTCGCACGCCTCGCCGCCGATGAGCAGGACCGAGGGGCGGTGCCCGGCGCCGTCGAGCAGCCCGGCGGGCATGAGCTGGCGCAGGTAGGACGGCGTCAGGTTCAGCAGGTCGATGCGGGCGTCGGCGAGGTGGCCGACCAGCGCCTCGGCGTCGAGGCGGATCGACTCGTCGATCACGTGCAGCTCGTGGCCGCCCGCGAGCAGGACCACCTCCTCCAGCGACGCGTCGAAGGAGAACGGGGAGGTCATGGCCATCCGCAGCCGCCCCTTCCCGGCCATGGCCGAGACGCGGTCGTGGCAGAGGTTGGCCAGGCCGCGGTGGTCGACCACGACGCCCTTCGGGCGGCCGGTCGACCCGGAGGTGTAGATGACGTAGGCGGCGTTGTCGGGGCGCGGGGCGGGCGGGGCGGTCTCGGGGCGCGTGGCGACCGCGGCGGCGGTGGCCGGGTCGTCCACGACCACCTCGGCCACACCGGGGAGCAGCCCGGCCTCGGCCGCGGTGGTGATCACGAGCGCCGGGGCGGCGTCCTCGGCGATCAGGGCGAGCCGCTCGGCGGGCAGGCGCGGGTCGACGGGCAGGTAGACCCCGCCCGCCTTGAGCACCGCGAGCAGGGCGGTCACCGTGTCCGCGCCACGCGGCAGCGCCACGGCGACGGCCTGCTCCGGGCGCAGGCCGAGCGCGACGAGGTGGTGCGCCAGCCGGTTGGCCCGGAAGTCGAGTTCGGCGAAGCCGAGCCGGGTCCCCCGGTGCACCAGCGCGGTCGCCAGGGGGCTGGCGGCGGCCCGGGCGGCGAAGGCGTCGGTGAACAGCGCGGTGGGCACGTCGGCGGCGGTGTCGTTGCGCTCGACGAGCAGGGTGTGCCGGTCCGCCGCGGACAGCCAGGGCAGGTCGCCGACCGGGCGCCCCGGGTCGTCGGCGATCCCGTCCAGCAGCAGCCGCAACTGCTCGACGAGCCGTTCCACGGTGTCGTGGTCGAACAGCGTCGGGTCGTAGGACAGCGCCAGGTGCAGTCGCTCGTGCAGGTGGGCGCTGAGGCTCAGCGGGAAGGTGGTGGTGTCGACCGCGCCCGCCTCCAGCACCCGCAGCGCGCCGACCTCGGCGGTGTCGCTGAGCGGGTAGTTCTCGAACACCACCATGCTGTCGAACAGGTTCTCCCCGGCGGGCAGGTCGGTGAACGACCGCAGCCGGGCCAGCGAGATCGTCTCGTGGGCGCGCGACTCGGTCTGCTCGGCCTGCACCGCGCGCAGCCAGGCCAGCACGGGCTCGGCGTCGTCGACCCTGGCCCGGGTCGGCACCGAGTTGACGAACATGCCGATCATCGATTCCACGCCTGCCAGCTCGGCGGGCCTGCCGGAGACGGTGGTGCCGAACACGACGTCGCGCTCGCCGCTGTGCCGGGCGAGCAGCAGCGCCCACGCGCCCTGGACCAGGGTGCTGACCGTCAGGCCGTTGCCCCGGGCCGCCGCGTGCAGCCGGGCCGACCGCTCGGGGTCCACCACGACCCGCACGGCGGCGGAGGACTCCCCGCGGTGCGCGGGTCCCGGCGCGCGGTCGTAGGGCAGCGGGGTCGGCCTGTCGAAGCCCGCCAGCACCGAACCCCAGTGCTCCTCCGCCTGCTCGGGCGGGAGGGCGCCCAGCCAGCGGACGTACTCGCGGAACGGCCTGCGGGTGGGCAGGTCCGGCGCGCGGTCGCGCAGCAGGGCGGTGTAGCACTCGGCGACCTCGGCGAAGACCTGCGCGACGCTCCAGCCGTCGAGCAGCACGTGGTGGAACGACCACGCCAGCACGGCCTCGTCATCGGTGAGCCGCACGATCGACACCCGGGTCAGCGGCGCGGTGGCGAGGTCGAAGCCCGCCGCGCGGTCGGCCAGCAGCAGCTCGGCCAGGTCGTGCTCGGTGTCGGGGCGCGCGCGCCAGTCGTGGTGGGTGACCGGCAGGGCCACGCGCCTGCGCACGACCTGGACCGGGTCGTCCACCCCGTGCCAGGCCAGGCAGGTGCGCAGGGCGGGAGTGCGGTCCACGACCCGCTGCCAGGCCTCGGCCAGCAGCGCCGGGTCGCTCACCCCGGCCAGCCGCAGCCGCGCCTGGTCGGAGTAGGCGCCCGCGGCGGGGACGTCCTGGGCGGCGTCGACCAGGCTGTGGAACAGCATCCCGGCCTGCATCGGGGTGGCCGGGTAGACGTCCTCGACGTCGCGGCCGTCGGCGGCGATCAGGTCGACCTGGGCCTGCGTCAGCCGGGCGAGCGGGAAGTCCGAGGGGGTGGCGCCGCCGGAGGCCGGCTCGGCGCAGTGCGCCACCAGCTCGCGCAGCGCGGCGACCAGCGCGTCGGCGAGGTCGCGCACGGTGTGCTCGTCGTGGACCTCGGCGGAGTAGAGCCAGCTCAGCTCCAGCTCGCCGTCCTCGACCATGCCGGTGACGTCGAGCAGGTGCGAGCGGGTGTCCCCGGGCGCGTGGTCGCTGCCGACCGGGGCGCACCGGGCGCCGTAGAGGCCCGAGTCGGGCGAGCCCGTGTCCCACTGGCCGTGGTAGTTGAACCACACCTGCGGCACCGGGTCCGCGGCGAGCGCCGCTGCCCCGGCGCCGAGGTAGCGCAGCGCCTCGTAGCCCAAGCCCTTGCCGGGCACCGCCCGGATCTGCTCCTTGACCGACTTGATGGTCTCCGCCCAGCGGTCGCGCCCGGTCGGCACGCGCAGCACGAGCGGGTACTTGGCGGTGAACCAGCCGACCGTGCCGGACAGGTCCACATCGGACCCGGTCGCGTCGTCGGCGGCGGTCAGGTCCTCGCGGCCGTGGCCCTCCATCCCGATCAGCACCGAGTCGCGGCCGGTCCAGTCGGCCAGCACCCGGCCCAGCGCGCTGAGCAGCAGGTCGTCGATCCGGGTCCGGTAGACCGGCGGGGCCTGGCGCAGCAGGGCGTCGGTGGTCGCCCGGTCGAGCCGCGCGGTCACCACACGGGTGGAACCCACCGTGTTGTCGCCTTCGCGGTCGATCGGGAGGTCGGTGGGCACACCGTCGAGCGTGGTCGCCCAGTAGTCGGCCTCCCCGGCGAACCCACCGGACGCGACGTGCTCGCTCAGCAGGCGGGCCCAGGCCCGGTAGGCGGTGGTCGTGGGTGGGAGCCGCACGGGGGTCCCGGCGGTGAGCTGCCCGTAGGCGGTCTCGAGGTCGGCGAGCAGGATGCGCCAGGAGACGCCGTCCACGACGAGGTGGTGCGCGGCCACCAGCAGCCGCGCGGGCCCGGTGTCGCCGGTGAACAGGACCGCCCGCAGCAGCGGCCCGGTCTTCGGGTCCATTCCGGACTGCGCGGCCAACGCGTGCCGCTCGACCGCCGCCGCGCGGTCCGCCCGCGGGACCACCGAGAGGTCCACAACGGACAGGGCGGTGCCGTGGGGGACGGCCACGACGTCCTGCGACCACTGCCCGTCCACCTCGGAGAAGCGCAGCCGGAGGGACTCGTGGTGGTCGAGGAGCGCGTCGAGCGCGCCCGAGAGCGCGGCGGTGTCGATCTCGCCGCGCAGGGTCTGCATGACCGACATCGCGTAGTGGTCGCGGCTGCCGATGTCGTCGAAGAACCAGCGCTGGATCGGGGTCAGCGGGGCCGGGCCGCTCACCTGCTCGGCCGCCGCGGGCGCGGTGGCGGCGGTGTCGACCACGGCGGCCAGCTCGGCGATGGTCTGGTGCAGGAACATCTGCCGGGTGGTGAACCGCAGGCCCGCGCGCCGGGCCCGGGACACCACCTGGATGCTCAGGATGGAGTCGCCGCCCAGCTCGAAGAAGTTGTCGGTCGCGCCGACCGCCTCGACGCCGAGCACGTCGCGCCACACCTCAGCGAGCCCGGTCTCGACCGGTCCGCGCGGCGGCACCCGGTCGGCGCCGGTGGGGGCGGCCTCGGCCGCGGGCAGCGCCGCGCGGTCGAGCTTGCCGTTCGGGGTCAGCGGCAGCCGGTCCAGCGCGACGAACACCGCGGGCACCATGTGCTCGGGCAGGCCGCGGCGCAGCCAGGCGCGCAGCTCCGCCGGTTCCGGCGCCCCCGCGCCGACCACGTAGCCGACCAGCCGCTGGTGCCCGCCCGCGCCCTCGGCCACGACGACCGCCGCGCCGGACACCCCGGGGTGGGCGACGAGCGCGGCCTCGACCTCGCCCAGCTCGATCCGGAAGCCGCGGACCTTGACCTGGTCGTCGGCCCGGCCCCGGTACTCCAGCCCGCCGCGGTGGTCCCGGCGGGCGAGGTCGCCGCTGCGGTACATCCGCGCCCCGGGCGGGCCGAACGGGTCGGCCACGAACCGCTGGGCACTCAGCCCGGGGCGGCCGAGGTAGCCGCGGGCGACACCGGGGCCCGCCACGTACAGCTCACCCACCATGCCCGGGGGGACCGGGTTCAGGTGCGGGTCGAGCAGGTGCAGGCGCAGGTCCGGGATGGGCTCGCCGATCGGGCTGCTGCCCGGGGCGGCCAGGTCGGCGTCGGCGAGCTCGTGGAAGGTGGTGTGCACCGTGGTCTCGGTGATGCCGTACATGTTGACCAGCCGGGTCCGCGCGAGCGGGTGCCGGGTGGACCAGTCCAGCAGCCGCGCCGGGTCCAGCGCCTCGCCGCCGAACACCACGACCCGCAGCGCGAGGTCCGCGCCGGGCTGGTCGCGGTCGGCCGCGGCGAGCTGGTAGAACGCCGAGGGCGTCTGGTTGAGGACGGTGACCCGCTGCTCGGCGAGCAGCCGCAGGAAGTCGGCCGGGGACCGGGTGACCGCGTGCGGCACCACGACCAGGGTGCCGCCGTTGAGCAGCGGGCCCCACAGCTCCCACACCGAGAAGTCGAAGGCGTAGGAGTGGAACAGCGTCCACACGTCGGTCTCGTCGAAGCCGAACCAGTGGTCGGTGGCCGACAGCAGGCGCACGACGTTGCGGTGCGGCACCACCACGCCCTTGGGCTTGCCGGTGGAGCCGGAGGTGTAGATGGCGTAGGCCGCCGCGTCCGGCCCGACCGGGCTCGGGGCGGTGGTCGTGGCGCGGTCCAGGGCGGCGGCGGTATCCGGGTCGTCGAGCCGCACCACCGGGACCGCGGAGTCCACACCGGACAGCGGGGCCCCGGTGCGGAGCATGAGCGCGGGCTCGGCGTCGTCGAGCAGGTAGGCGATCCGCTCGGCCGGGTACTCCGGGTCGATGGGCAGGTACGCGCCACCGGCCTTGAGCACCGCGAGCACGGCGACGACCAGCTCGACCGACCGCGGCAGCGCCAGCGCGACCAGCCGCTCCGCGCCGACGCCGCGCTCGACCAGCAGGTGCGCCAGCCGGTTGGCGCGCTCGTCGAGCTGGGCGTAGGTGGTGACCTGCCCGTCCAGCACGACCGCGGGCGCGTCGGGCCTGCGCGCCGCCTGGGCGGCGAACAGCTCCGGCAACGTGCTCTCCGACGACTCCGACGACTCAGCCCGCTTGGCCGCCGCGGGCAGGGCGGCCCGCTCGGTGTCGGTGAGCAGCGCGATGTCGCGCAGCGGCCGGTCGGGATCGGCGACCACGGCGGCCAGCAGCAGCTCCAGCCGGGCGGCCAGGTCGTCCACGGTCTCCGGGTCGAACAGGTCGGTGCTGTGGTTGAAGCGCGCCCGCAGCTCGTCGCCGTGCTCCTCGAACTCGATGCTCAGGTCGAAGTTCGCGTTCCGCTGCGCCAGGTCGACCGCCTCGGTCGCCAGGCCGGGCAGGGCGGGGACGCCCGAGCCCGCGTTCTGCAGCACGACCATCACGTCGAACAGCGGGGTCCGGCTGACGTCGCGGGGCACCCGCAGGTGCTCCATCAGGCGCTCGAAGGGGACCTCGTCGTGGGAGAAGGCGTCGAGGACCGTCGAGTGCACCGCGCCGAGCAGGTCCCGGAACGACCGTTGGGAGTCCACTGTGGAGCGCAGGACCACGGTGTTGACGAACAGCCCGGCGAGCCGGGCCAGCTCGGGCTGCCCGCGCCCGGAGGTGACGGTGCCCACGGCGATGTCGTCCTGGCGGGTGTAGCGGGCCAGCAGCGCCTGGCAGGCGGCGACCAGCGCGGTGAACAGCGTGACCCGCTGCCCGACGCACAGCGCGCGCACGCCCGCGGCGACCTCGGCGGGCAGCACGCGCTCGCGGGTGGCCCCCGCGCTGCCGCGCACGGCGGGCCGGGGCCGGTCGGTGGGCAGGTCGAGCGGGCGCAGGCCCGCCAGCGCCCGGCCCCAGAAGTCCAGGTGCCCGGCCACGGCGGTGTCGGTGAGCCGGGCGTGCTGCCAGACGGCGAAGTCGGCGTACTGCAACTCCGGGGCGGGCAGCGCCGCGCGGGCGGTGTCCGGCGCGGTGCGGGCGGCGGCGTAGAACACGCCGAGTTCGTCGGTGAGCACGCCCATGGTCCAGCCGTCGACCACGGTGTGGTGCGCGCAGAGCAGCAGCACGTGCTCCTCGGCGGCGACGCGGACCAGGACGACCCGGAACAGCGGACCGGTGCGCAGGTCGAACGGCCGGTCCAGCTCCGCGCGCAGCGCGTCGTCGAGCCCGCCGGGGTCGCCGGTGAGGTCCAGTTCCGACACCGCCGGCTCGGTGGGCGGGTGCACGACCTGCACACCGCGCCCGTCCTCGGCGGCGAAGGTGGTGCGCAGGACCTCGTGCCGCTCGACCAGGCAGGTCAGCGCGACCCGCAGCGCGGCCACGTCGAGCGCGCCCCGCAACCGCAGCGCGAGCGCGCTGGTGTACTCGGTCGACCCGGGGGTGAACTGGTCGAGGAACCACAGCCGCTGCTGCGCCGAGGACTGCGGCAGCGCGCGGTCGCGCGGCGCCGGGGTGATCTGCCCGGTGGTGCGGCGGGCCTTCCCGCTGAGCTTGCGGCGCAGGCGTTCCTGCAGGGCGGCGGGCAGGGCCGCGATGCGGTCCCCCGGGTCGGGCGTGGTCACGGTGTCGTCTTCCTGGGTCAGTCGCGCTCGTCGCCCGCGGCCGCGGACTCGAGTTCGGACAGGACGGATTCCTCGACCGCGCGGGCCAGCGCCGCGACGGTGTGGCAGCCGATCACCTCGCGCAGCGAGATGTCGATGTCGAAGGTCTCCCGGACCATGGTGGTGACGTGCAGGCTCAGGATCGAGTCGCCGCCGAGGGCGAAGAACTCGTCGTCGACGCCGACCTGGTTCACCCCGAGAACCTCGCCCCAGATCTCGGCGATCAGGGTCTCGGTGATGGTCCGCGGCTCTTGGTGCGCCACCGCCGGCCCCGGTTCGGCGGCGGGCGCCGCGAGGGCGCCGGAGACGGCCCCGGTGCGCCGCATCGGCTCGCCGAGCGAGCCGAGCAGGGTCCGCAGCGACTGGTACGGGTCGGTCACGACGGCGTCGAGCACCGCGCCCAGGCGCGCGCCCAGCTCCTCGACGGTGGCCGCGTCGAACACGGCGGGGTCGTAGGTGAAGGCGAAGGTCAGCCGGGGGCCCGGGTAGACGATCACGCTCATCGGGTAGTTGGTGGTCTCGACCGCGCGCATGTCGCCCAGCCGCAGCCCGTGCTCGGCCGCGGCCTGCTCGTCGATCGGGTAGTTCTCGAACACGACCAGGCTGTCGAACAGGTTGGCCCGCCCGGTGACCCCGCTGAGCGCGCGCAGCCCGCTCAGCGGCAGGTAGCCGAACCGCCGGGACTCGACCTGCGCCAGTTGCAGGCGTTGCAGCCACGGCACCAGCCGGGCGTTCGGGTCGGCGTCGACGAGCACCGGCATCGTGTTGATGCAGATGCCGATGATCTCGTCCACCCCGGGCAGCTCGTCGGGCCGCCCGGAGATCGTGCTGCCGAAGCACACCTCCCGCTGGCCGCCGCAATCGGCGAGCAGCAGCGCCCACGCGCCCTGCACGACGGCGTTGGCGGTCAACCGGTTGGCCCGGCCCAGCTCGGCGACCCGCTCGGTGGTGCGCTCGGAGAGCTGGACGGTCAGCCGCTCGGTCGAGCGCTGGCCGTGGGTGGTCGCGGCGGGCCGGTCGACCGGCAGCGGGGTGGGCTCGGTCAGCCCGGACAGCAGGCCGTGCCAGTGCTGCCGCGCGGCGTCGCGGTCCTGGCGGTCCAGCCAGGCCACGTAGTCGCGGAACGGCCGCCTGGGCACGGGGTCCCCGGCCCCCGGGTGGCCGGTGAGCCGGGCGTGCTCGGCGAAGACGTCGGTGAGCACCCGGAACACGCTCCACCCGTCGAGCAGCAGGTGGTGGAAGGTCCACACGACCCGCACCTCGTCGGCGGAGAGCCGGGCGAGCCGCAGCCGCACCAGTGGGGGCCTGGTGAAGTCCAGCTCGTCGCCGCGGTCCTGGGCCAGCAGCTCGGCCAACCGCTGCTCGCGCCACGGCTCCGGGCGCGCCGTCCAGTCCTCGTGCGCCACCGGCACCCGCACCGCGCGGTGCACCACCTGCACCGGTTCCGCCAGGCCCTCCCAGGCCACGGCGGTGCGCAGCACGGGGGTGCGGTCGACGACCCGCTGCCACGCCTCGGCGAGCAGCCCGGGGTCGCCCACCCCGGCCAGCGTGCAGGTGACCTGCTCCAGGTAGAGGCCCTCGCCCTCCTGGGCGAGGCTGTGGAACAGCATGCCGCTCTGCATCGGGGTCAGCGGGTAGACGTCCTCGACCTCCCGGCCGGTGCCGACGATCCGGTCGACGGCGGCCTGGTCCAAGCGGGCCAGCGGGAAGTCCGACGGCGTGCAGCCGCCCGCGCCCGGGTCGGCGCAGTGCGCGACCAGCTCGCGCAGCCGGGTGAGCATGCCCTCGGCCAGCGCGCGCACCGTCTCGGTGTCGTGCAGCGCCGCGGAGTGGAACCAGGTGAACTCCAGTCCCGACCGGTCGGCGCGGCCGACGACCTCCAGCTTGTGCGCCCTGGTCGCGGTGGGGTCCTCGTCGAGGCCCAAGGGGCCCGCGGGGGCGCTGTAGAGCCCGTCGACCGGGCCCGCGGCGGCGTACTGGCCCAGGTAGTTGAACGAGACCTGCGCCTGCGCGGCGCCGGTGGCCCGGTCGCCGAGGTAGCGCAGCGCGCCGTGGCCGACGCCGCGGCCGGGCACCGCGCGCACCTGCTCCTTGACCGACTTGAGCAGCGCGCCGGGCTCCCGGCTGCCGGACAGGTCCAGCGCCACCGGGAACAGGGTGGTGAACCAGCCGACCGTGCGGGAGAGGTCGACGTCGTCGAACAGGTCCTCCCGGCCGTGGCCCTCCAGGTCGACCAGGACCCGGGGCGCCCGGGTCCAGTCGGCGAGCACCTGGCCGAGCGCGGCCAGCAGGACCTCGTTGACGTGGGTGCGGTACACCGAGGGGACCCGGTTCAGCAGCGCCCTGGTCTCGTCCCGGTCCAGCCGGACGGTGACCGAGCGGGTGGAGGCGACCGTGTTGGCGCCCGCGCCGTCGGTGGGCAGGTCCGCCACCCCCGCCGGGGACACCGCGGTCCAGTGGTCGGTCTCGTGGTCGAAGCCGCCGTCGGCGACGTGCTCGGTGAGGCGGCGGGCCCACGCCTGGAACGACGTGCTCTTCTCCCCCAGGTCGACCGGCCGCCCCGCCGCCGCCTGCCGGTAGCCGGTGTCCAGGTCGGCGAGCAGGATCCGCCACGACACCGCGTCCACCACCAGGTGGTGCACGGCGAGGAACAGCAGCGGCGCCCGGTCCGCGCCCCGGTCGAACAGCGCCACCCGCAGCAGCGGACCGGCCACCGGGTCCAGCTCGGCCAGCAGCCGCTCCCGCGCCGCGGCGGTGTCGGCCTCGTCGGCCACCTCGAGCCGGGTGAAGACCTGTCCCGCCTCGGACCGGGCGTTGTGCTGCCGCCACCGGCCGTCCACCCGGTCGAACCGGGTGCGCAGCGCGTCGTGCTGGGCGAGGACCGCGGCCAGCGCCGCGCGCAGCGCCGCCTCGTCCACCCCGGCGGTCAGCTCCACGTCCAGGTGCTGGCTGAACCGCGCCGTGCCCGCCGGGTGCCGCTCGAAGAACCAGTGCTGGATCGGGGTGAGCGGGGCCGCGCCGACGACCAGGCCCTGCTCGGCCGAGGTGGTCGTGGACCCGATCACCGGCGCCAGGGCGGCGACGGTCTGGTGCAGGAAGATGTCCTTCGAGGTCAGGTCCATGCCGAGCCTGCGGGCCTCGGCCACCACCTGGATGCTCATGATCGAGTCGCCGCCGAGCTCGAAGAAGTTGTCGGTGACCCCGACCGCGTCGAGCCCGAGCACCTTGGCCCACAGGCCGGTCAGCGCCGCCTCGGCCGGGGTGCGCGGCGCGACGTGGGCGCGGTCGGCGGGGCCGCCGGCCCGGGGCGCGGGCAGCGCGCGGCGGTCCACCTTCCCGTTCTGGCTCAGCGGGAGCGCGTCGAGCACCTCGAACGACGACGGGATCAGGTAGTCGGGCAGCTCGTCGGACAGGAACGCCACCAGCTCCGCCGACGTCGGCGCGCCGACCTCCGGCTCGCCCACCAGGTGGCAGACCAGCCGCGCCGAGCCAGACGAGCCGCTGGGCGGGCGGTGCGCGGTCACCACGGCCTCGGCGACACCGGGGTGGCGGGTCACGACCTCCTCGACCTCGCCCACCTCGACCCGGAAGCCGCGGATCTTGACCTGGTCGTCGGTCCGGCCGATGAAGCAGAGCACGCCGTCGTGGCGCCAGCGCACGATGTCGCCGGTGCGGTACATGCGGGCGCCCGGCTCGAACGGGCACGCCACGAACCGCTCGGCGGTGGCGCCCGGGCGGCCGAGGTAGCCGCGGGCCACCCCGTCGCCCACGATGTGCAGCTCGCCGGTCACCCCGGCGGGCACCGGCCGCAGGCCCGCGTCGAGCACGAAGACCCGCATGCCCGCGAACGGGCGGCCGATCGGCGGCACGTCCTCGACCGCCTCGACCGACGGCATCGGGTGCAGGGTGGTGAACGTCGTCGCCTCGGTCGGCCCGTAGCCGTCGGACACGACCAGGCCGGGGCAGGCGGCCAGCACGCGGCGGACCGCCGCGCCGGGCACGACGTCGCCGCCGGTCCACACCTCGCGCATCCCGGCGAGGCTGTCCGGGTCCTCCCTGGCGATCATCCGGAACAGACCGGCCGTCAGCCACATGCCGGTCACCCCGTGCTCGGCCACCATCCGGCGCAGCACGTCGGCGGTGAGGTCGACCGGCGGGGCGACCACGACCCGGCCGCCGCGCAGCAGCGCCACCCACATCTCGTAGGTGGAGGCGTCGAACGCCAGCGGCGAGTGCAGCAGCACCCGCGCGTGGCCGCCGCCCGCGAAGTTGGCGTCGGCCACCCGCCGGACGATGTCCTGGTGGGTCACCGCCACGCCCTTGGGGGTGCCGGTCGACCCGGAGGTGTAGAGCACGCAGGCCAGCTGCCGGGGCAGCGGCCGGGGGGCCGGGGCGCCGACCGGCGCGTCCGCGCCGAGGTCGGCCGAATCCAGGGTTGCGCCGTCGTGCAGGTCGGCGGCGAGGTCGGCCAGCCCGGCGTCGCGGATCACCAGCCGCACGCCCGCCTCGTCGAGCAGCCTGCGCAGCCGCGAGCGCGGGGCGCGCAGGTCCAGCGGCAGGTAGGCGGCGCCCGCCTTGAGCACGGCGAGCACCACGACCAGGTAGTGCGCGGACCGCTCGGCCAGCAGGCCCACCCGGTCCTCCGGGCGCACGCCCGCCGCGACCAGCCGGTGCGCCAGCCGGTCGGACCGCTCGTCGAGTTCGCGGTAGGTCAGCGAGACCGGGCCCGCCACCACCGCGACCTCGTCCGGGGTCGCGGCCGCGACCCGCGCGAACACCGCGGGCACCGAGACGTCCACTCCGGACTCGTCCGGCCGCGCGGACGTCCCGCTCCACGGGCCGAGGACCAGGGCGCGCTCGTCATCGGGCATCACCCCGAGTTCGGCCATCCGCCGCCGCGGCGCCGCGGCGACCGCTTCCAGCAGCACGTGCAGCCGCGCGGCGATGTGGTCCACGGTGGCCGCGTCGAACAGGTCGGTGTTGTACTCGACGACCAGGTTCAGCGCGCCGTCCTTGGGCCAGAACTCCACGACCAGGTCGAAGCGCGCCGACGGGCGGGGCAGGTCGTGCTCCTCGACGCGCAGCCCCGCCGCGGTCCGGCTGCCCGCCCAGTCCTCCTGCAGCACCACCAGGGCCTGCACCAGCGGGCTGGCCGCCGCGTCGCGCCCGGGCTGCAGCAGCTCCACGACGCGGTCGAAGGGCAGCTCGTCGTGCGCGAACGCGGACAGCACGGTCTCCCGCACGTCGGCGAGGTGCTCGGCGAAGGGCCGCTCCTCGTCCACTGTGGAGCGCAGCACGACGGTGTTGACGAAGAACCCGACGACCTGCTCCCACTCGGCCCGGCCGCGACCGGAGGTGGCCGCGCCCAGGGCGATGTCGCGCTGCCCGGTGTGCCGGGTGAGCAGTAGCTGCACCGCGGCGACCAGGTTGGCGAACAGGGTCGCGTCGTGCTCCCTGGCGACCTCGGTCAACCGCTGGACCAGGTCGGCGGGCAGCGCCCGGCGGCGGACCGCGCCCGCGGCCGTGCGCACCGGGGGGCGCGGGTGGTCGGTGGGCAGGTCCAGCGGGACCAGCCCGGCGAGCTGCTCGCGCCAGTAGGCCAGGTCCTCGTCGAGGGCCCCGCCCGCCAGCCGCGCGCGCTGCCAGGCGGCGAACTCCGGGTAGCCGACCGAGAGGGCGACGAGCTCGGGCTCGCCGCCCGACCGGTACTCGCCGTAGTGCCGCAGCAGGTCGTCGACCAGGATCCGCACGGACCAGCCGTCGGTGATGATGTGGTGCTGGTGCAGCACGAGCACGTGCTCGGCGGTGTCGAGCCGGACCAGCAGCACCCGCGCCAACGGGCCCAGCCGCAGGTCGAACGGCTGCGCGCCGTGCTCGGCCAGCACCGCGTCCAGCGCGGCCGGGCGCTCGTCGGCTGCGACCGCGGACAGGTCGAGTTCGCGCAACGGCAGCTCGCCCGTCGGGTGCACCACCTGGGTGCCGTGCCCGTCCACGGCCTCGAACGTGGTGCGCAGGGACTCGTGCCGGACGACCAGCGCGGCCAGGGCCCGCCGCAGCGCGGCGGTGTCCAGCCCGCCGGTGAGCCGCAGGCCGATCCCGGTGTTGTTCTCGGTGCCGCCGGGGTCGAACTGGTCGACGAACCACAACCGGCGCTGCGACAGCGACAGCGGCAGGGGCTCGTCGCGCGCGACGGTGGGGACCGGGTCGCACGAGCGGCCCGGTTCCCGGTCCAGGACCAGCTCGGCGAGCCCGGCGACGGTCCTGGTGTCGAACACCGCGCGGGCCGAGAGCTCCACGCCCAGGGCGGTGCGCAGCCGCGAGAGCACCCGGAAGGCCAGGACGGAGTCGCCGCCCACGGCGAGGAAGTCCTCGTGCGCGCCGACCGCGTCGACGCCGAGCACCTCCGCCCAGACGCCCGCGATGGTCTGCTCCAGCTCGGTGCGCGCCTGCGCGCCGACGACCCGCCGGACGCCCGTGGCCGGGGACGGCAGCGCCGCTCTGTCCAGCTTGCCGTTGGGTGTTAACGGGAAGCGTTCGAGCACGACGAACGCGGCGGGGACCATGTAGTCCGGCAGCACCTCGGCGACGGCGGTCCGCAGGCGCGCCACGTCGACCGACGCCACGTCGGCCACCGGGGTCAGGTAGGCGACCAGGCGCTTGACGCCCGGCTGGTCCTCGCGGGCCAGGACGACGACGCCGCCGACCTCGGGCCGGTCGGCCAGCACGGCCTCGATCTCGCCCGGCTCGATCCGGAAACCGCGGATCTTGACCTGGTGGTCGGCCCGGCCGACGAACTCCAACTGGCCGTCCGCGGCCCAGCGGGCGATGTCGCCGGTGCGGTACATCCGCTCGCCCGGGGCGCCGTGCGGGTTGGCCACGAACCGCTGCGCGCTCAGCGCGGACCGGCCCAGGTAGCCGCGGGCCAGGCTGGGCCCGGCCACGTACAGCTCGCCGGGCTCCCCGACCGGCACCGGCGCCAGCTTGTCGTCGAGCAGGTGGACGGTGGTGCCGCGGATCGGGCGGCCGATGGGCGTCCCCTGACCGGGCTCCAGCGGCTCGCTCCAGGTGGCGACCACGGTGGACTCGGTCGGGCCGTAGGCGTTGATCAGGCGCCTGCCCGGCGCCCAGCGCGACACCAGGTCCGCGGTGCACGCCTCGCCGCCGACCACCAGCGTGCGCAGGTCGGGCAGCGGCACGACCGGCATCGTCGCCAGCGCCACCGGCGGGATGAGGGTGTGGCTGATCCGGCGGTCGGCCATGACCTCGGCCAGCGCGTCGCCGAGCAGCGGACCGGGCGGCGGCACCACCAGGGCCGCGCCCGCGGGCAGCGACATGCACAGCTCGAGCACCGACGCGTCGAAGCTGGGGGAGGCGAACTCCAGCACCCGGTCGCCCTCGACGACGCGGAAGTGCTCCACCTCGGCGGCGGAGAAGGCCGCCAGACCGCGGTGGGTAACCACCACGCCCTTGGGCTTGCCGGTCGAGCCGGAGGTGTAGATGACGTACGCGGGCTGGTCGGTGTGGCGGGTGGCGGGCAGCTCGGCGGCCTCGACCGGCGTCCCGGGCACCTGGTCGAGCTCGGCGGCGACGTCCGGGGCGTCCAGCAGCACCGCGGCCACGTCGGCGGGGACCGCGGCGGCCACGGCGTCGATGTCGGAGCGGGTCAGCACCAGCACCGGGTTCGCGTCGGCGAGCATGAACGCGATCCGGTCGACCGGGTACGTCGGGTCCACCGGCAGGAACGCGGCGCCGGACTTCGCCACCGCCAGCTCGGCCACGATGATGTCGACCGAGCGCGGCAGCGCCAGGGCGACGACCCGCTCCGGGCCCGCCCCGCGGCGCAGCAGCACCCTGGCCAGCCGGTTGGCCCGCTCGTCGAGCTCGGCGTAGCTCAGCAGCCCGCCGTCGTGGACCACCGCCGCGGCGTCGGGGGTGCGCTGGGTCTGCGCCTCGACCAGGTCGGCCAGGGTGCCGGGGGACGCGGTGCCGACCGCCAGCATGGTGGTCGAATACGTGCGCGCGTCGTCCATCGCCGCTCCTTTGTGCGAGAGGTGCCGTCTGCGGCCGTGCTCGGGGAGCCCGCCGCAGCGCGGTCGGGCCGGGGGTGTGGGCAAGGTCAGTGCGGGTGCGCCGACGTCGCGGCGGGAGTCCCGCGACGCGCCAGGCGGCCGGTGACCTGCAAGCGGTCCACGCGGCCGGTGACCGGGTCGCGCAGGAACCGCCCCTCGTGCGGCGGACCGGAGGACACGGTGTCGCGCATGGTGAACCCGAGGTCGGGCCGCACCCGCAGGACCGCCACCGCGACCCCGTCGACCGCCAGGCTGAACTGGTCCCCGTCCGCGCCGACCAGGTACTCGGTGGCGCCGTTGAGGTAGCGGCCCAGGCACTCCGCGGGCGGTGGGTGCGGCGGTCCCTCGTCCGGCGCCGGTTGGTCGGCGAGGGGGACGCCGACCGCGCGCAGTTCGTCGACCAGCGCGCGCCAGAGCGCGGCGCCGGTGCCCGCGTTGGTGACCAGGGCCACCGCCGCGTCCTGTTCGGGCTGGACCCGCAGGTGCGCCGAGGTCCCGTCGCCGGTGCCGTCGTGGCCCCACCACGACTGGCCGTCGCCGGTGAACGACGCCAGCCCCAGGCCCCAGCCCGCCGCCAGCCCGTGGGGCTCGGCCGCCGGGACGGGCTCGCGCATGAGCCGGGCGGAGGCGGCGGGCAGGAGCCCGTCGAGGTCGGGGTCCGCGGCCGCGGCGTCGGTGTGCAGCCGGGCGAAGGACACCAGGTCGTCGGCGCTGAGCGCGAGCGCGCCCGCGGCGGCCTCCGCGGCGCCCAGCGTCTGGCGCACCGGGCGGATCCGGCCGTCCACGCCGCTGACGACGTGGCCGGTGGCGAGGTCGTCCTCGGTGGCGCCCGGTCCGACGACGAACGCCGGGCGGATGCCCAGGGGGGCCAGCAGAACGCTCTCCACGGCCTCCCACCAGGACATGCCCGTCACGTCGCAGGCGATGTGGCCCGCGAGGACGTAACCCGCGTTGGAGTAGGAGAAGCCCGTTCCCGGCGGGAGGACCAGGTCCGTCGAGCGCGCGTGCTCCACCAGGTGGCGCAGGGCCGAGGTGGTGGACGCGGACTCCGCGGCGCCCGCGGCGGCCAGGCCGCCGGTGTGGCTGAGGAGCTGGCGCAACGTCGCGGCGGCGACCGGGTGTTCCCGCAACTGCGGGACGTGCGCGCCGATCGGCTCGTCGAGGTCGAGGTCGCCGTCCGCGACGAGGACCATGACCAGGGTCGCGGTGAAGGCCTTGGTGATGGAGGCGATCGGGAACCTGGTCGCGGCGGTCACCGCGCGACCGCCGTCCTGCCGGTCGCGCCCGGTCACCGCGCCCGTCGTCTCCCCCTGCCACCGCACGGTGAGGGCGGCGCCGGGGACGCGGTGCTCCTCGGCCAGGCGGGCGAGGGTCGCGGAGAGCTTGCGTGGGTCAATCGACATGTCAAATCTGTCTGAGCGTGATGTGCGGAGCTGATCGGTCGAGGGGTCGCCACTCCGTGGGTTCGAAATACATAAGCACGTCCCCTTCCACTCGACGCACCCGGGCGATCAGCCCATCATGCTGACCGACGCTAAAAATAGCTACCGCCGATCGGGGGAACGTTTCCCAGCGGCCGGCCCCATCTCTTGTTCTGAATAGCCAACAACCGCTGTCGACTTTTCACACGCTACCGCACAGAACACACCAAACGTCGAATACAATTCACTTTCGGCGACCTTGAACACACTCCCCGCGCCACAGAGGACGCCAGCCCCTCCGACCGCGGTCCACCTGCCCGCCATCCATTCACCAGGTCGAGCCCTTCTCGGGCAATCCTGCGCCGAACCTCGGCATGACGTGGTTCTTTTCACCCGCGCCGATCAACCCACCCATGACGGGCCCGCCCATCGCGAACACACTTCCGCGCGCACAACTACGAAATCTCATTCACATCCAAGACGTGAACACTTCGCGCGTTCGTCCGCGATTTGTCAGGTATCCGCCACCCGGCGCACGCCAGCAGATAAATTCCGCAATAGGCCGCGCGACGCCCGCCAGAGAGCCGAGTGCGAATATCTCGATCGCCGCACGCGGGAGCAGACCACGAATTAATAGCGCACGTCACACCCGACCGTGCGAAAAACCCGCAGCCCGCGACCACGCAGCCGCAGACCGTTCAGTGATGATTGGCGCGTCGCCCCCGATCGCGCGCACGACCCTAAAGCACCAGCAGGTGAACATCCCTCCGCCGAACCACACGAAGCCAGTCAGGCCGGTTCCCGAAGCCGACCACACCGGTGACGGCCCCGCCGCCACCGCGCCACCCCGAGGGGCGTTTGAACCTGGACTACCCAACTCGAGGCTAACTCTAACCGATCGGGTGGTGATGCAGGGCACAGTTCAGCGCAAGTGGCCCGGCAGACGGGTGTCTGCCGGGCCACTGGGAGTGGGACGGATCAGCTCGGTCGCACCCGCACGGACACCGACTTGGCGCCGAGCAGCGCGTGCACGTCGAAGAAGTCGATCCCGTCCTCGGGAGCCACCCGGATGTCGCTGTAGCGGTCCAACAGCATGTTCACCGCGATCTTGGCCTCCAGCCGGGCCAGCGGGGCGCCGAGGCAGAAGTGGATGCCGTGCCCGAAGCCCGCCTGCTTGCTCGACTCGCGCCGGGGGTCGAAGACCTCCGGGTGCGCGAAGACCGACTCGTCCCGGTTGGCCGAGGCCAGCCAGGCGAACACGATCTGCCCGGCGGGGATCGTGGTGCCGCTCAGCTCGACGTCGCGGGTGGTCAGCCGGGCCAGCTTGGTGAACGGCGGGCGCATCCGCAGCACCTCCTCCAGCATCCCCGGCACCAGTTCGCGGTCCGCCCGCAGCTCCTCGACCACCCGCGGGGCCGCGTCCAGGCACAGCAGGGTGTTGCCGAGCAGGGCGGTGGTGGTGATGTGGCCCGCCAGCAGCAGCAGCGCGGTGAACCACACGATCTCGTCGTCGTCGAGCCAGCGGCCGTCGACCTGCGTGTTCACCAGCGCGGTGACCAGGTCCTCGGTGGGGTGCTCGCGGCGCCGCTTGACGTGCTCGAGCATGTAGGCGCCCATCTCCCGGACGGTGGGCGCGATGGCGTTCACCTGGTCCCCGAGCGCGTCGAGCAGCGGTTCGTCGGCCGGGGGCTCGTTGTTGAGCAGGACGTCGGCCCAGCGCTGGAAGGTCTCCCGGTCGGAGCTGGGAATCCCGATCATCTCCGAGATCACGATGACCGGCAGCGGGTAGCTCAGCTCGCTGACGAGGTCGAAGCGGTCGCGCCCGGCTAAACCGTCGAGCAGCTCCGCGGTCACCTCGGTGATCCGCGGCGCCAACTCGGCGACGAACTTCGGGGTGAAGGCCTTGCTCACCAGCCCGCGCATCTGGCGGTGCACGGGTGGATCGATGCTGATCAGGTTGCCCTTGGCGATCTTGTCGATGTCCGGGTCGCTGGGCACCAGGGCGGACATGTCGCTGGAGAACGTCGCCGGGTCGGACAGGATGCGGGTCACGTCCCCGTGGCGGAACGCCTCCCACGCCTGGATGCTCTCGTTGAACACGACCGGCTCGTCGGCCCGGTGGCGGGCCAGCCGGGTCCACAGGTCGATCATCTCGGCGGGCTCCGTGGGGATGGGGCCGTTGCGCAGGGTGGTCATGTCTTCCTCTCGGCGGGCCGTGCCCGCGGTCGTGTCAGGTCGTGCCTCGGGGGTTCGGGGAGGTCGCCCGCCCCGGTCGGCGGTCGCCGAACCGGTGCTGGGCGTGGGAGTCCCGCAGTCGCTCCAGGGCGGCGACCACCCGGGGGGCGAGCAGCCGCGGCACCCGCCCGGCCGGTCGCCGGGTGGGCTCGAACGCCGCCCGCAGCGTGTCGGCCAGCACCCGGGCGCGCCGGGCGTCCGAGGCGGGCACGTCGGCGGCGGCGACCGGGCAGGCGCGGTTGAACCCGGTCATCACGCAGGTCACCGCGTACACCTGGTCGTCGAGCCCGGTGTCGGTGCGCAGCGGGCCGTGCTCGCGCAACTGGGCCGAGTAGTAGCACAGGAAAGCGCGCTGCCCGACCTGCTCCGTGGTGCCCGCCTGCCGGGCGAGGCCGCCCAGCAGCTCGCCGTCGCCGCTGTACACCGCGCGCAGCAACGGACGGTCCAGCACCACCTCGAAGAACACCTGCCGCATCCGGTGCAGGCGCACGAACTCGGCGTCCTGCCGCACCCGGCTCAGCAGCGTGTCGACCATGGCGATGGACTCGCGCAGCAACACCGCGACGAACAGCGACTCCCTGGTGCGCCAGTGCAGGTACAACGTGCCCTCGCCCACACCGGCGGCTTGGGCGACATCCAGCATTGTCACCCGCCGGTAGCCCCACCGCGGGATGAGCTGGGCGGCCGCGTCCAAGATCCGCTCGGCGCGCTCCTCGTAGTCGGCCCCGGTGTCGCCCAACCGCCAGCCCCCAGGACACGTGACCGATCCGGTCTTGTGGTCACGGAGGACCCTAAGCGCCGCCACGTCGCCGGACAACCCCCTTTCAGGGTCCACTGTCGACGGTAGCGGTTTTGTCCGCGACACCCGATCGGCACTAGCCCCCTGGGGGGTGCGCCCGCTATGGTCGCCCGACTCAGCACCGGGTCAGCAGCTCGGCGACGACGACACAGGTGGGAAGGGAGACCGGCATCGACGCCATCTCAGCCCTGGTCCGCTCGTACTACGACCGAGTCGACTCCGGCGACCCGACCCTGTTCGACCTCTTCCACGACGACATCAGCTACAAGCGCCCCGGCTACCCGACGATCACCGGTCTGACCGATCTGCGGGCCTTCTACCGGTCCGTCCGGGTGGTCGACCACGGCAGGCACCACACGCTCTCGGTGTTCCGGCTGGGCGCCCAGGCGGCGGTCGAGGGCCAGTTCAGCGGCGCGCTGCGTGATGGTTCCACTGTGGAGTTGAGGTTCAGCGACTTCTTCGACACCGCCGTCCACGCGCGCGGCGAGTACGGCGCGGTGATCATCGCCCGTCGGACCTACTTCGACGACACCCGCGTCTGACCAGCCTCACCCGCGCCCGCGCGACCCCGCCGAGGCACTGCCGACCATCGGGGCACCTGCACCGGGTCACACCCACCGCGCGTCGGCCCACCCCCCTCGCCACGACCCGTAAAGAGCAGCCGCACAGGGCCGTTCGAGCGTTGTCCCGCAACGCAAAGACACTCACTCGAACAGCGCAGTAACCCGGACCCCGCAGTTCCGATTCCCCCTCCGCGAGCACATACCAGCGAAGGGGCGTGGAAGTGTGATATCCAGACGCATGGCCGCGGTGGCGGCGGTGGCGGTCGTCGCCGTGGTCACCAGTGGCGCGCAGGCGATCGCCGTGGACGCGAACCTGCCCGGCGGCACGAGCATCTCGGTGGACGTCGCGAGTCCGGTGGCGGGCACGGTGGTGCCGCAGGGACCGGTGACCGTCACCGGCACCGCGGCGATCGGCACGGGGGTGGCGGTCAAGGACACCGCGCTCACCTACGTCGTGGACGTCTCCGGCAGCACCGCGAGCGGGTGCGCGGCCGGAACGGTCCTCACCTGCGAGAAGACCGCCGTGGCCAACCTGAACGCGGTCGCCGCGGCGGCCAACACGGTGGTGGGTGGCGTCGGGGCGGTGGTGTTCGGCTCCGGCGCCGCCACCGTGGACGTGCGCCCGGCAGGCGGTGACCAGTTGTTGACCACCCCCGAGGCCGACGAGAACGGCAACGGAACCCGCGACGTCGTGGAGGCGGTGGACTCCGCGGTGATCGGCGGGGTGCAGCAGTTCACCCCGAGGTCGTTCGGCAGCGGCACCAACTTCGTACCGGCCGTGCAGGCGGCGACAACGGTCACCGACGCCCAGTCGCAGGGCCGCAAGGTGGTGCTGTTCCTGTCCGACGGCTTCGCCTCCGGCGACGTGACAGGGGTCGCGGGCGCGGTGCCCGCCAACGTCGACTACCACACCTTCGCCGTGGGACCCGGTTCGGCGTGCAACGGCGGCTCGTACAACTCGAGCCTGCAGGCCATCGCCGACCTGACCGGCGGCACCTGCACCTCGGTGCCCGACCCGGCCACCCTGCCGGACGTGGTCCCCGGCATCATCGACTCGACGCTGACCGACCTGACCCTGAGCGTGGACGGCGGGGCGCCCACCGTGATCACCAACGTCACCCCGGCCCTGCCCGGGACCGGCCCGGCGACGGTCGACTACACCGTCGACACCGCCGCCCTGGCGCCCGGCACGCACCAGTTGTGCGTCACCGCGCGCGGCACGGACGGCGGTGGCGCGGGCACCGTCACCGACTGCACCACCGTGGTGGTCAACAGCCCGCCCGAGGTCGTCGTGGGTGGACCGTACGCTGGCCAGGAGGGCACCCCGGTGACCTTGGCGGGCACGGTCGTCGACCCCGACGGGCCGAGCCTGAGCACGCAGTGGAGCGCCGTGCCGCAGTCCGGTGTGGACGCGGGCGCGACGTGCGCCTTCTCCGCGCCGAACTCGGTGGACACCACCGTCACCTGTGATGACGACGGCGTGTGGACCCTGCGCCTGAGCGCGAACGACGGCCTGCACCCCGACGTGGCCGCCACGACCACGCTGACACTGTCCAATGTGGCCCCCCAGGTGAGCGTCTCCGCGCCCGCGGGCGGCACGCTGGTGCCGCGCGGTCAGTCCGTCGGCGTCACCGCGCCGTTCACCGACGTCGCCGGGAACGACACCCACACCTGCACCGTCGACTTCGCCGACGGCACGCCGGTGGTGGCCGGGACCGTGGCGCAGGGCCCGGGTGCGGGCACGTGCACCGCGTCGCACGCCTACACCGGCGTCGGCGCGCACAACGTGCTGGTGACGATCACCGATGACGACGGCGCGTCCGCCACCGCCGTGGTGAAGATCGTGTCCCACGTGCGGGCCGAGGCGTGGTCGATCAGCGCCTCGGGGCTGATCAACCTGGCCAAGACGCCGCACGCCACCTGCCCGCCCTCCTCGGACAAGACCACCGCGTCGCTGAACGTGTTCGGCCTCGCCTCGGTGCAGGCCCTGCACGCGGACTGCTTCCTGGACGCGCAGACCGGCCACACCGACGCCGGGGCGGAGGTGTCCAGCGCCAGCCTGCTCGGTGGCGCGATCACGCTGTCCGACATCGAGACCTCCTGCGTGGCCACCGAGTCCGGGCTGTCCAGCTCGTCGCGGGTGGGCACGCTGAACGGCACGCCGATCGGCACCGGACCCGTCACCATCGGCATCCCGGGGGTGGCGACGGTGCACCTGAACCAGACCGTCACCGGGCCAAACGGGCAACGCGCGCAGTACGCGGTGCGCGTGGTGACGCTGCTCAGCCAGGAGATCGTCGTGTCCGGTTGCCGCATGGGCTTCTGAGCCGCCCACGCGATCCGGACCAGCGGGGGGCCGCCGCCCGCGGCCCCCCGCGTTCCGACCCGGCCGAACCCACACGGCGGGGACCGCTGATGATCGAGCCGGGTTCTCCCGGCGGACCTCCGCCGACCGGCACGAGGCGCCCGCACGGGCCTGTCGGCGCGCGGTTCGGTCAGCCCCAGGTGATCGGCAGTTCGTGAACCCCGTACACCAGCGTGTTGTCCTTGTAGCGCAGCGAGTCGCGGGGAACCGCCAGGCGCAGGTCGGGGATGCGGCGGAACAGGCGCGTCAGCGCCTCCTGCAACTCCACCCGCGCCAACTGCTGGCCGACGCACTGGTGCGCGCCGAAGCCGAAGGCGATGTGCTTGCGCGGGGACTCGCGGTGGAAGTCGAGCGCGTCGGCGGCGGCGAACTGGGCCTCGTCGCGGTTGGCCGAGCCGAGGGCGGCGACGAGCCACTCCCCCGCCTTGACGGCCTGGTCGCCGACACGGACGTCCTCGGTGGCGTAGCGCAGGACGCCGAACTGGACCACGGACAGGTAGCGGAGCAGCTCCTCGACGGCGGTCTCCGGCTCGGCGAGGACGGTGTCGCGCTGGTCCGGATGGTCCAGCAGGGCCAGGGTGCTCAACGCGATCATGTTGGCCGTCGTCTCGTGGCCCGCGACGAGCAGGCTCAGACCGAGGACGACCAGCTCGGGCATGGTCAGCGGGTCGCCCGCGGCCTCGCCCCTGGCGATGAGCCTGCTGATCAGGTCGTCCTGGGGGTCGCGCAGCTTGCCCTCGAACAGGGTCCCGAGGTAGCCGGCCAGCCCGCCGAGGGCGTGCTGGCTCTCCTCGAACGTCTTGTCGGTGCTGACCAGGACCGTGCTCTGGGCCTGGAACTGGCGGCGGTCGTCGTACGGGATGCCCAGGAGCTCGCAGATCACCAGCGACGGGATCGGCAGCGCGAAGTCCTCCACCAGGTCGACCGGCCCGTCCGCGGCCAGCATGGCGTCGATGTGGTCGTCGACGAGCCGCTGGATGTAGGCGCGCATGGCCTCGACCCGCCGCACGGTGAACTCCGCGACCACCATCCGCCGCAGCCGGGCGTGCGCCTCGCCGTCGAGCTGGATGATCGACCCGGGGACGGGCTCACCGTCGAGCCTGCCGCCCGCGTTGACGTGCGCCGAGGCGCCGCCACGCGAGCTCATCGACCGGTCGGCGAGCACCGCCCGCACATCGCCGTGCCGGGTGACCAGCCAGGCGTCCATGCCCGCCGGGCAGCGGACCTTCGCCACCGGGTCCTCCTCCCGCAGCCGGGTGTAGGACTCGGGCGGGTCGAAGGGGCACCCGCTCGGCCGCGCCGTGGGCAGCGCCGGGATCTCGGTTTCCGCCGTCAAGCAGATCACACCTCTCGCCGATGGGGACACAGGGCCAACCTGCCTCGATGATTCACACCGGCGCGCCCCAGCACCACCGCCAGCCCGGCAGGATCGCCGAACCGGATGAATAAACGCAGGCCCGCCCTTGTTCCACCCGAGAAGAGCACCCGATCGAGAAGGACAGGTCATGAAGGCGATCGTCTACCGCGACAACGGCGGCCCCGAGGTCTTGGAACTGGTCGACCGCGACCTCCCCGCGCCCGGCCCGGGCGAGGTCCGGGTCCGGGTCGCGGTGTCGGGGGTCAACCCGACCGACTGGAAGACCCGCTCCGGCGCCACCAACCCCATGGCGTTCCCGGAGCTCACCCCGCACCTCGACGGCGCGGGGGTGGTCGACGCCGTCGGCGCGGGGGTCGACCAGGGCCGGGTCGGCCAGCGCGTGTGGCTGTTCATGACCACCGTCGGCCGTCCGTTCGGCACCGCCGCCGAGTTCACCGTGGTCCCCGCCGACCTGGCCGTGCCGCTGCCGGACGGCGCGGGCTTCGACCTCGGCGCCGCACTCGGTGTCCCGGCCATCACCGCGCACCGCGCCCTCACCGTCGCCGAGGACGGGCCGACCCGCCTGCGCCCCGGCGCGCTCGAGGGCAAGGTGGTGCTCGCCGCGGGCGGGGCCGGGGCGGTGGGCCACGCGGTCATCCAGCTCGCCCGGTGGGCGGGCGCCACGGTGGTCAGCACCGTCAGCGGCCCCGAGAAGGCCCGGCTGGCGACCGCGGCGGGCGCCCACCACGTCGTCAACTACCGCGGGGACGACCCCGCCGGGCAGATCCGCGCCCTCGCCCCGGACGGCGTCGACATCGTCGCCGAGGTCGCGCTCGGCGCGAACCTGGACCTCGACCTGGCCGTCCTGCGCACCGGGGGGACGATCTCGACCTACGCCAACGACGGCGACAAGCCGGTCGGCCTGGACGTCCGCCAGAACATGATGCTGAACACCCGCTACCAGTTCCTGGTCCTCTACACCGTCGGCGCGCGAGCGCTCGCCGCGGGCGCCGAGGACGTCGCCGCCGCGGTCCGCGACGGCGCCCTCCCGGTCGGCGGGGAACACGGCCTGCCCCTGGTCCGCTTCCCCCTCGCCCGCACCGACGACGCCCACCGGGCGGTGGAGGCCGGCGTCGTCGGCAAGGTCCTGGTGGACATCAGCTCCTGACCGCCGACGGCCTACGCCACCCGGGTGCCCTGCTGGAGGACACCGGTCCCGGTCGACGACCGCGTGGCCCAGGGCAGGTGGGTGTCAGGATGTGGGACGGCGCAGGTAGGTCCCCGTCGGGTCGCCGGTGATCTTGCCGTTGTCCAGGACGTGGTGGCCGCGCAGGAAGGTGTCGGTGACCTTGGCGGTCAGCTCGAAGCCCTCGAACGGGGTGTACTCCTGGGTGGACTCGGAGTCCTCGGCGCGGACCGTCCAGGAGTGGGTGGGGTCGACCAGGGCGATGTCGGCGTCCTTGCCGACCGCGATGTCGCCCTTGGCGCGCAGGCCGTAGCGGCAGGCCGGGTTGGCCGAGAGGAGTTCGGCGACCCGGTGCGGGGGCAGGCCGCGGCGGGTGGCCTCGGTGAGCAGGCCCGCGAGCAGGTACTCGGTGCCACCGAAGCCGGACTTGGCGACGAACACGTCGTCGCGGTCGGCGCCGAACTTGGTCTCGTCGCGGCAGCAGGCGTGGTCGCTGACCACCCAGTCGATGTCGCCCGCGGCGACGTGCTCCCACAGCGCCTCGACGTCGTCGCGGTCGCGGAGCGGGGGGTTGACCTTGCCGCCGATGCCGTGGGCGGTGCGGAAGTCGGCCAGCAGGTGGCCGATGGTGACCTCGCGGCGGAAGTTGATGTGCGGGAACGCCTCGGCCATGCGCAGTGCCGCGTCCACGGCCTTGCGCGAGGACAGGTGCAGCAGGTTGATGTTGACCAGGCCGGTCTCGTGCGCCAGGTAGGAGGCGACCGAGATCGCCAGGCCCTCCGAGTGCGCCGGGCGCGAGGCCGAGTACGCCTCCAGGCCGGTGAGCGTGCCCTCCTCCTCCACCAGGCGGGTGTAGGCGGTCATGATCTCGGCGGTCTCGCAGTGCAGCGACAGCGAGATCTCGTCGGCCAGCTCGGGGAACCGCTCCCGGGCGGCCTGGATGCCGCGCATGACGAACTCGAAGTGCGCGTAGTCGTAGCGCTCCCCCTCGGGGATCATCAGGAACGAGCTCTGGTCGGCGGAGCGGCCGTGCAGGCCGTGCGCGCCGTAGAACATGAACACCTTGAACGAGGGCACCCCGTGCTCGCTGACCAGGTCGGGGATCTCGGCGATGTGCCTGCTCATCATCGGCGCGAGGTGGAACCCGTAGTCGACGTAGGCGCGGCCGTTCGCGGCGGCGAGCACCTCGGGGAAGAAGGCGGCGTACTCCCCGCCCTTGTTCAGGTAGTACTGGCCGGTGCGCATGTAGTTGAGCGCGGTGGTGACCCCGCCCTGGGCGCACGCCCGGCTCTCGGACTCGGTGTCGGCGCCCAGCTCGTTGTAGATGCCCCAGTGCTGGTGGGCGTCGACGACGCCGGGGAACGCCAGCCGCCCGCCGCCGTCGACGACCTCGGCCGCCGGGCCGAGGTCCGGGCCGATCGCGGCGATCTTGCCTGCGCGCACGGCGATGTCGGTGCGCTCCACCGCCTCGACACCCGGCCGGACCAGGTCGACGTCGCGCAGAACCAGGTCGTACATGTCCACTCCCTCGCTATCCACGGCTGTTCCCCCGATCGGTCCGGACCAGCGCCATCAGCTCGCCCGGTGTCGCTGCCCCGCCGAGTCCCGCCACCGCCGCCTCGACGGCCTCGGCCGCCCGCGGGGCCAGCAGGCCCGTCACGTTCTCGCGGAACTTGGTCCGCAGTTCCTCCCGCGTCAGCGGGTTGTCCGGCCCGCCCCGGTTGACCAGCGCCTTGGTCGTCCACTCGCGACCGTCCACCGTGCGCGCCCGCAGCACGCACGGGAACTGGTGCGGGAAGATCTCGGTGCACTCGTCGTCGGCGACCACCGTCGTCTTGGCCATCAGGGCGGTGCGCCCCGGCTCGGTGAGCAGGTCCGGCGCGTAGTCGGACAGGGCGGCGCCGAGGCCGCCGCCGCCGAGCAGGCCGACCACGGCGGCGTACGGGCCGCTGAACTGCGCCTCGTACGACGTGGTGGGCAGCCGCTTGCGCTCGATCGGCTCGCCGACGGTGCGCACCACCGACGCCGGGACCCCGACCCGCAACGACGCCACCGCCTCGGGTGTGACGCCCTGGGCCCGCAGGTCGGCGGCGGCGTCGACAATGGTGTGGGTGAAGTGGTTGGCCGGGTAGGGCTTGAAGAAGATGCCCGGCACCTCCCACCGCTCCCCCAGGCCGTCGGTGATCGCCGCCGGGTCGAACCGGCCGTGCAGGTGGGCCTGGAAGAACCCGAACCGGCCCTCCAGCGCGGCGGGCGGCCCGGTGAACCCGTGGGCGGCCAGCTGCGCGGCCGAGACCCCGGCGTGCGCGGCCCAGCCGCAGTGCAGCCGCTTGACCGTCCCGCCGGTGCGGTTGGCCTCGATGACCCCGGAGGCCATCGACACCGAGATGCCCAGCGCGTGCCCGATGCCCGCCTCGTCGAGGCCGAGCAGCATCGCGGCGGCCACGGCGCTGCCCACGGCCCCGCAGATGGAGGTCGCGTGCTGGCCGTGCTCGAAGAACAGCGAGGTCTTGGCGTCGCTGTCGTAGCCCGCCATCCCGAGCCGGACGCACACCTCCAGCCCGGTGGCGATCGCGGCCAGCAGGGCGGTCCCGTCGGAGCCCGCGGCCTCGGCCGCGGCGAGCGCGGCGGGCACCACCGACGCGCTGGGGTGCAGCACCGAGGGCAGGTGCGTGTCGTCGTAGTCCAGCGAGTGGGCCAGGACGCCGTTGGCCAGCGCGGCCAGGGCCGCGGGCACCCGGTCGGGTTGTCCGACGACGTGCGCCTGCCCGGCCCCGGCCTGCTCGCGCACGTAGGCGAGGGCGGCGGCGCTGGTGTCCAGCGGCAGCGCCCCGACGCACAGGCCCAGGACGTCGAGCACCCGGTCGCGGACGCTGTCGGCGACCTCCGGTGGCAGCGGGCGCCGCGCGGTGCGCGCGGCGAACGCGGCCAACGCGTGCGACAGCGTCGTCTCCACGGCGGTCATCGCAGACCCCCCGCGACCACGGCCAGCGGCCGAACCGGGGAGCCGGTGGCGCCGACGAGCTTGAGGGGGGCGAGGACGAAGAGGAACTCGTGCTCCCCCGCCGCGGCCAGCGCCTCCAGGTCCATCGTCTCGATGATGTGCACGCCGCGCTCGACCAGCAGCACCCGGTGCGCGGGCAGCAGGCTGTGGCCCCGGCCGGGCGGCAGGCACTCGAACGCGATCGTGTCCGCGCCCACCGCGTGCGCGCCGCGGTCGGCGAGCCAGCGCGCCCCGGCCTCGCCCACGCCCGGGACCCCGGAGTCGTGGCCGATGAACTCGCGCGGGTCCGGCGAGTCGAACCGGGCGCCCCAGCCGCTGCGGATCAGCGCCACCTCCCCGGCGCCCAGCCGGACGCCGTGGTGCTGCTCGCAGCGCTCCAGGTCGGCCGGGGTGATCTCGTAGCCGGGGTCGCAGGAGTCGAGCCCCAGCGCCGCGGGCACGTCGAGCAGCACGCCCCGGCGGAACATCGGCTCGATGGTCTCCGCGCCCAGTTCGCGCATCGCCCCGCCGCGCTGGGCGTCCTGCGCGTCGACCCCGCCGAGCAGCTTGCCGTCGTGGGAGACGTGGGAGAACGCGTCGATGTGCGTGCCGACGTGGGTGCCCAGCGAGATGTGGTCGGCGGCGGCGGACCCGCCGTCGGCGCGGACGGCGTCGCCGTGCCTGCGCGGCAGGGTGTGCCAGTAGGGCGGGTGGTTCGGCGACTGCGGCATGCCGCGGTAGAGCGAGCGCCCGAGGTCGAAGACCGTCGGGTCGCCGCTGAGCACGGCCGACAGCCAGGCCGTCCCGCGGGTCTCGACGCGGGGGGTCACGCGACCGCTCCGCGGGCGCGCATGGCGTCGATGTCCTCGGGGCGGTAGCCGAGCTCACCGAGCACGGCGTCGGTGTCGGCGCCCAGGTCGCGGCCGACGTGCCGGATGCGCCCGGGGGTCCGGGACATCCCCCACATGATGTTGTGCATCAGGACGTCGCCCAGCTTGGCGTCCGGCGCGGTGGTCAGCATCTCTGTCTTCCTCACGTGTTCGTCGGCGACGATGTCGGCGGCGTCGTAGACCGGGGCCACGGCGGCGCCCGCCGCGTCGAAGGCGGCCAGCACCTCCGCCCGGGTGCGCTGGGCGATCCAGCCGCCGACGTGCGCGTCGAGCAGGTCGGCGTGTTCGGCGCGCTGGCCGCCGGTGGCGAACCACGGCTCGTCGATCACCTCGGGGTGCCCGACGAGGCGCATGACCCGCTCGGCGATGCTCTGGGCGCTGGTGGAGACCGCGACCCACTTGCCGTCCGCGGTGCGGTAGGTGTTGCGGGGGGCGTTGTTGACCGACCGGTTGCCGTGCCGGGTGCCCACCACGCCGAGCTGGTCGTAGACCGTGGGGCCGGGGCCGACGGCGGTCAGCAGCGGGGTCAGCAGGTTCATGTCGACGACCTGGCCCGCCCCGGAGCGGTCGCGCTCGTGCAGGGCCATCATGGTGGCGGCGGTGGCGGCGATGCCGCACACGGTGTCGGCCAGGCCGAAGGCGGGCAGCGACGGCGGGGCGTCGGCCGGGCCGGTGAGGTGGGCGAACCCGCTCATCGCCTCGGCCAGGGTGCCGAAGCCCGCGCGGGCGGCGTAGGGCCCGGTCTGGCCGAAGCCGGTCACCCGGACCACGACCAGCCGGGGGTTGCGCGCCAGCAGCACGTCGGGGCCCAGGCCCCAGCGCTCCAGGGTCCCCGGGCGGAAGTTCTCCACCAGCACGTCGGAGCGCTCGGCCAGGCGCAGCAGCAGCTCCGCGCCGTCCGGTGTGGACAGGGAGGCGGCCACGGTGCGCTTGTTGCGGGAGATCTCCTTCCACCACAGCGGTTCGCCGTCCTTGGCCGGGCCGTGCCCGCGCATCCCGTCGCCGCGCTGCGGGTGCTCGACCTTGATGACCTCGGCCCCGTAGTCGCCCAGGAGCTGGCAGCACAGCGGCCCGGCCAGGATGGTGGAGGCGTCGATCACCCGCAGTCCGGTCAGCGGGCCGTCGCCCGGTGTGGCGGTCATGCCGTTTCCCCCGTTCGGTCGATGGTGTCGGCGAGCGCGCCGCAGAAGGCGGCCGGGTCCTGCTCGGCGACGAAGTCGGTGGCCCCGGCCAGCACCGCCGCCCGGGTGTGGGCCACGGCGGCCACGGCGCGGGCGTGCATGTGCCCGATCCGGTCGGCGGCGCCCGCCAGCAGCAGGTCCACCGGCCCGGCCCGCTCGGCGGCAGCCGCCAGGTCGTGCCGCCAGACGGCCCGGTAGGAGGCGGCGAAGTCGGGTCCGGCGGCCAGGTAGTCGGCCACCAGGTCGGTGCTCAGCGCCGGGTCCGCCCACGGGTACTCCCCGCGCACCCGGGCCCAGATCCAGGCCAGGTGCGCGCCGTCGTCGTCGGGGGCGTACGGCGGGGCGAACCCGGCGAGGCGGTCGGCCTTCTCCGCCTCGGTGTAGACCGGCAGGCCGTGCAGCACCACGCCCGCCGCCCGGCCCGGCTGCCCGGCCGCGGCGGCGAGGGCGAACACCGCGCCGGTGGCCCGGCCGAACAGCCACGGCCGCTCGGCGCCGAACGCGTCGGCGACCAGCCAGGCCACCGCCCCGTAGTCGGCGGCCGACCACTGCCCGCCCGGCGGGCCGGAGTTGCCGTAGCCGGGGGTGTCGACGGCCACCGGGACGCAGAACCCGGCCAGCCCGGCCAGTGCCCGCCGGTAGCGGCGGCCCGAGAGCGGGCTCTGGTGCAGCAGCACCAGCAGCGGTCGGCCGTCGCGCAGTTGCTCGGTGACCGGCGCGCCGGGCGCGTGGTGGTAGTGGACCTGGCCCCACGGGGCGTCCAGGTACCCGGCGCTCACCCGGGCTCCCCGGTCGGCAGCAGCTCGTCGCTGCGCTCGGCGCGCAGGCAGGCGACCTCGTGCCGGTCGGCGACCAGCCGCGCCGCGATGGGCCCGGTCGAGCACTCCGCGACCTCGATCGGGCAGCGCCCGCTCAGGACGCACACCCGCGGTTCCCTGGTGGGGTTGGGGATCTCGCCGCGCAGTGGGATGTGCTCTTGGCGCTCGCCGACGACGGCGCTCAGCGTCGCCGAGAGCAGCGCCTTGGTGTAGGGGTGCCTGGGGTTGCCCAGCACCTCCGCGGTGGGGCCCTGCTCGACGATCTGACCCAGGTACATCACCGCGACCCGGTCGCTGATCGTGCCGACGGTCGCCAGGTCGTGCGAGATGAACAGGTAGGACATGCCCTCTTCGCGTTGCAGGTCGCGCAGCAGGTCCAGCACGCGGGCGCGGACCGACACGTCCAGCGACGACGTCGGCTCGTCCAGCACGACCAGCCGCGGCCCGGTGATGATCGCCCTGGCGATGCCGATGCGCTGCTGCTGCCCGCCGCTGAGGTGGCGGGGCAGCCGGTCGGCGTGCTCGGCGGACAGCCCGACCCGCTCCAGCATCGCCACGACCCGGTCCCGGCGCTGCGCCCGGCTCAGCCCGGGCTGGTGGATGATCAGGGGCTCGGCCACGATGTCGCCGACCTTGATCCGCGGGTTCAGCGACTCGTAGGGCTCCTGGAACACCACCTGCAGGCGGGCCCGGGCGGCCCGCATGTCCGCCTTGCTCAGCGCGGACAGGGCGGCGCCGTCGAAGCGGGCCTCGCCGCCGGTCGGGGTGATCAGGCCCAGGGCGATGCGGCCCAGGGTCGACTTGCCCGACCCGCTCTCGCCGATGACCGCGACCGTCTCGCCCTGCTCGACGGTCAGCGAGACGCCGTTGACCGCGAAGACCTCCTTGCCGCCGCGGCGGAACACGTGCCGGACGTCGGACAGCTCGAGGACGCTCATCGGGCCGCCTCCGCCGTCGTCTCCGCCTTGGCCGCGGCCGACCACGGCGCGGGGGGCACCGCCGCGAGCAACTGGCGGGTGTAGGCGTGCCGCGGGTCGGTGAACACCTCGGCCACCGGCCCCTGTTCGACGACCTGGCCGGAGCGCATCACCACGACGTGGGCGCAGTACTGCGCGACCACCCCGAGGTCGTGGGTGACCAGCAGCAGCGACCGGTCGCCGCCCGCCACCTGGGCGGCGATGAGGTCGAGGATCTGGCGCTGCACGGTCACGTCCAGCGCGGTGGTCGGCTCGTCGGCGATGACCAGCGGCGGGTCGTGCAGCATGGCCAGTGCGATGACCACGCGCTGCGCCATGCCGCCGGAGAGCTCGTGGGCGTAGCCGCGCAGCACCCGCTCGGGGCTGGGCACCTGCACCGACTCCAACCGCCGCAGCGCCAGTTCGCGCACGGCCGAGGTGCTCATCTTGCGGTGCGCGCGGACGACGTTGGCGAACTGCTTCTCGATGCGCAGCACCGGGTTCAGCGCGCCGAACGGGTTCTGCGCGACGAAGCCGATCCGGTTGCCGCGCACGTGGCGCAGCCGCTTGCGGCTCGCGGTCACCAGGTCCTGGCCCTCGAACTCGGCCCGGCCGCCGATCACCCGGCCGTAGGCGGGCAGCAGGCCCAGCACCGATCGGATGGTCACCGACTTGCCGGAGCCGGTCTCGCCGACCACGCCGACGGCCACGCCGGTGGGCACCTCGAAGCCGATGTCGTCGATCGCCCGGACCGGGCCCTTCCTGGTGCGGAACTCGGTGGTGAGTCCGGACACGGTCAGCACGTCAGCTCCCCTCCATCCGTCGCTGGATGCCGTTGGCGAGCACGTTCAGGCTGGCGATGGCGACGAAGATCGCCACCCCCGGCCAGATCGCGACCCACCACTGGCCGGTCGAGATGCCCTGGGCGCCGACCTGGACCATCGAGCCCCAGGTCGGGTCCGGCGGTGAGACGCCGATGCCGAGGAAGTTCAGCGCCGCGATGACGATCACGGCGTTGGCCGCGGTGAGCGAGCACTGCACCAGGCAGACGTCGACCACGTTGGGCATGATGTGGCGGAACACGATCCGCCGCGGCCGGGCCCCGGTGGCGACGGCGGCCTCGATGAACCGGCCGTCGCGGATGGCCAGCGCCTCGCCGCGGATGAGCCGGATGAACCGGGGTCCGTTGATGATGACGATGGCGTAGACGATGTTCTGGATGGCGTTGCCGGTCAGCGACACGATGGTCACCGACAGCACGATCAGCGGGAAGGACTGGAAGGCGTCCAGGGCCCGCATGAACCCCTCGCTGTAGCGGCTCTTGGTGCTCAGCGGCAGCCCGATCAGCAGGCCGACGACGAGTGAGACGAGCGTGCCCAGCAGCGCCAGCACCAGGTCGCTGCGACCGGCCGCGACGACCCGGGAGAACACGTCGAACCCGTTGGCGTCGGTGCCGAAGACGTGCGCGCCGGACGGCGCCTGCTGGACGCTGGTCGGGTCCGGGGTGATCGGGTCGTAGGGCAGCGGCGCGAAGAACGCCGCGAGCAGCATGGCCAGCAGCATCCCGCCGCCGATGGCGATGCCCGGGTTGCCGCGCACCGCGCGCCACACCGAGTGCGCGACCGACGGGCGGGCCGGGGCCTTGGTCGTCTCACTCATAGCTCACCCGCGGGTCGAGGGCCAGGACCACCAGGTCCAGCACGAGGAACAGGGTCAGGGTCATCAGGCCCGCGGTGACCACGAAGCCCTGGATGATCGGCACGTCGACCTTGAGCACCCCGTCCAGCGCCCACTGGCCCATGCCGCGCCAGTTGAAGACCCGCTCCACGATGGCCGCGCCGCCGAGCAGCGAGCCGAACAGGATCGCGATGTAGGTGATGACCGTGGTCCGCGACGCCAGGAACGCGTAGCGCACCACGGTGCGCTCGCGCAGGCCACAGGCCCGGGCGAACTCCACCTGCGGTGTGGTCAGCGCCGTGCCCATGCTGCCGCGGGCGGTCTTGGCGAAGTACGACGAGTACACCAGGCCCAGTGACATCACCGGCAGCGCCGCGTGCGACAGCGCCTGGCCCAGGGTGGTCCAGTCGCCGCTGAACAGGCTGCCGAAGATCAGGAACGGGGTCTGCTGCCCGCCCGCCTCGATGGGCAGCCTGCCGATGGGCGCCGGGGCCCAGCCGAGCAGGAAGAAGAAGACGTAGATGCCCACCAGGGCCAGGAAGAAGTCCGGCACGGACTGCAGCCCCGACGTCAGGCCGGTCATCACCCGGTCCGGCCAGCGGCGGGCGAAGTAGGCGCCGAGGACGCCGATGACCAGGCCCAGGCTCACCGCGACGAGCAGCGCCAGCACCACCAGCTCGATGGTGTTGGGCAGGAACAGGGCGATCTCGTGCAGCACCGGCTGGTTGGTGAAGAACGAGGTGCCCAGGTCCCCCTGCAACAGGTTGCCCCAGAAGGACACGTACCGGTCCCACAGCGGCTGGTCCAGGCCGAGCTGCTCGTTGACCAGGGCGACCTGCTCGGGGGTGGCGAAGTCGCCCAGGATGGTCACCGCGGGGTCGCCGGGGATGAACAGGACCAGCACGAAGCACACGCTGCCGAGCACGAACAGCGAGATCGGCACGATCACGACCCGGCGCAGCACGTAGCGCAGGATCGGCCTGCGGCGGCGCTCGCCGCGCTTGGGGGCCTCCGGGCCGGGCTGGGAGACCTCGGCCTTGACGCTCACGTCGCTCACAGCACGCTCACCCCGCCGTCGACGGGGAGGGTGTGGCCGGTGACCATGCCCGCCGCGGGCGAGGCCAGCCAGCGCACGGCGGCGGCGACCTCGGCGGCGTCGACGACCCGGCCGAGCGGGATGGAGGCCAGCTTGGCCGCCATGTACTCGGCGTCGTCGACCACGTCGGCGGTCATCGGGGAGGGCACGATGGTCGGGGCGACGGCGTTGACCCGCACGCCCTCGGCCGCCCACTCCAGGGCGAGGACCTTGGTCAGGTGGATCACGGCCGCCTTGGTGACGCCGTAGACGGCCGAGCCCGCGATGGCCACCAGGCCACCGGTCGAGGCCAGGTTGACGACCGTGCCGCCGCGCGCGGCCAGCGCGGCGTGCGCGGCCTGGCACATCCGCAGCGTGCCGTTGAGGTTGATGTCCACCACCGGCAGCCACACCTCCTCGGGGACGTCCTGGGCGCGGCCCCTGGCGTTGACGCCCGCGTTGTTGACGAGCAGGTCGAGCCCGCCGAACCGGGCCAGCACATCGGCGACGGCGGCCCGGCACGACTCCCCCGACCGCAGGTCGAGCTCGATCGAGTGCGCGGCGCCGGGCACCGGGTCCGCGACCAGGTCGGCGCTGACCACGGTGTGCCCGTGCTGGGCGAGGTCGGCGCACAGGGCGCGGCCGATGCCGCCCGCGCCGCCGGTCACCAGGGCGACCGGCCGGGTGTCGGTCGGGTCAGCCACCGCGCACCCCCGTCGCCACGGGCGCGGCCCACCCGGTGCGGGCGGACTCGGGCAGGTCCAGCGACATCAGCGCCGTGCCGGGGCTGAGCGGGCCGTCGACCCCGGCCAGGCGCAGCAGCGCCCACAGGGTGGCCAGGTTGCTGCTCACCGCGGGCCTGCCGGTGTCGGCCTCGACCGCGACGAGCGCGTCCAGCGTGCGCCAGTTGGTGCAGCCGATGACCACGGCGTCGGCGTCGGCGACGTCGAGGTCGCGGGCGGCGAGGTAGCTGGCGGTCGGCTCCAGCCTGCCCTTGGCCAGGTTGGACAGCACGTGCAGGTCGTTGCGGGAGACCACCTCGTACCCGGCCTGCGCCAGGTACCCGGCGGCCCCGTCGGCGACGGCGGCCACGTACGGGGTGGCCACCGCGACCCTGCCGGCCGACAGCGCGGTGAGCGCGGCGGTCAGCGCCGAGCTGGCGGTGACGACCGGGACGCCGTGCCGTTCGGAGAGGCGGGCGCACATCGCACTGTCCGCGTCGCGCCCGGCGAGGAAGCTTCCGGAGGTGCAGGCGTAGGCGATCGCGTCGACCCCGGCCGAGGCCAGGTGCGCCACCGCGCCGTCGACCTGCTCGCGCATGGCCAGCAGGCTGGCCACCTTGTCCTCGGGTCGATCCACCTCGGCGACCGGGACCCGGGTGGCCAGCACGGCGACCCCGGCCGGTGCGTGCGCGGCGAACTCCGGCTCCACGGTGGTGTTGGTGGCGGGCACCACGACGCCCACCCGCGCCCTGCGTCCGTACATCAGCGCTCCTTCGGTCGGAGGGGGACCCGGAAGCCGGTCTCGATCTCGGCGAGCAGGTCGACGACCCGGTAGGACAGCTCCAGCCGCGCACCGGTCTCCGGGTCGTGCAGCGCCGCGGTCCACTGGCCGCCGTGCCGGATGCGGTTATCGATGCTGGTGTAGGTGCCGCAGAAGACGAGGTACGACGGCGGCAGCTCGCTCACCCGCTCGCCGAGGACCTTCAGGATCTCCGGCGGCGACAGGAACACCGAGGCCGGGCCGCGCTGGTACAGCTCCCCGTCCACAGTGGACTCCAGCACCAGGCGGTCCCACCTGGGCTCGACGTCGGCCCAGCGCCAGACGCGCTTACCGAGCACGCTCGGGGAGTACTGCTTGGACCAGATGATCGACAGCCGCTCCAGCTCCCGGTCGGTGTGGTCGGAGCCGACCCCGATGTAGAGCTCCCCGTCCGAGACCAGCAGGACCACCTCGGCCTCGCCGGAGGTGCGCCCGCTGTGCACGCCGACGACGTCGTCGGTGGTCACCGAGTTGACCGCCATCGGGTAGATCCGCGGGGCGGGCACGTCGAAGGCGATGCGCACCCCGACGTCGGCGACCTCCCGCTGGTGCGCCTCGGCCGCGGCGGAGTCCACCGTGGCCGAACCGAGGTTGTAGAGCCGGGTGGGGGCGGCCGACAGCGGCCGGTCCCCGTCCGGCAGGGCGAGGTGGAGGGCGAAGGTGGTCATCCGGCCGCCCCGCTCAGGACTCGTCGTCGAAGATCCGGCCGAACACGTGCGTGGCCTCCTCGACGGTGGGCACGCCGCCGGGCAGCGCGGACAGCAGGATCGCCTCCAGCACCTCCCGGCGCGAGGCGCCCTCCTTCATGGCCCGCTTCGCGCTCCAGACGATCCCGTCCGGGTCGCCCTTGACCGCCGTGGTGATCCCGCACAGCACCAGGTAGCGGGTCTTGAGGTCGAGTGCGCGCGGCTGCTCGGCGAAGAGCAGGTCCGAGGCCAGGTCGTCGTACTTGCGCAGGATCTGCGGGTCCACCTCGGCCATGAGCTGGTGCACCGGCAGCAGCGTGCCGCCGCGCTTGGCCCTGGCCCGCTCGACGATCTGCTCGTCGGTCAGCTCGGCACTGCTGGTCGGCGTGCTGGTGGCCGTGTTGTTGGTCGGCATGGGTGTTCAGATCTCCCGTCCGGCGAGTTCGCCTTCCCAGATGGCGTTGAAGATGCGGCGCGGCGACACGCAGTCGCCGATCGCGCGCACCGGCAGTCGGCCCTTGAGGGCGTGGTAGAGCGCGTCGTCCGCGGCGTTGCCGGTGCTGAGCACCACCGCGTCGACGTCGGTGTGGGTGGTGGTCTCGCCGGTCCAGACGTCGCGGAGCACCACCGAGTCCTCCACCACCGCGTCGACCTCGTGGTCGGTGATGAACCGGATGCCCTTGTTGCGGAGGCGGCGGTAGGTGGCCTGCAGGTCGCGGCTGGCCTCGAGGTCGGGGGCGACCTGCGGGAGCCGGGTCACCAGGGTGACCTCGTGCCTGCGGTCGGCCAGGTACTCCGCGGCCACCACCGGCTGCCGGGCGCCGGTGTCGTCGAAGATGAACACCCGGGGCCCGATCCGCGCCTTGCCCGAGAGCGCCTCGGCGATCGAGTAGACGTTCCACTGGTCCGCGCCGGGCACGACCGTCCCGTCCCCCCACGAGGACGGGCGCAGCGAGCTCCACCCGTGCTTGAGCGGGGTCGACCCGGTGGCCACGACCACCTCGTCGAAGCCCTCGGCGAGCAGCTCGTCGGCCTCGGCCCGGTGCTTGAGCTGCACCTGGACGTCGGTCTGGTCGAGCTGGGAGATCAGCCAGTCGGTGATCCCCTGCCACTCGGCGTAGGTCTCCGAGCGGCCGATCAGCCGCACCTGCCCGCCCAGCTCGTCGTCCTGCTCGAACAGGGTCACCCGGTGCCCGCGCTGGGCGGCGGTCAGCGCCGCGCGCATCCCGCCCGGCCCCCCGCCGACCACGGCGACCCGCTTGGCCGCCGGGGCGTCGGTCAGCGTGCCCGCGCCGAGGGTCAGCTCGCGGCCGACCGCCGGGTTGTGCACGCAGGCCAGCGGCGAGTTGACGATCGAGGCCATGCACCAGTTCGCCCCGACGCACGGCCGGATCGAGGTCGCCTTGCCGTCGCGGGCCTTGTTGGACCACTCCGGGTCGGCGATGAGCTGCCGGGCCATGCCCACCATGTCGGCCTGTCCGGCGGCGAGCACCTGCTCGGCCAGCTCCGGGGTGTTCATCCGGCCCACGACCACCACCGGCAGCTCGGGCACCGCGGCCTTGATCCGGGCGGTGTCCTCGACCTGGAACCCGGCGGGCTGCGGGGTGGCGCCGTAGATGTCCATCCGCTCGATGTAGGTGCCGCGGGTGACCGAGATGTAGTCGACCAGGCCGGTGTCGGCGATGGCCCGGGCGATCCGCGCCCAGTCCGCGTTGGTGAGCCCGCCGGGCACGCCGCCGTCGCTGCCGTTGATCCGGACGCCGACGATCTTGGTGCGGCCGGTCTCGGCCCTGGTCCTGGCGATGATGTCGAGGACGAGCCGGAGCCGGTTCTCGAACGACCCGCCGAACTGGTCGGTGCGGTGGTTGGTGGCGGGCGAGAGGAACTGGCCGAGCAGGTAGCCGTGGGCCAGGCCGTGCACCTCCACCCCGTCCAGGCCGCCCTCCACGGCGTGCCTGGCCGCCAGGGTGTAGCCGTTGACCAGCTCGTCGATCTCCTCGTCCACCAGCACGTGCGGCATCTCGCGGTAGACCACGTCCGGCACCGACGACGGCGCCCACACCGGCAGCCGGTTGACCGTGCCGCTGGTCTCCCGGCCGCGGTGCCAGGGCTGGGCCAGCAGCAGCGTGCCGTGCTCGTGCACGGCCGCGGCCAGCTTCTCGTAGTTGGGCACCACGGCGGGGTCGAAGGCGAAGATCTTCCCCTTGTACGGCTGGGTCGTGGGGTGCACGGCCATCGCCTCCATGGTGATGACCCCGACGCCGCCGCGGGCGCGCTCGGCGTAGTAGTGCACGTGCTCGTCGGTGAAGTTGTGGTCCTTCACCAGTTGTGTGCTGTGCGCTGTCATCCACACGCGGTTCTTCGCCGTCAGCGGGCCGATCCGGAGCGGGCTGAACAAGGTGGGGTAGTCGTTCATGTCAGCCCTTCTTCAGGGTGTGCACGAACATCTCGCCGTTGGGCGCGTGCTGGTAGTTGGTGAAGCCCTTGCGAACGGCGTGCACGAAGTCCCGGTCGATCAGGTAGATGAAGCCGGGGTTGCTCACCAGTTGCTCAGCGGCCTGCTTGTGCAGCTCGTCGCGCTCGGGGCCGGGCTCGGTCGTGCCCAGCTCGGTGGCGATCGCGTCCAGCTCGGGGTTCTTGTAGCCGAAGGTGTTGAGCTTGCTGGCCGAGGAGTTGTAGAGGAACACCGAGTAGTAGGGGTCGGCGACCGCGGGCGGCTCCAGGTAGAGCATCGCCTGGTAGCTGGCGTCCTTGAAGATCGTGTTGATCTCGGTGGCGCTGGCCACGGTCTGGATGTTGACCTCGACGCCGATCGCGGCGAGCTGGGACTTGACCAGGATGGCGATCTGCTCGGCCTCCGAGCCCGGCCGGGCCGGGCTGATGTGCAGGGTGATGGCCAGCGGGCCGACCCCGGCCCGCGCCAGCAGCGCCTTGGCCTCGTCCACGTTGAACTCGTAGGCGCCTTCGGGACCCGGGTCGACGCCGTAGGCCTGGCTGACACCGTAGAGCGAGGGCTTGTTGAAGCCGCGGTAGACGGCGTCGACGATGGTCTTGCGGTCCAGGGCCATCGAGATGGCCCGGCGCACCTCCGGCTTGGCCAGGTTCGGGTCCTTGGCGTTGAGCACCAGCGGGATGCGGTCGGCCGAGGCGCAGGTCTGGACCTCGACGCCGGTGTTCGTCTTGAGCTGGGCGTACTGCTCGTACTGCAGGGCGGTGGCGTAGTTGGCGTTGCCGGTGGAGACGAGCTGGGCCCGGCTGGCGGCGTCCGGCACGGCCAGGAAGATCAGCTTTCGGACGTCGCCGCGCTCCCCGGTGTAGTTGGGGTTGGGCGAGAGGGTGAGCCGGTCGCCCGCCACGAACTCGGCCGGGGTCTGGGTCCACGGACCGAAGGTGGCGGCGTTGGCGGCCAGGTACTTCTTGGCCCACGGGTCGTCGGCGGTGACGTTCTTCTTCGCCTCGGTGCTGTCCAGGACGCGGAACTGCGACCAGGTCAGGATGGCCAGGTCCATGGCGGAGGGCTCGTCGAGGACGATCTGGAACGTGCGGTCGTCGACGACCTTGATCGGGTCGGCGGCGTAGTCGGCGATGTCCTGCATCAGGGTGCCCGGCGTGCTGACCTTCAGCGCGATGAGCCGGTCGAAGGTCCACTTGACGTCGTTGGCCGTCAGCGGGTTGCCCGCCGCGCTCTTCATCTCGCGCAGCTTCACCGTGACGCTCTTGCCGTCGGCACCGCGCTCGTAGGACTCGGCCAGCTCGCCGGTGAGCTGGCCGACGTTGGCCAGCGTGCCGCAGCCCTGCTCGGGCAGGCCCTCGGTGTCCCAGCGGAACAGCGCGCTGCTCAGCTCGAAGCCGATGTTGCGCGACGGGTCGCCCTGGTAGTCGGCCGGGTCGAGGCTGGTGGGCAGGCCGGTCAGGGCGTAGGTGAAGGTCTCGTTCGACCCGCCCTGGCCCGAGGACTGACCGCCGCCGCCGCAGGCGCTCGCCACCAGCGCGACAGCGGTCACCAGCGCCCCAGCACGCGCCGTTCGGCGCAAAATCCGTGTCGCGTTTGCTCTCTTCGCCATGCTGATCGCCATCCGAGACCTCGATCTGTTCCGCTCAGCGGGATTTGGTTGCTTTGTTGTTCCACATACCAATAGGCTGGACGGGCATTGTCAAGAGTTCATGTGAGACGAAACGCATTCGTGCCATGTGGACACGCGCGGTTGACGGGACGTGACGAGGAGGTCACCGGTGCTGCTCGAGCCAGTCCAGGTGGGACGGTTGTCGCTGCGCAACCGCGTCGTGATGCCCGCGCACACCACGAACTTCGCCGTCGACGGCCTGTTCTCCGCCCGGCACGCCGCCTACCACCGGGCCAGGGCCGCGGGCGGGGTCGGCCTGATCGTGACCGAGGGGATGCGGGTGCACCCCACGAGCCTCGGCCGCACCACCACCGTGGCCGCCTTCGACGACCGGGTCGTGCCCGCGCTGGCCGCCCTCGTCGACGCGGTGCACGACGAGGGCGCCAAGCTCGCCGCGCAACTGCTGCACGTGGGCAGGCAGGCGGGCGGGCACCACGTGCTCACCGCCCCCTGGGGCGCCTCCGACCGGCCGTGGTCGGGCACCGCGGCCACCCCGCACCGGATGACCACCGCCGAGATCGCCGAGGTGGTCGCCGGTTTCGGCGCCGCGGCCGCCCGGGTCCAGACCTCCGGGGCGGACGCCGTGGAGATCCACTTGGGACACGGGCACCTGCTCCAGCAGTTCCTCTCCCCCGCGAGCAACGACCGCGACGACGCCTACGGCGGCGACCCCGAGCGCAGGCTCCGGCTGGCCCGCGAGGTGCTCACCTCGGTCACGGCGGCCACCGACCTGCCGCTGCTGCTGCGGATCAGCGCCGACGAGTTCCTGCCCGGCGGCCTCGGCCTGCCGGAGATGGTCGAGGTCGTCGGCGCGCTGCTCGCCGAGTTCCCGGTCGACGTGCTGCACGTCAGCCACTCGGCCTACGTCGGTTCGGTGAGCGTGGCCACGCAGATGGCCGACATGACCTACCCGCCGATGGCGTTCCGGCACCTGCCGCGGGCGTTCAAGGACGCCTTCCCCGGCACCGCCGTCCTCGCGGTCGGCCGGGTGGACACCCTGGACAACGCCGAGCGGGTGGTCGCCGACGGCGACGCCGACCTGGTCGCGCTGGCCCGCCCGCACATCGCGGTCCCGGACCTCGTCGCCCGCCACCGCGACCGGCGGGCGGGCCGCGACTGCATCGCCTGCAACCAGGGCTGCGCGGGCAGGCTGGAGCTGGGCCTGCCGATCGGCTGCGTGGTCAACCCCGAGGCCGGGCTGGAGCGGGAGTGGGCCGCGCTGCGCGCCGCCGCCGCCCGCGGGCCGCGCCGCCGGATGCTCGTCGTCGGCGGCGGACCCGCCGGGATGGAGGCCGCGCTGGCCGCCGCCGAGGTGGGCCACCGGGTCACCCTGCTCGACGCGGCCCCGCGGCTGGGCGGCGCGCTCACCCTCGCCGCCGTCCTGCGGCCCGGCTACCGGGTCTACGTCGACCAGCTCGCCGCCGCCGTGCGGGCCGCGGGCGCCGAGGTGCGCCTGGGCACGACCGCCGACCCCGGCCTGCTCGCCGAGGGCTGGGACCACGTCGTCCTCGCCACCGGGGCCGTCGAGCGGCCCGGCCCCGAGGACGCGGACTTCCCCGCGCTCACGCTGCGGGCGGCGGTCGAGGACCCGGGCCGCGCGGGCGGGCACGCGGTGCTCGTCGACTCGGAGGGCTCGGCGACCGGTCTGGCCCTCGCCGAGCTGCTGCTCGAGCACGGCAGCCGGGTCACCCTGGTCACCGACCGGCCCGCGCTGGCCTGGCGGGTCTCGCTCTACACCAGGCCCGCGCTGCTGGAGCGGCTGCGCGGCCGCGACTTCTCCGCACTGCTCATGCGCACACCCGTACGGGTGACGGGAGGATCTATGATCTTGGCCGATCCGCTGTCGGGGCGGACCCAGGTGCTCGACGGCGTCTCGTCGGTGGTCTTCCTCCGCCCGCCCACCGCCGTGGCGCACCTGGCGGACGCGCTGCGCGACCTGGGCGTGGACCACGCGGTCGTCGGGGACGCGCACGCGCCCCGCTCAGCACTGGAAGCCGCGTTCGACGGCAGGCTCGCGGGCCTGTCGGCGACCGGTGGTGACCAGACACCAGCCGCCGCGGCCGCGCTCCGCGGCAGGCTGTGACCGAGAGGACAACAGATGCAGTCGGTGGAACGGGTGGCCGGGGTGCTGCTGTGCTTCACCAGCGGTGAGCCGGAGCTGGGGGTGACCGACATCGCCCAGCGCCTGGACCTGCCCAAGAGCGCGGTCCACCGGGTGCTGGAGGCGCTGACCAAGACCGGTCTCACCACCAAGGAGCACGACCGCGGCCGCTACCGGCTCGGCCCGCGGGCGACCGAGCTGAGCCTGGCCACGCTCGGCACCGTGGACGTCCGGGCGCTGGCGCAGCCGGTCATGGACGAGCTGCGCGACAGCAGCGGCGAGACGGTGACCCTGAGCTTCCTGATCGGCGCGATGCGCGTGTACGTCGCCCAGGCCGAGAGCAGGCAGGACGTCCGGATGACCGTCGAGGTCGGCAGGCGGGCCCCGCTGTACGCGGGCGCGTCCGGCCGGGCGATGCTGATGACCTTCAGCGAGTCCGAGCTGGAGCAGTACCTCGGCGAGATCGACTTGGCCCCGCTCACCGAGCACACCGTCCGCGACCGGGACACCCTCCGCGAGGTCCTGGCCGCCGACCGGGCCCGCGGCTACACCGAGAGCAGCGGCGAGCGCGACCCGTACGCCGCCGCCGTCGCCGCGCCCATCCTCGGCCGCGGCTCCCGGGCGTTCGCCTGCTTCAGCATCTGCGGCCCGCACGCCCGGCTGGCCGAGTCCACCCGGGAGACCTTCGGCCCGTCCGTGGTGGCCGCCGCCGCCACCGTCTCCGAGATGCTCCGGGGGACCTGATGCCCGCCCGCTCCTACCTGTACGTGCCCGGCCACCGCCCCGACCGGGTGCCGAAGGCCACGGCCTCCGCCGCCGACGCGGTCATCATCGACCTCGAGGACGCCGTGCCGGTCCCGGCCAAGGCCGCCGCCCGGACCGCCGCGGCCGCGGCACTGCGGGCAGGGCCGGGGGGCACCCCGCTGTGGGTGCGGGTCAACCCGGGCGCCGACGCCTTGGCGGCCGACCTGGCCGCGGTGGTCGGTCCGGGTCTGGCCGGGGTGTGGCTGCCCAAGGCCGAGCCCGCAGCCCTGGCCCGGCTCGACGACCTGCTCTCCGGGTTGGAGCGCGAGCGCGGCCTGCCCGGTGGCGCCGTCCCGGTCATCGCGCTCATCGAGACCGCGGCGGGGGTCCTGCACGCCGAACAGGTGTGCCGGGCCCCCCGGGTGGTCCGGTTGGGCATCGGCGAGGCGGACCTGGCGGGCGAGCTGCGGGTGCGCCCCGACGCCGACCGCACCGAACTGCACGGCGTCCGGCTGCAGGTCGTGCTCGCCTGCGCGGCCACCGGCCTGCCCGCCCCGGTCGGCCCGGTCGAGACCACCGTCGCCGACGCCGACCGCCTGACCCGCACCACCGCCACCCTGCTGCGCCAGGGCTTCCGCGCCCGGACCGCCCTGCACCCCGGGCAGGTCCCGGTGATCAACGCCGGGTTCACCGCCACCGCCGAGGAGGTGGCCGCCGCCACCGCCCTGCTGGCCCGTGTCCAGGCGGGCGAGTCGACCGCGGTCGACCCCGACGGCCACTTCCTCGACCCCGCCGTCCTGCGCACCGCCCGCGAGACCCTCGACCGCGGCTAGGACACGCCCTGGGGTGCGCCCCGCTCAGCACGTGGGTGGGGTTTCTCGGCCGCCGACTCGGCACTCCCGGGCCGCCGAGGGCGGTGCGGTCGCACCCGGCGTCCCCCATGCCACCGTCCACGAGCGCTGGACCGGCGTCAGAGCCGGGGCCGCTGGGCGCGTTCGTCGGCCGGGAAGGCGGTGCGGGTCAGGTTCTCGGAGATCTGCCAGATGCGCCTGGCGTCGTCCGCACCGCGGAGGCGGGAGTAGACGGGTTGCTCGGCGGGTGCGCCGGACAGGCCGCCGAGGCCGCTGGGGCCGTACAGGCGGGCGCCGCGGGCGTGCGGTGAGGTGGCGGCCAACAGGGCGGGGAGCAGGGCCGTCTCGACCGTCCCGGCGAGGAGGCCGCGGCGGGACAGGGCGCGGATGAGGCGGACGCCCGTCGTGTCCCGGGGGCGGCCGATCTCGGGGCGCGCGGCCAGGAGGCTGGTGGGGGCGATGCCGGGGTGGGCGAGGTTGCTGGTGACGCCCCAGCCCCCGGCCTGGCTGCGCCGGTCCAGCTCGAGGCCGAAGAGGCCGAGCGCGATCTTGGACTGGCTGTAGGCGCGGCGGCCGTGGTAGGACCGCTCCCAGTTCGGGTCGTCCCAGTTGATGGCGTGCTCGTTGGCGCTGACGCTCAGTTGCGAGGTCACGCGCGCACGTCCCGCGCGCAGCAGGGGCAGCAGGTGGGCGACGAGGGCGAAGTGGCCCAGGTGGTTGCTCCCGAACTGCAACTCGAAGCCGTCGGCCGTGCTCTGGCGGTCCGGCGGGGTCATCACGCCCGCGTTGTTGACGAGGATGTGGATCGGACGGCCCTCGCCGAGCAGCGTGGCCCCCAGCGCGGCGACCGAGTCCAGCGACGACAGGTCCAGGTCCCGCAGCGACAGCGCCGCCGCCGGGTTCCGCTCTGCGATCTTCGCGATCGCGGCCGCGCCCTTGCCGGGGTTGCGGACGGGCATGACGACCTCGGCGCCCGCGGCGGCCAGGCGGGCGGCGAGGCCCAGCCCGATCCCGTCGCTGGCGCCGGTGACGACGGCGAGCCTGCCGGAGAGGTCGGGGACGGCGATGTCCGGTCGGGTGCGTGCCATGTGCTGCTCCTGGTGTCCTGGGGGTGGTGCGACCCCAGGTTGCGCCCGATCGGCGGGCGCAACCACGGCCTCTTGATCCCAGGCAGACCGGCCCCGGCCTCGACCCCGCAAGGGGGGATCAGCAGTCCGAGGCAGCGACCCGGCGCCGGTGGCACGATGGGGCGGCACAGGGAGGGACAACCGTGATCGACCGAGCCGGACTCGCCGCGTTCCTGCGCCACCGCCGGGAGTCGCTGCAACCCGAGGACGTGGGCCTCGCCCGCGGGCAGCGGCGCAGGACCGCCGGTCTGCGCCGCGAGGAGGTCGCCGCGCTCTGCCACATCTCCGCCGACTACTACAGCAGGCTCGAGCGGGAACGCGGCCCGCACCCGTCCGAGCAGATGATCGCCTCCCTCGCCCAGGGCCTGCACCTGTCCATCGACGAACGCGACCACCTGTTCCGCCTCGCCGGGCACAACCCGCCCGCGCGGGGCCCGGCGGGCGACCACATCAGCCCCGGCCTCCTGCGCGTCCTCGACCGGCTCGCCGACACCCCCGCCGAGATCGTCACCGAGCTCGGCGAGACCCTCCGGCAGACCCCGCTCGGCATCGCGGTCACCGGCGACACCACCCGCTACACCGGCCCGGCCCGCAGCATCGGCTACCGGTGGTTCACCGACCCGGCGACCCGGGCCCGCTACCACCCCGACGACCACGCCCTGCACTCCCGCGTCTTCGCCGCGGGCCTGCGCAAGATGGTCACGCTCCGCGGACCCGGCTCACGGGCCGCCCACCTCCAAGACCTCTTGCTCGCCCGCAGCGAGGAGTTCCGCGCCATCTGGGACGACCACGAGATCGGCGTCCACTACAACGGCGTGAAGCGCTACACCCACCCCGAGGTCGGCTTCCTGGAGCTGACCTGCCAGATACTCCTGGACCCCGACCAGTCGCAGATGCTCCTCGTCTACACCGCCGTCCCCGGCAGCGAGAGCCACGAGAAGCTGCGGCTCCTGTCCGTCCTGGGCCCCGAGCGGGTCGCCCTGCCGGGGCCACCGCAGGCGTGAGCCCGCCGGGTCAGGGGGTGGGCTCGGCGGGGACGAGTTCGGCGAGCAGGGCTTGGACGCGGCGGTCGATCTCGTCGCGGATCGGGCGCACGGCGTCGGCGCCCTGGCCCGCGGGGTCGTCGAGCTTCCAGTCCAGGTAGCGCTTGCCGGGGAAGTAGGGGCAGGCGTCGCCGCAGCCCATCGTGATCACGACGTCGGCGGCCTGGACCGCCTCGGTGGTCAGGGGTTTGGGGAACTCGCGGGTCAGGTCGAGGCCGAGTTCGGCCATGACCGCCACGACGGCGGGGTTGACGGAGTCGGCGGGGGCGGAGCCGGCGGAGCGGACGGTGACGGCCCCGGCGGCGTGGTGGTGCAGGAGGGCGGCGGCCATCTGGGAGCGTCCGGCGTTGTGGACGCAGACGAACAGGACCTCGGGTGCGGTGGTCACGGGGGCTCCTAAGAGGAAGTGGCGCGGCGGCGCAGGGCAAGGGAGACGTAGACGAGGCCGACGAGGACGGGGACCTCGATGAGGGGGCCGACGACCCCGGCGAGGGCTTGGCCGCTGGTGGCGCCGAAGGTCGCGATGGCCACGGCGATGGCCAGCTCGAAGTTGTTGCCCGCGGCGGTGAACGCCAGCGTGGTGGCGCGCTCGTAGGGCAGGCCCACCGCGCGGCCGAGCGCGTAGGACCCGGCCCACATGAGGGCGAAGTAGATCAGCAGCGGCAAGGCGATGCGCGCCACGTCGAGCGGTCGGCTGGTGACCTGCTCACCTTGCAGCGCGAACAGGACCACGATGGTGAACAGCAGCCCGTACAGGGCGGCTGGACCGATGCGGGGGAGGAACCGGGTCTCGTACCAGTCGCGCCCCTTGGCCCGTTCGCCGAGGTGGCGGGTGAGGAACCCGGCGACCAGGGGGATGCCGAGGAAGACCAGCACGCTGCCCGCGAGCTGCCAGCCGGACACGGCGAGCTCGGTCTGCGGGAGCCCGAGCCACCCGGGCAGGACCGAGAGGTAGAACCAGCCCAGCGCGCCGAAGGCGACCACCTGGAACACCGAGTTCAGCGCCACCAGGACGGCGGCGGCCTCCCGGTCGCCGCAGGCGAGGTCGTTCCAGATGATGACCATCGCGATGCAGCGGGCCAGGCCGACGATGATCAGGCCGGTGCGGTACTCGGGCAGGTCCGGCAGCAGCAGCCAGGCCAGGGCGAACATCAGCGCCGGGCCGATGACCCAGTTGGCCACCAGCGAGGTCCACAGCAGGCGGCGGTCGCCGGTGACGGTGTCGAGCCGGTCGTAGCGGACCTTGGCCAGCACCGGGTACATCATGATCAGCAGGCCCAGGGCGATCGGCAGGGACACCCCGGACACCGACACCGCGTCCAGCGCCTCCCCCAGCCCGGGGACCCACCGGCCTGCCGCGAGGCCCACGAGCATGGCCGCGCCGATCCACACCGGCAGGAACCGGTCCAGCGTCGAGAGCCTGCCCATCCGCGCCTGCGGTGGTGCGGCGCTCACGCGGTCACCACGGGGGGCTCGCCCGCGACCAGGACCGCGGACAACCGGGCCAGGACCTCGGGGTGGACCCGGTAGTACACCCAGGTCCCCCGCCGCTCCCCGGTGATCAGACCGGACTCGCGCAGCACCTTGAGGTGGTGGGAGATCGTGGGCTGCGACAGGTCGAAGGCGTCCGCCAGGTCGCACACGCACGCCTCGCCCCCGTCGTGGGAGGCGATCAGCGACAGCAGCCGCAGCCGCACCGGGTCCGACATGGCCTTGAACAGCCTGGCCAGGTCCACCGCCTGCCCGGCGGTCAACGGCTCGCGGGCCAGCGGGGAGCAGCAGGCGTCCACCGCGGCCAGCGGCAACTGTTTTGACATACGTCTATGTTGACAGACGTCTATGCGTTCGAAAAAGGTGGGGGCACCACTGTTTCGACATTCACCTATTCAAGGAGTGCACATGTCCCGAGTCCAGCTCGCGCTGCGCGTGGGCGACCTGCGAGCCTCGATCGACTTCTACACCAAGCTCTTCGGCGTCGAGCCCGCCAAGCTGCGCGACGGCTACGCCAACTTCGCCATCACCGAGCCCCCGCTCAAGCTCGTCCTCCTGGCGGGCGAGCCCGGCCAGGCCACGGTCATGGACCACCTGGGGGTCGAGGTCGAGACCACCGACCAGGTCGACGCCGCCGCCCAGCGCCTCACCGGGCAGGGCGTGGACACGCTGGTGGAGAACGGCACGACCTGTTGCTACGCGCTCCAGGACAAGGTGTGGGTCCACGGCCCCGGACAGGAACCGTGGGAGGTCTACACCGTCAAGGGGGACTCAGCCAGCTACGGCAGCGACAGCGCCGCACTGGCCTCCCCCGCCGCCTGCTGCCAGCCCGACGCCAGCGGCGAGACCGCGCAACCGGAGGGGTGCCGCACGCGATAGCGAGCGGGACGGTGGCGGCTCTGTCCACTCAAGACGGTCACTGGTACCCGCGGATCTCGCAGAACGCCGAGGCCAGGCTGTCCTTGCGGGCGTCGACGTACTGCCCCCCGGTGCGTTGGGCGACGGTGCGCATCTCGGCCTCGTTGGCCTCGCCGAACAGGATCGGGAAGACCTGCACCGGTTTCGTGGACGCCAGGAAGTCCAGGTAGCCGCGCAGGCCCGAGCCGTCGGTGTTCTCCCCGTCGGTCATCAGCACGATGCTGACGAACCGGTCCCGGTCCGCCGCCAGGTCGCGCTGGGCCTTGATCAGCGAGTCGTAGATCGCGGTGCCGCCGCCCGCCGCGAGGCCGTCGACCGCCGCGCGGATCGACTCCAGGCCGGGCCCGGGGTCGCCCGAGTCGACGGTGAAGGCGCGGGTGGGCAGCGGGGCGGAGCTGAACGGGACCATGAGCACCTCCTCGCGCTCGCGGAACCCGCACACCTTCCCGTCCAGCTCCGAACCCGCTCCGGTCAACTGGCCCAGGGCCTGCTTCAACGCGGGCAGCCTGCCGTCGTCGGCCATCGACCCCGAGACGTCGAGCACGTAGACGGTCCGCGACGGGCGGCGCAGGTCGTTGTTGTAGGCGTCGAGGAGCGCCTCGATCGTGGCCCAGCTATCGGGGAACGGGATCTCGTTCAGCGCCCCCGGCAGGCCCGCGGGCCGCGCCACGCCCGGGACGGCTGGGCGGCGGTGGGTGGTGACGCCGATGTCCTCCTGCGCCTCGGGGCCGCGCAGGTGCTCGACGAGCCTGCGGTGCAGGTCCTGGGCCTCGGTGGTGGCGCCCGCGAGCACGGTGAGCGGGTAGTCGCCCACCACCACGCCGTCGGCGGGGTAGATCAGCGTCATCGGCTCGGGCAGGCGGCCGGAGTTGTTCAGCTCGACCAGCGAGGACTCGTAGTTGACCAGGCCGTCGACCGGCTCGCCCGGGTTCCCGCCGGTGGCGCGGTCGACGTAGGCGTCGGTGAGCCAGCCGGAGGAGGGCGCGGTGAGCCGGTGCCCGCCGAACAACGCCGACACCTGCGGTGCGACTCGTGCGATCGCGTCGACGTCCAGGGCCCGCTGGCCGCCGTCCAGCGCCGCGGTCATCGCCAGCAGCGCGGCGAAACCGGAGTTGGACGCGTTCGGGTCGGTCATGGCGAAGGTGAACGCGTCGCGCTCGGCGGCGGCGACGACGTCGGTCCAGGCGACCTCGCCGCCCGCCCAGCCGAGCCGGTCGGCGGTGGACTTCTTCAGGCCGAGGACGACCGGGGAAGCCATCGTCTGCACGGAGGTGCCCAGGTGCGCCGCGGCGCCGGGGAAGGTCCGCAGGTAGTTCGTGGAGGAGAACCACACCGCGTCGTACTCGCGGTCGGCTGTGCCGTCGGCGACCTGCTTGGCCCCGTCGAGGCTGCCGACGAAGGTCAGCTCGACCCGCACGCCGGTGGCCGCCGCCGCGCGCTCGAGGACCGGTCGCATGTCGGCGAGTTCGCTGCCCGCCAGCACGCGCAGCGTGCCGGGGGTGCCCGCGTCGCGCTCCGGGGCGCCCCCGGTCGTGCACGCCGCCAGGGCGAGCGCCACCAGCAGCATCGCGGTCGCCTTGAGCCTGGTCCTCACTGGTCGCACCTCTTCCCGGAGTTCCGCTTGGCGACGAGCAGGTCGGTGAGCGCGCTCATCTCGTCGAAGGAGGGCGACTCGGCGGCGGTGACGGCCGGGTCGGCGGCGCCGGGCCGGGCGGCGCGGCCCTGCGGCCGGAAGCCGTGCTCGGCGACGAGCCGGGCCAGCTCGTCGTCCTCGCGCAGCACCTGGCCGACGCGCTGCCCACCGGCGGTCAGCGCGATCACCGTGTGCACCGAGGCGATCCCCGGGTTCGGGTACATCACCGCGTGGCCCTCGGGCAGCACCCGCGCCGAGAGCACCTGCGACTCGTAGACGTAGGCCATGCGGGTCTTGGGGTTCTGCCCGGCGTACTGGTCGAACAGGTCTTGGGACTTGACCGGCTTGCTTCCGCCCTGCGCCGCGAAGACCTGGCAGACCTGGTCGGCCACCCCGGGCAGCGCCGCCGAGCCGATCTGGGCTCGGTTGCCGTTGGCCGACCACGCGGCGGCGGCCAGCAGCAGGAAGCCGGAGTTGGAGGCGTCCGGGTCGGTGGAGTTGAGCAGCACCTGGGTCTGGTCGGCGGCGGTGGGGTTGTCCTTGATGGAGTTCCAGGTCGTTCCCGTGCGCGCCATCTCCACGATCGCGGCGAGGTCGACGACGGTCTGCCCGTCCACCGTCCGCGCGGAGCCGTGGTCGCGCAGCACGCCGACGGTCTCGGTCAGCGTGGCGACGACCATGGGCGAGGAGAACACCTCGTACTGGTCCAGGGCGGGCAGCCCGTGCTGGACCGCCTCGTCCTCCATGATCTTGCGCGCGGTGACCCGGCTGCCCGGGAAGGCGAAGTCGTAGCCGTTGCCCGGACGCCGCAGCGGGTCGACCATGTCCAGCGAACCGCGCGAGTCGATCACGGTCCGCAGGCCCAGGCACCGCAGCCGCTCGACGACCCTGGGGTCGCGGAAGTACTGCTCCTTCTCCGAGCCGATGATCCCCCGCACCTCGGCCACCGACCCGGCGCACCCGCCGCTCGCGCTCTCCCCGTCGCCCTTGGCCAGGTAGACCGCGACGACGGCGATGATCGCCACGCCGGTCACCAGGGCCACCAACCGCAGCAGCCCACCCGCGCCACCGCCCTTGTCCGGCACCGTCACCGAACCACTCCGCTCTGCTCGTTGCGTCTCGGCGAGTCCACGCCCTCGTCCAGCAGCCGCAGATCCGGTGGCGCGAGGGTCGCGGTGTCGACCAGCACCCGCAGCAGGTTGCGCTTGATCGCGTCGGCGGGCGCGGAGTCGGCGGTGACGCCGCCGACCCCGGCCGCGGCCAGCCGCTTGCGCACGCCGTCGACGGCGTGCTCGGCCTTGCGGTCGTTCCAGCCGCGCTGGCCGGGCACCTCGTTGAGGCAGCGCGCGGTCTCGTTCCAGGACAACGGGTGCGCGTCGTCGGCGCGCAGCAGGTGGAGCTGGAACAGCGCCACCAGGACGAGGCGCTCGCGGTCCGACAGCGGCCACGCCAGGTCGCGGGTGCCGGTGCCGGGCCGGACCTCGCCCGCGCCCCTCGGTCCCGCGCTCACCAACAGCTCCACCACGTGCAGGCGGCTGCCCTGGATGTAGAGCGGGGTGTAGCCGCACGGCACCGGGGCCTCGTGCTGGTGCAGCAGCGCGGGGGTCTCGGGGATGCGGATGGGCAGCTTGCCGCCGTTGCGCAGGGTCCAGCGGCCGTCGCGCGCGCAGCGGAGGGTGGCGTGCTCGCGGCTGACGTACCAGTCCTCGGAGCCCACGGTCACGTGCACGTCCGGGCTGTTGCGGCCCAGGACCAGGGTGCGGGCCGGGTGCGGTGTGGCCGCGTAGCCGCCGTCCTGGCCGAGCACGAACAGCGTGCCGACCGGCGCCGGGCCACCCGCGACCAGCGGCTCGTGCCGCAGCAGGCTCGGGGTGAGCGGTTCGAGGAAGTACATGCCCGACACCGGGGGCTCCTTCGTGTGCTGGTGGTCTCCCTGCTGACGCTAGGCGCGCGGCGGCGGGAACCCTCCCGGGTCGCGGGTCTGGTCGCCCGGCCCGGGCGGGGCGGGCGGCGCGCTGGGCCCGCGCAGGCCGAAGGCGATGAGCGCGCCCGCCACGACCAGCAACGGGATGAGCAGCGGCGCCCGCCCCACGGGCATGACGTCGACGAGGATCAGCGCGACCGCGGTGATGGCGCCGATCACCGCGCCCGCGGCGGTCTCGGGGAGCCTGCCCGGCCCCTTGGGTCCGGGCGGCCGTGGCTGGGCGCGGTGGGGTTGGCGCGACGACCGCTGGGGCGCGGCGGCGGGCACGGGGATCCGCGTGGTGTCGCCCGCGGGCCGCAGCTCGCCCTCGATGGACTGGCGCAGCCGCTCCTGGGCCTCGGCCCGCAGCGCGGCGCGCGCGGCCTCGGCCATCTCACCCGCGGTCTGGTAGCGCTCCTCGGGGCGCTTGGCCAGGCCCTTGGCGACCACGGCCCGCAGCCCCGCCCCGATCCTGGGGGGCAGCGCGGGCGGCGGGGTGTTCATGTGGGCGAGCAGCACGGCGGCGTCTTCACCGGTGAACGGCCTGCGCCCGCACAGGCACTCGTAGAGCAGCACGGCCAGCGCGTAGATGTCGGCCCGGTGGTCCGAGCCGCCCGCCAGCCGCTCCGGGGCCAGGTAGTACGGGGTGCCGACGACCTGGTTGTGCCTGGTCAGCGCGGGCGCCTCGATCCGCTGGGCGATGCCCCAGTCGAACAGCCAGGCGTGGAAGCTGTCGGTGGTCAACTGCTCGACCATCACGTTCGACGGCTTCACGTCCCGGTGCCGCAGGTCCTGGCGGTGCGCGGCGTCCAACGCCGAGGCGATCTGCCCCACCACGTGCACCGCCAGCTCCGGCGCGATCCCGTCGGGGTGCTCACGCACGAGGGTCGCCAGGTCCTTGCCGTCGACGTAGGGCATGACGATGTAGGGCTTGTCGCCGGTCGAGTAGTCGTACACCGGCAGCACGTTGGGGTGCTGGACCTGCGCGGCGAACTCGCACTCCCGCCGGAACCGCCGCCGCAGCTCCGGGTCCTCCAGCGTGCTGGCGCTGAGCAGCTTCACCGCGACCGACCTGCTGCCCATCTTGGTGTCCTGGGCCAGGTGCACCTCGCCCATCCCGCCACGCCCGAGCAGCCTGATGAGCCGATACCGACCCAGCTCGTCCCGCACCCCTCACCTCGCAGGTCCCGGTGACCCCGGCGCGACACCCGACCGTGGAGCGGTCCCGGGAACCGGAGTCTAGGCACCCGCGCAGGGGCGGGTTCCCGAGTTCAGCTCCCCTCCGCGCAGCGTCCACTGACCGTTGGGGGCGACGCCGTTCCCTGTTCACCGCGTTGCCCCACAAGGACCAGGGGGCTGTCCCGTCACCGCCTTCCTTTTGTTCCATCTGCCAATCCAGCCAGGTGGCCCCTGCCCATGTCCGCGCGTAGATCCGCCGTTCCCCGACGGCCTCGAACGCCCCGTCGACGCCGACATCCGCTCGCGGAAGGTCACATCGCGAATGGTGTCCTGAGCTCGTCGCGGGAGACGCCGGGGAGCCGGAAGAACCCCCCGATCAGCGCTGTTCGGCCTAGCTGAGCACGGGTGGCGCGGGGTACCCCCACCCGGTGAAGCTCTACGCCGAAGAACCCGGCCGCCGCACCCGCCAGGCGGTGGCGGACCTGGTGGTCGTCCTGCTCATCGCCTTGGCCGCGCTGCTCGCCCGCGAGGTGCGCGACCGCGTCCTGGAACTGCGCGGCCCAGGCAACGGCCTGATCACCGCGGGCAACGACCTGCACAACACCTTCGCCGACGCCGCGGGCAAGGCCAACGGCATCCCCCTGGTCGGCGACGACGTCGCGGGCGCGCTGAACACCGGCTCCTCGGCGGCCGACCAGCTCACCGCCGCCGGCCAGTGGCAGGTCGAGGCGGTGGAGGGCCTGGCGCTGTGGGTCACCATCGCCCTCGTCGCCCTGCCCACCACCCTCGTGCTCATCGTGTGGCTGCCCCGCCGCTTCCGCTACGTCCGCGAGGCGAGCGCGGCCGCCCGCCTGCGCTCCTGCGGCAGCGAGGGCCACGACCTGCTGGCGCTCCGCGCGCTGGTGACTTCTTCCCTGCCCCGCCTGGCCCGGACCGAGGGCCTGGCCACCGGCTGGCGCGCCGCCGACCCGGACGCGGTCGCCGCACTGGCCGCGACCGAACTGCGGAGGCTGGGCCTGGACCCGTGACCACCCGCCGCCTGGGCCGCGGCACTCAGTCCAGGCAGAACTCGTTGCCCTCCACGTCCAGCATCACCAGGCACGACTCGTCCTCGTCGTTGGCGGGCAGCAGTCGCTCGCGCACCGCGCCGAGCGCGACCAGCCGCGCGCACTCGGCCTCGAGGGCGGCGAGGCGCTCCTCCCCACGAGCCCGACACCCACCCGCACGTCGAGGTGCACCCGGTTCTTGACGACCTTGCCCTCGGGAACGCGCTGGAAGTACAGCCGCGGACCCGTGCCGGAGGGGTCGACGCAGGCGAACGCCGAACGCTGGCCCGCCGCGTGCTCCTCCAACGACGGTGGCACGACGTACCCCAGCACCTCGCACCAGAAGCGGGCGACGCGCTGGGGGTCCGCGCAGTCGAAGGTGACCTGGAACCGCTTGACCGACGTCATCAGCCCACCCTAGGGGCAGCCTCGTAGCTGCTTTCGCGGACTGCGGTGGGCAGTGCGCTGGTCGGCTGGTGAGGACGATGCCGTGGGGGTTGGCGATGCCGGAGTCGATCGCGGCTCGCAGGGTTGTGGAGAAGCTGGGCGCTCAGGCCACGTCGGGGTGCTCCCCCGGGCCCTCGGCGCCGGACGCCAGCCGGGTGGGGCTCAGGTCGGAGTCCTCCTCGCCCGGTTCGAGCAGGGTGGCGGCGGGGCCGACGATGCGGGGGTCGGGGTCGCCGATGACCTCCTCGTCGCGGCCGGGGTAGGGGAAGCGGGCCAGGACGTGGCGGATGGCCTCGATCCTGGCGCGCTTCTTGTCGTTGCTCTTGACCACGGTCCACGGGGCCTGGTCAGTGTCGGTGGCCCGGAACATCGCCACCTTGGCCTCGGTGTAGTCGTCCCAGCGGTCCAGGGACGCGATGTCGTTGACGCTGAGCTTCCACCGCCGGACCGGGTCGACCTGGCGGATGACGAAGCGGGTCCGCTGCTCGGCGCGCGACACGGAGAACCACAGCTTGACCAGCAGCACGCCGTCGTCGACGAGCATGTCCTCGAAGGCGGGGGCCTGGCGCAGGAACCGCTGGTACTGCTCGTCGTCGCAGTAGCCCATGACCCTCTCGACCCCGGCGCGGTTGTACCAGGAGCGGTCGAACAGGACCATCTCCCCCGCGGCGGGCAGGTGCTTGGCGTAGCGCTGGAAGTACCACTGGCCCTGTTCGCGCTCGGACGGCTTGCCCAGGGCCACCACGCGCGCCGCGCGCGGGTCGAGGTGCTCGGTGAACCGCTTGATGGTGCCGCCCTTGCCCGCGGCGTCGCGGCCCTCGAACAGGATCAGCATTCGCTGGCCGGTGTCCTGCAGCCAGTACTGCAGCTTGAGCAGTTCGATCTGCAGGCGGCGCTTGAGCGCGTCGTACTCGGCGCGGTCCATCCGGTCGGCGATCGGATAGTTCTCCCGCCAGGTCTGCACGGGAGAGCCGTCCGCGCGCAGCAGGACCGGCTCCTCCTCGTCTGAGGCGTCCACGCGCACGTCGTCGCGTAATTCGGGGAAGAGGGCCTTGGCCTCGGCGTCGTCATGGACCACGGACCGGAGATACCCGGCGACCGCCCCGGTTACTCCCGCTGGTGCGGCCAGACCGGGACCGGGGCGAGCCCGTTCACCGCCATCCACCGAACGGGTGATGGTGAGACTGCCGCGGAACGGGCACCTCCCCCGAGGAAGAGATCTCCGACCAGAGGAGGAACCGTGAACCTCGACGACCTGAAGAACAAGGCGAAGGAAGCGCTGGGCAAGAACCCGGACAAGGCCGAGCAGGGCGTGGACAAGGCGGGCGAGGCCGCCAAGGGCCGGTTCGGCCAGCACTCGGACAAGATCGACAGCGCGACCGAGAAGGCCAAGGAGCACCTGCGCCGCACCGGCGGCAACGACCAGCAGCCCCCCACCTGACCGCCGCCACGGTGCCCGCCCCCTGGTCCGGGGGGCGGGCACCGGCGCGTCAGGACTTGAGCAGCGTGCCGCCGTAGAGGGTGCCCAGGGCGCCCCAGTGGCGGGCCTCGGCCGCGGCGTCGTGGGTGGCGTTGTCGCGCACGGCGAAGCCGTGCCGGGCGGAGTAGAACTCGACGGTGTGCTCCACGCCCGCGTCGGTCAGCGCGCGGTCGAGCAAGTCGGCCTGCTCGGGGGTGAACGAGTCGTCCTCCTCGGCCCCGGCGACGTAGACGGTGGCCGAGATCCGGCCCGCGGCCAGGTGCGGGCTGACCGGGTCGTCCTCGACGGCGAGCTTGCCGCCGTGGAAGGACGCGGCCGCGGCGATCTTGGCGCCCAGCTCGCCCGCGGCGGTCAGCGAGATCCACCCGCCCATGCAGTACCCGGTCGTGCCGACCGCGGCGCCGTCGACCTCGGGCAGGGCGAGCAGGAAGTCCACGTAGGCGTGGACGTCGGCGATGACCCGGCCCGGGTCGTCGATCAGCGACCCCATCAGCGCCCCGAGGCGGGCCCGCTCGTCCGGGTCGCCGAACGCGGTGGCCGGGTCGAACGGGGCCCAGCCGGGGCTGCGGTAGTACAGGTCGGGCACCAGGGTCACGAACCCGCTGGCCGCCAGCGTGTCACCCATCTCCCGGAAGGTCTCGCGGAACCCGAACGCGTCCGGGAACATCACCACACCTGGCCAGGGACCCTCCCCGTCGGGGAGGTGGACGGTCGCCGCGGCGGTGCCGTCGGGGGTGGTGATCTGGACTTCGCGTCGCATTCTGCTGACTCCACGGGGTTCTGCGCTGTCGGTCCTGTCCCATCATGCCCGGGATCACCAGGCGAGGCCGCACGAGATCCGCCGCCTGCCGAGGGGACGCCATCGCCGCGGGTGGGCGGGCCGGTGTCCACGGCAGCCGTCGAGCGGGTCCCAGCGCGACACCTGATCCGCGCACGCCGCGGACGCGGTCCACTGGGGAGCTCAGCACAACACCGTCCTAAGCCTCCGCGAGGAAGTCCTTGAGGACGCGGGCGAGTTCGTCCGGCTGGTCCTCCGGGATGAGGGTGGAGCTGCCCGGGATCTCGACCAACCGCCCCTGCGGCAACAGCTCTGCCAGGCGTCGGCCGTGGTCGGGGGGCATCATGAGGTCGTCCGGGGCCCAGACGACCAGGGCCGGGCGGTCGAAGTCGGCCAGGCGGGCGGACCACGCCAAGAGGGTGGACGGCTCGGGGGTGCCCGCGGCGAACTTGGCCAGGTCCCGGCGGATGTCCTTGCTGGCGGTGGCGGGGGCGAACCAGGCGTCGAGGACCGCATCGGGAACGCCCGTGCGGCTGACGGCGCCGAAGGCCTTCTTGTTGTGGCGGAAGAACTTGGTGCGGGTCAGGGCCATCATCAGGCGGACGCCGCCGGGGAGGGCGCACAGGAGGGTCAGGGGGCGGGCGGGGGGCGGGGGGAAGTTGTCGAACGCCTCGCAGGCGACCAGGACCAGGCGGGCGACGCGGTCGGCCCGGCCCTCGCTGACCAGGAACTGGGGGCCGCCCCAGTCGTTCATGACGAGGGTGACCTCGCGCAGGTCGAGGGCGTCGAGGAAGTCGGCGAGCAGGTGCGCCAGGCCGCGCTGGGACAGGTCGGCGTCGGGGTTCATCGGGGTGCGGTGGGCGCCGAGCGGCAGGGTCGGCAGGACGCAGCGGTAGCCGTCGAGGTGTGGGAGGACCTTGCGCCACTGGGTGTGGTCCATCGGGAAGCCGTGGGTGAGGACCAGCACCGGGCCATCGCCGCCGGTGTCCTGGTAATCGATCCCACCTGCGGACAGCATCGTGCGAGGCATCGTCAAACCCCCAGAGTCCGGTGTGCCTTCCGGTCCAGCCTACGCCGGGCGGGGCAGGTCCGGCGCGTACTGGGCCAGCGACTCGTCGACCGCCGAGGCCAGCGCGTCCGGGGCGATCAGGCCGGTGAGCGTGTCGGCCCAGCGGTGCACGGCCTGCGCGGAGTACCGCTGGCCCGCCAGGCTGTTCTCCGCGGCCACCGGGTCGTCGGGCAGCGTCCCGTCCAGGTGCTTGAGCAGCCACAGCATGCTGATGTCCCAGCCGGGCCCGACGTAGAGCGCGCCCGCGCCGTCGGCCACGTCCAAGGAGACGGTGTGCTCCAGTTCCAGCGTGGTCGAACCGCTCAGGCGCAGTTCGACCACGCTGTCCGGGGCGCCGTAGGTGACGCGCAGCAGCGAGTCCGGCTCGCACACCAGGACCTCGCCCTCGGCGTTGCCCTCGACGGTGAACGCGCCGCCGACCCGCAGGTCGCCGCTGACCGGCAGGAACCACCGGCTGATCCGGTCCGGCTCGGTCAGCGCCGACCACACCTCGCCCGCCGGGGCGGGCAGGTCGCGGACGAGCAGGACGTGCGAGTAGTCCCCGGCGACCCGGGTCGCGCGGCGCGCGGTGTCGACGTGCTGGTCGAGCTCGCTCATGGGTCCCCATCGGCGTCGAGGTGGCGGCGGGCGCAGGCGACGACCTCGTCGCGGCGAGATCGCGCACCGACCCAGCGAACCTAGCAGCGGGAACGCCCGGGAGCGCGACTTTGTCAGGTGGACGCGCGAGGGGTCCGCGCACCGCAGCAGGCCGGGCCGGGTTTCGCGGTCGGCCCGCCCCGACACGACAGCACCCAGACCAGCCCGCTGAGCAGCGTGGCCGCGGCGACCAGCGGCACGGCCACCGACCGCGATCCCGACGCGGGGCGCGCCGGTGTCATCGCGCGGCCTGCTTCCGGAACAGGACGGCCGCGAGCGGCACGAGCAGGGCCACCAGCCCGCACCACCACAGCAGCGCCACCCACCAGTGCCGCCCGATCGGGGCATCGAGCACCAGACCCCGCACGGTCTCGATGACCGCCGTGATCGGGTGCTGCTCGGCCACCACGCGCAGCGCGGCGGGCAGCGTGTGCGCGGGGACCATCGCGGTGCTCGTGTACGGCAGGAACACGAGGACCAGGCTCAGCCCGGTCGCCGTCTCCACCGATCGCGACACCAGGCCGAACACCACCGAGGCCCACGAGATCGCGACGATGAACAGGGTCAGCACGCCCAGCGCCGCCAACCACTCCCCCGCGTCCGCCGTGGGCCGGAAGCCGACCACCAGGCCGAGCAGGACGATGACGGCGACGGACAGCAGGTTGCGCACCAGCGCCGCCACCACGTGCCCGACCAGCACGGCGGGCGCGGCCATCGGCATCGACCGGAACCGCTCCACGATGCCCTCGCTCAGGTCGGTCACGACCGCGACGGTCGTCGTGGTGGCGTTGAAGGTGACCGCGAGGGTGAACAGGCCGGGGACGATGTAGTCGGCGTACGCGCCGGTGCCGCCGTCGATGGCGCCGCCGAACAGGTAGCGGAAGGTCAGCAGCAGGACCACGGGCAGCGCGACCGTGGTGACCAGTTGCTCGGGGTTGCGCAGGAGGTGGCGCAGGCAGCGCCCCACCAGGACGCGGGAGTCGGTGATCACCGGCGGCCTCCGGTCAGTTCGAGGAAGACGTCGTCGAGGGTGGGTTTGGCGATGGCGACCGTCACCGGGTCGACCGCGGCGAGCACGTCGCGCAGGTGCGGGACCGACGACAGCGCCAACGACACCGACGCCCCGGTCGCGGCGCCGCCGAGCAGGTCGGCGGCCGAGGACGCGGCGGCGGCGTCGGCGAAGCCCAGTTCGAGCCGGTCGGCGCCGACCGAGGCCTTGAGCCGGGCCGGGGAGCCCTCCGCGACGACCCGGCCGCCGTCGAGCACGGTGACGTGGTCGGCGAGGCGGTCGGCCTCCTCCAGGTACTGGGTGGTGAGCACGACGGTCGTGCCCTCGGTCAGCAGTTCGCGGATGGCCGACCACAGGGTGGCCCGGCTGCGCGGGTCCAGGCCGGTGGTCGGCTCGTCCAGGACGAGCAGCGGCGGGCGGGCGACCAGGCTGGCGGCCAGGTCCAGGCGCCTGCGCATCCCGCCGGAGTAGGCCCGGACCTGCCGCCCCCCGGCCTCGACCAGGTCGAACCGCTCCAGCAGGGCGTCGGCGCGGGCGTGGGCGGCCCGGCGGCCGAGACGGGCCAGCCTGGCCATCATCCGCAGGTTCTCCGCACCGGTCAGCAGCCCGTCGACGGCGGCGTACTGCCCGGTCAGGCCGATCGTGCCGCGCACCCGGTGCGGCGCGGCGACCACGTCGTGGCCGTTGACCACGACCGTGCCCGCGTCCGGGCGCAGCAGCGTGCTGAGCACGCGGACGACCGTGGTCTTGCCCGCCCCGTTCGGCCCGAGCAGCGCCAGCACGCCGCCCGCCGGGACCTCCAGGTCCACCCCGTCGAGCACCCGCCGCCCGCCGAGGGATTTCACCAGGCCGCGCACCGCGACCACGGGTCCGTTCATTGCCCACCCCAAACTGTTTATGCCATACACAGATTAGCGCGTATGCTATACACGGATTCCCACGGCGGTCAACGAGGGAGGTCGGGGTGGCGGCACCAGGGCGGCGCGGGCCCCGTCCGTCGCTCAGCGTCGAGCAGATCGCGGCCGCGACCGTGCGGGTCGCCGACGCCGAGGGCCTGGACGCGGTGTCCATGCAGCGGGTGGCCAAGGAGTTCGGCTACTCGACGATGTCGCTCTACCGCTACGTCGCCACCAAGGACGAGCTGATGGCCGCCGCCGTCGACCACGCCGCGGCGGGCGCCCCCGCCCCCGAGCCCGGCGAGCCGTGGCGGGCGGGCATGACCCGCTGGGCGGACGCGCTGTGGGCGGTCTACCTGCGCCACCCCTGGGTCCCCAGGGTGCAGACCACCGCTCCGCCGTCGAGCCGCGCGCAGCTCGCCTGGCTGGAGTTCTCCCTCGCCGCGCTGACCGGGGCGGGCCTGACCGGCCAGGAGGCGCTGTCCACCACCACCTTCCTGATGGGCGCCATCCGCGACCTGGCCCGGATCACCCTCGACCTGCGCGCCGCGGGCCCCGGCACGCCCTACCTCGAGCGGATCGCCGCCGCCGTGGCGGGCGGCGAGTTCCCCGCCCTGGCCGCGGTGATGACCGGTCCGGACGACCAGGGCGGCGACGAGACCTCCACGGCCCCGGACCTGGCCTTCGGTCTCCAGCGGCTGCTCGACGGGGTCGAGGGGCACATCCGGGCACGCGGATAAACCGCTGATCGGGGGTTGGTAGGCTGGAAACCCGCGCGCAGCCCCCGCACCGGTGGGGCCGCGCGCGGTGGTGTTCGCGATGAGGGTTCCGACGATTTCGCGGTTGATTTCGCGTTGATGAGGTGGCAAAGGACGTGCACGAGACCACGCCGAACGTGCCCGAGCGGCCGTCCCTGGACGGGCTTGAGGCGACGTGGGCGCAGCGGTGGGAGCAGCAGGGGACCTACTCGTTCCCCGGGACCGCTGAGCGCGCGGCGGTATTCTCGATCGACACGCCGCCCCCGACCGCCAGCGGCTCGCTGCACGTGGGGCACGTGTTCTCCTACACCCACACCGACATCGTCGCCCGCTTCCAGCGGATGCGCGGCAAGCAGGTGTTCTACCCGATGGGCTGGGACGACAACGGCCTGCCCACCGAGCGCCGGGTGCAGAACTACTACGGCGTGCGCTGCGAGCCCTCGCTGCCCTACGACGCGGACTTCGCCGAGCCGGAGCCGGTGACCAAGAAGGGCGTCAAGCCCGTCGACGTCTCCCGCCGCAACTTCGTCGAGCTGTGCGAGAAGCTCACGGCCGAGGACGAGAAGGCGTTCGAGGCGGTCTGGCGGCGCCTGGGCCTCTCGGTCGACTGGAAGCACCAGTACACGACGATCGGCAAGCGGTCGCAGCGCGCGTCGCAGCGGGCGTTCCTGCGCCTGCTGGCCAAGGACGAGGCGTACCAGGCCGAGGCGCCGACCCTGTGGGACGTCGGCTTCCGCACCGCCGTGGCGCAGGCCGAGCTGGAGGACCGCGAGCACCCCGGCGCCTGGCACCGGATCTCCTTCCACGCCCCCGGTGACGCGAAGGTCTTCATCGAGACCACCCGCCCGGAGCTGCTGCCCGCGTGCGTCGCGCTGATCGCGCACCCCGACGACGAGCGGTACCAGCCGCTGTTCGGCACCACGGTCCGCACGCCGGTCTTCGGCGTCGAGGTCCCGGTGCTCGCCCACCCGGCCGCCGAGATGGACCGCGGCGCGGGCATCGCCATGTGCTGCACCTTCGGCGACCTGACCGACGTGCAGTGGTGGCGCGAGCTGTCGCTGCCCGCGCGCACGATCATCGGCCGCGACGGCCGCGTGCTCGCCGACGCCCCGTCCGGACTGGACTCCCCCGAGGGCCTCAAGGCCTACGCGGAGCTGGTCGGCGCGACCGTCCACACCGCACGCGAGCGCGTGGTCGGGCTGCTGCGCGACTCCGGCGACCTCGACGGCGAGCCGCGCAAGATCGTGCGCCCGGTCAAGTTCTTCGAGAAGGGCGACAAGCCGCTGGAGATCGTGTCCAGCAGGCAGTGGTTCATCCGCTCCAAGTCCCACCAGGACGAGCTGCTGGCCCGCGGCGCCGAGCTGAACTGGCACCCGGCCTACATGAAGGCCCGCTACGACGACTGGGTGCGCGGCCTCAACGGCGACTGGCTGGTCAGCCGCCAGCGCTTCTTCGGCGTGCCGTTCCCGATCTGGTACCCGGTCGACGACCAGGGCGAGCCGCGCCACGACCAGCCGATCCTGCCCACCGAGGCCGACCTGCCGATCGACCCCAGTTCCGACGTGCCGCCGGGCTACACCGCCGAGCAGCGGGACCAGCCGGGCGGGTTCACCGGCGACCCGGACGTCATGGACACCTGGGCCACCTCGTCGCTGACCCCGCAGATCGCCTGCGGCTGGGAGGAGGACGCCGACCTGTTCGCGCGGACCTTCCCGATGGACCTGCGCCCGCAGGGCCACGACATCATCCGCACCTGGCTGTTCTCCACCGTGCTGCGCGCGCAGTTGGAGCAGGACACCCTGCCGTGGCGGCACACCACGCTGTCGGGCTGGATCCTGGACCCCGACCGCAAGAAGATGTCGAAGTCCAAGGGCAACGTCGTCACCCCGATGGGCCTGCTGGAGGAGTTCAGCTCCGACGCGGTCCGGTACTGGGCGGCGAGCGGGCGGCCGGGCACCGACACCGCCTTCGACCAGGGCCAGATGAAGATCGGCCGCAGGCTGGCGACCAAGCTGCTCAACGCGGCCAAGTTCGTCCTCGGCTTCGACGAGCCGACCGCGGCCGCCGAGGTGACCGAGCCGCTGGACCGGGCGATGCTGGCCGCGCTGGACGACGTCGTGCGCCAGTCGACCGAGGCGCTGGAGGCGTTCGAGTACACCACCGCGCTGGAGCGCACCGAACGCTTCTTCTGGCAGTTCTGCGACGACTACCTGGAGCTGGTCAAGGACCGCGCCTACGCCAAGGACGGCGGTGCGGCCACCGAGTCGGTGCGGCTGGCGCTGCGCACGGCGCTGTCGACGATGCTGCGGTTGTTCGCGCCGTTCCTGCCCTACAGCGCGGAGGAGACCTGGTCGTGGTGGCACGAGGGCTCGGTGCACCTGGCCGAGTGGCCGACGCCGTCCGCGGGCGCGGGCCAGGGCGATGAGCTGATGGCGTTGGCCAGCACGGTGATCAGCGCGGTGCGCAAGGCCAAGTCGGACAGCAAGCGGTCGATGCGGGTCCCGGTCGAGACCGTCGTGATCCGCGGCAGGCAGGCCACTGTGGACGCGATCGCCCGCATCCAGGCCGACCTGGCCACCGCGGGCAACGTCGCGTCGCTGACCCTCGAGGCCGCCGACGTCGACGCGCTCGACATCGCGGTCACCCTGGCCGAGCAGCCGGAGCAGTCCGCGCAGCGGTGAAGCACGCGAACGCCGGTCCCCGAGCACCCCGGGGACCGGCGTTCGCGCGTTCTCACCAGGTGACGGGCAGCTCGTAGAGGCCGTAGACGAACCCGTCGTGCTTGAACGGCACCGTGTCGAAGTCGGTGGCGGGCGCCAGCGTCGGGACGCGGCGGAACAACGTCCGGTAGACGACCTCCAGCTCCAGCCGGGCCAGCGGCTGCCCGAGGCACTGGTGCACGCCGAACCCGAACGCCAGGTGCGACCGGGACGAGCGGAGCAGGTCGATGCGGTCGGGCTCGGCGAACACCTCCGGGTCGCGGTTGGCGCTCTCGTTGGGCAGCACGATGCCCTCGCCCGCGCGGATCACCCGTCCGCCGATCTCGATGTCCTCGGTGGCGAACCGGCGCCTGCCGCCGTGGGTGATCGTCAGGTAGCGCAGCAGCTCGTCGACGGCCGTCTTGGCCACGTCTTGGTCGCCGTCGCGCAGCAGGGCGAGCTGGTCCGGGTCGCGCAGCAGGGCCAGGGTGCTCAGCGAGATCATGTTCGCCGTGGTCTCGTGGCCCGCGATGAGCATCAGCACGGCCATCTCGGTGGCCTCGGTGGCGGACAGCTCGCCCGCGTCCACCCGCCCGGCCAGCCCGGAGAGCATGTCGTCGCGCGGGTCGGCGCGCTTGGCGGCCAGCAGGTCGGCGAGGTAGTGGTGCAGCCGCCCGGAGGCGGCCATCCGCTCGTCCGGCGTGGACCCGCGGTTGATCAGGACCTTGCTGTTGTCCTGGAAGAAGTCGTGGTCGGCGTAGGGCACGCCGAGCAGGTCGCAGATCACCAGCGAGGGCACGGGCAGCGCGAACGCCTCGACCAGGTCGGTCGGGTTGGGACCTGCCAGCATCCGGTCGACGCAGTCGTCGACGACGCGCTGCACGGCCGGGCGCATGTCCTCCACCCGCTTGATCGCGAAGTCCGCGCTGAGCATCCGCCGCAGGCGGGGGTGCTCCGGGGCGTCCATGCCGATGAAGCTCAGCGTCCGCTTCGGGCCGGGCGCCTGGCGCGGGTAGTCGTCGTGGGTCATGTCGGCGCTGACCCGGGGGTCGCGCAGCAGCGCCTTCTGGTCGGCGTGCCGGGTGACCAGCCACGGCGTCGTGCCGTCCCACAGCCGCACGCGGGTGATCGGGTCGTGCTCGCGCAGCTCGGCGAGCCGCGGCGGCGGGTCGAACGGGCAGCCGGGCGCCCGGCTCATCGGGTACTCCGGGATCGCGTCGGTGGTGTCGGCCGTCATGGGCGTGCTCCTCGGGGGTCGGGGCCGGTGACCGGGGCGAGCCACCGGCCGGTGGTGGCGGGGACGAGCGCGGCCTCGCGCTCGGCGCGGGTGTGGTCGACCAGGGTGCGGGTCATGGCGCCGCGGTCGAGGTGCGCCGGCCGCGGCGAGGCCGTCCAGCACGGCACTCATCGCTCTCCTGTGGCGGGATCGCGTCGCGGGGGAAGGCGGGGGTCAGTCCTGTGGGGTGACCGGGGCGCGCAGCAGGCCGACGAGGGCGTCGACCATCCCGGTGGCGGCGGCGTCCCAGTCGGCGCCGGTGGTCAGGCCGCCGTCGGCCAAGGCCTGCTCGCGCTCGGCGCAGCCGTGCGTCATCAGCAGCCGCACCATGTCCCAGCGGGTGCGCCGCACGTCCTCGGGCAGGTCGGCCAGGCAGGCGTCGAGGCCGTCGAGCACGGTGCGCAGCGACGGGGTGGCCAGCGCGACCTCGGCGCTCATCGAGCGGAAGGCCGGGTCGGCGGTGACCTGGGCGCCGAAGCGGGCGAACCAGGTGGGCCCGCCGAGGCTGTCCAGGTGCGCGGTGACCGGGCGGACCAGGCAGTTGACCCAGTCCCGCAGGTCCCGCGAGCCGCGAACCCGCTCGACCATCGACTCGCGGATGGCCTCGATGGTGGCGGTGCGCCGCTCGATGATGGCGCGCACCAGGTCGGCCTTGGCGCCGAAGTGGTAGCCGACGGCGGCGTTGTTGCCCTGGCCCGCGGCCGCGCTGATCTGCCGGTTCGACACGGCGGCCAAGCCCAGTTCGGCGAACAGCCGCTCGGCGGTGTCCAGCAGCCGCTGGCGGGTGGCGTCCACCTGCCCCGCGCGCTGGGTCCTGCCGACGTCGGTCACCACGGTCACCACCGTACCGGGGCGTCGCCGGCGTCCCGGGTAGCCGTGCCGCCAGTCCTGGCTGGTGGGGCCGTTGTCCGCTCGGCTGCGACGGTCATGGTGGGCGTCCTCCCGGAGTTCGGGCGTGATGGGTTCCGCACTCCCAGTGAAGCGACGGGGTGAAACTAAGTCAAGCGACTGATTTAAACTCGCGGGTATGCCTCGTCCCCGCACGACCGCCCCCGCGGCGGCCCCCAAGGTGCGCAACCCCAGCGCCGTGATCGCCGTGCTGGCCTTCGGCGGCATCACCGTCTCGCTGATGCAGACCGTGGTGATCCCGCTGGTGCCCCGGCTGCCCGACCTGCTCGGGGCCGCGCCCGCCGACACCGCGTGGGCGATCACCGCGACGCTGCTGGCCGCCGCCGTGGCCACCCCGACGGTCGGCCGCCTCGGCGACATGTTCGGCAAGCGGCGGATGCTGCTGGTCAGCCTCGGCCTGCTCATCGCGGGCTCGGTGCTGGCCGCGCTGAGCGACACGCTGCCGCCGATGATCGTCGCCAGGGCGTTGCAGGGCATGGCCTCCGGGGTGATCCCGCTGGGCATCAGCATCATGCGCGACGAGTTGCCCGCCGAGCGGCTCGGCTCGGCGATCGCGCTGATGAGCGCGTCGCTGGGGGTGGGCGGCGCGCTCGGCCTGCCCGCCGCGGCGCTGCTCGCCGACAACGTCGACTGGCACGCGCTGTTCTGGCTCGCGGCGGCGCTGGGTGTGCTGGGCACGGGGCTGGTGCTGGCGGTGGTGCCGGAGTCGCCGGTGCGCTCGGGCGGGCAGTTCGACTTCCCCGGCGCGGTGGGGCTGTCGGTGGCCCTGATGAGCCTGCTGCTGGCGATCTCCAAGGGCTCGGACTGGGGCTGGACGAGCGCGATGACCCTGGGCCTGTTCGCGGTCGCGGTCGTGGTGCTGCTGGTGTGGGGCTGGTGGGAGCTGCGCGCGGGCGCGCCGCTGGTCGACCTGCGGACCAGCGCGCGGCCGCAGGTGCTGCTGACCAACCTGGCCTCGGCGGTGTTCGGGTTCTCGATGTTCGCGATGTCGCTGGTGCTGCCGCAGATCTTGCAGCTCCCCCGGGCGACCGGGTACGGGCTCGGCCAGCCGATGGTGGCCGTGGGCCTGGTGCTCGCGCCGTCCGGGCTGGTGATGATGGCGATGGCGCCGGTGTCGGCGCGGCTGTCGCGGCTGCGCGGGCCGAAGACGACGCTGATCACCGGTGCGCTCGTCGTCGCGGCCGGGTACGCGCTCAACGTGGCGTTGATGTCGCAGCTCTGGCACCTGGTGCTGGTCTCGACGGTGATCGGCGCGGGCATCGGCCTGGCCTACGGCGCGATGCCCGCGCTCGTGATGGGCGCCGTGCCGATCTCGGAGACGGCGGCGGCCAACAGCCTCAACACCCTGATGCGCTCGATCGGCACGTCGGTGTGCAGCGCGGTGGCCGGAGCGGTGCTGGCGACCATGACCCTGCGGTTCGGTCCGGTGGACCTGCCCTCCCCCACCGGTTTCCGCGTCATCCTCGCCATCGGGTCGGCCGCGGGGCTGGTCGCGGCGCTGATCGCGGCCTTCCTGCCCGGTCGCGCGGCGCCGGTGCCGCAGGCCGCGCCCGCCGCCGAACCGGTGGCCGGGAAGGCCTGAGCGGGGTCCACAAGCGATAGCCCGGAGCGGAAGAGCAGGTCGGCCTCACCCGGTGGGCGGGTGGGACCGACCTGCGCGTATCCGGAATCGGGAGTGTGCGCGCCGCGCGCGGCCACCCAGACAGCCGTATGCGTTGCACCGTTCGGCCCAGCGCCGCGCGACGGGTTTCGTCACGCGTTCCGTCGGGGCCCGCGCTCCCCGAGCAGAGCCGACAGCCGGGTGGCGATCCGGACCGTGTCGTCGAGCAGCCGGTCGACGGCGAGCTCGGCCGCCCCCGGCGGCGGTGTCCACCCCCAGGCCAGCAGGGCGAGCTGGTCGGCGTTCGCGCGCAGGCGCAACGCCAGGTCGACCAGGTCGACGCGCAGTCCGTCGGGTGGGCGCTCCGCGGCGCGGCCGCGGTAGGCGCGCTGCCTGCACGCGGCCGAGCAGTACAGCCGCGGCCTGCCCGTCGCGGGCCTCGGGTTGGGCCGTCCGCACTCCGCGCAGCTCACGCCGCGACCGCTTGCGTCACTGGCCCGGAAGCGTTCTGTGTCCCGCGCCCCAGCCGCGCGGATCGCGTTCTGTAATCATTTCGCCGACCCCATCGAGCGATGTTCCTTCTCCTTGACCGTCGCATTGCCGCGCGTGTCTACTGATGTGGCGCTCGGAATTGCGAAACCCGAAAGGGAGATTCCGAACTCCGGCCGCCCTGGCTGACTGTCCAGACAGTACCGGAGGCAGGACTTGTTGCGCCGCGCGAAGGACGCGCGCAACGAGCCGTGTCGCGCTGAATACGCCATTTCCCCGAGGCGTCGGGAAGAGCTGCCCGCTGTTCGGTTAATTCGGGCCGCCCCGCTTCGACGTCGGACTACACCTGTGCTAATGACCCCCGAGGAGCGCACAATGTCGACGAACTATTCCCTCACCGTCGTGAACAATTCCACCCAGTACCAGGACCTGTGCGTCTACCAGAAGGCCGTCGACCTCGGCGTGCCCGACGCGATGTCGCTGGCCTGGTTGACCGCGCCTGCCTGGCCGGGCACCACCGTGCGGTTCAACTGGACGCTGGACTACAGCTTCGTGTGGTCGCAGACCGGCTCCCTGCAGCCGGGCGTGACCTTCCAGGCCCAGCAGACCCTGCCAGCCGACCCGGACAACCTCAACAACAACCAGGTCCAGTTCGACTTCCGCGACGGCGCGTTCCGCTTCGTGCCCGGCAGCGCCGCGGGCACCCCGGAGCTGGGCAACCTCTACGTCCGCGAGCTGTCGACCATCCCCAACGCCTCGGCCACGGTCGGCATCGGCATGTCCAACGCCGGGGTGTTCGCGGTGCAGGCCCAGCCGAACATGAACCTGGTGTTCCGCCCGCACCCGGAGTACTGGGTCACCGCGGGCACGTTCGAGCCGGGCGAGGTGCTCGACGTGGAGCAGATCACCAACGAGGCGCCGGTGCCCTACGACGGCACCTTCGACATGGTCGCCACGCTCGACTCGACCAACCTCTGGAAGATCACCACCGGCAGCGCCTGAGCGGCGCACCAGGCCCGGCGGCGCACCTGCCCGCGCCGCCGGGCCGCCCTGGTCCCCACCGCCCGCGAACCCCCGACGAGGAGCCCCCATGACGAACTACACCAAGATCCAGTTCATCGGCTACGGCGTGCAGACCTCCACCCTGACCCAGGTCATCCCCACCGGCACGGCGGACCCGTACACCGCCGACGCCACGACCAGGGCCAAGGCGCTGTGCGCGGCCGCGGACTTCGTCCGCAACGACCAGAGCAGCCGCATCGGCGGCGACAACACGCTCAAGGTGTTCGTGGCGCCGGAGTTCTTCTTCCGCTACGGCGGCCCCGCGCAGGGGGCGACGCCGGTGCTCGACAGCTACCCCAACGGCGACGCGGTGCTGCCCGAGATCACCGAGAAGGTGCTCAAGCCGTTCTTCCAGACCAAGGAGTTCAACAACTGGCTGGTCGTGCCGGGGACGATGTTCTGGCACCGACCAGCCGCGGACTCCGGCACCGGGTACCCGCTGTACTTCAACACGGTCCTGGCCCTGCGCGGCGGCGTCCCGACCGAGCTGAGCGAGGCCGAGCAGGAGGGCAACCGGGACCCGGCGAGCCTGCCCACGGTGGTCTCGGCGACGACGAACCAGAAGCAGCTCATGTCGCACATCGACTACGACGGGTCGGCCCCCGGCACCAATACCAACCGCGACGCCGCGCTGAACGCCGCCTACCAGCAGGTGATGGGCGACTGGGAGTTCTGGCGGTGGCACGCGTTCGCCGTGCACGGGGTCAACGACAGCAACGGCGACCCGATCACCTTCGGGCTGGAGGTGTGCCTGGAGCACATGCGCAGGCTCGGGCACCGGATGTCGGGGCCGGGCGTGCTGCGGCACATGGAGACGCTGTGGCCCGCGCAGACCCGGGAACCGATGCCGAAGGTGGACGTGCACCTGGTGACCTCGTGCGGGATGGAGCTCGACGCCCAGGACGGGATCACCGCGCGGGTCGGCGGGTACGCCGCGATCTGCGACGGGATGCGGCCGGGCGCGGGCGCCGTGTGGCCGACGACCGACGTGCAGCGGGTGACCGCCGTGGAGGCCTCCGGGGTGCGGCGCACCAACGACGTGCGGCCGGGTCCGCGGAACATGGAGCTGCCCGTGGGGCTGCAACTGTGCCTGCCGGGGCAGGCGGCCACGCCGAAGGACTCCGTGGCGATCTGGGAACCGGTCGATTACCGCCCCTGTGACGCGTGAACCAGCGCGGCCGGGCCCCGTCCGCACCTCGGGGCCCGGCCGCTGGGTCCAGCATGTCAGCCGCGCGGCCCCACGGCAGCGCATGGGATCAGCAGGTCAGGGCGGGGGCCCCGGCCGTCGACCCGCTGGAGGACAGGGTGGCCAACCCCTTGCCGCCGAGCCCGACCCCGCCCAGCGGCGGCCACGACAGCAGCGGCCAGGACAGGGTGGTCAGCGACGGGTTGAGGTTGGCCGGGTCGATCGAGGAGGTCGCGAACAGGACCACGGCGACGAGCACGCCGCCTGCCGCGACGACGACCTCGGGGGCGCGCCAGCGGTCGGGCCGGTAACGGCTGCGCCGGACCCTGGCCCCGGCGGCGCGGAAGCCGATGAGCGCGACGACCAGCCCGACGACGAGCACGGGCGCGGCCAGGAAGCGGGGCGTGGTGCCGTCGAGGGTGGCGTAGACGCCGACGCACACCCCGAGCAAGCCGGTGATCATCAGCGCCCCGGCGAGCGGGCGGCCGCGCACGGCCCCGGAGCGGCCGTACCCGCGCGAATCCATCGACGCGGCCAGCCGCAGCGACCGGTCGAGGGCGTCCTCGAGGACGGGGATGACGATGGTGTGCAGCGCCTTGAACCCCTTGCGGGACCCGCCGCGCAGCCTGCGCGCCCGCCGCACGCGCAGCACGCTCTCGGCTAGCTGCGGGAACACCGACAGGGCGACGACCACCGCCGTGCCGACCTCGTGGAGCGCGGGCGGCAGCGCCTTGAGCAGCCGCTTGGGGTTGGCCAGGGCGTTGGCCGCGCCGAGGCAGACCACCATGGTGGCCAGCCGCAGCCCGTCGTAGAAGCCGCCGAGCAGCCGGATGCCCGCGGCCCAGGCGGGCAGCGGGATCTCCGGCAGGCTCAGCACGATCGTGGAGCCCTCGGCCCCGCCGAAGACCAGCCGGAACACCACCCGCATGACGACGATGACCGCGCCCAGCCACAGGTACATCCGGAACGCCAGTGCCCACGGGGCGTCGGTGCGCCGGGCGGCGACGACGTAGCAGGCGACGGCGACGATCGTGGCCAGCAGCCACGGGTTGGTGGTGCGGCTCGCCGCGACCGCGAGGCCGAGTGCCGGATTTCGACCGGCTTCCTCGTCACAGGCGGTGTGTTCAGTTGTGCAGAGCAGCGGGACCATAACACCCTCCACACGGGCGAAACATCAGCCGACCGGCCTACCGGGGGCTATGACGGCCGTCACGCACTTGTCGGCGAGATGGCGCAGGAACGCGTCCGGGCGTCCCGCGCGCCGGGCCGGAAAGCGTGGTGTGCGGGGGAAGTCCGCCCACGCCGCCGCGCGGGTGATCCACACCGCGACGGGCTGGAAGGCGGACGGACGGGGTGCCGGTGGAGATGCCGTTGACCCCGCTCCCAGGCCCGCGGGGCGGTGTGCGACATCCCGCCCGTGCTGTCGGCGACCAGCACCACACCCGCGCCCCCGCGGTGGACCGCTCGGCCCACGCGGCGATCGTGGGACCGGTCGCGCGCCCCGGCAGGCCCGGGTCGCCGAGATCACCGCGTGCCACCCGGTCGGAGCAGGTGGGCTCGGGTCCGCGGCAGCCCGCCCTGACATACTCGACCGCATGCGGGACCTGGCGGTGCGGTTCGTCGGGCACTCCACCGTGCGGGTGGAGCTGGCCGGGCACGTGGTGCTCACCGACCCCGTGCTCACCGACCGGGTCTCGGCGCTGCGCCGCGTGGTCGCCCCGACGACCCGCGCCGACCGCGACGGCGTCGACCTGGTCCTGCTCTCCCACCTGCACGGCGACCACCTGCACCTGCCGTCGCTGCGGCTGCTCGACGCCCGGGTGGTCGTGCCGCGCGGCGCGGGCGACTGGCTGCGCGCCAAGGGCGTGCGCCGGGTCGACGAGCTCGCGCCCGGCGAGCGGCTCGAGCACGGCGGCCTCGTGGTGACCGGGGTGCCCGCCGCCCACTCCGGCCACCGCTGGGGCCCGAGGTCGACCCGCGGCCCGCAGGCCGAGGCGATGGGCCACCTCGTCGACGGCGGGGGCAGGCGGGTCTACGCCGCGGGCGACACCGACCTGTTCCCCGGCATGGCCGAGTTGGCCGGGGTCGACGTGGCGCTGCTGCCGGTGTGGGGCTGGGGCCCGACGCTGGGGCCGGGGCACCTGGACCCGGTGCGCGCGGCCGAGGCCGTGCGGCTGATCGGCCCGGCGGTCGCGGTCCCGGTGCACTGGGGGACGCTGGCCGTGGCGGGGCTGGCGCGGGGGCGGATGCGCAGGCTGCTGGTGGAACCGCCGCGGCGGTTCGCCGACGCCGTGGCCCGGTCCGGGGTGGCCACCCGGGTGCTGGTGACCGAGCCGGGGCACGACGTGCCGCTGGGCAGGTGGGTGCGGTGAGCGGGTTCTTCGGGATCGACTGGACGCACCCGTCGTCGATCGGGTACCCGGTGGTCTTCGCCGGGGTGCTGCTCGGGTCGATCATCCCGGTGATCCCGACCGGGGCGGTGGTCGGCGCGGGGGCGGCGGTCGCGGTCAGCGGCGGCGACCTCGACCTGTGGCTGGTGGTCCTGTTCTCGGCCCTGGGCGCGCTGGTCGGCGACCTGGTCACCTTCGGCGCGGGCCGGGGTGGGCGCGGGGCGCTGACCAGGTTCTTCGAGCGCCGCCAGTCCCCCGACAAGCTCGCCGCGGCGCGCGACCGGTTCACCCGGCGCGGCTGGCTGGTCGTGCTGGTGGGGCGGATGGTGCCCGCCGGGCGCATCCCGGCGCTGCTGGCGGCCGGCGCCCTGGACTACCCGTGGCGGCGGCTGGTCCCGGCCGCGGCGTGCGCGTGCCTGCTGTGGGCGGTCGCGTACGCGGCGTTGGGCGTGCTCAGCGGGGGCCTGTTCGACAACCCGCTGGTGGCCACGCTGGTGGCGACGATGCTGATCCTGCTGGTGACGCTGGTGATCGGCGGCGTCCAGGCGCTCGTGCGCCGGAAGCGGGAGGGCGCCCGTGACCGGTGAGTCGAGCGGGCGGCTGGTGCGGGGCGGGCGGGTCGTCGCCCGGGTGCTGCTGGTGTGGTTGCTGGTGGCGGTGGCGCTGCACCTGCTCGAACGGGGGCTGGTCGACTTCGCGATGCCGCTGTGGTGGCAGCCCACGGTGTTCGCGGCGATGGTCGGCCTGCTCTCCGGCGTGGTGTGGCCGCTGATCATGCGCTACGCCCCGCGCGGGGCGGTGCTGTTCCTCGGGCTGTTCTCGTTCCTGCTGCTGGGCGCGGGCGTGCTGGCGATCTCGTTCGCCGTGCCGTACGTGGAGATCGCGAACCTGCGCACGGCGGTGCTGGTGGCGGTGGTGGTCTCGGCGGTCGCGGGCACGATCTCCAGTGTCCTGGCCCTGGACGAGGACGAGGTCTTCTTCCGGCGCGCGGCCCGCAGGCTCCGCGACGGCGAGGACTCCCCCGCCGACGCGCCGCCCGGGGTGCTGCTGCTGCAGATCGACGGCCTGGGCCACGACACCGTGCGGCGCGGGGTCCGCGACGGCGACCTGCCGACGCTGGCGCGCTGGCTGTCCGAGGGCAGCCACACCCTCACCGACTGGCACTGCGACTGGAGTTCGCAGACCGGGGCGAGCGTGTGCGGGCTGCTGCACGGGTCCAATGAGGACATCCTGGGCTTCCGCTGGTACGAGAAGGACCGCGACCACGTCATGGCGTGCGCGCACCCGGTCGACGCGGCCGAGATCGAGCGCAGGCACTCCGACGGCCGCGGCCTGCTGGCCAACGGCGGCGCGGCGCGCGGCGGGCTGTTCACCGGCGACGCCGACTACACCAGCATGACGATGAGCGCCGTCCCGTTGCTGAGCGGCCCCACCAAGCGCGGTGACGCGATCGGCGCGGGCTGGTACGCCTACTTCGCCAACCCGGCCAACCTGCTGCGCACCTTCGGCTCCTTCGTCGTCGACGTGCTGCGCGAGGTGTCCGCGTCGGTGCGCCAGCGCCGCGCGGGGGTCACCCCGCGGGTCAACCGGGGCGGGTTCTACCCGTTCGCCCGCGCGGGCACGACGGTGATCGCCCGCGACCTGGTGGTCTCCGCGCTCATCGGCGACATGCTCGAGGGCCGTCCGGTGGTCTACGCCGACTTCCTCGGCTACGACGAGGTGGCTCACCACACCGGCATCGAGCGCTTCGACGCCCTGGCCGTCGTCCGCTCCATCGACCAGCAGATCGGCCGCCTGCACCGCGCCGCCCGGCTGGCCCCCCGCCGCTACCACCTGGTCGTTCTCTCCGACCACGGCGTCACCCAGGGCGAGGCCTTCACCCACCGCTTCGGCGAGTCGGTCGAGCAGCTCGTCGGCAGGCTCTGCGGCGCGGAGGTCCCCCGGGACCGCCGCGGGCGCTCGACCGCCGAGGGCTGGCAACTCGGCGCCACCCTGGCCGAGGCCTCCACCGGCGCGGGCCCCATCGCCAAGGCCCTGCGCGCCCGGGTGACCCGCACCGCCACCACCGACCGCCACCGCACCGTCGAGGGCAGACCCGCGGGGACCGTCCGCGCCGCCCCCGGCGTCGTGGTCGTGGTCTCCGGCCACACCGCGATGGTGTCGCTCACCGACCTCCCGGGCCGCGTCGACCTGGCGACCATCGAGCGCGAGTTCCCCGACCTGCTCCCGGCCCTCGTCGACCACCCGGGTGTGGGCTTCATGCTGGTCCGCGGCGAGCGCGGCCCGCTCGTCCTGGGCCGCGACGGCGTCCGGGAGCTGGACGATGACACGGTGCGGGGCGAGGACCCGCTGGCCGGGTACGGCCCGCACGCTGCGGACCTCATCCGCCGGACGGACGGGTTCGAGCACTGCCCGGACATCGTGATCAACAGCCGGTACCGGCCCGCGACCGACGACGCCTCGCCGTTCGAGGTGCACGTGGGGTCGCATGGCGGGTTGGGGGGTGGGCAGTCGCGGGGGTTCCTGCTGTACCCGTCGGAGTTGGCGGAGCCCGGGGAGATCGTGGGGGCGGAGCAGTTGCACCGGGTCGTGCGCGGGTGGCTGACGGAGTTGGGGCACCCGGAGCCCGCCTAGCGCTCGTGCGCCGGATGCGGGAGGGCGGGTGCTGGCCTGCACGACAAGTGCTTTGCCGTGTAACCGTTGACAGACTCCGACTACGCTTTCAGCTTGTCGGCTGATCGGGTGCCGCTCCCCTCGTCCGCTTGCTGGACGGCCGATCCGTCCGTCGGGGGCCGTTCACGAGCGTGCTCGCCAGGGGCGAGCGTGAGCGCGATTCCTGCCGCACCGACGCACAGCACCGCCGCCGAGTAGCCCATCGCGTCGTAGGACCCCAGACTGTCCCGCAGCATCCCGGCGACCAGCGCCATCGCGCCCGCGCCGAGCTGGTGCGCGGCATTGACCCAGCCGAACACGACCGGGCTGTCGTCGCCATAGAGCTTGCGGCAGATGTGGATGGTCGGGGGCACGGTCGCCACGTCGATGAGCCCGTAGACCACGACCCACACCACCATCGAGGGGGCGACGGTCGGTGCGAGGATCGATGGCAGCAGGAACAGCGTCACCGCGCGCAGCGCGTAGTACCCGACGAGCAACAGCCGCGCGTCGACCCGGTCGGTGAGCCATCCGGAGATGACCGTGCCGGTCGCCGAGCACACGCCGATGGCCGTCAGCAGCCCGGCGGCGATGGTCATCGGCATGCCGTGGTCGTGCGCGGCCGGGGCGAAGTGCGACCACATGATCCCGTTGGTCGAGGCCCCGCAGATCGCGAACGTCGCCGCGATGAGCCAGAACCGCCCGCCGCGCGCGGACCGGCCCAGCACAGTGATCGCCCGGCCCGCCGAGTCCTGCGCGGGCGGCGGCTTCGGCGTGAACTCCTCAGCCCCATAGGGCTTGCGGCCCAGGTCGGCCGGGTGATCACGCAGCAGCAGCCACACCAACACCACCACGACGGCTGCGGCCAGGCACAACACGATGGGCGCCAGCCGCCAACCCTTGTTCTGCACCACCCAGGCCAGCACCGGGAGGAACGCCAACTGCCCCAGGTGGCTCGCGCCGGTCAGCGCGCCGGTGACCAGCCCACGCCGCTTGACGAACCACGCGTTCGTGACCGTCACGGCGAAGGTCATGGTCAGTGACCCGCACCCGAGCCCGACCAGCAATCCCCAGTAGAGGGTCAACTGCCACGCCGCGGTCATCATCGTCGTCAGCCCCGCGCCGAGTGCGATCAGCGCCAGTGCGGCGGTCACGACGCGCCGGATGCCGAACCGGTCCATCAGCGCGGCGGCGAACGGGGCGGTGACCCCGTACAGCACCATGTTCACGGCCACCGCGACCGAGATCGACGACCGGGACCACCCGAAGTCCCGGTTGAGCGGGTCGACGAGCAGTCCGGGCACCGTGGTGAACGCCCCCGCCGCGACGATCGTCAGCCCCGCGACGGCGGCCACCCACCAAGCGCGCGCGGCGGCGGGTGCGGCTTGGACGCGTTGTGCGGTCATCCCTTCCTCCTTCGGCTCTGGTTCTCCCACCCTGCTCGGCAGCGCGCGTGGAGCCGAGTAGCCTGAAGGCCATCATGCGCGCAGATCGGGCCATTCCCGCCTTCGAGGACAGCACACCGCACCGGGTCGCCGTGCTGGTCCGGCCCGGGTTGCTGCCGATGGAGCTGGGCATAGTCCTGCGGCTGTTCGGGCAGGCCCGCTCAGCCCACGGCGCACCCCTCTACCAGGTGGCGACGTGCGCGCTGGAGCCCGGTGAGCTGCGCACCGACGCGGACATCACGGTGAACGTCAAGCACGGGCCGGAGATCTTGGCGCTGGCCGACACCGTCGTGTTGCCCGCCTCCGACGAGGACTACCGGCCCACCGAGGACCTGGCCCCGCAGATGGCCGCGGCGCTGTGCCGGATCCGCCCGGACGCGCGGATCGCCTCGATCTGCACCGGCTCGTTCGTGCTCGCCGCGGCGGGTCTGCTCGACGGGCTGCGCGCCACCACGCACTGGCGTTCCAGCGCACAGTTCCGCGCCCTGCACCCGGGCGTGCGCCTGGACCCGGACGTGCTCTACACCGACGAGGGCCGGGTGCTCACTGCCGCGGGCGTAGCCTCCGGGATCGATCTGTGCCTACACATGATCCGCACCGACCACGGCTCCGCGGTGGCCAACGACGTCGCCCGCGGCACGGTCGTCCCGCCGCACCGCCCCGGCGGACAAGCCCAGTACATCCAGCACCCGATCCCCCAAGAGCCCGAGTCCTCCACCGGCACCGTGCGCGCCTGGGCCGCTCAACGCATCGACCAGCCGCTGCAACTACGCGACCTGGCCGCCCAAGCGGCGATGAGCGTACGCACCTTCACCCGCCGCTTCCGCGACGAGGTCGGGCTCTCTCCCGCCGAGTGGCTGTTCCAGCAGCGCGTAGAGCGCGCCCGCGCGCTGCTGGAGGAGACCAGTCACACCATCGATCGAATCGCCGCCGAGTGCGGCTTCGGCACCGCCAGCTCCCTCCGGCGGCACTTCCACACCGCCCTCGGAGTGTCCCCGGCCGCCTACCGCACCACGTTCCGCGGTCCTGGCACGAAATAGGACACCGTCACGACGGCACGTGGAAACGGAGCGTTGTTGACCCGGACCCGCGCACCAGCGCGCGGTCGAGCACGAACACGGCGCCCGCCGGGCCGAGTAGCTGCTCGACGCAAGGCCGCGCGGCCACGGGCCCGGCAGCTCCGACCCCGGGCAGGTGTGCGGGTGCGCTTCGGTCAGGGCGAGCACCACCGTCACCGCGCACGGCGTGGCGGGTTCCCCGTCCTCCTCCCGCCAGTCGGCCAGGTCTGAGGACCAGGGCCGCCGGCTGCGGGGCTTGCTCGACCGCCGCGGACCGCACACGTGGCTCCGCACCGAGGATCTGGCCAACGGCGTCGACCACGGCGGCCAGGGCCGAGCGCGGCGGGCAACCCCAGGTGGCCACGGCGGCGATAGCGATAGAGGCCGAACAGCCCCAGCGGACCCGGGCGGGCGCCCCACACCACCGGGTGGCCCCGGCGGCTCGGGCCCGCGACGCGGGGTTCCTGTACAGCGGTCACGGCCGGGGGGACAACGGGCCGAGCCGGTACAGCGCCTCGGCGCGGTGGCCCCGGAGGTGAATCCCGACAACGCCTGGGCCACCGCCAGGGTGACCAGCTCGGAATAGGACAGCTTCGGTGGCCTGCCCATACGCCGACCACCGGCCAGGCGGTCATTGATCTTGGGCACCCTTCGCCTGTCCTCGGTCACCGCCCTGGCTTACGCATTAGCCCGCCAAGGCGGGGGGTGGCGGGTCCGGGAGGTGGCCGGGGGCGTCCGGGCCCAGGACCTCGGCCACCAGGCCCTCCGGGCCCAGCAGGGGGCGGCCCCACGCCCGGGCCACCTCGTCGGCGCGCAGGAGCCAGGCCCGGCGGGTGGGTGGCGGGTCGCCGAAGGCCACGGCTATCTCGTCGGCCCGCAGGGAGCGGCGGTGGTGGTGCAGGCCGAGGAACTCGGGGTCGGGGGCGTGGTCGAGCAACTGGCGCAGGAGCCTGGGGTGCAGGGGCGGGAAGTCGCCGTGGAGGCCCTTCGCGCCGAGGAAGACGCTGTCGACCAGGGACCAGATGGCGAAGTCGTCACCTCGGGCGGGGAGGCGGAACCGGTTGTACGGGCCTTCGAGCAGGGACTCGAAACCGGGTCTGCGGTAGCGCACGCGACCATCGTCGCACACCGGCCACTTGGTCCTGAGAGGACGATCCAGCGCGACGACGCGGGCCGCCGCCCCGGGTGGGGGCGGCGGCCCGTGGAGTGGACCCGGCGCCGGGGTCAGGCGCGCAGCGCGTCGTCGATCTCCTGGAGGAGCTTGGTCTTGGCGCGGGCGCCGACGATCGTGTGGATGACCTCGCCGTCGCGGAACAGCAGCAGCGTCGGCAGCGAGGTGACCTGGTACTCGGCCATGGTCTTCGGGTTGTGGTCGGCGTCGAGCTTGGCGATGGCCAGCGAGTCGGCGCGGTCCTTGGCGATCTCGGCCAGCACCGGCGCGATCATCCGGCAGGGCGGGCACCAGGTGGCCCAGAAGTCGACCAGGATCGGCTTGTCGTGGCCGAGCACCTCGGCCTGGAAGCTCGCGTCTGTGACCTCGGCCACCGCGCCCGTGCTCGTCCCTGTGCTTGCCATCGACTCTCCTCGTTCATCCTCGTCGTCCGGTCGGGCCCACCGCCGAGCGGACCTGGCAGTTCGTAGAACCACGGGCCCGCCGGACTTGTTCCCGCCGGGCCACCCTAGTCCGTGCCCGCCCGCCGGGCACCGGCCGACCGCACGGCGTCGTGGCTGTCACCCAGGGCGACGACCCGCACGCCCAGACGTCACCCGATCAGTCCTAAGAGGATCTGAGACGCAGGGTGTCGCTCGCCGGGTCGAAGTCGACGAGACCGCGGTCGCGCAGGTCGTCGAGCCAGGTGGGCATGGGCCACCAGCCCCAGCGGGCGTGGAAGACCCGGGCGTTGTCCACGATCTGGGCCTCGACGCCCGGCTGGTGGCGGGTCGGGGGGTGGTGCTGGTGCAGGGCGTGCGCGCCGCCCAGCCACAGCAGGCGGGCTCCCGCCCGGTCCGCGGACAGGGCGAAGTCGGTGTCCTCGGCGCCGTAGCCCCGGTACCGCTCGCAGAAGCCGCCGACGCGGGTCCAGGTCCGCGCGGTGAGGGCGAACGACAGCGACCAGAACAGGTGCCACCGGTCGTCCTCGACCGCCTGCCCGTCGGGCGGGGCGGGGCGGCCGGGGTGGGGGTCGATCCACGCGGGCAGGTCGTCCAGGGGGTAGCCGGTCCCGGGCGGCGGGGGCAGGTAGGTGACCGGGCCGCACAGGATGGCGGGGGTGCGGGCGGCGGCGCGGTAGCGGGTGACCAGGCCGGGCGCGGGGAGGCAGTCGACGTCGAGGAAGACCAGGGTGCCCGCGCCCGCGTCGAGGGCTGTGGTGGCGCCGAGGTTGCGGGCCGCGGCCAGCGGCAGCAGGTCGGCGCGGGCGGGGAGGCGGGCGACGACGGTGCGGCAGGGCGATGGCCCCTCCGGCGCCGGGCCGTCGCCCATGACGACCACGACGTGCAGGTCCGGCGGGTCGGCGGCCAGGCAGGCGCGCTGGTTGCGCAGGTGCCGCTCCCGGCCGTGGACGATGGTGATCACCGCGGTGCGCGTCGTCATCGGCTGGCCAGCGCCTCCAGTTCGGCCGCCGCCCGGTCGGCCCCGTGGCCGTCCGACCACGACGACCACGCCTCCCCGCCCAGGCGGGCGGCCCGGTCGAGCGCGGCGGGCCAGGCCGCGGGGTCGGGCCACGACGGGCTGACGACGGCGAGGCCCGCCCGGTCCAGCGCCCCGGCGGTGGCGTGCTGCTCGCCGAACGGCCGCTCCTGCGGGACGACGACGGCGGGCCGCCGGGCGGCGGCGACCTCGGCGACGGCGTTCTGCCCCGCGTGGGTGACCACCACCCCGGCCGACCGCAGCGCCTCCCACGGGTCGGCGACCCACCCGAGCCACCGCAGGTTCGACGGGTCCGCCCCGGCCGAGGGGGCGCGGGGCCCGGCCACCTCCCACGACCACCCCGGCGTGGCCGAGGCCGCCGCCCGGAGCTGGTCGGCCGACACGTCGAGGCCGCCGGAGCCCCAGAGCACGAGGACGCGCCGCTCGCGGACGGCGCCGCCGGGCGCGGGGTCGAAGCGGGACACCGCGCCCAGGTGGGTCGTCTTGGCCAGCCACTCCGGCGGCCAGTCCGGCTGCGGCCGCGCGGGCCACGGCGCGAGCAGCCGCCGGGCCAGGCCGTAGGCGAGCAGGTGCGCCGGGTCCGTGCGCGCCCCCGGCTGGGCCATGACCACGACCGGGACGCCGTGCAGGCGGGCCAGGACGGCGACCTCGGCCGAGACGTCGGCGACCAGCAGCCGGACGCCGCGGGTGGCCAGGACGGCGCTGATGGCGTGCGCGCGGGCGAGGTGGCCCGGGTGCCCGATCGGCGCCCAGTGCAGCAGCCCGGCGGCGGTGGCGTCGTCGCGCACGGGGTCCACGCCCGCCGCGTCGTCGGGCAGCCGCACCCACTCCCCCGGCCAGTCGGCGGGGCGCGCGGCGCTGGACAGGCCGATGACCGGCGAGGACAGCCGCCTGGCGATCGCGGTGGCGCGGTGGCGGTGCCCGCTGCCGTGGTGGTGGGCGTAGTAGGCGATCACCCCACGACCGCCCGGTAGAGGTGCTCGTAGCCCTCGACCATCCGCTCGACCGAGCACAGCTCCTCGGCGCGGCGGCGCACGGCGGCGCGGTCGAGGGTGGCGACGGTCTTGATCGCGTCCGCCAGGGCGTCGATGTCGCCGGGCTCGACGAGCAGGCCGGAGTCGGCGTCGACCAGTTCGGGCAGGGCGCCGCGGGCGAAGGCCGCCACCGGGGTGCCGCAGGCCAGCGCCTCGGCGACGACCAGCCCGTAGGGCTCGTCCCAGCACGGGGTGATCACCGCGACCGACGACTCGCCGACGAGGCGGGCCAGGGCCAGGTGGTCCAGGTGCCCGACGTAGTCGACCCCGGCCCCGAGCAGCGGCTCGACCTCGGCGCGGAAGAAGTCCCGGTCGGGGCACGGTCCGGCCAGCAGCAGGCCCGTGCCCGCCGCCCGGGCGGCCAGGATCGCGGGCACCGGGCCCTTCTCCGGGGCCACCCGGCCGAACCACAGCGGCGGGCCGCCGCCGGGCCCCGGCCGCCACAGCTCCAGGTCGACGCCGTTGGGGACGACGTGCGCGTCGGGCACGCAGTGCGCCCACATCCGGGCGGTGTGGCGGCTGACGGCGGCGAAGGTGAGGCCCCGGTCGCGGCTGATGTCGAGCGCGGACTCCAGCCAGGGCGTGGGCGGGGTGTGCAGCGTGGTGAGCACCGGCGCGGGGACCGCGTCGGCCATCGCGATGGGCAGGTAGTGCAGGGAGTTGTTGTGCACCACGTCGTAGCCGGTGTCGAGCGCGAGGCCGAGCATGAGCCCGAGGTAGGCGTGGTGCTCGGCGAGGAAGTACTCCGCGGGCATGCTGACGTCCTGGCGGGCGGCCGCGGACAGCGCGGGCAGCGGTCTGAGCCCGCGCACGTCGAGGATCGGGTCGGAGCCCGCGCCCGCGTAGACGTGCACCTCGTGGCCCCGGGCGGCCAAGCCGGTGGCGAGCTGCCAGGTGTGGGCCTCCAGGCCGCCCGCGAAGGGTTCCCGGATCGGGAAGCGGGCGGAGGCGACCAGCGCGACCCGCAGCGCGGGGCCGCTGGGCGACACCTCGGGACTTGTCAAGGACACCGTCCTCCAGGGAAGGCGGGAGTGAGCGGCCCAGCGCCAGGTGCAGGCACGCCTGCGACGACGGGGTGGGCACGGCCGCTGCTTGACGTGACCGGGTCGAGCATCACCCCCGGGGGCCGGTCGCACAATTCGATCTTCAGTCGGGGGTGGCGAGCAGGGCCAGCCGGCGGGCGAGCCGGTCGAGCCCGGCGGCGACCCAGGCGGGGTGCTCGGCGTACCAGGCCAGTTGGGCGGCGCGGACCTGCTCGTCGTCGACTTCGCGGTTGGCCACAACCCAATGCGGCCGGGGGGCGGCGTCGAGGTCGAGGGCGCGCACGACCTCCGGGATGAGCGGGGCGTGCACGCTGTCGAGCAGCGTGCGCCCCGGGTCGCGGGCGTCCGGGGTGTGACCGAACGCGCTCTGGACGCGGCGGGCCAGCCCGAGCAGGACGTCGTTGCCGGGGTGGTTGAGCGTGTGGGCCGCCCGCGCGCCCGCGGGCAGCAGCAGGTCGGACGCGCGCACGTCGACGCCCGCGGCCCCCTCGCGCCGCGCCAGGTCCGCCACGGCGTCGGCGGCGACCGCGCGCAGCCGCTGGGGGCTCAGGTCGGGCCGCCAGTCCAGGCCCGCGGCCGCGGTCAGGGTGCGCAGGTCGTGGTAGGGCACGACCGGCGGGTCGAGCGAGCGGTCGAGGGGGTGGCGGACGATGGCGTTGAACGGGTGCAGGCCGTGGTAGCGGACGACCGGCCACCGCACGACCTGGGCGGACGGGGGCAGCAGCCCGGTGAGCTGGCGCGTGCCCAGCGGCAGGCCGCGGTAGTCGTCCCGGACGGGCTGGGTGGCGAGCATGACCGCGTTCGACAGCAGCGACCGCAGGAACGGCAGGTCGTCCCCGGTCAGCTCGTGCACCGGGGGGACGCGCACCGCGCGGACCGGGAAGGTCTCCGACGTGGACAGCAGCACGCGCAGCGACTCGGCCTGGCAGTTGCCGATCACCACCGCCACCGGCTCGTCGGACCGGTCGGCGGTGTAGAAGTCGCCGTAGTGCGCCCGCCGTCCTCCGTCCACGAGCACATCGTCCACCTTGGGCGCTGCCGCCGCTGGCGGAGGTTTCGGCGGGGCCGGTCCTGGGGATTCGCCGGTAGTGCTGACCAGTGCCCCGCCGCTGCGCGTCGCCTCTGTGCCCGCGGACCACCCCTACGTCCGCCACCTCGCGCCTGCGGGTGGTGGTGGCGCGGTCCAGCGGCTGGACGACCCGGCGGTTCCCGGCGCGCCCGCCGGGCAGTGGTGGCCCCCGGTGATGCTGCGGCCGGACTGGGTGCGGGCGCACGCCGCCGACTTCGACCTCCTGCACCTGCACTTCGGCTTCGACGACCGCACACCGGCCGAGCTCCTGGCCGTGGCGGACGCGCTGCGGTCCGCCCGCAAGCCGCTGGTGCTGACCGTGCACGACCTGCGCAACCCGCACCACGAGACGCCGGAGCGGCACACGGCGGCGCTCGACGCGCTGATCCCGGCGGCGGACGCGCTGATCACGCTGACCCGCGGCGCCGCTGCGCGGGTGCGCTCCCGCTGGGGCAGGACGGCGTCGGTCATCCCCCACCCGCACGTCGTCGACGAGCGGTGGCTGGGCGGTGGACGACCCGTGCGACCGGGGTTCGTGGTGGGCGTGCACGCCAAGAGCCAGCGGGCCAACAGCGACCCGGTCACCGTGGCGCAACGGCTCGCCGAGGCCGCGAGCGCGCTGCCGGGGGTGACCGTCCGCGTCGACGCCCACGACGACGAGCGCGGTCGGGCCGTCGCGCGGCGGGTGGAGCGGCTGGGTGTCGACCTGCGCGTCCACCCCCGGTTCGGCGACGAGGAGCTGTGGGCGTACCTGGCCTCGCTCGACCTGTCGGTGCTCCCGTACCGCTTCGGCACGCACTCGGGCTGGTTGGAGGCGTGCCACGACCTGGGGACGGCGGCGCTGGTGCCGTCGTGCGGCTGCTACGCCGAGCAGGCCCCGTGCCTGGTGTACCGCTGGGAGGCCGCCGCGGCGGAGCCGGACTCGCTCACCGCCCAGCTCCGGTCGGCGTGGGAGCTGCGCCCCGGGTGGCAGGCCTCGGCCGACGACCGCTCCCGGCAGCGCGCGGGGATCGCCGCCGCGCACGAGCGGGTCTACCGGGACGTCCTGGCCCGGTGGCGGGGATGAGGGTGCGGATGCACTGCCCGGGGCCCGAGGGCCACGGCGTCGCACGGCACGCGCGGTGCCTGTCGACACTGCTCCTGGAACGGGGGGTGCGGGTGGTCGAGTCCGGCGCGGACCTCGTGCACGTCCAGTTCTCGGACAGCCTCTACGACGGTGCCGCCGCGACGGCGGCGTCGGCGTTCGAGGGGTGGGCCGCGGGTGTCGCCGGGCCAGTGGTCGTCACCGTGCACGACCTGCCCGGGGACGACCCCGACCCCGGGCGGGACGCCCGCCGTGGCGCGGCCTACCGGCGGGTGCTGGACTCCGGCGCGCGCGTGGTGGTGTCGGCGGGGCACGAGGCGGAGAAGGTGCTGGCGCTGACGGGCGAGAAGCCCGATGTCATCCCGCTGCCGCTGCCTCACCGCGCGGCGCACGCCGGGCAACGGCGGCGGACCGCGCTGGGGGTGGCGGGGTTCGTCTACCCGGGAAAGGGGCACGAGGAGGTCATCCGGGCGGCGGCCCGGCACCCGTGGCGCCCGGAGGTCGTGGCGTTGGGGGCGGCCAGCGCGGGGCACGCGGGGCTCGCCGCGGGGTTGGCCGCGGTGGCCGAGGAGCTCGGTGTCCGGTTCACAGTGACCGGGACGCTGGACGACCCGGGCATGGCGGCGGGGCTGTCCGCGGTGGCGGTGCCGGTGGCGCCTGCTCGACGGGTCAGCGCGAGCGGTTCGGTGATGAGCTGGTTGTCGGTCGGCCGTCGTCCGCTGGTGGCCGCGGGCGCCTACTCGCGGGAGCTGGCCGCGATGGCCCCTTCCGCGGTCCACCTGTACGAGACGGACCAGGACCTGGACGACCTGGTGGACCGGGCATTGCGCGACGAGGCCGTGACCCGGGCGGCGGGGCCCGCGCGGTGGTTCGACGTGGGCGGGATGCACCGCGACCTCTACGCCTCGGTGCTGGAGGCTTCGTGCTGACCGACGTCTTCGTCCCGCACAACCGCTGGGACCTGGTGGACCGCTACCCGCTGCCCACCCCGTCGGTCTCCGTCGTGATCGTCCACTTCGAACAACACGCGCAGCTCGACCGCACGTGCCGGGCGCTGGCCGCGCAGACCTCGCTCCCCGCGGAGATCATCGTCGCCGACGACGGGTCACCCCGCCCACCCACCCCCTCCGCCGGTGGCGTCCCCGTGCGCGTTGTGGCACAGCCGGACCGGGGCTTCCGCGCGGCGGCGGCCCGCAACCTCGGCGCGGCGCACGCCATCGGCGAGGTCCTGGTCTTCCTCGACGCCGACACCGCCCCCGAGCCCGGCTTCCTCGCGGCGATCACGCGCACGGTCGCCCGCTGCCCCGACGCCCTGGCCGTCGGCAGGCGCGAGCACGGCGACTTCACCGGCGTCCCCCTCGACGCCGATCCCCGGACCGCCCGCAGGCTGCCGCCGCCGGAGTGGCTGGAGCGGGAGTACGCGCGATCCGAGGACCTCCTGAACGCCGACGGGCGCAGCTTCCGCTTCGTCATCAGCGCCGTGCTCGCCTGCCGCACCAGCCTGTTCCACGAGCTGGGCGGCTTCGACGAGCGCTTCGTCGGCTACGGCGGCGAGGACTGGGACCTGGCCTACCGGGCCTGGAACCGCGGCGCGGTGCTGGTCCGCGAGCGCGCCGCCGTCGCCTGGCACGACGGGCCCGACTGGGCCGGGCGGGCGGCGGCCTCGGACTCCCTGGACGCCCAGGCGATCCGGCTCGCCGCGCTGGTCCCCGAGCCGCACACCCGCGGCGCCCCGCTGCCCGCCGACCTCCCGGACGTCCTGGTCGACCTCGCCGAGGGCGCGGACCCCATCCGCACCACGCACTCCCTGCTCAACCAGACCTTCCGGGACCTGCGGGTGCGCCTGCCCGCGGGCACGGCCCCGCACGTCGCCGACCTCTACGGCGCCAACGTCCACCGCGGCGCCTGGACCCCCGACCAGCTCCGGCGCTGCCGGGCCCGGCTCACCGCGTCCGCGCCCCTGCACCCGTCGGCGGTGGCGGCCGCCATGGCGGCGCTCGTCGACGGCGACCTCGGGACGGTCGAGCTGGTGGACGGGCGCTCGACGACCGCCACCCTGACCGGCAACCGCTGCCTGGGCCGCGCGCACCGCTGGCGGCGCCGGTTCGACGCCTGCGAGGTGGCCGACCTGTTCGGGACAGCCGTGGTGGAGGCCGGGTCGCGAATCAGGCAGGACACGGCGGTCGACCAGTACTTCTCAGCGAGCAGCGAACACCGCCCGCCCGCCCCGGTCCCGGGGCCAGGGCCCGGTGTCAGGATGGGATGAGGTGACCGACCGCGTGGAGGAGAACCAGGTGGCAGACGGGGGCGTCGAGGGCGGCAGGCACCGGGTCGTCATCATCGGCAGCGGGTTCGGCGGGCTGTTCGCCGCCCGCACGCTCAAACGCGCGCCGGTGGACGTCACCGTGGTGGCCAGCACCGGGCACCACCTGTTCCAACCGCTGCTCTACCAGGTCGCGACCGGCGTGCTGTCCGAGGGCGAGATCGCGCCCGCCACACGCGAGGTCCTGCGGCGGCAGGACAACGCCACGGTGCTGCTGGGCCACGTGACGGGGATCGACGTGCGGCGCAAGGAGGTCGTGTCGCGCAGCCCCATCGGCGAGACCACGACGCCCTACGACAGCCTGATCGTCGCGGCCGGGGCGGGGCAGTCCTACTTCGGCAACGACCACTTCGCCGAGTTCGCGCCCGGCATGAAGAGCATCGACGACGCGCTGGAGCTGCGCGGGCGGATCTTCGGCGCGTTCGAGATCGCCGAGCTGATCGAGGACCCGGTCGAGCGCGAGCAGTGGCTCACCTTCGTCGTCGTGGGCGCCGGGCCCACGGGGGTGGAGATGGCGGGCCAGATCGCCGAGTTGGCCAGCAACACCCTCGACCGCGACTTCCGGCGCGTGGACCCCACCACGGCCAAGGTCATCCTGCTCGACGCCGCCCCCGCGGTCCTGGGCCAGTTCGGCGACCGCCTCTCGACCAAGGCCAAGCAGCAGCTCGAGCGCCTCGGCGTCGACGTGCGGCTCAACGTCAAGGTGGTCAACGTCGACTCCACCGGCGTCGAGGTCACCGACGCCGACGGCGCCCCCCAGCGCATCACCACCCGCACCAAGGTGTGGGCCGCGGGCGTGGCCGCGTCGCCGCTGGCGCGGCTGCTGGCCGAGCAGACCGGCGCCGGGCTCGACCGCGCGGGCCGGGTCAAGGTCCGACCCGACACCACGCTGCCCGGGCACCCGGAGGTCTTCGCCATCGGCGACATGATGGCGCTGGACAACCTGCCCGGTGTCGCCCAGGTCGCCATGCAGCAGGGCAAGTACGCCGCCCGCACCATCGTCGACCGCCTGGCGGGCAAGCCCGACCTGCCGCCCTTCCACTACCGCGACAAGGGCAGCATGGCCACGGTCTCGCGCTTCCACGCCGTGGCCAGCGTCGGCACCCGCGTGCGGCTGGCGGGTTTCGTCGCCTGGCTGATGTGGCTGGCCGTGCACATCGTCTACCTGATCGGCTTCAAGAACCGGGTCACCACCCTGCTGCACTGGGCGGTCACGTTCCTCGGCCAGGCCCGCTCCGAGCGCGTCGCCACCGAGCAGCAGATCTTCGCCCGCATGGCCCTGCAGCGCGACCGCGGCGACGCCGAGCGGACCTGACGGCCAGCACGCTGAGATACGTTTCACTTTCGGAAAATTTGCAATTCCGGAAAGTTCCAGCCATGGTGGGTGGGGTGTCCGACGAACCCGGCCTGCGCGACCGCAAGAAGGCGGCAACGCGCGCCGCGCTGAGCCACGCGGCGTGGTCGATCATGGTCGAGGACGGACTGGCGGCGGTGTCGCCGGAGTCGGTGGCCGAACGGGTCGGGGTGTCCTCGCGCACGTTCCGCAACTACTTCGCCAGCCGCGAGGAGGCCATCATCGACGGCTGGTCGCGCCGCCACCACGCGCTCGCCGACCGGGTCCGGGAGCGGCCCCCGGCCGAGCCGCTGTGGGACTCGCTGGTGCGCGTGCTGCCCGAGGCGGCCCTGGAGATCATCGGCAGCCGCGACGACATCGCCCTGATGATCCGGGTGATCACCGAGAGCCCGACCCTGCTCGCGCACAACCTGCTGGCCCTGCAGCGCACCAGCGGCCTGCTGGCCGAGGTCGTCGCCGAGCGCACCGGCGAGCGGCGGCTCGTGCCGCACGTCGTCGCGGGCGCCGTGCTCGCCGCGCTCGCCTCCGCGGTCACCTACTGGGCCACCCACGACACCGACGAGCCCCTGCCCGACCTGCTGCGCCAGTGCCTCGAGCACCTGCGCGCCGGGCTGCCGGTGGGACCGCCCACCCCCTGAACCGTCCCCACCGTCCCCCCGGGGCGGGTCGAGCACGCCCCGAACAGGAGAACCCCCGTTGGCCACCTTCCTCTACCGGCTCGGCCGGGCCTCGTTCCGCAAGCGGTGGGCGACCGCTGTGGTGTGGCTGGTCCTGCTCGGCGCGACCGTCATCGGCGCGCTGACCCTGGCCAAGCCCGCCTCGGGCACCTTCGAGATCCCGGGCACCCCGGCCCAGCAGGCCATCGACCTGCTCGGCGAGCGGTTCCCGGAGGCGGGCGCGGGCGGGGCGACCGCGCGCGTGGTGTTCGCCGCGCCGGAGGGCCGCTCAGTGGCCGAGGACGAGTACCGCGAGGCCATCGGCGCCGCGGTGCGGGAACTGGCCGGGCAGGAGCAGATCGCGCTGGCGACGGACCCGTTCCAGACCCAGGCGCTCAACCCGGACGCGACCATGGCCTACTCGCAGGTGGGCTTCACGGTCTCCGGGGCGCTGGTGACCGACGAGTCCCGCGCGGAGCTGAACCGGGCCATGGACACCGCCCGCGACGCCGGGCTGACCGTGGAGGCCAGCGGCGACGCGCTGCTGGCCCAGGTGACGACCGGACCGGCCGAGGTGGTCGGCATCATCGTCGCCGCGCTGGTGCTGGTGATCACCTTCGGCTCGCTGGTGGCCGCCGGGCTGCCGCTGCTGACCGCGCTCGTGGGCATCGGCCTGGGCGTCAGCGGCGTGTTCATCGTCGGCGGGTTCGCCGACCTGTCCTCCTACACCCCGGTCCTGGCGCTGATGCTGGGCCTGGCGGTCGCGATCGACTACGCGCTGTTCATCGTCTCCCGGTACCGGCACGAACTGGTGGCGGGCCGCGACCCCGAGGACGCCGCCGGGCACGCCGTCGGCACCGCCGGGTCCGCGGTGGTCTTCGCCGGGCTCACCGTCGTGATCGCGCTGGCGGGCCTGTCGGTCATCGGCATCCCCTTCCTGACCCAGATGGGCCTGGCCGCCGCGGGCACCGTCGCGGTGTCGGTGCTGCTGGCGCTGACCCTGCTGCCCGCCCTGCTCGGGTTCGCGGGCGAGAAGGTCAAGGGCAAGCGCGGCCGCGACCCGGAGGGCGCCGACGCGACCAAGCCCGCGATGGGCGCCCGCTGGGTCGGCTTCATCGCCCGCAGGCCGGTCCCGGTGCTGCTGGCGGCGCTGATCGCGCTCGGCGTCATCGCCGTGCCCGCCTTCGACCTGCGGCTGAGCATGCCCAGCGACGGCGCGGCGAGCCCGGAGTCCACCCAGCGCAAGGCCTACGACCTCATCGCCGAGGGCTTCGGCCCCGGCGTCAACGGCCAGCTCACCGTCGTCGTCGACACCGCCGCGGGCGCCGCCCAGCAGGCCGCCGGCCAGGTCGCGCAGCGCGTCCAGGGCCTGCCCGGGGTGCTGGCCGCGATCCCGTCGGCGACCAACCCGGCGGGCGACACCGCCCTGCTGACCGTCATCCCGGCCAGCGCGCCGAACGACACCGCCACCGAGGACCTGGTCCGCGCCATCCGCGACCTCGACGGCGCGGTGCCCGGCGCGGGGGTCTCCGTCACCGGCCTGACCGCGGTGAACATCGACATCTCCCAGCAGTTGGACGACGCGCTGGTGCCCTACCTGGCCGTGGTCGTCGGCCTGGCGTTCCTGCTGCTGATCCTGGTGTTCCGCTCGCTGCTGGTGCCGCTCAAGGCCGCCGCGGGCTTCCTGCTGAGCATCGCGGCCACGCTCGGCGCGGTCGTGGCGGTGTTCCAGTGGGGCTGGCTGGCCGACCTGTTCGGGGTGGACCAACCGGGGCCGGTCATCAGCTTCCTGCCCATCTTCCTGGTCGGCATCGTGTTCGGCCTGGCGATGGACTACCAGGTGTTCCTGGTGACCCGCATGCGCGAGGAGCACGTGCACGGCGCCGAGCCCACCGAGGCGATCACCACCGGCTTCACCCACGGCGCCCGGGTGGTCACCGCCGCGGCACTGATCATGATCAGCGTGTTCGCGGGCTTCGTGTTCTCCCCGGAGGTTTTCGTCAAGGCCATCGGCTTCGGCCTGGCCATCGCGGTGTTCTTCGACGCGATCGTGGTTCGCATGATCATCGTCCCGGCCGTGATGACCCTGCTCGGCAGGGCCGCCTGGTGGCTGCCGCGCTGGCTGGACAAGGCCATCCCGAACGTGGACATCGAGGGCGAGGCCCTGGCCAAGAAGCAGGCGGTCGATGTCTGAGCGCTTCACCGGCCACACGGTCGTGGTGACCGGCGCCGCCTCCGGCATCGGCGCGGCCACCGCGACCGCCCTCGCCGCGGAGGGCGCCCGCGTGGTCGGGGTGGACATCGCCGCGGTCGACCTGCCCGGCGTGGAGCCGCTGCGGGCCGACATCACCGACCCCGACGACATCGCGCGCGTCGCCGAGGCCGCCGGGTCCCGGGTGGACGGCCTGGCCAACGTCGCCGGGATCATCGACGACTTCTCCCCGCTGCACGAGGTCACCGACGAGGTGTGGCGGCGGGTCTTCGCGGTCAACGTCGATGGCATGATGCGCCTGACCCGCGCCCTGCTGCCGCCGATGATCGCCGCGGGCCGCGGCTCGGTGGTCAACATCGCCTCCGAGGCCGCCCTGCGCGGCTCGGCGGCGGGTGTGGCCTACACCGCCGCCAAGCACGCCGTCGTCGGCCTGACCCGCAGCACGGCGTTCATGTACGCCCCCCACGGCATCCGCGTCAACGCCGTGGCCCCCGGCGGCGTCGCCACCGGCATGACCGCGGGCGGCGGCTCCCCGTCCGAGGCGGGCCTGGCCCGCATCAGCCCCTTCCTGGCCACCCTCCCCCCGATCGCGACCCCGGAGCAGGTCGCCGCCACGATCACCCACCTGCTCAGCGACGAGTCCTCCAACACCACCGGGGTCCTGCTCCCCTGCGACGGCGGCTGGTCGGTCCACTAGGGAGTATCCCGGGGCATCCGTCCGCGCAAGAGGGCAACCCCGGGACCCGCGAGGTCCGGGAGCGCGTGCGGCCGTCCGGCGAAGGCCATCAGGAGTGCCTCGCCGGGGCCGCGGACCTCTGGGCCCTCGCCGCGGGTCCAGTCCAGGTCCTCGGCGACGATCCGGAGGCCCTTGGCTCGGGGGCCCGCGCCGATCGGGGGCGCTTTCAGGCCGGCCTTGAGCGCGGTCCGGAGGCGGTCGCGCGGGATCTCGCGGGGCATGTCCAGGGCGCGGCGGATGTCCTGGTGGTGGATGAGGCCGTCGACCAGGGCGACGGTGCCGCCCAACGCCTTCATGACGCCCGCGGGGCGGGCGCGCACCCGGTCGACGAGGGCCGGGGGCTCGGCCGCGATCTCGTCCATCCGGGCCTGGTTGGTGCGGGAGAGGCTGAACCCGTTGCGCGCCAGGCGGCCCACCAGCTCCAGCGGGCGCATGCCGTCGAAACTGGTGACGTGGGCGACCACGTCTCGCACCGACCACCCGGCGCACAGGGACGGGGCGTCCCAGTGCGCCGGGTCGAGGCCCGCGAGGAAGTCGGCGAACTCCACGCGTTCCTCGGCTGCGAACTCGATCATCTTTGCCATGGGACCTGGCTAATCCACCCAGCGCCCGCTGTCAACGCGGCGCGGTCTGGGTCACCGAGACAGGATCGCCCCCGCCCGTGTTCCGATCTCCACAGGTCACTCAAATATCGAGATAGTAAATAGAAAATTGGTCATCAAAATAAATACTTTGAGCCTCACCGACCCTTCCGCGCCGGGTTGCCCACCGCGACCAGGTCGGGCGCGGCGAGGTCGAGATCGACAGGGTTCTGCGCGAGCAACCCGACGGCCTGCCCGGACGTCCTCCCAGCGAACCCCAGGGACGCTCGAACTCAGTGCTGGCGCTCACACCAAAGTGGTGTTACCTTCGGTAATAGTAAATCCAAGTAACATGCAGCGAGCCTCCGAGAGGTTGAGATGACTGAGGTCGACACCCCCCGCAAGGCGACGACGCAGCGGTTGCTCGAGTCGGCCGCGATGCTGTCCTACGACCCCGCGCTGGAAGTCGACTGGGAGACCCCGCTCGACACCTCCTACCACGGCATGAGCCCGGAGTGGAGCACGCTCTACGGGACCGACTACTGGGCCGAGATGACCGAGGACCAGCGCAAGGAGCTGACCCGGCAGGAGGCCGCGTCGGTCGCCAGCACCGGTATCTGGTTCGAGATGATCCTGCAGCAGATGGTCCTGCGGGACTTCTACGCCAAGGACCCGACCGACCCGGCGTTCCAGTGGGCGCTGACCGAGATCGCCGACGAGTGCAGGCACTCGATCATGTTCGCCCGCGGCGCCGAGAAGCTGCGCGCCCCCGCGTACCGCCCGCAGCGCCACGTCGTGGAGCTGGGCCGGGCGTTCAAGGCCATCGCGACCGGTGAGGCCGCCTACGCGGCGATCCTGGTCGCCGAGGAGGTCCTCGACGTCATGCAGCGCGACAGCATGCGCGACGAGCGCGTGGTGCCGTTCGTGCGGACGATCAACAACATCCACGTGGTCGAGGAGTCCCGGCACATGAAGTTCGCCCGGGAGGAGACCAAGCAGCGCCTCATGGGCGCGGGCCGGGCCCGCCGCGAGGCCAACGCCATCGCCGTCGCGATCACCTCGTACTTCATCGTCACCAGCATGATCAACCGCGAGGTGTACCAGTACGCGGGCCTGGACAGCGAGCGGGCGATCCGCGAGGCCAAGGCCAACGAGCACCACAGGTCGATGCTGCGCTCGAGCTGCGCCGGGCTGATGGACTTCCTGGACTCCTGCGGTCTGCTGACCAAGGCCGCCCTGCGGTTCTACCGCCGCGCCAGCCTGATCTGAGCCCAGCCATGGCCTTCGCGATCACCCAGACCTGTTGCAGCGACGCGTCCTGCGTGTCGGTCTGCCCCGTCAACTGCATCCACCCGACGCCGGACGAGCCGGACTTCGGGACCACGGAGATGCTCTACGTGGACCCGGACACCTGCATCGACTGCGGCGCCTGCGCCGACGCCTGCCCGGTCGACGCGATCCACCCGCTCGACGAGCTGACCGGCGCGCTGGCGGCCTACGGCGAGATCAACGCCGCCTACTTCGCCGACCGGGAGCCCGCCGCGGCGGCCCCGTCGGCGGCGCCGAACTTCCACCGCTGGAGCCAGCCGGTGTTCGCCCACGACATCCCCAGCGACATGGCGCCGCTGGACGTGGCGGTCATCGGCACCGGTCCGGCGGGGATGTACGCGGTCGAGGAACTGGTGCTGCACACCAACGCCACGGTGACGCTGATCGACCGGCACCCGGTGCCCGGTGGGCTGATCCGGTTCGGCGTGGCGCCGGACCACCCGTCCACCAAGCGGATCGGCGAGACCTTCGCCCGCTTCCACGACCACCCGCGCGTCCGGCTGCGGCTGGGGGTCGAGGTGGGCGGGGACGTCACGGTGGAGGAGCTGTCCGCCCGCCACGACGCCGTGGTGTGCGCGGTCGGCGCGTCGTCAGCGCGCAAGCTGGGCGTGCCGGGCGAGGACCTGCCCGGCGTCATCGCCGCGACCACGGTCGTCGGCTGGTACAACGGCCACCCGGACGTGCCCGCGGACGTGGTGGACCTGTCGGCCGAGCGCGTGGTGCTGGTGGGCAACGGGAACGTCGCGCTCGACGTGGCGCGCATCCTGACCGCCGACCCGGACGACCTGGAGGGCACGACCATCGCGCCGCACGCGCTGCGGCGGCTGCGGTCGAGCAAGGTCAGGGAGGTCGTGCTGCTGGCCAGGCGCGGTCCGGAGCACGCCGCGTTCACCGCGCCGGAGCTGCTGGCGCTGACCCAGCGCGCCGACGTCCCGGTCGTCGTCGACTGCGCGGAGCCGGTGCCGGGCGGGGCGCGCGGGACCAAGGCGGGGCTGCTGGGCTCGCTGCCGGTCGAACGGGTCGACTGGTCGACGCCGCCCGCGGCGGGCAGGCGGATCGTGCTCGCCTTCCACAAGACGCCGACGGCGATCGTGGGTGACACGCGGGTGCGCGGTGTGCGCACGGTCGAGACCGAGATCGTCGCCGACCAGGTCATCACCGCGATCGGCTACCGGGGCGTGGCCGTGCCGGGGCTGCCGTTCGACGAGGCCACCGGGACCGTCCCGAACACCGGCGGCCGGGTGGACGACCGGGTCGGGGTGTACGTGGTCGGCTGGATCAAGCGTGGCCCGAGCGGTGGGATCGGCGCCAACCGCACGTGCGCCCAGGAGACGGTGTCCGCGCTGATCTCCGACGCGGTGTCCGGCGCCCTGCCGACGCGCAGGAGGCGCTCGCCCATCGCCGCGCTGGCGGGTCGGCTGCTCAGGCGGTAGGCACGCGGGTCAGCCCGCCCCGGCCAGCAGGCGGTCGCGCAGACCGCTGGGGTCGGGGCGGGCGGGCCTCGTGGCGTTGAGGAAGCCCGCCACCGTGGCGGCGAAGCGCTCGGGGTCGTCCAGGTGCGGAAAGTGCCCCGCGCCCTGGAACACCGCGAGGTGGCTGTTGGGGGTCTTCTCGTGCGCGTCGGTGGTGTGCTGTGCCGGGATGACCGCGTCCGTGTCGCCGGTGATGAACAGCAGCGGCGTGTGCGCGGTGAGGTAGAGCTTCGCGGTCGCGTCGATGCGCTGCCCGGTGAGGTCCAGCGCGCCGCGCGCGGTGTGCATGAACGCGGCGCGGGCGTCGTGGTGCGACAGCGACGCCAGGGCGCGGGCCAACTCGTCGAGGTCGTTGGCCGCCATGGACGGCACCGCCCGCAGTGCCTTGTGCAGCAGGTTGCCGACCCAGCGCGGGGTCAACGTGGTCATCAGGCGCAGCGCGACCAGGCTGCCGGGGATGGTCGCCGCCCGCAGCGCGGGGGTGACCTCGGGGCCGAGGCCGCCGCTGGAGACGAGCACCAGGCGGTTGGCCAGCTCCGGGAACTGGTAGGCGAACTGCATCGCCACTCCCCCGCCGAACGAGTGGCCGACCACCGTCGCCCCGCTGACGCCCAGGGCGATGAGCAGGTCGCGCAGCCCGGAGGCGTACGAGCCGACCGAGTAGTCACCACCGCGCGGCTTGGCCGACCGGCCGTGCCCCAACAGGTCGGGGGCGATGACGGTCGCCCGCTCGGCCAGCAGCGGCAGCACCGGCCGCCAGGTCTCGGAGTCGCCCGCCAGCCCGTGCAGCAGCACCACCACGGGGCCCCGCCTGCCCGCGCGCAGGTACGTGTACCGCTGCCCGTGCAGGGTGATCTCGCATTCCCGCACCGCTGTGTCCCACCGACGCGCCATGATCGGCCTCCCGTGCTCCAAGTCGCCCCCGAGACGTACCCCCTAATGGGGGTAATCAATCCCGCCGACCCAGCCCACACCCGCTGATCAGGGCGAACAGCCTCGGGCTGGTTTCCGCGCACAGCGCCCGGGTATCCGCCCCGCATGGCGAAGACCTTGCGGGCGCTGGCCCTCGTGTGCACCCTCAGCCCCTCGCCCGCGGCGTCGAGCAGCGACCTGCTGGCGGGGCAGGTCCTCAGCGCCCTGGCCGGGCACGACGTGGCGGGCGAGGTCGTCCGCGTGGTCGACCACGACGTCAAGCCCGGCGTCGAGAAGGACATGGGGCCGGGCGACGAGTGGCCCGCGATCCGGGAGCGGCTGCTCGCCGCCGACATCCTGCTGATCGCGACGCCGACCTGGGTCGGCCACCCCAGCAGCGTGGCCGCCCGGGTGCTGGAGCGGCTGGACGCCGAACTGTCCGAGACCGACGACGCCGGGAGGTCGTCGATGTTCGGCAAGGTGGCGGTGGTGGCCGTGGTGGGCAACGAGGACGGCGCGCACAAGATCACCGCCGATGTGTTCCAGGCGCTCAACGACATCGGGTTCACCATCCCGGCGCAGGGCGCGACCTACTGGAACGGCGAGGCGATGCAGAGCGTGGACTACAAGGACCTCGACGAGACCCCCGCGCCGGTGGCCAGCACGACGGCGACCCTCGCGGCCAACGCCGCGCACTTGGCCCGCGCGCTCAAGATTTCCGCCTACCCTCCTCGATAGGCGCGCCTGTCGTTCCCCGGTGCTAGCAGCACCAGCGGCCCAGGAACCCTGAGCCAGTACATCGACGTGCGCGGCGCGGGGCGCCTGCACGTCCTCCCCAGCCGACGGGGACACTTCGCCAACGGCGGAGCCGGAGATCTCGCGCGGCTGGCTCTCGACGATCCTGCGGGTCAAGGCGTCGGAGGCGGAATGCGTACCACGGCGATCCGGTGCGCGGTTCCGACGACTCGGCCGGGCGGGCGAGGTGGCCGCGCTGCGCCGGCCGGGCCCGGGCGCTGGCCGCCCCATGCGACGCCCCGCTGTACGTCGATTCGGTGGACCGGGTGGTCCTGCTCGGCGTACTTGGCGTGGTGCGCCTCTCGGACAGCCGCGACGGGTCTCGCGGCTGACCGGCACATCGGTGGCTGACTCACCCGCGGACGGGCGCCAGCAGCATGCCCGTCACGGCGTCGGTCAGCGCCGAGCCGATCATCGCCCAGTCGGCGGGCTTGCCGGTGTCGGCCGCGGCGTGCTCCTGCTCGGCGCAGGTGTGCACGATCGCCAGGCGCACGGTCTGGCCGCGCAGCGCCGCGGCCGCGGGCGGCAGGGCGGGTACGGTCGCCCACAGCGCGGCCATGCCCTCCTCGTGCACCGGGGTGATCAGCCCGCCGCGGACCAGGCCGGTGAAGGTGGGGTCGGTGCTGACCTGGGCGATGAACCGGGCGCACCAGCTCGGGTTGCCCAGCTCGGCCAGGTGCTCGGTGTAGGGCAGGACCAGGCTGGCCACGTGGTCGCGCGGGTCCGCCGAGCCCCTGACCTGCTCGACGAGCTCGCGGGTGCGCGCCGCGATGGGCCCGGTGTGCGTGGCGGCGATGGCCTGCACGAGGTCGTCGCGGGTGCCCACGTGGTAGGTCAGGGCCGAGTTGTTGGCCTGCCCAGCGGCCTCCACGATCTGCCGGTTGGAGACCTGGGAGAGGCCGCGTTCGGCGTAGAGGCGCTCCGCGGTGCGCAGCAGCAGCTCCCTGGTCGCCTCGGCCCGCTCGCGGCGGGTCGCTGGTCCGGCCTGCGTGTCCATGCCCCCCATCTCACCCCATCGGCGGCGACGGACTCGTCAGACAAGCATCTGACTTACGAGTAGGGTACGCAGTGTGGCCGTCTGACGGCTGTCAGTGCCCGAGAACGATGAGAGGAGTTCGGCGATGACCGCCGCGGAGCCCAGGTCCTTCCCGTTCAGCGAGACCCAGCAGCTCGACACGGAGCCGCTGTTCGCACGCCTGCGCGTCGAGGAGCCGCTGAGCCGGGTGGTGCTCCCCTACGGCGAGCCCGCGTGGCTGGCCACCCGGTACGACGACGTCAAGGTGGTGCTCGGCGACCCCCGGTTCAGCCGGGCGGCGGCCATCGGGCGCGACGAGCCGAGGATGCGCCCGGTGCTGCCCCCGCCGGGCAACATCATGAGCATGGACCCGCCCGACCACAGCAGGCTGCGGCGGCTGGCGACCAAGGCGTTCACCGTGCGGCGGGTGGAGGCGCTGCGCCCCCGCACCCAGGAGATCGCCGACCGCCTGGTCGACGCGATGCTGGACAAGGGCGCGCCCGCGGACCTGGTCGCCGACTTCGCGCTGCCGCTGCCGATCACCGTCATCTGCGAGATGCTCGGCGTGCCCTTCGAGGACCGCGGCGACTTCCGCTACTGGTCGGAGGCGTTCCTGTCGACCACGAAGTACTCCATCGAGGAGATCACCGACTGCGTCGGCAAGCTGCGCGGCTACATGGCGGGCCTGATCGCCCAGCGCCGCGAGCAGGCCACCGACGACCTGCTCAGCGACCTGGTCGCCGCCCGCGACGAGGGCGACAAGCTGACCGAGGACGAGATGCTCTCGCTCGCCGAGGGCCTGCTCATCGCCGGGCACGAGACCACCGCGTCCCAGATCCCGAACTTCGTCCACACCCTCCTGACCCACCCCGACCAGCTCGCGCTCCTGCGCTCGGACCTGACCTTGGTGCCCAAGGCCGTCGAGGAGCTGATGCGCTTCGTGCCGCTGGGCAACGGCACCGGCATCGCCCGCTACGCCACCGAGGACGTCGAACTGGGCGGCGTCCTGGTCCGCGCGGGCGAGCCGGTCCTGCCGGTCACCACCTCCGCCAACCGCGACGCGGCGGTGTTCGAGGACCCGGACTCCCTCGACCTCACCCGCAAGGGCGCCACGCACGTGGGCTTCGGCCACGGCCCGCACCACTGCCTGGGCGCCCCGCTGGCCAGGGTCGAGCTGCAGGTCGCCCTGGACACCCTCATCCGCAGGCTGCCCGGCTTCCGCTTCGCCGACCCGCAGGGCATCACCTGGAAGTCCGGCGTCGCCACGCGTGGACCGGCCTGTCTGCCGCTCACCTGGGACTGATCCCCCTGGGGCAGGCGAATGCGCGTCGTGCCGGGGTGTCGGATGAGCGGTGGTCGTCGGGGCGCCCAAGCTCGTAGCGGAAGATCCAGGTGACGCCGAAGCGATCAGCCGGCACCCGGGGGCGGGCGCCTCCTCACCCGTCCTCGTGCTGGCTAGGTCATGAACGGCGCCCGCATGACGCGTCACCGCTCGGAGGTGTGGTTTCGGTTTGTCCTTTGTGTAGTGGGCAATGCCCACCGGCATACCGGAGATGAGGAGTCACGATGTCCAGTTCGATCCTGTCCGCGGTGATGACCCTCGCCGCGGTGGCCGCACCGGTCAGCCCGTCGGCGGAGGCGCCTGCCCCCGAGTTCAAGCAAGAGGCGCTCGCCGCGCACAACGAGGCCCGCGCGCAGTACGGGGCGGAGGCGTTGACGTGGAACGACAGCCTGTACGACGACACGCTCGCCTGGGCGCGGTCGTGCAAGTTCGAGCACTCCGACAACGGCGGCCGCTACGGGGAGAACCTGGCCGCCCAGACCCCGGCGCTGAGCGCGAGGGACGCCGTGAACATGTGGATGAGCGAGGTCAAGGACTACGACTACGCCAACCCCGGGTTCTCCACGGCGACCGGGCACTTCACCCAGGTGGTGTGGAAGTCGACCACACAGGTGGCGGTGGCGGCGGCCGACTGCCCCGCGGGCACGGTCCTCCCCGAGGCCTCGGTGTTCGTGGTCGCCCGCTACACCCCGCCCGGCAACTTCACGGACCAGTTCGCCCAGAACGTGGGCCCCCGGGTCTAGGCCATGTTTCGAAAGCCGGGGCCCAGGTCGTGGGCGCGCTCGCGCAAGTCCACGACCTGGGCTCCGGCGGTGGTGCGCCGCCTTACGACGCGGCGACTTCCTGGTCCACGGGCTGGGCGTTGGCGGCGGCGAGCAGCGACGCGTGGGTGGGCGCGTCCGGCACGTGCGCGGGCTTGAGCGCGGCGAACTCGCGGCGCAGCACCGGCACGATCTCGCCGAGCAGGTCGAGCTGCTCGAGCACGGTCTTGAGCGGCAGGCCTGCGTGGTCGATGAGGAACAGTTGGCGCTGGTAGTCGCCGACGTAGTCGCGGAAGCCCAGGGTGCGCTCGATGACCTGCTGCGGGCTGCCCACGGTCAGCGGCGTCTCCCGGCTGAAGTCCTCCAGCGACGGTCCGTGCCCGTAGACGGGCGCGTTGTCGAAGTACGGCCGGAACTCGCGCACCGCGTCCTGGCTGTTCGCGCGCATGAACACCTGTCCGCCGAGGCCGACGATGGCCTGGTCGGCGGAGCCGTGGCCGTGGTGCTCGAACCGGCCGCGGTAGAACTCGACCATCCGCTGGGTGTGCTCCTTGGGCCAGAAGATGTGGTTGTGGAAGAACCCGTCGCCGTAGAAGGCCGCCTGCTCGGCGATCTCCGGGCTGCGGATCGAACCGTGCCAGACGAAGGGCGCGACGCCGTCGAGCGGGCGCGGGGTCGAGGTGAAGCCCTGTAGCGGCGTGCGGAACTTGCCCGACCAGTCGACCACGTCCTCGCGCCACAGCCTGCGCAGCAGCGCGTAGTTCTCGATCGCCAGCTCGATGCCGGTGCGGATGTCCTGCCCGAACCACGGGTAGACCGGTCCGGTGTTTCCCCGGCCCATCATCAGGTCGACCCGCCCCCCGGACAGGTGCTGCAGCATCGCGTAGTCCTCGGCGATCTTCACCGGGTCGTTGGTGGTGATCAGCGTCGTGGCCGTCGACAGGCGCAGCCGCGTGGTCTGGCCAGCGATGTAGCCGAGAGTGGTGGTCGGCGAGGACGAGACGAACGGCGGGTTGTGGTGCTCCCCGAGCGCGAAGACGTCCAGCCCCACCTCCTCGGCCTTCTTGGCGATGGCGACGATGGCCTTGACCCGCTCCGCCTCGGAGGGCGCGCGGCCGTTCGTCGGGTCGGTCGTGATGTCGCTGACCGAGAAGATGCCGAACTGCATGGGACGCTCCAGGTCGTTCCGGGCCGGGGTGTCCGACCAATATAGTTGAAGGTGCAATTACAACTCGTTCAACCCCTGTGTTCCCCAGAAATTCCCGTGGTGACCCACGCCGGGTCCGCTGGGGTGTCGTGTGCGGGGCGGGCTCAGCCCTGTGCCCTCGTGGCGGCGAGGGTGCCGAGCAGGGCCAGGCCCTGGGCCGAGGGCGATCCCGGCTCCGCGTGGTAGACGACGAGTTGCTGGCCGGGGGCGGCGCGGACGTCGAAGGTGTGGACGCGCAGGTCCAGTGGGCCGACCTCGGGGTGGTGGAACGCCTTGCGTTCGAGTGTCTTGCCGCGGGCGGCGTGCTGGGACCAGAGGCGGGTGAACTCGGGGCTGCGCCGCTGGGCCAGGGCCAGGACCTCGCGCAGGCGGGGGTCGTCGGGCATGGCGCCGTGCAGCATCCGGAAGCCCGCGACGGTGTTGGCGGCGATGGTGGTCCAGTCGGCGTACAGCGCCCGGGTCGCGGGGTCCAGGAAGACGTCGAGCAGCAGGTTCCTCGGGCCGGTGAAGGTGAACAGGGCCGTGCCGAGGTGGTTGGCGGCCAGGACGTCGTAGGCGCGGCCGAGGACGAGCGCGGGCTGGTGCGCCCAGGCGGCCATCAGCTCGCGCAGCTCCGGGGCGACGCGTTCCGACGCGGCCGGGCGCGGGCGGGGGCGGGCGCCCGCGAGGTCGAGCAGGTGCAGGCGGGCGTCGTCATCGAGGCGCAGGACGTCGGCCAGGGCGTCGAGGACCTGGGTGGAGGGGGAGCGCTCGCGGCCCTGTTCGAGGCGGATGTAGTAGTCGGCGCTCATCCCGGCCAGCAGCGCGACCTCCTCCCGGCGCAACCCGGGAACCCGTCGCGTCCCGGACACGGGGAGGCCGACGTCGCCGGGCAGGACGCGGGCGCGGCAGGCGGTGAGGTACTCCCCCAGCGGTGTGCTGGCCATGCCGTCGAGTCTAGGGCGGTCACCGGCCGTGTGGGTGGGTGCGCCACTCCCACGAAGACGGCGTCCTGCCGCGCCCCCACCTCGACCTCCTACAACGGATGGGGACACCCGACGGAGGAGAGAACATGGGCAAGACAGCACTGGTCACCGGCGCGAGCAGCGGCATCGGCCGGGCGGTGGCCCGCAAGCTGGCCGCCGACGGCTACCGCGTGATCGGCGCCGCCCGGCGTGTCGGCCTGCTGCGCGAGCTCGACGGCGTCGAGCCGTGCGAGCTCGACGTCACCGACCGGGACGCCGTGCGCGCGGCCGTGGACGGGATCGTCGAGCGGCACGGCTCGATCGACGTGGTGGTGGCCAACGCCGGGGTGATGCCGCTGTCGCGGCTGGACGCCGGGCTCGTCCACGAGTGGGACCGGATGATCGACGTCAACGTGCGCGGGCTGCTGCACACGGTCGCCGCGGCCCTGCCGCACTTCACCCGCCAGGACCGCGGCCACCTCGTCACGGTGGCCTCGGTCGGCGCGCACGAGGTGGTCCCGACCTCGGCGGTGTACTCCGGGACGAAGTTCGCGGCGTGGGCGATCACCGAGGGCCTGCGGCTGGAGTCGCCGCCGACCCTGCGGGTCACCACCGTGTCCCCGGGCGTGGTGGAGAGCGAACTGGCGGACTCGATCACCGACCCGGGCGCGCGCGCGGCGATGGCGGCCTACCGCGAGCACGCCATCGCCCCGACCGCCATCGCCGACGCGGTGGCCTACGCGTTGACCCAGCCCGACTCGGTCGACGTCAACGAGATCGTCGTGCGCCCGGTCCAGCAGCGCTGAGCGGTCTCGCGCCGCCGGAGCAGGAACCCGTGCTCGTGCAGCGAGGCCAGCCCGAACTTCGCCACCATCCGGTGCTCGGGCAGCGCGTCGACGAACACGTGCTCCACCTCGAAGTCCTCCCCGAACCGGCTGACCACCTCGGCGGGCCCGAGGGAGAACGGCGGGGTGGGCAACAGCGGCGAGTACTCGAGCGTGTTGAGGAAGTACGCCGTCCCCGGCCGGGTCAGCCGGAGCAGGGCGTCGGTGTAGGTCCTCCGCATGTCCTCGGGGAACGCGATGAGCGAGGCCCGGTCGAACACCACGTCGACCGGGCCGACCTCCTGCGCGGTCAACGTGAACAGGTCCTGGTTCCGCAGCACGATGTTCCCCGCCCGGAACACCCCCGGGGCCTCCTCGACCGCGGTGAGCCCGTTCTCGGCGAAGAACTGCGCCACGGCCTCGGAGACCAACTCGACGCCGACCACCTCCTCGGCGTGCTCGGCGAAGAACACCAGGTCCTTCGTCTTGCCGCACAACGGGACCAGCACCCGCGCCCCGGCCAGCAGCCCGCTGTCGGCGAGGTGGCGCGCGTGCCGGTGCACGGTGGGCAGGTGGAAGCTGGTCTTGGCACCACCTGCACGCCAAGAGTCAAACCAGAAGTCGGGTTCCACCGGGATCAGCCTCTCCAGGTACGCGATCGCCTCAGTACGGTGGTCATCGCACTGACTCCCCGGACCGTGACGGGGCCGGGCAAGCGCGACCCGAACACCGTGCCCCCCGCCTCGTTCGGCTCAAAGCGCGGATGGGCACCGGGGATCGCGTCGGCCGAACCGCTACCGTGCGGGAATGGGAACGCGGCGGGGCGTGCTGGTGACCGGGGCCTCCCGGGGGATCGGTCGGGCGGTGGCGGAGGCGTTCGCGGCCCTGGGCGACCGGGTCGCGGTGCACTACGGGGCCAACCGGGCGGACGCGGCGGCGGCGCTGGCCGCGCTCGACGGGACGGGCCACGTCCTCGTCGGCGGCGACCTCGGGGACCCGGCGGCGGCGCAGCGGGTCGTCGCGGCGGCGGTGGCCGGGCTCGGCGCGGTCGACGTGCTGGTCAACAACGCCGCGGTCGCGCCGTCCCCGGACAACCGGCACGGGGTGGCCGAGGTGTCCTACGCGGACTGGACCGCGGCGTGGCGGCGGATGGTGGACGTGAACCTGCTCGGGCCCGCGAACACCACCTGGGCGGTGGCCCGGCACCTGATCGGGCGCGGCGCGCCGGGCGCGGTGGTCAACGTCGGGTCGCGCGGGGCCTACCGGGGCGAGCCGGAGTTCCCCGCCTACGGGGCGAGCAAGGCCGCGCTGCACGCCTTCGGCCAGTCGATGGCCGTGGCGTTGGCCCCGCACGGGATCGCGGTGGCCTCGGTGGCCCCGGGGTTCGTGGCCACCGAGCGCCAGGAGGGCAAGCTCGCGGGCGCCGGGGGCGACGTGCTGCGCGGGCAGAGCCCGTTCGGCCGGGTCGGGACGCCGCAGGAGGTCGCCGCGGCGGTGGTGCACCTGGCCGACCCGGGGTCGGTGTGGGCGTCAGGGGCCGTCCTCGACCTCAACGGCGCCTCGCACCTGCGGTAGCGGGCCCGCGCCCGGCTCCGAGACCAGGGTGGCCTCGCCGCCGTGGCGCCGCACGACGCCGCTCGACGATGGTCAGACCCGCGCCGTGCGGCTCGCGGGGGTGCGGGCCGAACACCACGGCCTGGCCCACGGCGGCGAGGTGGGCGGTGACCGCTACGGCGTTGACGGGCACCCGTCGGCGACGACGCCGCGGCCACGAACAGGCAGGGCCCGGCGGCCGTCCATCAGACCAGCTCAGCCAGGTCGGGCAGCGGTTCGGCGCGGGCGAGCGCCAGCAGGCCCAACGCGTCCCGCACCCCGATGCCGGGGCGCAGCGCCGACGCGCGGCTGTCGGTGGTGACCCCCACCGTGGCGCCCGCCGCCAGGGACGGGAGCTGCCTGAGCAGCGGGTGCGCGGCGACGGCGACGCCGAGCGCGAACGGCTCCGGCGCGGCCGCGGCCAGTTCCAGGCGCAGCAGCGGCCCGTCCGGGGACAGCACCGACCAGCGGGCCGGGCGGTCGAGCAGGCGCACGTTCTCCCCCGTGCCCAGCCTGGTCAGCAGCGCCGGACCGCCCGGGGCGGCGGCCAGCGCGGCGTCCGGCAGCACGAACGCGTAGACCGGCCACGTCCCGACGTGCGCGTCGGGGTCGTCGGCGCGGGGCACCAGGATGTGCGCGGCGGCGGCGAACACGACGGCGGGGACGGTGTCCAGCATGGTCCCAGCGTGCTGCGGCCACGTTGACCGGTCCCGGTCGAGCACTTTGCGGTTATGTGACGATCAGCGCGCGCGGACCGGGCTCGACGGCGCGTACGGGGCGGCGCCGATCCAGGCGATCACGTCGCGCACGGCGTGCGGGCTGCCGCTGAGCCGGATCGCGCCGTCGCGGATGGCCGCCAGCCAGTCCCGCCTGCCCTGCCAGACGGCGGCGAGCGCGGCGGTGGAGCAGTCCAGCCTGGTCTCGACGGGCAGCCGGGGCTCGGTGGTGGTCGCGGTGGCGGCCTCCGGGCCGAACACCAGCCACCAGCGGCGCGGACCGGTCGTCTCGGTGAGGCCGACGGCCACCGCGACCGGGTGCTCGGGCAGCGCGTCGCGGTCGACGCCGCGGCAGATGTCGCGCAGCAGCAGCGCGGGGTCCAGGTCGTCGGAGCGGGGACCGGGCAGGTGGTCGGCGCCCCAGCGGCCCAGCGCGTCGATGACCGGCCGCAGCGCCCGCCCCGACCGGGTCAGCGCCCAGCTCCCGCCCGCGGCGGTGACCACGCCGTGCTCGGCGAGCGCGCGCAGCCGCTTGCGGACCAGGCCCGCCGACGCGCCGGGCAGCCACCCCGCCAGCTCCTCCGGGGGGCCGTCGGCGTGCAGCAGCTCGCGGACGACGAGCAGCGTCCACGGGTCGCCGAGCACCTCCAGCGCCGCCGCCTCCGGGCCGTGGTGGTGGTATCGGGTCATGTCCCCACCCAACCGGCCGACCGGGCGGCCGGGTACCGCTGTGGACATGACGGGATCATGACGGTCTCGTTGAGCGGTCGTCGAGAAGCACGGCGGGACCTCCCCGGAACACGACCTAGTCGACATCTAGGCGGTAGCCCAGCCCCCGCACGGTCACCACGATCTCCGGTGCGGAGGGGTCGCGCTCGATCTTGGTGCGCAGCCTGCGGATGTGCACGTCCACGATGCGCTCGTCGCCGAAGAACCCGCGGTCCCAGACCCGCTCCAGCAGCGCCGGCCTGCTCAGCACCCGGCCGGGGTGCTCGGCGAGCTCGCACAGCAGCCGGAACTCGGTCAGCGTGAGGTGCACCTGCTCGTCGCCCCGGTGGACGGACCCCGCCGCCGCGGACAGCACCAGCCGGGGGTCGCCGGAGCGCAGCACCTTCTCCTCGGGGGCGTCCGGCGGGCTCGCGCTCGCGCGCCTGCGCAGGGCGCGCAGCCGGGCGGTGATCTCCTTGATCTGGAACGGCTTGGTCACGTAGTCGTCGGCCCCGGCCTCGAGCGCGGCCACCACGTCGTGGGTGTCCACCCTGGCACTGACCACGATGATGGGGACGTTGCTGCCCGCGCGCACCCGGCGGATGCAGGTGAACCCGTCCATCTCGCCCAGCATCAGGTCCACGACCATCAGGTCGGGGTCGCCGCGGGCGGCCAGGAGGTCCAGCGCGGCCTCCCCGCTCGGCGCCTCGTCCACCGTGTAGCCCTCGTCCTCCAGCGCCAGGCGCAGCGCCGTGCGGACCCGGTCATCATCCTCGACGATCAGCAATCGTGAGCCCACCCGGTCATGCTGTCAAACCGGGCCGCCGGGCCCGGGTGACGGCCGTACACCGTCACCCGATCGCAAAGTGCCGGAACGCGCGGTGTCAACAGGCGGGGTGCACGCTGGGGGCGTGCCGACCACCACGCGCGGACGCTCCGCGGCGGGCGCGGCCAGGACCCTCGCCGGGTGCTGGCTGCTGGCCTACGCCTGGGTCGGCGACTACGGCGGGCCCGGTCCGGTGGACGCCGCGGTCGGGGACGCGGTGTGCGGCAGCGCGCTGTTGGCCCTGGTCGGGCTGCGGGTGCTCGGGCTGATCAGCCCCGCGACGACTGAACTGTGCTCCGGGCTGGTCGGGGTCGCGCTGGTGCTCGCCCCCCTGCTGCTGGACTACGGCTTCGGCGCGGACTCGACCCTGGCGACGTGCGTCGACGCGGTGATCGGCGCGGTGCTGGTCGGGGCGGCGCTGCGCGGGTCGGGCCGTCCGGCTGAGACAAGCGGGTAGGTCCGCGCCCCGGCAGCCGGGGCAGCCGCGGGCCGAGTTCGTCCACTGCGGACAGGGCACGAACAACGACGACGACCACCACCCCCGTGGCGGACCCCGTCCGAGCCCGGCGCCCACAACGGGACTCTTGTGCACAACTTCTGTGCACAGTTATTGTGCACGCATGCCTGACCATCTCCACCTCGACGGCGCGGCGCTGCGGGTCCTCGCCCACCCGCTGCGCTCCCGACTGCTCACCGAACTGCGCGTGCACGGCGCCGCCACCGCCACCGACCTGGCCAAGCGGCTCGACACCAACACCGGGGCCACCAGCTACCACCTGCGCAAACTGGCGGAGGTCGACCTGGTCGCCGAGACCGGGGAGGGTACTGGCAAGCAGCGCTTCTGGGCGGCCGCGCAGACCTCGCACGGGTGGAACGACTCCGAGTTCGCCGACGACCCCGACGCGGCAGCCGCGGCGGGGTGGTTGCGGCAGCACTACTGGGGCATGTTCAACGAGAAGATGGCGCGCTGGGAGCAGGAGCGCCCGCGGTGGCCCGCGGAGTGGGGCGACGCGGCGCACTTCTCGGATTCGCTGGTGACCATGGACGCCAACCAGCTCAACGACCTGATGGACGAACTGGAGGAGGTCGTCGCCCGGCACCGGCAGCGGGCGATCGACTCCCCCGCGCCGGGCGCGCGGCAGGTGACCGTGCTGCTCAACGCCATGCCGACGAATCCCGACCAACGGCCGTGACCGTCGCCCAAGCACGCAGGCGCTACCTGGTCCTGCTGGCCCTGCGCTGGTTCCCCGTCGGCTTGTCGCTCCCGCTCACCGTCCTGCTGCCGCTCGACCGGGGTCTGACGTTGGCCGAGGTCGGGCTCGCCGCATCGTTGCAGGGGTTGCTCGTCCTGCTGCTGGAACTGCCCACGGGCGGGCTGTCGGACTCGTGGGGACGGCGGCCGGTGTTGATCGCCGCCGCGGGGGTCGCCGTGGTGGCGACGGCGGTGCTGGTGGTCGCCGACTCGTTCTGGATGTTCGCGGTCGTCTATGTACTGCAGGGCGTCTACCGCGCGCTCGACAGTGGACCGCTGGACTCGTGGTACGTGGACGCGGTGCTGACCGGAGACCCCGGCGCGCGGTTGGAGAAGGGGCTGAGCGAGGGTGGGGCGGCGCTCGGCGTGGCGATCGCCGCCGGGGCACTGCTCAGCGGTGGGATCGTCGCCTGGGTCGATGTGCCGGGGGTGCCTGCCCTGGTCGTGCCCATCGCGCTGGCCCTGGTCGTGCAGCTCGCCGGGCTGGTGGCGATCGCGCTGCTGGTCCACGAGCCGCCGCACCCGGACGGCAAGCGCGCCCTGCGGGCGTCGTTGCGGCAGGTCCCGGCGGTGATCGCGGGCGGGGTGCGGCTGGTCCGCCGGTCCCGGGTGCTGCTCGCGCTGCTGGCGGTCGAGCTGAGCTGGGGCTTCGGCTTGGTGGCGTTCGAGTCGCTGCTGCCGGTCCGGCTCACCGAGCAGGTCGGCGACCGGGAGACGGCGGCGGCGATCACCGGACCGGCCAGTTCGGCGGCGTGGTTGGCCTCCGCGCTGGGTGCGGCGCTGATCCCGTTGGCGACCAGCCGGTTCGGTGTCGCACGGACAGCGGTCTCGTTGCGGCTCCTGCAAGGACTCAGCGTTGTCGGGATGGGTCTGCTCGCCGGACCAGCCGGGGCCATCGCGGGCTACCTCGCCGCGTACGTCGTGCACGGCGCGGCCAACCCGGTGCACATGGCGCTGCTGCACCGGGAGGTCGACAGTGGACAGAGGACGACCATCCTGTCCATGAACTCGATGGTCGCCCAACCAGCCGGTTCGCTGGGCCTGATCGCGCTCACCGCGATCGCGGGCGGGTGGTCGGCCAGCGCCGCGCTGGTGGTCGGCGCGGTGGTCCTGGCCGCCGCGGCTCCGCTGTACCTGCCCGCCCTTCGGGCCGAGTCCGCCCAGGAGGTCAGCCGCCCGTCACCGACGTGACGCTGACGACCTTGTTGATGTCGTACGGGAACGAGATGCGGAACGGCACCACCCCGTCCGAGTTCAGCATCCCGAACGTCGCTGTGGCCGCCTGCGCGCCCGGCTCGTCCGGGTCGGCGACATCGATGTGGACGTTCGCCGGGTTGGCGGCGTCCACGAGGACCTGGTCGTTCTCCGAGCCGACCCGCGCCGGGACGCTGTCGCCGCCCACCGGGAAGCCACCCGGCTGGTAGAAGATCAGGTCCTGCGGGAACCCGGTCAGGACGCAGTCCTGGCCCTCGGCCGCCGTGAACGTGATGGCGAACCGCTCGAGCGCCGGGTCCGGCGAGTCGACCCGGCTCGACGCCGCGGTCACCTCACCCGCCTGGCAGGTGTTGGTGTCGGTGGGGTTCGCCTGCGCGGCCCCCGCCGCCACCAGCGCCCCGCCCATGGCGACAGCCCCAGCGGCCACGACCCCGACCACTCGCTTCGTGTTCATGCGTCCTCCCCTTCGCGATCGGTTGTTCCGGACTCACAGGAGGAGGTACCCAGCGACGGCCGGATCTCGCGCGGAAGTGAGATTGCCCCTCCGCGGGCAACCCCGAACACGCCCAGACGTCCCACGCCTCAGTGGACGAGCTTCAACCCCACTACCCCGGTCACGATGAGGACGAGGCACAGAAGCCTTGCCGCGGAGGCGGAGTCGTCCAGGACGACCATGCCGTAGACGGCGGCCCCGACCGCCCCGATCCCCACCCACACGGCATATCCCGTGCCCACGGGGATGGTGCGCAGGGCATAGGCCAAGCCGGTCATGCTCACCACGAGCGCCCCGCCGAACACGAGACTCGGCACCAGCCGGGTGAACCCCCGGGACGCGCCCAACGCGACGGCCCACACGGTCTCGAAGAAGCCGGACAGGACGAGCACGATCCACGCCATGACAACACCTTTCGCAGCAATGAACTTCCATCACTGCGCCGTCTTGTCCTGACCGGGTACGGCGCGCTCGTCCGGGACCGCGAAACGCGGTCACCCCGACGCTACCCCCGGCCAACCGTCAGCGCACCCGCCCGACCGGGCGGAGTCGGACCGCTCGACAAACCCGTAACCCATCAGTTACGCTTCCTGTGTGGACGACGTGGCGGGCGCGATCGCGGACGAGGTGCGGCGGGAGATCCTCACGCTCCTGCGCGCGGGTCCGCTGCCCGCGGGTGAGATCGCCGGGCGCTTCACCATCAGCAGGCCCGCCGTGTCCCGGCACCTGCGGGTGCTGCGCGACAGCGGTCTCGTGCGCGACGAACTGGTGGGCAGGCAGCGGATCTACACGCTCGTGCCGGAGCGGTTCACCGAGCTCGCGGGCTGGATCGCCCGGTTCACCCGGCCCTCGGGCTGGGAGCAGCGTCTCGACGCGCTGGCCACCGAAGTGCACCGCACCCGGCGAGACCGCTCGCGCGGGACCGACCGACAGGAGAACACCGCATGAACCCGACGGGCAAGATCCTGCGCACCCCGGCTGGGCTCGACCTGGAGCTGGTCCGCTCCTACCGGGCGCCGATCGACGACGTGTGGGCCAGCGTCACCGAGCCCGAGCGCACCGCGCGCTGGTTCGGCCCGTGGGAGGGCGAGGCGGCGCCGGGGGCGGTCATCAAGGTCCAGATGGCGTTCGAGGACGACACGCCCTGGGGCGAGATGACCGTCGTCGCCTGCGAGCCGCCGCGCAGGCTGGCCGTGTCGATGGTCGACGAGCACGGGAGCTGGCACCTGGAGCTGCTGCTCAGCGAGCGGGCGGGGACCACCGAGCTGCGGTTCGTCCACCACCTCGAGGACGAGAAGAACGTGCCGGGCACCGGCGCGGGCTGGGAGTACTACCTCGACCGGCTCACCGCCGCGCGCGAGGGCACGCCCATGCCCGACTTCGCCGACTACTACCCGGCGATGCGGCCCTACTTCGAGGATCAGCTCCGTGGCTGACGTGCGGGTCGAGGTCGACGGGGTCGTCACGACCATCTGGCTGGACCGTCCCGATCGCCGCAACGCCGTGGACCGGGGCATGGCCGCGGAGCTGCTGGCGGCCTTCGAGGACTTCGAGCGCGACGCGGGGCAGCGGGTCGCGGTGCTGGCGGGCACGGGTGGGACGTTCTGCGCCGGCGCGGACCTCACCGCCGTCGACGACCCGGAGCGGCGCAACGAGATCGATGGCGAGGGCGGGCCGATGGGGCCCACGCGCATGGCGCTGGGCAAGCCGGTGATCGCGGCGGTGAGCGGGTACGCGGTGGCGGGCGGGCTGGAACTGGCGCTGCTGGCCGACCTGCGCGTGGTCGAGCGGGACGCGGTCCTCGGCGTGTTCTGCCGCCGCTGGGGCGTCCCGCTGATCGACGGCGGGACCGCCCGGCTGCCCCGCGTCGTCGGCCTGGGCCGCGCGCTGGACCTGATCCTGACCGGCCGCCCGGTGGACGCCGCGGAGGCCCTGGCGATGGGTTTGGCCAACCGGGTCGTCGAACCGGGTGCGGCGGTCCGCGCGGCCCGCGAGTTGGCGAGCCAGATCGCCGCGTTCCCCCAGCGGTGCGTTCTGGTCGACCGGGCGTCGACCTACGCCGGGCTGGACCTGCCGCTGGCCGAGGCCCTGGCGGCGGAGGGCGCGGCGGGCATCCCCGTCGTGGCCGGGGAGGGCGCGGCCGGGGCGGCCCGGTTCAGCGCGGGCGCCGGTCGGCACGGGAGCTTCGGGGCGGACCAGGCCTGAGCCGGTCAGCAGATGTGGCGCTCGGCCGCCGCGACCATCGCCTCGGAGCGCGCGGGGGTGTACTCCTCGCCGAGGTTGCCCACGTTGGACACCATGGTCGCCCGGGGCGCGCCCTGCGCCAGCGACTTGCAGATCCCCTGGGCGATGAGCACCTCGGCGTCGCCGGTGGGGCCGATGGGAACGCCCGCCGCGCCGATCTCCTGGAGGTAGGCCTCGCGCTTGGGGTCCTGGGCCAGGGGGCGGGTGTAGCCGGGGATGGTCGTGGAGGTGGGGACGGCCCGGGGGGCCTCCGGGGGCGCCTCGGCGACACCGGGGGTGGTGGCCTTGCCCGCCCCGGGGGCCCCGGGAGCGCCGGGGGTGCTGGTGGCGGCGACGTCCGGGGCGGTGGTCGCCGTGGTCGACGGGGGCGGCGGAGCCGTGGTCGCGGTGGACGACGCGGACGGCGGTGTGGTCCGCGGCGCGTCCTCCGCGGCGCCCCCGTCATCGGAGCCGCACGCCGCGAGCGCGAGCAACGCCGCGCCGACCACGGCGCGCACCAGGGGACGAGCCCGCATCACGTGACCTCCTCGTCATGATCGAGGGCCCGACCGTACCCCTACCGGATGACCTGATCCACCCCGCTCAGCCAGAACCGCGCCAGGCTCGCCACCCGCTGACAACTCCCCGTGACCCGGTGCTCACCAGATACGAGAAATGATTGTCGCCCACCCGAGCCGGGCACTCGGTCGCCATGACCGACAACAACAACACCGACGAGACGACCGCCGTCGCGAAGCTGCTCTCGGACCAGCGGATCGGCATGCTCGCGACCCGCGACGAGGACGGCGACCTGGTCAGCAGGCCGATGGCCCACCAGGACGTCGACTTCGACGGCTCCCTGTGGTTCTTCGCCGAGCGGGGCTCGCGCAAGGTCGCGCACATCCGGCGCGACCCGCGGGTGCTGGTCGCCTACTCCTCGACCGGCACCTGGGTCTCGCTGCGCGGCCGGGCCACGGTCGTCGACGACCAGAGCGAGATCCACGCCCTGTGGAACTCCGCGGCGGAGGCCTGGCTGCCCGAGGGACCGGACTCCCCCGAGGCGGTCCTGATCCGCGTGGACGCCGAGTCCGCCGAGTACTGGGACACCCCCGGCAGCAAGGTCGCGACCGCGGTGGCGTTCCTCAAGTCCAAGGTCCGCGGCGAGCGCCCCGACATCGGCGAGCACGGCAAGGTCGAGCTCAAGGGCTGATCAGCCCCAGAACGCCGCCGCTGGTCCGGCGGCCCGCACGTCGGGCAAAGGACAGCCGGACGCCGTGGCCGGGAGGACGTCGGTGTGGCTGATGCCGCGCGGTCGCGCGGTGAACCCGTCTGCACAACGTCGAGTCTGCGGCACTTCTTGGGGCTCTCTATGCTGAGCCCGTGCCACGACGGGTGAACGCTGCGAAGACCAAGACCGCGCTGCGCTCGTCGGCCCGGGTCAGCCTCGACGTCCTGCTCATCGTGCTGCTGGCGGGCGCGACCCTGTGGCTGGTGGGCCGCATGTGGTCGATCGTGTGGCCGCTGGTGATCGCCCTGCTGATCACCACCCTCACCTGGCCGGTCGCCCGCTTCCTGCGCGCGCACGGGTGGAAGCCCGCGCTGGCGGCCTCGGCGGTGACCGTGCTGTTCCTGCTGCTCGCGGCGGGCACGATCACCCTGATCGTGGTTCCGGTGGCCAGCCAGTCCGCCGAGTTGGCCGAGGGCGTCGTCGACGGGGTGCAGCAGATCCGCCAGTGGGCCTCCGGTCCACCGCTCAACATCCGCGACGACCAGGTCACCGCGGGGCTGGACATGGCCGTCGACCGCATCCAGGACAGCGTCGGCAGCATCATCACCGCCACCGTGACCGGCGTCGGCACCGTGGCCAACGGCCTGGTCACCACCGTCCTGGCGCTGTTCCTGATGTTCTTCTTCCTCAAGGACGGCCCGCGCTTCCTGCCCTGGCTGACCCAGCAGCTGCCCGGCCGCCTGGCCTCGGACGTCCCGATCGTCGCCGAGCGCTGCTGGGTGACCCTCGGCTCGTTCGTCCGGTCCCAGGCGATCGTCGGCCTGCTGGACGCGGTGTTCATCGGCATCGGCCTGTGGTTGGTCGGCGTGCCCCTGGTGCTCCCGCTGGCCGTGCTGACCTTCGTCGCCGCCTTCGTCCCCATCGTCGGCGCCCTGTTCGCGGGCTTCGTGGCGGTGTTGATCGCCCTGGTCTTCAACGGCCCGATCCAGGCCTTGATCGTGCTGGCGATCATCATCGTCGTGCAGCAACTGGAAGGGAACGTCTTCCAGCCCATGCTGCAGAGCCGCGGTCTCGGCCTGCACGCGGCCGTGGTGCTGCTCGCGGTGACCCTCGGCGGCACCCTGGCGGGCATCGTCGGCAGCCTCTTGGCCGTCCCGGCGACCGCCTTGATCGGCGTGGTGTGGGCCTACCTCCGCGACCAGGTGAGCGAGGAGGTGCTGGACGCTGTGGAACCCGTTGAGGACGCCACCCCCGAACCCGCGCCCGACCCGGAGCAGCCGAACCGCTAGGCCGCGCTGAACAGGTGGGCGCCGGGGGCGTCCTCGTCGTCCCCGGCCCAGAACTCCGCCCAGTGGCCGATGAACTCCGGCTTGGAGATCCAGCCGTCGCCGTCGGTGTCCAGGCGGGCGAAGACCGCTTCGGGGGCTGATTCCCGGCCGGTCCACGCACCGATCATGCGGCCGTACTCGGCCGCCGACACCCGCCCGTCGCCGTCTTCGTCCACCGCCTCGAACATCGACTCGGCCGTGGCCCGCACCAGGTGCAGCATCGAGCCCAGGTTGTCGACCACGGCCAGCACCTCCTCCACCGTCACCCGCTGGTCGCGGTTGGTGTCGGAGGCCTCCAGCAGGACCTGCCACCAGCCCATCATGATCTCGCGCAGCCGCTGCGCCCCGACCGTGCCCCGGATGCTGGTCCACCGGTCGGTCAGCGCCTCGAAGTCCGCGCGCTCGAGGAATCCGTCGCCGTTGTCGTCCATCGCGGTGAACACGATGGACATCTTCTTCCGCTGCAGTTCGCTGGCCATGCCGGTAAAGATGGCTGAGCGCGTCAGGCGCGGCAATCCGCCGGCCGGGCACCGCATCGCACGGGCGAGTGAACGCCACCGTAACGGACGGTGTCGCCGGGCCGCGTCTCGTGAGCCGCTGTCCGCGATGGCCGCACCGGATGTTGTGGACACCGGCGCCCGACCCGGCGTGCGGGCACACCGGGTCGGGGGGCGGGTCAGTTGCCGAAGAACCGTCCGACGACGCCCTGCACGGCCGCGCCCGGGTCGGACACGGCGTCCTGCGCCTGGCCCACGTAGCCCTGTCCGGCCTCTGCCGCGCCCGCGGCCTGCTCGGTGGCGCCGCCCGCGAACTCGGTCGCCTGGTCGGTGGCCGTCCCGGCGAGGTCGGTGGCCGCCCCGGTGGCCTCCTGGGCCTGGTCAGCGACCCCCGAGACGGCGCCGGAAGCCTGGTCGGTCACGCCCCCGAGCAGTTCGGTGGCCTTGTCCTTGAACATGTCGAAGATGCTCATCGGGTCCCTTCGTCTGATCAACGTCCCCGAGAGAACGCACGACCTGTCCGATTTGTGCCCGAACCAGCCAGATCAACCCGATCGGGCCAATTCCTCGGAGAGTCTGCCGTGCATGGCGGCGCTGTGGCCGTCGAGGATGAATTGCCGCGCGCGGCGAACCTGGCGGTGATGGCGTCGAGCGCGGCGACCGAGGACGCGGACCTACCCGGCCGCGTCCCGGGGGCCATCCGACGGCGTGACGGGCCGGCGTTTCTTGCGCAGGGTGGTGGAGATGTAGAGGAACGCGCCCAGCAGGACGCCGACGTCGTCGAGGTAGATCGGGTCGGGGAGGGCGTCGATGGGGAAGACGGTGTAGACCAGGGAGCCCCAGAAGGCGAACTTGGCCGGGAACGGGGTGTCCGGGCTGCGCAGGAAGCGGTACTTGCGCACCAGCAGCACGATGAGGACGACGGCGCCGATCCCGACGGCGACCAGGAGGATGCCCCCGACGAGCCAGGGGACGTTCACGTCGCTCATGGGTGGCTCCAGATCGCGGTGGGGACCGACGCCGTCAACGCTACTACCCCACCTCGTCGTCGGCGCGGGGCTCGATCTCGGAGGCGGGGACCAGGTTCCACTTCTCCAGGGCGGCGCGGACCTGCTCGGCGGCGTCGATGTTGAGCGGGGAGCTGGTCCACAGGGCGTAGGGCAGGTTCAGGAAGCGCCGTTCCTCGACCGCGGGCAGCTCGGAGATGCCGGGGCGGCTGGTGAGCAGCTCGACCTTCTGCCGGAAGGTTTGCGGCGGGTAGTCGACGAACAGGAAAGCGGCCGGGTTGGCCGCGGCCACGCGCTCCCAGGACACGGCCGTCCAGGTGTCGTCGAGGTCGGCCAACGCGTTGCGGGCGCCCGCGGCGTCGAGGATGGCGTGCGGGGCGCCGAAGCGGCCGCTGGAGTAGACGGTGTCGCTGGCGCTGTCGAACAGGAACACCGTCGGCGGGGTGGCCGCCCGCGGGGCCGCGCGCAGGGCGGCGAGGCGGGTGTCGAGGTCGGCGAGCACCTCGTCGGCCTTGGGCTTGGTGGCGGTGATCGTGCCCAGGTTGGCCAGGTCGGTGCGCAGGGCCTCCCACGGGTCGACGACGCCACGGGCCTTCTCGCCGTCGGTCTGCCTGCAGCTCTCGGTGAGGATGTAGGGGGCGATGCCCTGGGCGCGCAGGGTGTCGGGGGTGAGCCCCTTCTCCTCGCTGTAGCCGTAGTTCCACCCGGCGACCATGACGTCCGGGTTCTGCGCGACGACGGTCTCCTTGGCCGGGTACTCGGGCGCGACCTGCTTGAGCGCGTCCACGGCGGCGCCGTAGTGCGCGCGCAGGGTCGGGGCGTCGCGCTGCAGGCTGGACACGGCGGCGACCCGGTCCTGGGCGCCGAGGGCCAGCACCATCGCGATCATGTTGCCGTCGTTGACGAACAGGCGCTGGGCGGGCGCGGGGAACTCGCCCTCCTCGCCGCAGTTGGTGACCGTGGTCTTGGCGGCCGCGGGCTCCGCGGTCGGCGCCGTCCCGCAGGCGGTGAGCGCCAGGGCGCAGGCGAGCAGGGCTGGGATGCGGTTCACAGGTCCTCCAGGGACATGAGCAGGTGCGTCCGGCCGGTGGCCGGGTCGGTCACGGGGGTGGCGGTGACGCCGAACGCCGAGCGCACGACGTCGGGGGCGAGCGCCTCGGCCGGGGGCAGCGCGGTGGTGGTCCGCCCGCCGTGGACGACGACGAGGCGGTCGCAGGTCGCCACCGCCAGGGACAGGTCGTGCAGCGCGACGACGACGGTCCGGCCGAGGCCGCGCAGCAGGTGGGCGAAGTGCAGTTGGTGGCGCACGTCGAGGTGGTTGGTCGGCTCGTCGAGCACCAGGACGGGGCTGGCCTGGGCCAGTCCCCTGGCCAGCGACACCCGGCGCCGCTCGCCGCCGGAGAGGTCCTCCACCGGCCGCCGGGCCAGGTCGGACAGCCCGACGGCGGCGAGCGCGCCGTGGACGACGGGCAGGTCGGCGGCGTCGGTGTCCCAGGGCGCGGTGTGGGGGACGCGGCCGAGGGCGACGGCCTCCTCGACGAGCAGCCCGGACGGCAGGTCTTCCTCCTGGCCGACGAACGCCACCCGCCGCGCCCGTGCGCGGGCGGGCAGCCGGTGCAGGTCCTCCCCCGCCACCAGCACCCGGCCGACCGGGGGCTTGGCGATGCCCGCCAGCGCGCGCAACAGCGTCGACTTGCCGCTGCCGTTGGGGCCGACGACGCCGACGACCTGCCCGGCCGCGACGTCGAAGGTGACGTCCGTGAGCACGGTCCGGCGGCCGACGGCGCAGGTCAGCGCCGCCACCTCGAGGCCGCTCACGAGCCGAACCGGTAGCGGCGCCTGCCCAGCAGGGCGAGGAAGGCCGGGGCGCCGATGAGCCCGGAGACCACGCTCAGCGGGATCTCCGTCGGCCGCACGGCGATGCGGGTGACCACGTCGACCCACACCAGGAACAGCGCCCCGAGCACGGCCGCGACCGGCAGCAGCGAGCGGTGCCGCGGCCCGACGAGCAGCCGGGCGGCGTGCGGGACGACCAGCCCGACGAACCCGATGCCGCCGGAGACCGCGACCAGCACGCCGACCAGCACCCCCAGCGCCACGAACAGGGTGATCCGCACCTGCCGCACCGGGACGCCGACCGCCGAGGCGGTCTCCGGCCCGATCAGCAGCGCGTCGAGCCACCGGCTGCCCAGCAACATCAGCACCCCGACCACCGCCACGGCGGTGGCCGGGAGGACGAGCTGCTGCCACCCCGCGCCCGCGAGGCTGCCCAGCAGCCAGAACAGCACCGACTGCGCCGCGGCCGGGTCGGGGCTGCGGAAGACCAGGTAGCTGGCCAGCGCGGAGAACGCCGAGCCGAGCACGGTCCCGGTCAGCACCAGCCGCAGCGGTGTCAGCCCGCCCTGGACGGTGGCCACGCCGAACACGACCAGCGCCGCCGCCAGCGCCCCGACGAGCGCGCCCGCGGTCAGGGCGTAGATCCCGGCGGAGGCGAACAGCCCCATGGTGAGCACCGCCGAGGCGCCGACCCCGGCGCCGGAGGACACGCCGAGCAGGTACGGGTCGGCGAGCGGGTTGCGCACCAGGGTCTGCATGCCCACGCCCGCCAGCGCCAGCCCGGCGCCCACCAGGACGGCGAGCAGCACCCGGGGGGCGCGGAACTGCCAGACGATCGTGTCCGAGGCCAGGTCCGTGGTGACGCAGCCGCAGGCGCGGGCCCACAGCACCCTGGCGACCGAGCCGAGGGGGAGCTGCTCCGCGCCGAAGGCGGTGGACACCACGATGCTCAGGCCGAGCAGCACCGCCAGGACGAGGACGGTGGCGCCGACGCGCAACCTCACCGGGGAGGCGCCGGGCAGCGGGAACCGCGGTCGTCGACCATCAGCATCTCCTCGTGGCTGGCGCGGCCTGGGTGCACAGCGACAGCAAGAGGTCTGGCTCCCGATCGTCGTCAACGACCGGTCACAGTGGCGCGACCGCTCCGGTTTCCCACCGGATTCCCTCGACTGTCGGCGACAGCATAAGCACGCGCCCGCGTCCGCCCCATACCCCGTCGCCCCGGTTCACGGTCCGTGATGGCACGAGCACCGCCGGGGACCCGGTTCGGTCAGGGGACCTGGGACGACAGCGCGAGGAGCACGAAGAGGACCAGGCCCACGACCATGAGGCTGAACACGAGGCCCACCAGTCCCGCGATACCGGCGCCGCGGGCGGCCGACCGGGTGGGCTCGGGCAGGAACCGGCCCCAGCCGAAGCCGACGAGCGCGGCCGTCAGCGAGACGGCGGTGTGGGCGGCGAAGTACCCGCCCGCGTCCCAGCCCGCGGCGGCGAGCGCGCCCCCCGAGTTGGCGATCAGCAGCGCCACTTGCGGTGCGGCCCCCACCAGGAACCCGGTGGCGGTCGACCGGGTGGACGGCGTCGGGGCGAGGTGGTGAACGGCGGTGGTTTCCACTGCCTCAGCGTCGCAGTGCGGGGGCGGTGGTCACATCCGCAGGACTACTCAACCGCGGTGTGGCAGGTTCGCGATCCCGACGGCCATCATGACCGCCAGCACGACCGCGAGGACGAGTCCGCCCAGCGCGACGCCCAGCGAGAAGCGGCGGACCCCGTGCGCCGGGGCCAGCGCGCCCAGCAGGCCGGCGACGACCGCGCCGACCGGGATGCCCGCCAGGACCGGGAACGCGTTCCCGGTCCCCGCCCTGGACTCGGCGAACCGCAGAACCAGGACCGCGAGCCAGACCACCACGACGACGGCGAACCCCGCGCCCGTCGTGGCCGTGTCTCGGTGCTTGCCGCGGACGTCCATGTGACCAGTCTGACAGGGGTTGGCCGAGTCGGCGGGGTCAGCGGCAGATGCCCCCGGACTGGGGTGGGCGACTCGGCCACCATGGTTGAATACACCCGGTTTGTTACTTTTGCCCATTTCAAGGAGGGCACGGCGTGTCGGGGAGCTCCACGGCGCGGACGCCCAGGCGGGTGGCGTTCGCGAGCGCGATCGGGACGACGATCGAGTGGTACGACTTCTACCTCTACGCCACGGCCTCGGCGCTGGTGTTCAACAAGCTGTTCTTCTCCTCGGTCGACCCGGCGACGGGGACGCTGGCGGCGTTCGCGACGTTCGCCGCCGGGTTCGGCGCGCGGCCGATCGGCGCGGTGGTCGCCGGGCACCTCGGCGACCGGATCGGGCGCAAGGCCGTCCTGGTCGGGGCGCTGCTGCTGATGGGCGGCGCCAGCACGCTGATCGGCCTGCTGCCCACCTACGCGACGATCGGCGTGCTCGCCCCGACGCTGCTGGTCGTCCTGCGCACGTTGCAGGGGCTCGCGGTCGGCGCGGAGTGGGGCGGCGCGGCGATCCTGTCCGTCGAGCACGCGCCGCCGGGCAGGCGCGGCTGGTTCGGCGGCTTCACCCAGATCGGCTCCCCGGCGGGCATGCTGCTGGCGACGGGCGTGTTCTGGGCCACGCGGACGGCGGCCGGGCCCGAGGCGTTCCTGGCGTGGGCGTGGCGGCTGCCCTTCCTGCTCAGCATCGTCCTGGTCGGCGTCGGCCTGGCGGTGCGGTTGCGGTTGCAGGACGCCCCGGAGTTCCAGCGGCTGCGCGACAGCGACGGGGTCGCCCGCCTGCCGGTCCTGGAGGTGCTGCGCGCGGCGCCGGTCCCGGTCCTGCTGACGACGGGTCTGCGGCTGTCGCAGATCGGCCTCTACGTCATGCTCACCACCTACGGCCTCACCTACATCTCCACCAACCTCGGCGAGGACAGCGACGCCGGGCTGATCGCGGTGGTGGTGTCCTCGGCGCTCTCGATCGGCACGACGCTGGTGTGGGGCAGGCTCACGGACAAGTTCGGGCGCAAACGGCCCTACCTGTTCGGGGCCGTGGGCGCTGTCGCCGCGTTGGCCCTGTTCTTCCTCGCCGTCGACACCGGGTCCACTGTGCTCATCGTGCTGGCGATGGTGTTGGCCACGAGCGTGTTCTTCGACGCCATGGCGGCCGGGCAGCCCGCGTGGTTCTCCGAGCTGTTCCCGCTGCACCTGCGCTACAGCGGGGTGTCGCTGGGCTACCAGATCGGGTCGGTGCTCGCGGGCGGGTTCACGCCGCTGATCGCCGCGGCGCTGGTGCTGGCGGGCGACGGGCGGCCGTGGTGGGTGCTGCTGTACTACGCGGGCCTGGCGGCGGTGACGATCACGTGTGCGGCGCTGGCACGGGAGACGGCGTTCGAGGAGCGGCTCGACCGGGTCTGACCAGCAGGACCAGTCCCGCGCCGACGGCGGCGACCACCGCCAGCACGGTGAACAGCGACTCGACACCCGCCCCGGCCGCGACGAGCAGCCCGACGACCAGCGGCCCAGCGATCCCGCCGAGCCGCCCGAAGCCGGTGCACCAGGCCACGCCCGCCCCGCGCACGGCGGTGGGGAAGGTCGCGGTGGCCAGCCCGATCACCAGGATCTGCGTGCCGGTCGTGCCCAACCCCACGACCGCGACCAGCACCGGCACCACGGCGGCGGAGGGCTGCGAGCCCACCAGGACCATGCCCGCCGCGCCGAGCCCGAAGCAGCCCGCCACCACCCGCCGGGGGCCGAACCGCTCCGCCAGCGGCGAGGCCAGCAGCGCCCCGACGACCGCGCCGCCGTTGAGCACCAGCAGCAGCACCAGCGATCCGCGCGAGCCGAACCCGGCCCGCCCCATCAGCTCCGGCAGCCAGGTGCTCAGCGCGAACACCAGCAGCAACCCGATCCCGCTCACCACGCCGAGCACCACCGCGGGCAGCAGCGTCGGACCGGTGAACAACCCGGCGAACCCGGACCGCCCCCGCTCCCGTCCGCGCCACGCGGGCGACTCCGGCAACCGCCACCACGCCAGCGGCAGCAACGTCACCAGCGGCAGCGCCCCGATCCAGAACAGCCCCCGCCAGCCGATCGAGTCCAAGAAGGACAGCGCGGCGACCGTGCCCAGGACACTGCCGAGCGGGATGCCGCAGTACGCGACCGTCGTGCAGAGCTGCCTGCGCCCCGGCGGCGCCAGCTCGGACACCAGCACCCCGGTCGTGGCCACGACGACCCCGATCCCGACTCCGGTCACCAGCCGCCACGCCCCGAACGCCTGCGCCGACGAGGTCAGCGCGGTCGCGCCCATGCCCACGGAGAACCACGCGTACCCGCCCAGCAGCACCGGCCGCCGCCCCCACCGGTCCGACACCGCGCCCGCGGCCAGCGCGCCGATCAGCACCCCGATGAGGGCGTAGCTGCCCAGCGCCCCGGCCGTGGCGGGGGTCAGCGCCCCGATCTCGCCGGGCGAGCGCAGGAACAGCGGCACCAGCGCGCCGTAGACGACCAGGTCGTACCCGTCGAAGACCAGCCCGGCCGCGCACAGCGCGACCGGCCAGACCAGTCCATTCCGGCCGTTCCTCACCCGCCCCACCGCACCGGCAGGGCGGCGAGGTTGAGGTGGCGGCCGTTGGCGTAGTGCCGGTGCACGGGCCCGTCGAGGGTCATCGGCGGCGCGGCGGCCAGCTCGTCGAGCACGGCGACGATCTGCCTGCGGCCGAGCTGGGCACCCAGGCAGAAGTGGATGCCCTGGCCCAGTGACAGGTGCCGGGCCGCGCCCCGGTCGAGCCGGAACGCCTCCGGGTCGTCGAACTGCTCGGGGTCGCGGTTGGCCGCGCCGACGGCCAGGACCACCCGCGACCCGGCCGGGATCGTCGTGCGGCCCACCTCGACGTCGCGCGTGGTGAACCGGCTGCCGTGGTCGACGGGCGCGTCCAGCCGCAGCGACTCGTCGACGGCCGCCGGGCGGGCGCCCGGGTCCCGCGCGAGCCGGGCGGCCAGGTCCGGGTCCTGGGCCAGGCGCCAGAGCAGGTGCCCGGTGGTGTTCATCGTGGTCTCGTGCCCGGCGATGGCGAACGCGACGAGCATGACCCGCAACTGCTCGTCGGTGACCGGCGCGCCGTCGACCTCGGTGCGGACCAGCTCGGCCAGGTACGTGCCGTCGTGGTCGCGGCGGGCGCGGGCGATCTCGGCGTCGAGCAGGGCGGCGAACTGCGGCCAGAACTGCCCGCCGGTGGCCATCTTCGACCACGTGGTGCGGGTGAGCTCCAGGATCTCGCCGCGGGCGGTGTCGGAGAACCCGATGGTGGTGGCCAGCACCGCCAGCGGCAGCGTCGTCGTCAGCTCCGCCACCAGGTCCGCCGACCCGCGCGCCACCAGCGGCCGCACGATGTCGGCCGCCAACCGGTCGATGCGCGGCTCGACCGCGCGCACCGCCGCCGCGGCCAGCGCCGGGCGCATCAGCGAGCGGAACGCGGTGTGCTCGGGCGGGTCGTACTCCAGCGGCGCGAACCTGGGCTGGTCGGCGCCGCGCGGGAAGAACACGCCCTGCGCCGACGAGAACGACCCGTGGTCCTTGAGCGCGTCGAACACGTGCCGGTAGCGGGCCAGGACCCACACGCCGCCGTGCGCCGCGGAGTGCACGGGCTCGCCTGCCTCGCGCAGCCGCCGGTGGACGGCCGCGGCCACCTCGGGGGTGAACTCGGGGTCGTGGTGGTCGAAGCGCGCGACGAGGCGGTCCACGGTGTCGGTCATGCGGGTCGCTCCACGACCACGGCCGTCCAGGTGTACCCGCCGCCACCGTTGAAGACCGCGGCCCTCTCCCCCGGGCCGAGCAGGGTGGTCAGGTCGGCGAGGTTGGCGAGCAGGTCGCCCGCGCCCAGGTGCCCGGTGTGCTCGCCGCGGTCGAGGACCTCGGCGGTGGTGATCTCGCCGAACACCGGGCGGTACAGCTCGTAGGTCAACCGCCCGATCCGGGGCAGCAGCAGGTGGCGCAGGTCGTCGAGGGCGACGCCCGCGCGCTCGGCGGCCTCGGTGACGACCTGCTTGGCCTTGCCGGTGGCGGTCCCGGTGAACGCCTCGCGGGTGTGGGCGGCGAAGAACGCCTTCTTGGTGCGGGCCAGGTCGATCGGGGCGCCCTGGTCGTAGCGGCCGGTGCTGAACGGGTCGTCGCCGCGGTGCATGCCCTCCAGCTCCGGGGCCGAGGCGCTGGCGATCCCGAGCAGGCGCAGCGCGTCCGCAGGTCCGGGCGTGGCGGCCAGGACCATCGCGGTGCCCGCGTCGGCGTGCACCAGGCCGCGGTCGGAGCGCCAGCGGTCGAAGCCGGGCAGGCAGAACCGGTCGCCGGTGGTCACCACCGCCAGGCCGTCGGGGTGGGCGTGCAGCCAGCTCGCGGCGAGCTCGGTCGCGGCGGCCCCGCCGTTGGAGAGCTGCCGGACGCCGATGGGGAGCGCCTCGCCCGCGCCGACCTGGTCGGCGATGTAGTGCGGGGGCGACCACAGGTCGTGGCCCTGGTACTCGGTCCAGGCGTGCAGCAGCAGCCCGACCCGCGCGGGGTCCACACCGGACTCGGCCAGCGCGGCGCGGGCCGCGTTGACGGCGAGGACGGGACCGGGCAGGTCGGGTCCGGCGACCGGGACGGACGAGTAGCCGGAGCGCTCGACGTCCTGGTCGGTCATCCGGCCGTCGGCCAGGGCCTCGGCGAGGGTCTCGCGGGTGTCGGGCAGCCAGGTCGAGACGGCGCGGACGCAGATCACGGGCTTTCCTCACGGTGTGGCGGGAACACGATGTCGAGCGGGTCGGACCCGGCGGGCAGGTGCTCGTCGGTGACCCACCGGACCAGGCGGCGGGCGGGCTCGAACCCGTCCTGCGGCAGCGCCGGGTGCACGCTGACCGCGCAGCCCAGCTCGACCGTGCGCTGCACCCCGACCAGCGGGAGCACCTCGCGCAGCCGGTGGCGCAGGGCGGCCGGGTACACCCCGACGGTCTGGGTCGCGGCGTCGAGGTGCCGGGCGGCGTCCTCGGCGGTCTCGACGGGGACGATGTTGGCCACCCGCCCGGCCAGCGAGCCAGCGAAGTCGACCGGCTCGTCGAGGTGCGAGACGATCACCGCGCCCTCGTCGGCCCTGCCCCCGACGACGGTGTGGAAGCCGCTGGTGCGCAGCGCGCGCAGCCTGGCCCGCAGCTCGGTGTCGACCCGCCCGGCCGGGGTGGACACGGTGGGCGGCAGCGCTTGCAGCTCGGCGTGGACGCGGCGGGCGAGGTCCTGGGCGGCCCCGGTGTCGCACACGGCGTAGACGACCCGGGCGTTCACGCAGCCGACCTGGTTGAACGCGCCCACGTCCAGCGCGAGCCTGCGCGCGACGTCGTCGAGCGCGTCCGGCTCGAACGCCTCCGGACCGAGGACGGTCGCGCTCTGCTTGGGGTCGAAGGTGACCAGCTCCAGGCCCGGCCCCAGGTAGCGCGTGACGTGCTTGACCGAGGCCATCCCGCCCCAGGCCACGATCTTGTCGAACGCGGCCGGGTGGTAGAGCCGCCGTTCCAGCGCCTCGTCGCCGCCCTTCCAGTAGGCCACCGACACCGCGCGGGTCAGCGGGTGGCCGGGGGCCATGTCGATCATCGTGCGGGCCAGCGCGACCATCGTCAGCGGGTCGTTGGACGGGGTCTTGACGACCGCTTCGCCGCGCGTGACCGCCGTGCGGACCAGCGTCATGGCCGCGATCAACGGGCTGTTGCCCGCGATGATGTGCGCGGACCGCACACCGAACGCGCGCACCGCCCCGGTGCGACCGTCGGCCATCCGCCGCTCGGGCCAGCCGGTCAGCACGTCGCGGCCGATCGCGGCGACGACCTCCTCGGTGGCCTCGCGGGTGAACAGGCCGGGCAGCAGCCGGTAGTTCGAGCGGACCAGCCCCGGCGGGGTGTCGGCGAGCCCGGCCGACTGCTCGACCGCCTCGTCCAGGTGGCCGTTGTCGACGAGCCTGGCGCCCAGCTCGGCCAGGTAGTCGAGGATGTCATCGAGGTCGAGCGCGGCGAGTTCCCGGCTCAGCGCCAGGTTCCGCGTCCCGAGGCGCGGCACGACCGCGGCCGGGTCGGCGACGGCGAAACCGGTCTCGCCGCGGCCGCCGAACTCGACCAGCGGGCCCTCGACCAGCTCGCCGCGGACGACGGCGGGGACCGCTAGGGCCATCAGGGCCATCAGGACCCCCCGCTCAGGTGGTCCAGGGCGGCGCGGTGGGCGGAGTCGGTCGCCGCGCAGTTGATCTTGTCGACGTCGCCGACGTCCTTGAGCCGCCGGATGCCGTCGTGCACCTGCGGGGTGGACCGGCCGCACGCGCAGGGCTCGTAGGCGACCGTGACCAGGTCCTCGGACCGGAAACCGCCCCAGTGGGTGCGGGCGAGCAGGTCGAAGAACGCGCCCCGCCCGGTCTGGGTGCCGGTGCGCGGCAGCGGCTCGTCGGTGGCCGGGTCGAGGACGAACGCGACCGTCCACGGTTCCAGGTGGTAGCGGCCTTCGCCGCACATCGGGTGCAGCGCGGTGGTCTCGGTCATCGCGTAGATGTGCTGCAACCGCTCGGCCCCGGTGAACCGCAGCACCCGGTCCTGCCAGTCGCCGGGCATGTGCGCGCCCTTGGTGCCGCCGCCCGGCTCGATGAGCGAGTCGGCGGCGAACAGGCCGTGGAGATCGCGGTCGAGCCCGGTCGAGGCCAACTGGTGCAGCGTGTTCCAGGTGTTCATGAGGTACACCCGCTGCCCGCGCAGGGTGTCGGCGAGGCGCTCGACGAAACCGGGCATGGCCGCCTCGGACTCGCGGCGCAGCGTCTCGAACTCCTCGCGGCGGGCCAGCAGGCCGGGGTCGGCGGCGACGTCCTCGCCGCGGGCGCGGGCGGCGGCGATCTGCCCGGCGAGCAGCATGACGTCGGCGCTCATCCGGCCCGGGTGCATGGCGTGCACTCCCGCCTCGCCGCCCGCGACGTGCTCGGCGAGGGCGTCGGCGCAGCGCATGATGCCACTGCGGCCCTCGCGGATCATCGGCCACACCACCGGCACCGGGTCGCCGCCGCCGCGCACCCTGGCGCCGACGACGGAGAACATCGCGTCGACCTCGGTGTGGGTGTGCGGGACGAACGACATGGTGCCGGAGGTGACCGACGAGTGCTGGACCCGCAGGTCGGTGCTGGCGTCCAGGTCGGCGAGCCAGTCGTCGATGGAGGTCGCGGCCGCGGCCCCGGCGCCGGAGAGGTCCACTGTGGTCAGACGGCCGAGCCAGCCGGTGAGCACGTCGAACCGCTTGCGGCGCAGCAGCGAGGCCGGGTAGGACTTGTAGACCTCCGGGGAGAACAGCAGCGGGACCACGTCGCCGAGGGTCTCGACCGCCTCGACACCGGTGTCGGCCACCATGGCGTCGAGCACCACCAGCTCGCCGCGCAGGTCGGCGAACCGCCGCCGCAGTGCCGCCAGTTGCAGGTCGGCCAACTCGGTCTGCCCGAGCCGGTGCAGCGCGCGGTAGTCCCCGCCCGCCCAGGCCAGCGGGTCGTCGGCGAAGAGCTCCTCGGTGGTCGCGGTCTGACTGCTCACGTGTCGTGTCCTTCCGGTGGTGCGACCCTGCTCGCCAGGTGGGCGCCGATGGCGGCGGTGGTCGGGTGGTTCCACAGCAGGGTGGGCGCGAGCGCGACACCGGTCAGCCGCTCCAGCCGGACCCGCAGCACCGCGCCGAGCAGTGAGTCGACCCCCTGCTCACCGAGCGCGGCGCCCGCGTCGAGGGAGTCCGGGTCGGCGCCGAGGACGGCCGCGGCGCACTCGGTCGCGCGCGCGGTCAGCTCGGCGGCCAGCTCCGCGCCCGCGAGCCCGGCCCAGCTCGGCGCGTCGGCGTCCCCGGCCGGGGTGTCGACCTCCAGCGCGGCCAGCAGCGGCGGGCGCGGGCCGGGGTGGTCGGTGCGGACGGGCAGCACCGCGACCGGTCCGCCGCCGAGGCCGTGCCGGGCGGCCAGGACCCGGTCGAGCGCGGCCAGCGACCGCTCCGGGGTGAGGTCGGCGCTGCCGCGCGCGTCCAACTCCACCTCGGTGGCCGCCGCCGAGGTCGCCATGCCCAGCCCCCGCCAGGAGGTCCAGGCGATGGACACGCACCCGGTGTCGCCCCGCGCGCGGCGCTGGGCGGCCAGCGCGTCCAGGAAGCCGTTCGCGGCGGCGTAGGCGGCTTGGCCGGGCAGGCCCAGCAGAGGCCCGACCGAGGAGCACAGGACCAGGAAGTCCAGCTCCGGGAACAGCTCGTCGACGACCTTCGCGCCCTCGACCTTGGCGTGCAGGACCACCCGCAGGTCGTCCTCGGACAGCTCGACCGCCGGGGCGCTGCGCACCTGGCCCGCCGCGTGCACGACACCCCGGACCGGCGGCACCGGCAGTTCGGCCAGCGCCGACCGCACGGCCGCGCGGTCGGTGATGTCGGCGGCGACCGCGAACACCGTGGCCCCGGCCGCCTCGATGGCCCGCACGGCGCGCACCACCGGGTCGTCCTCGGCGGCGCCGCGCGCGGGCAGCGGGGTGCGGCCGAGCAGGACGAGCCTGCGCGCGCCGCGCTCGGCGAGGTGCGCGGCGACCGCGAGGCCGACCGCGCCGAGCCCGCCGGTCACCAGGTAGGCGCCGTCCGGGCGGCACGCGGGCGCGGTCCCGGACGAGCGGCCCAGCGGGACGGCCCTGGGCGCGGTGGCGCCGTCGGTGTCGAGGGTGAGCACCGGCTCGGCGCCGGGGCGGGTCAGGTGGCGCAGCAGCCGGGGCGCGGCGTCGGGGGTGCGCAGGTCGAGCACGCCGCCGAAGGTGTCGGGGTGCTCGGTGGCCAGGACCCGGCCGACGGCGGTGATGTGGCCGCCGCCGACGGCCCAGACCCGCCTGCCCGGCCCGGCGTCGCGGACGGCTCGGATGAGCGCCCGCGTCGACTCTGCCGGGTCGTCGCCGGTCGTGACCAGGACGTTCTCGGCGTCCTCGGCGATCTCGGCTCCCGCCGCCCGCAGCGCGGCGGCCAGCCCGGGATCGGCGACGGCCACCCTGCCGACCGCGTCGGCGGGGTCGTCGACCGGGGTCGGGCGGACGTCGAAGACGGTCTCGCCCAGTTCCGGCCGGGCGCCTGCCACCCCCTCGGGCTCGGCGTAGCGCAGACCGGTCAGCCGCGCCAGCGGCGTGCCGTCCTCGCCGAGCACCTCGACGTCGACGGTGAACGCCCGGTCCCGGTCGAGCGCGGCGACGACCACGGCCCGGTCCGGCGCGGTCCCGGCCACGGCGAAGGTGTCCAGGGACGCGGGCATGCGCAGCGCGGGCGGGCCGTCGAACACGACCGACGCGGTGGACAGCGCGGCGTCGAGCAGCGAGGCCCAGCCCCGGTGGCGCAGCACGCCGTCGGGGGCGGCGTCGACCTCGGCCACCAGCAGGCCCTCGCCCCTGGCCAGCTTGTCGACCCGCCACGGGAAACCCATCGCGGCCACGCCCAGCTCGGCCAGCCGGTCGACGACGCCCGCGGCGTCCACCGGCTCATCGGCGGCCCGGTCGAGCACCCGGTGCGGCTCGGCGTCCCGCGCGCGGGCTGAGGAGTGCACCGCCCAGTCGCCACCGGGCAGCCGGGAGGCGATGCGCAGCGCAGCGCCCTCGCGGACGACCTGCAACTCACGCGCGGGGTCGTCCTCGCCGGGGACGACGACCGGTCGGTACAGCTCCACACCGGACAGACCGGTGGCGCCCCCGGCCGCCAGGTAGGTGAGCAGTGTGACGGCGGCGGGGACGATCTCGGTGCCCAGCACCGGGTGGCTGCCGGGGTAGGGGCGGGTCCGGGTGTGCAGCGTCGTGGTCCACACCGTGGCCGCGACGCCGTGCACGTCGGTGCCCGCGCCGAGCAGGGTGTTCGGCGGCCCCGGCCGGGTCGGCGACGGGCGCTCGACCCAGAACCGGCTGTGCTGCCAGGCGACCCCGGGCAGCCGCACCCGCCTGCCCGCGGGGATGTCGAGGTCCACGCGAACGCCCCGGCAGTGCAGCGCGGCGGCGGCCGCCGACAGCATCGCGGCCTCGGGCCGGTCGCGGCGCAGGCTGGGGACCACGGCGCCGTCGGTGACGCCCTCGGCCGCCAGGGTCTCGGTGATCGAGTGCGCGACGACGGGGTGCGCGGAGATCTCGAGGAACGTGCGGTGCCCGTCCGCGACCGCCGCTTGGACGGCCTGGGCGAACCGGACGGGGTTGCGCAGGTTGGCCGCCCAGTAGGCGGCGTCCTGCGGGTGCCCGCCGCGCGGGTCGTCCAGCGCGGTCGTGTACAGCGTGACCCCCGGCCGGGCCGGGGTCAGGTCCGCGACGGCGACAGCCAGTTCCCCGGCGAGGTCCCGCATGTGGTCGGTGTGGAACGCGACGTCCGAGTCCACCCGGCGCACGGTGCGCCCGGCGGCGGTCAGCGCCGCCGCGGCCCGGGCGACGGCGTCCGCGTCACCGGCGGCGACGGTGGAGTGCGGGGACGCGCAGATCGCGGCGGTGACGCCCGCGAAGTCCGCGACGGCCTCGGCGCACTCGTCGAAACCCAGGTCCACCAGGAACATCGCGCCCCGGCCCTGCGCGCGCGGCAGCAGCGCCGACCGCCTGCACACGAGCCGGGCGCCCGCGGCCTCGGTCAGCGACCCGGCCGTCACCGCCGCCGCGATCTCGCCGACGGAGTGCCCGACGACCGCCGCCGGGCGCGACCCCCGGGCCCGCCAGGAGGCGGCGAGCCCCAGTTGCACCGCGCACAGGGCCGCCTGGACGCGGTCGACCCCGCCCAGGTCGTCGGCGGTGATGATTCCGCGCGGCGACGCGCCCAACTCGGCCTGGTAGACCGGCCCGAGGCGGTCGATGACCTCGGTGAAGGCGGCGTCGACGTCCAGCAGCCCCCGGCCCATCCCGGCCCACTGCGCACCGTGCCCGGAGAACACCCACACGGCGTCGCCATCGCGGGCGGAGCCGGTGACGACCGCGTCGGCGCTCGTGCCCCCGGCGACGGCGGACAGCCCTGCGACGAGACCGGCGGTGTCCGAGGCGGTGACCACGGCCCGGTGGCGCAGGTGCGCGCGGGCGGTGGCGAGGGTGAAGGCGATGTGCGGCAACGGTTTGCCGTCGACCGCGTCAGCCAGCCGACCGGCCTGCTCACGCAGCGCGGCCGGGGAGGCGGCGGACACCGCGAAGTGCGCGGGCGCGTCCAGCTCGGCCGCGGTGGGCGCCGCGAGGGGATCGCCCTCCTCCAGGACGAGGTGGGCGATCGTGCCGCCGTAGCCGTAGCTGGCCACGCCGGCGCGGCGCGGGTGGCCCGGGTCCGGCCACTCGACGCCCCGCACGACCGGCTCCAGGCGGGACTCCCGCCACGGCACGTCGGAGCGCTGCCGGGTGTGCTGCGGGGTGGCGGGGATCCAGCGGTGGCGCAGCGCCAGCACCGCCTTGATCATCCCGGCGACGCCCGCCGCGGCCTCGGTGTGGCCGATGTTGGCCTTGACCGACCCGACCCTGCACACCGGGCGCTCGGCGGGCCGGGCCAGCACGCGGCAGAGCGCGCCCGCCTCCATCGGGTCGCCCGCGGGCGTCCCGGTGCCGTGCGCCTCGACGTAGCCGACCGTGGCCGGGTCGACGCCCGCGGCGGCGTAGGCGGCGCGCATGAGGTCGGTCTGGGCGTCGCCGCTGGGGGCCATGATGCCCTCGGTGCGCCCGTCCTGGCGGACCGCGCTGCCGCGGATCACCGCGAGCACGTCATCACCGTCGGCACGCGCGTCCACCAGGCGCTTGAGCACCACGACGCCGCAGCCCTCGCCGCGGCCGTAGCCGTCCGCGGCCTCGTCGAACGGCTTGCTGCGCCCGTCCGGCCCGACGGCCCCGGCCTCGGTGAGCACGGCGGTGAGACCGGGCCCGGTCATCAGCATGACCCCGCCCGCCAGCGCGATCCGCGTCTCACCGGCGCGCAGCGCCGCACACGCGGAATGCACCGCCACCAGCGACGAGGAGCAAGCCGTGTCCACGGCCACGCTCGGCCCGCGCAGGTCGAGCGCGTGCGACACCCGGTTCGGCACCCCGCACAACGACGCGCCGACGCCGGTCCACGGGGTGACCCCGGGCAGGTCCTCGAGCAGCCTGCGCCCGTAGTCGTCGGTGCCGACGCCGAGGAAGACCGCCGTGTCCGACCCGGCGAGCGAGGTCGGCGCGACGCCGGCGTCCTCCAGCGCCTCCCAGGCGACCTCGAGCGCGGTGCGCTGCTGCGGGTCGAGCTGCTCGGCCTCGCGGGCGGAGATGCCGAAGAACGCCGCGTCGAACCCGGCCACGTCGTCGCGGAACGACCCGCGGGCCACGACCCGGTCCAGCGCGGCGGCTTGCTCGCGGGACTGCTCGGCGTGAGCGCGCCACCGGTCCGGCGGCACCTGCCCGGCGGTGGTCTCCCCCGCCAGCAGCAACCGCCACAGGTCGTCCGCGGACTCCACGCCGCCCGCGAACCGGCAGCCGATGCCCACGACGGCGATCGGGTCGGGCATCACGGCGCGACACCGACGCACGTCGCGCACGGGCAGTGCGGGCAGCCCTCGGCGTGCAGCTTGGCCGGGGCCAGGGCGGTGACCGCGCAGATCAGGCAGGTCAGGTCGCCGTCGGGGGCGATGACCTCCTCGTAGGGCACCGGGGCCATCCGGTTCTCGTGGTCGACGGGCATGTGCGGGGAGCCCACGGCCAGGATGACGTGGTCGGTGATGGCGCCGACGGCGTGCGGGACGTCGCCCTCGATGAGGTAGGTCTGCCCGGCGTTGGTCTCGTAGACCTTGCCGCCGTAGGTGATCGTGCCGACGCCGCCGACGACGGTCAGCACGTGGTGGCCGGGGTGGGTGTGCGGCTGGAAGCCGCTGCCCGCCGGGAGCCGGATCAGGTCCGCCCCGATCGCGCCGATCGTGGCCAGCTCGCGGCCGGTCGCGCCGACCGCGCCGTGCATGGCCGAGGGAAGCGGGCCGTGGCCGACGCGCAGGGTGGTGCGCTCGTCGTCGAGTTCGGCGTCCGCCCAGGTGACGATGTTCAGCGCGGGGGCACCGGTGTGGGGTGGGCGGGTCTCGTGCGGCACAGTGGCTCTCCGTTCTTCGGCGGGGTCGAGCGGGGAGGTGTTGGCGGGGGCTGGGCCGTCACCGGGCCCAGACGACCCCGCCCAGGTCGTGGCGCCCGGCGCGCAGGGCGCTGGTCCCGACGGCGTCCGCGTCCGCGCGCAGCGCCTCGACCAGGTCCCAGCGGCCGGGGCCCGGGCCGTGCGGGACGACGACCAGCTCGCCGGGGGCGCGGCTCGGGTCCGTCGGGTCGGCCACGCGGACCGGACCGGTGTGGCCGAGGCGCCGCACGACCTCGTCGGCCAGGCGCGCGCGGGCCGTCCGCGCGGCGGCGCGCAGGGCGGCGGTCTCGCCGAGGTCGAGCGCGCGGTTCCACCGGCTCGGGTTCTCCCGGCCCGCCACCAGCGCGCGGCCCATGGCCGTGCGCTGCGGCTTGCCGGTGGCGGTCGCGGTGAACGCGCCGAAGGCCAGCGCGGCGGGGCGCAGCGGGCCGTCCTCGGCGATGGCGCGGGCGGCGGCGATCGTGCCCGCGTCGGTGTCGGCGGTGACGAGGCCGATCTCGTGGCCGAAGGTGTCGTCCGGCACCGGGACGGCGGCGAACCGGCCGGGCAGCCCCGCCTCGCGCCAGGTGCGCTCCACCTCCAGCGGGTAGTGCTTCTCGCCGCCGCGCTCGATGCGCTCGCTGCGGCGACCGGTGAGCACGAGCAGGTCGCCGCGCCGCTCACCGAGGTCGCCGGTGCGCAGCCAGCCGTCCGGGGTGAGCGCGGCGGCGGTGGCCGCCTGGTCCTCCCAGTAGCCGCGCATCCGGTCCGCGGAGCGGACCCAGACCTCGCCGGACTCCAGCCGCAGCTCCGTGCCGGGCAGCGGGGCGCCGACCGGCGGGTAGTGGTCGAGGTACTCCGCCGCCCAGTGCTCAGGGCCGGGGTGCGGTGTGGTGAAGGAGAAGTTGACCAGCTCGGTCAGCCCGTAGCCCTGGCGCAGCCTCGGCCCGTAGAGCGCGTGGAAGCGGCGGGCGAGGTCGGCGGTGAGCGGGGCGGCGGCGGTGATGAGGTAGTCCAGGCTCTCGGGCCACGGCGGCGCGCAGTCGAGCAGGTCGGGCAGCATCGCCGGGACGATCGAGGCCGTGCGCACCTCCTTGGCCCGCAGGTCGGCGAAGTAGGCGGCGGGGTCGAACCCGGGGTGCAGGACCAGCGGCGTGCCGGTGGTGTGCGTGCCCACCAGGGACATGACCAGCGCGTTGCAGTGGTAGAGCGGCAGGCAGGTCGCGTGTGGGCGGTCGGGCGCGAAGCCGTGCAGGGCGGCTGTCTTGGCGGCGTTGCCCAGCACCGCGGCCCTGGGCAGCATCACGCCCTTGGGGACACCCGTCGAACCGGAGGTGAACATGATCAGCGCGAGGCCGTCGGCGTCGGGGTGCTCGTGCGGCAGGCCGGTGGGCTCGACGCCGTCCGGGGTGAGCACGGCGGAGGCGCTGACGCGGCGCACGACCTCGGCAACGCGCGACGGCGGGGTGCGCGGGTCGAGCGGGACGGCGACCAGCGCGCGGTCGAGGCAGTCGAGCAGCAGCTCGGCCAGTCGGTCGCCGCTGGGCAGCGCGAGGACGACGCGCGCGCCAGCGGGCAGGTCGGCCGGTGGGGACACGGTCGACTCCTCCGGATTCCGCGCGGGCGTCGGGAAACGCGGCCGGCGCATTCGGGTGCACGGGACACAATGGGCGAGAAACAGCCAGGAATGGAACGTGACGGCACTGGTGTCGTACCATCCGAGCGGTCGAGGAAAAGCCCAGCGCACCACCGCCCGAACCGCCCCACCTCCCGCGTGGACCTGCCGACACCGACGACGCCGATAGTACATATCCGGCAAATCAGACGCTACCCACCACCCGGGTAGGTTAGACACTGACCACCGAACCCGCAGCTCACGTTGGGCGCAGCCAATCTTGCCCGACCCGGCGCACGCGCTCGACCACGGATCGGGCAAGATCATCAGCACCGGCGCGGTGCGCACGGATAAACAACGGCGGCGGTCCGGCGAATCGTCGCCGGACTATCACCGGAACATCACACCCGTGCGCTAGGTTGATGACATCGCGGCCCGCGTCACGAGCAGTGAGGACGATGTCAGAACCCACCGCACCGAATTCCGCGTGCCCTTCAGGCGCCGCCGTGCCGACCGTTCCGGGAATCGGCGCGTGCGCCGCTGGCGCCGTTTCCTCCGGGGCCCCTGGCCGCGTCTGCCCGGCCCACCACTCGCCCTTGTCCCGCTGGGCGGTCGCGCCCGGGAAGGAGTCCCCGCATGAGCGTCCCGGTCCCGCTGGTGCTCAGCGCGCCCACGTCCGCCGAACTGGTGGCCCAGGCGGAATCACTGTCCGGGGACCTGCCCGCACTGGGGCGCGCCCTCGCCGCGCGCGCCCGCCCCGAGCACCGGTTCCGCGCGGTCCTGCTGGCACACGGGCCCGATGACCTGGCCGCCGCGCCCGCCACCGCCGCGGCGTGCGCGCCCCTGCCCGAACCCGGCCCGGTGGCGTTCCTGTTCTCCGGGCAGAGCAGCCAGCGCGTCGACATGGGCGCCCGGCTCGGTCTGGAGTTCCCGCGGGTCGACGCGGCCGTGGCGCGGGTGTGCGCGCGGGCCGACCCGATGCTCCCCACCCCGCTGCGCGCGGTCGTCGCGGGCGCCGCCGAGGGCCTCGACGACTGCGCCTTCGCCCAGCCGTCGTTGCTGGGCCTGGGGATCGGCCTGTTCGAACTGCTCGTGGCGGCCGGGCTGCGACCGGACGTGGTGACCGGCCACTCCTTCGGCGAGTACATCGCCGCCACCGCCGCCGGGGTGTGGTCGCTGGAGGACGCCGCGGCCATCGTCACCGACCGGGGGCTGCTGCTCGACGCGCTGCCGCCGGGCGGCGGGATGATCGCCATCGAGGCCCCGGAGGACGTCGTCGCCCCCGCCCTGGTGGGCACGGCGGCGTCGGTGTCGGCCGTGCACGACACGTCGTCGGTCGCGATCGCCGGACCGCTGGCGGTGATCACCGCCATCGCCGAGCACTTCGCCGCGCGCGACGTGCGCACCAGCCGCGTCGGCGTCGGCAACGCCTACCACTCCCCCGCCGTCGACCCGGCCATGCCCGCCCTGGCCGCCGCCATCGCCGCCGCCCCCAGCCACCCCGCCACGATCCCCCTGATCGGCAACTCCACCGGAGACCTCGTCCCACCCGGCGACGCCGCGACCCCCGACCACTGGACCCGGCACTGCCGTCTGCCGGTGCGCTGGTCGTCCATCATGGACACCCTTCGGGCCCGGGGCGCCCACACGTACGTCGAGGTCGGCCCCAGCGGCGTGCTCAGCAGGCTGGCGGCCCGCTGCCTGCCCGACGACGAGCAGGACCGGGTGGTCCCCGCCCTGCACACCGAGCCGGACGAGGTCACCGCTTTCCTGGCCGCGCTGGCGCGGTTGGACGCCCGCGGCCACCGGATAGACTGGCAGGCGGTCTTCGCCGCGTCGACGAGCCTGCGGGCCTAGACTCGGTCTCGGAACTCGCGGCGTGACGGGGGGCTCTGGTGGGCGTGTTCGATGTGCCGCTGGACGACGAGCGCGCACAGCTCACCGCGTTCATCGAGGACTACCGCGGCGCCATCGAGGCGACCCTCGAGTCCCTCACCGAGGAACAGGCCCGCCGCGACCTCGTCCCGTCGGCGACGACGTTGCTCGGCCTGCTCAAACACGTCACGTGGATGCAGCGGGTGTGGTTCGAGGAGTGCGTCGGTGGCACACCCCGCCATGACCTCGGCCTGGCGCGGGGCCCGGATGACTCCTTCCAGCTCCACGCCGACGACACCATCGCCTCGGTCACGGCGGCCCACCAGGAGGCCTGTGCCACAGCCCGGGCCGCGATCGCGGACCTGCCCCTGGACACCGTCGTGACCGGCCACCGGTCCGGCCCGCGCACCCTTCGCTGGGTGTGCCTGCAAGTCCTGCGGGAACTGGCCCACCACTGCGGGCACGCCGACATCCTGCGCGAACAGGTACTCGCCGACCAGGTGCCGCGTGGGTGAGCTCGACCTGGCCGCGGTGCGGGCGTTCGCCGTGGTGGCCGCGACCCGGCACTTCGGGGACGCCGCCGTGGACCTGGGGATCACCCAGCAGGCGGTGTCGAAGCGGGTGGCCAGGCTCGAGGCCGACCTGGGGGTGGCGCTGTTCGCCCGACAGCGGTCCGGGGCGGACCTGACCCCGGACGGGGCCGCGTTCCTCCCCCATGCCACGCGGCTGCTCGCGACGGCGGACGCGGCGGTGGCCGCGGCGCGCGGCGGCCGGGCCGCGCTGCGCGTCGACGTCCTCGACACCCGCCTGGCGGGCACCGACCTGCTGCGCGGCTTCCACCGCCACGCCGGGGACGTCGACCTGGAGCTGGTCACCTCGACCGGGCTGCGCGAGTCGCGCGGGGCGGTGCTGGCCTGCCGGGTCGACGCGGCGTTCGCCAGGGTGACCGGGCCCCTGGACGGGCTGCGCAGCGCGCCGGCGTGCTTGGACCCGCTGGAGCTGCTCGTCGCGGCGGACCACCCGCTGGCGGGCCGCGCGAGCGTGGCGCTGGCCGAGCTGGCGGGGATGACCGCGTGGATGCCCGGCAACGAGCCGGGCAGCGAGTGGGCGGCCTACTACGCGGCGCTGGGCCCCGAGTTCGGCATCGAGATCGACGTGAGCGGGCCGAACTTCGGCTACGAGGACTTCGTGCGCAGGCTCGGCGAGTCGTCGTCGGTGATCGGGTTCGGCGGCGAACTGGTCGCGCTGCCCCGCCGGGAGGACGTGGTCGCCATACCCGTCTCGGCACCGCGCCCCTGCTACCTGTGGTCGCTGGTGTGGCGGGAGGACACCGCCAACCCAGCGGTGCGCAGGCTCGTCGACTACGTGTCCGCGCAGTACACGCGACCCCGCAGCGACGAGGTGTGGCTCCCGGCCGAGGACTGGTCCATGGTCTAGCGAACCACTCGGATTCCTGACACCGACCGGAGTTCTCCCAGCAGGGCCGAGGTCACGGTGACGGGGAAGTCGTCAACGGCAAGAGTGGTTCGTCGCGGCCCATTGCACAGAACGATGCGCACGGGGGTGAGCCCTCGGTGCGCTTGCAGCGTTGACCGCAGTTCCATGACCCCCTCCTCGCCGACTGCCACGTCCATCTCCAGGACAAGCGCAGGTTCTTCAGTGGTGCTGATGTCGAGCGGCGCGAGGTCCGAGCCGAAGATCGACATCTTGTCCTCGCGCCAGTTCACCCGCCCCTTCACCACCACCGCCGCGTCCTCCACCAGGTCCGAGGCCAGAGCGGCGTAGGACTTCGGGAAGAACAAGACCTCGATTGACGCGTCCAGGTCCTCGATCGTGGCGATGGCCCAGGTCTCCCCCTTCTTGTTCACCCGCCGCTCCAACGACGAGATCATCCCCGACAGCACCAACTCCCCTTCTCTCGGCGGGGACGCCAGCACGGCGCCGATGGACCTGGGAGCCGCGCGCCGCAGCACGTGATCCGCGCCGTCCAGCGGGTGCGCCGACACATAGAGCCCCAACATCTCCCGTTCCAACGCCAAGAGGTGCTTACGTGGCCACTCCTCGGCGTCGAACCGCAGATGGGCCAGCGGTGACGAGGTCGGCTCCGGCTCGCTGTCGCCCGTGCCGAACAGGTCGAACTGGCCAAGGGCCTGCTGCCGCTTGAGCCCCACCACGGCGTCGACAGCTTCCTCGTGCACGTCGATCAGCGCGCGCCGAGGGTGCTCGAAGGTGTCGAACGCCCCTGCCTTGATCAGCGACTCCACGACCCGCTTGGCGCAGACGACCAGCTCGGACTTCTCCACGAAGTCGGCGAACGAGGAGTACTTCCCCCTCGCCGCCCGGGTCGCCATGATCGACTCGACGACGTTGGCGCCCACGTTGCGCACCGCGCCGAGGCCGAACCGGATGTCGCGGCCGACCGCGGCGAACCGCAGCGACGACTCGTTGACCTCCGGCGGCAGGACCCTGATCCCCAGCCGCCTGCACTCGGCCAGGTAGACCGCGGACTTGTCCTTGTTGTCGCCGACCGAGGTCAGCAGCGCGGCCATGTACTCCGGCTGGTAGTTCGCCTTGAGGTACGCGGTCCAGTAGCCGACCAGCGCGTACCCGGCGGCGTGGGACTTGTTGAACGCGTACCCGGCGAAGGGCAGGATCGTGTCCCAGAGCGCCCGCACCGCCTCATCGGAGAAGCCGTTGTCGCGCATCCCGTCGCGAAAGCCCTCGAACTCCTCCTCCAGGACGTCCTTCTTCTTCTTGCCCATCGCCCGGCGCAGCACGTCCGCGCGGCCCATCGAGAAGCCCGCGACGCGCTGGGCGATCTGCATGATCTGCTCCTGGTAGACCACCAGGCCGTGCGTCTCGGCGAGGATCTCCCGCAGCGGCTCGGCCAGCTCGCGGTGGATGGGCTCCACGGCCTGCCGGTTGTTCTTGCGGTCGGCGTAGTTGTTGTGGGTGTTCATCGCCATCGGTCCCGGCCGGTAGAGCGCGTTCACCGCGGTGATGTCCCCGAATCCCGTTGGGCGCATGCGGCGCAAGAGGTCGCGCATAGCTCCACCGTCGAGCTGGAAGACACCCAAGGAGTCCCCGCGCGCCAGCAGCTCGTACGTGGCCTGGTCGTCGGTGGCGAGGGTGTCGAGGTCGATGTCCACGCCGCGGTTGGCTCGGACGTTGTCGATGGCGTCGCCGATGACGGTGAGGTTGCGCAGGCCGAGGAAGTCCATCTTGAGCAGGCCGATCGCCTCGCACGACGGGTAGTCCCACCCGGTGATCACCGCCCCGTCGTCGCGCCGCCACAGCGGGATGACGTCCAGCAGCGGCTCGGCCGACATGATGACCGCGCAGGCGTGCACCCCCGCGTTGCGGATCAGCCCCTCCAGGCCCCGCGCGGTCTGGAAGATGGTGGACACGTCACGGTCCGACTCGACCAGCGCCCGCACCTCGGCGGCCTCCGGGTACCGCTCGTGCCCGGGGTCGGTGATGCCGCTGAGCGGGATGTCCTTGGCCGCGACCGGCGGGGGCAGCGCCTTGGAGATCCGGTCGGCGATCGCGTACCCCGGCTGGCCGAAGTGCACCCTGGCCGCGTCCTTGACCGCCGCCTTGGTCTTGATCCGGCCGAACGTGATGACCTGCGCGACCCGGTCCGCGCCGTACCGGTCCGTGGCGTAGCGGATCATCTCCCCGCGCCGCCGGTCGTCGAAGTCCATGTCGATGTCCGGCATCGACACGCGCTCGGGGTTGAGGAACCGCTCGAACAGCAGCCCGTGCGCCAGCGGGTCCAGGTTGGTGATGCCCATCGCGTAGGCGACCAGCGACCCGGCCGCCGACCCGCGTCCCGGCCCGACCCTGATCCCCACCTCGCGGGCGTGGTCCATCAGGTCGGCGGTGATCAGGAAGTAGGCGGGGAACCCCTTCCGCACGATGACGTCGATCTCGAACTCAGCGCGCGCGGTGTACTCCGCGGGCACTCCGCCAGGCAGCCGCCACGCCAGCCCGCGCAGCACCTCCGCGCGGAACCAGGAGACGACGTCGTGCCCCTCGGGGGCTTGGTAGAGCGGCATCCGGTCCCGGTGCTCCCACACCTCGGCGTAGGACTCCACGCGCTCGGCGATGAGCAGCGTGCTGTCGGCCGCCCCTGGCACCTCCGGGTCCCAGTACGCCCGCATGTCCTCGGCGGATTTGAGGTAGTAGCCGTCACCGTCGAACTTGAACCGGTTCGGGTCGTCGAGGGTCTTGCCGGACTGCACGCACAGCAGCGCGGAGTGCGCCTCTGCCTGTTCCTTGCTGACGTAGTGGGAGTCGTTGGTGGCAAGAGGACGTAGACCAAGCCTCTTACCGATATCGAGTAGCCCCTCTCGCACCGATCTCTCGATCGGCAGACCGTGGTCCATCAGTTCCAGGAAGAAGTTGTCCTGCCCGAAGATGTCCCGATAGTCGGCAGCGGCTCTCAACGCCTGCGCGGGCTGCCCCAACCGCAACCGCGTCTGCACCTCACCCGAAGGGCAGCCCGTGGTCGCGATGATCCCCGCGGCGTGCTCGGAGAGCAGTTCGCGGTCCATCCGCGGCTTGCGGTAGTACCCCTCCATGCTCGCCAGCGACGACAGCCGGAACAAGTTCCGCAGCCCGCCGGCGTTCTCCGCCAGCATGGTCATGTGCGTGTAGGCGCCCCCACCCGAGACGTCGCCGCCGACCCCCTCGGGGGTGGTCCCGCGCTGCCCGGGCTGGCCCCAGAACACCGGCTTCTTGTGGTGGCGGCTGCTCGGCGCGAGGTAGGCCTCGATCCCGATGACCGGCTTCACCCCGGCGCGGACGGCGACCTGGTGGAACTCGTCCGCCCCGTACATGTTCCCGTGGTCGGTCATCCCCACGGCGGGCATCCCCGACCGGGCCGCCTCGTCGACCAGCGGACCGATCTTCGCCGCGCCGTCGAGCATCGAGTACTCGGTGTGGACATGGAGGTGCGCAAAGGATGAGGACACCGGCGCAGTCCAGCGAGACCGGTGCGCCCCAGGCAAACAAACGACACGCGTCAGCCGACAACCCCCGGTTGTCCCGGCTGGCCAGCGGCCCGCTGTCACCCCCACCTTTGAACAAATCAACACCGCGCGGCGGTAACGCCCGGTCATCGGTGGATGACTAGTTGATCGACAGTGCTGTCGAGAGCGAGGAGCGAGCGTGGAGATCGACGTCTTCAACGAGGTGCAGGACCCCAGGCCGTGGGCGGCCGGGCACGAGCAGGCCCGGTTCCAGCAGGCGTTGGCCCAGGCGAGGCTGGCCGACGAGGCCGGGTACGGGTGCTGGTGGCAGGTAGAGCACCACGGCGCGGAGGAGTTCAGCCTGTCCTCGGCCCCCGAACTGCTGCTGGCCGCGATATCGCAGATCACCGGCCGCATCCGGCTGGGGCACTCCGCGGTGCTGGCGCCGCACCGGTTCAACCACCCGATCCGGGTCGCCGAGCGGGCCGCGACGCTGGACCACCTCAGCGGCGGGCGGGTGGAGCTGGGCCTGACCCGCTCGACCGTGCCGGAGTGGCGGCTGTTCGGGATCGACCAGGCCGAGGTGCGGGCGCAGACGGCGGCGGCGTTCGCCATGATCCCCCGGATGTGGACCGAGGAGCGGTTCAGCCACGTCGCGGACGGCTCGGGTATTCCCGACATCCGCGACGTGCGGATCCAGCCCAAGCCGCTGCAGAACCCGCACCCGCCGCTGTGGCAGGCGGCGTCGAGCCCGGCGTCGTTCGAGGAGGCCGGGCGGCGCGGTGTCGGCGTGCTGGGCACGACGATGTGGGAGTCGCTGGAGCGGGCCGAGCGGCTCATCGCCGTGTACCGCGAGGCCGTCGCCGCGTGCGCCGACCCGGTGGGGGCGTTCGTCAACAACCAGGTCGGCTTCTTCACGTTCGTCCACTGCGCCGAGACCGACGAGCAGGCGCGGCGCAACGGGGCCGCGGCGGCAGCCGCCTGGTACAGCACCCGGGCCCTGTCGTTCTTCGAGGCCGCGACCGATTTCCGGCTGGCGATGGAGCGCCACCAGGCCCTCATCGACGCGCCCGACGGCGGCGGGCTGGCCGGGTCGTTCCTGCGCGCCGAGCAGGGTGACGCCCCGACCGAGGGGGCGCTGCTGATCGGCAGGCTGCTCGGTGGCGAGCAGGTCGCGGACGAGGAGGTGTTCGAGGTGCTCAGCGCGCAGAACTCGCTGATCGTCGGCAGCCAGGAGACCTGCCGGGAGAAGTTGCGGGCCTACGCAGACCTCGGTGTCGACCGGCTGTTGTGCCTGCACCAGATGGGTGGGCTCGACGACGAGGCGGTGCTGACCAGCATCAGGCTGGTGGGTGAGCTGATCCCGGAGTTCGTCTAGTCATGTGACGCAGGTCACGCGGTGTTGGAGAACCTGGAAGGGGTGCGGGCACGACCCTAAGACATGCGACAAGGAACGGTCGGTGACGACGAGCGGGCGCTGCTGCGGCGCACCGCCCGTGGCGACCGCGCCGCCTTCGCGGAGTTCTACCGGCGCACGTCGCCGTGGCTGGCTGTCCGGCTGCGGCGGCGTTGCGCCGACCACGAACTCGTCGACGAGGTGGTGCAGGAGACCTACGTGGTGGTGTGGCGGGCGGCCGGATCGATCGCCGAGACCTCCGCTGTGGACAGTGCGCTCGGGTGGCTGTGGACGATCGCCAACCGGCGGCTGGTGGACGCCTTCCGCAGGGAGGGGCGCCAGCGCGCCGTGGCCGAGCGGGCCGTCGCCGTGCCGGGCGCCGAGCAAGCGGTGGTGGACTCGTCCCTGTCGGGGGACGTCGGGTCGGCGCTCAACGCGCTCGCCCCGGAGTTGCGGGCGGTGCTGCGCGCGCTCGTCCTGGACGGCCTGTCCGTGCGCGAGACCTCGGCCCTGCTGGGCATCCCGGAGGGAACGGTGAAGACACGGGCCAGGCGCGCCCGGCTGATGATGCGGGAGGCGATGTCATGACCGACGCGCACGTGACCCCCGAGGCCTTGTCGGCCTACGTCGCGGGCTCCCCCGACCTCGCGGCCGATGTGGAGTGGGCGGTGGAGGCCCACCTGGAGGCCTGCGCCGACTGCCGGGCCAGGTTGGGCGAGGCGGTGCACACCTCGGCGCCCGAGGTCAGCGCGGCGCTCGACGTGGTCTGGCTGCGGATCGCCGAGGCCGCCCCGGCCGCGCCCGCCCCGGCCCGCGCGGCCTGGCGGTCGCGGCGCGCCTGGGCACCACCCGCGCTGGGTCCGTGGATCGGCGCCGGTCTGGTGGTCGCCGCCTTGGCGTTCCTCGTCGACCTGGGCACCACGACCCCGGGCGTGCCGTCGTTGATCCTGCTCGTGGCCCCGGTCGCGCCGCTGTTCGGCGTCGCCGCGGCGTGGGCTCGGCGTTTCGACCCCATGCACGAGCTCACCGCCGCCACCCCCGGCGCCGGGCTGCCGCTGGTCCTGCGCCGCACGGCGGCGGTCCTGGCGGTCGTGATCCCGGCCTTGGCGCTGGCGGGCTGGGCCACCGGCCTGTCCCCCGCCCTCTGGCTGCTGCCCTGCCTGGCGTTCACCACCGGGACCTTGGCCCTGGGCACCCTGATCGGGGTGGGCCGCGCGGCGACCGCCCTCGGCCTGGCCTGGACCGGGTTCGTGATCACCCCGGCGCTCGCCACCAGGGCCCTCACCCCGCTGCTGGGACCGGACTGGCTGCCCGCCTGGGCCGCCGCGGCGGTGGTGGCCGTGGCCGTGGTCGCGCTCCGCGCACGCGCCTTCGCCAACCTGGCCAGCCGCTCATGAATCACAACAGGAAGGACTTGACGATGGCTCGGGCCGTGGACCCCGCGGAATTGGCTCCGACACAGCACGCGTGGGAGGTGGACGCGGGAGCGGTGCGGGTGCGCGCCGGGCGGCGGATGGCCGTCGACGGCCTCGACCTGCGGCTGGGCACCGGCGTGCACGGCCTGCTCGGCCCCAACGGGGCGGGCAAGACAACGCTCATCCGGGCGCTGGCCACCGTGCTGCGCCCGGCGGGCGGGACGCTGGAGCTGCTCGGCGTCGATGTCGGGGGGCGGCCGGACCTGCGGGCGCTGCGCAGGCGGATCGGTTACCTGCCGCAGGACTTCGGGTTCTACAAGCGGTTCACCGTCCGCGAGTTCGTCGAGCACATGGCCTGGCTCAAGGAGGTGGACCGGCGGCGCGTCCCCGGCGCGGTGCAGGAGGCCCTCGAGCGGGTCGGCCTCGCCGACCGGGCGGGCGACACCATGCGCACGCTCTCCGGCGGCATGCTGCGCCGGGCGGGCATCGCCCAGGCGCTCGTCAACGACCCGGACCTGCTGCTGCTCGACGAGCCCACCGTCGGGCTCGACCCGGCCCAGCGCCTGGACTTCCGCAAGCTGCTGCGCGACATCGGCGACCAGTCCTGCGTGGTCGTCTCGACCCACCTCATCGAGGACGTCGCCGCGGCGTGCAACCGCGTGGTCCTCATGCACACGGGCAAGGCGGTGTTCCAGGGCGCCCCGCAGGACCTGGTCGACGCGGGCGCGGACTCCGATCTGGGCGACACCCCGATCGAGCGCGGCTACTCCGCCCTGCTCGCCCAGCACCGCGAGGGGGCGCGGCGATGAGCGCGCGCATGCTCCTGGTCGAGCTGCGCCGCTCGACGGCGATCCCGATCGCGATCATCATCATCTCCTTCGGGGTGACCAACTTCTACATCCTCGAACTGACCGACCAGACCGGGCTCTGGCAGCCGCAGTGGGCGATGCTCGCCGGGCTCCAGCGGGTCACGCTGATCGTGCTGTGGCCCGCGGCGCTGGCCGCCGGGGCGTGGCAGGCACGGCGCGACCGGCGGTCGGGCATGACCGAGCTGGTCGGGACGACCTCGCGGCCGACCTGGTCGCGCTCGCTGCCCGCCGCGTTCGCGGTGGGGATCTGCGCGGGCCTGGCGTACCTGGTGGTGACCGCGGCGGGCGCGGTGGCGGTGTCCACTCCGTACCAGCACCTCGGCTGGACGCCGATCGCGCTGGTCGGCGCGCTGTCGCTGGTGGCGGCGGCGTGGTTGGGGCTGGGGGTGGGGCGGCTGCTGCCGTCGGTCTACACGCCGCCGGTGCTGGCCGTGGCGTCGTTCATCCTGCTGCTGGCTCCGATGGAACTGAGCAAATACCGGCCGCTGACCGGGGTGTGGCTGCTGACGCCCAACATGTCCTCCCCGCTCGACGAGCTGACCACGCTCGCTCCGGCGGTCACCGGCGGGCAGGCGGCGCTGTTCGCCGGGCTCGCGCTGGCCGGGCTCGCCGCGGCCGCCGTGGCCAAGCGCCGCTTCGCCCTGGCGGCCCTGGCGCCCGCCGGACTGGGTCTGGTCGCCGGGATGGTCGTCGTGTCCGCCGCCCCGGCGACCGGTCTCCAGCTCGACCCGGCCGCGGCCGCGGAGGTCTGCACCACCGACGACGGGCCGAAGGTCTGCGTCCTGCGGATCCACGCCGACGCCCTGGACTCGCTCACCGGCCCGGCCCGGCAGGCGCTGGAGCGGATGGCCGTGCTGCCCACCGCGCCGACAGTCGTGCGCGAGGTGGTCGACGACCGCCCCGGACCGCAGCCCGCGGACGAGGTCTGGTTCGCGTCGGCCAACCACACCCCGGGCGAGGGCTGGGAGGCCGAGGGGAACGCGCTGAGCGTCCGCGTCCTGGCGGGTGGGGGCACCCGTCCCTGCGGGGAGGTCGACTACCGCGAGCGCGGCCTGACCGCCGCGTGGCTCTGGGGCGCCTACCCCGCGCCAGGGCCGCCCCTGCACGGGACCGAGGGCGCCGAGCGCCTGGCGGAGTGGGAGCGGATCAAGACCCTCCCCGCCGCGGACCAACTGCGGTGGTTCGAGGGCGTCCGGGCCAAGTACCTGGCCTGCCCGGGCGGGGGCACACCGTGAGGCCGCTGGTCCTGTACTTGCGCTCGCGCCAGGTCCCGCTGGCGCTGCCCGGGTCGCTGCTCGCGGTCGTGGCCGTGGTGATGACCTCGGCGGGGGCGCTCAACCCCCAGCGCCAGGTGATCACCGCCTGTCTGGCCGTGGCCGCGGGCCTGGCGGTGCTCGGCCAGGGGTTCGGCGGGGTCGACCCCGAACTGGACCGAACCGCCGCGGTGCGGTGGCCGCCGCTGCGGATGGTCCACGCCGGGGTGGCGGCGGTGCTGGTGGGCGGTGTGACGGTCATGGTCAGCACCGCCCCGGCGGGTGTGGTCCTGCGCGCGGCCCTCGGGTTCGTGGGGCTCGCCGCACTCGCCGCGGCGCTGTTCGGGCGGCAACTGGCCTGGACGCTGCCGGTGGCCTGGGCACTGCCCGGGGTGGTCATGCCGCCCATGTCGGAACCGCTGGTCGTAGCGGTGCTGACCTGGCCCGTCCAGCCCCAGGACAGCACGCCGGCCCTGCTCGCGGCGGTCGTGCTCGGGGTCGGCGGGCTGGCGGTGCACGCGGTCAGGGGCACCCCGTGACGCTCACCCGTGCGCAGGTCCGGGTGGTGTCCGGAGACGGGAGAAGAAGGTTCAAGATCAAGCTCGACGACCGCTGCGCCGCGTTCGCGTTGGTTCCGGGGGCGCGCCTGGTCCGCAAAGGCCTGGCCAAGCTGGCCGAAGCCGAGCGCGACGCCAAGCAGCTCACGACCGACGAGTCCTTCCGCGCGGGTCAGGCCGCCGGGCTGGAGCTGGCCCAGCGCATCGTCCGCGAGCAGGCGGGGCTCCCGGTGGAGGCCGACTCCGGCCGCGTCTGAGCTGACGGGGGCCGGGCGCCACGCCCGGCCCCGCTGCTCAGCTCGAGACGTCCCGACGGCGGAACGCGACCAGGGACGCCACCACCAGGGCCACCGCCACGACACCCAGCCACACCAGGGGCTCGACGGGCACCGACGGCCCGGGGACCTTCGGCACGTGGGTGAACGGCGAGACGTTCAGCACCACCTGCCCCAGGTTCAGCGCCGGGCCGAACAGCCCCAGCCCCAGCGCCACCCCCGCCACAGCCCACGACGCGGCCGTCGAGGCCCTCGGGACGAGCCCGAACAGCAGGGCCGCGATCCCGGCGACCACCCACACCGCGGGGACCTGCGCCACCGCGCCGCCCGCTGCGTGCGCGAGCTGGGTTCCCAG
>NZ_WHOL01000106.1 GCF_009745975.1 Actinokineospora pegani | reverse complement strand
GGAGGTAGTCGAGGTAGGGGTCGAGGCCGACGTGTTCGAGGGCGCCGTGGACGGCGACGCGGAGCATGCCGTATCCGAAGGACAGCAGGCAGTTGACTGGGTCGGTGGGTGGTCGTCGGGAGCGGCCGGGTGCGGTGCCGGGGGCGAGGTGGTCGAGGGCTTGGAAGTACTCGCGGGTGGCGTTTCCTTCGATGCCGAGGAATTCGTCGAGGCCGCGGGTGTGTTCGAGTCGGGTGAGGGCGGTGGCGTGGTGTTCGGTGGTGTCGCGCAGGCGGGTTTGGCGTGTTCTGGTGTTGTCGCGGGCGGCGCGCAGGAGTCGTTGTCGGTAGTTGTGGAGTTTGCCCGCGACGAACGCTCGGGCGAGTCGAAGTCGGTGTTCGGGGTTGTCGTGGGCGCGGTACTGGGCGAGGCGGCGGTGGGGGTTGGCTCTGGCGGTTTGCGGTGGCCCCAGGATGGCGGCCTGATCCGGCCCCACCTGGGTGACATGGAGCGTGTCGGGGCGGCTTGATCCGGCCCCACCGGTCGGGTGATGCCACGATCACCGCACCGTAGTCAGGGGGCCTTTCGTGGCCGATCCGAGATTGGAACTGTTCGAGGCGATCCGCCGGGATGCCCGACAGGGCGACTCGATCAGAGAGCTGGCCGAACGCTATGGAGTCCACCGGCGCACGGTGCTACAGGCGATGGACACGGCGATGCCGACACCGCGGAAAAGACCGATTCGGAATTCACCGCGGCTGGACGTGGTCAAACCGTGGATCGACGAGATGCTGCGGGTCGATCTGACCGCACCGCGCAAGCAGCACCACACCGTCCGCCGGATGGTGGCCAGATTGATCGACGAGCACGGTGTGACGGACCTGCCTTACACCACGGTGCGCGATTACGTCGGTCCGCGCCGCAAGGAGATCAACGCGGAAGCGGGCAAGGGTCGTGAGCAGGGATTCATCCTGCAAACCCATGAGCCCGGCCAGGAAGCCGAGGTCGATTTTGGCGAGCTCCACGTCGTGTTGGCTGGGGTGAGGACCAAGGTCTTCCTGTTCGCGCTGCGCATGTCCTACTCCGGGAAGTCGGCGCACCAGGTGTTCGCCTCGTAAGGCTTGGAGGCGTTCGTGGAGGGCCACCTGCACGCGTTCTCCGTGCTGGGCGGGGTGCCTGCGGGCAAGATCCGCTACGACAACCTGAAACCCGCGGTCTCGCGGGTGCTCGGCGGCCGGTCGAGGACCGAGTCGGATCAGTGGGTGTGGTTCCGTTCGCACGCCGGGTTCGAGGCGTTCTACTGCATGCCCGGCGTCGACGGGGCCCACGAGAAGGGCGGCGTCGAGGGCGAGATCGGTCGGTTCCGCCGCAATTACCTGGTCCCCGTTCCCGAGATCGACACACTCGCCCAGTTGAACGCGCGCATCGATGCGGTCGACATCGCCGAAGACGCCCGACGCATCGAGGGCCGGGTCCGCACCATCGGCGCCGACTTCGCCACCGAGGCGTCCTTGCTCGCACCGTTGCCGGACGAGAGGTTCGAACCGGGCCGGACGTTGACGCCGCGGGTCGACCGCTACGGCTGCGTCACGGTCCGCCAGTGCTACTACTCGGTGCCCGCCAAGCTGATCGGCAACAAGTCCGGGTGCTGCTGCGGGCCTCGGAGGTCGTCGTCCTCGACGGGCGGGTCGAGGTCGCCCGGCACGTCAGGGCGATCACGAAGTGGTCCCGGACGATGGTGCTCGATCACTACCCCGAGGTGCTGCTGCGCAAACCGGGCACCACCGTGCTGGAGCAGGCACGCAAGGCTGGCGTGTTCACCGTCGCGCACGAGGCGTTCTGGTCGGCCGCGCGCACCGCGCACGGCGACTCCGCTGGCACACGGGCACTGATCGAGGTCCTGCTGCTGCACCGGCATCTGCCCGCCGCCGACGTCATCGCCGGGATCACCATCGCCCTCGGCGCCGGAGCGAGCACCTGCGACGTGGTGGCGTTGGAAGCCCGCAACGCCGGCCGCCTGCGCCGCGACGCCGATGTCGAGCCCGACCCACTACCCGGTTCCGGCCGGGTGATCAGCCTGACCGAACGGCGCCTGGCCGGTCCGCAGCTGCCACCGGATCGAAGGCCGCCGCCATCGGTCGCAGCCTACGACCAGCTTCTGCCTCGCCGCGCCGCCCAGAACCGGCCACCGCCGCACGCATCACCATCGCAGGGAGAAGTCTCGTGAGCCGAGCACGTCGAACCATGACCGATCAGGCCGCCGACGCCGCCATCGACCAAGCCTGCCGGGGACTGCGGCTGCCCTCGATCCGGTCCCAGGTCTCCCAGATCGCCGACGCCGCCGAACGTGAGCAGTTGACCTATCGAGGGTTCCTCGCGGAGTTGCTCATGGTCGAGTGCGACGACCGCGACCGCCGACGCTCCGAACGTCGCATCAAGGGCGCCGGGTTCCCGCATGAAGAGATTTAGTGCGAAGTTGAGCATCCCACCGTTGGCCCCGGTGCGGGCTTCCTTGTTGCGACGATGTTGGTTGAGTGCGGATCTCACGGTGCCGTGGTGATGCTGACAGGAATGTTGATTTGTTGGGCTACAGGTGTCCAAACATCGACGTCGAGGTCCGGTGTCTCGATCGATAAGATCAGGGCGTAGCGGGCACCGTCCTCGCTGCGGTCTCGAGCCTTGTTTTCTTTCCACCAGCCGGTCACCGGGAACACGGCCAAGGCGCCGCGCTGGGCGAGGTCGGCGGCGTTCCCGTACCAGATATCGGTGTGCAAGGAGCCCGGTGCGCGCTGGTGGTCGGAGCCGAAGAACCACTCGCCGGTGTCGTTGCTGGAGGTGGCTCGCTGCTCGTCTTCGGCCAGGGCCTTCTCGTTGATCCGCTTTTGGAACTCGGCGTTGGACTCGGTCGCGCGACGGATGTCGAAGCGAAGACCGTGAGAGGCATAGCTGTAGCGACGCTGCCAGCCGCGCCGGCCGGGGTTGGGTTCGATGAAGTACGACAGCGTGACCCGCAGTCGGACCTGCGCTCCCCCGAGGCCAGCGAGCACGTCGGTGGGCCAGGGCAGATCGTGATAGTGAATTTCGCGCATGGCGCCGGCGTCAAAGGGATGGATGGTGTCCTGCGCGATGAGGGTCAAGGCGTCGATGGCGCTGTGCGTGGCTCGGGCGAGGTCGGGGACGCCCATGCCGTAGCGGCGATGGAGGGCGATGCGGGGTGCCTTCCTCCTGCCAGCCGGGAACTGGGCCTTCATCGCTGGTGTCCACTCGGCGGAGTGCACGATCAGCGCCCGAACGGTCTCCGGCCAAAGGGACGGATACTCCGCCATCACCGAGGCCGACAGCGCCGCTGCCTGGGCGGTGGCGGCGCTGGTTGCGCAGGTCGTGGTCAGCAGGCGCGTGGTTCTCAGAGGCGCGTTGGTGGTCAGGAGCTGCAAGTTTGGCGGGGTGTCGAACATGGTGCCGTCCGGTGAGCGGGCGACGTTGCCGCCTTCGAGCACGACGTCGGGTTTGACCGGCCACGTCCGGCTGAACGCGACCGAGGTGCGGCTGAACGGCGAGAGTTCGCCGCGCGGCGCCCAGGGTGTCCAGCCAGCGAAGTCGGCGGCAGCGCCGGTCATGGTGTCCAGTTCGGTGTACGCGCCGACGGTCAGCACGTTCCACGCCTGGGCCGGGTCCTCCACCGGTTCCAGGTCGCTGCGGTCGAGATGCTCGTCACCGGGCTTCCAGGAGCGCACGTTGCCAGCCGATACGACGAACAGCCGCTTCGCGTCGTGGCCGGTGTCGTCGAGGAACACCAGCCCGTCCTCGTCGGCGAGGACACCGCGACCGGCGGCGAGTGCATCGAGACTGGCCGACCAGGACGACGGCTGCCCGGCTGCCGCGCTGTTCGTCGACGTGGCTGCGGGCGCAGTGACAGCGAGCGAATAGACCCGCCGGCGAGCGGGTGCCTGGATCTCGGCTCGGCTCGTTCCGGCGGCAGTGACCGCACCATAGACGTCGGGGGCGTTCTGCAGCTGTGGCGGTGGAAGCAGTTTGACCGACTCCAGCCGATGACGCAGCCGCAGCAGCTGCGGTGAAGCCAGGGCTTGTCCGAGGTCGCCGTACAGGGCAAGTCCGGCCATCTCAGTGCCATGTCCCCGGTCGTCGAAGACCGGCCATGAGGGGTCTGCGGCATGGCAGTCCAGCATGGGCAGAGAGCCCTCCAGCAGGGGGTGTTCCTGGTAGACGCCGCTGTCGAGGACACAGACCGCGGGCGCCTGGGAGTCGGCGGGCTCGAGCCGGTCCACGAGGTCGCCGATCCAGGCGGACTGCTCGGTCGCGTCACCTTCGGCCAGGAACTGGGTCGGGTCGTGCGGCCTGCGCAGCTCGGCCAAGTCGTCGAGAACGTCAACGGCCGAGGCGAGCTGCTCGACGGTCGCTTCGACCAGCAGGACCGTGCGGTCCCCGAACCCGAGGCTGCGACGACCGGTCCGCAGCCCAGCGGCCGCAGCGAACGCGCGAAACCGGGTCACCTCGTCGCCGTCGCGGCGGCGCAGCCACGCCTCCCACCAGAACATCTGCGCCTGCTCCGGGAACTCGTCCGGCGGGTCGGTCCACAACGCTACGATCGAAGCCGTCCGCACCGCCTGGATACGGTCCACCAGCTCCCGATTGCGGGGCTTCGCAGCGTCTGCAGTTTCGACGTACCGGGTGATCCGGTCCAGGAAGTGGTTGAGCTTGCCCTGCGGGACGAAGACGGTCGCTCGTTCCACGGTCACTCCGTCGCCGAGGTCTACCTCCTGCACCGACCGCAACTCCGGATGGAGAGCGCCCTGCCGGGGGTCGAGCTTCTCTAGGGCAAGCTGAACCCCGGGGAAGCTCTCGAAGCTGATGTAGACGCCGTCAATCGCACCTTCGACCTCCACCTCACGCTGACGCCGTCGTTCCGTCGCATCGGCATCGACCTGTCGTAGAGCGTCGTGCAACTGCTGGCCGTGCTGGCGCCGATCCGGTGGCACCGGGACTGCTTTGCCTTTGATCGCGCGCGGTGGTGGTGAGTAGTTGACGGCTTGCGCTGGGACTGGGATGTAAAGATGGGGGCGATCGCGTGGTTCTGGCACGGCGTTGCCTTGGGATCAGCCGAGCAGGTGCTGGCGCCGCTCCTGCAACGCCGCACAGAGGCTCGTCGTGGTTACTCGGCCGTTGCCGGCCAGAATCGCTTCCTTGGCTGCCAGATCCGCAGCGATGGTGATCTCGCCGTGGCTGAGGCCATCGGCATTCGCGTCTATCTTCGACCAGTTCAGCCGGTCGGTGGGGACGTTGGCCAAGCGGGCCCGGATTACGTCGCGCACGACCTCGTCAGCGGGCAGCGGATAGTCGATCACCGCGTCGAAGCGGCGGAACATCGCCCGATCGAGGAGCTGTGGGTGATTGGTCGTGGCGACCAGCAGGCTGTCGGAGGTGTCGACCTCAAGGAACTGCAGGAACGAGTTCAGCACCCGCCGAATCTCACCGACGTCGTTCCCGGCAGCGCGATCCCCTGCGAGTGCGTCGACCTCGTCGAACAAGTAGACGCCGCGAGTCTCCGACAGCGCATCGAAGATCAGCCGCAGCTTCGCGGCCGTCTCCCCCATGAACTTGGTGATCAGCCCGTCTAACCGGATCATGAACAAGGGAAGCCGCAGCTCACCGGCCAGTACATGAGCCGACATCGTCTTGCCAGTCCCCGGGGGGCCGGTCAGCAGCAGCCGCCGCAGGGGCTGGAAGCCGTGCGACCGGAGGCGGTCACTCTGTCGTTGCTCCAGCAGCACTCGGGCAAGCCGTTCCCGCACGTTCGTATCGAGCGCCAGGTCGGCGAGGAGGTTCTGCGGGTAGGTAACCGTCAGTAGCTGCGCCAGCTCACCGCGCGGCTGAACCACCGGGACCGGGCGCGACGCAACCGACTTCGAGCCCTGCTGTGTACGCAGCGTGTCGACGAGGTCCCGGAGATCCCGCGCGAACCGGTTCTGCCCCTGCCGCGCCGCTCCAGCGGCGACCTGCAGGGCAACAGAGTAGAAGCGGGTGTCGTCACCCTCCGCATGGCTCTTCACCATGGCTTTTACCTGGTCAGCCGTGGCCACGACCTCACCTCCCCTCCGCGTTCAAACACCATGCTTGACCATAGCGCGCCGAGCCAGCAACGCCGGTCGAGACTCGTCCAATCCAGCAGGAGGTCGCCAAAGACCGGCGGCTACCCAGCCATCCACGTGAACGTCCGCTCGTGCCGATATCCGGATGCGTCGTTGAGTGGCGCGGGTAGGTGGTGGGCCGTGCGCGGGCTACGCGGCGGACTAAGCACCTGGCCAGAAGTCTTGTCCGAAAGCTTCGGGCAGCCCGGGCAGGCCGTCGCGGGTGTGTCGGGTGTTCCAGCGGCGCACCGTGATCGGGTCATAGCCCAGCAGATCGGCGATCTCGGGTGCGCTCATCCCGGGCGCGGACAGCAACACGATCACGATCCGGGCGGCGACCCGCCACGGCCCGCGCAACGCGGTCACCAACTCCAGGTGCTGGGCAGGGGTCAAGTCGGCGTAGACATGCGCGGGGCGCCTACTGGTGAAGGCCTCGTCGTGGTGGGTTCAGGTGTGGTAATCGATCCAACACGACGGGGCTCTCCACGTTCACAGCAAGGTGAACTCACCTGACAGACACAACTTGTGGCCAGATGCTTAGTACGACAACGACAGGTTGTGATCTGATCTTCGTCGTAAGCGACTGAGATGTGTCTTGAGTTGGTTCTCGCGCCGTTTTGCAGACCAGTGGAGTATGTGGGGGACTGTATGGGCCACAGGGTTGGTGATGCGGTTGAAAAGTCGCCGGACCTCATTCACGGTCAGGGGCAAACGCGGTGCGTGTCCCGTCGTGGGCCCCCTTTTTTGGCGGCGTCTCGCGTGACCACGAGATACGCCGCCGCGACCATCGACAGGGTGATATGCCGATGCCAGGCTTGATAGCCGCGAACCTGGTAGTGGTCCAAACCGGTCTCGTTTTTCGCGGTCTGAAAACACTCCTCGATCGCCCACCGCGCACCGGCGACCCTGACCAACTTCTCGAAGGGCGTGTCCGCCGCCCCGAAACAAACGTAATAAGCGATCTTCGCGGGGTCGGACAGGCTGCGCCGAGCAAGCAGCCAATGCCCCCTCGAAGGATCGCGCAACGGGCGGATGTCCAGCACCGCCCAGTCCGATACCTTCGGCCCGCGAACCCCGTCACCGCAGCTCAACCGCCTCCACTCGCTCTCCTCGACCTGGTCGATCAACGTGTGGACCCGCTCTTTGGTCAGCCACATGGTCACCACCATCGCGCTCTTGGGAACCGCGACCACATGCGCGATCCCCCGACACTCCATCCACAATCTAAACTTCGTGTCATTCCCATACAACTCATCCGCGGCAACCCACCCGAACGGCACATCCGCATCCATCGCACGCTCGATCATGCGCTGCGCCAACACCTGTTTCGTCGCGAAACCCACCTCATCGCCGATGCCAGCGCCCCGACACCGCGGCCGATCGTCAACCCAGTCCTTCGGCAAGTACAACTCCCGGTCGATCAACGCCCGACCCCGCGCGGACGCATACGCCAAGAACACCCCGATCTGCGAATTCTCGATCCGGCCAGCCGTTCCCGAATATTGTCGCCCAACCCCTGCAGACTTCGTCCCCTTCTTCAGAAAACCCGTCTCATCGACAACAAGCACACCATCGACCGGATCAGCCAACACCCCGACCACCGCCGACCGCAGATCATCCCGCACACCATCGGTGTCCCAGGCATAGAAATTCAGGAGCCGCTGCATCCGCTCCGGACCCGCCTCGCCGACCGCCTCGGCCAGCGTCCACCCGTTCTTCCTCTCCGCCTCGGACAGCAAACCCCTGACATACCAACGCATCTGACGCCGAGACTCCACTCTCGGAAATCGAGCGGCGAACCCGCCCACGAACGACTCAAACCCCGCCGACCACGACCGCACATCCTCAACCAACACCATGATCAACTACCACGCCAGCCAGTCACATCACAACCTGTCGTTGTCGTATTAGGTCTTCGGTGAGGGCCAGGTCGGGGTCGAGGCGAAGGATCTCGAGAGCGGCGCGCGTGGAGGACGCGTCGGTGTGGAGGCGGCGGGCTAGGCCGGGGATCGTGATGGGTTTGCCGTGCACCTCGGCGCTGTAGGAGGTCAATTCGATGATGGCAGCGGAGAGGCTCCAGTGGTGGTGGACCTCGGCGGCTTTCAGTGCAGCGCTGGCCCTTCCGGACCAGCGAGGATCGCAATCACGCGACCGCGGCGATCAGCGCCGTCTGAAGCGGGCCGCAGCGCTGGTGCTCCGGGCCCAGCGAGGATCGCAGCGTCGAGGGGACGGGCCCGATGTCGGAGAAGATCGGCGGCAGCGCTGGTCCTTCGGGACTAGCGAGGATCGCAACACCGTCTCCGGGTCGGCCTGGCCGTGTGTGATGGCGGCAGCGTTGGTCCTCCAGGACCAGCGAGGATCGCAACGTCACCGTCGACCTCGGCGCAGTGTGGCTGGGCATAAGCGCTGGTCTTCCGGACCAGCGAGGGCCGCAACCCGATGAAACGCGACCATCTTTGCTGATCACTACTCAAGATCATAATTGGTCGACTATCGAGCCAGGTCTCTAACTGGGGATGGTAGGCGAAGCGAAATTTAACTTACGTAGCTACTAGCAAGTTCATTCCAACTATTGCTGCCTGTTGGCTCAACGTTCGGCTTATTTTTCACTCGAAAGCGTGCCGATCGCCGCTATTTTTGCGAAGATGATTCATTTTCTCTGATTTTGTCGGTGTCTCGGAGTACCACTGACGCATGTCGTCAGATGAGAGTGATTGGTGTCTGTGGGCGCACAGCGGCAACCATGCCGGGGCATGGCATGGGTTGGAGGAGCACCTGAGGGGTGTCGCGGAGCGGGCCGAGGGTTTCGGTGAGGTTTTCGGCGCCGGTGTGTTGGCCTGGTGGTTGGGCTTGCTGCATGACGTGGGCAAGGCGACCGATGAGTGGCAGCGTGGGTTGGCGACCGTGGCGTCCACGGGTGCTTCGGTGGGGGTAGATCACAAGGCTGCCGGTATGCGATGGGGGGTCGGGTTGGGGTTGTGGCGGTGGGTGATGGCCGTGCACGGCCATCACGGTGGCCTGACCAGTCCGGTGGAGTTGCACCGGTTCCTGAGCAGCCCTGAGCGGGATCGGGCGGCCGAGGCTGAGGCCGTGCGGCGGTTGACCGGGTTGATGCCCGAATTTCGCAGCGCCGCACGTCCGACGTGGCCTGAGGGGACGCGTGAGGACCCACTGGCTGGGGAGATGCTGTTGAGGATGGTGTTCTCGGCGCTGGTGGATGCCGATTACCTCGACACCGCGGCGCACTTCCGGGTTCCCGACGAGGTGGTGGAGAGCATGTCGGTGGGCATGAAGGTGCTGCTCGATCGTTTCGAGTGCGGTCGCGCCGAGGAGTTGGTCGATCGCAAGCCCTCGCCGGTCGATGATGTCCGCAAACGTGTCTATGAGGCTTCGGTCGCCGCAGCCGGGACAGAGCAGGGCTTTTTTCGGCTCAGTGCGCCGACCGGTTCGGGCAAGACGTACGCGATGGCGGGGTTCGCGCTGCGCCACGCCGTGCGACACGGGCTGCGTCGGGTGGTCGTGGTGGTGCCGTTTCTGTCGGTGACCGATCAGAACGCGAAGGTCTATCGGGACTTGCTCGACCCGGAATGCACCGGGCAGGTGGTGTTGGAGCACCACAGCGCGATCGATGTGGAGGCGGTTCGGCGCCGCACGGTACGGGGCCGGCGTGAGCGGTCGGGGCGCTGGCAGCGGTTGGCGGCGGAGAACTGGGACGCCGAGTTCATCGTGACCACCACGGTGCAGTTGTTCGAGTCGTTGCACGACCGCAAGCCGAGCCGGATGCGCAAGCTGCACCGGTTGGCGAACTCGGTGATCGTGTTGGACGAGGTGCAGGCGATCCCGCTGCACGTGCTGGAGCCGGTGCTGCTGATGTTGCGGCAGTTGGTGGAACACTTCGGTGTCACGGTACTGCTGGCCTCGGCGACCCAGCCGGAGTTCTGGGATCTGCCGGTGCTCGAGGGCGTGGAACCGGTGGACGTCATCGACGACCCCGCCGAGTTGTATACCCGGCTGCGACGGGTGCGCTACCGCTGGTGGAATCAGGGCAGGCCGACGTTGGCAGAAGTGGCGGTGCAGGCGGCAGAGCAGCGTCAAGCGCTGGTGGTGGTCAACACCACCGACCACGCCCGTGAGGTCCACCGGCACTGGCGGTTGATGCAGGACCGGGGGGAGATCTCGACTGCTGTAGTATTGCGACATTTGTCGACCCGGATGTGTTTGCGTCACCGGCTTGACATCATCAAGAACATCCGCCAACTCCAGAAGGATCGCGCGGACGTGCTGGTGGCTTCTACACAGTTGATCGAAGCCGGTGTGGATCTGGACTTTCCGGTGTTGTATCGGGCGATGGCGCCGGCGGAGGCATTGTTGCAGGCGGCAGGGCGGTGCAATCGTGAAGGGCACCTTGGTGTCGAGGGCGGTCTCGTGGTGATCTTCGACCCGCGCGAGCAGGGGCGGCCCCCGTCGTATGAGGTGCCGCTGCACGAGACTCGGCTTCGCTTCGGCCCACGGCGGGCCGAGCCCGATGACCTGACCGCCTTGGCGCGCTACTTCCCAGCCCTCTACTCCAGCCTGGGCGCCGAAGCGCTCGGCCGTGCGGTGGTGGCGGCGCGGCGGGACTGGGACTTCACCCGCACCGCCGACCTGTTCCGCATGATCGACGACCACAGCGTGCCGGTCTTCGTCGACTACACCCCCGTCGAGGACCCCGGTATCCGAGCCAAAGCCGACCGGGTGATCGAGACCCTGCGCCGTGGGCGTCCGGTTGGCCCCGAGCGGATGCGCCACCTCCAGCCGTTCCTGGCGTCCCTGCCGCGCAAGACCGCAGATCGTATGCCCGAGACGTTGCTGACACCTCTGATCGGCGACCTGTACCAGTGGCACGGCCCCTATGACCCGCACATCGGCATCGATCCTACCTACGACCCCACCACGGACCCTTCCATGGAGGACTAGTGAGCAGACCACGACTCAAGCCCGCGACCACGGACATGCCCGTGGTCCTGGACGTCTTTGGCGACTTCGCGTGCTTCACTCGACCGGAAGCCAAAGCCGAACGGATCAGCTACCCGATGATGACCCCCAGCGCCGCGGTCGGCCTGTTGGAGTCGATCTTCTGGAAGCCGGAGTTCGACTACCTCGTGCGCCGCATCGAGCTGCTGCGCCCGATCAAGTGGTTCCACATCCGTCGCAACGAGATCGCCAACCCGCCGAGCCTGTCGACCATCCGCCGACAGGGCGAGCACTTTCACTACGACGTGACCAGTGATCGCGACCAAAGGTTCACCCTGGCGTTGCGTGACGTGGCCTACCGCATCCACGCCGACCTGCAACTGCGGCCGCACGCCACCGAGGGACTGGGCAAATACCTGTCCCAGTTCCGGCGCCGCCTCGACCGTGGTGCCAGCTTCAGCCACCCCTACCTGGGATGCCGCGAATTCTCCGCTGGTGACTTCGGCCCACCCGACCTGAGTGTCACGCCGTATCCACACGACGAGGACCTGGGCGTGATGCTTCTACGCGTGGACCGCTCCAGCGGCACTCCGCGCTCGCTGTGGTTCACCGCGCAACTGCACGCCGGTGTGCTGCGGGTGCCCTCCGACGGCATTCACGACCCGGTCCGCGACGCGGCCATCCTCCGAGAGAACAACACCCCGACCGACCTCGACGCCGTCGGACAGGGGTAAGCCGTGTATCTCAAACGCCTGCGTGATTTCGCCAGAACCAGCGACGAGATGCCCCTGCCTTTCCACACCTGGAGCGCCGTGCGCTGGATGCTCGATCTCGACCCCCACGGGCAGCCACTGGGGGAGCTGGTCGACCTGGCCGTGCCCGATGAACCGGCACGGCGCAAGGGCAAACGCGAACTCGTTCCCAAGCTTCAGCGCTCCGGCATCGGCCCCCAACCGCTACTCGCCTGTGACAACCTGCAAAACGCCCTCGGCTGGACCACTCCGCCATCTCAAGCAAGTCCGACACCGGTCAAGGACACGGAACGCGCCCGACGGTGCCACCAGGCCTTCACCGACCTGGTCACCGCCTGGGCCGAGGACCATCCCCAGGATCTCGCCGCCCAAGCGCTCCGCGCGTTCCTCACGACCGGTGAAGCGCAACTCCTGACCAAGCCGGGCAAGTACGCTGCCAGCGATCTGGTCATGTTCCGCGTCGATGGCACCCCGGTCCACCGGTCCACCACCGCCGCCCAGTACTGGACCCAGGTGGCACAGGCCCGTAAAAGCAGCGGTGGCACCGGTGTGTGCCTGGTCTGCGGAGAACCCGGCACCCTGGTCGACACCTTTCCCCGCCAGGTCACCGCCGGACTGATCCCCGCCATCGGCCACGATCCCGACAGCCGCAGCAAGAACCGACCGCAACCCTCAGCGGTCACCCTGGCCAGCATGAACAAACCCGCCCTGGGCTACGAGCTGACCCCCCAGCTCGCCCACGCCCCCATCTGTGGCACCTGCGCCGAATGGAGCGTCGCCGCGCTGGACCACCTGCTGCGCAGCCGCGACCACACACGCCGTATCGGCGACACCGCCCTGACCTGGTGGTTGCTCGACACCCCCCCAGGAACTACCGCCCCCATCGAACTGCTCTTCGACCCCGACGACGCCGCCATCGACAGCCTGCTCGCCGAACTGCCCCCCGACGACCCCATCACCGCCCGTCCCGGCCCGCGGCACCTGGTCAAGACCGTCGGCACCATGCTCGACAGCCCCAAACAAGGCCGCGAACCCGGCCGCGTGGACACCGGTATCTTCTGCGCCGCCGCGGTCAGCGCCAACAAGACCCGCCTGATCCTGCGCGACTGGATCGACATACCCCTGCCCGCAGCCAAGGCGGCCATCGCGACCTGGTTCGCCCAGCACGCCGTCATCGACCCCTGGACAGGTCGAATCGAACGCTTCTCCCTGCACCGACTCCTGCTCGCCCTAGGCCGCTGGGACCCCCGCACCAAGACCTACCTGCCACTCGGCGACCCCGGCGCCAGGCGCCCGCTGTCCGCTCAACGCGACCTGCTCGCCGCCGCCCTGCGCACAACACCACTGCCACACTCGCTGGCCTTCCACCTCGTCCAACGACTCCGCGCCGACAAACGCATCGACAACCCCCGCCTGGCGCTGCTGCGTCTGCTGACCACCCGCACCCTCAAACCCGGAAAGACCACTCCGATGGCCCTCGATGACACCAGCGACGACACCGCCTACCTGGCCGGACGATTGTTCGCCGTCCTGGAATCCCTCCAGTACGACGCCAGCACCCTCGACGGCAAGAAGAAGCTCAACACCACACTCACCGACCGCTACCTCACCGCCGCCTCCACCAGCCCCGCCCGCGTCATGCCCGACCTGCTGCGCGGCGCCCAAGCCCACCTCAAGAAACTGCACAGCCGCCACCGCGACGCCACCGCGACCGCCTACACCAAACTCCGCGACGAACTGTGCGGACGCCTCAACCCCATGCCACTAAGCCTCGACCTCACCCAACAGTGCTCCTGGTTCAACGGCTACGCCGACCAACGCAACCACCGCTTCGCCACCATCGCCGCCCGCAAACGAGCCACCCAGGACGGCCCCGACGACGGCGACACCGAACTCGAAACCGCCAGCAGTCCCACCACCGACAACTGACCCAACCGACAAGGAGCCACACTATGACCGACGCGCACCTCGACCCAACCCGCCGCCACGACGCCGTCCTGATCTTCGACGTCCTCGACGGCAACCCCAACGGCGACCCTGACGCCGGCAACCAACCCCGCGTCGACGTCGAGACCGGCCAAGGTCTCGTCACCGACGTCAGTCTCAAGCGCAAGATCCGCGACCAGATTCCCCTCCTGCACCCCGACCAGCCCCGCTACAAGATCTTCGTCGAAGCCGACACCGCCCTGAACACCAACATCGCCCGCGCCTTCACCGCCACCGCCACCCCCGTCACCAAGAAGACCACCCCCGACCAGCGCCGCATCGTCCAACAGTGGTTGTGCAACGAGTTCTACGACATCCGCATGTTCGGCGGCGTCGTCAGCACCGGCAACGGCAACGCCGGACGCGTCCGCGGACCGGTGCAACTCACCTTCGCCCGCAGCATCGACCGTGTCCTCGCTCAAGGACACGGCATCACCCGCATCACCCAAACCACCGAAAAAGACATTGCTGAAGGCGGCGAAAGCACCGAGATGGGCACCAAGTGGACCGTCCACTACGGCCTCTATCGAGCTCACCTCCACTACAGCGCACCCCGCGGCACTGACACCGGCGTCACCCCGGATGACCTGGCGACCCTGTGGCAAACCCTCACGAACCTCTTCGAACACGACCGCGCTAGCGGACGCGGCGAAATGGACGTCAAAGGCCTCTACATCTTCACCCACGACGACGCCTACGGTCGAGCTCGTGCAAGCCAACTCTTCAGCCGCATCACCATCAATGCTCTGAACACCACGCCCCGCACCATCAACGACTACAAAATCGACACAACCGACACCGAACACGCTGGCGTTATCCTCACTACGCTGGTTGGCTGACTGTTACTGGCGGTCGCGAAGGCATAAATGTGTCGTGACAGTCACCGTTCCGTACCTATACCGCTAAGAGGACTAGAGCGGCCGAAGCCACTCTGGCTTGGCGGACTGCCCAAGAGATGTGCGGTTACTGGCAGCGTTGGCCCTCTGGGACCAGCGAGGATCGCAACAGTTCGAGCGCGAGCGCCGTGGCATCCCAGGTCGCGTGCAGCGCTGGTTTTCCGGGACCAGCGAGGATCGCAACACCGCCAAGGTCGGCGCCGACCTCGACTCCCTGGCCCGGGCAGCGCTGGTCCTCCGGGATCAGCGAGGATCGCAACTACTCCGCAGACCCGCGGTGGTGGGTCAGCATGGGGAGCAGCGCTGGTCCTCCGGGACAGCGAGGATCGCAGTACAACCCTGAGCGTCCGGTGCGCCTCAGCTTCGCGGGCAGCGCTGGCCCCCGGTCAGCGCAGATCATAATGTCGCGCGGACGGCGCCGCACACCCACAGCGCGCCGATGTGATCGCACTGACCCTGTAGGTCGTGGACATGGGTGCAATCACTGTTGGTCGTAATCTTTGTGGGATCGATCTGTCGACCCGCATTGGGAGCGGGTTGGCTCATTGAACCGTATTCAAGGGTCTTGAATTGACCAAAAATTGTCTAGTCGACCTGCGTTGATATCGCCTATGCAGGTCGGCGCTTCGGGTTTATCTAATTTGACACGGTAGGGGTCACTGGTTCAATCCCAGTATCGCCCACCAGTAGTTTCTGCTGGTCAGACGGCCCGTCGACGATCTTCGTCGGCGGGCTGTTCTGCGTCTGTGGGAGCAGATTGGGAGCAAAAGATCTTGACCCCCTTCGTGGTGCGGTAGAGGTCACCCCGGATCGTGCTCCCGGACTGCTCCCAACGCCGCTGGAGAGCGGCGAGCAGGTTGTCGGCCATGACCTGGGTCGTGTGGGAGTAGACGCCGCTGATTCCGTGCTGACGGTGGCCCAACCGGCGGTGTTGGAGGACGTCGGGGGTGTCGTCTTCGATCATCCAGGTCTTGTGGGTGTGGCGTAGGTCGTGGAAGTGCATGGCCGGGATCACGGGCACCCAGCCGCGTGTCCGGTGCCCCTGTGTCGCGGGAAGCCACACGCGTCGCCGGAAGTTGGACCGCCGGTGCCAGCCGCCGTCGGCCCCGGTGAACACCGCGCGCTGCTCGTCGGGCTGGCTGTCCCGGAGCAAAGTGAGCATCGCCACGGTGCACGGGGCCAAGTCGATGATGCGGACGCTGGCCGCGGTCTTGGGTGGCCCGAGGTAGACCCTGCCGTTGACCTCGTGCAGGGCCCCGTGATCGGGGTGGATCCTGAGTTTGGCGTTGTCCAGGTCGACGTTGGGCCATTGGAGTCCGGCGATCTCGCCCCAGCGCATGCCGGTGTAGGCGGCGGTGTAGATGAGGATCTCGTCCTGCGCCCGCACGGTCTGGGCGGCGATGGTGCGGACCTGGATGGTGGTGGCGTGGGGTCGCTCGGGTTGGTCGCCGGTGCGGGCGCGGAGTTTGCGGCAGGGGTTGGCGCCGATGAGGCCTTCGTCGACGGCCTCGCCGAGGATCATGGAGAACAGGGTGACGATGTCGGCGACGGTGTTGTCGGCCAACCCGCGCCGCAGCTTCTTGACCCACCCCTTGACGACGATGCGGCTGATTTGGTTGAGGGGAGTGTCGCCGAAGCGGGGCAGGATGTGGTTGCGCAGGTGTGAGTCGTACTTGGCCCAGCTGCTCTCGCTGACGTCGGTGGCCTCCGACCACGCCAGCACCCAGTTCCGGACCAGTGTCTGCCCGGCGCGGGGGTCGACGAACTTCCCCGTGCGCATCAACGACTCGATGTCCAAGGCCCGGTCGCGGGCCTGGTCGTAGGTGGTGAACCCTGTCTCGGTTGAGAGTCGGTTGTCGTCGAGTCGGTAACGGACCCGGTAGCCGTTGCCGTGCTTCTCAGCCCATGCCATGTCTTCACGTCTCTCTACGAGGGATGCGGGCGCGCCCC
>NZ_WHOL01000105.1 GCF_009745975.1 Actinokineospora pegani | reverse complement strand
GCGTTCGTCGCGGGCAAACTCCACAACTACCGACAACGACTCCTGCGCGCCGCCCGCGACAACACCAGAACACGCCAAACCCGCCTGCGCGACACCACCGAACACCACGCCACCGCCCTCACCCGACTCGAACACACCCGCGGCCTCGACGAATTCCTCGGCATCGAAGGAAACGCCACCCGCGAGTACTTCCAAGCCCTCGACCACCTCGCCCCCGGCACCGCACCCGGCCGCTCCCGACGACCACCCACCGACCCAGTCAACTGCCTGCTGTCCTTCGGATACGGCATGCTCCGCGTCGCCGTCCACGGCGCCCTCGAACACGTCGGCCTCGACCCCTACCTCGACTACCTCCGACGACGAAGAAGTCCCGCCGCCCCACGTAGCTCCCGTTGAGCCACTGCTGCACCGCGCGGCCACCGCCGACCACGACGTAGGGGTCCATGTTCAGCAGGCCCTTGAACGCCTTCGGGGTCAGCTCGTCGCCGGGGAAGGCGCCCGCGACCCCCATGTCCTGCTTGAGCCGGACCACCGACGCCGCGATCTGGGCGTCGTAGGCGCCCTTGAGCTCGCCGCCGGAGTATCCCTTGCAGTACGGCCCGTAGCCCACGAACGCCCGGGTGAGGGCGTACACCACCGACCACCCCGTCCTCGTCCAGCTTCGGGATACCGGGGACGTTGTAGGAGTTGATGAACCGCTGGGCCAGCCGAACCATCTCGTCGTCCACGCGCTCAGCCCCGTCCGCGCACGGCGCAGGGCACGGCGAAGGTCGAAGTGCCCATTGTTCCCCAGGTAGTCGTCCGTTCCGAGATCGCAGCCCCAGCCGGATTCCGGTCTACCCACTCAGCCTAGAGCCGCGCCGACACCCGTGCGCAGGGCCAGTTTCCCCCCGGCTGCGCTTCTCAACCGCGCTTGCCGGCGGAGCGCCCGACCAGGACCGCCGCCACCACGCACACCAGCGCCCCGCCCACTCCCCCGAAGAATAACGGGTTGACCCACCCTGGGATGTCCGCGTAAGTGGTGCCGTCCTCGAACACGCACGTGTTCTCCAGCGGCACCAGGCCCGTCCGCATCTCCCGGAAGTCGGCGCCCTCGTAGACGAGCTTCTGCGAACACGCCTCATCGGTCTCACTGATCAGCACACCGAGCAACCCCAGCGCATACGCCCCGATCCCGGTAACGAACAGCACCCACGCGCACACCCGGAGCGCGGTCCGCGCCCGTCCTGGCCGTGCACTCGTCGCCATCCGAGCCCCACCTCCACCTGAACCGGGCAGATCACGTGGCCGGGAGCACCTGCCCGGTCACCGCGCCAACCCTATTCGAGCCGCTGTCGTCGCGGGCTTCTCGGGGATTCGGCCACGACCCACCGACCGGCCCGACGTGGCCGTGCCGCGGGGCAGGGTCATCCCGCCCGGCTGGGTGGTGACGTGCGTGAGCGCCCGGCGAGTGGGTTCGCCGGGCGCTCACGGTCGGCTCAGGATGTCAGGGTCCAAGAGTCAATCTTCCCGATGTCGTCGACGTGGGTGTCCTGCACGCGCAGGCGCCAGGTGCCGTTGCGGGCTTCGTTCGACAGGTTGACCGTGTAGCTGCGGTTGAGGTTGTCCGCGCTACCGCCCGCCCGGTTGTGCAGCGTGTAGAGGCTGCCGTCCGGGGCCACCAGGGTCACGACGAGGTCGCCGGTGTAGGTGTGGGCGATGTTGAGCTGGCCGAGGCCCTGCCGGTGCATCCGGACACCGTCATGGGGCTCTGCGTGGTGTACAGGTCGGCGATGGCGTAGTCCGTGCCGTTGGTGGCCGGTGCGCAGCCGCCGCCGGTGGCGGACACGGTGATGATGAACGTGGCCGAACCGACCTTGCCCGCCGCGTCGGTCGCGGTCACCGTGACGTTCGCGGTGGCGGCGGTGGGGGTGCCGGAGATCCGGCCGGTCGAGGAGTTGATGAACAGGCCCGCCGGTCGGCCGGTGGCTCTGTTGTCCAGGGTGAACCACTGGCCCGCGGTGGCGGTGCGGTTGCCGGGGTTGGCGACGGTGACGGCGCCGGGCTGCGAGCCGCCGTTGCGGAAGGCGGTGTAGAGCAGCACGTCGGGCGAACCGGTGTTGATGCCGGTCAGCTTGCCAGTGGTGCCGTTGGTGACCAGGGCGTTGCGCACCTGCGCGGGCGTGGCCGAGGAGTTCTACGCCAGGTACAGCGCCGCCGCGCCCGCGACGTGCGGGGACGCCATGGACGTGCCGGACACGGTGGCGCTGCCGGTGTTGCTGCTGTACTAGGCGGACACGATGTTGTCACCGGGCGCCCAGATGTCGAGGCAGGAGCCGTAGTTCCTGTCGCAGCGGTGGGTGTCGGTCCTGGTGCTGTTGCCGACGGTGATCGCCTCGGACAGCCGCTGCGGGCTGTAGTAGCAGGCGTTGTCGTTGGAGTTGCCCGCGGCCTGCACCCACTGCACGCCGCTGTCAATGACCGACTTCGCCGCGTTGTCGATCGTCTGGTTGGTGCACCGCTGGCGGCAGCCGATGCTGTAGTTGACCACCGCGGGCTTCACCGCGTTGTTCTTGACCCAGTTCATGCCCACAAGCAGGTCGTCGTCGGTCGCGCCGCCGGAGCAGCCCAGCACCCGCAGCGCGACGATCGTCGCCTTCTTCGCCACGCCGTAGGTGTCGACGCGAGGCAGAGGCGGTGTGGCGATGCGCCGGAGGACACGCTTGTGCCAGGCGAGGGCGAAGCGTAGGCAATTGGACTCGGTGCGGTGTCCGGGCGCGCAGCCGGGTTCGTAGCGTCGGGCGAAGCTCCAGGCGAGGGTTCTCTCACGTGTTCGGCGCTGTTGATACCTGCGTGTAGTGCGCCGGGGTTCGGCAGGCGTGTGATGGCTATCGTGTAGTCGTCGCGATGGGTGGCCAGGGGGTGTGCGGTGATTGTGTGGATCAACGGGGCGTTCGGTGCCGGGAAGACCACGCTGGCGGAGAAACTGCATGATCGATTGCCAGATGTGCTGGCCTTTGATCCGGAGTATGTGGGCTTCCTGCTGCGTCAGTGGGCGCCCGGCCCGGTAGCCGACTTCCAGGACATCCCGTTGTGGCGCAAGCTCACCGCCGAATTCGCGGTCGGGTTGTGCCGTGAGTACCAACGGCCGCTGGTCGTGCCGATGACGCTGGTCAACACCGATTACCGGGATGAGATCTTCGATCTGGTCAGCCAGGCTGGCATGGACTTGTTGCACGTGTTCCTCGATGTCCCGCGGGACGAGTTGCGGCGCAGGATCGAAGGCCAGGTTCTGGTGCCCGACGACCCGGATCGCGACGCACGAACGCGGGAGTTCCGGCTCGGCAACATCACCCGTTGTGTGGCCGCGAGCTCCGAGTTGCCGTCGGAGACCCTGGTGCTGCGGGGCGATCTGCTGACTCCTGGACAACTTGCCGACCAGGTTCTGGAAGCCATCACAACGCGCGGGTGGCACGAGCCCGCTGGCCTGTGTGGGCGCGGTGGCGGCTGAACGAGCCGTTATCGAGAGGGCTGTCGTCCACTCCTTGGTTGCGCACCGTTGGCTCCTGGTCATGGCTCATCCTTGGGGCATGTCCTGAGTGGAGCGATGGTGGCGTGCGAGCTCGGCACCGTATAAGGCGGCATTAGACGATGAAGGGTGACGACGACGGCCAGGTGGAGGCGTGTCGAGTTCGGTGAGGTGATGTGGCTCCGCGGCGCCGTCTTCGTCTGGCCGCCATGCGATGCTGAGGACGGTCCAGCGGTGGCTATCGTGGGCTGATGCGTGAAACACCCGAAGAACTCACTGAGCTCCAAGCCCTGCTCGACGCCTCCCTGTCCCGCTCCACCGATCACCTCCGTTCGATCGTCACCGAGCACACTGTGACCGCCGAGCAGCTCACCCAGATCCTGGTCGGCATGTGCACCCTCGCCCTGTCCACCGTGACGGCGAAGAGCGAGCCCCGGATCAGCGGCGTGGACGGGCACTTCCTGCACGGCAAGTGGTACTTCGGCACAGCACGCAGCGCCGCCAAGGCCCGCCACCTCGCGGCCCGCCCCGCCGCCAGCGTCGCGCACATGCGCGGCGAGGACCTGGGAGTGTTCACACACGGCACGGTCGAGATACTCAACCCCGAAGACGACAAACCGGCCGCAGACTGGCCAGACCTGCTCACGTACTTCAAGGACTTCTACGACGATCACACCGAGTGGGACAAAGACGTGTTCTACTACCGGCTGCGTCCGCACTGGATGACCGTCTACGCCCCCGACGCCGCGAAGCTCATCGCCAAGTGACCGCCTGCTCATGAAACAGACCCTCTGGGCGGCTGGTTGAGGTTGTCCCCGAATACCGGACACCGAGTTTCATGCCGCGAGGGCGAGACCTTGACGATAGCCGACGCGGGTTTCGTGCGGGGTGCGGTAGTCGAGTGTGGAATGTAGACGGTCGTGGTTGTAGTAGCTCAGGTAGGCGAAGACGTCGCGTCGGGTGTCGTCGCGGGCCTCCCAGACGGTGGTGCCGATCTCGGTCTTGAGGGTGGCGAACAACGATTCCGCGACGGCGTTGTCGAAGCATGATCCGGTTCGCCCCACCGATGAGCGGATGCCGTGACCGGCGAGCGCGGAGCGGAACAATCCGGAGGTGTATTGCGATCCGCGGTCGGCGTGGAAGGTCGCATTACCGCCGGTCAGGCCGCGTCTGACGGCGAGGTCGAGGGCGTCGCGGACGAGGTCGGCGCGCATGTGGTCGGCCATCGCGTGCGCGACGACCTCGCGGTTGTGCAGGTCGATCACCGTGGCCAGGTAGAGCCAGCCTTCCCGCGTGGGCAGACCACGATCGGGGCACGTCTGGGGTCAAGGAATCAAACCGCAGGCAACCCGCCATCTAATTTGATCTTGATTGTCTTGCTGATAACTGGATACGCAAAGCGATGACCAGCGGTTCCAGTCGTCGGTAACACGTCTCGCAGCATTCACACTCAGTTGCTGCTCCATGCCAACGCCAGTGTGCATGCTGCGCGAGCCTGCCCAGGGCGCCAACGTCGTCCATCGCCGTCAAGCGGTCCGGTTCAGCCGCAAGCGCGAATGCGGTCGCTCGGTGCCGATTGGCGGTTAGGCGGCAGCGGTGTCCCGATCGTGGTGATTCCGCGGAGTTCAGAGACATCATCCGAACCCCGCACCAAGGGAGACGCACGTGGTCGACACCAGCGAATCCGTGATCGACGCCAAGGGAGCCGAGCCGCTTCTGCTGACACCGGCCCAGGCGGCGGGCCTGTTGCAGGTGAGGGAGTCGTGGTTGCGCAGGCAGGCCGGGCAGCGGCGTGTCCCGTGTTCCTTCGTGGGCAAGCACCTTCGCTTCTCCCATGCCGATGTCGAGCAGATCGCCAAGGCCGGACGACGACCCGCGCGGACCGCCCCGGCCCTGAACAGCGGGCTTGGGCGCAGGTCCTTCGAGTAGCGACCGGAGTCGCTTGTCTGGTGAACCCTGATGGGTTGCTCTCCGGGTCGAATGGAGCGTGGATGCGGGTGCGCCCCGTACCGGGGCGCGCCCGCATCCCTCGTAGAGAGACGTGAAGACATGGCATGGGCTGAGAAGCACGGCAACGGCTACCGGGTCCGTTACCGACTCGACGACAACCGACTCTCAACCGAGACAGGGTTCACCACCTACGACCAGGCCCGCGACCGGGCCTTGGACATCGAGTCGTTGATGCGCACGGGGAAGTTCGTCGACCCCCGCGCCGGGCAGACACTGGTCCGGAACTGGGTGCTGGCGTGGTCGGAGGCCACCGACGTCAGCGAGAGCAGCTGGGCCAAGTACGACTCACACCTGCGCAACCACATCCTGCCCCGCTTCGGCGACACTCCCCTCAACCAAATCAGCCGCATCGTCGTCAAGGGGTGGGTCAAGAAGCTGCGGCGCGGGTTGGCCGACAACACCGTCGCCGACATCGTCACCCTGTTCTCCATGATCCTCGGCGAGGCCGTCGACGAAGGCCTCATCGGCGCCAACCCCTGCCGCAAACTCCGCGCCCGCACCGGCGACCAACCCGAGCGACCCCACGCCACCACCATCCAGGTCCGCACCATCGCCGCCCAGACCGTGCGGGCGCAGGACGAGATCCTCATCTACACCGCCGCCTACACCGGCATGCGCTGGGGCGAGATCGCCGGACTCCAATGGCCCAACGTCGACCTGGACAACGCCAAACTCAGGATCCACCCCGATCACGGGGCCCTGCACGAGGTCAACGGCAGGGTCTACCTCGGGCCACCCAAGACCGCGGCCAGCGTCCGCATCATCGACTTGGCCCCGTGCACCGTGGCGATGCTCACTTTGCTCCGGGACAGCCAGCCCGACGAGCAGCGCGCGGTGTTCACCGGGGCCGACGGCGGCTGGCACCGGCGGTCCAACTTCCGGCGACGCGTGTGGCTTCCCGCGACACAGGGGCACCGGACACGCGGCTGGGTGCCCGTGATCCCGGCCATGCACTTCCACGACCTACGCCACACCCACAAGACCTGGATGATCGAAGACGACACCCCCGACGTCCTCCAACACCGCCGGTTGGGCCACCGTCAGCACGGAATCAGCGGCGTCTACTCCCACACGACCCAGGTCATGGCCGACAACCTGCTCGCCGCTCTCCAGCGGCGTTGGGAGCAGTCCGGGAGCACGATCCGGGGTGACCTCTACCGCACCACGAAGGGGGTCAAGATCTTTTGCTCCCAATCTGCTCCCACAGACGCAGAACAGCCCGCCGACGAAGATCGTCGACGGGCCGTCTGACCAGCAGAAACTACTGGTGGGCGATACTGGGATTGAACCAGTGACCCCTACCGTGTCAA
>NZ_WHOL01000104.1 GCF_009745975.1 Actinokineospora pegani | reverse complement strand
TCGGTGAGCAGGCCCTCGAACGCCGCCACAGCACCAGCGGAATCACCCGCCTCACCACGCCAGCGGGCAAGGTTGTGGCGGGTGGCGAAGGTGTCAGGGTGGTCGGGGCCCTGCACCCGCAACCGGTCGGTGAGCAGGCCCTCGTACGCCGCCACGGCACCAGCGGGATCACCCGCCTCACCACGCCAGCGGGCAAGGTTGTGGCGGGTGGCGAGGGTGCCGGGGTGGCCGGGACCCAACACCCGCAACGCATCGGTGAGCAGGCCCTCGAACGCCGCCACAGCACCAGCGGAATCCCCCGCCTCACCACGCCAGCGGGCGAGGTTGTGGCGGGTGGCGAGAGTGTCGGGGTGATCGGGGCCATGAGCTGCTTCGGTCTGTTCGTGCAGTCGGTGGAAGTGTTGTCGTGCGGCGGCGATGAGTCCCTGCTCGCCGAGGCTGCCGCCTGCCCTGAACAGGACGGGGTGGGTGTCGGGGTGGAACAGGTGGTGTTCGGCGTGGCCGGCCAGTGCGGTGGTGTTGGCCCGCAGCACCGTCCCGATGTCGGTGAGGGTGTCCGCTTCCGGCCAGATCTCCGCCAGTGCGTCGGCGGCGAGGCGCCCGAGCGTGGCGGTGCCGCCATCGGGGTCGGCCGCACGTGTCATGGTGGTGGTTTCCCGTACGACGCGTTGGACCAGTGCGTGGATGCGCACGGTGGTTGTGGTCGGGTCGTGGGTGAGCAGGTTGAGTCGGTGTAGGACCCGCAGTCCGTGGTGGAGTCGGTCGGGGGTGGTCGTCAGGTGTTCGGCGATGTGGTGGTTGGTCAGGACGGTGTCGGGGATGGTGTTGGGGTCAAGCAGGCTGGCGATGTTGAGCAGGGCGGTGGCTGCACCGGGGGCGAGGTGTTCGGCGAGGGGGATGGACAGTGCGAGCGTGGTGTGGATGGGGGCGAGTCGGGTGTTGGTGGGGTGGTGGGTGATGGGGGTGTTGTGGAGGCGGTGGCGGTAGTCCTGGATGGTGATGGCTTGGTCGTGGAGGTAGGCGGTGGCGTGGCCGAGGGCTAGGGGGAGGTGTCCGAGGTCGGTGGTGAGGGCGTCGATGTCGTCGTGGGTGCAGGGGTGGGGGTGGTGGGCGAGTTCGGTGGTGAGGTGGTGGCGGGCTTGTTCTGGTGTGAAGGGTTCGAGGTGGGCGGTGTGGTGTCCGGCGAGGTTGAGGTCGGCGCCGCGGTAGCGGGTGGTGACCAGGGTGCGGCCGGTGGGTGTGCGTGGTGGCCAGAGGCCGTCGGCGTGGTCGGGGGTGGTGAGGTCGTCGAGGATGACCAACCAGGTGCGGGTGGTGGCGCTGAGCCATTCGAGCAGGAGGTGGGCTGCTTCGTCGGGGTCGGTGGTGGGGGTGGTGAGGCCGAGTTTGGCCGCGGCGCGGGCGTAGGTGGCGCGGATGCTGTCGGCGGTGGTGGCGGTGGCCCAGATCCGCAGGTCGACCGGTGGGTGCTGCTCAGCGGCGGCGCGGGCGTAGGCGCCGGCGATCTGGGTCTTGCCGACCCCACCCATGCCCGAGAGCACCACCGTGGTGACCGCGGGTGTCACGGGCTCTCGGCGGGGCAGCAGGGTGCGCAGGTCGACTTGGTCGGCGCGGTCCTCGTAGTGGCCAGGCGCCAGGGGCAGGTCACCCACGTGCACCGGCCACACCACCTCTGCCCGGGTGGTGTGAATGTGGGTATGCGTGCCACCGACCTGCACGTTGCCGGCGTTCCCGCCGACCTGGACGACGTGCTCACCGACGTGAGAGTTCTCGACACCCATCGCAGGTCCCGCCGCCGGGGCCGGTGGGACTCCCTGCTCAGGTGGTGGCTGGGTGCGCCGGAACCTCCAGGGCACTGCCCGCCTCCTTCTCCTCGCCGCGAGCCTGCCGGGGCCTGGTGTGGGTGGTGATCACGGTACAGCTCGGCGTGTCCTCGCGTTGTGCTGTCACACCTGCCCGCTGCTGCCGACAATGAGTGGTGACGGTGATCGGCAGAGGGGGTGTGGTCGGGTGCGGGGACGGGTGTTGGCCTGGTGCGGGGTAGCCATCGTGGGGGTGGCCGTGGTCGTCGGGGCGGTCGTGGTGGTCGTCAAGGTCGGGTTGGAGCGGTCTGACCAGGTCGCCAGCGTCGTCGGGGCCGTGTGCGGGGTCTTGGGGCTGGTCGCCGCAGTCGTGGGCGCCGCCCGCGCCAGCACCGCCCGCAACGACTCCACGGCCCCGGGCGCCGGGTCGAGGGTGACGCAGACGGTCTCCGGTTCCGAGGTCAAGGGCAGCATCATCCAGATCGGCGGGAACCTGTCCGGGCCACTGCCCCACCACCGCGACCTCGGCACCGAGGAGTCGGGGGACGATCAGCGGTGAGGTGGTGGCAGAAGGCCGCGCAGGAGGCCCTGCAGCGAGTGGACAACACCACCGTCGACGGGAACCTGGCGCAGATCGGCGGGGACGTCAACGGCAGCACCGTGGTGCTCGGCGACCTGCACCAGCACACGGGGCACCAGGTCACCTGGCCGGTGCGGCACGGGCGAATACCGACCCTGGCTGACCACTACCAGCCCCGCACCGGCCTGCCCGATCTCGACACCGCCTTCGCCAGCGACCAGACACTCGTGCTCACCGGCCACGACAACCGGCAAGGGGCTGTGGTGGTCTCGGGCATGGGCGGGGTCGGCAAGACCCAACTCGCCGCCCACCACGCCCACGCCGCCGCCGACCGCACCAACGGGGTCGACCTGCTGATCTGGATCACCGCCAGCACCCGCGACGCGCTCATCACCGCCTACGCCGACACCGCCACCCACCTGCACGCCGCCACCGGCGCCACTGAGGCCCAAGCCGCTGCCGACGCCCTGCTCAACTGGCTGACCACCACCACCAAAACTTGGCTCATCGTCCTCGACGACCTCCAACTCCCCGCCCACCTCACCGGACTGTGGCCACCCCACACCCCCACCGGCCGCACCCTCGTCACCACCCGCTACCGCGGCACCGCCCTCACCGCCCGCGGTCGCACCACCCTGACCGTCGACGTCTTCACCCCCACCGAATCCCGCGCATACCTCACCAACGAGCTCGCCGACCACCCCCACCTCGCCACCGACCTCGACGAACTCGCCACCGACCTCGGCCACCTCCCCCTGGCCCTGGCCCACGCCGCCGCATACATCCGCGACCAAGAACTCCCCACCCCCACCTACCGGCGCCTACTCGCCGACACCACCCGCACCCTGCCCACCCTCTTCCCACACCCCGACGAACTCACAGACCCCCACACCAAAACCACCGCCACCACCCTGTCCCTGTCCATCCCCCTCGCCGAACACCTCGCCCCCGACACGGCCCTCCCGTTGCTACAGCTGGTCAGCCTGCTTGACCCCAACACCATCCCCGACACCGTCCTGAGCAACCACCACATCGCCGAACACCTGGCGACCGCCCCCGACCGACTCCGTTATGGACTGCGGGTCCTGCATCGACTCAACCTGCTCACCCACGACCCGGCCACAACCACCGTGCGCATCCACGCACTGGTCCAACGCGTCGTGCGGGAAACCACCGAGGCACCCACAGCCGACCCTGATGGTGGCACCGCCGTGCTCGGGCGTGTTGCCGCTGACGCACTGCTGGACGTGTGGCCGAAAGTGGACACCCTCACCGACATCGGGGTCGTGTTGCGGGCCAACACCACCGCACTGGCCGGCCACGCCGAACACGACCTGCTCCACCCCTACGTCCACACCGTCCTGTTCAGGGCCGGCCGAAGCCTCGGCGACCAAGGGCTTATCGCCGCCGCACGACAACACTTCCACCGACTACACGAACTCACCGCAGCAGCTCATGGCCCCGACCACCCCAACACCCTTACCACCCGCCATAACCTTGCCTACTGGCGTGGTGAGGCGGGTGACCCCGCTGGTGCTGTGGCGGCGTACGAGGGCCTGCTCACCGACCGGCTGCGGGTGGTGGGACCTGACCATCCCGGCACCCTCGCCACCCGCAACAATCTTGCAGACTGGCGTGGTGAGGCGGGTGATTCCGCTGGTGCTGTGGCGGCGTTCGAGGGCCTGCTCACCGACGAGTTGCGGGTGTTGGGCCCCGACCATCCCGGCACCCTCGCCACCCGCCACAACCTCGCCTACTGGCGTGGTGAGGCGGGCGACCCCGCTGGTGCTGTGGCGGCGTTCAAGGGCCTGCTCACCGATCAGTTGCGGGTGTTGGGCCCCGACCACCCCGACACCCTCACCACCCGCCACAACCTCGCCCGCTGGCGTGGTGAGGCGGGCGACCCCGCTGGTGCTGTGGCGGCGTACGAGAGCCTGCTCACCGACCGGCTGCGGGTGTTGGGCCCCGACCATCCCGACACCCTCGCCACCCGCCACAACCTCGCCTACTGGCGTGGTGAGGCGGGTGACCCCGCTGGTGCCGTGACGGCGTTCAAGGGCGTGCTCGCCGACCGGTTGCGGGTGTTGGGCCCTGACCACCCTGACACCCTCGCCACCCGCAACAACCTCGTCCACTGGCGGAGCAAGCTGGACGCCACCTGATCACCATGTAGGGCACGGTCTTAACGTCAAAGTTTCAGCACGATCCGATCGCCTGGACGGCGAAGTCCGAAACCCTCCACCGGCCGTCGGGCTGGACCTCGACGACCGCGGCGATCCGCCGACGACCTCCCGGGTTGGCGTCGACGGGCTGGCGGGTGTCTCGGTGGACCTTGATCCACTCGTCCGACTGCCCACAATCGGAGATTCGTGCGAGCTGCGGATCGTTCTGCGGTTCCGCCGAGGTGACGCGCGGCTCGAGCACAGGTCGGCCGGTGGTTACGACACCGCGATCGAAGTCGGTCTGCAAGCTGGTGGTGAGGGTGTTCAACGCGGCGCCAGTGGCGAACACCGCGAGGTCGGGGGCTGTCCAGTCGGAGGTCTCCGCCGCCTCGGCCATGGTCTCCCACATCCCCTTGTAGGCCGTCAACGCATCTTCGGCAGTAGCGTCGGGGGAGGTGGTGACCGCGGTCGACGTCGGCCGCGCCTCCGGGGACTGTTCCGCGGTACAGCCCGCACTCCCGAGTAGGCACCCGCTCAGCGCGATCACAACGAGCCCCCGGATCACTCCTGTGCGGCTTGCATCTTGCGACATCGACATTCCCCTCCCCGTTCTCGCCTTGAATCATCACGTTCGGTAAACCGCTGCGGGTGCGATCCATGACCAGACACTCAACCGGGTGAACTGTTTCCGGGACTGACACAAACGCTCGCTGCCGAACCTACGTTGGACTGCGAAAGCGTGGCGAGGCGTTGTCTCATGGCTTGAGGTTTCACCACCGGGACAGCCGGTGAAAGAGGTCTGCTGTCTTCCGTTCAGGTGAAGACAGCAGACGACAGCAGGGGGTGGGCGATGGAGTCGTTCGGTGAGGCGCTGAAGCGCGTTCGCAAGGAGCGAGGGCTTTCGCTCGCCGACCTGCAGGGTGTGACCAGGTTCAGCCGCAGTCACCTCGGCAACGTCGAGACAGGTCAGCGGCCTCCGACCGAAGCGCTGGCCAAGCTGTGCGACGAGGCGTTGGACGCCGGTGGCCTGCTCACCCGCCTCGCCGCGTCGGCGAGGACGGCCGCCGGGCCTCGTCGCTCTCCGGCGCCCTCGCAATTGCCTGTTCGCAGCCGGTATCTGGTCGGTCGGGACGTCGCCCTGCGCGCGATGCACGACGAGCGGGCTGACGCCTTGGCCCGCGGGGCGATGGCATTGATCGGAATCGACGGTGCCGCGGGAATCGGGAAGACGGCGTTGGCTGTCTCCTGGGCGCAGGACGTGTCCGAGCGTTATCCGGACGGCGTGCTGTTCGCCAATCTCCGCGGTCACAGCTCGCACCGGGCCGCTGATCCCTCGGACGTGTTGCAGGACTTCCTCACCGCGCTCGGGACGCAACCCGATTCCATCCCCGGCACCCTCGACGCGCGGACGGCGGCGTTGCGCACGACGTTGCGCGGGCAACGGGTGCTGATCGTGCTGGACAACGCCATCGACGCCGAGCAGGTCCGGCCGCTGCTCCCCTCAGCACCGGGTTGCCTGGTCATCGTCACCAGCCGAACCCGCCTGGGCGGGTTGTCCGCCCGCGACGGCGCCCTCAGGCTCACCCTCGACCCCCTGACCGAGCAGGACAGCGTCGATCTGCTCACCGAGGTCGTCGGGGAACGCGTTGTCTCAGACACCGAGTCAGCGCGGGTGTTGGTCCGGCGGTGCGGCGGACTGCCCCTCGCGCTCAGGATCGCCGCCGAACGCGTCACCAGCCGCAGCGAGGACGAGCTGCGCCACCTGGCGACGCTGATGGCCTCACGGGCACGACGGCTGGACGCCCTGTCGACAGGGGGAGACGACACCACCGCGATCCGCGCGGTGTTCTCCTGGTCGTACGTGGCACTCCCGGCGCGCACGGCCCGGATGTTCCGGCTGTTGAGCCTGCACCCAGGGCACACGATGTCGACCGAGGCGGCCGCGGCGATCGCAGGTCTGCACCGCAGGCAGGCCCAAGCGGCGCTCGACGAACTGGTCGACGCCCACCTGCTTGAGTACGCCAGTCTCGACCGCTACTGCTTCCACGACCTCCTGCACCTCTACGCCAGCGAGCGCGTGGAACTCGACGAAACCCAAGCCGACAGGGAACAAGCCCGGCAACGCGTCCTGGAGTGGTACCTGCACACCGCCGTGGCCGCCATGCGCCGCATCTCCCCACGGCGCGAGCTACCCAACCTGCCACCACCCACCGAAGAACTCGTCATCGAGAACTTCGACGACCTCGACGACGCCGCCGCCTGGTGCGAGGTCGAACTGAAGAACTGCGCCGCAGCGACCCGGGTCGCGAACGAGACCGGCAACGACATGGTCGCCGTGCTGATGCCGGTCGTGCTGTGCGACTACCTCTACCGGCGCAAACCATGGACACAATGGACCCGCGCCCACATCGCCGCCCTCGACGCCGCCTCACGCAACCGCAACGAGAACGGGCAGGCATGGATCCTGAACAACCAGGGCAACGCCGCCCTGGACCTCGGACACCCACACCTCGCCCGAACCCTCTACGCCCACGCGCTGACACTGCGCAAACGGATCAACGACCACAACGGACAAGCATGGTCCCGCGTCGGGCTGGGACGGGCGTTCCTCGCCCTGGGCGAGGCACGGGCCGCCGCCGCGCACTTCGAGGCGGCATACACAGGCTTCGCCGAACAAAACGACGTGTGGGCATGGGCGATCACCCTGACCTACCTCGGCGACTGCTGCCGCCACCTCGGCCAATACCCCGCCGCGCTGAACTACCACCAAGAAGCCGTCGCCCTGCAACGCACACTCGGCGACCGACAAGCCGAAGGCTGCTCACTGGAACGGCTCGGAACCCTGTACTCCGACATGGAGGACTGGCCCAACGCCGTCAACTACCTCCAACAGGCCGGGACCGTGCTCGGCGAGATCGGCGACCGCTGGGGCTACGCCCAAGCCATGCTCATCCTCGGCGACCTACACCAACGCCGCGGCCTACCCAGCGAAGCCGCCGTGGCCTGGCAAGACGCCGCACAAACCTTCGAAGCACTCCAAGACCCCCGAGCCTCCGTCGTGCGCCGAAGGCTCGCACGGACATAGCCGACCCAACATCTCACGGTCGAAGCAGACGCCGCCTTGCTCGAAGGCCACGGATCGCGTCGGGCCAGGTCCTACTCAGGTTCACAGGCTGCGACAGCGGCGGTCATGCCGCCAGGCGGTTGATATGCGCGGACGTCGGTGCGCGATCAGCCCCAACTGAGCAGTAGCGTGGTCGGGAGTGCACGGAATCGATTGACGAGGAGACTGCTGCGATGCCCACCAGCACCCCGGAAGTTGTTCGCAACCTCGACGGTCTGCGGCTTGCGGCGACGTTGGATCGCCCGGACGGGGATGTGCGTCATGGGGTGTTGTTAGTGCATGGCGGGGGTGTGACCCGCGAGGAGGGCGGGTTCTTCACGCGGATGGCGGCGGGGCTCGCGGAGCAGGGCATCGCGTCGCTGCGGGTGGACTTGCCTGGGCATGGGGAGAGTGAGGGGCGACAGAAGGATTTGTCGCTGTCGGCGATCTTGAATGTCGTCAGGTCTGGGTTGAAGCATCTGCGTGATGCGACCGAAGGGGCTCCCACCTCGCTGTTGGGGGCCAGTTTCTCGGGTGGCCTGTGTGCCTATTACACGGCCAAGCGCCCGGATGACGTTTCCAGGCTGATTTTAATTAACCCGCTGCTGGACTACAAGAAGCGATTCATCGATGACAAGGAGGCGTGGGAGCACGATGTCATCGACGAGGTGAGCGGGCGTCAACTGGTGGAACAGGGCTATGTGAGCCATAGCCCGACGTTCGAGCTGGGGCGATCGCTGCTCAACGAGGTGTTCTGGCTACGACCGACGGATGTGCTGGAGGAGATCGTCGCGCCGACGTTGGTGGTGCACGGCACGTCGGACACCTTCATCCCGGTGGAGTCGTCGCGGCGAGCCGTCGAGCGGCTGAGGTGCGCCCGTCAACTGCTCGAACTGGAAGGCGCCCAGCACGGTGTGGCGGTCCCTGACGACCCCGGGTACGTGCAGCCGCAGACGCAGGCGTGGCAGGCACAGGTGATTCGTGCGGTGGCCGAGTGGGTGAGGGCTTAGCGGTCGCGAGTCAGGTGGGTACCGCGCGGGCCAGATCGCGGACTGCCGGCCGGTGCTGCCAGGGTTTGAGACTCGCCACTACGCGAGCGAGTTCATTGAAAGTGCGATCGGATCCCGTTCGTGTCGCACGGGCCGCGGAGTCGAGGCCGACCCTGGCGGCTTCGTCTGGTTCGCCCGCGAGGGCGAGTGATCCGGCTTTGAGTGACAGGAAGAATCCGTAGTCGCGAGGCGAGAAGCGTTGCTCTGTCAGCTCGCGGTCGTAGACTTCGACCGCTTTGCAGGGGTTTCCTGCTTCCGAATAGGCCAAAGCGGTTTGCATGGTCAACAACAGGGGCCCGTAGTGGGTGCTCAGCGGGGACTCGTCGGCACCGTGGTCGGCGGAGAGCAGCGAACGGGCTTGGTCGAGTTGCCGCTCGACCTCGTCGATCCGGGCACCGAGCATGGCCTCGGCTCGGGCCTGCTGTTGCGCGGCTTCAGCCTGTACCCGGCGCGGGAGTTGCCAGGGGCCCTGGCGTGCTGCCTGGGTGAGGGTCAGCATACGGGCCGGTTCCCGGTCGTCGTAGGACAGTTGGGCCTTCTTGAGCAGTATGTAGCCCTGCATAGGGAGGTTGCCCGCTGCCTGGGCCCACTCCATGGCGCGGTCGTGCCAGTAGAGGGCGTCGGACAGGTTCCGGGCGTCTCTGTTGAGAAAGCCCGCGAACTCGGCGGCGTCGGCGCCGAGTTCGAGCAGCGCGCGGCGAACATCGGGTTTGACATCGCGAGCGTGGTCTTCCACGGCGGCGAGGACGCCGAGCACGATGGGGGTGGTCGAGGCGGGTCCGAGCGTGCCGTCGTCGGCCTTGACGAGATCGAGCTGGCTGCGGAGGTGGTCGACGACCCCGTGGTCGAGGTAGCGCCGGGCATCGGTCATGGCCGCGGTGACCTGGTCGTCGTGTTCGGGTCCGAGTGCGGGAAGTGCGCTTACCGCCAAGCCGTACTTGAGCATCGAGCGCCGGTCAAGGGAACTCATCACGTCCTGTTCTGCGAAGTCGTTCGTCGAGCGCGCGATGCTCTCGTCGTCGGGACCGGAGTTCGGGCCGGTATGCGGAAGGGCGTGCGGGTCGACCGGGACCAAAACTGTCCGCCCATCGACGATCAGCGGCAGCAACACGCTGGTGGGGACGGGACGGGACGCGGTCGCTTCGGCGCGGGTGTCGTGGGAGCCCACGCCCGTGGTGAGCAGCTCGTGTAGCTCTTCTAGCGGTATTTGCAGCTGACGCGCGATCTTGTCGCGTAGCCAAGGCTGCGGGGTCACAGTTCCCTTTTCCCACCGCCGAATCGTCGAGGTATCCACACCGACAAGCTCCGCCAGCTTCTCCTGGCTCAACCCCAGCGCCTTGCGCCGCTCGGCCAAGCGGCTCCGTTTAGTCCCCATCGCCACCCCTCCTTGACCGATTGAAGCTGATTGCTGGGTGCACGCCACAATAGCCGGCCCCCGACGAGGCACCCCGGCTGCACACCCACCTCCACCCGTTCGGACTACCACACGTGAAGTGGCCTTCTAGCAGGTCAGAAGCACGACTCCCCTCTTGTGCGCGCTAGCTGAACGGGAAATGCCCTGGGCGTCGGGCATCGCCGGAAGTTGGCTGAGAGAACCAACGTGAGGGTCGAACCGGCTCTCTCCGAAACGGCCAAGCGGACATCTCCCGTCGTGGTGGCCGTCCCTACCCCAGTGCGGAGGCCTTCGATGCGTGATGTGCGTGTGTCACCGCGTGATCTGCTGGTCCAAGCGATCACGCACGCGACCGGTGAGGTCCCTTCCACAGCGGCGCAGGTGTGGAGGGCGCCATTCATGCAGCCCGACCTGGTCTTGGCCGCGGTGCGCGAAAGCACGGGCTCCGGGGAAGTGGTGGTGACCGGGACGCTGGACCGGCGCTTGGTGTTGATCGAGCACGAGACGGGTGGGGCGTGGACGGCCGCCGATCTGTCCGGGCAGCCGCACAACACCCGAACCTGGCCCGACTGGGTGGAGAAGGAGATGGTCTTCGACAACCCACACGGCTGGCTGTCGCAAGTGCGCATCACCAGTGAGGGCAGGTTCCGACTGACACGGCCGCGCATACTGCTGGCCTCGCTCTACCACCCGGAGAACTTCCCCCTGCCCCGGTTCCCGCTGGCGATCTCCGACCTGGCGCGGGCCGCGCGAGCGACACTGCTGGGTCAGGTGGAGCTGCTGGACATGTAGTTGGACACGGCCCTCGACGACCTCGTTGCCCGCGCCTGCGACGGCGAGGTCGACATCGTCGGGATCTCGGCGACGTTCGGGCAGCACGACCTGATGATCCAGCTGCTCAACGCGGTGACAGCGACATCCAACCCACCCCTGATCGTTGCCGGGGGCAGCCTGACGGTGCGCAACGAGCGCATGTTGCTCGAGCGCTACCCGAAACTGATCATCGGGCGGGGCGCCGGCGAACCGACGATCGCCGACGTCATGGCCCACTGGCACGACGACATCGCGGTGCAGCACGTTCGCGGCGCTGGTTACACCGGCGCCGCGCGCGGCGAGGGCACTATATCGATCGGGCCTCGCCGCACCGCAGTGGTGGCAAACCGGACACAGACCGACATGTGGCCAGAACTGGATCTGCTCGACGCCACCTTCGCCGCGGGCGGGGTCGCACAGCTCGAGTCGAGCCGCGGGTGCACGAACTACTGCTCGTTCTGCCCGCGCGGCCACAAAGGTCAGTGGGCGGGCGCGGAACCCGAGGCACTGCCGTGGCTGCTGCGCGAGATCGGGGCGGTGGCTGACCGCCACCCCCAGGTGAGCCGGACCCTCTACCTGGTTGACGAGGAGTTCGTTGGCCGGGGACCGGACGCGGTGACCCGGGCGCTGACAGTCGCGGACACCCTGCATGAGGCCGGGTTCGCATGGGAGACCTCGTGCCGGATCGACCAGGCCGTGCGCTTGGACCACGACCGGGCCTGGCACGTCGAGCGGGCACGACTGTGGCGGGGACTGGTCGAGCGCGGGCTACGGCGGTGCCTGTTCGGGGTGGAGTCGGGGGTGACTTCCATCCTGGAGCGGTTCAACAAGGACACCACCGGCACCCAGAACGCACTGGCCATCCGCACCCTCACCGCCCTTGGCGTGCCCCCGAGGTTCACCTACATCACCTTCGACCAGCTCATGACCCTCGACGAGCTGCACCAGACCCACGCCTTCCAGGGCCGCACGGACCTACTGTTGCGGTCCCAGCCCGGGATGAGCGTCGAGGAGGTCGTCGACGGGGTCCGCGACGAGGACTGGGTCGCCGCGCACACCACCGGGCAGCCCTTCTACACCGGCATCTCCTACATGCTGGTGTCGATGGAGTGCCTGACCGGCGCCGCCTACACCCGCCAGGCCGAAGCCGCAGGGCTCACCGGCGAGGTGGACCCTTCGATGGGCCGGGTCCAGGCCCACTTCGCCGATTGGCGCATCGGAGTCGTGTCGCACTGGGCGCAGCTGTGGATCGACCGCAACTTCGCCCTCGACTACACCCTCAAGAGCCTGGAGAAGGTCCTCGACGGCCTACCCCACGACCTGGTTCGCGGGCTGCGGCGCACCATCAAGACCGCGGCGTACCGGCTGCTCGGTGCCATGGTCGACACCGCGACCTTGGCCACCGTCGATCCCGCGCCGGACCGGGCCGCCGAGCTGCACAGCCGGCTCGCAATCCTGGCGGACGCGCTGCTAGCCGAGTTGCGCGGCGACCTCGACCCAGCACTCGGTGAGGTCACCGCGACCTTGCCTGCCGTCCTCCGGGACACCCTCGCCCGGGAGCACCGCCGCTGGCTCAAGCCCACCGAGTGGCGGCTGATCAACACTGCCGACCCGTGCAGCACCTGACGCCCGGCACCTACGACCGAGAAGGAAGCTGATGCGGTACCGGCTGCTGCCCGGCCTGAGTCAGGAGGTTTCCGTCATCGGTGCGGGCTGCTGGGCCATCGGCGGTCCCACCACCAACCGGGGCACCCCGATCGGCTGGGACGACGTCGACCCGGAGCGCGCCTACGCCGGGCTCATACGCGCCCACGAACTCGGGGTGACTCTGTTCGACACCGCCGACGTCTACGGCCTGGGCCGCTCCGAGCGCCTTTTGGGCCGTCTCGTCGCGGAGGTCGGGCGCGACGGTGTGGTGCTCTCCAGCAAGGTCGGGTACTTCGCGGGGACCGCTGAGCACCCGTACCACCCCGCGCAGATCCACCACCAGTTCGACACCACCCTGCACAACCTGCGCACCGACCACCTCGACCTCTACTACCTCCACAGCACCGACTTCGGCCCCGACAACGAGTACTTGCCCGGAGCGGTGGCCGCGCTGCGGAAGCTGCGAGAGCGGGGCATGATCCGCGCCGTCGGGCTGCGCGCACCCCATCACTTCGCCCAGGAGTGGGCCCACGGCGACGGACCGAGGGCAGCCGCCACAGCCCGCTGGCTGCACCTGTTCGACCAGATCCAGCCCGACGTCGTGTCCGTGCGGTACAACCTGCTCAGCCCTCGCCACCTCCCGCAGGAGACCGACATCTTCGCTTTCGCCCGCCACCGTGAGGTAGGCGTGCTCGTCAAACAGGCCCTCGCCCAAGGCCTGATATTGCGCGACCCCGCAGCACCGCCCCGCGCTTACAGCAGCAACGACCACCGCAGCCGCGACCCCGCCTTCCAGCCTGCCGCACTCGCCGAACTTGACCGGCGCCTGGCCCCGCTGCGCATTCGCTTCGGGAACGACCCCGCCGTCTTGACCCGCGTCGCCCTCAGCCACGTCCTGCACCACGCCCCGGACTCCGTGGTCCTGGTCGGGTTCCGCGACGCCAAGCAGATCACCACCACCCTCACCGCAGCCGACCATATCCTCGACCCCGTCGAGGCCGCGGCCGTCACCACCCTGCTCGACACCGACGAAAGGACCATTGACCATGCGCTACATCGAGGTTGAGAAGAAGTTCGCCCTCACCGACCCCGCCGCCCTCAAGGCGAAGCTGACCAGCCTCGGCGCCACCCCCAACGAACCCACCCGCCAGGTCGACGCTTACTACAACGCCCCCCATCGCGACTTCACCGCACCCGAGGTCATCTCCGACTGGCTACGGGTACGCACCGAGAGTCGCGGTTCCTCGGTCAACTTCAAGCGCTGGCACCCCGTCGACGAACTCGTCAAGACCCACGCCGACGAGTACGAAACCGCAGTCGACGACGTCGAAGCCATCCGCCTCATGCTCGAGGCTCTCGACTTCCGCCCCCTGGTCACCGTCGACAAGACCCGCGAAGAGTGGAGGCTGCCCGACGTCGAGATCGTCTTCGACCACGTCGTCGACGCGGGCGACTTCGTCGAGTTCGAGTTCAAAGCCGACGCCGCCACCGTCGAGGAGGCCACGGCCAGGCTTCAGCAGTTCATCGCCTCCCTCGAGGTTGAGCTGGGAGAGCCCGTCAACCGCGGCTACCCCCACATTCTCCTCGGCCGCGACCACTGAACTTCGCGACCGCCTCCGGGCACGACCTGCGCCACTGGGAGGGCCTGCCCGTTCTCCGAGGAGTTGTGGCAACGGTTGCGAATCCTCCGTCAAGGGGACATCACCAACTCCTGGCATCGACCCCGGCGTTAGTCGAGAAGGAGGTTGCGGTCTCGCCATGCCAGGCGTAGGCCGGTGTAGGAGCTGGCGGTCAGGCGTGGGGCGAGTCGGTCGATGGCCTCTGCGGTGAAGGGGATGTCGGTGCGGCCACCGTGGCCGACTCGGTGGCCTTCGTCGTTGGTCTGGACAGCGTCGGCGAACAGGGTGTCGTAGACGTCGTGGTCGATGACGGCGACGGTGCGTTGACTGGGGCCGAGGGTCAGCGCGTCGACGACGAGGCCGTAGTGCCACAGTCGGAAACCACCGAGTGCTTTGGCTCGTTCGAAGGAGGCGAACGGCTCCTCGGCGCCGTAGTCGATGATGTGCGGGCTGGCGCCGTCGTGCTCGGGGTTGCCGAGGTATTCCTCGGAGTATTCGCGCATGATGTTGCGCCACAGGGAGAAGTCGTGTCGTAGCGTCGCCGGGGCCATGGTGGAGGGCTGGAACTCGCCCGCGGGCATGACCGTGCACATCCCCCCGCCTGTGGCAACGGCTTTGGGGTCGCGTTGGTGCATGGTGAACCGGTGCCCGCCTATCGGGTCGCGGCGAATGGTCAGGGTGCTGATGCTCGGCGACACCGGCCGTCCGGTCAGATCGAACGGGTCGACGATCGCGGCTCGAAGAGGAAGAGCGGCCAGAGCCGGCACTTGGCCGCCGGCGCGCAAGGCGGCACCTTTGAACTCGTGGGCCAGGTACTGCTTGCGGTCGAAGACCTCGAAGAAGGTCGTCGTGCCGAATCGCATGGTCAACGGCGGCCCGGGGTCGACGTCGAGCAGCCGGTAGCTGATGCGGTTTTCCATCAGCCGGGGGCGGACCAGGTCCCGCACGGCGCGGCTGTAGGAGGAGTAACGCTCCCCCCGGGAGGTCAAGGGCAGCACGTGGTCCAGCGGCACCGACAGGTCCGGGACCGGCGGGGTGTCGTCGACCAGTTCGATCCGGACCTCGTCGAGCGGGACGGGCGTGTCCAGGAGCCATCCGGGCCCGGTCAGCACGTGCCCGCCAGGACCCCGGGCATGCTCGTCGTAGAGCCAGGCGGCCAACTCCGACAGCTCCCTGCCCCGGGCACCCCCCTGATCGCGCACACGCAACCACTCCGCCTGGCTCGCCTCAGGATCCGCGGGCACCGACATGCCCGTACTGGGGCGAGGCGGGGTAAGCAGGTCATCGAGCTCATCCAGGGTGATCCCGAGGACCGAGGCGATCCGTCCGCGACGGTGTGGAGCCGGGGTCACGTCGCCGCGCTCCCAACGGCCGACCGTCGAGAACTCCACCCCCAGGGCGGCCGCGAACGACTCCTGCGTGAACCCCGCGCTCTCCCGCTTCCGCGTGAACGCCTCCCGCCGCACCCCCACGACCCATCCTCCCTCTCCCCGACTCACCCCCCACGTGGAGCGGGTGACGTTCCAGGCGATTGCGCCTATTCTCTTGGCGGGATGACGATAGCCCAATGCCACGCGGTTATCCCGATCGGAGTCATACACCGAATGGGTGAATGACACGCGATTATTCATTTCACACTTCACGAGAATTCCCTGGCAGGCGGCACGCATGCCGTATCCATGCCTGGTTCCTGCCTTGAATATGCCCTGGTCGCCACCGGTGTCCGGACGGTTGTCTATGTCCGCAATCGGCGCTGATGGTTTCAGCGCAAGCCGTTTCGACATGTCTTATTCGTCGAACCAGGGGAAGTCACCATGGCGATCGCAGCACCACCAAGGCCCGACCAGGACCAGTCGATCGATACCGACGCTGTGTCCCAGTTTTTCGACAACCACATGCCCGGTGCCTGGGGCGAAGAGACCGACGGCTGGCGAGTGCCGTTGGGGCAGCGCCTGGACGCACTGTCCATGCCCGCCGGTTTCGGCGCGGAGGTCAACCACCGGTTGGGATTGGTGATGCTCCGCCCCCCGATCCTCTCGACCCCGGCCGCGGGTACCTGGACCTTTCTGACCGGTCCGCGCATGCGACTGCGGGACAGCACGGTGGCGGATCTGGCGTTGTTCGGTGTGACCTGGGCGCCTGCGGGGTCGACGATCCTGGTCCCCGGGCCGGGTGCCGCGCCGTGGGTTCAGGCCCCGGCTCCCGGTGGCGAACTGCCGGGTTGGGGCGCGGTGGTGGGTGCCGCCCGGCGCGCGTGTGGCGGGGGGTGGTGAGCGATGTCGGTCGATCGGTCGTTCGCGCCGCCGGACACGATCGTGTTCTCGGGTGACCTGGAGGCCGGGGACGGGCGCCCCAGCCCGTTCCCGCGCCGCGTGCCGGGCGCGTCGTTGAAAGCCGTTCCCGCCCAGCGCAAGCAGTCCGCTCCCGCTTGGCCGGGCGAGGTGTGGTGGGGGTCGAACTCCTGGTTGCCTGAGCAGGCCCACGCGTTGCCCGCAGCGCCCCCGGCCGACAGCGACGACTGGGTGTACGCGGCCTGTGGTGTGCCGGTCGACCTGGTGGGTGGGGAGCGGCCCGCCGGGTTGGAGTTGTGCCCGGTGTGCGCAATCCATGTGGTGTCGGCGTTGTACCCGCAGGGCCCGGCATGGCCGAGGCAGGTGCGCCGGTGACGGCCGTGGTGACCCCCAGCGCGCAGGTGGGGGCGAAGGCGTGCACGCGGGTCTTCGAGGGCGGGTTCACCTTCCGCCTGGCCAAGGGCGACACCCACATCGCGGTGTTCACCGGGGTGTGCCTCGAGCAACGCCGAGCCTATGTGTTCGTCGAGCGGGAGTGGCCGGGGAAGGTGATCGAAGGCCCGCGCCCGTTCACACTCACCCTTCCCAAGCCCACCAGCCTGGCATGGGCCGACACCGACGCCCTGACCATGTTCGCCCGCGCGAGCCTGCCCACCATCCGCACCCTCCTGACCCGGGCGGCCACCCGATGACCGTCTCGTTGGCCACCTGGCTGCTCGGCCGTGAACTCACCCGCCAACGACACCACGCGGGGCTCTCGACCCGCGACGCCGCCCTGCGACTGGGGGTGTCCAGCGCGACCCTCAACCGTTCGGAGAACGGGCTGCGCCCCTTCACCGACCACGAGGTCGGCGCCGCGCTGACCACCTACACCGCCGACCCCAACGCCAAGCGTCGGGCGACCCGCTTGCTGTTGCGGCAGGCGCAGGACCCGGCCGGGGCCCGGTGGATGGCCGCCCATGAGGACGTGGTGCACGTGCTCGAGACCTCCTCGACCGCAATCACCGAGTTCAGTGCCACCACCATGCCGCCCTCGGTCCGAACAGCCACCTACGCATCGGCGCTGCGCGCACCCGCCACGTCCGCTTCACCCCGCCTCGACGACCCCAGCGGCCCGCTGCGGCTGATCATCCTCGACGCGACCGTCCTGCACAGGCCGGTCGGTGGTCACCAGGCGATGGCCGTGCAGCTTCGACACCTCGCGCTGGTCGCCACCTCGGCGGGCGCCAGCGTGCGCGTCATCCCACCCCACCGCCCCTACCCACCGATCGAGGCGTTCACCGCCTACCACCTCCCCCACCGACCACCGGCCGTGCGCACCGGCACCCCTGAGGTCCTGGCCGAGGACCACCACATCACCTACCGCATCGACACCCTCCTCGCCGCCGCCGACGACGAGACCACCAGCACCCGACTGATCCTGCGCATCGCCGACGACCACGACCGACACCACTGACCAGGCGGCACCCGCACGGACCGCGTCGCCCCCATGCCCCAGGGACGCCGACCCCGCGCGGGCCCACCGCCACCACGGGGTGGCGGGAGCATTCCCCGCCCCGGCTCCCGCCACCCCACCCCACCCCACACGCCAAGCCCAACCACCGACCAGACCAGACCAGGAACCATGCAAACCACAACACCCACACCAGACAAGTCCAAACAGGATTTCCGCCCCAAAAACGTCAGAGCCCTTCTTCTGTCGCGCGAACTCGACCACGCCCGAGACAGAGGCGGCATCACCACCCGGGAACTGGCCACCCAGCTCGGCACGTCCGCCTCCATGGTCAACCGGTTCATGCTCGGCCGCCGCGTCCCCGACCCCCTCCAGATCGGCGGGCTCTGCGCCGCCCTCGACATCCCCGCCGAGCGCCGCCACTACCTCTACTCCCTCGCCACCGACGCCAGCGACCTCACCACCACACCCTGGATCCTTGCCCCATCCCCCGACACCGACGCCATCGTCATCAACTTGCTCGCCATCGCCGAACAGGTCACCACCTACACCCCCACCCTCCCCGCCCCCACCACCCCACGCCGTAGCACAACCCACTGCTTCCCTGCCAGCGCACTACACAACCCCGATAAACACCACCTGCGCCAGCTAGCCCACCGCCACTACCTGCGCTTGATCCCCGACACCGGACCCACCCCCGCCCAACCCTTCCACGCCCTACGCACCCCACACACCCAACCCATCGCCATCGTCGAACTCGACCACCACACCCTCATCCTCGAACGCCACGACGCCGCCCCCTACATCACCAGTGCCGACGCTTTTCTCACAACCGCACTGTCCCCCAAAGACACCGGCGCCCGAATCCAGGAACTCCTATGAACCAGGACAAGATCCTCGACGCACTCGCCGCCACCGGCCCCTGGACCGTCCTCACCACACCCACCCACATCGACGCCCTGCGCGATCACCCCGACCACCGCGACGTCCTTCTCATCTTCCTCAACCACAACCCGACCACCGTGGCCGCCCGACACCAACACCACACCGACCGGCTCTGGATCAACGTCTACAACAACCCACACACCGCGATCGCCGACCTGGCCAACCCCGGCGACCTCCCCGCACCCTGGCACCTGATCACCACCGACAACGCAGCGAAGACAATTGCCTGCCTCACCGCCCACAAACAACCCCGATGAGCACGCGATCAACCAAGATGCGCCCAAAGTCTTACTCGCGTACGTAAATGAACCTGGACCACAGAAACCAGTCTCGGTTCAGGCTGGTAACCGTGGTGGCCGCGGGCTTGGGCTGACCGGTCCCAGCGAAGGCATCGGCCTGCGGGCCCGGGACAGGCGGTGGACAACGGGAGCCACATCGCGAGCCGGGTGGGCACCGGTTGCCCTTTCCGGAGTAACAGCTCGACCTGGCACACGATCTGGTCGAGGTGATCCAGCGTACTCCAAGTTCGCGGCTGGCTTGCTCATGACGGGCCGCCACGGGTCACCTGTTCGAGACCATTGAAGGACGAGAAGAATGCGGCGAACTTCAGCGTCGAGAGGACCCCCGGTGACCACAGTAACCTTGATGACCGATCACCCGGCTTGGCGGCCATCGCCGATCGAGGCGACCACGTGGGTGCGTGCGGTGCACACCCCCGACGGCCCAGCCGGCGTCGTGGTCCCCGTCGCACATGTCCCTGACGGGGACGCGGTGGTGGTCGACGTCGTGGACCCGGATGTCGTCGAAGGCGACCCGGTCCTGACCGGTCCGCTGCGGGCTGCCGGGCCGGTGGCCCGGGTGCGCACCGTGGATCTGTGGGAGGCGGTAGGCACCGCGGCCGTGCGGCAGGTCATCAAGGCCGCACAGGCCCGCAAGCTGCACCGCGCCTTCTGCGAGACCCACGGTGTGCCCGTGCACACCACGGCGGGGACCGCTTGGGCGTTTCCCCGGCCGGAGGTGGTGTTGGCGTTGTCGGACGAGGACTTCGCCGAGCTACGCATGACCTTCTTCCGCACCGCGCTGCGCGCCGCGGCCGAGGCGCTCACCAAGAGCGGGCCCGAATGGGCGGAGCTGCCTCCCGACGACCTGGTCACCACGCTGTGCACGATCTCCCGCATCGGCCCGTGGACAGCGCGTGCGGCGGTCGCCGACCACACCAACCGCTTCGACCTCTACCCGTACTCGGACCTGGCCGTGCGCACTTGGGCGGCCCGGCTCGCACCCTCGGTCGACTGGCCCGGCGACGAGAAGACGTTCGCCGCCAAGTGGGCCTCGATGACCGGCAACCACCTGTCCGATCTGACCTTGCTGACCTTGTCTTGGGGAGTTCGCCATGCAACTGGGGGCGCCGTCTAATCCCTCTTTCAACACTCTGTTCGACCACATCGCCGGGATCGATCCGGCGCGGTCGGTCGACATCGTGTTCGTCAACGCCCCGCTGCGCGACTACGCGCTGCGCCCGCGGGTCAACGACTTCACCCTGCCCGTGCTGGGGATGGCCTACATCGCCACCGTCGCCGCAGAGGCGGGGTTCAACGTCGGAGTCCTCGACGCAGAAGCCCACGGCCTCGGAATCGCCCACACCGCCGCCGTGGTCAACGCCGTCGCGCCGCGGTGGGTCGGGCTCAACCTGCTGGCCCCGACCTACGAGATCAGCGCCCACCTCGCCGCGGCCCTCGACCCCGGCGTCAAGCTGTTGCTGGGCGGGCATCAGGCCAAGGCCCTGCCCGCCCGCATCCTCACCGACCCGCGCATGGCCCGCTGCGAGGCACTCGTGCTGGGCGAGGGCGAGACCCGGGTGGAACGCCTGCTCCACGATCACCGCGACCGCACGGGTCTGCCCGGGGTGATGTGGCTCGACCCCATCACCCATACGCCCGTCACCGGCGGCGTGCCCGGCACCGGTCACCTGCTCGCCCCCGACATCAACGCCCTGCCGTTCGTCGACCGCCGCTTCCTCACCCAAGACCCCCGCCCCGACCAGGGCAGACAGGAGGCGAACATGGTCGGAGCCCGCGGCTGCCCCTACGACTGCTCCTTCTGCGGCGCCGCGGTCAGCGCCAACCCCGACATCACCATCCGCACCCGCACCCCGGGCAACATCCTCGCCGAGATGCACCAGCTCCGCGACGCCCACGGGGTGAGCGCGTTCCGGTTCGTCGACGACCTGTTCCTCGGCGCCCGCAAGGTCATCCGCACCATGGCCGACGCGTTCACCGAGGAGAAGGTCGGGGACTGGGCCGCGTGGGATGCCACCGGGCGGATCAACATCCTGCACCGCGAACCCGACCACATCCTCGACACCCTGCGCGCCAACGGACTGCGCGAGGTCGCACTCGGGATCGAGTCCGGCAGCGAACGCGTGCTCAGCCTCATCGACAAGCGCATCGACCCCGACACCACCCTGCAGGTCGTGCGGCGCCTGACCGAGCGCGGCATCAACGTCAAGGGCTACTTCATCCTCGGCCTGCCCACCGAGACCACCGCCGAGATCGACGCCACCGTCGCACTCGTCCACCGCCTGTGGGACACCACCGACGACCTGGACGGCACCTTCCGCGCCTCGGCCTTCGAGTACCGCCCCTACCCCGGCACCCCCGACTGGCACCGCCTCACCTCCACCGGCCGCTACACCGCCGACCAACTCCTCGACTACACCGCCGTCGACCTCACCGCCGACGGCACAGAGGAGTCCATGCGCGAACGCGACGAGTTCAACTTCTCGGTCAACCTCCAACTCAGCGACGCCCCCATCGAACACGTGCGCACCCGCCTGCTGGAACTGACCCGCGCCCAGCACGACCGCAAAGCAGGTACGCGATGAGCACCGAACCGGGACTGCTGGTCAGCATCGACGGACCCGCCGGAGCGGGCAAGACCACCCTGGTCGACCACCTCGGCCACCACCTGACCCGGCGCGGACACCTGGTCCACACCACCACCGAGCCCTCCCACAGCCCCCTCGGCAAGCTCGCCCGAGCAGCAGCGGACTCGCTGCACGAGTACGCCCTGGCCTGTCTCGTCGCCGCCGACCGCTACCACCACCTCGACACCGAACTGCTCCCACGGCGCGAGAGCGGCCACATCGTGCTCTGCGACCGCTACCTGCCCTCCACCCTGGTCCTGCAACGCATGGACGGCGTGCCCCTGGACTTCCTCGAGGCCATCAACGCCCACGTCACCCCTCCCGACCTCGCCGTCCTGCTCACCGTCGAACCCGACACCGCCGCGGCCAGAGTCCAAGCCCGCGGCGCCCACAGCCGCTTTCACCAAGGCGCCGAGTCCACCGCCGAAGAGATCACCCTCTACGACCAGGCCACCATCTGGCTCCTCACCCGCCGCATCCCCGTCCTGCGCATCGACACCACCCACACCCCAACCCCCGATGTCGCCGCAGCGATCACCGAGGGCATCGAGGCCCTGCTCACCAACCGACAGGGCCTCCCACAGGTCGAGTAGCCTGCCGAACACCACGACACACGACCAGGAGCAAGGCGGACATGGCCGACCAGCACACCGTGATCGATGTCCACGTCCTCCTGCTCCGCGACGACCACGTACTGCTCACCCGACGCCGCGGCACCTACGGCGACGGGATGTGGCACCTGCCCTCCGGCAAGCTCGACCCCCACGAATCCCTCCCCGCCGGGGCAGCACGAGAAGCCCGCGAAGAGGTCGGCGTCACCATCAACCCCGACGACCTCGAACACACCACAGTCCTGCACGTCGCAGACTCAGGACCCACCCCCCGCCTCGGGGTCTTCTTCCACACCCACCGCTGGACAGGCACACCCACCAACCAGGAACCCGACAAATGCGCGGGACTCGACTGGTTCCCCCTCGACGACCTCCCCGACAACGTCATCCCCTACCCGCTGGCGGGCATACGCGCGTATGCCACCGGAACCGCCTTCGCCACTCTCGGGTGGACTCCTTGAGTCGTGTGCTCATCTGGAGCCGTTGATCCTGTTCATGAGAATTGTGCTCCGGGCGTAGGTCAACGTGGGCGACCAGTTCCCCCGGTTCGTCCGTCGCACATGGTGGGCATGGGACGTTTAAGGAAGCTGCAGGTCAGCGGCATACACCATGTTGGGGATCTGGGTCAGTTTCCCTCGGACACTCCACTACCTCACGGCGCCCTCAAGCGATGATCGGGCGCTTCACCATCGACTGTCCGACGCATCTGAAAGCTGGGGATGGAACGATGGGCAGACCACTCTTGCGTCGAGGGCTCGAGGTTAATGAACCCTCTGGTGCGGGGCCGGAGTTCGTGGTGCTCGTCCTTGGGGATGTTGGGGACCACTCCGGCGCCGAGGCTGCCGGTAGCTGAACCGTGGGCGGCGGGGACCGAAGGTGATCAGCTACCGGCCGTACTCCGCGTCGTAGGTGCGCTTCAACTCGGCGGCACGCTCTTCGTCGCAGGTACAGCCCGGCAGTTCAGGATCACACCGCAGCCGCAGCAGACGCTGCCGGATCGCTCCTGGAGTGCGTCCGTAGCGAGTCGCGATCTGCATGCGCCGTGTCTCGGCCACGTCCGTAGGGTCGGCGGACAACCACTCGTCACTCAGTGCGGCGTCCTGGTCTGGTGTCCAGGAGGCGTGCGAGTTCGTCACGCCACCGGGTCGAGGCGGCAACCGACGGCGGGTGCTCTCCAGGCGGGCCTTCGTCTCGGGCAACAACGGCCAGAACCGGGCACCCGCTCGGACGTCGACCGCACGGGCCCGATGCCGCTCAGCACCGGCGCCATCGCCTCGGGCTGCCGACCCTGCGGCGCGTCGCTCGAGTTTGTCGGCATACGCGACCTCGCTGTCGCGATACCAGCGGGCCTGGTGGCTGTGTAGGACGTGCGGAGCGACTCGTCCCACGTCGTGGGGGTACACCCTAGCCATCCGCCAGGCCAGACGTGCTACGGCGATCGCGTCTCCCGCGCTGGTGTGGGCGTCCTCGAGCCGTACCTGGTAGTGGTCGCACACCGCAGCCAGGGTGCGCTTGCCCTCGCGTCGGGGATCGAGTTGGCGGTCGATGCACAGCGGATCGATCACGGGACCACTGAGCACCAGGCTGCGGCGGTGGTGCCGCTGAAGTTCGGCATCGAGCATCGTCAGGTCGAACGCGGCGTTGAACGCGCACAGCGGCGTTACGGGTGTCCATACCTCGGCTAGCACGGCGGCCAATTCGTCGATCACCTCGACGGAGGATCGGCCTCTGAGACGGGCCATCTCGGTGGTGATGCCATGGATGGCGGTGGCGTCGGTCGGAATCTCGACGCCCGGATCAGCCAACCAGGTGCGGGTATTGACCTCAGGTCGCGTTCCTGGTCCGCCTGGTGTGATGGTCACGATGGCGGCGGTCACCATCCGGTCCCTGCGCGGGTCGACGTCTGTCGTCTCCAAGTCCATCGCGATGATGGGTCCGTCGGCCCATGACACTACGGGTTCGATCATGCGCGCAACGTAGTAGCTGGGTCTGACAATTTAGGGTTTATGCAGGCCAGAGGTGTGGCCATGAGCCGGATACAGCGTTGAGTGCCTGATTACTTGCTTTCCGGAAGTGCTCGTGGGTAGGGGTACGCAGACCAAGAAGAGCGCTCCGCAGCGCGAGCGGCGCCGAGTGAACGGTCTAGAGATTGGCGCCGGGGGCGACTTGCAAGTGGTGATGGTGAACGAGACGTGCGCGGCCATCTCGCTGCCTTGGGCCCAGGTCACCGACCCGCGGGGGAACTCGGGCGAGGTCGCCGTCTTCCGCGCGAGCAGGCCATGGAGACCCCGTTGGAGCGTGCCGAACCGGGTGGTGCGCTCTAACAGGTTCAAGATTGAGACTTGCGGTCCGACACGTACTCGGCAAACACCCTCACAAAGTCAGTCGAACGGGTGCTCTCGCCGCCACTGCCGACCGGCGATGGCTCGCACGACGCCGCCCTGCTGCCAGCCACTCGCCAGCCAGAGCTGACTGAGGCCACTCGGGAGTTGCGGTGGTTCGCTTGACAATTTGCCGCCGAAGGACAGGTTGTCGTACGCGGCGAAAGTGAGCGCCTGGGGGCGGACGGAGAGGAACAGATGACGTTCTTCGCAGCCGGATGCTGCGAGTTTGTCGATCTTGCCCTGCATCTTCTCGTCGAGAAGTGCAGTGTCCACCTGCCGTGGCAACTCCAGGCCTCCGGTGTCGACGAAACCGCCAACCGGGGCGGTGACCACCCACACGGTCGCATCGCCGGTGGCTGGCTTGCTGGTGGTGGTGGTGGCCCGGACCCCGAGGTCGAGCAACTCCTCGGCGGCGGGGCTGGTGTTCTCGGCTTGCCGAAGGTTCGTCAGACCGAGGTTCTCGCAATGTCGCAGCACCTCATCTAGGAGCCGGAGATTGCCGGGGTGGAAGTCGCGTGGCACTTGGGTGATCCAGGAACCCGACAGGCCGGGTACCGAGCGCTTGTACCCGTGCCGGTCGAGGACGTTCATGATGCGAGCCTCGTCAGCAGGGCCGAGAGATGAGATCTCCAGCGCGGCGACGCGACCGTCCGGGTAGTGCAAAAGCGCATCCACTGCGCCCTGGCGGCCATCGACATCGTATTCCTCGACCGAGAGGCCCAGGACACGGCCGACGACGGCCAGAGCGAACTGTTCATCAGGGCGGTCTGCGCTCATACCCGAACTGTAGCCCGGTTCTCATAGCAAGCGGCGACGCCGTTCCCGAGGACTTGGCGCCGCCTGATCGACCCCATCCACCGCCCCCCGCACAGACCTTCCATCCTTCCAGCCCTTCTTCCTACGGGCGCGGTGGCGGGTGGCTGCGATGTGGTCGGCAACTTTCGACAGAGGACCGGAAGATCAGGATTTCGTCCGCGGTGCTGATGTAGGCGCCCCGGTGGAACGCCCGATCTCATAACCATCGGCATCACCCACGAGTCACGACGCTGGCCGGGTCTCGATCAGATCAGTCCTGCCTCGTGCAGGAAGCGACTGGGGCCTGCCTGGGCGACGCTCCCGCTGGCCCACTGAACGAATCCTGAGTAGAAGATGTGGACCTCGTTCTTGGCCCTGGTCACCGAGACAAAGAACTTTCGCCGGTCCTCGTTCATCCTGGCGGCGTCGTCCATGGACTTGAAGTGCGGCAGGCACTTCTCGTCCATGCCGAGGATGAGCACGACGTCGAACTCGAGTCCCTTGCTGGAGGTCATGGTGGTGACTTCGACCCGGTCCGAACGGCGAACTCGTTCGGCGAGGTCGTTGACGGTTGTCAGCGGCTTGTCCCTGTCCGACAGGACATCTCTCATGTTCCTCAGCTCGCGGGCATCCTCTGCTTGGAACCGCCGTCGGGTGACCCCGTCGAGGCCCAACTCCTCCAGCTCGTCCAGGAGGGTCGCAGCGGGCGCGTGCACCCGTGACGAGAAGCCCAACAGGGCCTTGACCAGCGCGGTGTCGTGCTGCGGCGTCCACGACAACGAGAGCAGCTTGCGCCAGTCACGCAGGATGGTCCCCAAACGGGCGTCGCTGAGCTCCTGGCCGAGCGCCGCCCACGAGGCGCATTTCTCGACCAACGCCGTGGCCAGGGTCAGCCGGTAGCCGCTCTCTCGGACGAAGGCGGCGATGCCGTTGTCCCGCAGGGCTTGCGCGGCCTGCTCGCAGTCGCGGTTCGTCGAGCAGAGCACAACGATGTCGTGCAGGGCGGTCCCGTGCGTGGTCGCGCGCTGGACCGCGGTGACAGCGTTGGCACATTGGTCGGCGAACCCGCCCGGGCAGTGGGTGACGGTGACGGCGCCCCCCTGGTTGTCGCCGACCATGGCGTGGCCGCGTTGGATCAGGTTGGCCACACGGATGATCTCGTGTCCGCACCGGTAGTTGTGTTCGAGGTGAACCGGGTGCACACCTTCCTGGGCTGCGAGATCGAACAGCAGCTCCGGGTTGCTGCCCGCCCAGCCGTACAGGGCCTGCTCCGGGTCGCCGACCGCGAAGAGCTCCGCGGTCCCGGCGTCGAGGCACAGCGACCGCAGCAGACGGTCGAGACCGGGGACGAGGTCCTGGTACTCGTCGACGTAGAGGTTCCGGTAGCGCGACATCAGTACGTCGCGGACAACCGGGTTGCCCTCGACGATGTCGACCGCGGCCTCCACCACCTCGTCGAAGTCCATCAACCCGCGTCCGCGAAGGAGCTCGCGGTAGCGGAGCCCTGCGGCGGTGTAGCTGTCGCTGACAGGGGCGACGGTGAAGCGTCGTCGACGTGCTTGGATCTCCTTGGCGTGATCGTCGGGGTAGCGCATCTTCCCGAAGACCTCGTTGACCGCCTGGTGGCTGGCTGAGCGCTCCTGGCGGTCGGAGGCGATGCCCAGTTCCAGTAGGTCGGCTTTCCCGGTGAGGCTGGCGAAGGGCAGCAGGACTTGGCGCAACGCGAAGCTGTGCACGGTCCCGACGAACAAGGTGGACCGCCTGGGCGCACCGAGTGCTTCGATCCGCCGCTGTAGCTGCCGTGCCGCCGCGTTGGTCAGGGTGATGCAGGCAGCTCCGTGGGGTTCGGGGATGCGGTTGAACAGGTCGTGGGCGAGTCGGGTGGTCAGCAGCTTCGTCTTGCCGCTGCCGGGTGGGGCAAGGACGACGCAGTGTCCTCTGTGGCTGAACGCTTCCCACTGCTGCTTGTTGGTGCGCAGGTCGTTGATCGAGTCGGTCAAGGTACCCATCAGGCGCCCAGGTGCCTGAGCGCGTCGAGGACGTAGGCGGGGGCGTGGACGGCCTTTTGCGAGAGGCGGTGCGCGAACCGGCCCTTCCCACCGACGTTCTTGATCGCCCCCAGGAACGGGTCCTGGCCTGGTGAGACCTCACCCCACTTGTCCACCGCCCTCGAGCCGAGTTCACGCAGGACGGCGAAGCACGGCTCGACATTGCGCGGGTCGGCGTCCAGCAGGTCGTTCTCGAACGTCGTCGGGCCCACGAAGATGTTGGAGGTGTCGCCGCCGAAGTCCTCGCCGAGCCGGGTGGCTCGCGCCACCCCAGCGTCGCCGTCGCCGTCGGTGAGCACCGCCCAGGGGATTCCCAGGGCGGCGCAGAACTTGGCGTAGGAGCGGAAGTGGGTGCCGTGGATGGCGCACACGGTGATGCCGAGCTTGTCCAGGTCCAACCCCGCGGAGCGTGCGACAGCGGGGACGAGGACCTGCTCGGCGTACCCCTCGACGAGCAGGATGCTCCGGGCGAAGACCATCTCCGCGCGCGTGGCGTCGAGATAGCGGCCGATGTCGTCCCACTCAGCCTCCGCCAGGTCGGCGGTGTGCGCGGCGGCGGCCTCGGTGCGGCCGCCGACATCACGCAGGACCACGAGGCTCCTGGGCGCGGTGACGCTGGCGATGTGCGGGGACTGGGTGGTGACCAGGACAGACCGGGCTGTCTTGTCGTCGTTGAGGAAGCGACGGAACACCAAGCGCTGCACGTGCGGGTGCAGGTGGGCCTCGGGTTCCTCGATGGCCATCACCACGTGGGCGATGTCGGAGTCGGCCAGGCGCTGTTCAAGCTGCAACTCCAGCAGGGCCAGATAGAGGACGTTCAAGGTGCCCAGGCTGGTGGAGCCGAGGCGGCGACCCGCAGGCCCGTCAACCATCAGCCTCATGTTCCTGATCAGACGCACCGGGTCGTCCGAAGCGACCTTCAGGTCCGTCTCCAATGCCTGGTTCGGACCGACAATCTCGTGGATTCGCTCGGTGATCCCAGTCGCCACCTGGGTGACCTCGGTCAGCCCGTTCAGACTGTCGTTGGCCTCCCGCATCGCGTCGCGGACCTTGACGAGGTCCTCCTCGCCCACAGCCCGCGCCGCGGCCTCCAGCAACGTCCGCAGCGGCGACCCTCGCCTGCTGTTCAAGCGGGACTCGACGTCTCGCAACGCGTGCAGGAAGACCAGGTGCATGTGGTCGCGCAGGTCGGTGGCCACGACCTGCTCAGCGTCCTCGCCGCCGAAGATACCGAACCGGTACTTGACCCGCCCGGAGCCCGGCTCGGCCCCGGTGTCGACGGGCGCGAACCTGTAGGTGAGCCGGGCCTTCGGCGGCTCCTGCGCCACCAGCGCATCGCTCAACGCGGCCATCACCGCCTCATCGCCACCGAACTCGACGATGTCCACCGAGACCTCGATCTCCTCCCCGGCCTGCATCGGGTCCCAGTCGACACTGCCGTCCGAGAGCCCATCCCAGAAGTCCTCCCTGCTCAGCCTCCTGTCGAGGCTGGACATGCCCGGATCGAGCACGAGACGAATGGCGTGAACCAAGTTACTCTTTCCCGCCCGGTTCTCCCCGACGACAACCGCCCCGGGCTGCAACCTCAAGTCCACGTCCGCGAGATTCCGAAAGTTCCTGACCCTAACCCGGTCGATGCGCAAACGAAGCTCCATTGCTCGTCGCCCAAACTGGGCGACCCATTGATCATGCTGCCAATCGTCGACAACTGGGCATTGCGTTACAGCCCGTCGTAACCGTGACCCGAACGTGTAGCCCCTGTAGCTGAGCGGACGGACTGGCGCAGACTGCACGGCACGCGTCAACTCGGCGAGGAGTTCGACACCCCGCCTGCAGTCATGGCGCGTGCCGCGTTCACCGCATGTCCTGGGCGGTGTTTCAACGCACGCCGCCGCCGTGGCCCGGCTAAAGAAGCTGGGGGTGGGCCCGCCGATCGTGTGCTGGCCGACCATCGCGCGTCCTACCCGTCGCGCGACCGGCGCTCGCGCTGAAGCCCGACTGGCTGGCCGAAGACTTCGTCGCTCTGCTGCTACCCGGCCACGCCGTTACCGGCTTCGACCTCGACCCGTGGCTGCCGACGTACCGCGCGCTGCTCGGGCGCGACCTGTGACGGCCCGGATCGCGACGTAGCTGTTCCTCGCTAGGCGACGGCGGTGTGTCCCGATCATGGTGGTTCTGCGGAGTTCAGAGACATCATCTGATCCCGTACCAAGGAGACATCATGGTCGACGCCAGCGAATCCGTGATTGGCGCCAAGGGAGCCGAGCCGCTTCTGCTGACACCCGCCGAGGCGGCAAGGCTTCTGCGAGTGAGGGAGTCGTGGTTGCGTAGGCAGGCCGGTCAGCGGCGTGTCCCGTGTTCCTTTGTGGGCAAGCACCTTCGGTTCTCCCATGCCGACATCGAGCAGATCGCCAAGGCCGGACGACGACCCGCGCGAACGTCTTCGGTTCCAGGCAGCGGGTCTCGGGGCAGGTCCTTCGAGTAGCGACCGGGGTTGCTTGTCTGGTGAACCCTGATGGGTTTGCTCTCTGGGTCGAGTGGAGCGTGGATGCGGGTGCGGCCCCGCCCCGGGGGCGCGCCCGCATCCCTCGTAGAGAGACGTGAAGACATGGCATGGGCTGAGAAGCACGGCAACGGCTACCGGGTCCGTTACCGACTCGACGACAACCGACTCTCAACCGAGACAGGGTTCACCACCTACGACCAGGCCCGCGACCGGGCCTTGGACATCGAGTCGTTGATGCGCACGGGGAAGTTCGTCGACCCCCGCGCCGGGCAGACACTGGTCCGGAACTGGGTGCTGGCGTGGTCGGAGGCCACCGACGTCAGCGAGAGCAGCTGGGCCAAGTACGACTCACACCTGCGCAACCACATCCTGCCCCGCTTCGGCGACACTCCCCTCAACCAAATCAGCCGCATCGTCGTCAAGGGGTGGGTCAAGAAGCTGCGGCGCGGGTTGGCCGACAACACCGTCGCCGACATCGTCACCCTGTTCTCCATGATCCTCGGCGAGGCCGTCGACGAAGGCCTCATCGGCGCCAACCCCTGCCGCAAACTCCGCGCCCGCACCGGCGACCAACCCGAGCGACCCCACGCCACCACCATCCAGGTCCGCACCATCGCCGCCCAGACCGTGCGGGCGCAGGACGAGATCCTCATCTACACCGCCGCCTACACCGGCATGCGCTGGGGCGAGATCGCCGGACTCCAATGGCCCAACGTCGACCTGGACAACGCCAAACTCAGGATCCACCCCGATCACGGGGCCCTGCACGAGGTCAACGGCAGGGTCTACCTCGGGCCACCCAAGACCGCGGCCAGCGTCCGCATCATCGACTTGGCCCCGTGCACCGTGGCGATGCTCACTTTGCTCCGGGACAGCCAGCCCGACGAGCAGCGCGCGGTGTTCACCGGGGCCGACGGCGGCTGGCACCGGCGGTCCAACTTCCGGCGACGCGTGTGGCTTCCCGCGACACAGGGGCACCGGACACGCGGCTGGGTGCCCGTGATCCCGGCCATGCACTTCCACGACCTACGCCACACCCACAAGACCTGGATGATCGAAGACGACACCCCCGACGTCCTCCAACACCGCCGGTTGGGCCACCGTCAGCACGGAATCAGCGGCGTCTACTCCCACACGACCCAGGTCATGGCCGACAACCTGCTCGCCGCTCTCCAGCGGCGTTGGGAGCAGTCCGGGAGCACGATCCGGGGTGACCTCTACCGCACCACGAAGGGGGTCAAGATCTTTTGCTCCCAATCTGCTCCCACAGACGCAGAACAGCCCGCCGACGAAGATCGTCGACGGGCCGTCTGACCAGCAGAAACTACTGGTGGGCGATACTGGGATTGAACCAGTGACCCCTACCGTGTCAA
>NZ_WHOL01000103.1 GCF_009745975.1 Actinokineospora pegani | reverse complement strand
GTTGGTGCCGGAGATGCCGAACGACGACACACCCGCGCGGCGCGGCCGGTCGACCGATGGCCACGCGCGCTGCTCGGTCAGCAGCGAGACCGCGCCCTCCGTCCAGTCCACAGTGGAAGAGGGCTGGTCGACGTGCAGGGTGCGGGGCAGCACCCCGTGCCGCAGCGCCTGCACCATCTTGATCACCCCGGCGACGCCCGCGGCGGCCTGGGTGTGCCCGATGTTCGACTTCACCGACCCCAGCCACAGCGGCGTCCCGCGGTCCTGCCCATAGGTCGCCAGCAGGGCTTGCGCCTCGATCGGGTCGCCCAGCGTGGTGCCGGTGCCGTGGGCCTCGACGGCGTCCACGTCGGCGGCCGACAGGCGGGCGTTGGCGAGCGCGGCGCGGATGACCCGCTGCTGCGACGGCCCGTTCGGCGCGGTGAGGCCGTTGGACGCGCCGTCCTGGTTGATCGCGGACCCGCGCAGCACGGCAAGGACCTCGCGGCCGTTGCGGCGGGCGTCGGAGAGCTTCTCCAACAGCAGCATGCCGACGCCCTCGCCCCAGCCCGTGCCATCGGCGGCCTCGGCGAACGACTTGCACCGGCCATCGGCGGCCAGCCCCTGCTGGCGGGCGAACTCGACGAACGCGCCCGGCGTCGACATGACCGTGACGCCGCCTGCCAGCGCTAGGTCGCACTCCCCGGCGCGCAGCGCCTGCGCGGCCAGGTGCAGGGCGACCAGCGACGACGAGCACGCCGTGTCGACGGTGACCGCCGGGCCCTCGAAGCCCAGCGAGTAGGAGATGCGCCCGGACATGACCGAGGCGGTGTTGCCCGTGCCCAGGTACCCGGCGACCTCCTCGGGGATCTCGCGCAGCAGCGCGGTGTAGTCCTGTCCGTTGGTGCCGGCGAACACGCCCGTGCGGGAGCCGCGCAGCGACAGCGGGTCGATGCCCGCCCGCTCCAGCAGCTCCCACGAGGTCTCCAGCAGGAGCCGCTGCTGCGGGTCCATCGCCAGCGCCTCGCGCGGGGAGATGCCGAACAGGGCGGCGTCGAACCCGCCCGCCCCGTCGAGGAAGCCGCCCGCGGCGACGTAGCTGGTGCCCGCGCGGCCCTTCTCCGGGTCGTAGAGGGCGTCGAGGTCCCAGCCCCGGTCGTCGGGGAAGTCCACCACCCCGTCGCCGCCGTCGACGACCAGCCGCCACAGGTCCTCCGGCGAGGCCACGCCGCCGGGGAACCGGCAGGCCATGGCGACGACGGCGACCGGCTCGGCGGCGGCCTCGGTCAGCCTGCGGTTCTGCTCGCGCAGCCGCTCGTTCTCCTTGAGCTGCTTGCGCAGGGCCTCGACGAACTTGTCGGCAGGGGCGGTCATGGCGAACTCCCGTTCGGTCAGGTCCGGTCGGCGCCCAGCGCCAGGTCCAGCAGCGCGTCGGCGTCCATCAGGTCGATGGAGCCCTCGTCGCTGTCAGGCGAGGCAGGGGCGGGATCGGCGGGCGTCTCGGACCCGGCGAGGTCGAGCAGGGTGGACAGCAGCCCGGCGTCGCGCAGCCGGTCCAGCGGGATGGTGGCGAGCAGGTCGCGCACGCGCCGGTGCTCGGGGTTCTCGGCCCCCGTGTCCGCCCCGAACACCCGCGTGCGCAGCTCGTCGGCCAGGGCCGCCGGGGTGGGGAAGTCGAACACGGCGGTGGCGGGCAGCTTGGCGCCGGTCGCGGTGGCCAGCGCGTTGCGCAGCTCCACGGCGGTCAGCGAGTCGAAGCCGAGGTCCTTGAACGCCCGGTCCGGCTCGACGGCCGTCGCGTCGGCGCGGCCGAGGACGAGCGCGGCTTGCTCCCGGACCAGCGCCAGGGCGCCGTCGCGGCGCTCGGTGGCGGTGGTGAACCGGGCGGCCCACGCGTCGGCGGCGCCGCTGACGGCGACCTCCTCGGCGAGCACGCGCCGCACCTCGTCGACCCCGTCCAGCAGCGGACTGGGCCGGGCGGCGGTGAAGGCGGGCGCGAACTTGGCCCAGTCGACGTCGGCGACGGTCACCGCCGTCTCCCCGGCGGCCAGCGCCGCGCCGAGCGCGGCCAGTGCCAGGGCGGGGTCCAGCGGGGTCAGGCCGCGGCGGGCCAGGTCGGCGGCGGTGCGCTCGCCGACCATGCCGCCGCCCGCCCACGGCCCCCAGGCCAGCGCGGTGGCGGCCAGGCCGCGACCGCGCCGGTGCAGGGCGAGCCCGTCGAGGAAGGCGTTGCCCGCCGAGTACAGGCCCTGGTGGCCGCTGCCCCAGGTGCCGGAGATGGACGAGAACAGCACGAACGCGTCCAGGTCCCGCTCGCCCAGCGCGGCGTCGAGGTTGGCCGCGCCGCCGACCTTGGCGGCCAGCGCGTCGCCGGTGCGGCCCGGGTCGAGGTCGGCCAGCGCGGCGTCCACGGCGACCCCGGCCGCGTGCACGACGACCCGCAGGTCGTCGATCCCGTCGACCAGGTCCCGCACCGCCCGCGCGTCGGACACGTCGCAGGCCACGACGTCGGCGCCCAGCTCGGCGGCGAGGTCGGCGGCGCCGGGTGCGTCGAGGCCCCGGCGGCTGGTGAGGATGATCCGCTCGGCGCCGTGCTCGGCCAGCCACCGGGCGACGCGGGCGCCGAGCCCGCCGGTCCCGCCCGTGACCAGCGCGGCCCCGCGGGTGCGGAACTCGCCGGTGGCGGACGCGGCCCGGTTGAGCCGCCGTCCGAAGACCCCGGAGGGCCGGACGGCGACCTGGTCCTCACCGCACGCGAGGGCCTGGGCGAACCGGGCCCGGGTGCGGGTGTCCCAGGTGGCGGGGGCGTCGACGAGGCCGCCCCACAGCGCGGTGTGCTCCAGGGCGGCGACGCGGCCCAGGCCCCAGGCCTGGGCCTGGGCGGGGTCGGTGACCGGGTCGGCGGCGCCGATGGAGACCGCGCCCCGGGTCACGCACCACACGGGCGCGGTCGCGTCGCGCAGCGTCGTGATGATCGAGCCGAGTGAGCTGTCGGTCAGCAGGACGTTGTCCGCCTCGACCTGGGGGACGACGTCGATCCCGGCCTCGGCGAGCGCCTGCGCGCACTGCTCCGCGAGGTCGCCGCCGCCCAGCACGGCCCAGCGGCCGGACGGGGCCGCCCCGGTCGTGACCGGGGCCCAGCGGACCTGGTAGCGCCAGGTGTCGATGGTGGACTGGGTGGTGCGGCGCGATCGCCAGTCGGCCAGGGCGGTGCGGGCGGCGTCGGGCAGGTCGAGACCGAGCGCACCGAGGTCGCCGCGCTCGACCGCGGCCCAGAACGCCGAGTCCTCGCCCCCGGTGGCGGGCGTGGCGGTGAGCCAGAAGCGCTGCCGCTGGAACGGGTAGGTGGGCAGGTCGACGCGCCGCGCCCCGGGCAGCAGCGCCGCCCAGTCCGGCACCGCCCCCTGGCTGGCGAGCGCGGCCAGGGCGGTGAGGGCGGTGGTGGGCTCGTCGCGGTCCTTGCGCAGCGCTGGGGCGCACGCGTCGATGAGCGGGGTGAGGGTCGCGGTGGGGCCGACCTCGAGGAAGCGGGTGGCGCCCAGGGCGCGGGCGGTGGTGGTCGCGTCGTCGAAGCGGACGGTGGCGCGGACGTGCTCGACCCAGTAGGCCGGGTCGGTGAGCCGGTCGGCGACCTGCCCGGTGACGTTGGAGACGACCGGGACCGTCGGCTGGTGGAAGGTGACCGCGTCCAAGACGGCCCTGAAACCCTCCAGCATCGGGTCCATCAGCGCCGAGTGGAACGCGTGGGACACGGTGAGCCGCTTGGCCTTGCCGAACCGCGCGGCGGCAGCGAGTACCGCCGTCTCGTCGCCGGAGAGCACAACGGCGTCCGGCGCGTTGACAGCGGCGAGATCGACCCCCTCGGGCAACGGCAGCACGTCCACCTCGGCGGCCCGGACGGCGACCATCGCGCCGCCCGCGGGCAGGGCGGCCATCAACCGGCCGCGCGCCTCGACGACCCGGCACGCGTCGGCCAGCGACCACACCCCGGCCACGTGCGCGGCGACCAGCTCGCCGATCGAGTGGCCCAGCAGCACGTCCGGCCGCACGCCCCAGGACTCGAACAGCCGCGCCAGCGCCACCTCGACCGCGAACAGCGCCGCCTGGGTGATCTCCGTGCTGTCGAGGTCCCCGGAGGTGATCGACTCGCGCACCGGCAGGTCGAAGTGCCCGCACACCTCGTCGAACGCGGCGGCGAACACCGGGAACCGCGCGGCGAGCCCGGCGCCCATGCCGACGCGCTGCGAGCCCTGGCCGGAGAACACGAACGCGGTGAGCCCGTCCGTCGCCCGCGTGGTGGCGGTCCGCCCCTCGGCGATCGCGGTGAGCCCGGCCCGCAGCGAGTCCCAGTCCGAGCCGACGACAGCGGCCCGGTGCTCCAACCGGGCCCGGGTGGTGGCCAGCGACCACGCCACATCGGCGGTGTCCCCGGCGGGCAGGGCGGCCAGTCGAGCCGCCTGGGCCCGCAGCGCGGCCTCGGACTTGCCCGAGAGCACCCACGGCACCAGCACGTCGCGCTCCACGGCCGGCACCGGCTCCGGGGCGACGCCCTCGATGATGACGTGGGCGTTGGTGCCGGAGATGCCGAACGACGACACCCCGGCCCGGCGCGGCCGGTCCACCTCGGGCCAGTCCCGCGCCTCCGACAGCAGCGACACGGCCCCAGCGGACCAGTCGACCTTCGTCGACGGCTCGGTCAGGTGCAGCGAGCGGGGCGCCCGCCCGTGCCGCATGGCCTGCACCACCTTGATCACCCCGGCGAGCCCGGAGGCGGCCTGGGTGTGGCCGATGTTGGACTTGAGCGACCCGAGCAGCAGCGGCGTGTCCCGGTCCTGCCCGTAGGTGGCCAGCACGGCCTGCGCCTCGATCGGGTCGCCCAGCGCGGTCCCGGTCCCGTGCGCCTCCACAACGTCCACATCGGACGAAACAAGCCCGGCGGACGCCAGCGCGGCCCGGATCACCCGCTGCTGCGACGGCCCGTTCGGCGCGGTCAGGCCGTTCGACGCACCATCCTGGTTCACCGCGCTTCCGCGCAGCACAGCCAAGATCTCGTGCCCATTGCGCACAGCGTCCGACTGGCGCTCCAACAGCACCATGCCGACACCCTCAGACCACCCGGTCCCATCCGACCCCTCGGCGAAGGACTTGCAGCGGCCGTCGGCGGCCAGGCCGCCCTGGGCGTCGAACTCGGCGAACCCGATCGGCGTCGACATGACGGTCACACCACCGGCGAGGGCCAGCGCGCACTCCCCCGTCCGCAGCGCCTGCGCCGCCAGGTGCAGCGCGACCAGGGACGACGAGCACGCGGTGTCCAGGGTGACGGCGGGCCCCTCCAGGCCGAGCGCGTAGGCGACCCGGCCGGACATGACGCTGCCGGTGCTGCCGGTGAGCAGGTACCCGGCGATCTCGGGCGGCACCTCGGTCAGGCCGGTGCCGTAGCCCGACGCGCTGGCGCCGGTGAACACGCCGGTGCGGGTGCCGCGCAGCGAGGTGGGGTCGATGCCGGAGCGCTCCAGCAGTTCCCAGGAGGTCTCCAGCAGGAGCCGCTGCTGCGGGTCCATGGCCAGCGCCTCGCGCGGGTTGATGCCGAACAGCTCGGCGTCGAAGCGGGACGCGTCGGCGAGGAAGCCGCCCTCGCGCAGGTAGCCGCCGTCCGCGCCCGCCCAGCCCCGGTCGTCGGGGAACTGGCCGACCCCGTCGACCTCGTCGGCGACCAGCCGCCACAGGTCCTCCGGCGAGTCGACCCCGCCGGGCAGCCTGCACGCCATGCCCACCAGCACGATCGGGTCATCGTCCACGGCGACGGTCGCGGCGGCCTCGACGACGGTCTCAGCCCCGAGGAGCAGGGCCCGCAGCTCGGTGGCCAGTTCGGCGGGGGTGGGGTGGTCGAACACCAGGGTCGCGGGCAGCCGCAACCCGGTCGCCCCGGTCAGTGCGTCGCGCAACTCCACGGCGGTCAGCGAGTCGAAGCCCAGGTCCTTGAACGCGGTGCCCGCGCCGACCTCGGCGACATCCTCGTGGCCCAGGACGGCGGCGACGCGGCCGCGCACCAGGTCCAGCAGCGTCCTGGCCTGTTCGGTCTCGGACCGGCCCGCCAGCGCGGCGGCGAGGCCGGTCCGGGCGACCTCGACCTCCGCGGGCTGGAAGGCGGCCAGCAGCGGGCTGGGCCGGGAGGCGGTGAAGGCGGGGGTGAAGGTGTCCCAGGCGACATCGGCCACGGTCACGGCGGTGTCGCCGCCGTCGACGGCGGTGCGCAGAGCGGCCAGCGCCGTGGCGGGCGGCAGCGGGGTGAGGCCGCGCCGGGCCAGGTGCGCCCCGGTCTCGGCGTCGACCATGCCTCCCCCGGCCCACGGCCCCCAGGACACGGCGGTGGCGGGCAGGCCGAGTGCGCGGCGGTGCTGGGCCAGGGCGTCGAGGTAGGCGTTGGCGGCGGCGTAGACGGCCTGGCCGCCGCTGCCCCAGACCCCGGCGATGGAGGAGAACAGCACGAAGGCGTCCAGGTCGCCCGCCAGCTCGTGCAGGTTCGCCGCTCCGGTGACCTTGGCGGCCATCCCGGCGGCGAAGTCGTCGGCGGTCAGCGTGGCGATCTCGCCGAACGGCGCGACCCCGGCCGCGTGCACGACGGCGGTCACCGGGTGCTCGGCGAGCAGCGCGGCGAGGGCGTCGCGGTCGGTGACGTCGCAGGCGGCGATGGTGGCCCGCGCGCCGAACTCCTCGGCCAGGTCGTCGGCCCGGCCGCGCCTGCTGGTCAGCACAACGTGCTCAGCACCCGCGGCCAGGGCCCAGCGGGCGACGGCGGCGCCCAGCGCCCCGGTGCCGCCGGTGATCAGCACGGCCCCGCGCGGCGTCCACGGCGTCCCCGTCCGCTGCGGCGCGTCGACGAGCCTGCGCCCGAACACCCCGTCGGCCCGGATGGCGACCTGGTCCTGCACGCCGTGGGCGAGCACGGCGGCGAGCCGGTCCTCCCCGCCGGGCGCGATGTCGACCAGACCGCCCCACTGGCCCGGGTGCTCCAGCGCGGCGACGCGGCCGAAGCCCCACACCGTCGCCTGCTCGGGAGCGGGCAGCGGCTCAGCCCCCACGGCGACCGCGCCGCGCGTCACGCACCACAGGCGGGCATCGGTCCCGCGCAGCAGCCCAGCCGCCTCGGCAGCGGATTCCACAGCGGCGACAACGTTGTCGGCGTCCTCGGCGAGCGTGACCCCGGCGGCGATGAGCGCGGCCTCGACCTCCGGGTCACCCACCACGCGCCAGGTCCCGGTCAGCTCGGACGCGGGCAGGCGCAGGCGTTCCCAGTCGACCCGGTAGCGCGCGGCCGTGGTGGGCGGGGGTGTCGAGCTGAGCCAGAAGTGCTTGCGCTGGAAGGGGTAGGTCGGCAGCGCGACCCGTCCGGCCATGCCGTCGAGGGCGGCCGCCCAGTCGACCCGCGCGCCCGTGGCGAACAGGTGGCCGAGCGCGGTGTAGGCGGTGGTGACGTCGTCGCGGCCATCCCGGAGCGCGGGCACACACCCGTCGACCAGTGACGACAGCACCGAGTCCGGCCCGATCTCCACGGCCCGCACCGCGCCCAGGGCAGCGACGCCGTCAGCGAACCGAACGGTCCCCCGCACGTGCTCGACCCAGTACCCCGGGTCGGTCAGCGAGCCCGCCCCGTTCGCCATGATCGGCAGCGACGGCTCATGGAACTCGACGGTGTCCAGCACCGCCCGGAACTCGCCCAGCATCGGGTCCATCAGGCCCGAGTGGAACGCGTGGGAAACGCTGAGCCGCTTGGTCTTGTCGAACCTGGCCGCGATCGCCAGCACCTCGGACTCCACACCCGAGATCACCACCGACTCAGGGCCGTTCACCGCAGCGACGCTCACCCCGGGGGTCAACGCGACCTCGGACTCAGCGGCCTTGATCGACACCATCGCGCCACCCCCGGGCAACGCGTCCATGAGCCGGCCCCGGGCCGCGACGACCGTGACCGCGTCCTCAAGCGACCACACGCCCGCGACGTGCGCGGCGACCAACTCGCCGATCGAGTGCCCGATCAGCACGTCCGGCCGCACACCCCACGACTCGAACAGCCGCACCAACGCGACCTCGACCGCGAACAGCGCGGCCTGGGTGAACACCGTCCGGTCCAGGCCCTCGCCCGAGGTGACCACCTCGCGCAGCGGCTGGTCCAGCAGCGCGTCGAAGTGCGCGCAGACCTCGTCGTAGGCGTCGGCGAAGACCGGGAACCGCGCGTAGAGGCCAGCGCCCATGCCGACCCGCTGCGCGCCCTGCCCGGAGAACACGAACGCCGTCTTGCCCTTGACCGCGGCCACCGGCGCGGCGACCCCGTTCGCCAGGTCAGCCAGCGCGCCCGGCGACAAGGCGACAGCCCGGTGCGCCAACGCGGCCCGCCCGGTCGCCAGCGTCCACGCCACCGCGGGCGCGGGCGCGTCCAGGCCGATCAGCGAAGCGGCCTGTTCCCGAACGGCCTGCGGCGTCCGGCCGGACAGCACCCACGGCGCGGGCCCGTCGACCCCGGTGGGCGCGGGCTCGGCCGCGACACCTTCCAGGATCACGTGCGCGTTGGTCCCGGAGATGCCGAACGACGACACCCCGGCCCGGCGCGGCCGGTCCACCGACGGCCACTCGCGCGTCTCGGTCAGCAGCTCCACCGACCCGGCCGACCAGTCGACCTTCGATGTCGGGGCGCTGGCCCCGAGGGTCGCGGGCAGCACACCGCGCCGCATCGCCTCAACCATCTTGATCATCCCGGCGACGCCCGCGGCGGCCTGGGTGTGCCCGATGTTGGACTTCACCGACCCCAACCACAGCGGCTCAGACCGGTCTTGGCCATAGGTCGCCAGCAGCGCCTGCGCCTCGATCGGGTCGCCCAGCACCGTCCCGGTGCCATGCGCCTCCACAGCATCCACATCGGACGCCACCAGTCCCGCCGAGGCCAGCGCCGCGCGGATCACCCGCTGCTGCGAGGGCCCGTTGGGGGCGGTGAGCCCGTTCGACGCGCCATCGGAGTTGACCGCGCTCCCGCGCAGCACGGCCAGGATCTCGTGCCCGTTGCGCACGGCGTCGGACTGGCGTTCCAGCAGCACCAGGCCGACGCCCTCGGACCAGCCGGTGCCGTCGGCGTCGTCGGCGAAGGACTTGCACCGGCCGTCGGCGGCCAAGCCGCCCTGGGCCTCGAACTCGGCGAACCCGATGGGCGAGGCCATGACGGTCACCCCGCCCGCGATCGCCAGCGACGACTCGCCCGAGCGCAGCGACCGGGCGGCCCAGTGCACGGCCACCAGCGAGGACGAGCACGCGGTGTCGACGGTGACCGCCGGGCCCTCCAGGCCCAGCGAGTAGGCCACGCGCCCGGACAGGACGCTGCCGTTGCCGCCGGTCAGCAGGTACCCGGCGACGCCGTCGGGGATCTCGCTGAGCGAGGTGGCGTAGCCCGACGAGCCCGCGCCGGTGAACACGCCGGTCTCGGTGCCGTGCAGCGAGGTCGGGTCGATGCCCGCGTTCTCCAGCAGCTCCCAGGAGGTTTCCAGCAGCAACCGCTGCTGCGGGTCCATCGCCAGCGCCTCGCGCGGGTTGATCCCGAAGTGCGCGGCGTCGAACTCGCCCGCGTCGCGCAGGAAGCCGCCCAGGCCCCGCGCGTCCCAGCCCCGGTCGTCGGGGAACGGGCCGATGCCGTGGCCACCGGCGGCCACCAGGTCCCACAGCGCGGCGGGCGAGGCCGCGCCGCCCGGGTAGCGGCAGGCCATGCCGACGACGACCACCGGGTCGTCCTCGACGGGCGCGGCGACGGCCACGGGCGCGGGGGCGAGGTCGCCCGCGAGGTGCCGGGCCAGGGCGGTGGGGGTGGGGTGGTCGAAGACGGCGGTGGCGGGCAGGGCGACGCCGGTCGCGGTGACGAGCCGGTCGCGCAGGTCGACGGCGGTCAGCGAGTCGAAGCCCAGGTCGGCGAACGCGGCGTCGTCGGCGATGGCGGCCGGGTCGGCGTGGCCGAGCACGGCGGCGACGTGCGCCCGGACGACGTCGAGCACGTCGTCGGCGGAGGCGGTCGGGGCCGGGGCCTCGACCGCCTTGGCGGGGGCCAGGCCGTCGAGGAGTGCGGAGGGACGCAGGGCGGTGAAGGCGGGGACGAAGCGGGACCAGTCGACGTCGGCGACGGTGACGCAGTCCTCGTCGGCGTCGAGCGCGGCGGCGAGGGCGGCGATGGCGGGCGCGGGCGGCAGCGCGGCCAGGCCCCGGCGGCCCAGGTGCCGCTCGGTCTCGGCGTCGACCATGCCGCCCCCGGCCCACGGGCCCCAGGCGATCGCCGTCCCGGCCAGGCCGCGGGCGCGGCGGTGCAGCACGAGCGCGTCGAGGTAGGCGTTGGCGGCGGCGTAGGCGGCCTGCCCGCCGCTGCCCCACACCCCGGCGATCGAGGAGAACACCACGAAGGCGTCCAGCTCCCGGTCGCCCAGGGCGGTGTCGAGGGCGCGGGCGCCGTCGACCTTGGCCCGCCAGGAGTCGGCGAGGGTGGCCGGGTCGAGGCAGGCGATCTCGCCGTAGCCCGCGGTCCCGGCGGTGTGCACGACCGCGCGCAAGTCGTCGAGCCGGGCCACGAGCGAGCCGATGTCGGTCACCTCGCCCGCGACGACCTCGACGTCCGCGCCGCGCCCGCGCAGGTCGGCGACGAGGTCGGCGGCGCCGGGGGCGTCGAGCCCGCGACGGCTGGTGAGCACGAGCCGCCGCGCGCCCCGGTCAGCGCACCAGCGGGCGACCCGGGCGCCGAGCCCACCGGTCCCGCCGGTGATCAGCACGGTCCCGTCCGGGGTCCAGTCGCGGACCGGCTCGGGCTGGGGGGCGGGCACGAGCCTGCGGCCGAGGACGCCGGACGCGCGCAGGGCGAGCTGGTCCTCCCCCGCGGGCGCGGCGAGGGCGCGGCGGAAGCGGTCGCGGGTCCGGTCGTCCCAGGTCGCCGGGACGTCGATGAGGCCGCCCCAGCGGGCGGAGTGCTCCAACGCGGCGACCCGGCCCAGGCCCCAGACCAGCGCCTGGTCGGGGTCGGTCAGCGGGTCGGCGGGCCCGGTGGAGACCGCCCCCCGGGTGACGCACCACAGCGGGGCGTCGATCCCCGCCGCGCCCAGCGCTTGGAGGGCGGCGACGACGGCGCCCGGGTCCGGCAGCACCGCGACCACGCCGTCGACCGCGCCGACATCCGCCAGATCCAAGTCGTGGACCAGCACGTGGTCGGGCAACGCTTCGGCGACAGCCAGCGCGGTCGGGGTGTCGTCGGCGGCGAGCAGCAGCCAGCGGCCGGGACGGGCCCGCGGCGGGGTCAGCGGGGTCCAGCGGACGCGGTGGCGCCACGAGTCCAGCCGGGCGCGCTCGTCCTGGCGGCGGCGCCAGTCGGCGAGCGCGGGCAGCGCGGGGGTGACGGCGTCGGTGTCCAGGCCCAGGCCGGACAGGTCGCCGCGCTCGACGGCCCGCCAGAACTCACCGTCCAGTGTGGAGGTGGCCAGCGGGGCGGACGGGGTGGGGTCGAGCCAGAACCGCTGGCGCTGGAAGGCGTAGGTGGGCAGGTCGACCCAGTGCGCGCCGGGGAAGACGGCGGACCAGTCGGGGCGCGCGCCGAGGGTGAACAGCTTGCCGACGCCGGTGACGAACGCGGTCGTCTCGTCGGTGTCCCTGCGCTGCAACGGAACGCAGCCCTCGACGGCCGGGGTGAGGACGGCGTCGGGGCCGATCTCGACGATCGGGCCGACCCCCAGTCCACGCAGGGCGGTGATGCCATCAGCGAAGCGGACGGTGCCGCGCACGTGCTCGACCCAGTACTCGGGATCGGTCACCCGCCCAGCCACGATCGGCACCGACGGCTCATGGAACTCGACCGATTCCACGACAGCCCGGAACTCGGCCAGCATCGGCTCCATCAACGGCGAGTGGAACGCGTGCGACACGCTCAACCGCTTGGTCTTCTCGAACTTCGCCGCGATCGCCAGCACCTCGGACTCCACACCCGAGACCACCACCGAATCCGGACCGTTCACCGCCGCGACGCTCACACCAGGAGACAGCTCGATCTCCGACTCAGCGGCCTTGATCGACACCATCGCCCCGCCCTCGGGCAGGGCCCCCATCAACCGACCACGAGCAGAAACGACCTTGCACGCGTCCTCGAGCGACCACACACCGGCGACATGCGCGGCGGCCAACTCGCCGATCGAGTGCCCGACCACGACCTCCGGCACCACACCCCACGACGCGAGCAGCCGCGTCAACGCGACCTGGAACGCGAACAGCGCGGGCTGCGCGACCTCGGTCCGGTGCACCTCCTCGGTGCCGATCCGCTCGCGGAGATCCGCGTCGAAGTGCGACAGCACCTCATCGAACGCCGCCGCGAACACCGAGAACCGCCGCAACTCGGCGCCCATGCCCGCCCGCTGCGAGCCCTGCCCGGAGAAGACGGCGGCGAGCTTGCCGGAGCGGGCCTTGCCGGTGGCCGCCCGCCCCTCGGCGACCTCGGCCAGCCCGGCGGCGAAGCCCTCGGCGGTGTCGGCGACGACGGCGGCGCGGTGCTCCAGCGCGGCCCGGGTGGTGGCCAGCGCGAGACCCGTGTCCGCGAGCGCGGTCGGGGCCAGGCCCAGCAGCCGGGCGGCCTGCTCGCGCAGCGCCTCGGGCGTCTTGCCGGACAGCACCCACGGCACGGGGTGCGCGAGCGGCGTGGGCTCCTGGACCTCGGGCGCGGGGGCCTGTTCGAGGATGACGTGGGCGTTGGTGCCGGAGATGCCGAACGACGACACACCCGCGCGGCGCGGCCGGTCGACCGATGGCCAGTCCCGGCGCTGGGTAAGCAGCTCGACGGCCCCGGCGGACCAGTCGACCTCGCCCGCCGGGCGGTCGACGCCCAGGGTGGCGGGCAGCACGCCGTGCCGCATCGCCTGCACCATCTTGATCACCCCCGCGACGCCCGCCGCGCCCTGGGTGTGCCCGATGTTCGACTTGACCGAGCCCAGCCACAGCGGCTGGGACCGGTTCTGCCCGTAGGTGGCCAGCAGCGCCTGGGCCTCGATCGGGTCGCCCAGCACGGTCCCGGTGCCGTGCGCCTCCACAGCGTCCACATCGGACGTCGACAACCGCGCGCCCGCCAGCGCCGCGCGGATCACCCGCTGCTGCGATGGCCCGTTCGGCGCGGTGAGGCCGTTGGACGCGCCGTCCTGGTTGACCGCCGAGCCGCGCAGCACGGCCAGGATCGTGCGCCCGTTGCGCTGGGCGTCGGAGAGGCGTTCGAGCAGGACCATGCCCGCGCCCTCGCCCCACCCGGTGCCGTCGGCGGCGTCGGCGAAGGACTTGCACCGGCCGTCGGCGGCCAGGCCGCGCTGGCGGGAGAACTCCACGAACGCCATCGGCGAGGACATGACCGTCGCGCCACCGGCCAGGACCAGGTCGCACTCCCCGGTCCGCAGCGCCTGCGCGGCCCAGTGCAGCGCCACCAGCGACGACGAGCACGCGGTGTCGACGGTGACCGCCGGGCCCTCCAGACCGAGCACGTAGGACACGCGACCGGACAGCACGCTGGCGGTGGTGCCGGTGCCGAGGTAGCCCTCCAGGCCCTCGGGGATCTCGGTCAGCAGCGACCCGTAGTCCTGCCCGGTGGTGCCCGCGAACACGCCGGTGGCCGAGCCGCGCAGCGACAGCGGGTCGATCCCGGCGCGCTCCAACGCCTCCCACGAGGTCTCCAGGATGAGCCGCTGCTGCGGGTCCATCGCCAGCGCCTCGCGCGGGGAGATGCCGAACAGGCCCGCGTCGAACTCGGCCGCGCCCGCGAGGAACCCGCCCCGGTTGCTGTAGGTGGTGCCGGGCCGGGAGCGGTCGGGGTCGTAGAGGCCCTCGGTGTCCCAGCCGCGGTCGGTCGGGAACTCCACCACGCCGTCGCGGCCGTCGGCGACCAGGTCCCACAACGCCTCCGGGGAGTCGACGCCGCCGGGGAACCGGCAGGCCATGCCGACGATGGCGACCGGTTCCGGGGTGGCGGACTCGTGGGCGCGCAGCCGCTGCTTGGCCTCGTGCAGGTCGGCGGTGACCCGCTTGAGGTAGCCGAGGAGCTTGTCCTGGTCGTCCATCGCGGCACTCATCCCAGCTCGTTGTCGATGAAGTCGAACAGTTCGGCGGCGCTGGAGGCGCTGAGCCGCTCGGCCACGGCGGGCCGGTCGGGCTCGGGCTCGGCCGACGACCACCGCGCCAGCAGGGTGTGCAGGCGGGCGGTGACCTCCCCGCGCAGCGGGTCGGCCGGGGCCGCGAGCAGGGCCTCCAGGCGGTCCAGCTCGGCCAGCACCGGGTCCCGGTCGTCGTCGCCGAACAGGGCCGCGGCCAGCGCGGCGGCCAGCGCCGAGGGGGTCGGGTGGTCGAAGACCAGGGTCGCGGGCAGCCGGTGGCCGGTGGCCGCGGCGAGGCCGTTGCGCAGCTCCACGGCGGTCAGCGAGTCGAAGCCCAGGTCGGAGAACGCCCGGCCGGGCTCGACGGCGGCGGTGTCCGGGTGGCCCAGGACGGTGGCGACCTGGGTGCGGACCAGGTCGAGCACGGCGGCGTCCCGGTCGGCGCGGGCCAGCCCGGCGAACCGGTCGGGCGCGCCCGTCCCGACCACCGGCTCGGCGAGCGCGTCGCGGACCTCGGGGACACCGTCGAGCAGCGGGCTGGGCCGCGACAGGGTGAAGGTGGGGGCGAACGCCGACCAGTCGACGTCGGCGACGGTCACCGCCGCGGCCTGGCCGCCCACGGCCCGGCCCAGCGCGGTCAGCGCCACTTCGGGCCGCAGCAGGGTCAGGCCGCGCTTGCGCAGGTGTTCGGCGGCCGCGTCGTGCGCCATGCCGCCCTCGGCCCACGGCCCCCAGGCCAGCGCCGTCCCGGCCAGGCCCCTGGCCCGCCGGTCCAGCACGAGCGCGTCGAGGTAGGCGTTGGCCGCGGCGTAGGCGGCCTGCCCGCCGCTGCCCCACACCCCGGCGATCGAGGAGAACACCACGAAGGCGTCCAGCTCGCCTGTCAGCTCGTCCAGGTTGGCCGCGCCGCGCACCTTGCCGTCGAGCAGGGCGGCGACCTCGGCCTCGGTGAGGTCGGCGATCGGGCCGTCGGCGACGACGCCCGCCGCGTGCACGACGGCCCGCAGGTCGTCGATGCCGTCGAGGACGCGGGCCAGCGCGTCGCGGTCGGCGGCGTCGCAGGCCACGACCTCGGCCCCGAGCTCGGCGGCCAGGTCGGCGGCGCCGGGGCTGTCGAGACCACGGCGGCTGGTGAGCACGAGCCGGTCGGCGCCGTTGTCCTTGGCCCAGCGGGCGACCTTCGCGCCGAGGCCGCCGGTGCCGCCGGTGATCAGGACGGTGCCGCGCGGGCGCCACGTCCGCGCGCCGACAGTGGTGCGGACCAAGCGGCGGGCGTAGACGCCGGAGGCGCGGACGGCCACCTGGTCCTCGCCCCCGCCGAGCACGGCGGTGAACCGGGCGCGGGCCCGGTCGTCCCAGGTGGCGGGCAGGTCGACCAGACCGCCCCAGCGGTCGCCGTGCTCCAGCGCGGCGACCCGGCCCAGGCCCCAGACCAGGGCCTGGCGCGGTGAGTCGGGCCGGTCGGCGGGTCCGATGGCGACCGCGCCCCGGGTCAGCGCCCACACCGGCGCGGCGATGCCCGCCCGCAGCAGTTCCCAGGTGTCGACGAGCCCCTTCGGGACGACGTCTCCCGACTCGTCGAGCGCGCACAGCGACACCACGCCCGCCACGTCGCCCAGCTCGGGCAGCGCGCCCGGGGCAGCCGTGACGACGTCGGCCCCCGCCGCCGCCAAGATGGCGGGGACCTCGGTGTCGACGCCCTCGGGGACAACGACCAGCCAGGTCCCGGCAAGGGTGCTGTCACCCGCGGTGAGGGCGTTCCAGGCGACGGTGTAGGCCAGAGAGTCCACTTCGGACTGCTCGGTGCGGCGGCGGCGCCAGCCGGTGAGCAGCGGGAGGACCGCGTCGACGGCAGTGCGGTCGGCGTCGGCGGCCAGTTCGTCGGCGAGGGCCCCGGAGTCGAGGGCGGCCCAGAGGCCGCTGTCCCCGGCCGCCGGGGCGGGGGTGACCTCGAGCCAGAAGCTCTGCCGCTGGAACGCGTAGGTGGGCAGGTCGATCCGGCGCCCGCCGGGGAACACCGCGGCCCAGTCGGCCGTGCCGCCGCGCACCACCAGCGAGGCGAGCGCGGCGACGGCGGTCTCCGCCTCGGGGCGACCCCGGCGCAGCACCGGCACGCACCCGTCGACCAGCGACGACAGCACCGCGTCCGGCCCGATCTCCACCGCGCGCACCGCGCCCATCTCCGCGACGCCCTCGGCGAACCGGACCGTGCCGCGCACGTGCTCGACCCAGTACTCCGGATCGGTCACCCGCCCCGCCACGATCGGCACCGAGGGCTCGTGGAACTCCACGGCGTCCAGCACCGCCCGGAAGTCGTTCAGCATCGGGTCCATCAACGGCGAGTGGAACGCGTGGGACACGGTGAGCCGCTTGGTCTTGTCGAACCTGGCCGCGATCGCCAGCACCTCGGACTCCACACCCGAGATCACCACCGACTCAGGCCCGTTCACCGCAGCGACCCCCACGCCCGGCGTCAGCTCGATCTCCGACTCAGCGGCCTTGATCGACACCATCGCCCCACCCTCCGGCAGGGCACCCATCAACCGACCGCGAGCGGCGACGACCTCGCACGCGTCCGCCAGCGACCACACCCCGGCGACATGCGCGGCGGCCAACTCGCCGATCGAGTGCCCGATCAGCACCTCGGGCCGCACGCCCCAGGACGCGAACAACCGCACCAGCGCGACCTGGAAGGCGAACAGCGCGGGCTGGGTGACCTCGGTCCGGTGCACGTCCTCGGTGCCGATCCGCTCCCGCAGGCCGGCGTCGAAGTGCGACAGCACCTCGTCGAAGGCCGCGGCGAAGACCGGGAAGCGCCGCAGCCCGGCACCCATGTCCGCCCACTGCGAGCCCTGCCCGGAGAACACGAACGCCGTGCGCGCGTCCACGGCCCGCCCGGCCACCACGCCGACCCCGGGCGATCCGTCGGCCAGGGCGGCGAGCCCGGCGCGCAACCCGGCGGTGTCGGCGGCGACCACGGCGGCCCGGTGCTCCAACCCCGCGCGCCCGGTGGCCAGCGACCAGCCGACGTCGACCGGTCGGACATCCGGGGCGAGCGACAGCAGCCGCGCCGCCTGGGCCCGCACGGCGGCCTCGGTCTTGCCGGAGAGCACCCACGGCACCACGGCGTCGACAGCGGGGACGTCGACAGCGGGGGCGTCGACCGGCTCGGGTTCCGGGGCCTGCTCCAGGATCACGTGCGCGTTGGTGCCGGAGATCCCGAACGCCGACACGCCCGCCCGGCGCGGCCGGTCCACCGGAGGCCAGTCGCGCGGCTCGTCAAGCAGCTCCACCGACCCGGCGGACCAGTCGACGTGCGAGGACGGTTCGCCGACGTGCAGGGTCTGCGGCAGCACGCCGTGCCGCAGGGCCAGCACCATCTTCATCACACCAGCGACACCCGCGGCGGCCTGGGTGTGCCCGATGTTGGACTTCACCGAGCCCAGGTACAACGGTTCGTCCCGGTCTTGCCCGTAGGCGGCCAGCAGCGCCTGCGCCTCGATCGGGTCGCCCAACGACGTCCCGGTGCCGTGCGCCTCGACGGCGTCCACATCGGACGGGCCGAGCCCGGCGGCGGCCAGCGCGGCGCGGATGACCCGCTGCTGCGACGGCCCGTTCGGGGCGGTGAGCCCGTTGGACGCGCCGTCCTGGTTGACCGCCGACCCGCGCAGCACGGCCAGGACCGGGTGCCCGTTGCGCTGGGCGTCGGAGAGGCGTTCGAGCAGCAGCACGCCGACGCCCTCGCCCCAGCCGGTGCCGTCGGCGTCGTCGGAGAAGGCCTTGCACCGGCCGTCGGCGGCCAGGCCGCGCTGCCGGGAGAACTCGATGAACGCGGTCGGCGAGGACATGACCGTCACCCCACCCGCCAGCGCCAGCGTGCACTCACCGGACCGCAGCGCCTGCGCCGCCCAGTGCATCGCCACCAGCGACGCCGAGCACGCGGTGTCGACGGTGACGGCCGGGCCCTCCAGGCCCAGGGTGTAGGCGACGCGGCCGGACAGGACGCTGGCGGTGGTGCCGGTGCCGAGGTAGCCCTCCAGGCCCTCGGGGACCTCGCGGAGCAGGGCGGTGTAGTCCTGCCCGTTGGTGCCCGCGAACACGCCGGTCTGGCTGCCGCGCAGTCCGGTGACGTCGATGCCCGCCCGCTCGACGGCCTCCCAGCAGGCTTCCAGCAGCAGGCGCTGCTGCGGGTCCATCGCGACGGCCTCGCGCGGCGAGATGCCGAACAGCTCGGCGTCGAACCGGTCCGCGCCGTCGACGAAGCCGCCCTCGCGGACGTAGCTGGTGCCGACGCGGGCCCGGTCGGGGTCGTGCAGGGCGGCCAGGTCCCAGCCCCGGTCGTCGGGGAAGGCGCCGATGCCGTCGCCGCCCGCGCTCAGCAGCGCCCACAGGTCCTCGGGGCCGGCGACGCCGCCGGGGAAGCGGCAGGCCATGGCCACGACGGCGATCGGGGCGTCGGCGTCGCCCGCGCGCGGCGCGGCCTCGGCGCCCGCCTGCCCCGCGACCTCGCCCACCAGCCAGGCGGCCAGGTCGGCGGGGGTCGGGTAGTCGTAGACGAGGGTGACCGGCAGCGGCAGCCCGGTGGCCGCACCGAGCCGGTCGCGCAGCTCCACGGCGGTCAGCGAGTCGAAGCCCAGCTCCTTGAACGGGCGGCCCGCCTCGACCGCGTCGTCCCCGTCAGCCTCACCGTGGCCGAGCACGGCCGCGACCGCGCCGCGCACCAGGTCGTCGACGATCCGGCGGCGGCGCTGGACCGGGGCGGCGGCCAGGTCGTCGCGCCAGGTCCGCTCGGCGGGGGCCAGGTCGCGCGCCTCGGGCAGGTCGGCCAGGAACGGGGTCGGGACGCCGCCGGAGAACGCGGCGAGGAACCTGGTCCAGTCCAGGTCGACCACGGCGTGCGAGCCGGGGGTGGCCAGCGCGGTGACGGCGACCGACGGGGCCATGGGGACGAACCCGGCGTCGGCGAGCCGCGCGCCCAGGCCCTCGGCCATGCCACCGCCCGCCCAGGCGCCCCAGGCGATGGCGGTGGCGGGCAGGCCCGCGGCGCGGCGGCGGTCCACCACGGCGTCGGCGATGGCGTTGGCGGCGGCGTAGTTGCCCTGCCCGACCCCGCCGAGCACCCCGGCGAAGGAGGTGAACACCACGAAGGCGTCCAGGTCCAGGTCGCGGGTCAGCTCGTCGAGGTGGGCGGTGGCGGTGGCCTTGGCCGCGAGGACGGCGGCGAGCGCGTCGGCGTCCATCCCCTCCAGCACACCGTCCGCGACGACACCCGCGGTGTGCACGACGGCGTTGGGCCGGTGCTCGGCGATCAGCGCGGCCAGCGCGTCCCGGTCGGACACGTCGCAGGGGACGATCCGCGCGCCCAGTTCCTCGGCCAATTCCGCCGCGCCGGGCGCGTCGAGGCCGCGGCGGCTGGTCAGCACGAGCTTGTCGGCGCCGCGGGCCCAGCGGGCGACCTCGGCGCCCAGCGCGCCCGTGCCGCCGGTGATGAGGACCGTGCCGGACGGGGTCCACGGCTCGCCGGGGGCGGTCGGGGCGTGGACGAGCCTGCGGGCGCGGACGCCGGACTCGCTGACAGCGACCTGGTCCTCGTCGCCGCCCAGGGCGGCGAGCAGGTCGCCGCCGGTCCAGTCGACGAGCCCGCCCCAGCGGTCGGGGTGCTCGAGGGCGGCCACGCGGCCCAGGCCCCAGACGCCCGCCTGGACGGGGTGGGTGACCGGGCCGTCGGCGGGGACCGCGCCCCGGGTCAGCACCCACAGCGGGGCGGCGATCCCGGCGAGGTCGCGCAGGAGGGCCACCGTGGCGTCGAGGCCGGTGGGGACGTCGGGGTGGCCGGGCAGCGGGGTCTCGTCGGCGGCGAGCAGCGACAGGACGCCGGTGTAGTCGCCGGGGACGAGGGCGTCCGGGGCGCAGACGGTGACCTGGGCGGGGGTCAGCGCGGCCAGGACGTCGTCGGCCGGGGTGGTGGTGACGACGAGCCAGTGGCCGGGGTCGCGGGGGCTCGGGGTGACCGGGACCCAGTCGACCCGGTAGCGCCACGCGTCGACGGGGTCGGTGGTGTGGAAGGTGCTCTCGATCCAGTAGCGCTTGTGCTGGAAGGCGTAGGTGGGCAGCGCGACGATGCGCGCGCCGGGGAACAGCGGGGCCAGGTCGGCGTCCGCGCCGGTCGCGATGAGCTTGCCCAGGGCGGAAAGCACGGTCTCGGCCTCGCCGCGCCCACCGCGCAGTGCGGGCACGCACCCGTCGACCAGCGACGACAGCACCGCGTCCGGCCCGATCTCCACCGCCCGCACCGCGCCCAGCTCCGCTACACCATCGGCGAACCGCACAGTTCCCCGCACGTGCTCGACCCAGTACCCCGGATCAGTCACCCTGCCCGCCACCAACGGGATCGACGGCTCGTGGAACTCCACCGACTCCACAACCGCCCGGAACTCCTCCAACATCGGGTCCATCAACGGCGAATGGAACGCGTGCGACACACTGAGCCGCTTGGTCTTGTCGAACTCGGCGGCGATCGCCAACACCTCGGACTCCACACCCGAGACCACCACCGACTCGGGGCCGTTGACCGCCGCGATGCTCACACCAGGGGTCAACTCGATCTCGGACTCGGCGGCCTTGATCGACACCATCGCCCCACCCTCCGGCAGGGCACCCATCAACCGACCACGAGCCGACACGACCTTGACCGCGTCCGCGAGGGACCACACCCCGGCCACGTGCGCGGCCGCCAGCTCGCCGATCGAATGCCCGATCAGCACATCCGGGCGCACACCCCACGACTCCAACAACCGCACCAACGCGACCTCGAACGCGAACAGCCCGGCCTGGCTGTGCTCGGTCCGCGAGATCGCGTCGGACCCCAGCGCCTCCCGCAGCCCGTCGAACCGCGACACCACATCGTCGAACGCCTCGGCGAACACCGGGAACCGCTCGGCCAACTCCCGGCCCATGCCGATCCGCTGCGAACCCTGCCCGGAGAAC
>NZ_WHOL01000102.1 GCF_009745975.1 Actinokineospora pegani | reverse complement strand
ACGGGGCGGTCGTGGGTGTGCGGTTGGACCGGTCGGCGGCGCAGGTCGTGGCGATGCTGGCCGCGCAGCGGGTGGGGGCGGCCTACCTGCCGCTGGACCCGGACTACCCGGCCGAGCGCCTGGCGGCGATGGTCGAGGACGCGCGCCCCGCGTTCGTCGTCGACTCGCCGGACCTGCCGGTCGGCCCGCCGGTCACCGAGGTGCCCGCGGGGGACCGCGCGGCGTACATGATCTACACGTCCGGGTCCACGGGCAGGCCGAAGGGTGTGGTGGTCCCGCAGTCGGGCATTGTGAACCGGCTGTTGTGGATGCAGGCCGAGTACGGTTTGGTGCCGGGGGAGCGGGTGTTGCAGAAGACCCCGGCGAGTTTTGACGTGTCGGTGTGGGAGTTCTTCTGGCCGTTGGTCACGGGTGCCACGTTGGTGTTCGCGAAGCCGGGTGGGCACAAGGACCCGGCGTACTTGGCTGAGGTGATCGACCGGCAGCGGGTGAGCACTGTCCACTTCGTCCCGTCGATGTTGCGTGCGTTCTTGGCCGACTTCCGTCCGGTGTCGGGATTGCGGCGGGTGTTGTGCTCGGGCGAGGCGCTGCCGGTCGATCTGCGGGACGAGTTCTTCGCCAAGTGCGATGCGGAGCTGCACAACCTCTACGGCCCCACGGAGGCCTCGGTCGACGTCACCGCGACCAGGATCGGCCGGGACTCGCCGACCGTGCCGATCGGCAAGCCGGTGTGGAACACCCGGCTGCACGTGCTCGACGCCGCGCTGCGCCCGGTCCCCACCGGCGTGGTGGGTGAGCTGTACCTGGCGGGCGCCCAGCTCGCCTGGGGCTACCACGACCGGGCCGCGCTCACCGCGGCCCGGTTCGTCGCCGACCCGTTCGAGCCCGGCGCGCGGCTCTACCGCACCGGCGACCTCGCGCTGTGGAACGCCGAGGGCGACGTGGAGTACGTCGGCCGCGCCGACGACCAGGTGAAGCTGCGCGGCTTCCGGGTCGAGCTGGGCGAGGTCGAGGCCGCGCTGTCGGCTGTGGACGGTGTGCGGCAGGCCGTGGCCGCCGTGCGCGGCGACCGGCTCGTCGCCTGGGTGGTCCCCGCCGCCGCGGTCGAGCGCGACCTGCGCGCCGACCTGGCCTCCCGGCTGCCCGCCCACCTGGTGCCCGCCGTCGTCGGCGGGGTCGAGGCCATCCCGCTCTCGCCCAGCGGCAAGGCCGACCGCGCCGCGCTGCCCGACCCGGGCGTGGGCGAGGTCTCCACCGCCGAGCCCGCGACCCCGGCCGAGCGCGTGTTGTGCGCGGTCTTCGCCGACCTGCTGAGCCTGCCCGCGGTGGGCGCGGACGCCGACTTCTTCCGGCTCGGTGGCCACTCGCTGCTCGCCACCCGCCTGGTCAACCGCGTGCGCGGCGACCTCGGCGGCGAGCTGTCCGTGCGCGACGTGTTCGACGCCCCGACCCCGGCGGGCCTCGCCGCCCGCCTCGGCGCCACCCGGCCGACCCGCCCCGCCGTGGGCGCGGGGCCCCGGCCCGAGCGGCCCCCGCTGTCCCACGCCCAGCAGCGGCTCTGGTTCCACTACCGGGTCGAGGGACCGGCCGCGACCTACAACATCCCGTTCACGGCGCGGATGTCCGGCCCCGTCGACGTGCCCGCGCTGCGCGCCGCGCTGGCCGACCTCACCGCCCGCCACGAGGTCCTGCGCACGGTGCTGCGCGACGAGGACGGCGTCGCCCACCAGGAGGTGCTGGCCGGGGCCGCGCCCGAGTTGGTGGTCGAGGAGACCGGCGGCGACGTGGCCGCCGCGCTGCGCCGCGCCGCCGAGCACCCGTTCGACCTCGCCGCCGAGATCCCCGTCCGGGCCTGGCTGTTCGACACCGACACCGATATCGACACTGCCACCGACACCGTCCTGTTGGTGCTCGTGCACCACGTCGCCGCCGACGAGTGGTCCGAGCCCACCCTGTGGGCCGACCTCGGCGCCGCCTACACCGCGCGCCGCGCCGGGACCGCCCCCTCGTGGGCGCCGCTGGCCGCGCAGTACGCCGACTACGCCGTGTGGCAGCGGGAGCTGGACACCACCGCGGACCTCGACCACTGGTCCACCGCGCTGGCCGACCTCCCCGCCGAGCTGCCGCTCCCGGTCGACCGGGAGCGCCCCGCCGCCCCGGACCACCGGGGCGCGCGGGTCACCGCCGAGGTCGACGCCGCCACCCACGCCGGGATCGCCGCGCTGGCCGCCGAGCACGGCGCGACCGTGTTCATGGTCGGCCACGCCGCGCTGGCCGCCCTGCTGACCGGGCTCGGCGCGGGCCACGACATCCCGGTCGGCGCCCCGGTCGCGGGGCGCACCGACGCCGGACTCGACGAGCTGATCGGCTTCTGCGTCAACACCCTGGTGCTGCGCGTCGACACCGGCGGCGACCCCGGCTTCGGTGACCTGCTCGACCGCGTCCGCGCCGTCGACCTCGCCGCGTTCGCCCACCAGGACCTGCCGTTCGACCGGCTGGTGGAGGCGCTCAACCCGCAGCGGCGGCTGGGCCGCAACCCGCTGTTCCAGACCATGCTCGTGCACCGGGCCGCGCCCACGGGCGCGCCGGGGCTGCCCGGCCACGACGGCAGGCCCGAGCCCGTCGAGCTGACCACCGCCAAGGTGGACCTGACGTTGACGCTGGCCGAGCGCGCGGACGGCGGGATCGACCTCAGCGTCGACTACGCCACCGCCCTGTTCGACCGGGAGACGGCGGAGGCCATCGCCGAGCGCTACACCGCGCTGCTGCGCGAGGTCGTGGCCGAGCCGTCGACTCGGCTGTCCGAATTGGACATCCGCACCGCGCCCGAGCGTGAACCCGTCGCGGTCGAGCCGGTCCCGGCAGGCCCGCGCACCCTCACCGAACTGCTCCGCGCGCAGGTCGACGCCACGCCCGCGGCGGTGGCCGTCGTCGCCGACGACGCCACGCTGACCTTCGCCGAACTGGGCGCGCGGGTCGAGCGCCTGGCCGGGCACCTGCGCGCGCTCGGCGCCGGGCCGGGCACGGCCGTCGCCGTCGCCCTGCCGCGCACGGCCGACCTCGTCGTGGCCGCGTTCGCCGCGATCGCCTCCGGCGCCGCCTACCTGCCGATCGACCCCGACCAGCCGCGGGCCCGCGTCGAGGCCCTGCTCGCCGTCTCCGACCTGGCCGTCAGCGACGGGCCGACGGCGATCCCCACCGTCCGCCTCGACCAGCCGGTCGACTGGCGGCACGCCCCCGGCCGCGACCCGCACCCGGACGACACCGCCTACGTCATCCACACCTCCGGCTCCACCGGCGAGCCGAAGGGCGTGGCCGTGGCGCACCGGCAGGTCACCGCCCTGTTCCACGCCCTCGCGGACCTGCGCGACGACCAAGCGCGGGGACGGCGGCTGAGGGTGACGCACGCCTACTCGTTCGCCTTCGACGCCTCCTGGCAGCCGCTGCTGTGGCTGCTGGCGGGCCACGAACTGCACCTGCTGGCGCGCGAGGTCTACACCGACCCCGAGGCGTTCGCCGCGCTCATCGCCGCGCGCCGGATCGACTTCGTCGAGGCCACCCCGGCGACCGTCGGCCTGCTGGTCGACGCCGGTGTCCTCGACGGCCCACACCGCCCGGTGCTGGCCACCGGCGGCGAGTCCGTCCCGGCCGGCCTGTGGGCGCGGCTCGCCGCCGACGCCCGCGGCGTCGTGTTCTACGGGCCGACGGAGGCGACGGTCGCGATCACCCACGCGGGGATCACCGGCGACCAGCCGCACATCGGCGCCCCCCTCGCGGGCAGCTCCGCGCACGTCCTCGACGCTTACCTGCGCCCGGTCCCGGTGGGGGTCGTGGGTGAGCTGTACCTGGGCGGCGAGCAGGTCGCGCTGGGGTACCGGGGCAAGCCCGCCCTGACCGCGCAGCGGTTCGTGGCGGCCCCCGGCGGCGGCCGCCTCTATCGGACCGGCGACCTGGTGCGCCGGACCCGCGACGGCAGGCTGCGGTTCGTCGGCCGGGCCGACGACCAGGTCAAGGTGCGCGGCCACCGGCTCGAGCTGGGCGAGGTGGAGTCCGCGCTCGCCGCCGTGCCCGGGGTCCGGGCCGCCGCCGCGGCTGTCCGAAGTGGACGACTGGTCGGCTATGTCGTCGGCGACGTGGCGGACGTGCGCGCGGCGGTGGCCGACCGGTTGCCCGAGCACGCGGTGCCCTCCGCCGTGGTCGTGCTGGCCGCGCTCCCGCTCAACCGCAACGGCAAGCTCGACCGGTCCGCGCTGCCGGAGCCGGACTTCGCCGTGCTGGCGGGCGACGCCCGGCCCGCGACCGAGGACGAGGCCAGGTTGGCCGCGGTGGTCGCGGGTGTGCTGGGCCTGCCCTCGGTCGGGGTGGACGACGATTTCTTCGCCCTCGGCGGCGACAGCATCATCTCCATCCAGCTCGTCTCCCGCGCCCGCGCCGCCGGGTTCGCGCTGCGCCCCCGTGACGTGTTCGACCACCGCACGGTCGCCGCGATGGCCAAGGTGGGCGCCGCGACCACGGGCGTGCTCGACGGCGACCCGCTCGGCGTCGTCCCGGCCACCCCGGTGCTGCGCGACCTGCTGGCCGGGGGCGGCCCGATCCGCCGGTTCGCCCAGACCACCGTCCTGGCCGCGCCCGCCGACCTGACCACCGACCGGCTCGTCGAGGCCGTGCAGCGCGCGCTTGACACCCACCACATGCTCCGGGCCCGGCTCGACCGCGCCCGGGGCGTGCTCCTCGTCCCGCCGGTCGGCGCGGTGCGCGCCACCGACGTCATGACCGGCGCCGACCCGCTCGACGCGCTCGACCCCGAGACCGGCGCGATGCTGGCGGTCCGCTTCGACCAGGCCGCGGGCACCGTGGAGATCGCCGCGCACCACCTGGTCGTCGACGGCGTGTCCTGGCGCGTGCTCGCCGAGACCCTCGCCGCCGACGAGCCCGAGCCCGAGGGCACCCCGTTCGCGGTGTGGGCGCGGGCGCTCGTCGAGCACACCCGACCCACCGAGGAGGCCGGGCACTGGCGGCAGACGCGCGCGGCATCCGTTGCCACGCTGGGCATCCCGTCCCTGGACCCGGAACGCGACACCGCAGGCTCCGCCGTCACCCGCGCCGTTTCCTTTGACACCAGAACGACCGAGGCGCTCCTGACGGCCCTGCCCGCCCGGTTCGGCGCGGGCGTGCGCGAGGCCGTGTTGACCGCGCTGGCCACTGTCGCGGGCCCGGTCCTGCGGGTGGACCTGGAGGGCCACGGCCGGGTCGAGCAGGCCGTCGAGGGCGCCGACCTCGCCCGCACCGTCGGCTGGTTCACCACCGTGCACCCCGTGGTGCTGGACGTGGCGGAATCCGACGTGATCACCGCCGTGCGACGGGTCAAGGACCAGGTGCGCGCGGTGCCGGACGACGGCATCGGCCACGGGCTGCTGCACGGCCCGTCCGGCGCCGAGGTCCTGGTCAACTACCTTGGCCGGTTCACCGTGGGCGCGGGCGGGGCCTGGCAGCCGGTCGGCGAGTCCGCCGTCACCGGCTCCGCCGACCCCGGCCTGCCGCTCACCCACGCCGTCGCGGTCGACGCCGCCGTGGAGGACCGCCCGGACGGGCCCGTGCTCGTCGCCCGGTGGACCACCGCCCCGGCCGCGGGCGACGCGGTCGACATCGACCGCTGGGCCGCCGCCGTGCGCGCGATCGCCGAAGCGGCGGCGGGCGCGGCCTCCGGCGGGCACAGCCCCTCGGACTTCCCGCTGACCGCGCTGAGCAAGTCCGATGTGGACGAACTGGACGCCCGGTTCCCCGACCTCGAGGACGTCTGGCCGCTGACCCCGCTGCAGGCGGGCCTGCTCTACCTGGCCGAGACCGGCGACGAGGACGTCTACACCGTCCAACTCGTGCTCGACCTCGACGGCGAGCTCGACCTGGCCCGGTTGCGCGCCGCCGCGACCGGCCTGGTGCGCGCCCACCCGAACCTGCGCACGGCCTTCACCGTCGCCGGGTCCCCGGTGCAGGTGGTCCGCCCGGTCGCCGAGGCGCCGGTGCGCGCGGTCGACCTGACCGGCGACCCCGACCGGTGGCCCGCGCTGCTGGCCGCCGACCGGGCCGAGCCCTTCGACCTGGCCGCGCCGCCGCTGGTCCGCTTCCTGCTGGCCACCACCGGCCCGGGCACGCACCGGCTCGTGGTCACCAACCACCACCTCGTCCTCGACGGCTGGTCCGGCCCGCTTCTGGTCCGCGAGCTGCTGACCCGCTACGCGGGCATGGCGCCCACCGCCGCCCGCCCCTACCGGGAGCACCTGGCCGCCCTGGCCGCGCGCGACGCCGCGGCCGCCTCGGCGGCGTGGGCGGAGGCGCTCACCGACCTCGCCGAGCCGACCCTGGTCGGCGGTGGGGGCGCGGGCGAGGTGGGTGAGGTCCGGGTCGCCGTCCCGGCCGGGCTGGCCGAGGTCGCGAAGCGGCACCGGGTCACGGTCAACACCGTCGTGCAGACGGCCTGGGGGTTGGCGCTGGCCCGCTCGCTCGGGCGGACCGACGTGGTGTTCGGCGCGACCGTGTCCGGCCGCCCGGACGACCTGCCCGGCGCGGAGTCGATGATCGGGCTGTTCATCAACACCGTGCCGGTGCGGGTGCGGCTCGACCCGGCCGAGTCCCTGGCCGGGCTGCTGGCCAGGGTGCAGGCCGAGCAGGCCCGGCTGCTGGAGCACCAGCACGTCGGCCTGGCCGAGGTCCAGCGCGCGGCCGGGCTCGGCGAGCTGTTCGACACCCTGACGGTCTTCGAGAGCTACCCGGTCGACGCCGAGGCCACCCGCGCCGTCGAGCGGGCCGCGGGCCTGCGGCTGACCGGCGTGCGCGGCCACGACGCCACGCACTACCCGATCGCCCTGGTCGCCGCCCCCGGCGCCGACTTCGACCTGCGGGTCCGCCACCGCGCGCCCGAGCGGGCCGCCGAGCTGGCCGACCGGCTCGCCGCCGCCCTCGCCGCGCTGGCCACCGCGGCGGACCGGCCGGTCGGCTCGGTCGACCTGCTCCGGCCCGCCGAGCGGCACACCCTGCTCACCCGGTTCACCGACACCGCCACGGACCGGCCGTCGCTGACGCTGCTCGGCCTGCTCCTCGACCAGCTCGCGGCCACCCCGGACGCCGACGCCGTCGTGGACGGCGACCGCGTGCTGACCTACCGCGAGCTCGACCGGCGCAGCGCGGCGCTGGCCGCCGAGCTGGTCGCGCTCGGCGTCGGCCGGGAGCGCGTCGTCGGCATCGCGCTGCCGCGCGGGGCGGCGATGGTCGTCGCCCTGGTCGCCGTGCTGCGCGCGGGCGGGGCGTTCGTGCCGGTCGACCCGGACTGGCCCGCCGACCGCCGGGCCAGGGTGCTCGCCGACTCCGGCGCGGTCGCCGCCGTCGGCGGTGGCGCGCTCGGCCTGCCGGTGCCGGTCGTCCGCGTCGACCTGGACGCCCCGGTGGCGGTCGCCACCGCGCCCGAGACCACTGTGGACGGCGCCGGGCTGGCGTACGTCATCTTCACCTCCGGGTCCACCGGGACGCCCAAGGGCGCGATGATCCGGCACGACGCCATCGCGGGCCGCCTGCACTGGCAGCGCGGCCTGCTCGGCTTCGGCGCCGACGACGCCACCCTGTTCAAGGCCCCGCTGGCGTTCGACATCTCCGTCAACGAGGTGTTCCTGCCGCTGGTCTGCGGCGGCCGCGTCGTGGTGGCCGAGCCCGGTGGCGAGCGCGACCCGCTGTACCTGCTCGACCTGATCGACCGCACCGGCGTCACCTTCGTCTACCTGCCCTCCTCGGTGCTCGACGCGCTGCTGTCCGCGGCCACCGAGCCCGGCTCGCTGGCCGGGCTCAAGCACGTGTGGTGCGGCGGCGAGGTGCTCACCCCGGAGCTGTTCGCCCGCTTCCGCGCCCGCCTGGCCACGACGATGTACCACGGCTACGGGCCCGCCGAGGCCACCATCGGCGTGTCCCACGTGGTCTACCGCGACGCCTCCGACCGGATGGCGACCTCGATCGGCGGCCCGAACCCCGACACCCGGCTGCACGTCCTCGACCCGCACCTGCGCCCGGTCCCGGTGGGCGTCGCGGGCGAGCTGTACGCGGGCGGGTACCTGCTCGGCCGCGGCTACGCGGGAGCGCCCGCGCTGACCGCCGCCCGGTTCGTCGCCGACCCGTTCGGCCCGCCCGGGTCCCGGCTCTACCGCACCGGCGACCTGGCCCGCTGGGCGCCGGACGGCACGCTGGACTTCGTCGGCCGCGCCGACAACCAGGTCAAGATCCGCGGTATGCGCCTGGAGCTGGAGGAGGTCGAGGCCGTCCTCACCCGGCACCCCGCTGTGCGCCGGGCCGTGGTGACGGTGCGCCGCGTCGGCGGCGACCACCTGGTGGCCCACGTCGTTCCGGAAGCCCCGCTCACCCCGGCCGAGGTGACCGAATGGGCCCGCGAGACGCTGCCGGACTACATGGTCCCGGCGTTCGTCGTGCTGCTCGACGCCCTGCCGACCACCGTCAACGGCAAGGTCGACCGGGCGGCGCTGCCCGACCCGGTCGCGGTGGCCGCCCCCGCGGGCGCCGCGCCGCGCACCGGGGCCGAGGCCGCGATCGCCGGGCTCGTCGCCGAGGTGCTGGGCCTGGACTCGGTCGGCGTCGAGGACAGCTTCTTCGCCCTGGGCGGCGACTCCATCATGTCCATGCGGCTGGTGGCCCGCGCCCGGGCCGAGGGCGTGCGGATCAGCACCCGCCAGGTGTTCGAGGCGCGCACCCTCGCCGGGCTGGCCCGTTCCGCCGAGTTCGACGTGGTGCGGACCGAGGTGGCCGGGGTGGACACGGGGACCGTCCCGGCCACGCCGATCATGCGGGCGCTGCTGGCCCGCGGCGGCCCGATCCGCCGCTTCGCCCAGACCCGCCTGCTGGTCACGCCGACCGACCTCACCGAGGACGCCCTGGCGGCGGGCCTGCGCACCCTGCTCGACACCCACCCCGCCCTGCGCGCGCGGCTGGTCGACGACCACCTGGTCATCCCGGCCGCCGGGGTGGACGCGGCGCTGGCCCGGGTCGAGGGCGTGGACCTCGCCGAGGCCGGTCAGCGCGCGGTCGACGCCCTGGACCCGCACGCGGGCCGGATGGTCTCGGCGGTGTGGCTGGCCGACCTGGACCGGCTGGCGATCGCCGTGCACCACCTCGTGGTGGACGGCGTGTCGTGGCGGCTGATCACGCCCGCGCTCGCCGCCGCCGTGCGGGGCGAGCGGCCGGAGCCGTCGACCACGCCGCTGCGCGTGTGGGCCGAGGCGCTGACCGGCGCCGACCGCTCGGCGGAGGAACCGCTGTGGCGGGCCGTCACCGCCGACCCCGGACCGCGCCTGGCGCACCGGCCGCTGGACCCGGCCAAGGACACCGTCGCGACCGCGCGGACCCTGACCACGACCGTTCCCGCCGACCGGACCAAGGCACTGCTGACCACCCTGCCCGCGTTGTTCCACTGTGGACAGGACGATGTGCTGCTCACCGCGCTGGCCGTGGCCCGGGGGGTGCCGTTCACCGTCGACCTGGAGCGCCACGGCCGGGGCGCGGAGCCGGACGTGACCGGCACGGTCGGCTGGTTCACCAGCATCGCCCCCGTGCGGCTGAGCCCGGCCGACGACCCGGCCACGACGCTGCGGGCGGTGAAGGAGCACCTGCGCTCGCTTCCCGACGAGGGGATCGGGTTCGGCGTCCTCGACCTCGACGCGCCGCCGCGCGACCTGCTGGTGAACTACCTGGGCAGGCTCGGCGCGGGCGGGTCCGGGCCGTGGACGGGCGCGCCGGAGGCGGCCGCGCTCGGCGGCGGGGCCGACCCGGGGATGCCGGTCAGCCACCCGGTCGCGCTCAACATCCTCGCCGAGGAGACCCCGGACGGCCCGACCCTGACCGCGCACTGGTCCTGGGCGGGTGAGGCCGTCGACGAGCAGACCGTCCGCGCGCTCGCGGACGGGTGGGCGGCGGCGGTCGAGCGCCTGTGCGCGCTCGTCGACCACCCCGGCGGGCACTCGCCGTCGGACTGGCCGCTGGCCGGGCTCGACCAGTCCGATGTGGACGCCATCGATGCCGCGCACCCGGACGTCGAGGCGGTCTGGCCGGTCGCGCCGTTGCAGGAGGGGCTGCTGTTCCTGTCCCGGTTCGACGACGCGGGCGTGGACGTCTACACGACCCAGCTCGTCCTGACGCTGACCGGGCAAGTGGACGGCGAGGCCCTTCGCGCCGCCGCGCAGACGCTGCTCGACCGGCACCCGAACCTGCGCGCCTGCTTCCCCGTCCTGCCCTCGGGCCGCACCGCGCAGGTCGTGCCCGCCGCCGTCGAGGTCCCGTGGCGCGAGGTCGCCGCGGCCGACCCCGAGGCGGCCGCCGCCGAGGAGCGCGCGACCCGGTTCGACCCCGACGTCGCGCCGCTGCTGCGCTTCCTGCTCGTGCGCACCGGGCCCGAGCGGGCCACCCTCGTGCTCACCAACCACCACGCGCTGCTCGACGGCTGGTCGACCCCGCTGCTCGCGCACGAGCTGTTCACCCTGCTCGCGGGCGGCGACCCCGGCCCGGTGCGCCCCTACGCCGCGCACCTGGCCCGGCTCGGCGAGCGCGACGGCGCCGCCGCGGTCGAGGCGTGGCGGTCGGCGTTCACCGGTCTCGACGAGCCGACGCTCATCGCCCCGGGCGCGCCCCGCACCGGTGTGCTCCCCGGCACGCTGCACGCGCCGCTGCCCGCCGGGCTGGCCGAGGCCGCCCGCGCCTGCGCGGTCACGCCCAACGCCGTCGTGCAGGCGGCGTGGGCGCTGGTGCTGGCCGAGCGCACGGGCCGGGACGACGTGGTGTTCGGCGCGACCGTGTCCGGCCGCCCGGAGGACCTGCCCGGCGCGGAGTCGATGATCGGCCTGTTCATCAACACCGTCCCGGTCCGCGTCCGGCTCGACCCGGCCGAGGACGTCGCCGCCCTGCTCGCCCGCGTGCACGCCGAGCAGAGCGCGCTGCTCGACCACCAGCACGTCGGCCTGGCCGACGTCCAGCGCGCGGTGGGCATCGGCGAGCTGTTCGACACCCTGACGGTGTTCGAGAGCTACCCGGTCGACACCGAGGGCCTCGACCGAGCCCAGTCGGCCGCCGGGCTCGCGGTGACCGAGGTGGAGGGCCGCGACGCCACCCACTACCCGCTGACGCTGCTGGTCCAGCCGGGCGCGGACCCGGTCGCCACGCTGCGCCACCGGCCCGACCTGTTCACCGACGACCAGGCGCGGGCGCTGCTCGACCGCTTCGCCACCGTGCTCGCCGACCTCGTCGCCGACCCGCGTCGCCGCGTCGCCGCCCTGCCCGCCGCCGGGGTCGCCGACCCGGGCGCCGAGGTCGAGGTGCCCGCGACGACGCTGCCGGAGCTGGTGGCCGGGCAGTGCCGGACCCGGCCCGACGCGCTCGCCGTGGTCGTCGACGGCGGCGAGTCGCTGACCTACGCGGAGCTGGAAGACCGCGTCGCCCGGTTCGCGGGCGCCCTGCGCGAGCGCGGGGTCGGGCACGGGGCGGTCGTGGGTGTGCGGTTGGACCGGTCGGCGGCGCAGGTCGTGGCGATGCTGGCCGCGCAGCGGGTGGGGGCGGCCTACCTGCCGCTGGACCCGGACTACCCGGCCGAGCGCCTGGCGGCGATGGTCGAGGACGCGCGCCCCGCGTTCGTCGTCGACTCGCCGGACCTGCCGGTCGGCCCGCCGGTCACCGAGGTGCCCGCGGGGGACCGCGCGGCGTACATGATCTACACGTCCGGGTCCACGGGCAGGCCGAAGGGTGTGGTGGTCCCGCAGTCGGGCATTGTGAACCGGCTGTTGTGGATGCAGGCCGAGTACGGTTTGGTGCCGGGGGAGCGGGTGTTGCAGAAGACCCCGGCGAGTTTTGACGTGTCGGTGTGGGAGTTCTTCTGGCCGTTGGTCACGGGTGCCACGTTGGTGTTCGCGAAGCCGGGTGGGCACAAGGACCCGGCGTACTTGGCTGAGGTGATCGACCGGCAGCGGGTGAGCACTGTCCACTTCGTCCCGTCGATGTTGCGTGCGTTCTTGGCCGACTTCCGTCCGGTGTCGGGATTGCGGCGGGTGTTGTGCTCGGGCGAGGCGCTGCCGGTCGATCTGCGGGACGAGTTCTTCGCCAAGTGCGATGCGGAGCTGCACAACCTCTACGGCCCCACGGAGGCCTCGGTCGACGTCACCGC
>NZ_WHOL01000101.1 GCF_009745975.1 Actinokineospora pegani | reverse complement strand
CCCCGCCCGCCTCGGGCCGGGTGGCGGGCGGGTCGTCGGCACGGCCCGGCGCCGGGCCGTTCGGCGCGGGCGGCGGCGCGGGGGCGCGGCGCGAGGAGGACCAGGAGCACCAGACGAAGTTCGTCCAGAAGCAGGACAGCGGGCTGTTCTCCCCGGGGGAGCCGTATGCGCGGCCTGTCATCGGTGGCTGAGTGGTCGTTCGAGGCAGGCCGGTTCCGCCTCGTGTGGGACTGGCTCAACCTCGGCGACCTGCCGTTCCCGGTGCAGGCCGGGCGCGTCGGGCGGACCGCGTCCGAGCGGGCGGCCCTGGTCGACCGCGCCAAGGCCGAGCTGCGGGCGGCCGGGCTGTTCCACACCGGCCCGGACCCCCGCCTGGCCGCCGCCCTGACCACCCTGGCCCGCGCCGACACCTGGTTCGACTCGACCTGGCTGGCCGGTGGCGACTCCCCCGTCCGCGTCATCACCGCCCGCCGCGACGGCCACGTCGTCCACCTGCGCCAGGAGCCCGGCCCCACCCCCCACCGCGGCGGTGACGTCCGGATCACCGAACTCGACGACCCGGACCTCACCCACCCCGTCGCCACCGAACTCCCCTACACCCCACCGGGTGCCTGGCGCCCCGACCCGGTGCCCCTGGACGCCCTCACGGCCCCCACCACCGCCGCCGACTCGCCCTGGGAGCGCGGGACCGCCGTGTCGGGGGAGCTGCGCGAACTCCTCCGCACCCCCCACCCCGCAGGCGGCCAGATCGCCGCCTGCGCCCGGGACGCCGCGGGCCACCGCGCCCGCCTCTTGGCCACCCGCTGGTTCGACCGCGCCGACGACGGCCGCTACCAGGCCGTGACCACCACAGCCGCCGACGGCCGCCAGTGGGTCACCGTCAGCCCCCTCGACGACCGGACGCTGCGCGCGGTCATGGTCAGCACCTTGGGCGACCTGGTCGCGGGCGGCCGCTGAACCCGGGTGCGCCGCCGCGGGCGGCGTGCTTGCATCTCGGGCATGGCGCGAGAACTCGTCCACCCACCGAAGGCCCGGGAGGGCGACCGCGTCGCCGTGCTCTCGCCGTCGTTCGCGGCGGCGGGGGCGTTCCCCGAGGTGCACGAGCAGGCGATGCGCAGGCTCGTCGAGGTGACCGGGCTGGTCCCCGTCGAGTACCCGACGACCCGCCGGACCGGGGCGGACCCGCGGGACCGGGCGGCGGACGTCAACGCGGCGTTCGCCGATCCGGGCATCCGGGCGATCCTGGCCGTCGTCGGGGGCGAGGACCAGATCACCGTGGTCCCGCACCTGGACGCGGAGAAGGCCAGGGCCGACCCGAAGCCGTTCCTGGGGACCAGTGACAACACCAACCTGCACCAGTGGCTGTGGGGCAACGGCATCGCGAGCTTCTACGGCGGGTCGTCCCAGGTCCACCTCGGCCCCGGGCCCGCGGTGGACGACGTCCACGCGCGGTCGCTGCGCGCGGCCCTGCTGACCGGGGAACGGCTCGAGGTCACCGATCCCGGCGAGTCCGAGGACGTCGGCGTCTCCTGGGACGACCCGCGGGCGCTGGTGTCCTTCGGCGAGCGCGAGGCCACCGAGCCGTGGAGCTGGCACGGGCCCGCGCGCTCGGTGACCGGGCGGAGCTGGGGCGGGTGCGTCGAGGTGTTGCAGTGGATTCTCACGGCGGGGCGGTTCGCCTTCCCGCCGCGGGCCCTCGACGGGGGCGTGCTGATCGTCGAGACGTCCGAGGAGTTGCTGCCCGCGCGCGAGGTCGCGTGGATCGTCCGGGCCCTGGGGGAACGCGGGTTCCTCGGCGCGGTCGACGCCGTCCTCCTCGCCAGGCCTCCGGTGTCCGACCTCACCCGCCGCCCCCCGGCGGCCGACCGCGTCGCGCTGCGCGCCGCCCAGCGCGACGCGGTCGTCGCCGTGATCTCCCGGTACAACCCCGAGGCGGTGGTCTGCGTGGGTGTCCCTTTCGGACACACCAGACCGCAGTGGGTCCTCCCGCACGGCGGCCCGATCACCGTTGACGGGACCGAGCGCCGGATCTTCGCCGACTACGCCTGACCGGCGCTTTCCAGCAGCCGGGAGGGCCGCGTGGTTGGCTGGTGGGGGAACAGGTAGATCTCCGGCAGGATCGAGGTGAGGAGCCACGTGGTCGACGCGGTGGTGATCGGGGCGGGGCCCAACGGGCTGGTGGCGGCGAACCTGCTGGCGGACGCGGGCTGGGACGTGCTGGTGCTGGAGGGGGCGGACGAGCCGGGCGGGGCGGTGAAGACCGCGGAGCTGACCGTTCCCGGGTTCCGGCACGACGTGTTCAGCGCCTTCTACCCGCTCGGCGCCGGGTCCCCCGTGGTCCAGGAGCTCGACCTGGGCAGCCACGGCCTGCGCTGGGAGCACGCGCCGGACGTGCTGGCGCACGTCTTCCCGGACGACCGGGTGGCGCTGCTGTCGCGCGACCTGGACCGCACCGCCGCGTCGGTGGACGCGTTCGGCGCCGGGGACGGCCGGGCGTGGTGTTCCCTGTACCGGCACTACCTCGACATCCGCGACGACCTGCTGGCGGTGCTGCTGCGCCCGTTCCCGCCGGTGCGCGCCGGGCTGGGCCTGCTGCGCACGCTGGGCCTCGGCGGCGCGCTGCGCGACGCCCGGGCGCTGACCCTGCCCGCGCGCCGGTTCGGCGAGGAGCTGTTCGACGGCGACGGCGCGCGCATCCTGCTGGCGGGCAACGCCCAGCACACCGACCTCGGACCCGACCAGGCAGGCAGCGCCGTGTTCGGCTGGCTGCTGTGCATGCTCGCCCAGGACGTCGGCTTCCCCGTGCCGCGGGGCGGCGCGGGCGGGCTGGTCGACGCGCTGGTGGCGCGGCTGCGGGCGGCGGGCGGCCGGGTCGAGTGCGGCAGGCCCGTCACCAAGGTCCACGTCGGCCACGGCCGGGCGCTGGGGGTGCGCACCGCCGACGGCGACGACATCCGGGCGACCCGCGCCGTGCTGGCCGACGTCCCCGCCCCGACCCTGCTGCTCGACCTGGTGGGCGCCGACCTGCTGCCCGGCAGTCTGCGCCGCGACCTGGACCGCTTCGACTGGGACGACGCCACGCTGAAGGTCGACTGGGCGCTGTCCGGCCCGATCCCCTGGCGGGCCCGCGACGCCGCCGGGGCGGGCACCGTCCACCTCGGCGTCGACCTCAACGGCCTGGCCACCGCCACCCACGACCTCGACAGCGGACGGGTCCCCGGGCACCCGTTCCTGCTCATGGGCCAGATGACCACCGCCGACCCCAGCCGCTCCCCCGCGGGCACGGAGACGGCCTGGGCCTACACCCACCTGCCCCGCGCCAAGAAGTGGTCGGCCGACGAGCTGGCCCGCGCGGCGGACCAGCTCGAGGGGATCGTCGAGCACCACGCCCCCGGCTTCCGCGACCTCGTCCTGGGCCGCTCGGTGGCGGGCCCCGGCGACCTGGAACGCGCCAACCCCAGCCTCAGCGGCGGCGCGATCAACCAGGGCACCGCAGGCATCCACCAGCAGCTCGTCTTCCGCCCCACCCCCGGACTGGCCCGGCCGGACACGGTGGTCGACGGCCTGTTCCTGGCCGGGGCGTCGGCGCACCCGGGCGGCGGCGTCCACGGGTCAGCGGGCGCGAACGCCGCCAAGGCCGCGCTGGCCGCCCAGTCCTGGTACGGCCCCGCCTACCGCGCGGGCATGCGCCGGGTCACCAGGGCGCTGCACGGCTAGGGCGTGTCCGCCGAACGTTGATCGAGGGCTTTGATCAGCTCGTCGTGTGGCGCATGGTGATCTGACGGATGCCGTTATCGCCGATACCAGGGCAGGGCCGTGGTGGCCGACGGGACGTGGGCGCGGCTCAAGCGACAGGTCCAAGGCCGCGCCGAGGCCGGGGTGACCTCGGCGCAATCACGGCACCGCCGCGACCCGCTACGACAAACTCGTCCTAGACCGCCATCCAGCGAACGTCCGGGTCACGCGGCGCGCGGCTTGGAGATCCACTTGTGCGCGACGGCCATCACCCGGTCGGGGACGAGCAGCGCCGCCAGGTAGCCGAGGTGGTTCAGCGGGGACCCGCTGATGACCGAGGCCTTGCCCGACATCATCGCGTCGAACGCCTGGCGCCCGACCACGGCCGGGTCGTCCTTGGGCACCGAGGTGGCCAGGCGGGTGGTCAGCATCCCGGCCCTGGCGAAGAAGTCGGTGCCCGTCGGGCCCGGCATCAGGGTGGTGATCGTGACCCCGGTGCCCTTGAGCTCTTCCCGGATGCCGCCCGCGAAGGTCTTCAGGAACGCCTTCGACGCGTTGTAGACCGACTGGTACGGGCCGGGTGTCACCGAGACGATCGACGAGGTGAACAGGACGCGGCCGTGTGCGCGGTCCACCATGCCGGGGATGAGCGCCTTGGCGAGCTGCACGGCCGACCGCACGTTCAGGTCCACCCCGGACAGTTGCTCGGCCATCGAGGTCTCGTGCACGAAGGCCCCGCCCGCGGCGACGCCCGCGTTGACCGCCAGCGCGGTCGGCGGGCCGATCTCGACGACGCGCTTGACCAGCTCGTCCACCGATTCCGGCAGCCGGAGGTCGAGCTGGACCGCGTGGGCTCCCGGCAGCTTCTCGGCCTCGGCGTGCACGCGGTCGTCGTCGGCGACCATCACCACGGGGATGCCCTGGTCGGCGAACTGCCTGGCCAGTTGCAGGCCGATGCCGCTGGAGGCGCCGGTGACGACGGCCAAGGGGTTTGGGATCGTGCGCACGGTCATCCTCCGCTGCGGCGCAGGGCCAGGTCGGTGAGCCTGCTCAGGGTCTCCCGGTTGCGCGGGACCAGCATCGCGTCCTGCAGCGGCTTGGGGAGCAGGGCGCCGGGGCCGCTGGAGGCCTGCTCCACGATCCGCACCCGGGTGCTGTCCGCGGTCACCGGGTCCAGCTCGATGCGCACCCGCGCCTCCCCCGTGGGCCAGGCGCGGGCGTTGAGCTCGATGAGGCGCTGGGGCTCCATCCGCAGCACCTCGGTGGTGTCGTCGATGGTCAGCGGCCACGAGCCCACGCTGTGGTGGATGTGCGAGCCGACCGTGGGCCAGGTCTGATCCACGCGGCGGATGTGGGAGGCGCCCACGACCCACCCAGCGTAGGTCCACCCGTCCGCGATCACGGCCCACAGGCTCTGGGCGGGGACATCGACGACTCTGGTCACTTCGGCCATGTCCCTGTGGTACCCGCACACCGCCGGGTCAACCCCACGCACCGGGCGTTTGTCGTCCCGACTGGCGGGTAGGCCTCGGGGAACCACGATCTCCCTTGGAGGAACGGTGAAGGCTGTCACCTGGCACGGCAAGCGCGACGTCCGCGTGGAGACCCACCCGGACCCGGTGATCCAGGACCCGACGGACACCATCATCCGGGTGACCTCGTCCGGGCTGTGCGGCTCGGACCTGCACCTGTACGAGGTGCTGGGCCCCTTCCTCACCGAGGGCGACATCCTGGGCCACGAGCCGATGGGCGTGGTCGAGGAGGTCGGGCCGGGGGTCAACTCGCTCAAGGTCGGCGACCGGGTGGTGGTCCCGTTCAACCTCTCCTGCGGCGACTGCTTCATGTGCGGCCAGGGCCTGCACTCCCAGTGCGAGACCACCCAGGTGCGCGAGCAGGGCATGGGCGCGTCGCTGTTCGGCTACACCAAGCTCTACGGCAGCGTCCCCGGCGGGCAGGCGGAGTACCTGCGGGTGCCCTTCGCCGACAAGCTGCCGATCAAGGTCCCGGACGGCCCGGCCGACGACCGGTTCGTGTACCTGTCCGACGTGCTGCCCACGGCCTGGCAGGCGGTGGCCTACGCCGACGTGCCCAAGGGCGGGTCGCTGGTGGTGCTGGGCCTGGGCCCGATCGGGGACATGGCGACCAGGATCGCCCGGCTGCGCGGGGTCGAGGACGTCATCGGCGTGGACCTGGTGCCCGAGCGGCTGGCCAGGGCCGCCGCCCACGGGGTGCGCACGGTGGACCTGCGCGAGCACGGGTCCAAGGTCGGCGAGGTCATCCGCGACCTGACCGGCGGGCGCGGCGCGGACTCGGTGATCGACGCGGTCGGCATGGAGGCGCACGGCGCCCCGGTCGCCGAACTCGCCCAGAAGGCCGTCGGCCTGCTGCCCGACGCCATCGCCGAGAAGCTCATGACCACCGTGGGCATCGACCGCTTGGAGGCCCTGCGGCTGGCCATCGACGTGGTCCGCCGCGGCGGCACCATCTCGCTGTCCGGCGTGTACGGCGGGATGGCCGACCCGCTGCCGATGATGACCATGTTCGACAAGCAGATCCAGTTGCGGATGGGCCAGGCCAACGTCCACCGCTGGGTCGACGACATCCTCCCGCACCTGACCGACGACGACCCGCTCGGCGTGGACTCCTTCGCCACCCACCACGTGCCGCTGGCCGACGCCGCGGACGCCTACAAGATGTTCCAGAAGAAGGAAGACGGCGCGGTGAAGATCCTCTTCAAGCCGTGACCTGGGCCGTGTTTCCGTCACCGGGCACCACAAAGCCGCCGGGGAAGTTGTCCGCGGCGGTACTAGGACCGCGGGCTGGGTGACTGCCAGCATGGGGCCTCCGGCGAGAGCAGGAGGCCCCTTTGCGCGTTCGGACGGTGCTACGGCCGATCGGTGTGCTGGCGGTGGCCGTCGCCGTGGTCGGCTCGCTGACCGGGTCCGGCGGTGGCGCCGCCGTCGCCGCGCAGGCTGGGCCCGCGGATCTGGTCGAGGTGTCGACCCCCGACTACCGGTTGACCTCGTCGGTCGTCGACGGCGGGATCGCGGTGCTGGACGACATCGGCGACTACCGCGTCAAGGAGGTCAGTGGGCGGGCCGGGCTCGCGAACGGGGCGACGGCCGCGTTCGGGCTGCGGCGCGGGATCATCGGGCTGACGGGCGAGATCACCGTCGAGGACGCGGGCGTGCGGGTCAAGGCGTCGGTGTCCGGTGGCGTGGACCGGGTCGCCGCGGACACCGTGCGCTGGTCCGGGCTGGTGGAGGTGACCAAGGCGGGCAAGCGCGGCCTGGTGCCCGCCACCATCACCGTCGTCGACCGGGTGCTCGACCCCGGCGACCACGCGGTGCGGCTGCGCCACGCCGGGCAGGACCGCAACGCGGTCGTGCGGGTGCCCGCCGGGCTGGGCGGGGTGCGCGGGCTGCCGGTCCTGGTGCACTTCCCCGGGATGCTGGAGTCGCCCGCCATCTCCGACCAGTTCGACAAGCTGTCCCCGCACGCCGACCGGGAGGGCTACCTGCTGGTCATCCCCGAGCACTTCGGCATCGGCTGGCAGGGCGTCCTGGCGGGCACCCCCGCCCCCGACGTCGACGACCCGGGGTTCGTGCGCGCCCTGCTCGCCCAGGTGCACGACCGCTTCGGCGGCGACCAGCGGCGCACCTACGCCTCCGGCATGAGCAACGGCGGCTTCTTCACCAGCCTCACCGCCTGCCTGCTCTCCGACGTCTTCGCCGCCTACGCCCCCGTCGCGGGCCAGCTCAACGACCCGAGCACGTGCGCCCCCGCGCGCCCCATCCCCATCGCCATGGTCCACGGCGACGCGGACCCCCTGGTCCCCTACTCCACCACCGTCCCCGCCGCGCGGTTCTGGGCCCGCCACAACGGCTGCGCCCCCCAGCCCACCTCCACCCCCTTGCCCGACACCCACCCCGACGACGGCACCACGGCCGTCCGCCACGACTACACCGGCTGCGCCGCCCCCGTGGTGCTCTACCAGGTCGTCGGCGCGGGCCACGCCTGGCCGGGCGGTGACGCCTACCCCGTGCCGTGGCTCGGGGTCGCGGGCCGCGACCTCGACGCCAACACCGTCATCTGGGACTTCGTCTCCCACCACACGCTCTAGACCGCGGGCGGCGACCACCGGGCGCGGACCCAGGTCGCCCGCGCTGCCGTGGCCGGACCGGGCCGCAGGGGTTATTTTCGGCCCACCACGCCGCCACAGCGAGGAGCGCCCCGTGCCCATCTGCCCCGAACTCGCCGACAGCACCCCGGACCCGGTCCCCAGCACCCAGGACGGCTGCGCGGACTGCCTGGCCGACGGCACCCGCTGGGTCCACCTGCGCCTGTGCCTGACCTGCGGCAGGGTGGGCTGCTGCGACTCCTCGCCGCAACGGCACGCCAGCAGGCACGCCGCCGCGCTCAAGCACCCGGTGATCCGCTCACTGGAACCGGGCGAGACCTGGCGCTGGTGCTTCGTGCACCAGACCGGCGCCTGACCCACGCCCGGTCCCCGGCCGCGCAGGCGCAGGTCGAGCTTCAGGCGGCTGGGCAGGAGGGCGCGGAGGTGGCGGGGGCGTCCACGCGTTGACCGGCGACAGCGCGCCGCCGGTGTCCACCTGGGCGTCGCGCCGGATCGGCTCGACGACCGCGTCCGCACCGCCCGCAACCGAGGCGGGCTTGGCCTCCGGCGCGAGTTGACAGCACACCGGGCCCGGCCGTCTCACCCCGAACTCAACCCCGGGTGCGCAACCCCGCGAACGCCACGGCGACGACGGTGTCGGCGAGCGCGGCCGGATCGGCGCCGCGGCGGGGGCGGTACCACTCGGTGATGGAGTTGACCATGCCGAACAGCAGGCGGGTGGCGGTGGCCGGGTCGACGTCCGGGCGCAGGTCGCCCTCCTCGGCGGCGCGCGCCACCAGGGCGGCGACGATGTGGTCGAACTCGCGGCGGCGGGCCAGGGCCGCCCGCTCCGGCTCGGTGTTGCCCCGCACGCGCAGGAGCAGGGTCACGTAGGGCAGCCGCTCGACGAGGACCCGGACGCTGCCGCGCACGAGCTGCTCGAGCCGGTCGATGGCCGGGCCCTCGACCGCGGCCACCCGCTCGACCTCCTCGAACAGGCCGTCGAGCGCCCGGTCCACGGCCAGCCGCAGCAGCTCCTGCTTGCTGGGCACGTGGTGGTAGATGGCCGACTTGGTGATGCCCAGCCGCTGGGACAGGTGCTCCATGCTGGTGCCGTCGTAGCCGCGCTCGGTGAACAGCGTGGCCGCGGCGGTCAGCAGCGTCTCCAGGTCGTAGCCCGGCCTGCCGCGCCGCTTGGCCCCGGGGTCGGGGGGTGCTGGTCGGCCTGCGCGGGACATGCCCGGCAGTCTCGCACCCCGTGGCGAACGCGCGGTCGGCCGGTGCCGGGACGCCGCCACCGGGGCATCAGGCGTCGAAGTCGACGGTCACCGCGGCGGTGACGGGGAAGCTCTGGCAGGTCAGGACGAAGTTGCGGGCGACCTCGTCGGCATCGAGGGCGTAGTTGCGGACCATGTCCACCTCACCGCCGCGCACCAGCGCCCGGCAGGTGCCGCAGACCCCGCCCTTGCACGCGAACGGCACGTCCCCGCGCACCCTCTGGGCGCCGTCGAGGACGGTCGTGCCGCGCGGCAGCGACGTGGTGGTCCTCCGGCCGTCGAGGACGAGGGTCACCTCGCTGGTCGCGCCCTCGGCGACCTTGTCCGCGTGCCGCAACCGGGGCGGCGGCTCGTCGACGTAGAACAGTTCGAAGTGGACCTTGGCCGGGTCCACCCCCAGCTCGGCCAGGACGGCGCGGGCGTCGGCGAGCATGCCCACCGGCCCGCACAGCCACACGTGGTCGAGGGCGGCGACCGGCACCAGGCTCAGCAGCAGGCGGCGCAGGCGGTCGGCGTCGAGGCGGCCGGAGAACAGCTCGACCTCGCGCGGCTCCCGGGAGAGCACGTGCGCGAGGTCGAAGCGGTGGTGGTGGGCGTCCTTGAGGTCGGCCAGCTCCTCGGCGAACATCACCGAGCCGGTGTCGCGGTTGCCGTAGAGCAGGGTGACGTGGCTGTCCGGGTCGCGCAGCACCGACGAGGCGATGGACAGCACCGGCGTGATGCCCGAGCCCGCCGCGACGCACAGGTGCCGCCCGCCCGCGCCCGGGTCGGCGCGGAAGCCGCCGGTCGGTGCCCGCGCCTCGATCACGTCCCCCGGCCGGACCTCGCGGACCAGCCACGTGGAGAACACGCCGCCGGGGATCTCGCGGACGCCGATGCGCGGACGCTCCCCCACCGCCGCGCAGATCGAGTAGCCGCGCCGGTGCTCGACCCCGTCGACCACCCGGCGCAGCGTCAGCGACTGGCCCGCGGCGAAGTCGAACACCGCGCGCAGCTCGTCGGGGACCTCGAGGGTGATCGCGGCGGCGTCGTCGGTGACCTGGTCGACCCTGGCCACGGTGAGGGTGTGGAACCGGGTCGGGGGGCTTGCGACCGTGCTGGTCACCTCAGATCTCCTTCACGTGGTCGAACGGTTCCAGGCAGGCGCGGCAGCGGTAGAGCGCCTTGCACGCGGTGGAGCCGAACTCCGAGGTCAGCTCGACGTCGGCGGACTCGCAGCGCGGGCAGCGCACGTCGCGCCGGGGTGGCAGCAGGTCCAGCACGACCGGGCCGCCGCGCCGCGGTGCCGGGCCGGGCGGGGAGATGCCCGCGGCGGCCAGGGCGGCCCGGCCGCGCGGGGTGATCCAGTCGGTGGTCCAGGCGGGGTCGAGCGCGATCCGGACCCGCACCTCGGCGAACCCGGCGCCACGCAGCTCGCGGACCAGGTCGTCGCGCATGGCGGCCATGGCCGGGCAGCCGGAGTAGGTGGGGGTGATCGCCACCCGCACCGCCCCGTCGGCGGCCAGCTCGACCGCGCGCAGCACGCCGAGGTCGGCCAGGGTCAGCATCGGCAGCTCCGGGTCCACCACCGACTCGGCGGCGGCGCGGGCGCGGTCCAGGGTCGTCACCACCGGCCCCCGGGGTGGGCGCGGGCGACGACCTGCATCTCGGCCAGCATGCGGCCCAGCGCCTCGGTGTGCGCGCCGTCGCGGCCCGCTCCGCCCACCCGCGGCGCCGCTTCCGGGCGGGGCACGTCCGCCGCCGCGAACACCCGCGCCAGGACCGCGTCGACCTCGGCCGCCACCGAGGCGGGGTCGACGCCGACACCGGCCTGGGCGGCGGCGGTCTCGACCGGGTGCGACCGGAACAGCTCCGGCCACAGCGGCCACAGGCCCCCGAGCGCGTCGAGCACGCGACGGCGCGACTCCTCGGTGCCCTGGGCCAGGGTCAGGAACCAGCGGCCCGCGAAGTCGCGGTGGTAGGACAGCTCCTTGCGGCCCTTCGCGGCCACGGCGGACAGCACCGCGTCGCGGCTGCCTGCCAGGCGCTCGAACAGGGCCAGGCGCCAGGTGGCGAACAGCAGCAGCCGGGCGGTGGTCTCGGCGAAGTCGCCGTTGGGGACCTCGACCAGGCGCACGTTGCCGAAGTCGCGGTCCGCGCGGAAGTAGGCGAGCGCGTCCTCGGCGGGCACCGGCGAGCCCTCGGGCAGCGCGGGCACGCACGACGGGTCCGCGGCGGCGGCGCGGGCGAGCAGCAGCCGGGCCTGGCCGAGCAGGTCCAGCGCGATGTTGGCCAGCGCGATGTCCTCCTCCAGGTCCGGGGCGCGGCCGCACCACTCGGTCAGCCGGTGCGACAGGACCAGCGCGTCGTCGCCGAGCACCAGGCAGTAGCGGGCGAGCACGGCCGGGTCGACGCCGTCGGGGACGGTGGTGTCGACGCCCGCCAGCGGGTCCTCGAAGTCGGTGCCGAAGGCCCAGTGCGCGTCGTTGACCAGCAGTCCCGAGTAGACGGATTCGTGATCGTGGTGCGCAGGCACGGGAGAACCCCTCACATGTGCGGGACGGAGTCCGGGATCTCGTAGAACGTGGGGTGCCGGTAGACCTTGTCGCCGCTGGGGGCGAACATCGGGTCCTTCTCGTCCGGGCTGGACGCGGTGATGTGCGCGGAGCGCACCACCCACACGCTCACGCCCTCGTTGCGGCGGGTGTAGACGTCGCGGGCGTGCAGGACGGCCATCGTGTCGTCCGCGGCGTGCAGCGAGCCGACGTGGACGTGGTTGAGGCCGCGCTTGCCGCGCACGAACACCTCGTACAGCGGCCACTCGGGGCTGGTCTCGCGCCCGCTCACCGGCCCCGCCCTCCTTCTGCCTGCCGGGCGGCGAAGGCGGTCGCGGCCGCGCGCACCCAGGCGCCGTCGTCGTGGGCGCGGCGCCGGTGCTCGATCCGCTGGGCGTTGCACGGGCCGTCGCCGTTGACCACGGCCCAGAACTCGTCCCAGTCCGGCTCGCCGAAGTCGTGCGCCTGCCGCTGCTCGTTCCAGGCCAGCTCCGGATCGGGCAGCGTGACGCCCAGGACCTCGGCCTGCGGGACGGACATGTCCACGAACCTCTGGCGCAGCTCGTCGTTGGTGTCGCGCTTGATGCCCCAGGCCATCGACCGCGCGGTGTTGGGCGAGGCGTCGTCGGGCGGGCCGAACATCATCAGCGCGGGCCACCAGAACCGGTTCACCGACTCCTGGACCATCTCGCGCTGCTCGTCGGTGCCGCGCATCATCGTCATCAGCAGCTCGAAGCCCTGCCGCTGGTGGAAGGACTCCTCCTTGCAGACGCGGATCATCGCCCGGCCGTAGGGGCCGTACGAGGTGCGGCACAGCGGCACCTGGTTGCAGATGGCGGCGCCGTCGACCAGCCAGCCGATGGTGCCGACGTCGGCGTAGGACAGCGTGGGGTAGTTGAAGATCGAGGAGTACTTCTGCCTGCCGTCGAGCAGCTTCTCGGTCAGCTCGCGGCGGGTGACGCCGAGGGTCTCGCACGCGGAGTACAGGTAGAGCCCGTGCCCGGCCTCGTCCTGCACCTTGGCCAGCAGGACCGCCTTGCGCCGCAGCGACGGGGCCCGGGTCAGCCAGTCGCCCTCCGGCTGCATGCCGATGACCTCCGAGTGCGCGTGCTGCGCGATCTGGCGCACCAGCGTCGCGCGGTACGCCTCCGGCATCCAGTCCCGCGGCTCGATCCGGTCGTGGCGGGCGATGGTGGCCTCGAAGTGCTCGGCGAGTCGCGGCTCGGCGGCGGTGGTCATCAGACCTCCTACGGGCGATTTACTGACCGAACGTTCTGTATTACGGTGGCACAGAGGACGGGGTCCGCGCAACGTCTCGCGGTCCCCACGCCGCACGGGGAGAGGACGCCGACCGGTGAGCGCACTGCTGGAGAGCTACGCCGCGGGCCGCTGGTTCCGCGCGGACGACGACGGCGAGCCGCTGCCCGACGCGGTCACCGGGGCGGAGGTCGCCCGGCTGTCCAGCCGCGGCCTCGACCTGCGCGCGATGGTCGACCACGCCCGGACCGTCGGCGGCCCCGCGGTGCGCGATCTGACGTTCCACCAGCGCGCTGCCATGCTCAAGGAGCTGGCCAAGCTGCTGATGGCCGAGAAGGAGGGCTTCTACGCGCTGTCCGCCCGCACCGGCGCCACCCGCCGCGACTCGGGCGTGGACATCGACGGCGGTTTCGGCACCCTGTTCAGCTACGCGGGCAAGGGCGTCCGCGAGCTGCCCGACGACACGATCGTCCTCGACGGCGGCGTGGAGCGGCTCGGCCGGGGCGGCACCTTCCTCGGCCAGCACCTCCACACCTCGCGCCCCGGGGTGGCCGTGCAGATCAACGCGTTCAACTTCCCCGTGTGGGGGATGCTGGAGAAGCTGGCCCCGGCCTTCCTCGCGGGCCTGCCCAGCATCGTCAAGCCCGCGGCGCAGACGGCCTACCTGACCGAGGCCGTGGTCCGGCGGGTCATCGAGTCCGGCGTCCTGCCCGAGGGCGCCCTGCAACTGCTGTCCGGCAGCCCGCGCGGCCTGCTCGACGAGCTGGGCGAGCAGGACTTCGTCGGCTTCACCGGCTCCGCGCACACCGCGGGCGTCCTGCGCGCCCACCCGTCCGTGGTGCGCGGCGGCACCCGGCTCGGCGTCGAGGCGGACTCGCTGAACTGCTCCATCCTGGGTCCCGACGTCACCCCGGACGACCCGGAGTTCGACCTGTTCGTCACCGGCGTCGTCACCGAGATGACGGTCAAGGCGGGCCAGAAGTGCACCGCCATCCGCCGCGCCATCGTCCCCGAGGCCCTGTCCGGCGCCGTGGTCGACGCGCTGACCGCCCGCCTGGCGGAGGTCACCGTCGGCGACCCGGCCGTCGAGGACGTCGACATGGGCCCGCTGGCGAGCCTGGACCAGCGCCGGGAGGTCCGCGAGGCCGTCGCGGCGCTGCGCGGGTCCGCCGAGGTCGTCTTCGGCGACCCCGAGCGGGTCACCGTGCTCGACGCCGACGCCGAGCGGGGCGCGTTCCTGTCCCCGATCCTGCTCGAGGCCGCCGCGGGCGCCCCCGAGCCGCACGACGTGGAGCCGTTCGGCCCGGTCAGCACCGTGCTGACCTACTCGTCGCTGGACGACGCCATCGCCCTGGCCGCGCGCGGCAGGGGCAGCCTGGTCGGCTCCCTGGTCACCCACGACCCCCAGGTCGCCCGCGCGGTCACGATCGGACTCGCCCCCTGGCACGGCCGCGTCCTGGTCCTCGACCGCACCGCGGCGGCCGAGTCCACCGGCCACGGCAGCCCCCTGCCCGTCCTGGTGCACGGCGGCCCCGGCCGCGCGGGCGGCGGCGAGGAGCTCGGCGGCGTCCGCGGCGTGCTCCACCTGATGCAGCGCACCGCCGTCCAGGGCTCCCCGGACATGCTCACCGCCATCACCGGCCGCTGGACCCCCGGCTCCCACCGCCGCGTCGAAGACACCCACCCCTTCCGCAAGAGCCTGACCGACCTCCGCGTCGGCGACTCCACCACGTCCGCCCCGCGCCGGGTGACCCGCGCCGACATCGCCCACTTCGCGGACTTCACCGGCGACACCTTCTACGCCCACACAGACCCGCGGGCAGCCGCCGAGAACCCCCTCTTCGGCGGCATAGTCGCCCACGGCTACCTGGTCGTCTCCCTGGCCGCGGGGCTGTTCGTCGATCCAGCCCCCGGCCCGGTCCTGGCCAACTTCGGCGTGGACGACCTGCGCTTCCGCACCCCCGTCAAAGTGGACGACACCATCGCGGTGGCCCTGACCGTCAAGCAGATCACCCCCCGCGCCAACGCCGACCACGGCGAGGTCCGCTGGGACGCCGTGGTGACGAACCAGGCAGGCGAGCCGGTGGCCACGTACGACGTCCTGACGCTCGTGGCCAAGTCGTGGCCACGTGGTGCGGGGGTCTGAGCGCTGTTGTGGGGGGTGGGGGCGCGGTTGGGCGGTGGTCGGCGATCATGGAGGGGTGATCGGGGGCGCGGTCCCCGACCGGACCATGGGAGCAGGGATGTCAGACGCCGACCTGACGGTGTGTGTGAGCAACGACGGGCCGTGGGTCGCGGGCGGGACCGGCGCGTACACGGTGGTCGTCACCGTCGAGCCGGGTTTCGGGCCGTCGGAGAGGCTGGTCGCCGTCGAGCACTTCCTGCCCGCGGGCCTGACCGCCCGCTCGGCGGCGGGACAGGGGTGGAGCTGCTCGATCACCGGGCACGAGGTGTCGTGCATGTCCAAGCAACCCCTGTCCGCGGGCGAGTCCTACCCGCCGGTGCGGATCGAGGTCACCGTCGACCGGCGCCTCTCGGGCCCGATCTCGGCGCGCACGGCCATCTCGGTGGCAGGCGCCGAGGTCGACACCACGAACAACACGGCGACCTCGACGGCCGAGGTGGCGCCGGTCGCGGGGTGAGGTCCGCGCGGTGCCGAGCCATCGACACGGATGGCAGGATGGTCCAGGTGGACGTGCAGCGCAGGAACAACGTCGTGGTCACCGGACGTGCGGACGGGCCCACGCTGCTGCTCGCGCATGGTTTCGGGTGCGACCAGCACCTGTGGCGGCTCGTGGTCCCCAAGCTGGCTGAGCGGTTCCGGGTGGTGCTGTTCGACCACACCGGCGCGGGCAAGTCGGACCGGTCGGTCTGGTCGGCGCGGCGGTACGCGAGCCTGGACGCCTACGCCGAGGACGTCCTGCTGCTGTGCCGGGAGCTGGACCTGCGCGAGGTGGTCCTGGTGGGCCACTCGGTCAGCGCGATGATCGGCGTCCTCGCCGTCAACCGCGAACCCGACCGGTTCGCCGGGCTCGTCCTGCTGGCCCCCTCACCCCGCTACCTCGACGACGACGGCTACCGGGGTGGGTTCAGCCGCGACGACATCGACGAGCTGCTGGCCTCGCTGGAGTCGAACTACCTGGGCTGGGCGGCGACCATGGCCCCGGTGATCATGGGCAACCCGGACCGGCCGGAGCTGGGCGAGGAGCTGGCGAACAGCTTCTGCCGGACCGACCCGGAGATCGCCCGGGTGTTCGCGCGCGCCACCTTCCTGTCCGACAACCGGGCCGACCTGGCCGCGGTCACCGTGCCCGCCCTGGTCGTCGACAGCGCGCAGGACGCGATCGCCCCGCCCGAGGTCGGCCGGTACACCCACGAGCAGATCCCGGGCAGCACGCTGATCACGCTCGACACCACCGGCCACTGCCCGCAGCTGAGCGCGCCCGAGGCCGTCGCCGAGGCGATCTCGGCCTTCGCGGGCGCCCTGTGACGGGTGCGCGCAGCGCCCGCGACGATCCCGGTCAGGACTTCTCGGCGCTGCTGGAGGACAGCGCCGAGGACCTCTACGACAACGCGCCCTGCGGTTACCTGTCGACGCTGCTCGACGGCACGATCGCCAAGGTCAACGCCACCCTCCTCGACTGGCTCGGCTACCAGCGCGACGAGCTCGTCGGCAAGCGGCGGTTCACCGACCTGCTGACAGTGGGCGGGCGGATGTACCACGAGACCCACTTCGCCCCGCTGCTGCGCCTGCAGGGCGAGATCGGCGGCATCGCGCTGGAGCTGCGCGCGGCGGACGGGCGGCGGCTGCCCGTCCTGGTCACCTCCAAGGTCAAGACCGGTGGCGACGGGCAGGCCAAGCTGATCCGAACCACGATCTTCGACGCCAGCGACCGGCGCTCCTACGAGGAGGAGCTGCTGCGCGCCCGCCAGGCCGCCGAGCGCGACCGCGACCGCCTCCAACGGCTCGCCAGCACCCTGCAGCAGACCCTGCTGCCCCCGAAACTGCCCGACGTGCCGGGGATGCGGGTCGCGGGCTACTACCACCCGGCCTCGGCCGACCAGGTGGGCGGCGACTTCTACGACCTGTTCCCGCTGACCGGCGACACCTGGGCCTTCTTCCTCGGCGACGTCTCCGGCAAGGGAGCGGGCGCGGCGGTCGTGACCTCCCTGACCCGGTACACCCTGCGCGCCGCCGCCGTCTACGACCCGGCGCCCGCCGCGGTGCTCAACGCCCTCAACACCGTCCTCAACCACGAGCACCGGGGCGTGATCAAACACTTCTGCACCGTCATCCAGGGCCTGCTCACACCGGACGCCACCGGCTGCGAGGTCGTCCTGGCCAGCGGCGGCCACCCACCCGCCCTGGTCATCCGCGCGAACGGCGCCCTCGATGTCCTCGAGACCCCCGGCGGCATGCTCGTCGGCGCCCTCCCCGACGCCCGCTTCACCACCGTGCGCACGCGCCTGTCCCCCGGCGACACCCTCCTGCTCTACACCGACGGCCTCATCGAGGCCCGCTCGGAGCTGACCACCCGGTTCAGCGAGGAGCAGTTGCAGGCGCACCTCGAGGCCATGGCGCCGACCTCCGCCCAGGCGGTGACGGACGCGCTGGCCGAACTCCTCCGCGAGTTCGGCCAGGGGGTCGACGACGACACCGCGCTCCTGGCCTTCAGCATCCCTATGATCGCCGATCATGGTTGACCTCTACCCGCCGACGACCGCTTACGACCACGGCCACCTCGACACCGGTGACGGCAACCGCGTGTACTACGAGCAGCTCGGCAACCCCGACGGCAAGCCCGTCCTGTCCGTCCACGGCGGCCCGGGATCGGGTGCGCGACAGGGTCCCGCGCGCCTCTGGGACCCCGAGCACTACCGCGTCATCCTGTTCGACCAGCGCAACTGCGGCCGGAGCACCCCGCACGCCAGCGACCCGGCGGCGGACATGAGCCGCAACACCACCCAGCATCTGATCGACGACATGGAGCGGCTGCGCGCGCACCTGGGCATCGACAAGTGGCTGCTGACCGGCGGCTCGTGGGGGTCGACGCTGAGCCTGGCCTACGCCCAGCGACACCCCCACCGGGTCACCGAGATGATCATTCCAGCCGTCACCACGACCCGCCGGTCCGAGATCGACTGGCTCTGCGGGGGCGCGGGCCGGTTCTACCCCGAGGCCCTGGACCGCTTCCGCGAGGGCGTCCCCGAGGACGAGCGCGACGACCTGGTGGCGGCGTACTCGCGGCTGATGGAGAACCCGGACCGCGCCGTCCGCGAGCGGGCCGCCACCGCCTGGCTGACCTGGGAGGACGCGATCATCGCCGACGAGCCCAACGGCAAGCCGGGCATGTACAGCGCCCGCGAGGTGGACGCCCGGATCGCCTTCGTGCGGATCTGCTCCCACTACTTCAGCAACGGCGCCTGGCTGGAGGAGGACCAACTGCTGCGCGACGCCCACAAGCTCGCGGGCATCCCCGCCGTCCTCGTCCACGGCCGCCACGACATGGGCAGCCCCGTGCACACCGCGTGGGAGCTGGCGAAGGCGTGGCCAGGCGCACGGCTGCACATCGTCGAGGACTCCGGCCACGCCGCCAGCGACTCGATGCGGGCCGTTATCCGGGCTGCTTTCGCGGGGTTTGCGGTCAGGTAGTCCCCATTCAGCCCAACGTTGATATCTTGATAGTGGATAGTTGTTAGCCGTTCCAGAGACATGGCCCGGCCCGGTCGACCGGGCCGGGCCATGCGATCACACCAGGCGGGCCTCGATGGCGGCGATGACCCGCGGGCGCAGTTCGGCGGCGCTGATGACGGCGTCGACCGAGCCGACCTCGACCGCGCGGTGGATGCTGTGGACCCGGTCGAACTCGGCGGCCACCTCGCTGATCTTCTCGGCGCGGACCGAGGAGCGCAGTTCGGCCAGTTCCGCGACGAGCGCCTCGCGGGCCGGGCCGGTGGCCGCGGCGGAGCGGGTCTGCAGGTCCTGGACCCGGGGGTCGGCGGCCGTGCGGGCGTTGACGTCGCCGGAGAACACGACCGCCGCGGCCGGGGCCCCGCCCAGGACCGAGGCGAAGGAGCCCTCCAGGGCGAGGACGGTCATGGTGGGGTTGAGGGCCTTGGAGAAGACCACGAACGCGCCGCCGTGGTAGCGGGAGATGACGGTGAAGACGATGGGGCCCTTGAAGTTGACGATGGCGCGGCCGATCTCCGCGCCGTACTCCAGTTGCAGCTTGCGCATCGACTCCGGGGAGCCGTCGAAGCCAGACAGGTTGGCCAGCACGACCAGCGGCCGGTTGCCGGAGGCGGCGTTGATCGCCCGCGCGGCCTTCTTCGACGAGCGCGGGAACAGGGTGCCCGCGGTGTAGGTGTCGGGGCCGTCGGTGGGCGGGAAGCCGCGACGGGGCACCGAGCGGGACTCGATGCCGAGCAGGCACACCGGGATGCCGCCGAGGTGGGCGTCCTGCACCACCGCGGTCTCCGCGTCGGCCATGCCCGCCCAGCGCTCCAGCACGGGGTGGTCGATGTCGGCGATGGCGCGCATGACGGTGCGGATGTCGAAGGGCTTCTTGCGGTCCGGGTTGGCCTCGGCGGAGAAGATCTCGCCGACCGTGCGGAAGTCGCTGCCGACCACGGCGTGCGGGAAGTCGGACACGTCGCGGTCGACCGGGTCGGTGGTGGTGGTGCGGCGCGGGCCGGTCTCGCCGGGGGCGGTGTAGGTGTGCTCGTAGTGCGACATGAGCACGTCCCGCGCGGCGACGAGGTTCGGCGCCCAGTACTGGGCCTGGCCGTTGGGGCCCATCACCCGGTCGTAGCCGCCGATGCCGAAGTTGTCCTCGGCCGAGACCCCGCCGGAGAAGTCCAGCGACTGCTTGCCGGTCAGCACCATGGCCGAGTCCGGGGTCATCACCAGCACGCCCTTGGTGTGCATGAGCATCGTGGCCTCGGCGTTCCAGTACGGCTGCGCGCCGACGGTGATGCCCGCGACCACGATGTTGATCTCGCCGCCGTCCTGGGTGAACTCGACGATCCGCTTGAGGGCGGCGGCGACCCAGTCCATGTTCTCCGTGCCCGACTCCATGGAGATCCGGGCGCCCGCGGACAGCGCGTACCACTCCAGCGGCACGCCCATCCGCTCGGCGAGGTCGAGCGCGCCGATCACCCGGCGGCACTCGGGCTCCGACAGCGCGCCGAGCGCCTTGGTCGGGTCGCCGAGCAGCACGACCCTGGTCACGCCCTGCGGGTGGCGGGCGGTGGCGGTGGTGACCACGCCCGCCACGATCGCCGCGGTGTTGCGGCCCTTGGGCCGGTCGACCGGGACCAGGGCGTGGTCGGCGTCGAGGTCGTGCTCGGTGAACTCGCCGAGCAGGCCGGTCAGCTCGTAGGGGTAGACCGTGCCGCGGCTGCCCGCGCGCAGCACCTTCCGCCGGTACTCGTCGACCGGCTCGACCGGCTCGTCGACGGGCTCGTCGAAGGTGAGCTGCGCGCCGCCGGTGACGTCGAACGACACCCGGACGCTCGTCTTGACCAGCTCGCCGGTGGTCTCGTCGCGCTGGCGGGCGATGAACAGGATCTCCTCGAGCCCGGCGCCCGCGGTCGTGGGCAGCACGCGCCCGGCGATCATCCGCAGCTCGTCGCGGGTCAGCTCGCTGGGCGGCCAGACGTAGACGACGATCCGGTTGGTGCTGACCCGGTCGCGCCGCGGCAGCAGGGCCTGGGCGCGGCGGATCGAGTCCAGGCAGGCGGCGACGGTGTCCTCGGCGGTCGGCAGCGCGACCAACCTGCCGTCCCGCTCGCGCAGCGCGGTCAGGTCGCGCACCTGGGCGAAGGCCACGAGCCGGTCGTCGGCCGGGTTCTCCCGCGCCACGCAGCGGAACAGGTACACCTCCTCGTCCACCGACGGCAGGCGGGTCAGGTCGAACCGGTTGAGCCGCTCGAGCTGCATCCGCTGGGCGATGTGCGGGTGCAGGCCGCGGATCAGCCGCTCCTCGACCATCCCGGAGTCCGACTGCCGGAAGGTGAAGTGGTGGTGCATGACCGCGCCGCCGCGGCCCGCGACCGTGGTGGTGAGCCTGCGGACGCGGTCGGGCAGCGGGTGCGCGGCGACGACCTCGCGCAGCGCGGCGGCCGCGTCCTCGGAGCCCTCGGGCTGTCCCTCCCAGGCCAGGTAGATGTCGGCCTCGACGACCTCGACGGCCCCGGCGCCGGCAGCCAGCCGGGCGAGTCCGCGCAGCGTGTCGCCCAGCGCCTCGAACCGCACCGCGGCCGAGGCCAACCACGAGCCGCCGCGCTCGGCGACGACGAACGAGCCGCCGTCGACCTCGGCGGTGCGGACGCCGGTGAGGCCCTTGTTGCCGTAGTAGCGGCGGGTCAGGACCTCGAGCATGACCGTGTTGTCCAGGTCGGCGTGCACCAGCCGCTGGCCGAGCAGCCGGACCAGCGGCTCGGTGCTGCCGACCATGGCGGCGACCCGCTCGGCGCGGTCCGCGGCGTCCGGGTTCGCGTCGAGGTGGCGCAGGTGGGCGCGCACGTCGGCGTACACCCGGGCGCGGGCGCGGCGCAGCAGCGGCCGGGCGAACCAGGAGAAGACGACGGTGCGGGCCAGGTCGGCGATGGCCGGGAAGCGGACCTGGGTGGTGGAGATCAGCCGTTCGAGCACCCGGCCGACCAGCTCGCGCTGGGCCTGCTGCGGCGGCGGCTCGGCCAGCCAGGCGCGCAGCAGCGTGGTGACGATCGCGGCGTCGGCCGCGGCGCGCTGCTGGGCGAGGAAGACCCGGAACACCGCGGCCTCCAGCGGCGGGGTGCGCTCGAGGTCGTCCACGCCGTAGTGGCCCAGCGCGGTGCCGAGCTTGTCCAGGAACGACTCGGGCAGTCCGGCCCGCTCGACGTCGAGGCTCTGCAGGTAGGTGTGGAAGTACTCGCGGTCGCTGCCGGTGTCGGCGGGGTCGGTGCCCGCGGGCCGGTTGCGGCTGAGCGCGGCCAGGTCGGCGAACACGTCGAACAGGGCGGCCTCGGCGGCCAGCGGCCGGTCGCCGTCCTCGGTGGCGTCGCGGCGGGCCTCGAGGTAGTCGGCCAGCACCCGGCGCTCGTCGTGCGGGTCGACGTCGAAGCCCAGCAGCAGGCCGCGCAGGTCCTCCTGGCCGCGCGCGGCGCGCAACTGCGACGGGATGCCGCGCGGGGCGGCGGGCAGGTCCAGCTCGACCGCCCCGGGGTCGCCCGCGGTGTCGGCCTGCCCCTGGGCGTCGTCGACGATCAGCTCCAGGCGCAGCAGCGGCTGGCCCGTCTCGACCTGGCTGCCGACGGACACCGCGCGCTCCTTGAGCCGCGCGGCGAACGGCGCGCGCAGCACCGTCTCCATCTTCATGCTCTCCAGCACCAGGACCGGCGCCCCGGCCTCGACCTCGTCGCCGACCTCCAGCGGGGTGGCCACGACCAGCGCGGGCGCGGGCGAGCGGACGACGCCGCCCTCGTCGCGGCTGACCCGGTGCGCGACCCCGTCGACCTCGACCAGGTGGGTCGGGCCGTGCGTGCTGGTCAGCAGCCGGTGGCGCCTGCCGTTGACCACGATCTGGCCGGTGTGCGCGTCGAAGCGGTCCAGCTCGACGTCGGCGCTGAGCGCGTCGGCGTCGGACCCGAGGACGACCCGGAAGCGGTCCGGGCCGACGCGGGCGACCCGCACCCGGTGGGTGGCGCCGCGCAGCTTGAGGTCCAGCGGCCTGCCGCTGTCGTGCTGCACCTGCGGGCGCCCGCCGAAGGCGGTGGACAGCAGCCGCTGCCGCTCGACGCGCTCGCCCTCCTCGTAGCCCTCGATGGCGGCGGCGGCCAGGGCGACCGCGGAGTGCTGGTGCGAGACCAGGTCGCCCTCGCCGCGCACCCGGTCGATCCAGCCGGTGTCGGCGCTGCCGTCGACCACCTCGGGCCGGTCGAGCAGATCGAGCACGAAGCTCTTGTTGGTCGCCCCGCCCTCGATGATGACGGTGGTCTGGGCGACGGCGCGGCGCAGCCTGCCCAGCGCCTCGGCGCGGTCGCGGCCGTGCGCGATGACCTTGGCGATCATCGAGTCGAAGTCGGCCGGGATGGTGTCGCCCTCGCCGACGCCGGTGTCGACCCGGACACCGGGCCCGGCGGGCAGGTCGAGCCGGGCGATGCGGCCGGGGGCGGGGGCGAAGTCGCGGTCGGGGTCCTCGGCGTTGAGCCTGGCCTCGACGGCGTGGCCGCGCTCGACCGGCGGCCCGCCGGTGAGCTGGTGCCCGGCCGCCACCCGAAGCTGGGCCTTGACCAGGTCGAACCCGGTGGTGGCCTCGGTGATCGGGTGCTCGACCTGCAGCCGGGTGTTGACCTCGAGGAAGGCGAAGACCTGGTCGCCGGGGTGGTAGAGGAACTCGACGGTCGCCGCGCCGCGGTAGCCGACCGCGATGGCCAGCCGCTCGGCGGAGGCCTTGAGCTCGGCGGCCTGCTCGGCGCGCAGCACCGGCGAGGCCGACTCCTCGATGATCTTCTGGTTGCGCCGCTGCACGGAGCAGTCGCGCACGCCCAGCGCCCACGCGGCGCCCTGGCCGTCGGCGATGACCTGGACCTCGACGTGCCGGGCCCCGGTGATCAGGCGCTCCAGGAAGACCACGCCGCTGCCGAAGGCCCTGGCCGCCTCCTGGCTGGTGCGCTCGTAGGCCTCGACCAGCTCGGCGTCGGTGGTGACCACCCGGATGCCGCGCCCGCCGCCGCCCGCGGTGGCCTTGAGCATCAGCGGGTAGCCGATCTCGTTGGCCGCCGCGACCGCCGCGTCCAGGGTCTCGACCGCGCCCCGGCTCCACGGTGCGACCGGGACGCCGACCTCTTCGGCGATGAGCTTGGCGCCGATCTTGTCGCCGAGCCTGCGCATGGCGTCCGGGCTCGGTCCGACGAAGGTCACGCCGACCTTCTCGCACAGCTCGGCGAACGCCGGGTCCTCGGCGACGAAGCCCCATCCGACCCAGGCCGCGTCGGCCCCGGTCTCGACCAGCGCGCGCTCGAGCACCGCCAGGTCGAGGTAGGGGCGCGCGGCGGCCGGGCCCAGGTCGTAGGCGAAGTCGGCCTCGCGGACGAAGGTGGCCGTCCGGTCGACGTCGGTGTGCAACGCGACGGTCTCGATCCGCGTGCCGGTCTCCGCGGCGAGCTCCCGAGCGGCGTTGATCAGCCGCATCGCAGCCTCACCACGGTTGACGATGACGATGCGCCTGAACACTGACCAGGGCTCCCTTTCCAGGGCACAAGCCGGTCTCGATCGCCTGTCGGTCGGTTCCGCTGTGCGACGGGTGTTTGCCAGGACGGGAGTGTAGTGGTCCCGCGGCTTGCCGGAGGCCAGAACACGCGAAGATCGACAAACAGCCACCGGTCGGGAAAACCCCGTGTCACACGAAGGTGAACACCTGTCAGCATCAGGCCACTTGGGACGCCGCGCCCACCGGCGACCGTAACTGTGTTATCAGCGGCGGGAACCAGCGCGCCCGCCACGACAGGCTGATGATCTGACCACCCCGCTCCCACATCCCACGACGACGGGACGGCGCCCGCTATCCTGCGCGTCGAGGGGGTCTTATGCGACGTTACCTGGAGCCCCGGACCGACGTGCCCGCGGCCGAGGACTGGTCCACCGCGCTGATCCTCGCCGAGTCGCGCGCCGCGGGCCGGGTCGGCCGCGCCGCCCTTGCCGTGCTCGTCCCGGCGGGCCTCGGCACCGCCCTGTTCCTGCCCGGCGCGGCGGGCAACGTGGTGGCCGCGGCGCTCCTGGGACTGCTGGCCCTGATCTGCGCCGTCGCGTCCCTGGTCTCCCGCGCGGACCGGCGGATGACGCGCCGGGGGCTGCTGTGCGGCCCGTGGCGCCGCCGCCCGGCGACCGTCGCGGCCCCGCCGGAGCGGGCTTCGGCGTTCGAGCGGCTGATCGTCTTCGACGACTCGGGCACGCTGGTCGTGCGCGGCGTGCTGACCGACGCGCTGGGTCTCGTGCTCGACCGGCAAGAGGTGTTCCTGGTCGGACCGGACGAGGCGGGCCGGGTGGTGCTGCGGGCGCCGGGCCTGTGCCAGCTCTTCCGGGCCCGGGTCGACGACGCCGAGGCCCGCCCGCGCGAACGGGAGCCGCGTTCCTCCGAACGGCCGCTGGACGACACCGCCGTGGCGCAGGCGTTCGACGTGTTCCGGTGGGGCACGCGCGCGTGGCTGTGGCCCGCCGTCCCCACCGCCCTGGGCGCCGCGCTGGTCCTGCTGAGCATCGCGCCGCTCGCGATCGCGGGGCTGGTCGCGGGCGGGCTGCTGCTCGTCTGCGGGGCGCTGGCGGCGCCGATGCTGGTCCTGGGGCCGTGGTACCGCCAGGCCGTGGCTGGCCTGCGCTCGGCCTCGCGGTGGACCCAGGCGCCGTTCACCCTGTTCCCCTGGGAGCCCGGCCGCGCGGTGGCGGGCCTGGCCCAACTGCCCGGCGGCCTGGCGCTGGTCCAGTTCCCCCTGCCCAACCCGGACGTCATCGCCAACATCGCCGACACCGGCGTCCTGTGGACCGCCGGGACGCCCAGCGGCGGCGCCGTCGCGGCCGGGGTCCCGGGGGTGCCCGCGCTGACGCTCGGCGTGGTGCAACCCGATCGGGACACCCCGGAGGAGAGGACCCAGCCGTGGCTCATGCGGGCCAACGAGCCCTCGCTGCGCACGATCCCGGTGCTGAACCGGTAGGCGCGCACCGGCTTGACGTGAACCCCTGACGGAGCTGACGACGAGCACGGCGTCCACACCAGACTGGCACGCCAACCCGGCCCCCCGTCCGCGCCCGTACTCCTGACCGGGCCGCGATCGGGTTCCACAGTGGATCGCCGAGCACCCCGACACCCTGCCGCCGAGGCGGGCGCGCGGCTCGGCGCGGCCCCGGGCCCGGCCATCGTGCCGGCGGGCGTCGGGTCACCGGCGCGGGCAGGCCTCGACGGGGCGGTGCCTGCCGGGGCCCCGGCCGCCGTGGTCGGACCCGACCTGACCGCCGATCCGAACCCACCGTGTCGCCGATCCCCACATAGCCTGGCCGGGGGTCACCCGGCCGGAGCGCTGCGCTCACGCCGGTAAATCGGTAACGTGATCCCATCGCAGGCGGTGAACAGCAGCCGCCGGCTCCATCTCGCCCCCGCTGGAGGAACCGGTGACCGCAAACCTGGCCGACATCGCCGTCGTCGACGCGGCACCCGACATCCTGGTGCGCGTGCGCGGCGAGGTCGACATGTCCAACGCCCCCGCCCTGCGCGCCGCCATCGGCGACGCGCTGGCGGAGCACACCGCGCGCCTGGTGATCGACCTCGGCGAGTGCGCGTTCTTCGCCTCGGCGGGCTTGGCGGCGCTGACCGCGGCGGCGCAGCGCTGCGAGCAGACCGGCATCGAGTACGCCGTGGTGGCCCCCAGGGGCGGCGCGCCCCGCCGGGCGATCGAGCTGACCGCGCTCAACCAGGTCTTCGCGGTGCTGGACAGCTCCCCCGCCCGGGCCAACGCCTGACACCCCCTGGTCCATAGTGGACCGCCAGCGCCGACGGCGCGGCGATCGGCCTCACCCTGCCGATTCACCCTGACACCGCGGCACCCCCTGTGGTTCGCTTGACGGCACAACGTCGCGGACCCGGGAGGCGACCATGCGGGGCACCCTCGTTCACTCCTACCTCTTCCTGCGCCGGGCGATCGGCGTCATCGGGTTGCTGTTGCCGGTGGTGCTCATCGTCGGGGGCCTGCTCGCCGATGGCGGGTTGGCCGGCTCCATCAGCGGCTACTACCACGGTTCGCTGCGGGACGTCTTCGTCGGTGCCATGTGCGCGGTCGGGGTCTTCCTGATCTCCTACCGGGGCTACGACCGGGTGGACGAGGTCGTGGGCAACGTCGCGGCCGTGGCCGCCATCGGGGTGGCGCTGTTCCCCACCGCGCCCGCGGACGCGGACGGGACCGAACGGGTGTTCGGGGTGTTGCACCTGGTCTTCGCGGGCGTCTTCTTCCTGGCGCTGGCCTTCTTCTGCCTGGTGCTGTTCCGCCGGTCCGACGACACCGCCCCCACCCCGCGCAAGCGGGCCCGCAACGGCGTCTACCTGGCGTGCGGTCTGGTGATCGTCGCGAGCCTGGTGCTGATCGCGCTCTGCGCCCTGCTCGGCCTCGCCGAGGCGCTGCGGCCCGCGCTGTGGCTGGAGACCGCGGCGATCCTCGCGTTCGGCCTGGCCTGGCTGACCAAGGGCGAGGCGGTCCTGGCCGACCTGGAGGGCTGAGGCGGGATCGGGTGGCGCGGGACCCCCTGTCCGGTCGACTGTGCTCATGGGACGGATACTGCAGGGAACGCGAACGGTGTCCGTTTCGTCGGAGCGGAGACCGAAGACCAACGGGGAGCGCACATGACATACCCGCAGCAGCCGCACGACGGCGGACAGCAACCATACGGGGGTCAGCAGCCCTACGGGGGTCAACCGCCGTACGGCGGGCAACAGCCTCACCCGGGCCAGCCACCGTACGGCGGCCAGCCGCCCTACGGTGGTCAGCCTCCCTACGGCGGCCAGCCGCAGCCCGGGTACGGGGGCGGGTTCGGCGCGCCACCGCCCAAGAAGAGCAAGACCGGGCCTGTCATCGCGGTGGCGGGTGTGGTGCTGCTGCTGGGCGTGCTCGGGTTCACCGGGTTCGTCGCGCCCGGGTTCTTCCTCGGCGACGACAACGGCGGCGGCGCCCCGGCTCCCGCGCCCACCTCGTCGACCACCCCGGGCAACGGCTCGGAGAAGGCGGTGGAGGCGCTGGTCGCGGGGTTGGACGAGGCGGACGGCGACGCGCTCAAGGAACTGGAGTGCGCGGACGCCCACTCGCGGGTGGCCAGCGCGATCCGCAGCGTCTCGGCGGTCAAGGGCGCCAAGCTGCTCGACACCGAGGAGTCCGCCGACGAGGTCGTCGCGACCGTCGAGGTCACCACGAGCCGGGGCACCGAGGAGGACGAGCTCACCCTGGTCAAGGAGGGCGGCGAGTGGTGCTGGCAGAAGATCGAGCGGGTCCGCTCCCCGCAGTCGACCGCGGGCAGCCCGTCGACCAGGAGCACCCCCGCGAGCACCAACGGCACGCCCACCGCGGGTGGCCGCGCGGTCGCCCCGGAGGCGCTGGCGGAGATGAGCACGTTCCTCGACAGCCTCAACGCCGGTGACGGCGCCAAGGCCGCCACGCAGCTCTGCGACGAATCGATCCTCACCCGCGACAAGCTCGACGAGATCATCGGCTACCAGCCCAGCCTGTCGATCGACGCCGCGCAGGAGGGCGTCTCCTCCGGGGACAGCTCGTTCCAGCTCTACCTCAAGGGCACCGCGAAGGGCCAGCAGATCAACGGCCCGTCGGGCAACCTCTGGGTGACCAACTACGACGGTCCGTGGTGCGTGCACAACCTGCGCGTGGTCGTCATCTGAGCCGGACGCGCTGTCGAGCCCGGTCCCAGCTCGCCCCGCGGCGTTCCCGGGGCGAGCGAGACGCCCCGGGAACGCGACATCCTCTAGGCCACGCGCTCGAGCGCGGTGTAGTAGCCGCCGTTGTGGCCCGCGGCGTTGGGGTGGTAGGACTCGTCGATCGGGAAGGTGACGCTGTTGATCCAGCGGGCGCCGGAGGCGCAGATCTCGTGGCCGGAGAACGCCGCGCGGCCGTCGACGAAGGTGAACCCGTGGGCGGCGGCGCGGGCCGAGATCACCGAGGCGAGCACGTCGGCGGACTTGTTGATCGCCGCCCGCTTGGTCTCGCTGAGGCCGATGGAGCAGTTCCCGCCGATCTTGTAGATGTGCGGGTAGCCGAGCACGACGACCTTCGCCGAGGGCGCGCGGTCGCGGATGCCGCTGTACACCGCGTCCAACCGGCCCGGCAGGGTCGAGCGGGCGAAGGCCTGGGCCTGGTCGTTGCGGGCGACGCAGGTCGAGTTGGAGCTGGTGTTGCAGGTGATCATCACGTCGGCGAACCCGGCGTCGTTGCCGCCGACCGAGACGGTGACCAGCGCGGCGTCGGCGGTCACGGCCGAGACCTGCTTGTCGAGCACGTCGCCGGTGACCGCGCCCGAGCAGGCCACGAAGGAGAACGCCGAGGGGCTGTTGGCGTTGGCCCACAGTTGGGCGTACGACTTGGCGCTGCGCTTGCAGGCGCCGCTGCTGCCGTAGCTGCCCGCCCCGGTCCCGGAAGCGTAGGAATCGCCGAGCGCGACGTACTTGCCCGCGGCAGCGGACGCGGGCAGAGAGGTCAAACCGACCGCGCAGACGGCCGCCGCGGCCACGACCACGGCGCGCAGGGCAGGGCGGAACAAGCTCATGGGTGCCTCCGTGAGTTACATGGGCCCTCATCTTCCGATCGCTGATCGCCGTCAGGAAGCCCTGTAAGCCCCTGTCTCACGCCATTCAGCCCCTAGGGTGACCCGGAACGCCGCGGAGAACCACGAAAGGTCGGCACGGTGACCATCGAAACGCTCTTGCTCCTCGTCGCGGTCGGCTGCGGGATCTTCGGGTGGACCAAGCTGCGGGAGTCCCACGGGAGCGACCCGTCGGCCGAGCCCGTCGCGGGGACCGAGACATGGACCGTCGAGGAGGTCGAGGCGCTGCGCCAGGGCAGCGTCGAGGTCGCGGGCGAGGGCCGCTTCCGCCGCCGGGTCGGGGTGGCCGGGGCGGTCGAGGCAGGCGCGGATGGTCCGCTGACCACGTCGAGGGGCCGGGTCGAGTGCGTCTGGTGGCGCGTGGAGACCGTCGAGCGCTACTACACGGTGGTCAACGGCGAACGGGTCCCCGGCAGTCGCGTCGTCGGCCAGAACTGGAGCCGCGCCCCCTTCACCCTGGTCGACGGGACCGGCGTCCTGACGGTCCGGCCCGACGGGGCCGAGGTGAGCGGGGCCGAGGAGGTCTTCAGCGACACCGAGCGGGTCGACGACGAGCCCGAGTCGCTGCTGGACCGCCTCGTCGACCGCGAGGTCACCACCGCGCTGGTCACCACCGAGCACGCGCTGCGCGCGGGCGAGCGCGTCTTCGTCCACAGCGAGGCCCACGACCTGCGCGCGGGCACGGTCGAGATCGGCAGGCCCCTCGACGGCGGCCCGTTCCTCATCTCGACGAAACCGGAGTGGGCCGTCCGGGAGACCGCGCGGAGCCGCAACAAGGCGGTCCAGGCGCAGCAGTGGCAGGGGTACGCCCTGATGGGCGCGGGCGCCGCGCTGCTGTTGGCACTGCTGCTCCTCTGACGTCACCGGACGCCGATCGGGTGATGGCCTTATCCTCCGCTGCACGGTGGCGGGGCCCCGCCCGCGGGACGAGGTCGAGGGAGTGGTCGATGCGGCACGTGCTCAGGGGCGTGGTGTTGTTCTTGCTGCTCGCGCTGACCTTGCCCGCGACGGCGGGGCCCGCGTCCGGACAGGACAGTGGGCGGCCCGTGGTCCGGGTCGGCACGGAGGGCACCTATCCCCCGTTCTCGTTCCACGACCCGCGGACCCAGGAGCTCACCGGGTACGACATCGAGGTGGTCGAGGCGATCGCCGAGAAGGCCGGGTGGCGGCTGGAGTTCGTCGAGACGCAGTGGGACGCGGTCTTCCCCGCGCTGGACGCGGGCCGGGTCGACCTCATCGCCAACCAGGTCTCGGTCAACGACGAGCGCCAGGCCAGGTACGGGATGTCGGACACCTACACCTACTCGCGCGGTGTGGTGGTGCGCCGCACGGGTGATGAGAGCATCAAGTCCCTGGCCGACATCAGGGGCAGGACCACGGCGCAGTCGAGCACCAGCAACTGGGCGGGGGTGGCCCGCGACGCCGGGGCGCGGGTCGAGGCGGTCGAGGGGTTCGCGCAGGCGGCGGCGCTGCTGGCCCAGGGCCGGGTCGACGCGATCGTCAACGACAACATCGCCGTCCTGGACTACCTGGCCAGCACCGGGTCGACCGAGGTCGAGATCGCCGGGGACGCGGGCCAGGAGACCAGCGAGCAGGCGCTGGCGTTCCGCGAGGGCGACCAGGCGCTGCGCGAGCAGGCCAACCGGGCGATCAGCGCGCTCAAGGCCGACGGGACGCTGCGCGAGATCTCCCAGCGGTACTTCCAGGCCGACGTGTCGGTGCCCGGCGGCGGCGACGCGGACCTGTCCGGGGGGCGCGGCCAGCGCGGCACGTGGGAGGTCGTGGGCGCCACGGCGTGGCCGATGTTCGTCGGGCTGGTCAAGGTGACCATCCCGCTGACGGCGCTGAGTTTCGCCATCGGGCTCACGCTCGCGCTGTTCGTCGCGCTCGCCCGCATCTCCAACCACCGGGTCCTCTCCGGGCTGGCCAGGGCGTTCATCTCGCTCATCCGGGGCACACCGCTGCTGTTGCAGCTCTTCATCGTCTTCTACGGGCTGCCGCAGCTCGGGCTCAAGTTCTCGCCGTTCGCCGCGGCGCTGATCGCCTTCAGCCTCAACGTGGCGGGCTACGCCGCCGAGGTGGTCCGCTCGGCGATCCTGTCGGTGCCCAAGGGGCAGTTCGAGGCGGCGGCGGCGATCGGCCTCGACTACCCGCTGACGCTGCGCCGGATCGTGCTGCCCCAGGCGGCGCGCACGGCGGTGCCGCCGCTGTCCAACACGCTGATCTCCCTGCTCAAGGACACCTCCCTGGGCTCGGTGGTGCTGCTGACCGAGCTGTTCCGGGAGTCGCAGCTCGCCGCGGCCGAGAGCAACGAGTTCCTCGCCCTGTACGCCTTCGCCGGGCTGTACTACTGGATCATCTGCGTCGGCCTGTCCGCCGCGCAGAAACGACTGGAGACCAGACTGAGCAGGTACGTGACCTCATGACCGACACCACCGAGCACCCCGCCGCGCCCCGCATCGAGGTCCGGGGCCTGGAGAAGGCCTTCGGCGACACCCCGGTCCTGCGCGGCGTCGACTTCGAGACCCCGCGCGGCACCTCGACGGTCCTGCTGGGCCCCTCGGGATCGGGCAAGACCACCGTCCTGCGCTCGCTCAACGCCCTGGAGACCCCGGACAGCGGCATCATCCGCATCGACGACGTCGAGGTCGACTTCGCCCGCCTGCCCGCGGGCAGGGCGGGCCGCCGGGAGGGCGTCCGGCTGCGCGCGCAGAGCGGGATGGTCTTCCAGTCCCACAACCTGTTCCCGCACCGCACGGTGCTGGGGAACGTCATCGAGGGTCCCGTCATCGCCCAGGGCCGCCCCCGGGAGGAGGCCGTCGCCGACGCCAAGGCGCTGCTGGACCAGGTGGGCCTCGCCGACCGCGCAGACGCCTACCCCGCCCAGCTCTCCGGCGGCCAGCAGCAGCGCGTCGGCATCGCCAGGGCCCTGGCCCTCAAGCCCCGGGTCGTGCTGTTCGACGAGCCGACCTCGGCGCTGGACCCGGAGCTGGTCGGCGAGGTGCTGGCCGTCATCAAGGACCTGGCCGCGACCGGCTGGACCATGGTGGTCGTTACCCACGAGATCCGGTTCGCCGAGCAGGTGGCCGACCAGGTGCTCTTCCTCGACGGCGGGGTGATCGTCGAACGGGGGTCCAGCGCCCAGGTCATCGGCGACCCGCGGGAGGAGCGCACGCGCCGCTTCCTCACCCGGGTCCTGGGCCCCGGCTGAGGACCGGGGCGATCAGACGGGGGTCTCGATCGCTTCCGCGTCCACCAGCAGCTTGTGCGCCTCGTCGTAGCGGTCGGGGGCGACCAGGAGGCGTTGCTGGACCACGCCGATGGAGCCCTCGAGCATGGCGTCGTGGGAGTGGGCCAGGTGGTGGTCGATGCCCGCCTCGGCCAGGAGTGAGGCCGCGAAGGACAGGAGGACTGCGTTGTTGGACCTGATGAGCTCGCGCATGTGCACCTCGCCGGTTCGGTCGTGCCCGATGGGGCCAGGATAGCGAGATCCGGCGCGCGCCCGGAGGGGTGCCGCCGCCCGCCGCGGTCGCGGTCGGGCCCGTTCACGCCGCCGCCAGGGCGATCAGCGGCGAGGTCGTGGCGGCGCGGCGGGCGGGCAGGACCGAGGCGAGCTGGGCCAGGGCGAGGGCGCCGAGCGCGACCAGTGCGAGCTGACCGAGCGGGACGGCGACCTCGAACTGGGGGAAGGCCCGCGCGACGAGGGCGCCGTAGCCGATGCCCAGCAGCAGGCCGGGGACGATCGCGCACGTGGCGATCAGGGCCGCCTCCCAGGCCAGGAGGTGGCCAGGGACATGTTCCTGTCACTGGGCACCATCAAGACCCACCTCAGCCGCATCCAGGACAAGCTGTCGCTGCGCAACCGCGTCGAGATCGCCGCTTGGGCCTGGGAGCACGGCATCGTCCCGTAGCGGTGGAAGGCCGCCTAACGCTGTGCGGTCGGGCAGGAGGCGCGGGGCGATCGGCGGGCGGCCGCGTCGGCGGGCCGGACGGTCTGGGTGGCGTAGTCGCGGAGGGTGTGGAGGGTGGGCCGGGAGGGGATGGCGGTGCGGCGGACCCAGTGGCCGCCGTCGACGGTCCAGGCGACTCGGGCGTAGTCGCGGGTGATGCGGGGGTCGGTGTCGATGCCGGTCGTGGTCAGCCAGTGGGAGTGGGCCATGATCATGGTCGGTTGGACGGTGTCGAAGACGTGGTCGCGCAGGGCGGGCATGTCTTGTGCGGCCCAGTGCCGGGCGATCGGGGCGTCGGCCAGGCCGACGAGGTCCACGACGGTGAGGCGGGTGGTCAGGGCCAGGCCGCCGATGTCGGGGGCCAGGACGGTGCCGGAGGCGAGGCCGAGGCGGTCGGCGTAGCCGTCGGCGGCGTGGCCCACCTCGGCGACCAGGCACATCGGGACGGTCGGGCGGGCGCGGAAGTCGCGGACGTCGCCGACCAGCGCGGCGCCGGAGGCGACGGTCGCGACCACCAGGGCACCCACGGCGGGCGCGCGCCACCGCGGGGCGAGGACCCGCACGACACGCGCGGCGGCGGCGACCGTGACGATCACCCCGAGGGTCCAGACCGGGGTGGCGAACCGCTGCTGGCCCATCCAGTCCTGCTCCAGGATGGCGTGCGCGGCGACGGCCAGGCCGAAGGGCACGAGCAGCACGCCGAGCGCCGCCCGAGCGGGCCACGGACGCGCCAGCGCGACAACGACGAGCGCGGTGGCGACCACCACGGGCACCGGACCGAGGTAGCCTGCGAGCTCCACCGGGCGTTCGAACGCGTCCAGGCCAGGGGTCCCCTGCGCCTTGGCCAGCGCCGTGTTCGGCAGCGGCTCCCCGAACGCGGAGATCCGCCACGCCAGATAGGCGCCTGCGGGCAGGGCGAACGCCACGACGCCCACGACGGCGGCCGACAGAACGCGGCGCACCGGCTCGCCACCGCGCAGGAGAAGGACGGCGACCGGGTACGCGCCCGCGTAGATCAGCCCGTCCGGGCGGGTCAGCGCGGCGAGGGCGGCGAGCAGTCCACAAGCGACCGCGGGGCCGGCGCGGAGCAGCCCGCCCGCGGCCACCGCCCGCGCCAGCACCGTCGCGATCCCCGCCGTGGCCAGGGCGAGCAAGCCGTTCTCCAGACCGGACATGAGCCAGACCACCCACGACGGCACGCACGCCAGCACCACCCCCGCCACCGCGGCCACCAGCGCGGGCCGCCGCGTCAGCACCCGGGCGATCGCGTGGAAGCACGCGAACACCCCGAGCGCGCAGAGCAGCGCGAGCAGCTTGGGGAAGGCGACCAGATCCGGGACGCCCCACCAGGAGCCGTGGTCGAACAGCCCCAGCAGGCGGCCCACGACGAGCAGGGCCAGCCACGCCGGGTTCGAGTACCCCTCCACCGGGTCCGCGCCGGGTTGCAGCACCGGGCCGAGCCCCTCGGCGACCGAGCGGGCGTAGGCGAAGGTGATGGCCGCGTCGTCGACGATCCACCGCCCGTACGCCCAGGCGTGCGCCGCGAGCACCGAGCCGGGGACCGCCACCGCCGCGACGGCGCCGAGGCCGCCCGCGCGCCGGGACTCGACGGGCGGTGGCGGCGGTGCGACCGGGCTCCGGTCGAGGACGGGTGCGGGCAGCACGGGACTCATGCGCGCGATTGTGGCCGCGCCCTCGCCCGGGAGGGCGAGGACGCGGCCGCCACTATGGAGTGATCAGGTCGGTCAGCGGGGTGAAGCGGTTCTCACCGCGTGGATTCCCGGTTGAACAACCGCTTCGCCCACCCGTACCCGACGAGTGCGGTGAGGACGCACCAGCCGAGCGCGAGGGCGAGGTGGTCGCCGACCGGCGTGCCCATCAGCAGGCCGCGCAGCGTCTCGATGATCGGGGTGAACGGCTGGTACTCGGCGAACCAGCGCAGCGCCGCGGGCATCGAGTCGGTCGGGACGAACCCGCTGCCGAGGAAGGGCAGCAGCAGCAACGGCATCCCCACGTTGCTCGCCGACTCCACGCCCTTGCTGACCAGGCCGAGCGCGACCGACAGCCAGACGAGGGCGAACGCCACGAGCAGTGCGAGGCCGACCGCGGCGAACCAGCCGCCGGGGCCCGCCGACGGGCGGAAGCCGATGAGCAGCGCGACGCCCATGACGACCACGACGCTGAACATGGTCTGGATCAGGCTGCCCAGGACGTGTCCGGTGAGGACGGACACGCGGGCGATGGACATCGTGCGGAACCGGTCGATGATGCCCTCGGTCATGTCCATGGCCACCGAGATGGCCGTGCCCTGGACCGCCGCGGAGATCGTCATCAGCAGGATCGCGGGGGTGACGTAGGCGATGTACTGGTCGCGGCCGCCGCCGATGCCCGCGCCGAGCGTGCCGCCGAGGACGTAGGAGAACAGCAGGAGGAACACGACCGGCATCCCGATGAGCGTCACGGTCATGGAGGGGTAGCGCGCCATGCGCCGGAGGTTGCGGCGCAGCATCGTGGTGGAGTCGGTCATGGCCAGGGACAGGGTGGTCATCGGGTGGCCGCCTTCGCGGTGTCGGGGTCGCCGGTGAGGGCGAGGAAGACGTCGTCGAGGTCGGGGGTGCGCACGCTGAGCGAGTCGACCGGGACGCGGTCGCGGTCGAGCCGGTCGAGCAGCGCCCGCAGCGAGGCCAGGCTGCCGTCGTGGGGCACCCGCAGCGACAGCGCACCGCCATCACCAGCGCCACTGGACTGGCCCACGGCGCGCGCGGCGGCGGCGAGGTCGCGGGGGTCGGCGAAGCGCAGCAGGACGTGGCCGCCGGGGATGCGCCGCTTGAGCTCGTCGGCGGTGCCCTCGGCGACGATCCGGCCGTGGTCGAGCACGGCGATCCGGTGGGCGAGCTCGTCGGCCTCCTCCAGGTACTGGGTGGTGAGGAAGACGGTGGTGCCGCCCGCGACGAGGTCCCGCACGATCTGCCACATGCCCCGGCGGCTGCGCGGGTCGAGGCCGGTGGTCGGCTCGTCGAGGAAGATCACCTGTGGCGAGCCGACCAGGGTCATCGCCAGGTCGAGCCTGCGGCGCATGCCCCCGGAGTAGGTCGCCGCCGTCCGCCGCCCGGGCTCGACCAGGTCGAACCACTCCAGCAGCTCGGCCACCCTGGCCCGGCCCGCCGCCCGGCCCAGGTGGTTCAGGTCGGCCATCAGGGCCAGGTTCTCCCGGCCGGTGAGCAGGTTGTCGACCGCGGAGAACTGACCGGTGACGCCGATCGCGGCGCGCACCCGGTCCGGGTCGGCCGCCAGGTCGTGGCCCGCGACGCGCGCGCTGCCCCCGTCCGCGCCGATCAGGGTCGACAGGATCTTGACCATGGTCGTCTTGCCCGCGCCGTTCGCCCCGAGCAGCGAGAAGACGGTCCCGCGCGGGACGTGCAGGTCGATCCCGTCGAGCACCACCTGGTCGCCGTAGGACTTGCGCAGGCCGGTGGTGGATATCGCCGGTTGTGTGGTCATGGGTCGAACCCCCTGGTGGTGTGGTCAGGAACGGCGGACGGTGATGTCGCCGTACGAGGTGCTCGCGCGGACCTCGACGGTCTCCTCGGACCGCTCCGGCCCGCTCGCGGCGTCGGTCAGCTCGTTGCGCACCCGGCCGTGGCCGGTGTTGAGGTCGAGCCAGGCGGCGGTGCCCTCGACGACGCCGACCTCCAGGTCGCCCGCGGCGGAGCTCAGCGCGACCGAGCCGCGCACGACCCCGTCGACGCGGATGGCGCCGCACGCGGTCCTGGCGTCTACTGTGGACTCGGCCCGGTCGATGGAGATGTCGCCGTTGGCCGAGCGCACCCGCAGTTCCCCGGCCACCGGGCCCATCTCGGTGTGGCCGTTGGAGTTCTTGACCCGCGCGCAGCCGCCGACCGCGCCGAGGCGGACCCGGCCGGTGCCGGTGGACACCTCGGCGTCGCCCGCGACCGCGCCGACGGTGACGTGCCCCGCCGAGGTGGTCAACCGCAGCGAGTCGACCCGGTCGAGCTGGAAGTGGCCGAGGGACGCCGAGAACCGGCACACCCCCAGCGAGCCGGTGCCGCGGACGTCCCCGGCCGTCACGTCGCTGTGCACGGCTGAGCCCTCGGGCAATTCGATCAGCACGTCGACCGACCGGGTCTTCCTGGAGAAGTCGAGCGCCCGCGCCCTGGGCCCGCGGACGGTCAGCGCGCCGTCGGCGTGCTCGACCCGGGTCTTCTGCGCGGCCTTCACGTCCGAGTCGTCGGACTCGTCGCTCGGGCGCACCTCGACCACGGTGTCGGCCCGGTCGCTCGCGATGAGCCGGACCGTGCCCGCGTAGAGGTCGATGGTCACCGAGATCGGTCCCGGGGTGGCGAAAACAGGCATGGCTGTCCCCTAGTGGTGAGTCGGGAGTACATCCCCGCTGGTGGGAGCGGGTGAGAGTGTGGCGGCGACCCGGGCTAGCGCGCCCAGCCGGTGTGGCGTTGCGGACCGGGCTTGCCCGCGTTGCGCGTCTGGGCGCGCGCGGGCGGCTGGAGCGCGCCCACGGCGGCCCGGACCAGCCAGGCGTTGAGCGACCGCCCCTCCTTGGCCGCCGCCTCCTCGATCGCGGCCTTGAGCTGCTCGGGGAGCCGGACGTTGATCCGCGTCGCGGGACCGTCCTCGATGCCGGCCGGGGGCTCGTCCACCGGCGCGGGCTCGGCGGCGGACTGCTTGACCGGCTGGGTCGTCACGACGAAGTCCGGGTCGCGCCCGCGCAACCGCACCTGCACCGACCCCGGGGCCAGGTCGCGGGTGATCTCGTCGGCCGCGGCCGACAACGCCTCCAGCAACGCGAGCCGGATGGCCGACTCCATCGACACGGTCAGCCGCTCGACCAGCGCGCCTGCCTCGCCGTCCCCGGTCTCGACCGCTGTGAGCAGCTCGCGACCGAGGGAAGCCACATAGGGGGTCAGGTCCATGGCATCACTATGGCACACGCTTGGCACCGCATCAAGCCATCTTGAGCCAAGTTGATGCCATAACGGCTCAGATGACTGGCGCGGTCGTTCCACCGAACACCGCGAGGCCCGGGCCGAGGGCGAAGGGGACTGGGCTAGGTCGTGCCGCAGGGCAGGTCGAGCCACTGCCGCGGGTCGACGCCCGCGCGGACGCGGTCCAGTTCGGCGAGCAGGGTGTCGAGCCGGTCCGGGTGGGCCAGGTACTCCAGGACGGCCTGGTAGAACGCGCTGCTCATGGCCGAGGGCATCAGGTCCGAGGCGTCGAAGCAGAGTTCGGCGCCCCGGGCCAGGGTGCGCGCGATCCGCTTGCCGACGTCGGTCCGGTAGAGGTCCTGGTCGACCAGGCGCTGGTGGACGGAGAAGGTCGTGCCGTCCGAGGGCCACACGCGCTGGCCGCGTTCGCTGGCGAGGTGGGCCATGAGGGCGCGGGCGCCGGGGGTGTCGCGGAACATGCCCGCCAGGTCGGCGGCGACCTCCGACGGGCCGCCGTCGCCCGCGCCGGGGAACGGGAAGAAGCGGAAGTCCCGGTCCGGCCGGGGTGGCCCGCCGGGGCGCTGGGCGTCGGCGTAGCCGCCGATGGCGAACGAGCCCAGGTGGTCCATGGCGCAGCCGGGCGGGTCGGTGACCATGGCCTTGCCCGCGTCGCCGAACGTGGTGAGCAGCGCGGCCGTCGGCCCGCCGCGGACCGCGCCCGGCGGCAGCACGAGTTGGCCCCACCGCTGCCAGGCCGCGCGCACCGCCGGGTCGGTCCAGGCCAGCTCGCCCGCCGCCCAGTCCCGGTAGGCCCGCGGGCCCGCCGTGTGCAGCAGGATGTCCTCGATCCAGTCGGTGCCCGGGAAACCCGAGTTGGGCGGGGCGCCCATGCCCAGGCACCACGGCGTCCGGCCGGCCGAGGTCAGCGCGCGGCTGGTCGCCACCAGTTCGTCCCAGGTGGTCGGTTCGGGGCGGGTGAGGGCCTTCGGGTCGTACCAGATGATGCTCTTCAAGTCGGCCTTCACCGCGACCGCGTACACCGAGTCCGTGCCGAGCCGTTGCAGGCGGAGCCACTGCGGGCTGTAGGCGGCGGCCGCCTCCGCGCGGAGGACGGCGTCGAGCGGCTGGAGGTCGCCCGAGCGGGCGTAGCGCGCGAGTTCGGCCGGGTTGGACAGCACCGCTATGTCCGGCGGGACGCCCTGCTGCACGTCACTGCGCAGCACCTGGTTCTGCGCGCGGGTCCCCTCGTACCGCACCTGGTAGCCCGTCTTGGCCCGGAAGTCGTCGAGCACGCGCTCGAAGGCGACCTCCTCGCTGCCCGTCCACGGCCCGAGCACCGTCACCGTGTCCTGATCGGCGTCCCCGGCGCAGCCGGACAGGCCGACCTGGGCCACCAGCACGGCGGCCGCCGCCAGCGCGACGATCTTCTTGATCACCGGTCCGCCCGTCCCCTCGCCCTGCGGAACCAGTACTCGTCGATGCGCGGCTGCAAGCCGACCACGATCAGGACACCGGCGCCCAGGGCCGACACCAGCACCCCGGCGCCGAGCGCCCCGCTCCACGGCGGTTCCGCGAACCCGGCTCCCGCGGGCGCCGACCGGTCGACCTCCGGCGACGGCGCGACCGGCTCGGTGGACGGCGCGGCCGCGGCGAAGGCGGCCACCGTGTCACCGCAGGTGACCGCCCCCGGGCCACCGCACTGGGCCTGCACGACCTGGACGAGCGTCCGCTGGGCCTCGACGTCCTCGGCCGCCGTGGCGGCCGAACGGGCGTCGACGGCGCGCGCCAGTGCGGCCGCGCTGTCGCCTGCGCCGGACCGGGCCCCGGCCAGGAAGGACATCGCGACGCCCAGGAGCAGCAGCGTCGCGGTGGCGGCGAGCAGGGCGGGGTTCAGCGAGCGGCGGAAGCGGGCGGCGAGGAAGCGCTGCGCCCACCACAGGGCCACGAGCAGGACGAGCAGCGGCGCCGCCCACACCAGCATGACCGCCGGGTGCAGCCAGCCGTCGTCGAGCTGTTCGCGCAGCGCTTCCCGTTGCGCGGCCCCGAGCGCGTCGAGCTGGGCGAGGATGCCGTTCTGGTCGGCGGTGAGCAGGGCCGAGGCCGAGAGCAGGTTGTGCGCCGCGAGCGGGCCGCCCGCGTCCTGCCGGAAGTGTGCGTCGGCCTGCCCGATGAAGCCGTTGTAGGTGGGCAGCAGGCCCTCGACCAGCCGCAGCGTCCGGCTGCCCGGCGCGCCCGCGGCGTTGTGCTCGGCGACCTGGGCCAGTTGCTGGCTGGTCCGCGCGATCTCGTCCTCGTACCGCTCGCCGGGCCCGGTCAGCCGGGCGTGGCCGTCGTCGAACGCCGACACCGCCGCGCGGTGCGCGGACACCAGCGCCTCCTTGGCCAGCGACACCTCCAGCACCGCGGGCGCGGTCCGCTCGCGCACCTCGGCGAGGTCCGACCGGATGCCGAGCAGGGTCGCCAGGGCGGTGGCGAGCACCAGCCCGCTGCCCGCCACCAGCCCGAACCGCAGCCGCGACAGGGTCTTGCGGGTGGTGCTCCTCGGTCCGCCGGTCATGGCGTGTCCCCCGTGAACGCTGTGCCGCAGTGCCCGCAGCACTTCGCGGTGGGCCGCGCCGCTCGCCCGCAGCCGCCGCACGTGCGTGGCGCCCCCGCCTCCTGGACCAGCGGGGAGCGCGGGAGCGGGTTGACGTTGACGTGACTGGAGATCGTCGGCGGCAGGATGGCCGAGTGGCGGTAGCGCGGGTCCACCTCGTCCTTGATCACGACCTGGCCGCCCGGGCGCGCCTCGATCAGCTTCTCGAGCCGGTCGCGGAGTTCGGTGTGGCCCAGCGCGATCGCCAGCCGGTGCGCGGCCCCCCACTCGCGCGCCGCCTCGACCAGGTCGCCGCGGTTGACCGCCACCCAGCCGCCGTCCACCGCCCTGGCCAGCTCGGCCTGGTCGGTGACCTGGGCGACGTTGTTGTCCAGCACGCTGGACAGCTCCAGGTCGTCGGTCAGGTGGCCCACGACCGCGCGCTCGGCGCCCGTCCCGTGCTCGTCCGCGACCACCAGCGCCACCACGCCCAGCAGCCGATCGCGGCCCCGGGTCAGCGCGGCGGTGTCGACGTCCAGGCAGAGGTGGTACTCGCGCTGATCCTGGCCCCAGTCCCCGATGGGCACCTCGATCGCCTCGCCCGCGTCCCGGCACCGCCCGGTCAGGTCCACCAGCGCCGGGAAGACCTGCTTGACGAACCGCAACCCGGTGCGGGGCATGAGCCGCAGCCGCAGCCGGACCTCGGGCGCGGTCCGCCCCATCGCCTGCTCGACGAGCTGCCGGAAGTCGTCGGCGAGCAGGTCGTCGGCGACCACCGCGTCCGCCCGGCCGCCCAGCGCCGAGGCGATGCGCCGCAGCTGCATCGGCTCCCAGTCCGCGCCGATCCCCCTGGCGTCGCAGGCGAACCGGTCCCGGCACCGGTCGAGGGCGTCGTCGAGGGCGCCGGGGGCCTCGCTCTGGTTGTTGCCGTCGGTGAGCAGCACGGCGTGCCGGACCGGGGCCGGGGACCGCTCGAACAGCTCGCGCGCCAGGTCCAGCCAGGTGCTCATCGCGGTCCCGCCGCTGGCGATCATCCCGGAGACCGCCGCCTTGGCCTCGCGGCGGGTGCGCGCGTCGGCCACCGCCAGCCCCGGCCCGGCCGGGTAGACCAGCTTGGCCGCGCCGGTGCCCTCGACCACCCCGAACAGCGCGCCGTCGCGCAGGGTGTCGATGGCGACCCGGCAGGCGTGCCGGGCGGCGTCGATCTTCGTCGGCGGCCAGTCCATCGAGCTCGAGCAGTCCACCAGCAGCACCTCGGCGACCCGCGGCGGCGCGCAGGCGGCCGGGGCGCCTGCCCTGCTCGCCCGGACGGTGACGACGACGTGCATGCCCTGGTCGGTGGGGGCGAGGTACTTGTTCTGGTTGACCTGGACGGCGAACGACAGGCTCGGGTGGTCGCGCACCCGGTCACCTCCTGGTCTTGGGTCTGTGGGAATTCGCCCGGTCCACCAGCACGCCGTGCTCATCGCGGTCGCGGGCCCGTTCGGCGAGCCTGCGCGTGGACTTCTCCAGCAGCGTGCGCAAGCCGTGCTCGGTGACCGGCTCCCCCAGCAGGGCGCCACCACTCCACCCAGGTCCCCCACCGTCGGCGAGGTGGGCGTCCAACGCGGCCTCGCGGACCAGCGCCTCCATGCGGTCCTTGGCGTCGCCGTCGAGGTCGAGCGCCGCCAGCCGCCGCACGGCGTCGGCGAGGTCGGCTGGGCCGGGTGGGCCTGCGGCCAGGCGGCCCACCCTGATCCGCACGGCGGCGATCCGGGCGGCGTCGTGGTGCCGGGAGACGGGTCGCACGTCGTCCAGCACGGCGACGGCGGCGTCTCGGCCCCGGCTGCGCAGGTGGCACCGCGCCAGGCCGAACGCGGCGTTGACCTGGCCGTGGTCCCGGCTCCACACGGCCCGGTGGTGGCGCTCGGCCGTGCCCGTCTCGCCCCGCAGCTCAGCGCAGAAGCCGAGCGCCAGGTTGGGCGCGACCTCGCCGGGCCAGGCCCGGCGCACCTGCGCGAACCTCTCCGCCGCGTCGGCCGGGTGGCCTCGGAGCAGGTCCTTGAGCCCGTGGTGCCAGGCGAGCCGCCAGTCGCGGGCGGCCGCGGCGCCGAGCAGGTCCCTGGCCGCGTCGAGCGCGTGCAGCACGCCGTGGACGTCGCCGAGCGCCACCAGCGCGCGGGCGCGGGCCAGCTGGAGCTCGACCGACGGTTCGCCGAACAGCGACAGCGTCGTGAGCCAGCGCTGCGGGCCGGAGGCGGCCGCGGTGGCGATGAACTCCGCCGCCGGGTCCGCCGGGTCGAGCCGGGGGACGGGCAGCCGCGCGGCGCCGCCCCGGCTGTCGAGCACGAGGGTGTCCAGCGGCCCGCCGAGCGGGTCGCCCGCGACCCAGCGGCCCAGGTCGGGCACCGTGCCCAGTTCCGCGTCGAGCAGGTCGGCGGTGTCCTCGAACAGGGTCGACGGCGTGGGACGGGGGTGCCCGTCGCGCAGGGACAGGACTTCCCGGCGCGCGCCGTCGAGCTGCTCGAGCATGTCCGCCGCGCCTGCGAACCGCTGCTCGAACGGGGCCACCGCGCGGGCTATCACCCGCTCGAGGGCGTCGAGCTCGCCCACCGGCCGGTGCCTGCCGGGGTCGGCGACCGCGGCCAGCAGGTCCCGCAGCGTCCAGCCCACGGTGTGCAGGTCGGAGCGCACGGTCAGGCCGTGCTCGTCGATCTCGGCCTGGGACACCTGGTACGGGCGGGTGCCCACGTTGCGGCCGGACGGGTCGCCGATCGAGCGGGTCGCGCCGAGGTCGATGACCTTGACCCGCTTGTCGCCGTGGATCACGTTCTCCGGCTTCATGTCGCAGTAGAGCAGGCCCTCGCCGTGCATGTACGCCAGGGCCGAGAGAATGGCCCGCCCGTAGACGAACACGTGCTCGACGCGAAGCGGCGGCCCGTGCGACACCAGGTCGCGAAGCGAGCGCCCGCCGACGTACTCCATCACCAGGTAGGTGTCCTGCCCGCCACCGGGCGCCGGGTGCCGCACGGAGTCGGTGACCCGGACGATGTTGGGGTGGTCGAGCCGGACGAGCGCCTTGCTCTCCTGCGCGGCGAGCGCGCGCATCGCCGGGTCGTTGGTGTTGATCACGCCCTTGAGCGCGACGTGCTGGCCCTCGAGAGCGGTGTCGGTGGCCAGGTAGATCCAGCCCTGCCCGCCGCGGGCGAAGCAGCCCAGGATGTCGTAGCGGTCGCCGACCCGCTCCCCCGAGGAGAGCTTGGGCAGGAAGGAGAACGGCTCGCCGCAGTTCTCGCAGAAGCCCTCGGCGTAGGCGGGCTCGTTCGCCGCCGGGTACGCGCGGCCGACCGGCTCCCCGCAGAAGCCGCAGTGCCGGTGCCGCTCCGGGAACTCGGGGTCGGGGAGGATGAGCCGCGCCGGGTCCGGCACCTCGACCGGGGGCAGCGCCTGGAAGTCGTCGTCGCCCCGGTGCTCGGCGCTGCGCCGGGTGATCTCGGTCGTGGACGCCGACAGGTCCGGGCCGGTGCCCGTCGACGTGATCAGCCCGTCGTTCGTCGCCGTCACGTCGTGGGCTCCCGGGGCGTGCCCGCACACCTCGCAGAACCCGATGGCCTCGACCGGTCGACCGTGGCACCACAGCGCACCGCCCGTCACATCGCCCCCACCCTGCGCCGGACCGCATCGATGTAGCCCCGCACCAACTCGTCCGCGGCGGCGAGGTCGCCGCCGAGCCCGGCGGACAGCGCCGTCATCGCCGCGCGGTAGGGGACACCGAGCCCCTCGTCCTCCATCAGGCCCGAGTCGGCGACCCTGGCGTTGTAGGCGCGCAGCAGGCCGCGCAGCTCGTCGAGCCGCGCGGCGCGCGCGACCAGGTCGGCGTGCAGGCCGACGAGTTCGCGGTGGACCCGCTCGGCGTGGTGCTCGGTCGAGACCAGCGCGCGCCGCATCCGGCCCGTCCCCACCCCCCGCGCGGCCCGCAGCGCGCCCAGCCGCATCCGCAGCTCGGCGGCGTGCCCGGGGACGGCGGCCGGGGGGTGGCCGGGGGTGCGGAACCGCAGGGCCAGCGCGCGGGTCCGGTCCTCCTCGGCCTCGACGATCTCGGCCAGCATCGCCAGCCGCGCCAACCGGGCGGCGTTGCCCTCCTCCTGCCAGCGCCGGGCCAGGCGCGCGGCGGACGAGTCCAGCCCGCTGAACTGGACCACGACCGGGGTCCCGCCGCGCAACAGCGGCCACACCGTCTCGGTGAGGACCTTCTCCGGCGCGCGGGAGTCGTCGATCCTGGTCACCGCGAGCGGGGCGCCGCCGGTCGGCCCCGTGTCCGGCCTGCCGCCGCTCTCCCCGCTGATGCGCTCGGCCACCTGCGCCGGGGTCTTGCCCGCCGCGTCGACGAACACGCCCGCCCACCCGTCCCAGCCGGCCTCCTCGTCGTCGGCCACGTCCAGGTCGGGCCGCGCGCTGGGCGGCGCCCCCACCCACCCGGCGACCACGGGAACGTACTGGACGATCACCTCCACCGGGATCAGGTAGGCGAGCCCCACCCGGTCGTCGGTGTACTCGGTGACCACCATGCCCAGCACCGCGTTGGTCGCCTTGTCGATCACCCCGGCCCCGCTGAACCCCCCGCGCACCCGCTCCCCCGGCTGCTTGGAGTTGAGCTGGACCCACTCGCCGCCCGCGCCCGCGGGCCCCGCCAACTGGGCGTCGTTGACCCAGACGCCGTACTGGTGGGGGTGGGGGAACCCGTAGGTGCGCACCACCCGGTCGCGCACGAACCCCAGCCGCACCAACGGCGCCCCCGGGACCTCGGGGAAGGCCGTGTCCAGTTCCAGCAACGCGATGTCCCGCCGCCCGTCCTCCAGCGCGGGCGCCCACCCGTCACCCCGGACCCGCGCGCGGGACTCCGGCATCCCCGGGCACCCCACGAACCGCACCAGCACCTCGGGCGGCTGATCGGCGGGCCGCCCCCTCCGGGCATCCTCGACCACGTGCGCGCAGGTGAGCACGGTGGACCCGCCCAGCAGCATCCCGGCACCCACTGCCTCACCCGACAACCCCAGCACGCACACCCGCCAGGGTTCCGAATCCGCAGAGCGCCAGTCGGTCTCGCCTCTGTGCTCGCTCACTGAGGCCAGAGACTAGGGCGGCCGTCCGGCGACCGGGCCCGGCTCGGACGTTTCCGGCCACCGAATCACCCGATCGGCCGTAAACCGTACGTTGCCCTGGACAGCCGCCTACCCGATCGGGCGGGTGGCCCTGGCGAAGTGCGCGGTGGCGACACCGAGCAGGACGCCCCACAGCACGAAGTAGGGGTCCCACAGGAACAGGTGCCAGTAGAAGGCGTACCAGTCCGTGCCGGGCGGCGCGTCGATCACCCCCACGACGACCAGCGCCTCGGTGACCACGATCGTCCCCCCGTAGCCGATGAGCAGCACCGTGCCCGCCCACCCTCCCGCCAGGAGCAGCCACCGCGGGAACACGCGCCCCCACCGCTGGACGAGCGCGAGCGCGAGGGCCATCCCCGCGACCTTCACGACGACGGCCCCCCACGCGAGCAGCGACGCCGCGCTGTCCCCCCTGCGGACCAGGTCGGCGATGGTCCCGCCGACGGTGTCGATGCCGACCTCACCGCCGAGCGCCCAGTAGAGGCTGACGAGCGCGAACGCGCCCGCCCAGTAGAACGCCGCCCACCCCGCCCAGGTCTTCTCCCGCTGCTCTCGCGCGCTGTCCACCACGTCCCCTGACACTTTTGCGGCTTGCGGTTCGTTGCCCCCACGAGAGGCTACGACGGAGAGGAACGTACATGGGTGCCATCGGCACGCTACTGGGCTACCTGCTGAGCGCCTTCATCCTGGTGCTGGTGGTCAGGGTGGTCCTGGACTGGGTCGCCGTGGCCCGCCGCGGACCGCACTGGGTCGACCGGGCGCGCGGGGTCACGCACGCGGTGACCGAGCCGGTCATCGCCCCGGTCCGCCGCCTGATGCCGCCGCTGCGGGCGGGGGGCATCGGCATCGACCTGGCGTTCACAGTGGTCTTCGTGCTCGCGCTGATCCTGCGATCGGTGGCCTTCTCGCTCTGAGCGCCACCGGGTTTCCGCCGCGCACGCGCCGGGCGGGACCGCCGTCGCCATCATCGTCCACAGTGGACCAGAGCGCCGGGGGTCGCCGAGGCGTAGACTCGAGGAGTCTCCCGTCGGGCGCTTCGCGGCCCGGGGGTCGACCGCAGTGGTCGAGCGTTCTTCTCGATCGCCTCGAACCCGAGCGAAAGGCCCCCACCTTGTCTTACGAAGCCAACTCACCCCCCACGGGCGACACCCTCCAGGAAGAAGCGGGCTGCCAGGCCTGCGCGCACCCCCTCACCGCCCACGACGCCATCGCGCTGCGCTTCTGCGGGGCGACGACGGTCAGCGGGAACGCGCGGGGCTGCATGTGCTCCGGGCACTCCGCGGGCATGACGTACGCGAACTCCACCCGTGAGCCGATCAGCGGTGACCACGAGCCCTCTCGCGGGTGAGCACCCCGGCTCGGGCACGCTCCCAGCAGGCCCTCCGTGGGTGAGACGGGCGACGACGCGGTCCAGCACGTCCGGGACGCTGTCATCACCGGCCTGCGCGGCGGTGGCACCGGCCTCGCCGCGATCGAGTCGGTGTGCCGCGCGTGCGTGGACCTGTTGCCGGTGGACGGCGCGTCGGTCTCGGTGATGACCGGTGTGGCCAGCCGGGAGAGCCTCTACGCCAGCGACCTGACGGCGAGCCGCATCGAGGCGCTGCAGTTCAGCCTCGGCGAGGGGCCCTGCTTCCAGGCGTTCGACACCCAGCGCCCCGTGTTCACCCCGGACGTGCGGGCCACCGGCGCCGCGGCGTGGCCGGTGTTCGCGGCCGAGATCGTCACCGAACCGGTGGGGGCGGTCTTCGCCTTCCCGCTGGTCAGCGGCGCTATCAGCATCGGCGCGCTGGACATGTACCGGCGCGCGCCGGGCTGGCTGTCCCGCGACCAGGTCGCCGTCGCGCTGCGCGTGGTCGACATCGCGACCCTCGTGCTGCTCGGGCTGCGGCTCGGCGAGGTCCAGGGCGCGTGGACCGACCTGCCGCTGAGCCACGCCCAGGTGCACCAGGCGACCGGAATGCTCATCGCGGAGTTCGCCATCCCCGCCGAGCAGGCGCTGGCCCGGTTGCGCGGGTACGCCTTCGCCATCGGCCGCCTCGTCGACGACGTCGCCGACGACCTGGTGTCGCGCAGGCTGGCGCCCGTCGCCCTGGGTCCGCCGTGACCGCTCGCGCGGCAGCCCCGCCGCCCAGGCCCTTACGCTGACCCGAGGAGAGAGGAACGAGGTCCCTGTCGTGGAGACATCAGAATCAGCGCGCGAATCGCAGCTACTGACCGCGTTCGTCAGGATGGCCGACACCCTGGTCGACGATTACGACATCGTGGAGCTGGTGCACCAGCTCGTGGCCTACTGCGTCAGCCTGCTGAACGCGGACGCGGCCGGGCTGGTGCTCTCCGACCAGCGCGGCGGCCTGCAGGTGCTGGCGTCCTCGACCGAGGAGACGCGGCTGCTCGAGCTGTTCCAGGTCCAGACGAACCAGGGCCCCTGCCTGGACTGCGTCACCACCGGCGAGCCGGTCTTCGCGCCGGACCTGGCCGCCGAGACCGCCCGCTGGCCCCGGTTCGTGCCCAGAGCGCTGGACCAGGGCTTCGCCTCGGTGCACGCCATCCCGCTGCGGCTGCGCCGCGAGACCATCGGCGCCCTCAACCTGTTCGGCGCGCGCCCCGGCCGACTGCGCGCCCAGGACACCGACCTGGCCCGCGCGCTGGCGGACACCGCCACCATCGGCATCATGCAGGAGCGGGCCATCCACCGCGGCGAGGTGCTCACCGAGCAGTTGCAGAACGCCCTGAACAACCGGGTGACCATCGAGCAGGCCAAGGGCGTGCTGGCGCACGCGGGCCAGGTCGACATGGACGCGGCGTTCCAGGCGCTGCGGGTTTACGGGCGCGGGAACAACGCCCGGCTGTCCGATGTCGCCCGCCAGATCGTCACGCGGGCACTCGATCCGCGTGTGATCCTGGGTGCGGGCAAACAGCCCATGTCCTGATCCGCCCCACTCCGTCCGCTCCGGACGGACACCCCCGCAGACCGACACCGCCCATGACCCCGGCGGCTCGGCGACGCGCCGAACCCGACTGCCGGGAGGCCGAATGTCAACACTGTCCTCATCCTTCTCCCCCGACCGCACGGAGGACTTCACCGCGCTGATGCGGGAGGTCCGCGGCTCGGGGCTGCTGGAGCGCCGCCGCCGGTACTACGCCGTGCGGATCGGGCTCAACCTCGTGGCCTTCGCCGCGGGCTGGGTCGCCTTCTTCCTGCTGGGCGACTCCTGGTGGCAACTGCTCACCGCGGCCTTCCTCGCGGTGATGTGCGCCCAGCTCGCCTTCATCGGCCACGACGCCGGGCACAAGCAGATCTTCCGCACGCACCGGGCCAACGACCTGGTCGGCAACCTGCACGGCGGCCTCGTCGGCATCGGCTACCAGTGGTGGATCAGCAAGCACGTGCGCCACCACGCGAACCCGAACCACGAGGAGGACGACCCGGACCTGGACATCCCGCTGCTGGCGTTCTCCCGGTCGCAGGCGCACACCAAGAGCGGGTTCGTCCGGTGGACGACCAAGAACCAGGCGTTCCTGTTCTTCCCGCTGCTGCTGCTCGAGGGCCTCAACCTGCACCTGGCCGGGTTCCGCGCGGCCATGAGCGGCGAACTGCGCGCCCCCCGCCGGGAGCTGCTGCTGCTGGTCGCCCACGTCGCGCTGTACGTGACCGCCGTGGTGCTCGTGCTGTCCCCGCCGCTGGCGATCGCGTTCATCGCCGTCCACCAGGGCCTGTGGGGCGTGTACATGGGCTGCTCGTTCGCGCCCAACCACAAGGGCATGCCGACCGTCGCGCCGGGCACCAAGCTGGACTTCCTCACCAAGCAGGTCATGACCAGCCGCAACGTCAAGGGCGGCCGCGTCGTGGACTTCATGCTGGGCGGGCTGAACTACCAGATCGAGCACCACCTGTTCCCGAACATGCCCCGGCCGAACCTGCGCCACGCCCAGGTCATGGTCCGGGCCTTCTGCGCCCGCAACGGCATCGAGTACGCCCAGTGCGGCTTCATGACGTCCATGGGCCACGTCCTGCGCCACCTGCACGAGGTGGGCGCCCCGCTGCGCAAGGCGGCGTGACTCAGCCCTCGCCCCGCGCGGCGGCGCGGCCGGGTCCCACCAGCGTGGACCGGAGGTCGAGGAACCGGTCGAGGCCGGTCGGCTCCAGCGCCGGGTCGTCGCGTGCGGGCCTCGACCAGCACCCGCCGCCCAGGAACCGCAGGCCACGCGGGACCAGCACCACCCCGCGAACGTCCGCGTCCCCCTGACCGTCGAGCCGCAGCCGGTGCGGCGCCTCGGACAGGATCGGCGCCGCGCGGGCGTCCAGCGCGCCGGTCACCCTCAGCAGCACCTCCGCCTCCCTCGCCGGGACGGGAACACGACCGCAGGGGACCTCCTCGCGGGCGGTTTCGCTGGGTCTCAGCGCCGCACCAGCGAGGAGTGGGCGTCCCCGAACACCCACGGCGGCAAACCTTCGATGAAGTCCCGGGGGAAGCCCGGGGTGAACCGCCCAGCCGCGGTCAACCGGTCCGCGGCCTCGGCCGGGAGTTCGAGGCGGAGGGCGCCGAGGGTGTCCGCCAGGTGCTCGACGGTGCCCGCCCCGGTGATGGGGTGCACCGCCCCGGGGCGCGCCAGCAGCCAGGCGATGGCGACCTGGGCGGGGGTGGCGCCCAGGTCGGCCGCCACCGCCCGCAGCTCGGTGACCACCGCACGGGTCCGCTCGTCCGGGGCGGCGGCCAGCGCGCCGTGGGCCAGCGGCGACCACGCGGCGACGCTGAGGCCCAGCGCCTCCGCCATCGGGAGCAGGTCGCGCTCGACGTCGCGCTCCAGCAGGTTGTACGGGACCTGGATGCCCGCGAAAGACGTCCACCCCCGCAGCTCGGCGAGCGTGTTGGCCCGCGAGACCACCCACGCGGGGGTGTCGGAGATGCCGATGTAGAGCACCTTCCCGGCCCGGACGACGTCGTCGAGCGCGCGCATGGTCTCCTCGACCGGGGTGTCGCGGTCCCACACGTGGACCCAGTAGAGGTCGATGTGGTCGGTGCCCAACTGGCGCAGGCTCGCCTCCAACGAGCGGACCAGGTTCTTGCGGTGGTTGCCCGCGGCGTTGGCGTCGCCGGGGTCGCGCGAGAGCGTGTACTTGGTCGAGAGCACGAAGCGGTCCCGCCGGGCGCCGAGGACGGCGCCGATCGCGCGTTCGCTCTCCCCGTCGCCGTAGTTCACCGCGGTGTCGATGACGTTTCCGCCCGCCTCGGTGTAGTGGTCGATGATCCGGGCGCACTCCTCGCGCGAGGTGCCGCCGCCGCCGAAGCGCATGGCGCCGAGGAAGAGCTCCGACACCCGCAGACCCGTGTTGCCGAGCAGCCGGTAGCGCATCAGGATGGTCCTCCGGGGGGCTGGTCGGCCTTGTTCGCCATGGCGGCCAGGTATTCCCGCCACGGTTTGTCCGGGAACCGGTCCCGCACCAAGGCCCGGTTGACCCGCAGCAGTCCGGCGTCCGGCTCAGCCATCCACCGGGACAGCTCAGCCCCGGCCTCGGCGGGCGCGGCCGGGTCGACCGCCACGCGAGCGTACTCCGGCCCGAAGTGGTCGTCGAAGGCGTTGTACGGGGTGACCGCGCACGGGACGCCCGCCAGGGCGGCCAGGGCGGGGCCGAGGCCGACGGTCTCGACGTCGGGTTGGTTGGGGGTGAACAGGACCGCGCCGGAGGTGGCGCGGGCGAGGCGGAGCAGGTCGACCTCGTCGAGGCGCCAGGTGCCGGTGCGGTCGCGGTGGCTGGAGACGGGGACGCCGTCGAGGAAGTGGATGGCGGACCCGGCCCCGGTGCGGGCGACGGCGCGGCGGACGACGCCCGCGTAGGCGGGGTCCTCGTCCAGGCTGCCGAAGACCAGGAGGACTGGTTCGGGCAGGCCCGCGGCCGTGTGCGCCGCGCGCGCGGCGGCGAAGACCTCGACCGAGATCTCCACCCCCTTCACCGCGAACACCCGCACCGGGACCAGGACGACGGGCCGGTCGGGGTCGATGCCGCGTCCGCCGAGGAACTCGTGGTGGCGCTGCTCCAGGCCGCCGTCGGGGATGAGCGGCAGGACGTTCGTCAGCAGTTCGGGGACGAGGTCCGTGGGGTAGGCGGCGGTCTCGCGCAGCAGTGCCGGGGAGATGACCGCCCACCGGTCGGACGGGCTGCTGCCGGGCAGCGGGGTGAACTCGTTGGGGGCGGCGGGGTAGAAGCGCCTGCCGTCCTCGAAGATCGCGCAACTGCCGAACAGGTCGTGGTCCCAGTGCAGGACACCGCCGTCGCGCCCGTCGCCCCACCGGCGGTCGGCGGCGCGGTGCAGGGCGGCGGTGACGAACACGGCGTCGGGCAGCGTCAGGTTGATGGCGACGACCCAGTCGACGTCGTGATCGGTGAACCAGCGGTGGAAGTACTCGGCGTAGGCGTCGGTGTGGGCCTCGATCCGCTGCCGCAGCGCCGCCCGGCGCCCCTCGTCGAGTTCGTCGGCCGCGGCGACGTCGGCGCGGATCTCGTCGAGCGCGGCCCCCCACTCGTCGACGGGCAGGTCCACCGGGACGGCGTCGGACACGCGCAGCCAGTCGGGGTACTCGGCGCCGGGCAGGCCGCGGGGGAAGAAGCCCTTCTTGTCCGCCCGCCAGGAGTAGCCCAGGTCGGCGGTCACCGGGACGTCGAGCAGGCCGGCCGCCCGCGCCCGGTCGACCACGTTGCGGAAGATCGTCAGGAGCCCGCTGACCGGCAACCCGTCCCCGCTGACCAGTGCCCACCGCACCCGCGACCTCCCACCGTCGTGATCCAGCCCTGTCATGATCCAGTTCCACCGGGGAGGTACCCGCGAGCGGCGGTGTCGTCACACGGCCGTGTTCGCGGCCTCGTCCGCGTCGCCGTGCTCGACCTTGGCGGCTCGCCTGCGCCTGCGGTCGAGGAAGTACATGACGGGCGCGGCGGTGAGGCCGTGCAGCAGGATCGAGCCGACGACGACCAGGGCGACCACCCGCCACAGGGTCTGCGGGTCGGCGAACTCGCCGTGCCCGAGGGCGTAGGTGATGTAGAACAGCGAGCCGACGCCGCGGACGCCGAAGAACGAGATGACCACCCGTTCCCGGGGGCCGGTGCGACCGCCCGCCAGGCCCGCGACGCCCGCCAGCGGCCGGATGATCAACAGCACCGCGGCCGCGAAGCCGACCTCCACCCAGCGCAGGCCGTCGAACAGCCCGGTCACCACGGCGCCGCCCAGCAAGAACACCACCAGCACGGTCAGCATCCGCTCGGCCTGCTCGACGTAGCTGTGCAGGACCTGGTGGTAGCCATCGGACCGCTCGCCCGCGCGCAGGGTGCACGCGCACACGAACACCGCGATGAAGCCGTAGCCGTTGGCCAGTTCGGCGGCCCCGTAGGCCAGGAAGGTGGCGGCCAGCGCCACGAACCCCTCGGCGTGCTTGGCCAGCCGGAAGTCCTCGTCCGGGGCGGCGAAGACCAGCTTGCGCAGCAGCCAGCCGACCAGCGCCCCGAGCGCCATCCCGACGGCGAGCCGCCACAGCACGTCCACCCCGAGCCAGTGCGGCAGCCAGCCCGACGGCGCGACGCCGACCACGCTGACGGCGATGGCCGCGTAGGTGAACGGGAACGCCAGGCCGTCGTTGAGCCCGGCCTCCGAGGTGAGCGCGAACCGCGCCTCGTCCTCGTCGTCCTCCTCGTCGTCCGCGGGCTCGCCCACCTGGACCTCGGTGGCCAGCACCGGGTCGGTCGGCGCGAGGACGGCGGCCAGCAGCAGCGCCGCCGCCGCGCCCAGCCCGAGCGCGGCCCACCCGAGCACCCCCACCGCCAGCATCGACAGCGGCATGGTGATCCCCAGCAGCCGCCAGGTCGTCGACCAGCGCCGCCACCCGACCGGCCGGTCCAGCGCGAGACCCGCGCCCATGAGCGACACGATCACGCACAGTTCCGTCAGGTGCTGCGTGATGTCGCTGTGCGCGAGCGGGTCGGGGTCGGGCAGGCCGTCGACGAGCCAGAAGACCAAGGCTCCCGCGCCCAGGAAGATCATGGGCATCGAGATGGGGAGCCGGGACAGCACCCGGGGCAGCACCGCGGCGGCCAGGGTGCCCACTCCTGCCGCTGCGTAAACCCACGGTCCGGGGTCAGCCACCAGGTACCTCCATCTCCACCCGAGCGCGTCGACTCTAATTACCCGTCGTCACGTCCTCTTAACCCTGTTCAGTGAGGCCGCCTGCCCAGAAGCCCCCTCCCCTAGGCTCGCCGGGTGGCACCTCGATCAAGCAGGCCGCGGCCGATGACCGCGCGCGGGTGGGCCGTGGCGTCGTCGCTGCTCGCCCCGGTGGCGTTGATCGGGGGTTGGACGCTGGCTGCCGCCGCGCGACCCGGGTTCGACCAGGCGCGGCAGACGATCAGCGCCTTGGCGGCGGTGGGGGCGCCGCACCGGTGGATCATGACCGCGGGGCTGGCGGTGGTCGGGGTCTGCCACGTGGTGACCGCGGTGGGGCTGACCGGGGCGCGGCCCGCCGGGCGGGTGTTGCTGGCGGTGGGCGGGGTGGGCACCGCCGCGGTCGCCGCTGTTCCCGACCCCCTGGGCGGGCATGCGATCGCCGCCGCTGTGGCGTTCGGGGCGTTGTCGGTGTGGCCCGCGGTGGCGGGGGCGCCGGGGAGGCGGAGTTCGTGGGCGGCGACGGCGGTCCTGGTGGCCTGCCTGGCGGGGTTCGGGTGGTCGTTGCAGGCGGGTCACCTGGTCGGGCTCACCGAGCGGGTGCTGGCGGGGGCCCAGGTCTGCTGGCCCGCGATAGCCGTCCTGGCCCGCCGCCCGCCTCCCGGCTAGGTNGGCACGCCAGTCCACGCCGTGTGCGGGTGGCTCACTCCTCGATGGACAGCGCCTGCGCCGGGCACACCGACACCGCGTCGCGCGCCGTGTCCTCGCTGGTGGGCTGGTCGGTGAGCAGGACGACGATGCCGTCGTCGTCCTGGTCGAAGACGGTGGGGTCGGTCAGGACGCACTGGCCTGCGCCGATGCAGGCCTCGGTGTTCGCCTTGATGCGCATGGTGGTTCTCCTCACCAGGTCACGGGGAGCTCGTAGACGCCGTAGCCGCCGGCGCCGGACTTGAACGGGATGTCCGCCACCGATCGTGCCAGCCGTAGCGCAGAGATCATGTTCGCGGTCGTCTCGTGGCCCGCGACGAGCAGCAGGAAGGCCGTGCTGACCATGCCGGCGCGGTCGGTGTCGCCGCCCGCCCGGCGCTTGGCGATCTGGCGGCTGACCAGGCCGTCGCCGGGCTCGGCCTCCTCGCGCTGGATCAGCTCGTCCAGGTAGGCGCGCAGGAACCCGCGCCGTCGGGCGGCGCGGCCGACCAGGGCGGCGGTGCGCTCCTGGAAGGAGTCGTGGTCGGCGTAGGCTCGCAGATCACCAGCGAGGGCACCGGCAGCGCCCGCACCAGGTCGACCGGGCGGTGCTCGGCGGCCAGCGGCTCGTCGACGAACCGGTCGACGACCTCCTGCACGCGCGGACGAGCGCGGCCAGCCGCGGGACCGCCCGCGGATGCCCGGATCGGCGTTGGGAATCGGGAAGTTGTTCTTGCGCCGGTCGGACGAGACCCGGCGGTCGGCGAGGACCGCGCGCCCCTGCTCGTGGCCCGACAACCGGAACCTTGGCGACCGGGGCTTCCGAGGGTGGTGGGCGTGCACAGCGAGCAGATCATCGAGGCCGCGCGGGTGCTGTTCGTCCAGGTCGGGGCGCACGTGCCGATGGAGGAGATCGCCAGGGCCGCCGGGGTCGGCGTCGGCACCCTCTACCGCCGCTTCCCGGATCGGGACGAGCTGGTCAGGGCCGTCAGCCCGGACGTCGAGATCGGCGCCATGGCGCCGCGCCGCGTGTTCGCCCTGGTGGTGGCAGGCCTGCGGACCGAGACCGGCGCCCCGCTGCCCGGTCGGCCGGTGGACCACCGCGACATCGAGGAGCCGCGCGCCCGGGGCGGCCTGATCCGCGTCGAGCAGCCAGGCGAATCCGAGCAGGGCCCGCTGAAGCACCCCCGGAACCCATGCGCGCCCGCGACCCCCGACCCGAGAATCCAGGCAGCACTATCACTGACGGCGTACACCACGGTCCGGCGTGGCCGACGCCGTGACGCCGCCACCGAGCGCCTGGGGCTCCCCCTCCGCCGCGGTGCCCACAAGGCCCCTGGGGGCTTGATCGACGCTGCTACCGTCGCCGCGTGACTCCCCTCGATGAGTTGGTCTCCATTTCCGGGCCGGGGATCGGTTCCGCGGCGGGGCCCGGGTGCGGCAACCCGGAGTTGGAGCGGCTTCTCGGGCTGCGCAACGGGTTCTTCGCGTTCGAGTCGGCGTTGCTCGTCTTCCCGTGGGGCGGCGGCGGGGCGGTCCCGAGTGTGCAGGAGTGGAACTCCGGCGAGTCGTGGCGGTCGCTCTACCCGGAGATCCCGGACGGGGTGGTGTTCTTCGCCGAGGACGTCTTCGGCGAGCAGTTCGCCTTGACGGACGGGAGGGTCGAGCGGTTCTCCCCGGAGACCGGGGTGTTCGCGGCGTTCGCGGAGGACCTGGGCGGGTGGGCCGACCACGTCCTGGACGACTTCGCGAACGAGACCGGACACCCCCTCGCCCACGCGTGGCAGGTGGCGAACGGCGCGCTGCCGACCAGGGTGCGCCTGGTGCCGCGCATCCCGTTCACCCTCGGCGGCGAGTACCGGTTGGACAACCTCGTCGCCATGGACCGGCTCAGCGGGATCGAGTACCGGGCCGAGATAGCCCGGCAGATCCGCGGCCTGCCGAACGGGACGACGGTCAGCCTCAAGGCCCAGTAGCGCCCGGAAGTTGGCACTCCCGGACAGCCACCCCCTCACCCCGGCCACACGCCGCCCGCCACGTCTTCCGCTCCGACCCGGTCGTTGCCTACGGTTCACCCGACAGCCGTGCCGCCGAAGGAGCCCCCGTGCGTCGTGACATCGTGAAGAGGTCGGCGGTGCTGGCCACCGCGCTGGCGATGGGCGCCGCCGCGTTCCTCGGCCCGCAGGCGTTCGCCGGGCAGCCCGCCCCGACCGCCGCTGTGCTCCAGGCCAGCGCGTTCGCCAAGGGGCCGGACCCGACCGAGCAGTCGATCCGGGCCCAGAGGGGCACGTTCGCGGTGTCGACGCTGGCGGTGCCCAGCGTTCCGGGGCGGGCGTTCAACCGGGGGACGATCCACTACCCCACCGACACCTCCCAGGGCACCTTCGGCGCCGTGGTCGTGAGCCCCGGGTTCTTCGGCCCGGAGTTCAGCATCGCCTGGTACGGCGCCACCCTGGCCTCGCACGGTTTCGTCGTGCTGACCCTGGACACCAACTGGCTGTTCGACCAGCCCGACGCGCGCGGGGACCAACTCCTCGCGGCCGCCGACTGGCTGGCGGCGCAGTCCCCCGCCAAGGACCGGGTGGACCCCGACCGGCTCGCGGTCATGGGCCACTCCATGGGCGGCGGCGGCAGCCTGATCGCCGCGAGCAAGAACCCCGCGCTCAAGGCCGCCATCCCCCTGACCCCGTGGAACCCCAACCCCGACTTCAGCGCCGTCACCGTCCCCACCCTGATCCTCGGCACCGACAACGACACCATCGCCCCCGCCGCCCGCCACGCCGACCGGATGTACGCCTCGCTGCAGGACAAGCCGGACCAGGCCTACCTCAAGCTCAAGGGCGACCACTTCACCCCGAACTTCTACTCCCCCACCCTCACCAAGTTCGCCGTCACCTGGCTCAAGCGCTACGTGGACGACGACACCCGCTACTCGCGGTTCCTCTGCCCCACCCCGGCCGCGGACACCGACATCCTCAGCTTCCAGCTCCGCTGCCCGGTGTAGCGGTTCGACAGCCACCACGACCAGTCGATCCGGTGGAGCTCGCGCAGGTCGGATCAGGCGCAGGTAGCGTCGGACCGACCAGGTGACCGGCGAGTTCAGGAGGCTGTCCGTGTCCGTGTACGAGTTGCCCGCGCCCTCGACCCGGGCCGATGGGCTGCGCGACCGCATGGTGGCGTTCATGCAGGACCACGTGCTGCCCGCCGAGACCGCTTACGCCGAGCACCGCCGCGCGGCCGGACCGGACGGGCACGAGGTGCCGCCGGTGGTGGAGGAGCTCAAGGAGCGGGCGCGGGCCGAGGGGCTGTGGAACCTGTTCCTGCCCGCGGAGTCCGGGCTGACCCAGCTCGAGTACGCGCCGATCGCCGAGCTGTCCGGGTGGAGCCTGGACCTGGGGCCCGAGGCGATCAACTGCGCCGCGCCCGACACCGGGAACATGGAGCTGCTGCACCTGCTGGGCACCGAGCGGCAGCGGCGCGAGTGGCTGGCCCCGCTGCTGGCCGGGCGGATCCGGTCGGCCTTCGCGATGACCGAGCCCGACGTGGCCAGCAGCGACGCGACGAACATCGCCACCAGCATCGTGCGCGACGGCGACCAGTACGTCGTCAACGGGCGCAAGTGGTGGACCAGTGGCGCGATGGACCCCCGCTGCGCCGTGTTCATCGTCATGGGCAAGACCGACCCGGCGGCCGCGGCGCACCGGCAGCAGTCGATGGTGATCGTCCCGCGCGACACCCCCGGCGTCACGGTGGTGCGGGACCTGCCGGTCTTCGGCCACCACGACCAGCACGGGCACGCCGAGGTCCGCTTCGACGACGTGCGGGTGCCGGTGGACAACGTCATCGGCGAGGAGGGCGGCGGGTTCGCCGCCGCGCAGGCCCGGCTCGGGCCGGGGCGCATCCACCACTGCATGCGCGCCCTCGGCGCCGCCGAGCGGGCGCTGGCGATGCTGGTCGACCGGGCGAGCAGCCGGGTGGCCTTCGGCGGCCCGCTGGTCGACCAGGGTGTCGTGCGCCAGCAGATCGCCGAGTCCCGCCTGGAGATCGAGCAGGCCCGGCTGCTGTGCCACCACGCCTGCCACGTCATCGACACCGAGGGCAACAAGGCCGCCAGGAACCTCGTCGCCCTGGCCAAGGTCGCCGTCCCGCGCGCCGCCACGGCGGTGGTCGACCGCGCCATCCAGGTCCACGGCGGCGCCGGCGTCACCGACGTGACCCCGCTGTCGGCCATGTACGCCTGGCACCGCGCCATGCGCCTGTTCGACGGGCCGGACGAGGTGCACCTGCGCTCGGTGGCCAAGGCCGAGCTGCGCCGCAAGCCCGCGCTGACCCTGCCCCGGTAGCCCGGCCGCCGCGTGGGACCACTGCGTCTAGGCTGTCGCGATGGTTGTGTGGATTGAGGCCGCCCGGTGAGCGCGCGGTTCGAGGAGCTCGACTGGCGGCCGACCCCGTTGGGGGAGCTGGTCCTGCGGCGCAGGCGCGACCCGGTGAGCGGGCGGGACGTGCACGAGATCAAGCTCGGGGACGAGTTCTTGATGTCGAGCATGTTCACCGTGTCCGAGGTCGCGCTGGGGCGGTTGGCGCTGGCGCGGTTGGGCGGCTCGGAGCTGGACGTGGCCGTGGGCGGGCTCGGGCTCGGCTTCACGGCGCGGACCGTGCTGGACAGCGACGCGGTGCGGTCCCTGGTGGTCGTGGACGCCCTGGGTGAGGTGATCGAGTGGCACGAGCGCGGGTTGATCCCGGCGGGGGCCGAGCTGACGGCCGATCCCCGGTGCCGCTTCGTCCACGGTGACTTCTTCGCCCTCGCGCTGGGCGACCAGGGGCTGGACCCGGAGCGGCCCGGGCGGCGGTTCGACGCGGTGGTGGTCGACATCGACCACTCCCCCAGGCACCTACTCAACCCGGGCAACGCGGTGTTCTACGAGCCGGACGGGCTCGCCCGCGTCACCGGCCTGCTGCGCCCGGGCGGGGTGTTCGCCCTGTGGTCCAACGACCCGCCGGACGCCGAGTTCACCGCTGTGCTGTCAACGGTGTTCGACGACGTCGCGGCGGAGGTCGTCACCTTCGACAACCCGTTGCAGCAGCGGGACGCCACCGCGACCGTCTACTTGGGAACCAGCCCGGGCTGACCGCCCGAGGCGTCGCGGAGCACGGCGCGCGCCTCGTCCTCGGCGGTGCCCGGCGGGATGACGACCAGGCGGATGCGACTGCGGTTCGCCCGCAATAGGGCCACCGAGTCCGACGCCGCGTGGCGGAAGCCCGCCACGCGCACGACCGAGCCGCCGGTGGTGCGCCTGCGCGCGGTCGTGTCCCAGTCGTCGAGGTGGTAGGTGACGCGGCTGATGGGACCGCCCGCGTCCAGGGCGGCGATCAGCCCGGGGAACTCGGCGGCGAGGTCGGTCGAGCGGGGCGAGTCGGGTGCGGACTTCGGGGGTGCTGGTCGTGAGCTGGTCCGAGATCATCTCGGCGCTTCCCGCCCCCGGCCGGTCGAGCCGACCGGACCTCGTGCCGCGCCCCAAGCGGCGCCGACTTGACCGCAGGCGCTCGACACGCCCTCGGCACCGCCACCCTGCGGCGCGAACGGGGTACGGTCGACGGTGACGGGACCCCGTCGCCTGGGCACCTCATGCCCGGCCCGGCCCCGCGGTCGAAGAGCGGACCCCACACCATGTCACCCGAGTACGTCTCACGCTACGAAGCCAGGGTGGACCTCGTCCGCACGACGCTGCAGGAGGCGTCCACGTTGGACGCCAAGAGCGCCGAGGCGCTCGCCGTGCGCGTCGTCCATGTCTTGGACCACGTCCCGGAACGCGTCCGGTAACCCTCGCTCGCCCGGGGCGGGGCTGACCGCCTCGGCCCGGGCGGCGTGCGACGACCCAGGCGCGGCGGCGCCTGCCCAGGCCCGCGAGTCCGGGGAGCCGAACTCCTCTGCGGGCGCGGTGACCCCGGCGAACATGGCTGACCGTCCCGTCTGCCGGATGACACGGTCGTTGTGCCTGGCCATGGGGCGGCGCCGTTCGGGGTCAGTGGTGGCAGACCGCCTCCAGGTTGATGCCGTGCGGGTCCGTGACGAACGCGCCGTGGTACTTCTCGTGGTAGAGCGGGTGGTCACCGGGGGCGTGCAGCGAGGTGGCCCCGTGCTCGATGGCGGTGTCGTAGAAGGCGCGGACGGCCTCGTGGGTCTCGACGGTGAACGCCAGGTGCATGTTCGTCCCGACCTGGCCCCCGTCGACTAGCCAGAAGTACGGTTTGTGCTCCCAGCCGAAACCGTGCATGGCGGGCAGCTTCTCGGAGGTGGGGACGGTCATCGTCGTGCCGATCCCGATCGCGGCGAGGACCGGCTGGTAGAAGGCCACGGCGGCGGACAGGTCGGGGACCGCGATGTTGAGGTGGTCGATGCGGGAGCCGGTGAAGCCGGGGGTGCTCATGGTGTGACTGTGGCACACGCCGCGGTCAGCTTCGGTCCGCGAGCGGGCGGCTCGGCCTGTAGTAAACCGGAGGCGCCCAGGCGCGGGGCGGCGAGATCCTGCGCACCGTCGTCGGGTCCGGGGTGCACGGGATCGCCAACGCGGGCACCGGCGACCACGACGAGACGGGCGTCTCCGTCGAGTCCGCGGACACGGCCTTGGGCGTCGGAAAACCCTTGGAGCACTCCGTCTTCCGCACGCGGCCCGAGGGCGAGCGATCCGGCCCCGGCGACCCGGACCTGGTCATGTACTCGCTGCGGAAGTACCTGCGCCTGGCAGTCGAAGGCGATCCGACCGCGCTGCTGCCGCTGTTCGCGCCCGCGGAGTCGGTCCTGACGCTGACCTCGCTGGGCGAGGAGCTGCGGGAGCTGGGCCCGAGCTTCCTTTCCCAGGAGGCAGTGCACCGGTTCTTGGGCTACAAGAACGCCCAACGCGACCGGCTGCCGGGAGTGTCCACACGGAAGACCCCCAACCGGCCGGAACTGGTCGCGGCGCACGGCTACGACGTCGAGTACGCCTCACACGCCTTGCGCCTGGCGTATCAGGGCCTGGAACTGGTGACGACCGGCGCGCTGACCCTGCCCATGCCGGAGCGCGAACAGGAGCGCGTGCCGCGGGTCAAGCGGGGGCCGTTCCCGACCAGGCCGAGGTGCTGGCCGAGATCGCCGACGTCCAACGCCAGGGCGAGGCGGCGCTGCCGACCACCGGTCCGCCGCACGTGCCCGACCTGGACGCGGTGTCGGCCTGGGCGGCGGACGCCCACCTGCGGCACGGGAAGGGGGGATGGGCGGGTTCACCGGAGAAGGGCGCGCACTCCATCCTCGTCACGGTGGATCAGCTTGTCCGACTCGGCATAGGCCAGCAGTGGCGGGATGTCGTCGGGCGCGGCCAGGAGGCGATCGGCCAGGTCGTCGACAGGGCACGGGTTTCCCCAGGCGGCGATGCTGACGAGGTCCGCGGCGAGGCGGGTGTAGCGGGTCCGGACCGCGTCCTCGGTGAGCCGGGTGGCGAGGTCGGCGGGGAGGGCGAGTCGGTCGGTGGCCGGGGGCGGGTGCTCGACCAGTCGGCAGCCGTCGTCCTCCGGTGCGAGGACGCCCGCTGAGAGCAGGAGGGTGACGGCGTCCCGGTTGGTGGTCAGGGTCGGGGCTCCGAGCTGGGCGCGCACGTCGGGATCGGGGCGGTGGCCGACGAAGGGCTCGTCGTACCAGGAGGCGGTGCGGTGGGGACCGTGTCCCGAGGCGAACCAGGCGACCTCCATGCAGTGGTAGCCCAGGACCATCCGCCATCCCGGGTCCGCGCTGCGCACCGCCGGGTGAGTGCGTTTGACCCAGCGGGGCAGGGACTTGGCGGTGGCCGGCCAGAACTGGGCGAGCCACTCGTCTTCCCCGTCATCGTCCCCGATGGGCCGTCGCGAGACGCGCACGTCGAACAGCCCGCTGCGCCCCAGATCGAGCGTGTCGTCCTCCTCCCCACCGGAGACCAGGCCCAGCGCGACCCGGCCCGACCGGCTGCGGAACGGGGTCCGCACGACGTCCGCCCAGGCGTCGAGGTCGCTCGGCGGCTCGGTGTCGTGCGCCTCCAACCGGACCTGCTGGGGCGGGTCGCCCGCGCTGCCGTGCAGCCACCCGTCGCCCGCCGTGGCGAGGGCGCCCGGGAGGGCGCGGGTGGCCAACTCGTGGAGCACGTCCGCCCGCGCGGCGGGCAACCCCTCGGGGTCGAACCGGTCGCGCACGACGAGCGTGCCGAAGTCCGGCAGGTAGTCGGTGTCCTCCAAGATCCCCAGAATCCCCATTCGGCCACCATAGCGACGGGGACCGACAGGATCGGGGTCAGAGGCCCGCCTCGGCGTGGATGTCGTCCACGACGTCGAAGTACTCCTCGTCGTCGGGGATGTCCTCGGCGGCGGCGAGGCGGGGGGCGAGGTCGGGTTCGACGGCGCGGAAGCGGGCCTCCCACTCCTCGGCGTTGTGCCGCCAGTAGCCGACCACGGAGTAGCGGTCGGCGGGGAGGCCGAGGGCGTGGCGGAGGTGCTTGCGCACGTCGCGGGTGGCGCTCATCTCGCCCGCGACCCACAGGTAGCCGGGACCGGGCGGGAGGTCGTGGGCGAGCACGGCGGCGGTGAGCCGCGGACCCGCCTGCGAGGGGTCGGCGGTGATCCAGTCGACGGTCACGCCGGGGAGGGGTTGGCGGTCGGCGTCGTCCTCGATGACGCAGAGGGCGTGCGCGCGGGCGCCGGGCGCCAGGTTCTCCGCGATCCGGCCGAGCGCGGGCAGGGCGGTGGCGTCGCCCGCGAGCAGTTGCCACTCGGTGTCGGGGGGCGGGGCGTACTTGCCCGCCGGGGACCCGCTGAGCAGCACGGGGTCGCCGGGCTGGGCGGCGCGCGCCCACTCGGCGGCCACCCCGCCGTCGTGCAGGACGAAGTCGAGGTCGATCTGGCCGGTCTCCGCGTCGCGCCTGCGGATCGTGTAGACCCGGCGGGGCTCGCCGTCCCCGGGGAAGACGACGCGGCAGGACTCGTCGGGCAGACCGCTGCCCTGGTAGGACTTCAGCTCGTCACCGACGAGCGTCACGCGCAGCATTCGAGGCGTCACGTGCGCGGTGCGCAGGACCGTGGCGTGGTATGCCGTCATGGCGGATGCCCTTCTGTGACTACGAGCCCGTTGCAAGGATAGGTTAGCCTCCCCTAATGTGCGCGGAGAGTATCGGGTAATCCGACCGCATCACCCCTGTGGAGTAGCACGAATGAGATCGACATCATCTCGGTGCCTGGCCGCGATCACGGCCGCCGTCCTCGCCCTCACCGCCGCGTGCGGCAGCGGCGACTCGTCGGGGTCGTCAGACCCGGGGTCGGGCGAGAAGCGCACTGTGCAGACGCCCAAGGGTCCGGTGGAGGTTCCCGCCGAGCCGCTGCGGATCGTCGCGATCGACTTCCAGATCCCCTACATCCTGCTCGACCTCGAGGCCAAGCTGGCGGGGGCGATCGATCTGACCGCCGCCAAGGACGGCGAGCCGTTCCGCGGCCTGGAGATCATCGGCAACGACGCGGGCGAGCTGAACTACGAGGCCATCGCCAAGGCCGACCCGGACCTGGTGATCGGCGGCGACTACCAGGAGGCCGAGTACGATCAGCTCAAGGACCGCTACCCGACCGTGCTCGTCCCGGCGGTCGGCGACGAGCCCGGCTGGAAGCCGCAGGTGCGCGCGGTGGCCGAAGCGGTGAACAAGACCGCGAAGCTCAACGAGCTGGAGGCCGAGTACCAGGATCGCGTGACCGAGCTCAAGGGTGAGCACGGCGCCAAGCTGACCGCCTCGAAGTGGGCCACCCTCGGCACCTACGACGGTTCCGGCTGGTACCTCTACGACAAGGTCGGCGGCCCCTCCACCGTCCTCGCCGACCTGGGCATCCCCTTCGACGAGGCCACCACCAAGGTCGCCGACGGCAACGTCGCCCAGTACTCGGTCGAGCAGCTCAACCAGCTCTCCGGCGCCCAGGTCCTGCTCTTCGACGACCTCGGCCCCCCGGTCACCGCCGAGGGCGCCTCGGCCAAGCTCAAGGCCGACCCCCTGTTCACCTCGCTGCCCGCCGCCCAGTCCGCCAAGGTCTTCGACGGCCAGTTCAACGTCATCGACTACGGCGACGCCACCCGGGTCCTCGACCGCCTGGACGAGATCCTCGGCCAGCTCTGACCCGCGGTCCGACGAGGGCCGCCCCGGCTTCCGGGGCGGCCCTCGTCGTCGTCTCAGGCACTCGGCCCGGTGTCGCATGCCATCCGGGCCTGGGGACCCCGTCACCTTTTCGCGGCCCCTGATCAGGGAGTTGTGGTCACCAGGCCTGGTGGCATGGCGGGACGCTGCTGGTCGTGGTGGACCAGCCTGCGACGACCGGGGCGTTGCCAAGTCCGGTTCGAGCACCGGGGATTGCCGGCGCCGCCGAGCGACTTTGGTCTCGGGGGCCCTCGGGCCGGATGGTCTTGTCCTGACCGCTACAGCACCTCCGAGAGCAAGCGGCCCACACGTTCGACCCACTGGCCGGACAACACCTGGGAGTGCTTGCACGCCAACGGAATCGCGGTCACCGAACCACCGACCACCGGCCGCCACTCATCGGACGCTGGCGCGTGGCCGTCCTCGAAGCCCGCCTCCGCCACCATCGCGTCCACCACCAGCACGTCGCCGTCGTAGTGCGGGTACGCGGCGGTGGCGAGCATGTGCTGGCTGGCGAGGTAGCTCTCCACGACGGCGGCCACCGTGTCCGCGTCGAAGCCGGACATGATGTCGCCGCGTTCGCGCACGACGCGCACGGCGTCGTCGAGGGTCGGCTCCCCCTCGGGGACGGTGTAGCCCAAGTCCGTCAGCAGGGCCGCGATGGCCGCGGGTCGGTCGGCGGGGATCTCGTCGCGGGTGGGGTCGAACTGGCGGGCGTCGAGCAGGGCCAGCAGGGTGACCTCGTGGCCGCGGCGGCGGAGTTCGTGGGCGACCAGGAAGGCCGCGTTGCCGCCGAAGGACCAGCCCACCAGGCGGTAGGGGCCGTGGGGGTGGACGCGGGTGATCTCGTCGGCGTAGCGGGTGGCCAGGGCGGTGAGGTCGGTGCCGACGGGGGAGCCGGACAGGAGGGGGCTCTGCAGGCCGTAGAGGGGGATGTCCGCGGGGAGGTGGGCCTTGAGGGGGGCGAACTGCCAGGCCAGGCCGCTGGCGGGGTGGAGGAAGAAGACCGGTGCGGCCGTGCCTTCCCCGCGCAGGGGGACCACGGGGTCCAGGACGCCGCCCGCGGGGCGCGCGCCCTCGACGAGCCGGGCCAGGGCGGCGGGGGTGGTGGCGCTGAACAGGGCGGTGATGGGGATGGGGGCGCCGAAGCGGTGTTCGACGGCGGCGCCCAGGCGGACCAGGAGGAGGGAGTGGCCGCCCAGGGTGAAGAAGTCGTCGTCGGCGCCGACCGAGGGCAGGCCGAGGACCTGGGCCATCAGGGCGCAGGCGGCGGCCTCGGTGGGGGTGGCGGGGTCGCGGTGGCCGGTGAGGGTGGTGAAGTCGGGGTCGGGGAGGGCGCGGCGGTCGACCTTGCCGTTGGCGGTGCGGGGGAACTCGGGGAGGACGACGACGGCCGCCGGGAGCATGTACTCGGGCAGGGTCAGGGCCGCGGCGGCGCGGGCCTCGACCGGGTCGGGGGCGGCGCCCGGCTCGGGGACGACGTAGCCGATCAGGCGGTCGCCGCGGACGGCGACCACGGCGCGGCCGACCCCCGCGGCGCCCGACAGCGCGGACTCGACCTCGCCCAGCTCGATGCGGAAGCCGCGGACCTTGACCTGGTCGTCGACCCGGCCCAGGTACTCCAGGCCGCCGTCGGCGCGCCTGCGGGCCAGGTCACCCGTGCGGTACGCGCGGGTGCCGGGCGGGCCGAACGGGTCGGCGACGAACCGGGCGGCGGTCAGCCCGGGGCGGGCGTGGTAGCGGTCGGCGACGCCGCCGCCCGCCAGGTACAGCTCCCCCGCGACGCCGGGCGGGACGGGCGAGAGCCGGTGGTCGAGCACGTACGCGCGGGTGTCGCGGATCGGGGCGCCGATGAGCGGGCGGTCGTCGGTGACCGGGGCGGTGGTCGACCAGACCGTGGTCTCGGTGGGGCCGTACATGTTGTGCACGCGCTTGGCCCGCGAGGCGAGCGCGGCGGCGAGCGGCCCGGGGAGGGCCTCACCGCCGACCAGGACTGTCGTCTCCGCGAGTGAGACGCCGGTGTCGACGATCGCCTGCCACAGCGTCGGGGTGGCCTGGACGGTGCCGCCCCAGCCCGCGTCGATGGCCGTGGCCAGCGCCCTGGGGTCGAGGACCTCGGCGCGGGCGGCGACGCGCACGGTGGCGCCCCTGGTCAGCGGGACCAGCAGTTCCAGCACGGCGATGTCGAACGACAGCGTGGTGACCGCGAGCAGCCGGTGGCCGGGGCCGAGGTCGAGCAGGTCGGCCATGGCCTCGGTGAAGTTGGCCAGCGCCGCGTGCGGGACCACGACGCCCTTGGGGCGGCCGGTGGAGCCGGAGGTGTAGATGACGTACGCGGGGCTGTCCGGGTCGGGCGGCGCCGACGCCGGGGCGGGCGACGGTGGAGCCGGGTCGGTGCTGAGCTCGGGGGTGATCGTGATGACGGGCTGGGCGTCGGCGACCATGAACTCCACCCGGTCGGCCGGGAAGTCCGGGTCCAGCGGGAGGTACGCCGCCCCGGTGCGCAGCACGGCCACCACCGCCACGACCATGTCCACCGAGCGCGGCAGCGCCAGTGCGACGGTCGCGCCCGGTCGGGCGCCCCGGGCGGCCAGCCACCCGGCGAGGGATGCCGACCGCGCGTCCAGCTCCCGGTAGGTCAGCGAGCGCGCGAGGTCGACGAGCGCGACCGCGTCCGGGGTCGCCGCCGCCTGCGCGGTGATCAGTTCCGGGACGGTGCGCGGGAGACGGGGCGCGGCCGGGGCGTTCCAGCCGACGAGGACGTTGTGGCGCTCGTCGGCGGAGAGCAGGTCGGCGGTGCTGATGGGGGCCTGCGGGGCGGTGGCCACGGCGGTGAGCAGGCGGGTGAACCGGGCCGCCAGGGTCGCGGCGGTGGACTCGTCGAACAGGTCGGACGAGTACTCCACCGTCCCCGCGAGACCGGCGCCGCCGGGCAGCTCGGTGACGGTGAACGTCAGGTCGAACCGGGCGGTCGTGACCGGCGCGTCCTGGGCCTGCCCCGGCGCCCCCTGGTCGCCCTCCTCCGCGTCGTGGACGACGACCAGGGTCTGGAACAGCGGGTGCCTGGCCAGGGCGCGGGTGGGGTTGAGCACCTCGACGAGCCGCTCGAACGGGATGTCCTGGTTGGCGTAGGCGGCCAGGTCGACCGAGCGGACGCGGCGCAGCAGCTCGGCGTAGGTCGGGTCGCCGGAGGTGTCGGCGCGCAGGACGAGGGTGTTGAGGAACAGGCCGACGAGGTTGTCCAGTGCCAGCTCGCCCCGGCCCGCGATGGGGGTGCCCAGCGGGATGTCCTCGCCCGCGCCGAGCCGGGTCAGCAGCGCGGCGACGGCGGCGTGCACGGCCATGAACAAGGTCGCGCCCTGCTCCCGCGCCGCGGCCTTGAGCGCCAGCGCGGCGCCTGCCTCGACGGTGAACCCGACCTCGCCGCCGCGGTGCGACGGGGTCGCCGGGCGGGGCCGGTCGACCGGGAGGGCCAGTTCCTCGGGCAGCCCGGCCAGCCGTTGCCGCCAGTGCGCGAGCTGGCGGGCGGCGAGGCTGTCCGGGTCGGACTCGTCGCCGAGAAGGCGCTCGTGCCACAGGGCGTAGTCGGCGTACTGGACGGCCAGCGGCTCCCAGGCGGGCGCGCGGCCCTCGAGCCGGGCGGCGTAGGCGGTGGCCAGGTCGCCCAGGAGCGGGCCGGTGGACCACTCGTCGGCCGCGATGTGGTGCACGGCGAGGACGAGCACGACGCGGTCGTCGCCGCGCAGCAGCCAGCCGCGCACGGGGATCTCGGTGGCGAGGTCGAACCCGTGCTCGGCGGCGGTGGCGACCGCGTCGGCGGTCAGCTCCGCCACGTCCAACCGCACGTCGGGGTCGGGGAGCACGACCTGGGTCGGCTGCCCGTCGCGCTCGGGGAACACGGTGCGCAGGCTCTCGTGCCGGTCGACCACGTCCCGCAGCGCCGAGCGCAGCGCGTCGGCGTCGAGCGCGGGGTGCTCGGTGATGAAGGGGATCGTGTAGGTCGGGCTCGGCCCCTCCATCCGGTAGAGGAACCACAGCCGCCGCTGCGCGGACGACAGCGGCAGGTGCTCGGGCCTGTCCACGCGTTCGAGCACCGGGCGGGTGCCGCCCGCGGTGAGCCGGGTGGCGATGCCCGCCACCGTGGGCGCCTCGAACACGTCGCGCACGCCGAGTTCGACGTGCAGCGCGGCGCGGACGCGGCTGACCAGGCGGGTGGCCAGCAGCGAGTGCCCGCCGAGGGCGAAGAAGTCGGCGTCCGCGCCGACCTCGGCCACCCCGAGCAGCTCGGCGAACACGTCGGCGACGACCTGCTCGGCGGGGGTGGCGGGGGCGCGGCCGCCGGTGTCGGGCAGCGGGTCGGGCAGCGCGCGCCGGTCGACCTTGCCGTTGGTGGTCATCGGCAGCGCGTCGAGCACGGCCGCCGCGGTCGGGACCATGTAGTCGGGCAGGATCGTCCTGGCGAAGGCGAGCACGTCGGCCGGGTCGAGCGGCCCACCGGTCGACACCACGTGCGCCGCGAGGTAAGCGGCGCCGCCGGGGGTCTTGCGGACCGAGGCGACGGCGGCGCGGACACCCGCGTGGCGCAGCAGCGCGGCCTCGACCTCCTCCAGTTCCAGCCGCATGCCGCGGATCTTGACCTGGTTGTCGGCGCGGCCCGCGAAGTCCAGGGTGCCGTCCCCGGCCCAGCGCACCAGGTCGCCGGTCCGGTAGAGGCGCGACCCGGCCGGGCCGAACGGGTCGGCGACGAACCGCGACGCGGTCAGCGCCGGGGCGCCCGCGTAGCCGCGGCCGAGCAGGTAGCCGCCCACGTACAGCTCGCCGGTCGCGCCGGGTGGGACCGGGTTGAGGCGGTCGTCGAGGACGTGGAGCCGGGTGTTGGGGTTGGGGCGGCCGATGGAGGTGGCGATGCGCTCGGCGTTGTGGCGGTAGACCACGTGCGAGACGCCGATGGTCGTCTCGGCTGGGCCGTAGCCGTGGTACATCGTGGTGTCGAGGGCGGCGCGGAACCGGTCGAACAGGGCGGGGGTGAGCACCTCGCCGCCGCACCAGACGTGCTTGAGGCCTGCGAGCGCGTCGGTGCCCCCGGCCAGTTCCAGCAGCGCGTCCACAAGGGACGAGGGGAGGTAGACGAAGGTGACGCCCTCGTCGCGGATCAGGCGCAGCAGCCGGGCGGGGTCGCGCTCGTCGCCGGGGTCGGCGATCACCAGCCGCCCACCGGTCACCAGCGGCAGCAGGATCTCGTTGACGGAGATGTCGAACGACAGCGGGGCCTTGAACAGCGACGCGTCGCCCGGGCCGCCGAAGCCCAGCATCGCCGCCTGCCAGACCATGCGCGCGCAGATGGCCTCGTGCCGGATCATCGCGCCCTTGGGCTTGCCGGTCGAGCCCGAGGTGAACATGACGTAGGCGAGCTGCGCGCCCAGCGCGGCCGACACCGGGGCGTCGGTCGGCCGGTCGCCGTAGGCCCAGTCCGCGAGGTCGACTGGCACGCCGTCCGGCACTCCCCCGGGGCCGGTGGCGGTCAGCACCGCGCCGGAGTCGCGCAGGACGGCGTCGCGGCGCTCCCGCGGCCACGACGGGTCGAGCGGGACGAACGCGCCGCCCGCGACGATCACGGCCAGCAGCGCGACGACCATCTCCGGCCCGCGCGGCAGCCCGATCGCGACGACCCGCTCCGGCCCGAGGCCCTGCTCGCGCAGGGCGTGGGCGAGCTGGTGCACGTGGTCGTGGAGCTCGCGGTAGGTGAGCCTGCGCCCGCCGCCGACCACGGCGATGTCGTCGGGCCGCGACGGCGCCGAGGCCAGCAACTCGGGCAGCGTGCGGGAGACCTCGGGTTCGGCCGTGTCGTTCCAGGTCCGCAGGACCAGTTCGCGCTCGGCGGCGGAGAGCAGGTCGACGCGGCTGATCCGGCGGTCGGGGTCGGCGGCGACGGCGGTGAGGAAGCGGACGAGCCGTTCGGCGAGCGATTCGACGGTGCCCGCGTCGAACAGGTCGGTGGCGTACTCGACGCTGCCCGCGAGAGCCGGTGAGCCCGGCGCGTCGGAGAACCCGAACGACAGGTCGAACTTCGCCGTGGTGAGCGCGACGTCGGCGGCGGCCGTCGTGGCCCCGGGCAGGCCGAGGTCGCGGTCGTCGGCGGCGGTGTGGGTGACCATCACCTGGAACAGCGGGTGGCGCGCGGCGGAGCGGGCCGGGTTGAGCACCTCGACCAGCCGCTCGAACGGCACGTCCTGGTGGGTGTAGGCGGCCAGGTCGACCGCGCGGACCCGGGCCAGCAGGTCGCGGAACGCCGGGTCGCCGGAGACGTCGGCGCGCAGCACGAGCGTGTTGACGAAGAAGCCCACGAGGTCGTCGAGCGCGGCGTCGGCGCGCCCGGCGACCGGGGTGCCGAGCGGGATGTCCTCCCCCGCCCCCAGCCGCGACAGCACCGCCGCGACGGCGGCCTGGACCAGCATGAACACCGTGACACCGGACTCGCGGGCCAGCGCGCGCAGCGCCGCCCCGGTCTCCTCGCCGATCGCGAACCGCGCCTCCGCCCCCCGGTGGGAGGCGGTGGCCGGGCGAGGCCGGTCGGTGGGAAGGGCGATCTCGTCCGGGACCCCGGCGAGCGCGGCGCGCCAGTGCGCGATCTGCCGGGCGGCGAGGCTCCCCGGGTCGTCCTCGTCGCCGAGCAGGTCGCGCTGCCAGAGGGCATAGTCGGCGTACTGCACCGGCAGTGGGGTCCATTCAGGACTCCGACCGGCCAGCCGGGCGGCGTAGGCGGTCGCGAGGTCGCCGAGCAGCGGGCCGGTCGACCACTCGTCGACCGCGATGTGGTGCACCAGCAGCGTGATCACCGACTCGTCGGCGCCGAGGCGGAACAGCCACGCGCGGACGGGGATCTCGGCGGCCAGGTCGAAGGCGTGCTCCGCCGCCGAGGCGACCCGCTCGTCCACTGTGGACGCCTCGATGGCCTCCTCGACCAACTCGACCGGGCACGGCGCCAGGACGTCCTGGTACGGGGTGCCGTCGTGCTCGCCGAAGACGGTGCGCAGGCTCTCGTGCCGGGCGGCGACGTCGGCCAGCGCGGTGCGCAGCGCGGCGGTGTCGACCGGTCCGGAGAGCCGGGCGACGAACGGGATGTTGTTGGTCGCGCTCGGCCCCTCCATCCGGTACAGGAACCACAGCCTGCGCTGGGCGTGCGACAGCGGCGGCCGCTGCGGGCGCGGGTAGGGGCGCGGCGCGGGCCGGTCGCCCGCCGGGGTGAGCGCGGCGGCGATGGCGGCGGGGGTGCGGGCGGTGAAGACCGCCCGCAGCGGCAGGTCGACGCTGAGCGCGGCGCGCAGCCGGGCGACGAGCCGGGTGGCCAGCAGCGAGTGCCCGCCGAGGGCGAAGAAGTCGTCGTCCGGGCCCGCGTCGGGGACGCCGAGGACTTCGCCGACCACGGTCGTGACCAGGTCCTCCAGCGGGGTGCGGGCGATCCGGCCCGCCGCCGTGGCGAACTCGGGCGCGGGCAGGGCGGCGGTGTCGACCTTGCCGGCCGGGGTGAGCGGGAGCGCGGGGACGACCACCACGGCGTCGGGCACCAGGTGCGCGGGCAGGCGGGTGGCCGCGTGCGCGCGCAGCACGACCGGGTCGCCGCCGACGGTGTAGGCGACCAGGCGGCCGTCGCGGGCGGTGACGTGGACGGCGGAGACCTCGGGGTGGACCAGCGCCGCGGCGACCTCGCCCGGCTCGATCCGGAAGCCGCGCACCGTGAGCTGGTCGTCGGCGCGCCCCAGGAACACCAGGCGGCCGTCCGGCAGCGCCCGGACCAGGTCGCCGGTGCGGTAGAGGCGCTCGCCCGCCCGGAACGGGTCGGCGATGAACCGGCGAGCGGTCTCCCCGGGCCTGCCCAGGTAGCCGTGCGCGACACCGGGGCCGCCCAGGTGCAGCTCGCCCACGACACCGGCCGGGACCGGCCGCAGCGCCCGGTCGAGGACGTGCGCGCGGGTGTTGGCCACCGGGCGTCCGATGACGACCTGGCCGGGCTCGACGCGGGCCACGACGGCGTCCACCGTGGCCTCGGTGGGGCCGTAGAAGTTGTACGCGGCGACCCCGGGCGCGGCGGCGAGCCGGTCCCACAGCGCGGGGCCGACGGCCTCGCCGCCGGTGCCGACCACGGCGGGCCGGTGGTCGCCGTCGAGCAGGCCGTCCTCGACCAGCGCGGCGAGCAGGGCGGGCGCGGCGTCGAGGTAGCCGACGCGGTGGGCGCGCACGTGCTCGACCACGGCCGTGGGCTCGACGCCGACGTGCAGCGCGTGGCCCGCCAGCATCCACAGCAGCGGGTCCATCGCGGCGTCGAAGGAGAACGACGCCGTCACCAGCACGGCGGTGGGCTCGGTCATCACGGCGGACCGGTGGGCGGCCAACAGGTTCACCAACCCCGCGTGTCCGACGACGACCCCCTTGGGGCGCCCGGTCGAGCCGGAGGTGAACAGCACGTAGGCGACCGCGCCCGCCCCGGGGACCTCGGCGCGCGGCGGCAGGCCCGACAGGTCCGGCAGGTCGTCGAGCACGGCGACGGGTGCGGCGTCGGTCAACATCGCCTCGCGGCGGGCGGCCGGGTAGGCGGGGTCGACGACGACGAACGCCGCGCCCGCCAGCCACACGCCGAGCATGGCGGCGACCAGGTCCGCCGAGGCGGGCAGCGGCAGGGCCACCACGTCCCCCGGGCGCACCCCCCGGGCCGCGAGCAGGGTGGCCACCCGGTGGGCGCGGTCGTCGAGCTCGGCGAAGGTGAGGGTGGCGTCCGGTCCGACGACGGCGGTGGCGGACGGCGTGCGCGCGACGGTGTCGGCGAAGACGTCGAGGACGCTGGCCTCGGCAACGGTCAGGGCGGGCCCGGCCAGGGAGCCCTGGGCGCGCTCGGTGTCAGTGAGCAGGTCCAGTGCGCCGAGCCGGGTCCCGGGGCGCTCGACCAGGGCGGCCAGCGCGCGGGTCAGGCGGTCGGCGAGGTCTTGGGCCGTGGCGGCGTCGAGGGCGTCGGGGCGGTGGTCCAGGGTGAGGCGCAACTCGTCGTCGACCTCGGCGGTCAGCGTGACCGGGTAGTCGGTGGCGTCGGTCCCGCCCACGCCGGTGACGCGCAGGCCCGCCGCGGTCTCGGAGGCGGCGAGGGCGTCGGTGTCGACGGGGTAGCTCTCGAACACGGTCAGGGTGTCGAACAGCTCGCCCGCGCCCGCCTCGGCGAGGCCGATGTGCTGGTGCTCCAGCAGGGCGGCCTGCTCGGCCTGCACGGCGCGCGCGGCCTCGGCCAGCGCGGTGGCGGGGTCGAGCCGGACGCGGACGGCGACGGTGTTGATGAACAGGCCGATCATCGACTCCGCGCCGGGCAGGTCGGCGGGGCGGCCGGACACGGTCGCGCCGAACACCACGTCGTCGCGGCCCAACGCGGTGCCGAGCACGAGCCCCCAGGCCAACTGGACCAGGGTGTTGGGGGTGACGCCCAGCGACCGCGCGGCGTCGACGACACCCGCGGGCGTGGTCACGGTGAGCGTCGAAGGGCGCACGGCGGTCGTCGCCGCGGCCCCGGGGGCGATCAGGCTCGGCTCCGCCCCGGCGAGGGCGGTGCGCCACGCCGCGCGGCCGGCGTCCCGGTCCTGGGCGGCGAGCCAGACCAGGTAGTCGCGGAAGGCAGGTGGACGGGGAAGGTCCGCGTTGCCGTACAGGGCAAGGAGTTCGCCGCCGAGCAGTGGCGTGGACCAGCCGTCCAGCAGGGCGTGGTGGTTGGTGATCAGCAGCCGGTGGCCGCCGTCGGGCAGCGCGCCGAGCCGGAAGCGGATCAGCGGCGCGACGGCGGGGTCGAACCGGGTCGCGGCGTCGTCGGCGACGACCCGGGCCCAGTCCTCGTCCGCGCCGTGCTGGCTCCACGGCGCGCGGACGCCGTCGAGGACGACCTGGACCATGCTCCCGGACTCGGTGGCGCGGAAGCACGCGCGCAGGTTGGGGTGGCGCTCGAGCAGGGCGTCGGCGGCGGCGCGCAGCCGCTCGGCGGACACCGGGCCGTCGAGGTGGAGTTCGGTGTGGACGGTGTAGACGTCGGGTCCCTCGGCGTCGAGGCCGGACAGGTGCAGCAGCCCCTCCTGCAACGGCGTGAGCGGCCACAGGTCGACCAGTTCGGGCGCGTCGAGCGCGTCGACCGCGCGCTGGTCGACCGGGGCGAGCACGTCGGACGGGGTGCGGCCGCCGGGCGCGTCGGCGAGGGCGGTGAGCGCGCGGAACCAGTGGCCCGCGAGCGCGCGCACCTCGTCCTCGGTGAGCACGCCGTCTGGCCAGGTGAAGTCGACGGCGAGGGCGCCGTCCACTGCGGTGGCGTCGATCTGGAGGGGGTGCTCCAGCGGCATGTCGCCGTCCGCGCCGCCGCCGATCTCGACGGGCCGCCACGGCTCGGGGGTGTCGCCGCCCGCGAACCGGCCGAGGTAGTTCACCAGGACCTGGCCCTTGCCGAGCAGGGGCGCGGTGTCGGGGTTGAGGTGGCGCAGCAGGCCGTGCCCGATGCCGGAGCCGGGGACCGCCTTGAGCTGTTCCTTGACGCGCTTGAGCGTCGCGGCCGGGTCGGCGCCGCCGTCGAGGCGGACGGGGTGGACCGCGGTGAACCAGCCGACCGTGCGGTGCAGGTCCGCGCCGGGCACGGCGTCCTCGTCGCGGCCGTGGCCCTCGCGGTCGACGACGACGGCGGGCGCGCCGGTGCGGGCGAAGGCGGTGGCGAGCCCGGCGAGCAGCACGGTGTCGACGTCGGTGCGGAACCGGGCGGGGACGTCGGTGAGCACCGGGTCGGCGTCGGGCAGGGTCAGGCGCAGCGTGCGGGCGTTGGCGAGGGTGTCGGTGCGCGGGTCGAGCGGGCGCGCGCCGACCCGCGGGCCGGTGGTCGACTCCCAGAACTCGAGTTCGGCGGTGTCGCGCGCCTTGTCCACCAGCCCGGTCGCCCACTGCCGGAACGAGGTGCCGACCGGGGCGAGTTCGGGCTCCTTCCCCTGTGCGGCAGCGGTGTACGCGGCTTCGAGGTCGGGCAGCAGGATGCGCCAGGAGACGCCGTCGACGACCAGGTGGTGTGCGGCCAGCACGACGCGGTCGCCCGCGAGGACCACGCGCAGCATGTCGCCCGCGCGCGGGTCGAGTTCGTCCAGCACGGCGTCGACGTCGAGTTCCCCCGCGCGGACGGCGGCCTTGACGCTGCCGCGCGGTCCGACGAGCAGGCCGTCGTCGGTGAGCTTGGCGCGCAACAGGTCGTGCGTGTCGAGCAGCGCTTGGACGGCCGTGGTCAGGTGGTCGAGCCGCGTGCCCGCGGGCACGGGCACGACCTGGACCTGGGCGTAGCGCTTCAGCGGCGCACCGCTGTCGACCAGCTCGCGCATGACCGGGGTCAGCGGCACGAGACCGGTGCCGTCCGTCTGCTCGACCCGCACGGCCCGCTGGGCGACGGCGGCCAGGCCCGCGACGGTGCGGCGCTCGAAGACGTCGCGCGGGCTGAGCTTGAGACCTTCGGCGCGGGCGCGGGACACGAGTTGGATCGAGACGATGCTGTCGCCGCCCAGGGCGAAGAAGTCGTCGTCGGCGCCCACGGACGGCAGGCCCAGCACCTCGGCCATGATCGCGGCGAGCGCGGACTCGGTGGGGTTGGCCGCCGCGCGGTCGCCGGTCAGCGCGGCGAAGTCGGGGGCGGGCAGCGCGGCCCGGTCGACCTTGCCGGTGGGCAGCGTCGGCAGCTCGTCGAGCACCACGACGGCGGCGGGCACCAGGTGCTCTGGCAGGACGTCGGCGAGCCGGGCCCGCGGGTCGGCGTCGCGGGCACCGGTCACGTACCCGATCAGCCGGTTCTCGCGGACCACGACCACGGCCTCGTCGGCGTGCCGCGACAGCGCGGCCTCGACCTCGCCCGGCTCCACCCGGAAGCCGCGGATCTTGACCTGCTCGTCGGCGCGGCCGACGAACTCCAGCCGCCCATCGGCCCCCCAGCGGACCAGGTCCCCGGTGCGGTACATCCGCCCGCCGCCGAACGGGTCGGCGACGAACCGCTGAGCGGTGGCCGAGGGCGCGCCCAGGTAGCCGCGCGCCAGACCGGCGCCCGACACGTACAGCTCACCCACGACACCCGGGCCGACGAGCCCGAGCGCGCGGTCGAGCACGTACACGGCCGAGTTGGCGACCGGCGAGCCGATGACCGGCCCGTCGCCCGCGATCCGCGCGAACACAGCGTCCACAGTGGTCTCTGTGGGGCCGTAGAAGTTGTAGGCGGTCACGCCGGTCAGGCGCTCCCACAGGGCGGCGCCGACAGCCTCGCCGCCGGTGCCGATGATCGACGGGCCGCCGTCGAGCAGTCCCTCGGCGACCAGCCTCGCCAGCAGTGACGGGGCGAGGTCGAGGTACCCGATCCGGTGCTCGCGCGCGAAAGCGATCAGCGCGGCCGGGTCGCCCATGGCCTCGGCGGGGACGATGCGCAGCTCGTGCCCGGCGATCATCCACAGCACGGGGTCGAGGGCGGCGTCGAAGGCGAAGGACGCGGCGTGCGCGACCCGGGTCCGCTCGGCGGGCATGACCGACGCGCGGTGCGCGGCGAGCAGGTTGGCCAGCGCCGGGTGGTCGACCAGGACGCCCTTGGGCGTGCCGGTGGAGCCGGAGGTGTAGATGGCGTACGCGGCGCCGCGCGGGCGGTCGACCCCCTCGGCGGCGGGCAGGTCGAGGGTGTCCAGGGCGGTGACCGGGTGGTCGAAGCGGTCGGCCCACTGCGACGTGGTGAGCACGACGGCCGGGGAGGCGTCGTCGAGCAGCAGTGCGATGCGCTCGGCCGGGTAGGCCGCGTCCACGGGCACGAACACCCCGCCCGCCTTCCACACGGCCACCATCGCCACGACCACCTCGGCCGACCGGGGCAGCGCCACGGCGACCGCGCGCTCCGGGCCGACCCCCTGGTCGACGAGCCAGGCGGCCAGCGCGTTCGCGCGCGCGTCCAGCTCGCCGTGGGTCAGACCGTCCACGGCGACCGAGGCCGGGTCCCGCTCAGCGAGGACGTCCAGCACACAGCCCGGGGCCTCGACGACGGGACCGCGCCCCAGGGCGAGGACGGCGTCGCGGTCTGGGAGCAGGTCGATCTCGCGGACCGGGCGGCGCGGGCGGTCGGCGAACGCGGCGAGCGCCCGGGCGAGCTGGTCGGCGAGCGCGGCGGCGACGTCGGCGGGGATCACGTCGGGCCGGTGGTCGAGCCACGCGGTCAGCCCGTCGGCGGCCTCGGCGGTCAGGGTGACGGGGTAGTTGGTGTCGTCGACCCCGGTCGCCTCGAGCACGCGGACGCCCGCGCCGCGCTCGGCCTCGCCCAGGGCCTCGACGTCGACCGGGTAGCTCTCGAACACGGCGATGGTGTCGAACAGCTCGGCCAGCCCGGTCCGCTTGCGCACGGCCGAGAGCGGCACGTGCTGGTCGTCCATGAGCCTGGCCTGCTCGGCCTGCACTCGCGTGAGCAGGTCGGCGACGGTCTCGGCGGCCTCGAGCCGGACCCGGACCGCGACGGTGTTGATGAACAGCCCGATCATCGACTCCGCGCCGGGCAGGTCGGCGGGCCGCCCGGACACGGTCGCGCCGAACACCACGTCGTCGCGGCCCAGGCGGCGGGCCAGGACCAGGCCCCACGCGGCCTGCAGGACGGTGTTGGCGGTGACCCGCAGGTCGCGGGCCAGCTCCATGACCCGGGCGGTCAGCTCCCCGGGCAGCGCGACGGGAACCCGCTCGGTCGGCGACCCGGCGTTGGCCGCGCCCGCCGGACCGAGCAAGGTCGGCTCGGTGACCCCGTCGAGCGCCTCGGCCCAGCGCGCCTCGGCGGCGTCGCGGTCCTGGCGGGCGAGCCAGGCCAGGTAGTCGCGGTACGGGCGCACGCGCGGCAGACCGGAGGTGTCGCCGCGCGCGCCGTAGACCGCGAACAGCTCGGCCATGAACAGCGGGGTCGACCAGCCGTCAAGCAGGATGTGGTGGTTGGTGACCAGCAGGAGGTGCCGGTCGGGGCCGGTGCGCGCGACCAGGAACCGCAGCAGCGGCGGCTGGGCCAGGTCGAAGCGGGTCGCCCGGTCCTCGGCGACGACCTGCTCCCACCGCTGCGGGTCGTCGGTGAGGTCGAGCTCGGTCCACGGCAGCCGGACGCGCACGGGGATGAGCTGCACCGCCCGGTCGACGCCCTGGCTGGTGAAGGCGGCGCGCAGGTTGGGGTGCCTGCGCAGCAGCGCGCCTGCCGACTCGCGCAGCAGGTCGGTGTCCAACGGGCCCTCGATGTGCAGGACCGACTGCACGGTGTAGATGTCCACTTCGGACTCGTCGAACCCGGCGAGGAAGAACATGCCCTCCTGCATCGGCGCGAGCGGCCAGATGTCCTGCAGGCCGTTGGTGCTCACTGGGTCCTCCACTGGGACTCGAACGCGTCGATCTGGGCCTGGCCGAGGCCGGGGGCGAGCAGGTCGGACGGGGTGAGCCCGCCCGCGCCGGACTCCGCGCCGTGCTCGGCGACCGCGCGCAGCGCGGCCCCGAACGCGACCGCGAGGTCACGCGCCTCGTGCTCGGCGAGGACACCGGTCGGGAAGGTCCACGCGGCGGTGAACTCCCCGTCGGCGGCGTGCACGTCGAGCTGGACGGCGTGCTCGGCGGGCCGGTCGGGGTGGTCGCCACCGCCGATGCCGGGGTGCTCCGGGTCCGGGCCCCACACCGCGGACCCGGCGCGGCCGGTGTCGAGGCGGCCGAGGTAGTTGAACAGGAACTGGCGCTCCCCGGCCAGGCGCGGGCCGGTCTCGGGGTTGAGGTGGCGCAGCAGGCCGAAGCCCAGCCCCTCCCCCGGCACGGCGCGGCGCTGCTCCTTGACGGCCTTGAGCGCGGTGCCCGCCCCCGGGCCGCCGTCGAGCGCGTCGGCGACGTCGACGCCGGCCAGGTCGAGGCGGACGGGGAACACCGCGGTGAACCAGCCGACGGTGCGGTGCAGGTCCGCGCCCGCGACGGCGTCCTCGTCGCGGCCGTGCGACTCGAGGTCGACCACGACGGACGTGCGCTGCCCGCCGCGCCGCTTCGTCCAGCGGGCCAGCCCCAGCGCGAAACCGGTGAGCAGCACGTCCTCGACCTCGGCGTGGAAGAGCCGCGGCACCGGGCCGAGCAGCGGCTCGGCCACCTCCGCCGGGATGGTCGTGGTGATCCGGGCCAGCGTCGACACCGTGTCCCGCGCGGGGTCCAGCGGCGGGAACACCGGCTCCGGCTCGGCGACGACGGCGGCCCAGTGGTCCAGTTCGGACACGTCGGAGGCCTTGGCGGTCAACCCCTCGGCCCAGCGGCGGAAGGACGTGCCGACCGGGGCGAGGTCGGGCGCGCGGCCCTCGGCGACGGCCGCGTGCGCGGCGACCAGGTCGGGCACGAGGACGCGCCAGGACACGCCGTCGACCACCAGGTGGTGCGCGGCGAGGACGACCTTGCCGCCGAGGCGACCGACGCGCAGGACGTCGCCGGTGCGCGGGTCCAGCTCGTCCAGCAGCTCGTCGACCGACCCGGCCGCGCGCACGACCGACGCGGCGTCGACCGAGCCGGGCGGTCCGATCTCCAGCCCGGCGTCGGTGAGCCGGGCGCGCAGCACGGCGTGCGCGTCGAGCAGCGCCTGCACGGCGGCGACCAGGTGTTCGTCGGTCAGGCCCGGTGGGGCGGTGAGGACCTGGGTCTGGGCGTAGCGGGTGAGCGGGCCGCCCCGGTCGACCAGGTCGCGCATGACCGGGGTCAGCGGGACGACACCGGAGCCGTCGTCGTCGACCGCCTGCTCCGGCTCGTCGACCTGGGCGACCAGCGCCAGCGCGGCGACGGTGCGCTGCTCGAACACCTCGCGCGGGCTGAACCGCAACCCCGCCGCGCGGGCCCGGGAGACGAGCTGGATGGAGACGATGCTGTCGCCGCCCAGGGCGAAGAAGTCGTCGTCCGCGCCCACCTCGGGCAGGCCGAGGACCGAGGCCATCAGCCCGGCCAGCTCCCGTTCGACCGGGGTCGCGGGTGCGCGGGCGCCGACCAGCGCGGCGAAGTCCGGCGCGGGCAGGGCGGCCCGGTCGACCTTGCCGCTGGGCGTCTCGGGGAACGCCTCGAGCCCGACGACGGCCGCCGGGACCATGTGGTCGGGCAGGACCTCGGCGGCGTGCGCGCGCAACCGGTCCTCGTCGACCGCCGCGCCGGTCACGTAGGCGACCAGGCGGTTCTCGCGCAGCACGACCACGGCGCGCGCGACCAGCCCGGCGAACGCGGCCTCGACCTCGCCCGGCTCGACCCGGAAGCCGCGCACCTTGACCTGGTCGTCGGCCCGGCCAACGAATTCCAGCACGCCATCGGAACGCCAGCGCGCCCGGTCGCCGGTGCGGTAGAGCCTGCCCGGGCCGTGCGGGTCGGCGACGAACTTGCGCGCGGTCAGGGCCGGGTCGCCCAGGTAGCCCAGGGCCACGCCGGCCCCGCCCAGGTACAGCTCGCCCACGACGCCGGGGGCCAGCAGCTCCAGGCCGGGCCCGAGGACGCGGGCGAGGGTGCCCGCGACCGGGCGGCCGATGACGACCCGACCCGGCTCGACCCGCCCCACCGTGGCGTCCACTGTGGTCTCGCTCGGGCCGTAGAAGTTGTGCGCGGTCACGCCGGAGTCGGCCAGCGCGGACCACAGCGCGGGGCTGACCGCCTCGCCACCGGTGCCCACGACGGCGGGCCGGTGCTCGCCGTCGAGGAGCCCGTCGTCGACGAGCCGGGCCAGCAGCGACGGGGCGGCGTCGAGGTAGCCGATCCGGTGGTCGCGGACGTGGCCGACGATCGCGGCGGTGTCGACCGACAGGTGCAGCTCGTGCCCGGCGACCATCCACAGCAGGGGGTCGAGCGCGGCGTCGAACGAGAACGACGCGGTGTTGAGCACGCGGGTCCGCTCGGTCATCACCGACGCCCGGTGCGAGGCCAGCAGCGCGGACAGGCCCGCGTGCGTGGCGAGCACGCCCTTGGGCCTGCCGGTGGACCCGGAGGTGAACACCACGTACGCGACGCCACCGGCCGGGCGGGCGGACAGCGGCTCGACGGCGGCCAGGTCGACCTCGTCGAGCAGGACCGTCGCCACCCCGGCGGGCACGGTGGCGGTCGCGGCGATGGCCAGCGCGAGCGCGGGCCCGGCGTCGGCGAGCATCCCCGCCAGCCGGGCGGCCGGGTACTCGGGGTCGAGGACGACGAACGCGGCCCCCGCCTTCCACACGCCCAGGACCGCCGCGACCAGGCCCGCCGAGGACGGCAGCGCCAGCGCGACCACCGACCCCGGCCCGACCCCGCGCCCGGCCAGCAGGCCCGCGAGCGCGGACGAGCGCCGGTCCAGCTCGGCGAAGGTCAGCGACTCCTCGCCGCCGACGACCGCGAGCGCGTCGGGCTGGGCCGCCACCTGCTCGGCGAACACCTCCAGCACCGGTGGCGCGGCCCGCGGCGCGGGCGTCCCGGCCTCGTCGAGGACCAGGAACCGCTCGGCCTCGTCGAGCAGGTCGAGGTCGCCGACCCGGGCCCCCGGGTCGGCGGCCAAGGCGGCCAGCGCGGCGGTGAACCGGTGGGCCCAGCGCCGCGCGTCGCCCTCGGCCAGCAGGTCCGCGCGCACGTCGAGCCACGCGCTGACCCGCTCCCCCGCCGTGACGGTGAGCGTCAGCGGGTAGTGGGTGGCGTCCGCGCCGGTCACCCCGGACACGGCGAACCCGGCGGCGGTCTCGGCGCGGTCGAGGGCGGCGGTGTCGATCGGGAAGCTCTCGACGACGGTCAGCGTGTCGAACAGCTCCCCCAGCCCGACCGCGCGCTGGATGCCGGCGAGCCCGGTGTGCTGGTGGTCGAGCACCCTGGCCTGCTCGGCCTGCACGCGGGTGAGCAGGTCGGCGACGGTCTCCCCCGCGTCCAGGCGCACCCGCACCGGCAGGGTGTTGATGAACAGGCCCAGCACCGTGTCGACGCCGGGCAGCTCCGGCGGCCTGCCGGACACTGTCGCGCCGAACACGACATCGGCGCGGCCGAGACCGCGGGCCAGCGCCAGGCCCCAGGCCGTCTGCACGAGGGTGTTGAGGGTGACCGCGCGGGCGCGGGCGGCCTCGGCGAGCCCGGCGGGCAGGTCGATGTCCACGCGCTCGGGCGGTGCGCCGACCGCCCCGCCCGAGCGGCCGACCAGGGACGGTTCGGCGACGCCGTCGAGGGCCCGCGCCCACGCGGCGGCCCCGGCGTCGGCGTCCTGCCGCGACAGCCAGTGCAGGAAGTCGCGGAACGGGCGGGTCCGGGGGGCGGCGCCCGCGTAGGTCTCGAACAGCTCGCGGACCAGCAGCGGCGTGGACCAGCCGTCGAGCAGCAGGTGGTGGTAGCTCACCAGCAGCCGCACGCGGTCCGGGCCGGTGCGGGCGACGAGGAACCGCAGCAGCGGGCCCGCGCTCACGTCGAACCGGGTGGCCCGGTCCTCGGCCACCAGCTCCGACCACCGGTCCTCGGCGATCGCGACCTCGCGCCACGGCACGGGCACGGAGGCGGGCACGACGAGCACCGGGTCGCCGTCGAGCCGGGAGCCGACGGACACGCGCAGGGCGTCGTTGCGGTCGAGGACGGCCTGCGCGGCGGCGCGCAGGCGGGCGGTGTCGACGGTCCCGCGCAGCTCGCAGGCGAACTGGACGTTGTAGGCGTCGGGTCCGGTCTCGTCGTAGGAGGACAGGAACGCCAGGCCCTCCTGCAACGGTGTCGGCGTCCACACGTCGACCAGGTCGGGGACGGCGGTGAGCAGCGCGTCGGTGTCGTCCTGGGTGAGCGCGGCGAGCGGGAAGTCGGACGGGGTGCGGCCGGTGGCGCCCTGCCCGTCCAGGGCGTGCAGGGCCGCCACCCACGCGTCGGCCAGCGCGGTGACCTCGTCCTCGCCGACGAGCGCGGCCGGGAAGGCGAACACGGCGCTGAGCCCGTCCGCGCCCGCGACGGCGTTGACCTCGATCGCGTGCCCCACGGTGAGGCCGGGATCGGCGTCGCCGCCGAGGGCGGCCGACTCCGGCGCGCCGGTCCAGGGGCGGCCGTCCGCGCCGCCGGTGAACCGGCCCAGGTAGTTGACCAGGATCTCCGGCTTGCCCGGGGCGCCGAGCAGGCCGTGGCCGAGGCCGTCGCCGGGGACCTCGCGCAGCGCCTGCTTGACGCGCTTGAGCGCGGCCCCGGGGTCGTCGAGGTCGAGGCCGCCGAGGTCGAGGCGGACGGGGTGCACGGCGGTGAACCAGCCCACGGTGCGGGACAGGTCGACGCCGGGGACGGCGTCCTCGACCCGGCCGTGCCCCTCGCGGCCGAGCACGGGTGCGGTGCGACCGGTCACCCGGGCCACGGCCAGCGCCATGGCGGTCATCAGCACGTCCTCCGCGCCCGCGCGGTAGGCGGCGGCGACCGGGCCCAGCAGCCTGCCCGCGACCGGTTCCGGCACGGACACCCGGACCGTGCGGACGGTGGCGACGGTGTCGCGGCCGGGCACGGGAACGCGCGCGTCGGGGTCCGTCGCGGCGGCCCAGTACCGCGCTTCCGCCGAGCGGTCCAGTTCGGACAGTCCGCGCGCCCACCGGCGGAAGGACGTGGTGGCCGCGCCGGGCCCGTTGGCCAGGTCGTCGCTGATGACGCGCCAGGAGACGCCGTCGACGGCGAGGTGGTGGATCACCAGCAGCACCCGCTGCCGCGCCGGGAACCAGACCGCGCGCAGGACCTCCCCGGCGGCCGGGTCCAGCTCGCCGTAGGCGCGGGCGGCCTCGACGGCCACCTCGCCGTCGGAGACGCGGACCGAGGCCCGCACCCGCGGGCGGACCTCGAGCGCGTCGCCGACGAGCCGGGCGCGCAGCATCCCGTGTGAGTCCACAAGGGACTGGATGGCGGCGGTGAACGCCGCCTCGGTGAGGTCGGGCGGGGCGATGAGCAGCCTGCCCTGCGCGACCCGGTCGACCGGCCCGCCCCGGCCGAGCAGCTCGCGCATGATCGGGGTCAGCGGCAGGGTCCCGTTGTCGTCCTCGGTCGCGGGGGCCGGCTCGGCCGCCGGGGTGGCGGCCTCGGCGATGCGGGCGACCGTGCGGTGCTCGAAGACCAGCCTCGGGGTGATCGCCACGCCCTCGGCGCGGGCGCGGGCCACGAGCTGGATGGCGATGATGCTGTCGCCGCCCAGGGCGAAGAAGTCGTCGTCCACGCCGACGCCCGGCAGGCCCAGCACCTCGGCCATCAGCGCGGCGACGGCCGTCTCGGCGGGCGTCTCGGGGGCGCGCCGGGTGGTCAGGCCCGCGAAGTCGGGGGCGGGCAGGGCCTCGCGGTCGGTCTTGCCGTTGGCCGTCAACGGGATGCGGTCGAGCACGACGACGGCCGAGGGCACCAGGTGCTCGGGCAGGTCGGCGGCGACGGCGGCGCGCACCTGGGCCCCGTCGACCGCCCCGGTCACGTAGCCGACGAGGCGGGTGAGGCCGGGCTGGTCGGTGCGGGCGACGACGACGGCCTCGCCGACGCCGGGCTGGGCGGTCAGCGCCGCCTCGACCTCGCCGGGCTCGATCCGGAACCCGCGCACCTTGACCTGGTCGTCGGCGCGGCCCAGGTACTCGAGCGTCCCATCGGCGCCCCGGCGCGCGAGGTCGCCGGTGCGGTACAGGCGCCCGCCGGTGAACGGGTCGGCCACGAACCGGGTCGCGGTCAGCCCCGGGCGGCCCAGGTAGCCGTGCGCCAGGCCCGCGCCACCGACGTACATCTCACCGACCACGCCGGGCGCGGCGGGCTGGAGGCCGGAGTCGAGGACGTGCACGCGCAGGTCCGGGATGGGCACGCCGACGCCCGACGCGCCGTGCGCCGTCTCAGCGGCGGTGACCGGGTGGTGGGTGACGTGCACGGTCGTCTCGGTGATGCCGTACATGTTCACCAGGCGCGGCGAGTCCTCCGGGTGGCGGGTGAACCAGCCCGCGAGCGTGCGCGGGTCCAGCGCCTCGCCGCCGAACACCACCGTGCGCAGCGCCAGGTCGACCCCGCCCCGGGCGGCGTCGACGGCGTCGAGCTGGCGGAACGCCGAGGGCGTCTGGTTGAGGACGGTGACGCGCTCACGGGCCAGCAGCTCCAGGAACGCCTCCGGGGAGCGGGTGGTGGCGTGGTCGACGACGACGAGCGTGCCGCCGCGCAGCAGCGCGCCCCACAGCTCCCAGACGGAGAAGTCGAAGGCGTAGGAGTGGAACAGCGTCCACACGTCGCCCGCGCCGAAGCCGAACCAGTGGTCGGTGGCCGACAGCAGCCTGCTGACGTTGCGGTGCGGCACGACGACACCCTTGGGCGTGCCGGTGGAGCCGGAGGTGTAGATGATGTACGCCGGGTGGTCCGGGCTCAGGTCGGGCGCCTGCGGCTGTCCGACGGCACCGGGCGCGACCGCCGGAACGGCGCTGTCGAAGGCGCCCGGGTCGTCGGTGACCAGGAGCGCGGGCCGGGCGTCGGCGAGCATGAACTCCAGCCGCGCCTTCGGGTAGCCCGGGTCCAGCGGCAGGTACGCCGCACCCGCCTTGAGCACGGCGAGCACGGCCACGACCAGCTCCGTGCCGCGCGGGAGCCCGATGGCCACCACCGTGCCCGGCCCGGCGCCGCGCTCGGCCAGCGCGCCCGCGAGCGCGGACGAGCGCTCGTCGAGCTGGGCGTAGGTCAGCCGTTCGTCGCCGCAGACGAGCGCGGTGGCGTCCGGGAAAGCGTGGTCGGCGAACAGCTCGGGGATCGTGCGCGCCGCCCGCTCGGGCGCGGCGACCACGGCCAGCGCGTCCCGGCGCTCCACTTCGGACAGGATGGAGACGGTGGCGGTCAGGGTGTCGTGGTCGCCGGTGAGCGCGGCGAGCACGCGGGCCAGCCGGGCGCCGAGCACGTCCGGGTCGACCAGGCCCGGCCGGAACTTCAGCAGCAGCTCCGGGACCGCGCCGCCGGTCACCACGAGGGTGGCCGGGTAGTGGGTGGCGTCGTGGGTCTGACCGGTGGCGACCTTGAGGCCGCTGGCCCCCTCGGCGGCGGCCAGCGCGTCGGTGTCGACGTGGTAGGTCTCCACGACGGTCAGCGTGTCGAACAGCTCGCCGATCCCGACCACGCGCTGGATGTCGGCCAGGCCCAGGTGCTGGTGGTCCATCACCCTGGCCTGCTCGGACTGCACCCGGCGCAGCAGGGCCCCGACCGGCTCGGCCGGGCGCAGCGCGACCCGCACCGGGATGGTGTTGATGAACAGCCCGACCATCGAGTCCACCCCGGCCAGCTCCGGCGGGCGGCCGGACACCGTCGAGCCGAACACGACGTCGTCGCGGCCCAGCGAGCGGGCCAGCAGCAGCGCCCAGGCCGTCTGCACGACGGTGTTCACGGTGACGCCGACCGTGCGGGCGGTGTCGGCGATGGCGGCGGCGAGCCCGTCGGGCAGCTCGACCCGCTGTTGCTCGGCGGACCCGGCCGGGTCCGCGCCGGGGGCCAGCAGCGTGGGCTCGGCGACCCCGGACAGCGACTCGGCCCAGGCCTGCTTCGCGGCCTCGGTGTCCTTGCCGCGCAACCAGTTCAGGTAGTCCTTGTACGGGCGCACGGCGGGCAGGGCGTGCGGGCTGGCGTCCGCGCCGTAGAGGGTGAACAGTTCGCGCGCCACCAGCGGCAGCGACCAGCCGTCGAGCAGCGCGTGGTGGAAGGTGATCAGCAGCCGGTGCCGGTCCGGGGCGACCCGGGCCAGCAGCATCCGCAGCAGCGGCGGCGTCGCCGCGTCGAAGCCGGTGAGCCGGTCCTCGGCGAGCAGCGCGTCCCACCCGCCCGGGTCGGTGTCGACCTCGCGCCACGGCAGCGCGACCGACACCGGGACGGGCGCGACCAGTTCCCCGCTCTTGCGGCGGCGGAAGCACGCGCGCAGCGTCGTGTGCCGGTCGACCAGCGCCTGCGCCGAGGCGCGCAGCCGGGCCGGGTCGAGCGCGCCGTCCAGTTCCAGGGCGAACTGCACCAGGTACGGGTCGGGCGCGCCGTCGCCGCCCGCCCCGCCCGCGAACTCGCTGTGGAACAGCAGGCCCTGCTGCAACGGCGACAGGGGCAGGACGTCTTCCAGTCCGGACTTGCGCGTGTTCACGAGATCCACTCCGACTCGAACTCATCGAGCTCGTCTTGGGACAGGTCGTCCAGGGTCAGGTCCGACGGCGTGTGGCCGCCGGTGCCGCCGTCGGCGAGGCGGACCAGGGCGGTGAGCGCGGTGGTCCACGCGTCGGCGAGCGCGCGCACCCGCCACTCGTCGGCGACCTCCGCGCCCCACGACCAGGTCGCGGTCAGCACCGGTCCGTCCGGACCGTCCACCGAGACGGCGTTGACCTGCGCGGCGTGCGAGATCGGCAGGTCCGGGTCGACGGCGCCGCCGAGCCCGGCGGCCTCGGCGGCGGGCGACCACGGACCGTCCCCGGCCGAGCCCGCCCGGCCCAGGTAGTTGACCAGCACGTCGCGCGCGGGCCCGGCGGGCGCGCCCGCGCCGGGGTCGAGGTGGCGCAGCACGCCGTGGCCGAGCCCGTTGTCCGGCGCGGACCGCAGGTGCTCCTTGACCCGCTTGACGGCCGCGCCCGCGGCGGGCCCGCCCGCCAGCGCGTCGGCGACGTCGACCCCGCCGAGGTCGAGGCTGACCGGGTAGACGGTGGTGAACCAGCCGACGGTGCGGGACAGGTCGGCCCCGGGCACGGCGGCGTCCTCGCGCCCGTGGCCCTCGACGTCGACCACCCACGGGCCGGGGCCGCGCACCGCGGCGACGGCCAGCGCCATGCCCGCGAGCAGCACGTCGTGCACGCCCGCGTGGAACAGCTCCGGCACGGTGGTCAGCAGCGGCCCGGTCAGCGCCGCGGGCAGCGTGGTGACCAGGTCGCGGCCGGTGCCCGCGGTGTCGCGGCCCGGGTCGAGGGCCCGGGACGACACGACCGCGCCGGACGCGCCCGCCAGCCACGACCAGGTGGCCGCCTCGGACCGGCGGTCGGCCCCGGCCAGGCCGAGCGCCCACCGGCGGAACGACGTGCGCTCGGGCATCGGGGCGCCCCCGGCGTAGGCGGTGACGAGGTCGTCGACGAGCACGTGCCACGACACCCCGTCCACGGCGAGGTGGTGCACGACCAGCAGCACCCGCCGCGGCGACCACACCACCCGCACCAACTGGCCCGTGGCGGGGTCGAGCTGCCCCAACGCGGTGCGCGCCTGGCCCGCCGGGTCGTCGGCGCGGGACACGACCCGCGCGGCGTCCAGCGAACCAGGCGGCGGCACGTCGAGCGCATCGCCGGTGAGCCCGCCGGTCAGCCGGGCGCGGAGCATCCCGTGGGTGTCGAGCAGCGCCTGCACGGCGGCGATCAGCCGGGATTCGTCCAGGTCGGGCGGGGCGACGAGGAGCTGTGACTGCGCCACGCGCGCGACCGGGCCGCCCCTGGCCAGCAGGTCCCGCATGACCGGGGTCAGCGGCAGCCCGCCGAGCGCGGCGCCGGGGGCCTCCGCGCCCGCGTCGGTGTCCGGGACGGCGACCAGCGCGATCCCGGCGACCGTGCGCCGCTCGAAGACCTCGCGCGGGGTGATCCGCCACCCGGCGGCGCGGGCGCGGCCGACGAGCTGGATGGCCACGATGCTGTCGCCGCCGAGGACGAAGAAGTCGTCGTCGACGCCGACCGAGGGCAGGCCGAGCACGGCCGCGACCAGCTCGGCGAGCACGGCCTCGGTGTCGGTCCCCGCCGCCCGGTCGCCGACCTTGGCGGCGAAGTCGGGCGCGGGCAGCGCCTTGCGGTCGGCCTTGCCGCTGGGGGTCAGCGGCACCGCGTCGAGCAGCACGACCGCGGCGGGCACCAGGTGCTCCGGCCGGGTGGCGGCGATCTCGGCGCGCACCGACTCAGGATCGACCTCGCCGACGACGTAGCCGATGAGCCGGTCGTCGCGGACCGTGACGACGGCCTGCCGCACACCGTCCACAGCGGACAACGCGGACTCGACCTCGCCCAGCTCGATCCGGAAGCCGCGCAGCTTGACCTGGTCGTCGCCGCGGCCGGCGTACTCGAGGACGCCGCCGACGCGCCTGCCGAGGTCGCCGGTGCGGTAGAGCCGCTGCCCCGGCCGGAACGGGTCGGCGACGAACCGGGTCGCGGTCAGCGCGGCCCGGTCGTGGTAGCCCCAGGCGAGCTGGGGGCCCGCCAGGTACAGCTCACCGGTGACGCCGTCGGGCACCGGCCGGAGGAACTGGTCGAGCACCTGCACCCGCGTGTTCCAGACCGGCCGCCCGATCGGCACCGTGCCCGTCCGCCCGACCCGGATGGCGGTGACGTCGACCGAGGCCTCCGTGGGGCCGTAGAGGTTGTGCAGCTCCGCATCGCACTTGGCGAAGAACTCGTCCCGCAGATCGACCGGCAGCGCCTCGCCCGAGCACAACACCCGCCGCAATCCCGACACCGGACGGAAGTCGGCCAAGAACGCACGCAACATCGACGGGACGAAGTGGACAGTGCTCACCCGCTGCCGGTCGATCACCTCAGCCAAGTACGCCGGGTCCTTGTGCCCACCCGGCTTCGCGAACACCAACGTGGCACCCGTGACCAACGGCCAGAAGAACTCCCACACCGACACGTCAAAACTCGCCGGGGTCTTCTGCAACACCCGCTCCCCCGGCACCAAACCGTACTCGGCCTGCATCCACAACAGCCGGTTCACAATGCCCGACTGCGGGACCACCACACCCTTCGGCCTGCCCGTGGACCCGGACGTGTAGATCATGTACGCCGCGCGGTCCCCCGCGGGCACCTCGGTGACCGGCGGGCCGACCGGCAGGTCCGGCGAGTCGACGACGAACGCGGGGCGCGCGTCCTCGACCATCGCCGCCAGGCGCTCGGCCGGGTAGTCCGGGTCCAGCGGCAGGTAGGCCGCCCCCACCCGCTGCGCGGCCAGCATCGCCACGACCTGCGCCGCCGACCGGTCCAACCGCACACCCACGACCGCCCCGT
>NZ_WHOL01000100.1 GCF_009745975.1 Actinokineospora pegani | reverse complement strand
CGGTGGCGGCGCCCCGGCGGGTGGCGGCGGTTTCCGCGGCGGCGGTGGTCGTCCCGGTGGCGGCGGCGGTCGCGGCGGCGCGGCAGGCGCGTTCGGCCGCCCCGGCGGTCCCTCCCGGCGTGGTCGCAAGTCGAAGCGGCAGAAGCGCCAGGAGTACATGGACAACATGCAGGCGCCCAGCGTCGGCGGCGTCCGCCTGCCCAAGGGCAGTGGCGAGACGATCCGCCTGGCGCGCGGCTCCTCGCTGACCGACTTCGCGGAGAAGATCAACGCCAACCCGGCCTCGCTGGTGCAGGTGCTGTTCCACCTCGGCGAGATGGTCACCGCGACGCAGTCGGTGTCCGACGACGTCCTGGAGCTGCTCGGCTCCGAGATGAACTACTCGATCCAGGTCGTCACGCCCGAGGAGGAGGACCGGGAGCTGCTCGACAGCTTCAAGATCTCCTACGGCGAGGACGCCGGTGGCGAGGAAGACCTGGAGGCGCGCCCGCCGGTCGTGACCGTCATGGGTCACGTCGACCACGGCAAGACCCGCCTGCTCGACACGATCCGCAAGACGACCGTGCACGAGGGCGAGGCGGGTGGCATCACCCAGCACATCGGCGCCTACCAGGTGGCGACGTCGCTGGAGGGCAAGGAACGCCTGATCACCTTCATCGACACCCCGGGTCACGAGGCGTTCACGGCCATGCGTGCCCGTGGCGCCCAGGCGACGGACATCGCGGTGATCGTGGTCGCGGCCGACGACGGCGTCATGCCGCAGACGGTCGAGGCGATCAACCACGCCCAGGCGGCGAACGTGCCGGTCGTGGTGGCGGTCAACAAGATCGACAAGGAGGGCGCCAACCCTCAGAAGATCCGCCAGCAGCTCACCGAGTACAACCTCGTGGCCGAGGAGTACGGCGGCGAGACGATGTTCGTCGACATCTCGGCGAAGCAGGGCACCAACATCGACGCGCTGCTCGAGGCGATCCTGCTGACGGCGGACGCGGCGCTGGACCTGCGGGCCAACCCCGAGATGGAGGCCCAGGGCGTGGCGATCGAGGCGCACCTCGACCGCGGCCGCGGCCCGGTGGCCACCGTCCTGGTGCAGCGCGGCACGCTGCGCGTCGGCGACAGCATCGTCGCGGGCGACGCCTACGGCCGCGTGCGCCGGATGGTCGACGAGTTCAACGAGGACGTCGTCGAGGCCTACCCGTCGCGCCCGGTGCAGGTCATCGGCTTCACGTCGGTGCCCGGCGCGGGCGACACCTTCCTCGTGGTGGAGGAGGACCGGACCGCGCGGCAGATCGCCGAGCGCCGGGCCGCCAGGAACCGGGCCGCGCAGAACGCGCAGAAGCGCAAGCGCATCAGCCTGGAGGACCTCGACGCCGCGCTGAAGGAGACCAGCCAGCTCAACCTGATCATCAAGGGCGACAACTCGGGTACCGTCGAGGCACTCGAGGACGCGCTCACGAAGATCGACGTGGGCGACGAGGTCGAGCTGCGGGTCATCCACCGCGGCGTCGGCGGCATCACCGAGGGCGACATCAACCTCGCCATCGCCGACAACGTCATCGTCATCGGCTTCAACGTCCGCGCCGAGGGCAAGGCCACCGAGCTCGCCAACCGCGAGGGCATCGACGTCCGCTACTACTCGGTGATCTACCAGGCGATCGACGAGATCGAGCAGGCCCTCAAGGGCATGCTCAAGCCGATCTACGAAGAGGTCGAGCTTGGCCGCGCGGAGGTCCGCGACGTGTTCAAGTCGTCCAAGGTCGGCACGATCGCCGGTTGCATGGTCCTCTCCGGGGAGATCAGGCGGAACACCAAGGCCCGCCTCATCCGCGACAGCGTCGTGGTCCAGGAGGGTCTGCCGATCAGCTCGCTGCGCCGGTTCAAGGACGACGCGACCGAGGTCCGCGAGGGCTTCGAGTGCGGTCTGACCCTCGGGTCGTACAACGACCTGCGGGTGGACGACATCATCGAGACCTACGAGATGCGCGAGAAGCCGCGCGCGTGAGTCTCAGCCCTCGGGGCGCCCCGGCCGGGGCGCCCCGAGGGTGTTCTCCCCCTTCCGCACAAGCACATCCACGGTGATGCCCGGTGTTCGTAGGCTCGCTCGAGCTCGACCTGCTGCTCGGTGACGTCCACTCGCTCAAGCAGAAGCGGTCCGCCGTGCGGCCGGTCGTCGCCGAGCTGCGCAAGCGGTTCGACGTGGCCGTGTCCGAGGCCGGCCACCTGGAGCTGCACCGCAGGGCCCTGATCGGGGTCGCCACCGTCGCCGCGGACGCCGCGCACGTCCGCGACGTGCTCGACAACTGCGAGCGGTTCATGGTGGGCCGAACCGACATGGAGCTGCTCTCCGCCCGCCGCAGGCTCTTCGGCGACGACGATTAGCAAGCACCCGGGCCCGCCGTGGTCCGAGCACGAGAAAGAAGGAGCGCCGTGGCCGACGCACCCCGCGCCCGCAAGCTGGCGAAGCGCATCTCGCAGATCGTGGCCTCCGCGCTGGAGCACGAGGTCAAGGACCCCAGGCTGACCGGTGTCACCGTCACCGACACCCGGGTCACCGGCGACCTGCACGAGGCGACGATCTACTACACCGTCTTCGGCGACAAGATCGATGTCGAGCCCGACCACCAGGGGGTCGCCGCCGCGCTGGAGAAGGCCAAGGGGCGGCTGCGCACCCTGGTCGGCCAGGGCACCGGCGTCCGGTTCACCCCGACCCTGGAGTTCGTCGCCGACAAGGTGCCCGAAGTGGCGCGCGGCATCGACGAGCTGCTGGCCAAGGCCAGGGCCGCCGACGCCGAGGTGGCCGCCAGGGCCGTCGACGCCAAGCCCGCGGGCGAGGCCGACCCGTACAAGCAGCCCCGCGTCGAGGACGAGGACGAGGACTGATCCCCCAGGGGGCGGCGCCTACGACAGGGGCCTCCCCACGCACGTTGTCGCCATGCGCCCGGAGGGCGTGCCCCGCACCCGGGCACGCGCTCCGGGCGCAGGTCGTCGTGGCGGGTTCGGCCGCACCCTCGCGCCCGCTTCCGGTCAGGTGGTATAAACCAATCTGGTGGTGCGGCTGTCCGTGTGAAGGACCGCCGTGAATTGTTGACAGATGTTTGGTGCCTGACCAAACTGCGCAACATCACGCAACCGAGACCAGGTGGTGGTCATGCGATCGACCAGGCTGACAGCACTCGCTGCGGTGTCCGCGCTCCTGCTCGCCGCGTGTGGCGGGGGCGCCTCCGGCGGCGGCGAGGACGCGTTGGCCCTGCCGGGCAAGGACGAGTACCTCGCCGCGCCCTGTCCCGAGGTCGGGACCAAACCCACCACCGGCGGCGAGTTCACCTACTGGTCCATGTGGACCAAGGACGAGCCGCAGGGCCAGGTCCTCACCAAGGCCATGAACTGCTTCACCGAGAAGACCGGTGTCAAGGTCGACGTGCAGTGGCTCGGTCGCAAGCTGCTGACCCAGAACCTGGCCCCCGCGCTCAACACCGACGACGTGCCCGACCTGTTCGACCAGGACGTCTCGCAGGTGAAGGCGGCCATCGTCGCCCCGGGCGGCACGCAGACCGTCGAGGACGTCCTCGACTACAAGATAGGCGAGGGCGACAAGACCGTCCGCGACGTGCTCCCCCGGAGCGTCTGGGACTTCCCGGCCAACAAGGACGCCGACGGCAAGATCTTCGAGATCCCGTACGAGCGCATCGGCAACGCGTGGTGGTTCAACAAGGACCTCATCACCGACTTCACCGCCCCCCAGTCGATCGACGAACTGTTCGGCCTGTTCGACAAGGCCAAGGAGAACGGCATGGCCGCCGTCAGCCAGGACGGCGACATCGACTTCTACAACGCCTACTTCTACACCCAGATCGCCGAGCGCTACGTCGGCGCGGGCGGGCTGGAGAAGGCGGCGCTGGACAAGACCGGGCAGGCGTGGGTGGCCGACCCGAACCTGGCCAAGGCCGCCGAGCCGGTGGAGCGGCTGGCCAAGGGCGGCTACCTCATCGACGGCTGGGACGCGGCGAAGTTCCCGCAGGTGCAGCAGCGCTGGGCCGACGGCGAGGCGGCGTACGTCTTCCTCGGCGGCTGGGCGCCCAGCGAGACCCGCGAGTACCTGGCCAAGCAGGGCGGGGACAAGGGGATCACCTACGCCACCTTCCAGTTCCCGCAGCCCGAGGGCGCCACGCACCGGGTGGTCGAGCAATTGCCGCTGGGCTTCGCGGTGACCAAGAAGGCCAAGAACCCCGAGGCGGCCAAGGCGTTCATCGCCTACATGATGAACAAGGACATCCTGTCCGGCATCGCCACCGTCGCCGACAACCTGACCTCGCGCCCGGACCTGCCGACCCCGGAGTCGATGACCGACATCAAGGCGGCGCTGGACTCCGACGCGGAGAAGACCATCTTCATGGACGGCCTCGACGCGCTCTCGGGCGGCAAGTGGGTCGAGTCGGTGTTCTACCCGCTCAACAACGACCTGCTCAAGGGCAAGCTGACCGCGCAGGAGTTCGTCCGGCAGTTGGCGGCCAAGCAGGCCGAGTTCTGGAAGACGAACGGCTGATGAGCACGGCGACGGCGCCCGGGCGGCCTCCCGCCCCGGGCGCCCACCTGGCGCGCAAGAAGCGGCTGTTCTTCCCGTTCTTCCTGCCCGCGGTCGCGCTGTACGTGCTGTTCCTGCTGGTGCCCACGGTCGCGACCGTGGTGCTGGGCTTCACGGACTGGTCGGGCGCGGGCGACACCCCCGAGTTCACCGGCCTGGCCAACTACAGCGAGCTGATCGCCTCCGACGCCTTCCGGTACTCGTTCCTCAACACCCTGCTCTACATCGTGGTCGGCGGGGTGGGGACGTTCCTGCTGGCGTTCCTGTTCACGATGGTGCTGCGCGAGATGCGCGGCGGCAAGGTCGTGCGCGCGATCCTGTTCTTCCCCAACATCGTCGCGCCGATCGCGCTGGGCATGTTCTTCGGCATCATCCTGGTGTACCGCCCCAACCGGCAGGGGCTGGCGAACTACCTGCTGGAGTCCGTGGGGATCGACGCGGTGAAGTTCCTGGCCCCGGAGAACATCACCTGGGTGGTCACCGGCTGCCTGATCTGGGCCAGCTCCGGCTTCTACATCACCATCCTGATGGCCGCGGTCGACCGCATCCCGCCCTACCTCTACGAGGACTCCGACATCGCGGGCGCCACCCCGTGGCAGAAGTTCCGGCACGTCACGCTCCCGCTGACCTGGGACGTGGTCGGCGTGGCCGGGGTGCTGTGGACGATCAGCGCGGTGAAGATCTTCGAGTTGGTGTTCGTGCTGGCCGGGCCGGGCACGTACTCGCCGCCGATCCGCTCCTGGACGCTGGGCGTGTTCGTGTTCGACCGCTCCTTCGGCGACCAGGGCGCGCCCGCGTACGGCACGGCCTGCGCGGCGGCGGTCGTGATGATCCTGCTGGTGTCCGTCCTGGTCGTGGCGCTGCGCAGGCTGATGCGCCGCGACGTGATCCAGTACTGAGGGGCGACGATGACCACGACGGCTCCCGCGGGGAAGCGGACCCCGCCGCGCAAGCCCAAGCCCGCGCCCACCGCGCGCGGCCTGAGCCCGCTGCGCGCGCTGGGCATGGCGGTGGTGTGGCTGTTCACCGCGCTCAACGTCCTCGTCCTGTACTGGCTGGTGGCCGCGGCGTTCAAGACGCCGATCGAGATCTTCACCAAGCCCTTCGCCCTGCCGCGGACGTGGTTCGAGCGCGGGCAGCCGTTCCGGAACCTGCTCTACGCCTGGGACAACGCCGGTTTCGGCCGGGCGTTCCTGATCACCGTCGTGCTGGTGGCGGTGGCCTCGGTGGTGATCGTGCTGCTGGCCGCGCCCGCCGCCTACGCGCTGACCCGGCTGGGCGTGCGCGGGTCGGGCGGGCTGACGAACCTGTTCGCCATCGGCATGGGCATCCCGTTCCAGACCGTGGTGATCCCGCTGTTCATCGGCATGGCGGAGTTCGACCTCACCAACGACCTGTTCGGACTGTTCCTCATCTACGTCGCGCTGTCGTTGCCGTTCACCGTGTTCCTGCTGACCGGCTTCTTCCGCTCGCTGCCCGACGAGCTGGAGGAGGCGGCGGCCATCGACGGGGCGTCGCCGTCGCGCACCTTCTTCACCATCATGCTGCCGCTGGCCCGCGGCGGGCTGATCACGGCGCTGATCCTCAACGCGATCGGGCTGTGGAACGAGACGCTGCTCTCGATCGTGTTCCTCAACGAGAACGCCAACTTCACCCTCGCCAGGGCGCTGTTCGCGTTCAACAGCGCGGCCAGCTACCAGTCGGAGTACGGCGGCCTCGTCGCGGGCGTGGCCATCGTCGTCCTGCCCATGCTCGTGCTCTACCTCCTCCTGGCCCGGCGGATCATCACCGGTCTCACGCTCGGCGCGGGCAAATAAGCGCGGAAAGGGCTCACAGCAATGGCATCGGTCACCTTCACCGGCACCACGCGCTTCTACGCGGGCAACCCGGTCCCCGCCGTCGACGGCCTCGACCTCGAGGTCGCCGACGGCGAGTTCCTCGTCCTGGTCGGCCCGTCCGGCTGCGGCAAGTCGACCACCCTGCGGATGCTCGCGGGCCTCGAGGGCGTCGACGACGGCACGATCCACATCGGCGACCGGGACGTGACCGACCTGCCGCCGAAGGAGCGCGACATCGCCATGGTGTTCCAGAACTACGCGCTGTACCCGCACATGACCGTCGCGGAGAACATCGGCTTCCACCTCAAGATCGCCAAGGTGGCCAAGACCGACCGCGAGGCCAAGGTCCGCGACGCCGCCGAACTGCTGGGCCTGACCGACTACCTCGACCGCAAGCCCGCCAAGCTCTCCGGCGGCCAGCGCCAGCGGGTGGCCATGGGCCGCGCGATCGTCCGCTCCCCGCAGGTGTTCTGCATGGACGAACCACTGTCCAATTTGGATGCCAAGCTGCGCGTGCAGACCCGCACCCAGATCGCCTCCCTGCAGCGCCGCCTGGGCGTCACCACCATCTACGTCACCCACGACCAGGTCGAGGCGATGACCATGGGCGACCGCGTGGCCGTGCTCAAGGACGGCGTGCTGCAGCAGTGCGACACCCCGATCGGCCTGTTCAGCAAGCCCGCGAACCTCTTCGTCGCCGGGTTCATCGGCTCGCCCGCGATGAACCTGGTGCCCGCGCGGGCATCCGGTGAGTCGGCCGCGGTGGGCGGGGTGACGGTGCCGCTGACCCCGGCCCAGCGCGCCGGGCTCACCGGGGATGACCTCGTGCTGGGCGTGCGCCCGGAGGCCTGGCGGGTCTCCGGGGCGGGGCCGGGGTTGTCGGCCGTGGTGGAGGTCGTGGAGGAACTCGGCAGCGACCAGTACCTGTACTGCGTGGTCGACGGGGTCGTGTCCGAGCCGATCGCGGTCCGCACGCCGGGGATGTCGCCGTGGCAGCGCGGCGAGAAGGTGGTCCTGGCCCCGGTCGCCGAGTCGCTGCACGTGTTCGACAAGGGCACGGGGGAACGCCTCCCGGATTAGGGCGTGGCCTCGAAGCCGTGCGCGCCAGATCACGATTCTCGAAGAGATCCCGAAACACGGTCCTGGGCGTGGTCCTGCGCGGTCTCGGCCAGCCACGTGCGCAGGCGTTGCAGCGCGCGGTGCTGGGTCACCCGGACCGCCTCGGGGGTGGCGCCGATGATGGCGCCGGTCTCGCGGGAGGTGAGGCCGGCGAGCACCCGCAGCACCACCACCCGGCGCTGGAGCTCCGACAGCCTGTTCACCAGTTCGCCGAGTTCGCGCAGGGTCTCGCCCGCGCACGCCGACTCCGCGGGCCCCGGTTCCTCCGACGCGCCCGCAGGCAGGTCGTCGGTGGGGTTGCTCTGGTCCCGGCCCAGGTGGCGGAAGTGGTCGGCGACCTTGTTGGACGCGATGCGGTAGACCATCGGGAGGAACCGCTCCGGTGGCCCCTGGTAGCCGGGCAGCAGGGCGTGCACGGCGGCCAGCACCTCCTGGGTGATGTCCTCCCCGTCGACGAAGCGTCGGACCGACGTGGCCATCTTGCGGTCGCAGTAGCGGCGCACCACCGGGTGCAGGCGGATGAACAACAGGTCCCGGGCCGTGTGCGGGTCGACCATCGCGGCCGCCACGAGGGAGCCGATGGCGACCTGGCCGTCGGTCGCGGGCGAGCGGGGGCGCGTGCGGGTGAGGAGTGCGCCACCGGGGTGGCCGGGCGGGCCGTTGCTCGATAACTCCACGCTGCACCCCGGCTGGGTAGGCGGTCGAATCGCAGGGTGCCGGGGTCTGGGGCGTGGCCAGCCTACGCACTCTCGCGAGCGGGCGCGTGTCGAGCGGGTTCAGCGCGCGCGGGACCGGTGGGCGGCGACGTGGACCCGGTTGGCGCAGCGGGGGGAGCAGAAGCGCTTGGCGCGGTTGGTGGAGGAGTCGACGAAGTAGTTGGGGCAGGCGGCGCAGCGGCCCCAGCGGGCGGTGCCGAGGTCGACCACCGCCTGGGCCAGGCCCCACGCGGCGGCGGCGGCGACCTCGCGGGCCGGGGGCGCCTCGGCCGAGGCGACGTGGATGTGCCAGGAGCCGGAGTGCCCGGACAGGCGGGGCTGGGGCGGGTGGGCGGACAGCAGGGCGTTCACCCGGCTGAGCACGCCGTCGCCGTCGCCGTCGACGGCCGCGCCCAGGGCCGCGCGCAGGGCGTCGCGGACCGCGCGGAGGCCTGCCAGGTCGTCGTCAGTGCAGCGGTCGGCCCACCACGGCTCGTCGTGCAGGGCGGCGCGCAGGTCGTCGACGGTGGCCAGGTCCGCGTTGGCCAGGCGCAGGGCGACGTCGAGGTAAGTGGCGTTGTCCATAGACGGTCCTTACCGTAGCGTCAGGGGCGAATAAGGATTTCATACCTTACGGGAGTGGGCGATGGCGGAGCGGTCGACTTGGCGGCAGGTGGTGGACCTGGCCGTCCCCGCGCTGCCGGTGCTGGCGGCCGAGCCGCTGTACCTGCTCGTCGACACCGCCGTGGTCGGCCACCTCGGCGGGCTGCCGCTGGCGGCGCTGGGCGTGGGGGCCATCGTCCTGGCCCAGGTGTCGACCCAGTTGACCTTCCTGTCCTACGGGACCACCGCGCGCGCCGCGCGGCTGCACGGCGCCGGGCGTCGCGCCGAGGCGGTGGCCGAGGGCGTCCAGGCGACCTGGCTGGCGCTGGGCCTGGGCGTGCTGCTGCTCGGCCTCGGCCAACTCCTCGCCGGGCCGGTCGTGCGCGGCCTGGCCGGGCCGGGGGAGTTGGCCGACGCCGCGGTCGGCTGGGTGCGGATCGCGCTGCTGGGCGTGCCGATGATCCTGGTGTCCCTGGCGGGCAACGGGTGGATGCGCGGCGTGCAGGACACCAGGACGCCGCTGCGCCTGGTGCTGGCGGGCAACGCGTTGTCGGCCGTGCTGTGCCCGGTACTGGTGCACGTCGTCGGCTGGGGCCTGCCCGGGTCGGCCATCGCCAACGTCATCGGGCAGGCGGTCGTCGGGGCGCTGTTCCTCGGCGCGCTGCGCCGCGAGCGGGTGCCGCTGCGGCCGCGGCCGGTGGTGGTGTGGGCGCAGCTCGTGCTGGCCCGCGACCTCGTCCTGCGCAGCCTGGCGTTCCAGGCGTGCTTCGTCTCCGCCGCCGCCGTGGCCGCGCGGACCTCGGTGGGCGCGGCGGGCGCGCACCAGGTCGTGTTGCAGCTCTGGACGTTCCTGGCGCTGGTCCTCGACTCCATCGCGATCGCCGCGCAGGCGCTCGTCGGGGCCGCGCTCGGCTCCGGGGACGCCGGGCGCGCCAAGGTGTTGGGGCGCAAGCTCACCGGCTACGGCCTGGTGTTCGGGATCGGGACCGGCGTGCTGTTCGCCGCGGTGTCCGGGGTGCTTCCGGGCGCGTTCACCCAGGACGCCGCCGTGCTCGGCGAGATCCCGCACGCCTGGTGGTTCTTCGTCGCGCTGCAACCGATCGCGGGTGTCGTGTTCGCCCTGGACGGCGTGCTGCTCGGCGCGGGCGACGCGGCCTTCCTGCGCACGGCGAGCATCTTCGCGGCGGTGGCGGGCTTCCTGCCGCTGGTGTGGGTGTCGTTCGCGCTCGACTGGGGTCTGGCCGGGATCTGGACGGGGTTGTCGGCGTTCATGGTCATCCGGCTCGCGACCATCCTGCTGCGCACCAACTCGGGGAAGTGGGCGGTGGTCGGGGCGGTCCGGTGAGGACCTGTGACCGACTGCACCATTAGCAACGCTAATAGTTGACCTCGCACCGTCGATACCCGAGGGGGACGCGACAGGAGGGACGCTGATGTCGTCGGTGGTCACGCCCAGGGCGGACCGGGCCGCGCTGCTCGTCTGGGGCACCGCCGTCGCGGTGTACCTCGTCGCCGTCTTCCACCGCGCCTCGCTCGGCGTCGCCGGGCTCGAGGCGGCCGAGCGGTTCGGCATCGGCTCCGCCGCGCTGGGCACGTTCACGGTCCTGCAGATCGGCGTCTACGCCGCGATGCAGGTGCCCACCGGCGTGCTCGTCGACCGCTTCGGCCCGCGCCGCGTGCTCACCGCCGCCGCGCTGTTCATGGGCACCGGGCAGGTCCTGTTCGCCGTCGCCGGGAGCTTCCCCGTCGCCCTCGCCGCCCGCGCCCTGCTCGGCCTCGGCGACGCGATGACCTTCGTCAGCGTCCTGCGGATCTGCGCCGCGCACTTCCCCCGCCGCAGCTACACCCGCTTCGCCGCGCTCAGCGCCGCCACCGGCATGTTCGGCAACCTGGTCGCCACCGTCCCGCTGACCCTGCTGCTGTCCACCGCGGGCTGGACGGCCACCTTCGCCGCCACCGGGGCGGTCACCTTCGCCTACGCCCTGGTCGTCGCCCTGCGCGTGCGCGACACCCCCGACGGCGACGCCAGTCGACCTGTTGTCGTCGCCCCGCGCGACGTGCTCTCGCACGTGCGCGCCGTGTGGAAGGTGCCGGGCAACCGGCTGGGGTTCTGGGTGCACTTCACCACGATGTTCGCGCCCGCCTCGCTCGGCCTGCTCTGGGGCTTCCCGTACCTGGTGCAGGCGCAGGGGATGACCGCCCCGCAGGCCGGGGCGACGCTGAGCCTGCTCGTCCTGGTCGGGATGGTGTTCGGGCCGGTGATCGGCGAGACCACCGGCCGCCGCCCGGTCCTGCGGCTGCCGGTCGTGTGGTCCTACATGGCGCTGTCGTTCGTCCTGTGGGCCGTCCTGCTGGGCTGGCCGGGGGGAGTGCCGCCCAAGCCGGTCGTCGTGGTCGCCGTCGGGCTGATGTCCATCGGCGGCCCCATCTCCAGCGTCTCCTTCGCCCTGGCCCGCGACTACAACCCGCTGAGCCGGGTCGGCACGGCCACCGGCGTGGTCAACGTCGGCGGCTTCTGCGCCATCACCATCACCTCGTTCGCGGTGGGCGTGCTGCTCGGTGGCGACACCGCCGCCGCGGGCCCGCGGGACTTCCGGACCGCCTTCCTGGCCATCGCCGTGCTCCTGGTGCTGGGCTCCTGGCGGATGTTCGTGTGGTGGCGCCGGGCCCGCGCCGCGGTGTTCGCGGCCACCGAGCGCGGCGAGGCGGTGCCCGTCCGCATCCGCCGCCGGGCCTGGGACATCCCCGCGCTGCCCGCCGGTGAGGCGCAACCGGAACCCGCCCGTCCGTGAGCGCCGCCCACCACCCCTAAGATTGCCGCCCGTGCCCAGTTCCACGCGCAAGAGCGACACCCCCCGCAAAACCGTCCCCCCCGGTCTCGTCGTCGTCGACAAGGCCCCCGGCATGACCTCGCACGACGTCGTCGCGCGGGTGCGCAGGATCGTGGGCACCCGCAAGGTCGGGCACGCGGGCACGCTGGACCCGATGGCCACCGGCATCCTGGTGCTCGGCGTCGAGCGGGCCACCAAGCTGCTCGGCCACCTCGCCCTCGACCGCAAGGTCTACCTGGCCACCATCCGCCTCGGGCAGTCCACGACCACCGACGACGCCGAGGGCGAGCCGGTCACCACCGCCGACCCGACCGGCGTCACCGACGCGGCCATCGCCGCCGGGATCGCCGACCTGACCGGCGAGATCATGCAGGTCCCCAGCTCGGTCAGCGCCGTGAAGATCGATGGCAAGCGCGCCTACGCCCGCGTCCGCGCGGGGGAGGAGGTCGAGATCCCGGCCCGCCCGGTCACCGTCTTCCGCTTCGACCTGCTCGCCACCACCCGCACCGACACCTCGGTCGACCTCGACGTCATGGTCGACTGCTCCTCGGGCACCTACGTGCGCGCCCTGGCCCGCGACCTCGGCGCCACCCTCGGCGTCGGCGGCCACCTCGCCGCCCTCCGCCGCACCCGCGTCGGCCCCTTCGACCTGCGCGTCTGCCGAACCCTGGAGCAGTTGGAGCAGGACCCCGCCCTCTCCCTGGACATGGACGCCTCGGTCGCCACCGCCTTCCCCCGCCGCGACCTCGACCGCGCCGAGACCCAGGCCCTGGCCCACGGCAAGCGCATCCCCGCCGCCGACATCGAGGGCACCTACGGCATCTTCGACCCCGAGGGCCACGCCATCGCCCTCGGCGTGGACGAGGGCCGCACCGCCAAGGCCCTGGTAGTCCTCAACGTCCCCTAGCTCCGCCCACGCACCCCGGTCGAGCCTGGCCTTCGGCCCCCGGCATCCACGCTACCGCCAGGGTCCGACGCTTCCGACGCGCCGAGGTCGAGTTGTCCACAGCCCAGCACCCCCTGGCTCGAGCCCCCAGAACGCCCCCACCTGCACCCGGCAACCCGCCAAGCCCCCAGCCAGCACCCACCCACCCCCAACAACTAAGGTTCACCCCCGTGCAGCGTTGGCGCGGACTCGACGACCTCCCCGGCGGCTGGGGCCGCTGTGTGGCGACCATCGGTGTCTTCGACGGGGTCCACCTCGGACACCAAGAACTCATCGGCCGAGCGGTGGCGGTGGCCGGTGAACGCGACCTCCCCAGCGTCGTGGTCACCTTCGACCCGCACCCCGCCGAGGTCGTCCGCCCCGGCAGCCACCCCGCGCAGCTCACCACGCTGAACCGCAAGGCGGAGCTGGTCGAGGAGCTGGGCGTGGACGTGTTCTGCGTGCTGCCCTTCACCCCCGAGCTGTCCAAGGTGCCCGCCGACGAGTTCGTGCACGAGATCCTCGTCGAGCGGCTGCACGTGGCGGCCGTGGTGGTGGGCGAGAACTTCACCTTCGGACACCGGGCGCAGGGCGACATCGCGACGCTGGCCGCGCTCGGGCAGCGGTTCGGGTTCACCACCGAGGGCGCGCGCCTGGTCACCGGCCAGGCGGGCGGGGTCACCTTCTCCTCCACCTACATCCGCGCCTGCATCGACGCGGGCGACGTGCGGGCCGCGGCCACCGCGCTGGGCAGGCCGCCGCGGCTGGAGGGCATCGTGGTGCGCGGTGACGGCCGCGGCCACGAGCTGGGCTTCCCCACCGCGAACCTGTCCACCCCGCGGTTCGCGGCCGTGCCCGCCGACGGCGTCTACGCCTGCCGGTTCGCACTGCTCAACAGCCCCGACCGGGAGCCGCTGGCCGCCGCGGTGTCGGTGGGCACCAACCCGACGTTCTCCGGCCGGGAGCGCCGGGTCGAGGCGTTCGTGCTCGACGTGGACGAGGACTTCTACGGCCAGCGGGTCGCCGTCGACTTCGTCGAGCGGTTGCGCGGGATGGAGCGCTACCCGTCCTCCGAGGCGCTCGTGACGCAGATGCACCTGGACGTCGAGGAGACCCGCGAGCTCCTCGGGGATTGACCTACTGGTCGGTATCCCCCGGCGGATTCCGGCAAGTCGCCTCCGCGACCGCTCACGGCCTGGCAGGATACCGGGCGCGAGGTCCGCGCGACACGCGCGAAATCCAGGGGAGAGGCGGCAGGTGGAGGACCACAAAATCGTCCAGCGCAACATCGCCCTGCAGCGGGAGTGGTACGGCGAGCCGCTGGGCGACCGGGTGCGCAGGCTGGTGGTGGCCTTCGACGTGTCCCAGGCCAATCTGGCCGACGTGCTCGGCATCAGCGCCCCGATGCTCAGCCAGGTGATGAGCGGGCGCCGGGCCAAGATCGGCAACCCGGCGGTGCTGGCCAGGCTGATCATGCTCGAGCGCAAGGTGCTCACCCCGGAGGTCGCGTCCGGGCGGCGCGAGGCGCTGCAGCGCGCGCTCGACGACGTGCGCGGCTCCAAGCCGTCGGTGACCAGGGACAACCTGCCCGTCGACATCGGCCGCAGCGCGATCATGGCGCTGCGCCGGATCGCCTCGCCGGACGACCTGGCCGAGGCCGCCGGCCTGCTCAACGACCGCTTCCCCGAGGTCGCCGACCTGTTGCGCCGGGCGGGCAAGCGTCCTTGACCCGGTACTTCTCCGCGTTCGACCTGCCCGCCGCTGTCTCCATCCACCTGGCCGAGGCGCTGGGCGACGTCCCCGCCCCACTGCGGCCGACGCCGCGGGGGCAGTGGCACGTGACGGTCGGCTACTACGGTGCGGTCGACCCGGTCGAGCGACTGGCGTCCCTGCGGGAGCGGGCGGGCGAGCTGGCCGCGCCGACCTTGCGGCTGCGCGGGTCGGGCACCTTCGCCTCCGTCGTGCTCCTGGTCGTGCGGGGGCGGGGGGCCGAACTGGCCGCGATCGCCGAGGCGGCCGACGCCGGAGCGGGCGGGCACGAGCCCTACCGGCCGCACGTCACCGTCGCCAGGTGGGCGCGCGGCGGGGACCCGGCCCCGGGCCAGGCCCTCGCCGCGGGCCTCGCCGACTACACCGGGCCGTGGTGGACCCCGTCCGAGCTGGTGCTCTACGCCAGCGAGCTGGGCCGCCACACGCCGGTCGACCGGGTGCGGCTGCGGTTGCCCGGGTAGTCCGGTGAGCACCTGCTAACCTTGGTGACCGGGTCCGGCTGTGGTCCGTGGCGGCCGGTACCGACTCACCCGGGACGGGGTTTCCCGGTCCGGGCCGCACGGGACATCACGAAGCAGGAGCACGACAAGTGGCACTGACCACAGACCAGAAGAAGACGATCCTCACCGAGTACGGCGTGCACGACTCGGACACCGGATCGCCCGAGGCCCAGATCGCGCTGCTCACCAAGCGCATCAAGGACCTCACCGAGCACCTCAAGGAGCACAAGCACGACCACCACTCCCGTCGTGGTCTGCTGCTGCTGGTCGGCCGTCGTCGCCGCCTGCTCAACTACCTGACCAAGGTGGACATCGAGCGCTACCGGTCGCTGATCCAGCGCCTCGGCCTGCGCCGCTGAGCACGACCCCGGGGGGAGAGGCCGAATCGGTCGCTCCCCCCGGGTGTTCCACCCCCTCGCGGGTGGTACTCGAACAGAAGACAGAACTGAACAGCTAGCGAAGACGAATCAGGGCGAGCACGACGCCACGCGAGGTACGGGACCAGTTCGCCGGTCCTCGGTAGTGGTCTCCGGGACACGGTGTCCCGTGGACTTCGATCGAAGACCGGCCTCGTCCGAACCGCGACCCCGTGCTCGAGTGGCACTGCGCGCCCGGAACAAACGAGGAGCACCAACTACATGACGGACACCACCGTCCACGAGTCGACCGCTGTCATCGACAACGGCAAGTTCGGCTCGCGCACCATCCGCTTCGAGACCGGCCGCCTGGCGCGCCAGGCCGCGGGCAGCGTCGTGGCCTACCTCGACGAGGAGACCATGCTGCTGTCGGCGACCACCGCCTCCAAGCAGCCCAAGGAGCACTTCGACTTCTTCCCCCTCACGGTGGACGTCGAGGAGCGCATGTACGCCGTGGGCCGCATCCCCGGCGCGTTCTTCCGCCGCGAGGGCCGTCCGTCCACGGACGCGATCCTGACCTGCCGCCTGATCGACCGCCCGCTGCGCCCGTCCTTCGTGGACGGCCTGCGCAACGAGATCCAGGTCGTCATCACCGTGCAGTCGCTCAACCCGCAGGACCTCTACGACGTGGTGGCCATCAACGCCGCGTCCGCCTCCACCCAGCTCGCGGGCCTGCCGTTCTCCGGCCCGATCGGCGCCGTCCGCGTCGCCCTGATCGAGGGCCAGTGGGTCGCGTTCCCGACCCACGACCAGCTCAAGACGGCCGTGTTCGACATGGTTGTCGCGGGCCGGACTGTCAACGACGACGTCGCGATCATGATGGTCGAGGCCGAGGCCACCGACAACGTCATCGACCTGGTGGGCGAGGGCCAGCAGGCCCCCACCGAGGAGATCGTGGCCGCGGGCCTCGAGGCGTCGAAGACGTTCATCAAGACGCTCTGCGACGCGCAGGCCGAGCTGGCCGCGCACGCGGCCAAGGCGACCCGCGACTACCCGACGTTCCCGGCCTACCAGCCCGACGCGCTCGAGGCCGTCACCGCCGCCGCCTCCGACGAGCTGGCCCAGGCGCTGACCATCGGCGACAAGCAGGAGCGCGAGTCGCGCCTGGACGCGATCAAGGCCGAGACCCTGGTCAAGGTCGGCGCGGTCGAGGGCGGCGCCTTCGACGGCCGCGAGAAGGAGGTCGGCGCGGCGTTCCGCTCGCTGAACAAGCAGCTCGTCCGCCAGCGCATCCTGCGCGACAAGGTGCGCATCGACGGCCGCGGCCTGACCGACATCCGCGGCCTGTCCGCCGAGGTCGCGCTCATCCCGCGCGCGCACGGCTCGGCCCTGTTCGAGCGCGGCGAGACCCAGATCCTGGGTGTCACCACGCTGAACATGCTCCGCCTCGAGCAGCAGATCGACTCGCTGTCGCCGGAGACCCACAAGCGCTACATGCACCACTACAACTTCCCGCCGTTCTCCACCGGCGAGACCGGCCGCGTGGGCTCGCCCAAGCGGCGCGAGATCGGCCACGGCGCGCTCGCCGAGCGCGCGCTGATGCCGGTGCTGCCCAAGCGCGACGAGTTCCCCTACGCGATCCGCCAGGTCTCCGAGGCGCTGAGCTCCAACGGCTCCACCTCGATGGGCTCGGTCTGCGCGTCGACCATGTCGCTGCTCAACGCAGGCGTCCCGCTCAAGGCGCCGGTCTCCGGCATCGCCATGGGCCTGGTCTCCGACCAGGTCGACGGGGAGACGCGCTACGTGGCGCTGACCGACATCCTCGGCGCCGAGGACGCCTTCGGCGACATGGACTTCAAGGTCGCGGGCACGAAGGAGTTCGTGACCGCGCTGCAGCTCGACACCAAGCTCGACGGCATCCCCTCCGAAGTGCTGGCCGCCGCCCTGGGCCAGGCCCGCGACGCGCGCCTGACCATCCTGGAGGTCATGGCCGAGGCCATCGACGGCCCGGACGAGATGAGCCCGTTCTCGCCGCGCGTCACCTCGGTGAAGATCCCGGTCGACAAGATCGGCGAGGTCATCGGCCCGAAGGGCAAGATGATCAACTCGATCACCGAGCAGACCGGTGCCGACATCTCCATCGAGGACGACGGCACGATCTACGTCGGCGCGGCCGACGGCCCGTCCGCCGAGGCGGCGATCGACCTGATCAACGCCATCGCCAACCCGCAGCTGCCCAAGGTCGGCGAGCGGTTCCTGGGCACGGTCGTCAAGACCGCCGCCTTCGGCGCCTTCGTCTCCCTGCTGCCGGGCAAGGACGGTCTGGTCCACATCTCCAAGCTGGGCCGCGGCAAGCGCGTCAACAAGGTCGAGGACGTCGCGAACGTCGGCGACAAGCTGCGCGTGGAGATCGCCGACATCGACCAGCGCGGCAAGATCAGCCTGATCCTGGTGGACGAGGACAGCGCCGAGAACGCCAACGGCGCGGACGCCCCCGTGGAGACCCCGGACACCGAGGCGGCCAACGCCTAGTGGCCAACCGCTCCACTACGGCCGCGGGCGCCACCGGCGCCCGCGGCCGCGGTCCCTCCCGCACCCCGTCCCGCGTCCAGGGGCACCTGCAGAAGCCGGGCAGCACCGTCGTGCTGGAGCGCACCGGCGACGCCGAGGTCCGGCGCACCCTGCTGCCCGGCGGCCTGCGGGTCATCACCGAGCAGGTCCCCGGCGTGCGGTCGGCCTCCATCGGCATCTGGGTCGGCGTCGGCTCGCGCGACGAGCCGCGACCGGTCGCGGGCGCCGCGCACTACCTCGAGCACCTGCTGTTCAAGGGGACGGCCAAGCGCTCCGCCGCGGCCATCGCCGAGGAGATCGACGCCGTCGGCGGCGAGCTCAACGCGTTCACCGCCAAGGAGCACACCTGCTACTACGCGCACGTCCTCGACGAGGACCTGCCGCTGGCGGTCGACCTGGTGTCCGACGTGGTCTTCGACGCGCTGTGCGCCGAGTCCGACGTGGAGACCGAGCGCGGAGTGGTGCTCGAGGAGATCGCCATGCGCGACGACGACCCCGAGGACCTGCTGCACGACGCGTTCTGCGAGGCGCTCATGCCCGGCCACGCGCTGGGCCGCCCGGTGCTGGGCACCGAGGACTCGATCACCGGCATGAGCCGGACCGCGCTCAACGGCTTCTACCGGCGCCGCTACACGCTGCCGAAGATGGTGCTCGCCGTCGCGGGCAACATCACCCACCGGCAGGTGCTCGCCCAGGTCCGCAAGGCCCTCGGCGACCGGCTCACCGGCGAGCGCGCCCCGCTGCCCCCGCGCGTGGGCCGGGCCCGTTTCGCCGCCAAGCCGGAGCTGGTGCTGCACACCGACGACACCGAGCAGGCGCACCTGATGCTCGGCGTGCGCGCGATCGACCGGCACGACGAGCGCCGGTTCGTCCTCAGCGTGCTCAACGCCGCCCTGGGCGGGGGCATGAGCTCCCGGCTGTTCCAGGAGGTCCGCGAGCGCCGCGGCCTGGCCTACCAGGTGTACTCGTCGGTGGCGTCCTACGCCGACAGCGGCCACCTGTCGGTCTACGCGGGCTGCCAGCCCGACCGGCTCGGTGAGGTCGCGGGCGTGATCCGCGAGGTGCTCGCCGACGTGGCCGCGCACGGCCTGTCCGACGCCGAGGTGGCGCGCGGCAAGGGCCAGTTGCGCGGCGGCCTGGTGCTGGGCCTGGAGGACACCAGCTCCCGGATGTCGCGCATCGGCAAGGGCGAGCTGGCCTACGCCGACTACCTCACCGTCGAGCAGACCCTGGAGCGCATCGCCGCCGTCACCGCCGAGGACGTCGCGGCGCTGGCCGGGGACCTGCTCACCCGCCCGCTCGCCGGGGCCGTCGTCGGCCCCTACGAGACCCTCTCCGACCTCCCTTTCCAGCTCTGATCCCCCGAGGTGAACCGATGACGACGCGTTCCCGCGCCGCGGACAACCCGATCCGCGTCGGCGTGCTCGGCGCCCGCGGCCGCATGGGCGCGGAGGTCGTGCGCGCCGTGGAGGCCGCGGACGACACGCGGGTGGTGGCCGCGGTCGACACCGGCGACCGGATGCTCGACATCGCCGACGCCGGGGCTGAGGTGGTCGTCGACTTCACCCACCCCGACGTGGTGATGGACAACCTGCGGTTCTGCCTCGACCAGGGCATCCACGCCGTCGTCGGCACCTCCGGGTTCGACGACGCCAAGGTCGCCACGCTCACCCGGTGGCTCGCGGACAAGCCGGGGCTGGGCGTGCTCCTCGCGCCGAACTTCGCCCTGGGCGCGGTGCTGTCGATGCGCTTCGCCGCGCTCGCGGCCAAGTACTACGACACCGTCGAGATCATCGAGCTGCACCACAACCGCAAGGCCGACGCGCCCAGCGGCACCGCGGCGCACACCGCCCGGCTGGTCGCCCAGGCCCGGCAGGCCGCCGGGCTCGGCGCGGCGCCCGACGCCACCACGTCCGAAGTGGATGGCGCGCGCGGCGCGCTGGTCGACGACGTGCGGGTGCACTCGGTGCGGTTGCGGGGTTTGGTGGCGCACCAGGAAGTCCTGTTCGGCGGCCAGGGGGAGACCCTGACCATTCGGCACGACTCGTTGGACCGCACCAGCTTCATGCCCGGCGTGCTGCACGGCGTGCGCGAGATCCTGGGCAGGCCCGGCTTGACCGTGGGCCTCGAGAACCTGCTCGACCTCTAGCCGACGTACGATCCCCGGGTGTCCGCACGCACCGTCTCGGTAATCCTGAGCGCCGTCCTGGTCGTCTACTTCGTCCTGCTCGGCGGTCGGGCGCTGGCCCTGTTCCGCGACGGGTCGCCGATCGCGGTCGCGCTGGGCGTGGGGGTCGTGCTGCTGCCCGTGGTGGGGGCGTGGATCGTGTGGTCGACGCTGCGGTTCGGGGTGCGCACCTCGGAGCTGGGCAGGCGCCTGGCCGCCGAGGACGGCCTGCCCGACACCTTGGACCTGCCGCGCACGCCCTCGGGCCGGGTCGACCGGTCGGCGGCCGACGCCTGGTTCGAGACCCAGCGCGCCGCGGCCGAGCAGGCCCCGGACGACTGGCGGTCCTGGTACCGGCTGGCCGTGGCCTACGACGTGGCGGGCGACCGGTCCCGCGCGCGGGACGCGATGCGCAAGGCCCTGGAGTTGGCGCAGGTTTGAGCACCTACGTGCTGGTCCCGGGCGCCGGGTCGGATTCCGCCCACTGGAACCGGGTGCGCCCGCTGCTGGAGGCCCGCGGCCACGAGGTGATCACCCCCGACCTGCCTGCGGCCGACCCGGAGGCCGGGCTGGGCGCCTACGTCGACACGATCGTCGAGGCCATCGGCGACCGCTCGGGCGTCATCCTCGTCGCGCAGTCCATGGCCGGGCTGTCCGCCCCGGTCGCGGCCACCCGGGCCGACGTGGCGCTGCTCGTCCTGGTCGCGGCGATGATCCCGGCGCCGGGGGAGACCGGCGGGCAGTGGTGGGCGGCGACCGGGCAGCCCGAGGCGCAGCGGGCGGCCGACCTGGCCGCGGGGCGCGACCCGGACGCGCCCTTCGACCCGGTGGTCACCTTCCTGCACGACCTGCCCCCGGACGTGCTCGACGAGGTGCTGGCCGCCCCGCCGATCGACCAGTCCGACCGGCCGTTCGCCGACCCGTGGCCGCTGGCCGCGTGGCCGGACGTGCCGACCAGGGTGCTGGTCTGCCGCGACGACCGGCTGTTCCCGCTGGCGTTCCAGCGCCGCGTCACCCGCGAGCGCCTCGGCATCACCCCGGACGAGATGGAGGGCGGCCACCTGCCCGCCCTCGCGCACCCGGGGGCCCTGGTCGAGTGGCTTGAGCGCTACCGGGAGAGCACCTGATCTGTCGGTCCGGGTCGCTACCCTCCCCCGCATGAGCGAGCCGCAGATCGAGTACCGCCCGCCGAAGCACTACGCGGGCATCCGCACGCAGGCCCCGCTGTCGGAGTGGGGCCGGGTCAACGCCCTGCTGCCGGAGGTCCAGGGCTGGTTGGCCGAGCGGGGTGTCGCGGTCGTCGGACCGCCGATGTACCGCTACCACCAGGTCGACGAGGCGGGCGTGATCGATGTCGAGGTCGGTTGGCCGGTCGCCGAGCCGGTCGAGGGCGACGGGCGGGTCACCGCCCAGGAGGTCCCCGAGGGCGACTACGCCGTGGCCGTGCACGAGGGCAGCCCGGACACCATCCGCGAGACCTTCGACCGCCTCGACGAGTGGTCCGACCGCACCGGCGAGTACTTCGACGTCCGTGACGGGGTGTGGGCCGGTCGTTTCGAGACTTATCTCACCGACCCCGCGCACGAGCCTGACATGGGGAAATGGCGCACCGAGGTGGCGTACCTGCTGAACCGGGGCTGATCATCTCCAATGATCTTCGCCCACGGTGGCGGCGGCGCTAGCATCGCCATCGCACAGGTCCCTTCACCCCCGAAGGCGGACGAGTGAACGCCAACGAGACGCTGGCCGAAGACGACGGGCTCTACGACGACTCCGTCGGCGCGTGCCTCTGCCCGTCGTACTCGCGCGTGCCGGGCAGGCGCGAGTTGCACGACATCGGCGCCCCCGGCTGCGCCCACACCGACGAGGCGGCAGCCAACCAGGGCTGACCCCGCCCCCCCGCGAACGGGAGCAACCAACTCGGACAACTGATCACGACGGCGGAGACCAGCAGGCCCAGGCCTGCTGGTCTCCGCTTTGCCGTCCGGGTCGTCCTGGTCGACGTCGCGAGGGATCTGCGGAATGTCGGTGGCCCGGCGCATGATGGGTCCCATGTGCCGCAGCATCAAGACCCTCCGCCCCCCGTTCACCGAGGACCCGGGCGACGATGACGTCCGCGCCGCCGCGTTGCAGTACGTGCGCAAGATCTCGGGCTTCCGCGCCCCGGCCGCGCACAACGCCGAGGCCTTCGAGGCCGCCGTCGACGCCGTGGCCGCCGCCACGGCGGACCTGCTGGACCGCCTGGTCGTCAAGGGTCGGTAGGAGCAGGGCCTAGAAGAGCCAGCCGGTGAACAGGGCGGGGGAGGCGGCCAGCAGGCTGAACCGGATGAACCGGCCCGCCAGGCCCGCGCTGATGAAGGTCGCGAGCCGCATCCGGACCAGGCCCGCCAGCACCACCGTCGCCATGTAGGGCGGCAGCCCGACCACGGAGCTGACGCTGTAGGCGCCGACCATCCAGTGCGGGTGGCGCTCGCACTTGGCGCGCAGCACCGCGACCCAGGAGCGGAGGCGCTTGGTGCGCACGTGCCACCGCTCCCGGCGGGCGGTCATCGGCCGGGCCTCGCGGTGCAGGAACGCGGGCAGGCGGATCGACCCGCGCCCGGCGTAGTAGTAGAGCAGCTTGCCGCCCACCTGGCCGATGGCGACGACCAAGCCCAGCAGCAGGCACGAGACCTGGGGCTCCTGCGCGGCCATGCCGATCACGAACAGCTCGATGCTGATGAACGGGACCAGGGCGGAGCCGAAGGCGATGCCCATGGCCAGGCCGAGCCAAGCCAGCGCCACGCGGACACCACCTTTCCCGGGAGCGGTCGGCCACCGACGGTACCGGACCCGGGGGCGGATCGGGCCGGGTCCGGCACCAGCGGGGGCGCCTCAGCCGCGGGGGAGCGGGCCGAGCAGGTACTCGCCCGCCGAGCCGGGCGAGTCGTCGAAGTAGTACTCGCGAATGGCCGACAGCAGTTCGCGCACCCCGACGCGGCCGTCGCCGTCGGTGTCGAGGCGGCGGTGGACCTCGCGGGCGTCGGCCTCGGGCAGGGCCATCAGGCCGCGGGTCCAGCGGACCTCGTCCTCGGCGGTGAGCGCGCCGTCGCCGTCGGTGTCGGCGATGGCCATGACCGCGTCGAGGAACGGCTGGTAGACCGAGTCGAAGTTCTCCGGGGTCTCCAGCAGGCCCGCGGCGAAGGCGCGCTTGTACTCCTGTTCGGAGACGCGCTGGTCGGAGTCGGTGTCGGCGACGCCGAGCAGGTGCTCCCACAGCCCCGTCATCAACTCGCCCAGGCGGGTCACCCTGGGGTCTTCGGCGGCCAGTCCGTACTCCGCCGCCAGGTTGTCGCGGGCGCGGTCGAAGTCCGCCCGCTCCAGGTGGCCGTTGCCGTCGAGGTCGTAGGTCTGGAACCGGCGGGTGAGCTTGCGGTCGAGGAACTCGCTGGGGGGCACGCGGTGACTCCGTTCCACGGGATCATGATCAACCGGGACCGAGTCAACCACCTCCCGCGCCTAGTGCAGAGCCAAGTCCAACGATCCGGTGAGACGCAGCTCACGCAGTGGCTGTCCGTCGGCGTCCAGCGTCCGCACCACGCCGTCGGGCGCCCAGCCCGCGCGCCGGTAGAACTCCAGCGACGCGGTGTTGCGCACCGGCACCCACGCGATCCCGCGCGTCGCGCCGCCCGCCCGGAGCCGCTGGGCCATCGTGGCCAACAGCCGCCCCGCGTGCCCGCGCCTGCCCCAGCGCGGCTCGACCAGCAGGGAGCCCACCAGGGCGACCGTCGAGGCGTCCGGGACCGGGACGTCGTTGGCCGCGGCCGACTCCGACTCCGGCGACGGGCCCGCCGAGCAGAACCCGACCACCCAGTTGCCCTCGGTGGCCACCAGCACCGTCGCCGGGCCCTGGGCCACCGCCGCCCGCCACTGCTCGGCCGCCGCGTCGACGTCCAGGCCCGCCAGCACGAGCGCGGGGAGGAGGTCGGCGAACCCGGTGCGCCAGGTCTCGACCTGGATGCGGGCGATCTCGGCGGCGTCGCCCGGGGTCGCGGGGCGGACAGCGGCATCGGCCATGGCGTGAACCTATCTGGTGCCGGGTTGTCGGTGGTCACTGGCAGCATCAGCACCGTGACCGCCGTTGTGCAGACAGTCTCCGCCGACACCGCCCGCCGCACCGCCCTCGCCGCGCAGGGCTTCGCCGACCCCCGCCCGAGCGGCCGCCCCACGCGCAAGCACCTGCAGAAGGCGCTGAGCCGGGTGCAGTTGTTGCAACTGGACTCGGTCAACGTGGCCGTCCGCGCGCACTACATGCCGCTGTTCGCCCGGCTCGGCTCCTACGACCAGGACCTCGTCGACGAGGCCGCGTGGTCGCACAGCGCGCGCAGGCCCCGGCTGCTGGTCGAGTACTGGGCGCACGAGGCGAGCCTGATCCCGGCCGAGGACTGGCCGCTGTTCCGCTGGCGGATGCGCGGCTACGAGCAGCGCTACGCCCACCACCTGGCCCCCATCCGCGAGAAGTCGCCCGGTCTGGTCGAGGACGTGCTGGCGACCGTGCGCGAGCAGGGGCCGATCGCCGCGGGCGCGCTGGAGGCGGCGCTGGGCGGGGCGGTGCCCAAGGTCAAGGGCGGCTGGTGGAACCGGTCCGACGTCAAGCACGTGTGCGAGTACCTGTTCGGGGTGGGGGAGTTGACCACGGGCACCCGCAGGAGCTTCCAGCGCCACTACGACCTGCCCGAGCGGGTGCTGCCCGCCGAGGCCCTCGCCCAGACCCCGGACGACGAGGAGTGCGCCCGGCGGCTGACCCTGCGCGCCGCGCTCGCGCACGGCATCGGCACCGAGAAGGACCTGCGCGACTACTACCGCCTCCAGCCCGCCCAGTCCAAGCAGGCGGTCGCCGAGCTGGTCGAGGAGGGGCTGCTCGAGGCGGTCGCGGTCGAGGGCTGGCGCGCGCCCGCCTACCGCCACCCGGCTGCGCGCGCCCCGCGCGAGGTGCGGGGCCGGGCGCTGCTGTGCCCGTTCGACCCGCTGATCTGGGAGCGCGACCGCGCCCTGCGGCTGTTCGGCTTCCACTACCGCATCGAGATCTACGTCCCGGAGCCCAAGCGGGTGCACGGGTACTACGTGTTCCCCTTCCTGCTCGACGGCGAGCTGGTGGCCCGGGTGGACCTCAAGGCCGACCGCGCCGCGGGAACCCTGCGGGTCCAGGGCTCGTTCGCCGAAGAGGGGGCCGACACCACCCGCGTCGCGGGCGAGCTGGCCGAGGAGCTGCGGCTCATGGCGGACTGGCAGGGCCTGGACCGGATCTGGGTCGGTGAGCGGGGCGATTTGGCCGCTTCGCTCCGAAACGCCGTTTGACATCACCGCGACACCATTTCTGACGTCACGATTCCTCGACAGGTGTCAAAAGCGGTGTCATAGTGGTGTCATGGATCTGAGCCCGTACATCACCGCTCTGCGGGATGACCTGACCACCACGGCGGCGGCGGGTGACGAGAGCACCCGCCGCGCCGCGACCGTGCTGGGCGCCGCGCTGGAGCCCGCGGCCCGGCTGGCCATCATGAACGCGCTGTCCGACCTGGCCGCCGAGGTGACCGCCGAGCTGCCCGACCACGTCGTCGAGGTCCGCCTCGACGGCCGCGACGTCCGGGTGGCGGTCACCGCGACCAGCAGGCCGCGCCCGGCCGAGCCGCACCCGGAGCCCGAACCCGAGCCCGAGGTCCCGCTCACCCCCGTCGCCACCGCGGCGGGCGACATGAGCCGGATGACGCTGCGGCTGTTCGAGGAGCTCAAGACCAAGGCCGAGCACGCCGCGTCCAAGCAGGGCGTCTCGCTCAACACCTACGTCCAGCAGGCCGTGCAGGGCGCGCTGTCCAAGGGCTTCGGCAAGCACGGCGGCCAAGACCAGCAGCAGCGGCGCGCGGCGGACGCCGACCCGGGCGGCACCGGCGCCGAGGTGAAGGGCTGGTACCAGGGATGAGCACGCGCATCGAGGCGTTCGAGGCCGAGGGCCCGGTCCAGGTCGACATCGGCATCGCCGCGGGCCTGGTGGAGGTCCGGCTGGTCGACGAGCCGGGCGTGCAGGTCGAGGTCCGGCACGCCCCGGAGGCCGCCACCCCGTGGATGGAGGGCGTGTCGTCCCTGCTGAGCTGGGTCGGCGGGCAGTTGGGCGAGCAGTCCGACGCCGCCGACGCGCCCACCGAGGCCGTCGCCAGGACCCAGGTCGAGTTCGGCGCGGGCAGGCTGACGGTCCGCTCGTCCAAGAGCATGCCGCTGCGGGCCATTCCGCTGGGCGTCACGGTCCTGGCGCACACCGGGTCCGAGGTGGTCGTCGTGGGCGGCGGCGCCTCCATCACGGTTGTGGGCGAGGCGGGCCGGGTCAGGGCCACCAGCGGCTCCGGCGTGGTCGACGTCGAGCGCGCCAGCGGCCCGGTGCAGGTGACCAACGGCACCGGCGCGGTGCGCGTCGGACCGGTCGCCTCGGGCGTGCGCGCCCGCAGCGGCTCCGGCGACGTCGAGGTCAGCGCGGTCTCGGGCCCGTCGAGCATCACCACCGGCGGCGGCGACGTGCACCTGGGCCGGGTCGAGGGCGACGTCATGGTCCGCAGCGGCACCGGGACGATCACCGTCGCCGACGCGCGCAGCGGCCAGGTGGAGTTGTCCACCGGCACCGGCGGCCTCACCGTCGCGGTCGCGCGGGGCACCCCTGCCGAGTTCGACCTGACCTCCGGCGCGGGCACGGTCAGCAACGACCTGCCGCTGAGCCACGAGGAGCCCGCGGCCAAGCCGGGCCTGCGGGTGCGCGGGCGCACCGGCTCCGGCGACCTCACCGTCACCTTCGCGCGGCCCTGAGTCCCGGCCGCGCCCCGGCTCCGCCGACCGCGCCACGCCCTTTAGGCTGGCAGGCGGAGCCGGGGCGGCGTTCGCCCCCGGTCGGTGATCGACAGCGGAGCGAGGGATCGACGGGTGACCGAGACGGTGCGGGTGCGGGTGCGGCTCATCGCCAAGACGGAGTTCTTCCCGCCGGAGGACGTCCCCTGGTCCACCGACGCCGACGGCGGCGAGGCGCTGGCCGAGTTCGCCGGGCGCGCCTGCTACCAGTCGTGGACCAAGCCCAACCCGGCCACCGCGACCAACGAGGGCTACCTGCGCCACATCATCGAGGTCGGCCACCTGTCGGTGCTCGAGCACGGCAGCGTGTCGTTCTACCTCACCGGCATCTCCCGGTCGCTGACCCACGAGCTGATCCGGCACCGCCACTTCTCCTACTCGCAGCTCTCGCAGCGCTACGTGCCGGAGAAGTCCGCGGCCATGGTCGAGCCGGACGTCATCGCCTCCGACCCCGAGCTGCACGCGCAGTTCCTCGAGGCCGCCCAGGCCAGCCAGGACGCCTACAACTCGCTGCTCAAGGGCCTCGAGGCCAAGTTCGCCGACGCGCCCAGCGCCACCCTGCGCAAGAAGCAGGCCCGCCAGGCGGCCCGGTCGATCCTGCCCAACGCCACCGAGACCCGCATCGTGGTCACCGGCAACTACCGCGCCTGGCGGCACTTCATCGCCATGCGCGCCACCGAGCACGCCGACGTCGAGATCCGCGCCCTGGCGGTGGAGTGCCTGCGCCAGCTCCAGAAGGCCGCGCCCGGCGCGTTCGCCGACTTCGCCATCACCGCGCTGCCCGACGGCACCGACGTGGCCTCCAGCCCGCTCGTCGCCGAGGGCTGAGCCGGTGAAGCGCCTGGTCGTCGACGTGGTCGACGGGCTGTACACGATCACCCGGCTCGACCGGGGCGCCCCGGTCGACCCGGCGGTGTTCGCCGCCCCCGGCCTGGTCTCGATCACCAGCAGCGTCACCGAGATCTCGGTGGTCGCCCCGGCCGGGCACGCCCCGGACGCCGGGCGCGCGGAGCCGGGCTGGCGGCTGCTGACCGTGCGCGGGCCGCTGGAGTTCAGCCTGACCGGGATCATGGCCTCGCTGGCCGGGTCGCTGGCCGCCGCCGGGGTCTCGCTGTTCGCGCTGTCGACCTTCGACACCGACCACATCCTGGTCCGCGACGCCGTGCTGGACCGCGCAGTGCGCGCGTTGCGCGAGGCAGGACACGAAGTGCATCCGCCGAACGACTGAACCGGCGAGCGGGGCACGGTTACTATCCCCGCGTTCGCAGGAGGTGGATGGGTGACGCAGGAGCAGGGCCCCGCCGTGACACAGCACGGCAGGCAGCCGGGGCAGCGCGTGGTCGCGGGCCGGTACGTGGTCCAGTCGGAACTGGGCCGCGGCGGCATGGGCGTGGTGTGGCTGGCCGAGGACCGCATGATCGGCAGGCAGGTGGCGATCAAGGAGCTGCACCTGCCCGACGGCGTGCCGCACGCCGAGCGCAAGGTCTTCGAGGAGCGCGTGCTGCGCGAGGCGCGCACCGCGGGCAGGCTCAACGACCCGGCCGTGGTCACCGTCTACGACGTGGTCCAGGAGGCCGGGGCGACCTACATCGTGATGGAGCTGATCCAGGCCCCCACGCTGTCGGACGTGGTCAAGGAGCGCGGGCCGCTGCCCCAGGACCAGGTCGCGGTGCTGGCCGAGCAGTTGCTGTCCGCGCTGGAGGCCGCGCACCAGGCCGGGATCGTGCACCGCGACGTCAAGCCGTCGAACATCATGCTCGCCCGCAACGGCCGGGTGAAGCTCACCGACTTCGGCATCGCCCAGTCCCTCGACGACCCGAGGCTGACCAGCAGCGGCATGCTCATCGGCTCGCCGACCTACATGGCCCCCGAGCGCATCCGCGGCGAGGAGGCCCAGGGCTCGTCGGACCTGTGGGCGCTGGGCGCGGTGCTGTTCTTCGCCGTCGAGGGCTACTCGCCGTTCGAGCGCACCACCACCGCGGCCACCATGCACGCCATCCTGGCCGAGGTTCCGTACCTCACCAGGGCCCAGGGCGCGCTCGCCTCGATCATCACCGGCCTGATGAACGGCACCCCGCAGGGCCGCCTCACCGGCCCGCAGGTGCGCAGCCTGCTCGGCCACGTGCGCAACGGCCCCCCGTCGGGCCCGGTGGCCGCGCACTCCGGCCCGGTGCCGACGCAGACCCACTACATCCCGCCCACCCCGCCGAACGCCACCCACCTGGTGGCCGCCGGACAGGGGGGACGGGTCAGGACGAAGACCGCCCTGGTCATCGCCGGTGTGCTGGCCGTCGTCGGCCTGGTCGCGGGCATCTTCCTGCGCGAGGCGTTCATCCCGTCGGCGGACGCCGAGAACGTGGTGCAGACCTACTCCTACGGCCCGGGCGGCGACCTCACCGAGTTCGAGCTCCGCGAGGGCTACTGCAGCAACAACCCGCTGCAGATGAACGCGGGCTACTCCTCGAGCGGCAGCGACTGCGACAAGCCGCACAAGATCGAGGTGTTCGGCTCGTTCAGCCCGCTCAGCACCTCCTACGACCTGACCTACAACGGCGACCGGGTGAAGGGCGCGGCCGAGGGCTTCTGCACCTGGCTGTTCAACACCGAGCGGGTCGACCCCACCAAGCACGCGGACGGCAAGCTCGCCTTCGCCGTCGTCTACCCCTCCCAGGCGGTCTGGGAGGACGATGACATCAGCAACCGGTACGAGACCTTCTGCGTCGTCTACGACCCCAGCGGGGCGTTCCTGACCAAGACGGTCCTCACCAAGTACAGCAAGTGACCCGGTCGCCCTGCCCGGCGGCCACCGACCGCCGGTAGGGTCTGCCCATGGGTGTCGCCAAGGACGAACGCGCACAGCTCTGCGACCTGTTCACCGCAGTCGGACCGGACGCGCCGACGCTGTGCGGTGACTGGACCACGCGCGACCTCGCCGTGCACCTGGTCATTCGCGAGCGCCGCCTGGACGCCGCCCCCGGCATCCTGCTGCCCGTGTTCTCGGGCTACCTGGACAAGGTCACCAAGTCCTACCTCGACAAGCCGTGGGAGCAGATCGTCGAGCTGATCCGCACCGGCCCCCCGGTCTGGTCCCCGTTCAACCCCCTCGACAACCTGGTGAACACCACCGAGTACTACGTCCACCACGAGGACGTCCGCCGAGCGACCCCCACCTGGACCCCCCGCCCCGCGGACCCCCGCCGCGACGCCGCCATCTGGGCCACCCTGGGCCGCATGGGCAAGGTCCTCCTCCGCAAGAGCCCCGTCGGCATCACCCTGGTCTCGGGCGAGCGCCGGTCGACGGTCAAGAACGGCCCCGACCCGGTGACCCTGACCGGCGCCCCCGGCGAGATCCTGCTGTGGGCCTTCGGCCGCGACCAGAGCGTCCTGGAGTTCGAGGGCTCCGACACCGGCGTGGCCCGGCTCAAGGGCCTCAAGCGCGGTTTCTGACCGACCGGCGGCCCCCATTCCGACGAGCCGCCCAAGCGAACACCCCGGCCTCTCAGGCCTCCGGCACCGGATGCCGCAGGAACCCCTCAGCGAACAACTCCAGCAACCCACACCGCGGACACCGGTAGACATGCTGCGTGACCGCCTCCTCGCTCAACGACCGCAGCGCCGTCCCGGTCATGGTCGGCTCCCCGACCACCCACGTCCGTGTCCCCAGGTACTCCGCGCGCACGTCGCAATAACGGCACCGCAGGTGCACGCAGGCGTTCTTGGCCGCCTCGACCGCGTCCTCCTCGGCGGCCCGCGCCCGCACCTCCGCGAAGAACTCGTCCACCCCCGCGAGCGTCAACACCTCCTCCTGCTTGTACTCATCCCCGCCGACGTAGGTCAGCAGCGCCGAGTCGGCCTGGTCCCGGCGCACCGTCCGGCGCCCGAGCAGGCCGCCACCGGCCCGGAACCGCACCCGGACGTCGCGCGTGCCCTCGGGCGCGCCGCGCAGGACCTTGACCCTGTCGGTGAGCGGGTCCGCCGGGTCGGAGTCGAAAACCGGGCGCGCGGACGAGTCCTCAGCCATGGTCGCGACGGTAACGCGGGGTCACATCACTCAGGTGGTGAACGGCCCAACTGAGCCCTACAGGTAGCGTCTACACCCATGACCGCATGTCCCACCGCCGCCCCCGGCAGGCCGTTCGGCCGGGTGCTGACCGCGATGGTCAGCCCGTTCTCCACCGACGGGTCGGTGGACCTCGACCGCGCGCAGGCCGTCGCCGAGCACCTGGTGGAGCTCGGCAACGACGGCCTGGTCCTCAACGGGACCACCGGCGAGTCGCCGACGACCTCCGACCAGGAGAAGTCCGACCTGGTGCGGGCCGTGGTGGAGGCCGTCGGCGACCGCGCGACCGTGGTCGCCTCGGTGGGCACCTACAACACCGCGCACAGCCTCGAGCTGGCCCGCCAGGCCGAGGCCGCGGGCGCGCACGGGCTGCTCGTGGTCACCCCGTACTACTCGCGGCCCTCCCAGGCGGGCCTGCTGGCGCACTTCACCGCCATCGCCGACGCCACCGGGCTGCCGTCGATGCTCTACGACATCCCGCCGCGCTCGGTCGTGCCCATCGAGGTCGACACGCTGCGCAGGCTCGCCGAGCACCCGCGCATCCAGGCGGTCAAGGACGCCAAGGGCGACCTGCTGGCGGGCTCGCAGGTCATCGCCAGCACCGACCTGGCCTACTACTCCGGCGACGACGCGCTGAACCTGCCGTGGCTGTCCATCGGCGGCGTCGGCTGCGTCAGCGTCATCGGCCACGTCGTCGCCGGGCGGCTGCGCACGCTGGTGGACAACTACGAGCTGGGCGAGATCACCAACGCCCGCAACATCCACAACGGCCTGCTGCCGGTGCTCACCGCGTTCAGCCGGGTCGGCGGCGTGGTCTTCAGCAAGGCCGCGATGCGGCTGCGCGGCCACGAGGTCGGCGACCCCAGGCTGCCGCTGGTCGCGGCCACCGAGGACCAGGTCAGCGCCATCGCCCACGACCTCGCCGAGGCGGGCGTGCCGCTGGCCTCCGCGCCGGACGCGCACATGGCCACCGACCGCGTGGCCCGCGCCGACGCGAACGCCGCCTACATCCCGACCACCACCCACACCTCCGCAGGGACGGTCCACCAGTGAGCCAGACCCCGCCGCGCCAGCCAGCCCCGACCGTGGGCAAGTGGCCGGCAAACCCCCCGCCCCCGCTGCCCGACGGCGCGCTGCGCGTCGTCGCCCTCGGCGGCATCGGCGAGGTGGGCCGGAACATGACCGTGTTCGAGTACGGCGGCCGCCTGCTCATCGTCGACTGCGGCGTGCTGTTCCCCGAGGACCAGCAGCCCGGCGTCGACCTGATCCTGCCGGACTTCCGCGCCATCGAGGATCGGATGTCCGATGTGGACGCCCTGGTGCTCACCCACGGCCACGAGGACCACATCGGCGCGGTGCCGTTCCTGCTGCGCCTGCGGCCGGACCTGCCCGTCATCGGCTCCCGGTTCACCCTCGCCCTGGTCGCGGCCAAGTGCAAGGAGCACCGCCTCAACCCGGTGCTGCGCGAGGTCAAGGAGGGCGACACCGGCTCCTACGGCGAGTTCGACTGCGAGTACTTCGCGGTCAACCACTCCATCCCGGACGCCCTCGCCGTGGCCATCCGCACCCCCGCGGGCGTGGTGCTGCACACCGGCGACATCAAGCTGGACCAGTTGCCCCTCGACGGCCGCCTCACCGACCTCGCGGGCTTCTCCCGGCTCGGCGACGAGGGCGTCGACCTGTTCCTGGTCGACTCCACCAACGCCGAGGTCCCCGGCTTCGTCGTCCCCGAGCGCGAGATCGGCCCGGTCATCGACCGCGTCATCAACAGCGCCAGCCAGCGCGTCATCGTCGCCTGCTTCGCCAGCCACGTCCACCGCGTCCAGCAGGTCCTCGACGTCGCGGTCAAGCACGGCCGCAAGGTGGCGCTGGTGGGCCGTTCCATGGTCCGCAACATGGGCATCGCCGCCGACCTGGGCCTGCTCAACGTCCCCGCGGGGCTGATGGTCAACCTCGACGAGGCCATGTCCATGCCCGAGGAGCGCGTCCTGTTCGTCTCGACCGGGTCCCAGGGCGAACCCCTCTCGGCCCTGTCCCGCATGGCCCGCGGCGAGCACCGCCAGATCTCCATCCGCCCCGGCGACACGGTGGTCCTGGCCAGCTCGCTGATCCCCGGCAACGAGAACGCCGTCTTCGGCGTGGTCAACGGCCTGGTCCGGCTGGGCGCCGAGGTGGTCCACCAGGGCAACGCCAAGGTCCACGTGTCGGGCCACGCTCCCGCGGGCGAGCTGCTGTTCCTCTACAACGCCGTCCGCCCCTCCAACGTCATGCCCGTGCACGGCGAGTGGCGCCACCTGCGCGCGAACGCCGCCCTGGCGGTGCAGACCGGTGTGTCCGAGGACCGCGTGGTCATCGCCGAGGACGGGGTGGTGGTCGACATGGTCGACGGCCGCGCCGCGATCTCCGGCCGCGTCGAGGTCGGACACGTCTATGTGGACGGCCTGTCGGTGGGTGACGTCGGCGAGTCCACCTTGTCCGACCGGCTGGTGTTGGGCGAGGGCGGTTTCATCGCCATCACCATCGTCGTGGACTCGAAGACCGGCCGCGCTGTCTCGGCCCCGACGGTCTCCGGCCGCGGCTTCTCCGACGACCCGAAGGCGCTGGACGCGGCGGTGTCCCTCGTGGAGATGGAGTTGTCGCACACCGAGTCCGAGGGCATCACCGACATCCACCGGATCGCGCAGTCGGTCCGGCGCGTGGTGGGCCGCTGGGTGGCCGACACCTACCGGCGCAGGCCGATGATCGTGCCGACGGTCATCCCGGTCTGACCGCCCCAGCGGCCGAGTCGCCTGGTTGGCGACCCCCGAGCAGCACCTCCGGTCCGGGTTCGTGCGAGACACCTCGCACGAACCCGGACCGGTGTGGTCAGCCTGCTAGCCCGTGATGACCCCGGTGACCGGGGTGGCCGCGCCGTTGGTCGACGCGGGCACCAGCGACGCCCGGCCGCCCGGCATGGGAGTGAATCGCTCGGCGCCTGCGTCGAGCATCAGCAGGGTCCCGGTGGGGATGTCGAAGAAGAGGCCGACGAGCTTGACCTCCGCCTCCCGCACCTCCGGGAACTCCGACAGGGACTCGAGCTGCACCGCCACGTTGACCATGGCGAGCTGATCGATCTCCGACCAGCCGTCGTCGGCGGCCGCGCGGCCGAGGACGTGGCCCGCGCGCCAGGCGCGGACGCTCGTCTCGGCCCAGCGGAGCCACTTGCCCACGGGTCCGTCCAGGGCACCGTCGGCGATGGCCGCCGTCATCGCGCCGCAGCGGGAGTGGCCGCAGACGACGATCGTGGACACGTCCAGGTTGTCCACCGCGTACTGGACCGCCGCGTGGACCGACTGGTCGTCGGACTCGTTGTGGCGGGGGACCAGGTTGCCGACGTTGCGGATGGTGAACAGGTCGCCGGGGCCCGAGGTGGTGATGACGTTGGGCACGATGCGGGAGTCCGCGCAGGTGAGGAACAGCGCGTGCGGGGCCTGGGAGGAGGCCAGCTTCTCCAGTTGCGGGCGGATCATCTGGGCGCTGCGCTTGTGGTACTCGCGGGCGCCCTCGACCAGGGGGTCGCGGCGGGTCTGCGCGGGGATCTCCGGCTCGCCCTCCTGCCACTGCGACCAGGCCAGGAACACGCGGTTGCCCGGCTTCGGGGCCGAGCGCTGCTCGGTGCCCAGGCCGACCTCGTCGACCACGACGGTGCCGCCCGCTCCGGTGTGCGTGGCCTTCCAGGTGGCCAGGTGCTCGTAGGCGGCGTGGTCGAGGTAGTCGACCACCAGTTCCACGTCCACGTGCGCACCCTCGGGGACCTGGGCGAGCACCCGCGACAGCCGGGGCACGGACAGGAAGCTCAGCGTGCCCTCGACGATCACCGAGTAGTGGTCGGGGGCGTCGTCCTTCTCCACCCGGACCCGGGCCCAGACCACGCGGCGCAGCATGCCCAGCACCGCGACGGCGACGCCGATGAGCACGCCCTCGAGCAGGTTCAGGAACACCACGCCGAGCACGGTGATGACGTAGACGTGCAGCTCGCCGTGCCTGCGGGCGGCGCGGATGTCGTCCGGCTTGACCAGCGCCAGTCCGATGTGGACCAGCAGGCCTGCCAGCGCGGCCATCGGCACCTGCTCGACCAGACCGACCAGCAGCGCGGTGAACAACAGCACCCACACGCCGTGCATGACCGCCGAGGCCCGGGTGCGCGCGCCCGCGCGGACGTTGGTGGAGCTGCGGACGATGACGCCGGTGACCGGCAGGCCGCCCAGCAGGCCGGAGGCCATGTTCGCCGAGCCCTGGCCGATCAGCTCGCGGTCGAGGTTGGAGCGGTGGCCCTCGCGCATCTTGTCGACCGACACGGCCGAGAGCAGGCTCTCCACGCTGGCGATGATCGTCATGGTGACCACGCCGAGCGCGAACGCGCCCCACTGGCCCTCGGGCAGGCTGGGCAGGCTGATCGCCGAGAGCGGGTTGTCCGGCAGGTCGACCCGGGCCACCTGCAGCGCGGCGAGACCCGCCACGGCGGTGGCCAGCGTGATCGCGACCAGCGGGCCGGGGACCGCCCGGACCTTGGCGGGGAGCTTGGGCCAGACCAGCAGCAGCAGGATCACGCCGAGGCCGATGAAGGCGGCGGGGCTGTGCAGGCCCAGTAGCTGCGCGGGCAGCTCGCTGATGTTCTCCCAGGCGGATGACCCGGCCGCGCCGCCCAGGAGGACGTGCAGCTGGCCGAGGACGATGGTGACGCCGATGCCCGCGAGCATGGCGTGCACGACAGTGGGGGAGATGGCGAGCGCGGCGCGGCCGATGCGGCAGGCGCCCAGCAGCAGTTGCAGCGCACCGGCGATGACGGTGATCGCGCAGGTGACAGCCCACCCGAACTGGGAGACCAGTCCGGCGACGACGACGGTCAGGCCGGCCGCGGGGCCGCTGACCTGGAGCGCGGAGCCGCCGAGGCTGCCCGCGACGATGCCGCCGATGACGGCGGCGATGAGCCCGGCCATGACCGGCGCGCCGGAGGCGGCGGCGATGCCGAGCGAGAGGGGGACGGCGACCAGGAACACGACCAGCGAGGCTGGGAGGTCGTGCCGGGCGTCCTCAACGAACCACGACCGCAAGCGCTGGTGCGGTGGGGCGTGGGCGTCGGTGCGTGCAGCACCCATTGGTGACCTCCAGGTGGTGGATCTAGCAGGGGCGCGCGTCGTTGCGCAGCGAGAACGATCGCTTGCTCATTGTGACGAAGATGACACAGGTTGTCGCGTTCGTCGAGTAAACAGATCTTTACCCACTACCGTTCCGATTGGGCAGTCTGCTGTCAAGTATTCACCCGGATAGCCCAATAGGGTGTGATCCAACTCTCGTACGTGTGACGAGACCGTCCGGTCATCACGCAGGAGAAATGCTGTTGCAGGCGGAAAAAATGCGCGCCAACGGCGATTGAGCCGGGCGAGCGCTGGGTAGGGCAAACGCCTGTCCGGGTGATGGCAAACTCTTTACTTTTACTGACAGTCGATCAGGTTCGCGTGTGCACGCTGTGCGTTCCACCGTCCGGGTGGCTGTTCAGCACCGGTCGAGGTCCGATAACCGCAGACCTGGGCTGGTTGGCGGGCCTTGTGGCTGAAGTTGGCTGACCTCGCCAAATCCGCGCAGGCCGGGCGCGACCAGGTGGCTCACACCTTTGGGTTCGTTCGTCGCCGGAGTGCTGAACGCGGGAATTACGACCGTCGATTCCGAGTGCGGGGCGTTGATGAATCGTGGAGTCGGTATTCGCACGGGCGACCCGCGGTGGTGCCTGGATGGGATTCGGGCGGGGGAATGCGCCGCGGGCTCAGGCGGTGGGCTTCCAGGGGCTCTTGGCGATGGTGGGCCGGGTGGGGTCGTGGAAGGCGGGCATGTCCGGCTCGTCCGCGCGCAACGGCACCAGGCCGTCGGTGATGGCCTGCATGATGCGCTTGTGCGCCCGCATGGCGTCCCCCGGCTTGCCCGCCGTCAGGTCGGACAGGTCCACCTCGCCACCGAAGTGGACCTTGAAGACCGGACGGCGGCGCATGGCCTTGAGGAAGGAGGTCAGCAGTGGCTTGACGTCCTTCCAGCCCGAGACCGTCTCCGAGCCCCAGTAGACGGCCTCGTGGGCGCCCCACTGGCTGATCGTCACGACCGGGACCGAGGCGCCCAGGGCCATCCTGGCCACGCCGGTCTTGCCCTTCTCCGGCCACATGCCCGGGTCCAGGGTCACCCGGCCCTCGGGGTAGACCAGCAGCGGCACCCTGGCCGTTCTGAGGGTGTCGATGGCGACGGTGAAGGCCTCGATGATGTTGGCCTTGCCCCGGTCGACGCGCAGGTGGCCGCTCTTGCGCAGGAACCAGCCGACGACCGGGGCGTCGATCAGGCCCGCGGTGAGCATGAAGCGCGGCAGGAAGCCCTGGGTGCCGGAGGCCGCCATGATGACCATCGGGTCGAACATGCCGATGTGGTTGGCCGCGACCAGCACCGGTTTGCCGAGCAGGTGCGGTGGGAACTCACCGGTGACCTCGAGCGTGCCCACGGCCCGGACGACGACCCGGTCGAGGGCGGTGAGGAACCGCCAGACCGCCGGTGTGTCGTGGATGGCCTTCTTCCGGCGTGTCGCCCGATCGCCGTCGCCTCGCAGCGCAACCATGGCGCAGAGCATGGCACGGTGCTGGTCAGCCGGGTGGATCGCCCCCGCGCGCGCTCGCGCCCGCGGGGAGTGTGCCGCCCGCGTCGCAGGTGGCGCAGGTGATGTGCGGTGCGGGAGGGGCTGGGGCGACTACCGTGTAGGCATGGCGAGCCGCTCCACGACCTCGAAGAACACCGGGACCACCAGGGCTCGGGCGTCCTCGGGCGGCCCACGCAAGCCCGCCGCGAAGGCCCCGGCCAAACCCGCGGCGAGGGCCACGGCCCGCAAGGCCCCCGCGCGCCAGCCCGTCGCGCCGCCGAAGAAGGGCGCGGTCGCTTCGGCATTCGGCCTGCTCGCCCGCGGCGTCGGGTCGCTGGCCCGCGCGATCGGCCGGACCAAGGAGCTCGACCCGGCCCACCGCCGCGACGGCGCGGCCTTCGCCCTGCTGGCCCTGGGCGTCGTCCTCGCCGCGGCCGTGTGGTGGCGGGCGGCGGGCGTCGTCGGCGCGGGGCTGGCCATCGGGGTGCGGACGGTGTTCGGCGCGCTGTCGGTCGTGGTGCCGGTCGCGCTGGTCGTGATCGGCGTTGTGCTGATGCGCTCGGAGCCGCAACCGGACAAGCGGCCCCGCTACGCCGTGGGCACGCTGCTGGCCGTGCTGGCCGTGCTCGGCGTGCTGCACGTGTTCGCCGGGATGCCCGAGACCAACGACGGCCGGATGTTCGCGGGCGGCGCCCTGGGCTACCTGTCCGGCGGCCTGCTCGCCAAGGGCGTCACCGCCTGGGTCGCGGTGCCGGTCCTGGTGCTCGTGCTCGGCTTCGGCATCCTGGTCTTCACCGGCACCCCGGTCCGCGAGATCCCCACCCGGCTGCGCGAGTTGAGCCGCCCCGACGACGAGGACGACGGCGGCCACCTCGGCATCGACGACTTCGACCTCGGCTCCGACGACCTGGTCGAGCCGCCGCTCAAGCCGCGCAAGGGCCGCTCCCGCAAGGCCGACGCCGAGGCGGAGACGGCCCAGGAGCAGCCCGCCCTGCCGCTGGACGAGCCCGCGCGGGCCAAGCCCGCGCGCGCCAAGGGCAAGCCACAGGTCAAGGAGACCCCGCAGGTCGCCGACACCCCGCGCGACCCGGACACCATCACCGTCACCCGCGTCGTCGACGGCGACTACGCCCTGCCCGACCCGGGGCTGCTGGTCGCGGGCGACGCGCCCAAGGCCCGCTCCAAGGCCAACGACGCGATGATCGAGGCCATCACCGGCGTGCTCGACCAGTTCAACATCGACGCCCAGGTCACCGGCTTCACCCGGGGGCCGACGGTCACCCGCTACGAGGTCGAGCTCGGCCCGGGGGTGAAGGTCGAGAAGATCACCGCGCTGACCAAGAACATCGCCTACGCGGTGGCCACCGACAACGTGCGCCTGCTGGCCCCGATCCCCGGCAAGTCCGCGGTGGGCATCGAGGTGCCCAACGCCGACCGCGAGATGGTGCGCCTCGGTGACGTGCTGCGCTCGACCACGGCCCTGTCCGACAGCCACCCCATGGTCGTCGGCCTCGGCAAGGACATCGAGGGCCACATGATCACGGCCAACCTGGCGAAGATGCCGCACCTGCTGTGCGCGGGCTCCACCGGCTCCGGCAAGTCCAGCTTCGTCAACTCGATGCTGGTCTCGCTGCTGGCGCGGGCCACCCCGGACGAGGTGCGGATGATCCTGATCGACCCGAAGATGGTCGAGCTGACCCCCTACGAGGGCATCCCGCACCTGATCACGCCCATCATCACCCAGCCCAAGAAGGCGGCCGCCGCGCTGACCTGGCTGGTGGAGGAGATGGAGCAGCGCTACCAGGACATGCAGGCCAACCGGGTCCGCCACATCGACGACTTCAACAAGAAGGTGAAGTCCGGCGAGATCGCCGCCCCGCCCGGCAGCGAGCGCGTGTACCGCCCGTACCCCTACATCCTGGCCATCGTCGACGAGCTGGCCGACCTGATGATGACCGCCCCGCGCGACGTCGAGGACGCCATCGTCCGGATCACGCAGAAGGCGCGCGCGGCGGGCATCCACCTGGTCCTGGCGACCCAGCGGCCCTCGGTCGACGTGGTCACCGGCCTGATCAAGACCAACGTGCCCTCGCGGCTGGCCTTCGCCACCTCGTCGCTGACCGACTCCCGGGTCATCCTCGACCAGCCGGGCGCGGAGAAGCTGATCGGCATGGGCGACGGGCTCTACCTGCCGATGGGCGCGTCCAAGCCGGTGCGCGTGCAGGGCGCCTACGTCTCCGACGAGGAGATCATGGGCATCGTCGCGTTCACCAAGGAGCAGGCGCAGCCGGACTACACCGACGGGGTCACCTCGGCCAAGGCCGGGGAGAAGAAGGAGATCGACCCCGACATCGGCGACGACCTGGAGCTGCTGGTGGCGGCCACCGAGCTGATCGTGACCTCCCAGTTCGGCTCGACGTCGATGCTGCAGCGCAAGCTGCGGGTCGGGTTCGCCAAGGCCGGGCGGCTGATGGACCTGCTGGAGACACGCGGCGTGGTCGGCCCGACCGAGGGGTCCAAGGCGCGCGACGTGCTCATCAAACCGGACGAGCTGGACGGCGTGCTGTACGAGATGCGCGGCGGCGGGCCGGTGACCGTCGACACCGGTGAGGACGACTGAGCACGGTCTTGTACCCCCGCGAGGTCACAAACGGGTAACTGCGGCAACGTCCGAGGGTCCATTCGCGACAATCAAGCGCGCACACCGATACCGGAGACCGTGAGGACCACCGTGGCCCAGCAGTACGATTACGACTACACCTACACGAGCACCGAGATCCCCACCGGCCTCCTGGTCGGGATGGGCCTGTTCTACCTCGTGTTCGCGGTCTTCATGATCGCCTCGATGTGGAAGATGTTCACCAAGGCGGGGCAGCCCGGCTGGGCGGCCATCGTGCCGATCTACAACATCATCGTGCTGCTCAAGATCGCGGGCAGGCCGGCGTGGTGGATCCTGCTGATGCTGATCCCGCTGGTGAACATCGTCATCATGATCATGCTCTACATCGACGTCGCCAAGTCCTACGGCAAGGACGGCGGCTTCGCGGTCCTGCTCATCTTCTTGCCGTTCATCGGCTTCCCGATCCTCGGCTTCGGCTCCGCCCGCTACGTCGGCCCGGCGGGCGCCCCCGGCTTCCACGGCGGCTACCCGCAGCAGGGCTACGGCCAGCCGGGGTACCCGCAGCAGGGTTACGGTCAGCCGGGGTACCCGCAGCAGGGCTATCCCCAGCAGGGTGGGTACCCGCAGCAGCAGGGCTACCCCCAGCAGGGCGGCTACCCGCAGCAGGGCGGCTACCCGCAGCAGGGTGGCGGCTACCAGGGCTGAGCGGCCCCCACGATTCTCGAAGCGCCCGTCGGTCCCCGGTCCGACGGGCGCTTCGCCTGTTCCGGACTAGCTGTTGCCGAACTGGCGGACGGCGGCGTAGTAGACGTCCGCGGTCCGGTTGCAGCTCCAGTTGCCCGCGCAGATCTCGTACAGGTCTTCCTTGAAGTTGTTGTCGATGCGCAGTCGGTTCGCCTCGGTGAAGCGGCTCTGCCTCTTGTAGTTGCGGTAGCCGAAGTCGTGGCGGTGGCAGGCCTTCACGAAGTTGAAGCCGAACGGGTTGTCGGGGGAGTTGGAGCACCCGTCCGACGACCAGTCGAGCTGGCTGGCGTAGGGGCGGTTGTTCCGCGTCGACTGGAACCCGTTGAGGCTGTGGGTGTAGAGGTAGCTGTCGGTGGTCGAGCGCAACTGCGCGCTCGACAGGTCCGCGGAGGCGGTGCCCGCGCCGACGATCATGGCGGCGGTCGCCGCGGCGGACAGGACGAAGGCTCGGCTGGCACGGCGCAGGGTGGTCGTGGCCACGGGTGGTCTCCCTCGAGACTCGGGAATCGGGGCCGGAGATCCGGCCAGCAATTAATCCCACCGCGCGCCCCGCCGGGCATACCCCGCCGAACCCCTGTCGGCGGGCACCGGCCCCCTGCGCCTTGACAGGCAAGTGTGGACTTGCCTATACTGGCGCCGGTGGACGCAGACCACGAGCTGTTCAAGGCCATCGGGGACCCGACGCGGCGGCTCATCCTGGATGAGCTGATCGATCGGGACGGCCAGACGCTGTTCGAGATCTGCGGGCGACTCACCATGAAGCACGGCCTGGCCTCCTCGCGGCAAGCGATCTCCCAGCACCTCGCGGTGCTGGAGCAGGCTGGTCTCGTGCGCACCCGGCGGCAGGGCCGGTACAAGTTCCACGACATCGACACGGGCCCACTGCGCTCGATCTCCGAGCGATGGCCCGTCCACCGAGAGGGAAGCACCCCGTGATCCGCATCAACGTCACCAGCGTGTTCGTCGACGACCAGGCCAAGGCGCTGGCGTTCTACACCGAGAAGCTGGGGTTCACCAAGAAGACCGACGTGCCCGCCGGCGAGTACCGCTGGCTCACGGTGGTCTCCCCGGCCAGCCCGGACGGGGTCGAGTTGCTGCTCGAGCCCAGCGCCCACCCGGCGGCGAAGCCGTTCAAGGACGCCCTCGTGGCCGACGGCATCCCGTTCACCAGTTTCGCCGTGGACGACGTGCCCGCCGAGGTCGAGCGGCTCAAGGGCCTCGGGGTCGAGTTCACCCAGGAGGCGACCGACTTCGGGCCGGTGGTCACCGCCGTGTTCGACGACACCTGCGGCAACCTGATCCAGCTCGCCGCCACGAAGTAGCCGCGCGGTCCCCGCCGGGCGCTCAGAGCTTGAGCAGCATCCTGCTGTTGCCCAGGGTGTTCGGCTTGACGTACTCCAGGTCGAGGAACTCCGCGACGCCCTCGTCCATCGAGCGGCGCATCTCCTCGTAGACCTCCGGGGCCACCGGCGTGCCGTCGATCTCGACGAAGCCGTGCTTGGCGAAGAATCCGGTCTCGAAGGTCAGCACGAAGATCCGCTGCAGGCCCAGCTCGCGGGCCACCGCGATCAGCGCCTCGGCCAGCAGGTGCCCGACGCCGAGGCCGCGCGCGCCCGGCGCCACCGCGATCGTGCGGATCTCGGCGATGTCCTCCCACAGCACGTGCAGGGCGCCGCAGCCCACCAGCTCGCCGTCGACCTCGGCCACCCAGAACTCCTGGACGTCCTCGTACAGGGTCACGATGGGCTTGGCGAGCAGCACCTTGCCGACGTAGGTGTCGATCACCGCCTTCATCGGGCGGACGTCGGCGGTCCTGGCCCTGCGCACTACCGGCTTCACAACCGGCCAATCTAGCCCTCGGGGCCGGGTTCACGCCGGTGGGACACCCCGTGTGGTACCGCACATGGCGACGGTGCCCGTCCGGGGGGCAGGCTGGGGCCGTCATCCGGCGGCGAGGCCAGAGGAACCAGGGAGCACCATGCGCGAGGCGGTCATCTGCGAACCGGTCCGGACCCCGGTGGGGCGCTTCGGCGGGCAGTTCGCCGGGGTGGCGGTGACCGAGCTGGCCGCGACGGCGCTGCGCGCGCTGATCGCGCGCACGGGCATCGACCCCGCGGTGGTCGAGGACGTGGTGTTCGGCCAGTGCCACCCCAACGCCGAGGCGCCCGCGCTGGGCCGGGTCGCCGCGCTCGACGCCGGGTTCCCGGTCGAGGTGCCCGGTGTCCAGGTCGACCGGCGCTGCGGCTCCGGGCTGCAGGCGGTCATCGACGCCGCGATGCGGGTGCAGACCGGGGCCAACGACCTGGTCGTGGCGGGCGGCGCGGAGAACATGAGCCAGGTCGAGTTCTACTCCACGGCCATGCGCTGGGGGATCAAGGGCGCGGGCGTCGAGCTGCACGACCGGCTGGCCAGGGCCAGGGTGACCGCGGGTGGGGCCAACCACCCGGTGCCCGGCGGCATGGTGGAGACCGCGGAAAACCTGCGCCGCGAGTACGGGATCTCCCGCGCCGAGCAGGACGAGCTGGCCGTGCGCTCGCACGCGCGCGCCGTCGCCGCCATCACCGCGGGCCGCTTCGCCGACGAGATCGTGCCGGTCACCGTCCCCGGCAAGCGCGGCGGGCCCGCCGTGGACGTCGACCGCGACGAGCACCCGCGCGCCGACACCACCGCCGACACCCTGGCCGGGCTCAAGCCGATCATGGGCAGGCAGGACGCCGAGGCCACCGTCACCGCGGGCAACGCCAGCGGCCAGAACGACGGCGCCGCGTGCTGCGTGGTCACCACCCCGGAGAAGGCCGCCGAGCTGGGGCTGCGACCGCTGGCGCGGCTGGTGTCCTGGGCGAGCGCGGGCGTGGCGCCGCACCTGATGGGCCTGGGCCCGGTGCCCGCCACCGCCAAGGCGCTCGGCCGCGCCGGGCTGACCCTGGCCGAGGTCGACCTCATCGAGCTGAACGAGGCCTTCGCCGCCCAGGTGCTCGCGGTCGCCGCCGAGTGGGGGCTCACCGAGGCCGACTGGGAGCGGGTCAACGTCAACGGCTCCGGCATCTCCCTGGGCCACCCGCTGGGGGCCACCGGCGCCCGCGTCCTGGCGACCATGCTGCGCGAGCTGGACCGCAGGCAGGGCCGCTACGCGCTGGAGACGATGTGCATCGGCGGCGGGCAGGGCCTGGCCGCGCTGTTCGAGCGGGTCTAGAACGCCCGAGGCCCCCACCCGCGGCGGGTGGGGGCCTCGGGCGCGTCGCGCGTCAGCGGTTCCAGGGGAGCCAGACGGTCCAGTCGTACCAGTCGGTGCCGGGCAGGTTCGGCGTGTTGGACGTGGTGGTCGGCCTCGGGGTGGTCGTCGTCGGCCTCGGCTGCGTCGTGGTCGGCTTGGGGGCCGTGGTCGTCGGCTTGGGCTGCGTCGTGGTCGGCTTCGGCTGCGCCGTGGTGGTCGTCGGCCTCGGCTGGTTCGTCGTGGTCGGCTTGGGCGGCGTGGCCCCGGGCGGGGGCGGGGTGTTCGGCAGGCCGGGCACCGGGATCTGGATGCCGGGGATCTGGACGCCGGGCACGCCCGGCACCGTGATCGGCGGCACCGTGATGCCGCCGGGGGTGTTGCCCGCCTGCGGGGCGACCGTCGTGCCCGCGGCCGCCAGCGGGGTGGGCTGGGCGCCGCCCGCGAGCACGCCGCCCTCGTCCGGGGCGCCCGCGCCGGGCGGCGGGATGATCCCGGTCGGCTGCTCCACGACCTTGCCGTACGAGGCGTCCCAGGTCAGGATGACGCGGACGAAGTTGTCCGAGTGGTTGTAGCGGAAGATCGCCCTGGCCCGCTGCGCCGGGTCGTCCAGGTCCGTGCCGCCCGCGCACAGGAACCGCGCCGCGGTCACCGCCGCGTCGTAGAGGTTGTTCGGGTCGGCCTTGCCGTCGCCGCTGCCGTCGGTGCCGTAGACCGACCACACACCCGGGATGAACTGCATGGGGCCGACCGCGCGGTCCCAGTGCTTGTCGCCGTCCCAGCGGCCACCGTCGGTGTCGGGGACCTTCGCCGCGCCGGAGCCCTCGCTGCCGTCGAGCAGCGGGCCCAGGATCGGGCTCAGGGTGTCGCCGACGCCGTCGACCAGGCCGCCGTCCGCGTGGTCGGACTCGGCCTTGCCCAGGCCCGCGAGCAGCGTCCAGGTGACGTTGCAGCCCGGCTGCGCCGCGCGCAGGAGCTGCTCGGCGCGCGCGTAGGCGCGCATCGCCACCTCGGGGATCGAGGAGTCGGTGAGGTCGACGTCGACGGTCGGCCAGGCGGGCTCGGCCGAGGTGCCCGCGGTCACGACCGCCTGCAGCAGCTCGGGGGAGAGCTCCTGGTCGGTGGGCAGCGAGCCGTTGACCGCCACGGAGCTCATCGAGGCGGGCACGGGCACCAACAGCTCGGCGGGCAGCGCCCGCGGCCCGGTCGGGCCCGGCTGTTCGGCCCCGTCGCCGGTGGAGACCACCAGCACGACCGCGACCGGCACCAACGCCGCCGCGGCTGTGGGAATCCTGCGCTTCTTGCGGTGCCGACCCCTGGACATGACCCCAACCGCTCCCTTGACATCCCGCCCACGATCGGGCGCAGCCTGTACAGGACTGACACTCTGCACTATTACAGCGAGTATTCGTAGTCCCGATTGCGCAACGGTGTTAAACCCGACGGTGCACGATGACCCCCTGTGAGGGGTTTGTCGAACGCCGACAGTTCTCATCGACGGTGATCAACACTTATCCGGCTCGGCGCCCGCCCCCTCCCCGTCCCTCGCGGGCAGGCCACCCCCCGGCGGTTACCCTTTGGTCGTGCCTTCTCCGTCCACGTCACGCCGTGTCGCCATGCTCACCCTCGGCTGCGCCCGCAACGAGGTCGACTCCGAGGAGCTCGCGGGCAGGCTCGCGGGCGGTGGCTGGGAGCTGGTCGACCCCGACGGCGGCGAGGACGGGTCGAGCCCCGACGTCATCGTCGTCAACACCTGCGGGTTCGTCGAGTCGGCCAAGAAGGACTCGGTCGACACCCTGCTCGCCGCCGCCGACACCGGGGCCAAGGTCGTCGCGGTCGGCTGCATGGCCGAGCGCTACGGCGCCGAGCTGGCCGAGAGCCTGCCGGAGGCCGACGCCGTCCTGGGCTTCGACCACTACCCCGACCTCGCCGAACGCCTCGGCGACGTGCTCTCCGGCCACGCCGTGCCCTCGCACGTGCCGGTGGACCGGCGCACGCTGCTGCCGATCAGCCCGGTCGACCGGCAGGCCGCCGCGGCCGAGGTGACCGTGCCCGGCCACGCCTGGGGCCCGCGCATCGAGCGCAAGCGCCTCGACGACGCCCCGGTCGCCTCGTTGAAGATCGCCTCCGGCTGCGACCGCCGGTGCTCGTTCTGCGCCATCCCCAGCTTCCGCGGCTCGTTCGTGTCCCGGCTGCCCGACGAGATCATCGCCGAGGGCGCGTGGCTGGCCGGTCAGGGCGTGCGCGAGCTGGTCCTGGTCAGCGAGAACACCACCTCCTACGGCAAGGACCTCGGCCGCGAGCACGCGGGCGACCGCGCCCTGGAGGCCCTGCTGACCCGGCTGGCCGCGCTGCCCGGGATCGACCGCGTGCGCCCGTCCTACCTGCAGCCCGCCGAGACCCGGCCGAACCTGGTCCGCGCCATCGCCACCACCCCGGGCGTCGCCGACTACTTCGACATGTCCTTCCAGCACTCGAGCGAGTCGGTGCTGCGCCGGATGCGCCGCTTCGGCGACACCGACTCCTTCCTCAAGCTGGTCGGCCAGATCCGCGAGCACTCGCCCGCGGCGGGCATCCGGTCCAACTTCATCGTCGGCTTCCCCGGCGAGACCGAGGCCGACTTCGCCGAGCTGGTCCGCTTCCTCACCGAGGCCCGGCTCGACGCCGTCGGCGTGTTCGGCTACTCCGACGAGGACGGCACCGAGGCGGCGGACCTCCCGGACAAGCTCGACGCCGAGACCATCGCCGCCCGCGTCTCCCGGATCTCCGACCTGGTCGAGGAGCTGACGGCGCAGCGCGCCGAGGAGCGCGTCGGCGCCGAGGTCGTCGTGCTCGTCGAGCGCCCCGAGACCGACGACGAGGACTGCGCGGGCCGCGCCGCCCACCAGGCCCCCGAGGTCGACGGCGAGTGCGTGTTCGTCGCGGGCGACTCGCTCGAGCCCGCCGACCTGGCCGTCGGCGACCTGGTGCGCGGCCGCGTCGTCGACACCGAGGGCGTCGACCTGCTGGTCGAGCCGCTAGAGGTGCTGCCCCGCGTGTCACCGGGCGCGGCGTGAGCACGGCGGCGGGTGGTCAGGGCGGGGCGGCGGAGCGGGTCGAGCCGGGGCAGGAGTCCCCGCCCCAACCCGCCGGGCAGCCGCCGGTCCGGCCGGTCGCCGCCCCGACCGCCCAGCCCGCGGGCGCCGAGCCGCCGCACGCCACGCTGCCCGAGCCCACGCGCGTGCCGTTGCTCAACATCGCCAACATGCTCACCGTGTCCCGGCTGCTGCTGGTGCCGTTCTTCCTGCTGGCGCTGTTCGCCGAGGACGGGACCGACCCGCTGTGGCGGCTGGTGGCCTGGTTCGTCTTCGCCGTCGCCTCGGTCACCGACCACATCGACGGGCGGCTGGCCCGCAAGCACGGCCTGATCACCGACTTCGGCAAGATCGTCGACCCGATCGCGGACAAGGCGCTCACCGGTTCGGCGCTGGTCGGGCTGAGCGTGCTGGGCATGCTGCCGTGGTGGATCACCACCGTCATCGCCGTGCGCGAGGTCGGGGTGACGCTGCTGCGGTTCTGGGTCATCCGGCACGGGGTCATCCCGGCCAGCCGGGGTGGCAAGGCCAAGACGCTGGCCCAGGTGCTGGCGATCGGGTTGTTCGTGCTCCCGCTGCCCGGCTTCCTGGTGCCCGCGGCCTGGGTGGTGATGGCCGTCGCGCTGGTGCTGACCGTCGTCACCGGCGTCGACTACGTCGTGCGCGCCGTGCGGCTGCGCGCCCGGGGGCGCCGGGCCATGGCCCCGTGACGGGGCTGGACCTGCTGCCCGGCCTCACCCGGGCCGAGGTCGTGCGCGTCGTGGCCGGGCTGCGCGCCCGAAATGAGACAGTCGCCACAGCGGAGTCTTTGACGGCGGGGCTCCTGACCGCCGCGCTGACCACCGTGGCCGGTTCCAGCACCGTGGTCCGCGGCGGGCTGGTCGTCTACGCGACCGACTTGAAATCCGGGCTCGCCGGGGTCGACCCAGCGCTGCTCGCGGCTCGTGGACCGGTCGACCCGGCCGTCGCCGCCGCCCTCGCCGAGGGCGCCAGGACCCGCTGCTCGGCCACGTACGGTATCGGCCTGACCGGCGTCGCGGGTCCCGACGAGCAGGACGGCAAGCCGGTCGGGATGATCTTCGCCGCGCTGTCCGGACCGGACGGCGCGTGGTCGTCAGCGCCGGTCGCGGCGGGTGGGCGAGACCAAATTCGCACCGTCGCCGTGCGTGCCGCCCTTGACCTGCTCGCGGGGCGACTCGGTACCCTCTACGGGTAAGTGGCCGGTCACGGTCAGTGGTGTGGCCCGGGGAACGATCCGGGCGTCTGGGACGTTCGCTCTTGGCGGACTACCCGAGAAGTCGCTGCGCTGTGTCCGACCCACTGGGTAACGTTGTTCGCATGAGGGCCAGGCGTGGTTTCCGCTCAAGTCACCCGGGGCGGGGGCGACGCTCGGACTGAGGTCCGCCGAGGAAGGGAGGTGCGCGATGACCGTGCTGTTGCGCGAGGCGATCGGTGATCGGCTCCGACACGCCCGCACCAACCAGCAGCGCACGCTGCGGGAGGTCTCCCGCTCCGCGCGGGTCAGCCTGGGTTACCTCTCGGAAGTGGAGCGGGGCCGCAAGGAGGCCTCCAGCGAGCTGCTCGCGGCGATCTGCGACGCCCTGGAACTGCCGCTGTCGGAGCTGCTGCACAACGTGGCCTCGGACATCGGCGCGCTGACCGCCGTCGCCGACGGCGTGCCCGGGCGCGTCACCGAGCCGGTGGACAGCGAGGCCGTGGCGCGCGTCGACGGTGGCAGGCTGGTGCCCGCCGTCGTCGGGGACAGCCTGGCCGACCTGCGGTTGCAGCCGGTGCTGACGCACCGGATCGAGCCCCCCCTCGGCGCGGGCAGGTCCGAGGCAGTGTTCGCCGCCTGAGACCCGCACCGACAACCACACACAGCCGGGACGGGCCCGGGGGAGCGCACCGCGCGTCCCCCGGGCCCGTCCCGTCCGCGGGTGATCACGTCGAGGTGACATTCGGCGGCCGTTTCCCGCGTTCGTCCCGGCTCCGGCCGTGTCATCGGGGAGAATCACCCATACCCGGGGTCGGGCGGACCCCGAGGGTGGTCCGAGGTCTCCGGGAGAACCCGGGAATTCCCCCGGGTCCGGTGGAACCGCCCGAACGCACCTGACACGATGGACCGCACAGCTCGATGGAACCCGCGCAGGCGCAGGCACGTTGGCCTAACGCGGCCGACGGGACCAGTGGACCGGCAGTACGAGAAGGCAGGCGGAGGAGATGGCCAACCCGTTCGTGAAGTTCTGGAAGTACCTGATGGCGTCGTTCTCGTCGAAGATCGACGAGCACGCCGATCCCAAGGTGCAGATCCAGCAGGCCATCGAGGAGGCGCAGCGCCAGCACCAGGCACTCTCGCAGCAGGCCGCCTCCGTGATCGGCAACCAGCGCCAGCTGGAGATGAAGCTCAACCGCCAGCTCGGCGAGGTCGAGAAGCTGCAGGCCTCGGCGCGCCAAGCGCTGGTGCTGGCCGACGAGGCCCGCGGCAAGGGCGACGACCAGAAGGCGACGCAGTTCGAGAACGCCGCCCAGTCCTTCGCCACCCAGCTCGTGACCGCCGAGCAGGGCATCGAGGACCTCAAGACGCTGCACGACCAGGCGCTGCAGGCCGCCGCGCAGGCCAAGCAGGCCGTCGAGCGCAACGCCATGGTGCTGCAGAACAAGCTGGCCGAGCGCACCAAGCTGCTCAGCCAGCTCGAGCAGGCCAAGATGCAGGAGCAGGTCTCCAAGTCGCTCAACCAGATGAGCGAGCTGGCCGCCCCGGGCAACACCCCCTCCCTGGAGGAGGTCCGGGACAAGATCGAGAAGCGCTACACCACCGCGCTGGGCTCGGCTGAGCTGGCGCAGAACTCGGTGCAGGGCCGGATGATGGAGGTCCAGGCCTCCACCACCGAGATGGCGGGCCAGTCGCGGCTCGACCAGATCCGCGCGTCGATGGGCGGCGGTCAGGTGGCCGGTCAGGTGAGCGGTGGCGCGAGCGCCTCGCCCGCGGGCGGTGACATCCAGGCCGAGATCGCCTCGCGGGTCGCGCAGGAGAAGAACCCGCAAGCCAACGGCTGAGAAGAGGGCACGTGGTGGGGTCGCGGAGGAACGAGCTGATCAAGCTCGGCAACAAGATGGTCGAGCAGAGCCTCCGCGGCCTCTCCCACCCCTACGCCGAACAGGTCCGGGGTGCTCTCGCCGGGTGGCGCGATCCCAGGGCCAAGGCCATCCGCAAGCGCAAGCAGTCCGTGGCGATCGCCCAGGGCTGGGGCGCCACGACGGCCGCGACCGGCGTCGGCGCGGCCGTGGTCGACATCGCCGTGCTCAACCCGGGGGTGAGCCTGCCGCTGCTGATCGGCGGGGCGGTCTTCTCCGGGATCGCCACCACCGTCTCCGGGGTGCAGTCCTGGCGGCTGCACCGGCAGCCGCTGCCCGAGCCCCCGCCCAAGCCGGTCGCGCTGCCCGCCAGGACCTCCGCCGCCCGGGAGCCGATGCGCAGGCTGGGCGAGGCCCAGGAGACCCTGCACGTGCTGCTCGAACAGCTCGGCAGCGCCGCGCTGGTCCCGCCGGACGACGTCGCCCAGGCCCGCGCCTCCGGCGCCGAGGCCGCCACCGCGCTGCACGCGATCTCCGCCCAGCTCCAGGCCGTCGAGCGCGCCCGCGACCACTCCCCGTCCCGCGACCGCTCCCCGTTGTCCGAGGGCGTGCGCGGACTGCGCCGCCAACTCGACGAGGGCGTCGAGGGCTACCTGGGGCTGGTCTCCGCCGCGGGCCGCGCGCTCGCCGCGAGCACCGCGTCGGCTTCGCACGACACCCTCACCGACGCCTCCGACCGGCTCTCCGCGCTGGCGATCGCGCTCCGCGATTTGCAGCGCTGACCTGGCGATCCTGCACGCCGCAGAGCTCACCAGTGGTAGCTGCCCACTCGTTTGGGCAGGTCACGGCCGGTACTTGATACGGCATTCGTGTGAACATCACGGCGTGGTCTCGACTGATCGACTACGTCCTGTGGCAGCATGCAGCACATCCGGTCGGGGGCACCGGGGTGTGGAGGGGCGAGGGTGACCGTGTGGTCCGTGCACGGGGACGGTCGCCGTCTCCGCGACGGCGAGGTCGTCGCCCCGAACGAGCGGCTGAGCTGGCCGCTCACCATCGGCCTCGGCGTCCAGCACGTCGCCGCGATGTTCAGCGCGACCGTCGTCGTCCCGCTCGCCACCGGTTTCCCGGTGACCACCACGCTGCTGTTCTCCGGGTTGGGCACACTGCTCTTCCTGGTCATCACCCGCAACCGCATCCCGGCCTACCTCGGGTCGTCGTTCGCGTTCATCGCCCCGCTGCAGGCAGCCGCGGGGGAGACCCCCGCGGCCAAGCTCGGCGGCGTCCTGGTCGGCGGGCTGCTGCTGATGGGCGTGGGCGTCGCGGTCAAGGCGCTGGGCGTGCGGCTGCTCGAGTCGGTCATGCCACCGGTCGTCACCGGGGCGGTCGTGGTGATCATCGGGTTGAAGCTGACCCCGGACGCCGCCGACTCCTTCGGCAAGCAGCCGCTGATCGCGGTGGTGACGCTGGGCGTGGTGCTGGGCTGCACGCTCGTCCCGCGCGGCCTGCTGTCCAGGGTGTCGATCCTGGTCGGGGTGCTCGCGGGGTGGCTGACCGCGGTGCTAACCGGCGGCATCGACCCGGACAAGCTCGACCGGCTCGGCGCGGCCGGGTGGGTCGGGCTGCCGCAGATCCAGAGCCCGGAGTTCCGGCCCTCGGTGATCCTGCTGGTCATCCCGGTCGTGCTGGTGCTGGTCGCGGAGAACGTCGGGCACGTCAAGGCGGTCGCCGCGATCACCGGCCGCAACGTCGACGGGACGGTGGGCGACGCGCTGATCGCCAACGGCCTGTCCACGTCGCTGGCGGGCGCGGGCGGCGGCTCCGGCACCACCACCTACGCCGAGAACATCGGCGTCATGGCGATCAGCCGCGTGCACTCCACCGCCACCTACGTGGTCGCCGCACTGGTGGCCGTGCTGCTGTCGCTGAGCCCCAAGTTCGGCGCGCTCATCGACACCGTCCCCGCGGGCGTGCTCGGCGGGGCCTCACTGCTGCTGTACGGGATGATCGGCCTGATCGGCGTGCGGATCTGGCAGCAGAACGCGGTCGACTTCGCCGACCCGGTCAACCTCACCGTCGTGGCCGTGGCCGTGGCCGCCGGGGTCGGCGACCTCGAGCTGACCCTGGGCGGGATGACCGTCGACGGCATCGGCTGGGGCTGCCTGGCCGTCGTGGCCGGTCACCCCCTGCTGCGGTGGCTGCACCGCGGCGGCGAGTTCACCGGCGGGATTCGACCGCGCGGTTGACCGCCCGCACCAGCGGCGGCCCGCCGTAGATGAACCCGGTGTAGAGCTGCACCAGCCGCGCGCCCGCGTCGAGCATCCGCACCGCGTCGTCGGGCGTCATGATGCCGCCGACCCCGATCACCGGCAGCGCGCCGCCGGTCTCGCGCGTGACGAAGGACACGACCTCGCGGGCCCGCTCGGTCAGCGGCCGGCCGCTCAGGCCACCCGCCTGCTGCCCGGTCTCGACGTCGTTCGGGTCCAGGCCGCCCCGGCCCAGCGTGGTGTTGGTGGCGATGAGCCCGGCCACGCCGTGGTCGGCGCACACCTGCAGCACCTCGGCGACCGCGTTGTCGGAGAGGTCGGGGGCGATCTTGACCAGCAGCGGCGTCGGCGGCAGCGAGCCGGACGCCAGCGCCAGGGTCTCCCGGCGCAGCTCGCCGACCAGCTCGGTGAGCTGCGCCTTGTCCTGCAGGCCGCGCAGCCCCGGGGTGTTGGGCGAGCTGACGTTGATCGCGAAGTAGTCGGCGAACGGGTGCAGCACGCGCAGCGAGTGCCGGTAGTCGGCCACCGCGTCCTCGACCGGGGTCACCTTGGACTTGCCGATGCTCACGCCCAGCGGCACCCCGGGCGGCCCCACCCGCCGCAGCGTCGCCGCCAGCGCGTCGGCGCCCGCGTTGTTGAACCCCATCCGGTTGATCACGGCGCCGCTCTCGGGCAGCCGGTGCAGCCGGGGCTTGGGGTTGCCCGGCTGCGCGTGCCGGGTCACCGTGCCCACCTCGACGAAGCCGAACCCCAGGCCCCGCCACGCCCGCAGCGCCACGCCGTTCTTGTCCGCGCCCGCGCCCAGCCCGACGAGCCCGGGGAACCGGACCCCGAACACCGTCGCCCCCCGCTTGGGCCCGAACACCCGCGCCATGCCCTCGACGACGGGCCGCGCCGCCCCCACCCGGCCCAGGCCCGCGAGCACCTGCTCGTGGGCGACCTCGGGGTCCCCCGACCCCAGGCGGAACAGGACGCTGCGGGAAATCTGCTGGTAGACCACGGCCGAATCGTCCCACCAGCGCCCGCACGGGGAGAATGGACCCCGTGACCGACGTCCACAGCGCCCGGGACCTCTACGCGCTGCCCCGAGAGGAGTTCACCGCCGCCCGCGACACCTGGGCGAAGGCGGTGAAGGCGGACGGCGACACCGCGCGCGCCGCCGAGATCAGACGCCTGGCCAAACCCACCACCTCGGCCTGGCTGCTCAACCGCCTGGTCCGCCAGGACCAGGCGGCCCTCGACTCCCTGGTCTCCCTGGGCAAGCGCCTCCGCGCCGCGCACACCGACGGCTCCGGGGCCGACCTGCGCGCCCTGACCCGCGAGCGCACCGCGCTCCTCCGAGACCTCGTGCGCGCCGCGGCGGCGGGGGAGTCCCCGAGCGAGGCGGTCACCCGGGAGCTGGAGGACATGCTCACCGCGGCCATCACCGACGCCGACGCCACCGAGCGGCTGCTGGACGCCCAGGTCACCTCGGCCAGGGACCTGGCGATCACCCCGTCCTGGCCCGGTCTCACCGTCGCCAAGCCCCTCCCCGCCAAGCGCGGGCCCGAGACGCGACCCAGTGCCAAGACCCCGCCGGTCGACCGCGCCGCCGTCAAGGAGGCGCGGTCGGCGGTCAAGGCGGCTGAGGCGGACCGGGCGGGCGCCGACCACGCGGTGGCCGACGCCGAGGAGGCCACGACGGCGGCCGAGGACCGGGTCCGCGAGCTGAACGCCCTGCTGGACGAGGCCGAGACCGCCGAACTGGACGCCCGCCGCCGGTTGCAGTCCGCCCGCCGCCAGGCCAAGGCGGCCGAGCGCGCCGCGGGACTGGCCTGGCGCAAGCTGCGCCAGGTGGAGGGCGAGAGTGGCTGACCCGGGTCCGGGCATGGGTCGGCCCCCGGGCGACTCCCTGTCCCGCGGGTGCGGGCCAGGGCTCAGGACGGACCATCCTGAGAGCCCGGGGGCCGGGTGACTGCCTGGTATTCGCCGACCACGCCGCGCCTACGGCACCGGGTGACCGGTGTCTGCCGTGAGCGAGCCGGCAACCATCTTCGATGGGTGGTCCTTAGCGGACAGTCACCTCACGTGCCCAAGCGGAAATCACTGTTGGACCACCTCCTCTCTCGTGTGCCGTCAAATGTAGGCGGTCGCCCGGAAGGCTTCAACGTGTTTTCCAGTCACCCATTCGGTGGATGCTAGGGTGATCAACCGGGTATGTGACGTGTATGAATTTCACTCACAAGTGCCCGTGCTGCCTGGAGGGGGACAGTCGTTGCGGAGTTCGCTGAGCAGGTCGAGGCGGCTGGCCCTGGGCGCCGTGGTCGGCGCGACGACCGCGGCGCTGTTCTACGAGGGCGTGGCGGCCGAGCCGCTGCCCGGCGACCTCCCCGCCTCGCGGCCCGCCGCCGAGGCCGTGCCGGAGCCCATCCCGGCCCCGGCGACCGAGCGCACGAGCGTCGAGGTGGTGACCTCGGTGTCGGTGCTCGTGCCGTCCAGCACCACGACGACCGCGTCCACGACGTCGACCCCGAGGACCACCGCGGGGTCCGAGGCGCAGCCGCCCCCGCCGCCCGTCGAGGAGCCGACCAGGCAGCCCCCGCCGCCGGTCACCACCACCAGCAGCACCACGCAGCAGCCGCCCCCGCCGCCCCCACCCCCGCCGCCTCCGCCGGTCACGACGACGACCACCACCAAGCCCTGCGGCCTGCTGTTCTGCTGACCCGACCGCCCGCTCAGCCCGTGGGGCCCGGCTGGCAGACAGGGCAGTAGTAGGCGACCCGCTCGCGAACGTCCCGGCCCTGCGTCCCCGCGACCACCCGCGCGCCGCAGCGCAGGCAGCCCTCGCGTCGCCGTCCGTAGACCCACAACCGCCTGCCCCGGCGCTCGTCGCCGGTCGTGCAGCGCTCCACCCGCGTCTTGTTGCGCTCCAACAGGTCCCGCGACAGCGCCACCACCTCGTCGACGTCCACAGCGGACACCGGGGACCACGGTGAGACGCGCAGGATGTGGCAGATCTCGGCCTTGAACACGTTGCCCACGCCCGCCATCACCCGCTGGTCGAGCAGCGCCAACCCCAACTCCCGCCCCGGCGACTCGGCCAGCCGCCTGCTCGCCTCCGCCGCCAGCGCGGGTCCCCAGTCCGCGGCCAGCAGGTCTGGACCCAGGTGCGCGACGAGCCGGTCCTCCTCGTCCGTGCGGACGAGCGCCATCTCGTGCAGGTTGAAGCCCACCGCCTGCCGCTGCGCCGTGGACAGCAGCGCCCGCGCCTGGTGCCCGGGCCTGCGCCAGCGCGCCCCCGGGTCGTAGACGTCCCACGCGCCGTCCATGCCCAGGTGGCTGCGCAGGCTCAGGTCGCGGTCGAACCGGATGAACAGGTGCTTGCCCACGCTGCGCACGCCGACCGCCACCCGGCCAGCGAGGTCCACAGTGGACAATCGCGGGTGGCGCAGCTCGCCCTTGGCCAGCTCGTGGTCGACCAGCGCCGCGCGCAGTCGCGCGGCGGTGCGGAAGACGGTGTCACCCTCGGGCATGGCACCAGCATGCCCCCGGGATCAGTCCGCCGCCGGGTCCGCGTCCGTGCTCGGCTCGTCATCGTCGTCCGGCCACGCGATCGCCTGGTGCCTGCCCCGGCCACCGGTGCGCAGCACGCGCGCCAACAGCAGGTTGAACGCCAGCGACACCTCCCGCGCGCCCGGCGTGTGCCACTGGTGGATGGGCATGCACGCCCCCTGCGCCTGCTGCACCGCCAACCGGTCCGGCAGCGCCACCGGCATCACCAGCGCCCCGAAGCTCTCCCGCAGCTCCGCGATCCGGAACTGGTGCTCGTAGGAGTGCGTGCGCACCTTGTTGACCACCACGCCCAGCGGCACCAGGTTCGGGTTGTGCCGCTCGCGGGTGTCCTCGACGGCCTCGAACGCCCGCTGCGCGCCCGACACCGCGTAGAGCGTGGGCTCGGTCACCAGCAGCGCCCCTTGCGCGGCCACCAGCGCCGACCGGGTCAGCCTGCCCAGCGACGGCGGGCAGTCCATCAGCACCAGTTGGTAGGGCAGCTCGCCCTCGGCCAGCAGCGAGCCCAGCTCCGCCAGCGCCCGCCCCAGCTTCTCCAGCCTGCGCTGCCCGGGGTCCGGGTCGTTGAGCGACTCCAGCTCCTCGGAGCCGACCATCACGTCGACCTGGTCGCTCCAGGCGCTGCGGGCGATGGCCGCTCGCAGCACCGACGCGCGCGGGGTCTCCAGGACGTCGGCCAGTGTGGCCTCGGTCTCAGCCGGGTCGAGCGTGGCCGTCGCGTTGCACTGCGGGTCCAGGTCGACGACCAGCGTGCGGGCGCCGCGGCGCTGGGCGGCCGAGGCCAGGCCCAGCACCACCGTGGTCTTGCCGACGCCGCCCTTGAGGCTGAGCACTGCGACCGTTTGCACGCCCTAGACCTTAGAGTCTCTAGAGTCCGTGTCCATGCGACCGGATGCTGTTCGCCGTGTGCTCGACCTCGAGTTGACCGCCGCCCGCGCCCGCCGGGGCGCGGCCCCGCACGTCCTCGACGTCGGGGCGGGCAGCGGGGTGCTGGCCGTCTCGCTGGCCGAGACCGGGTGCGTCGTCACCGTGGTCGAGCCCAGCCCCAACGCGCTGGCCACCCTGCACCGGCGGGCCGCCGAGGCCGGGGTCGCCGAGCGGATCACCGCCGTGCAGGCCGACAGCGACGCCCTCGCCGACCTCGTCGCCCCCGGCAGCGCCGACCTGGTCCTCGCGCACGGCCTGCTCGAGGTCGTCGACGACCCGGCGGCCACCGTCGCCGCCCTGGCCGGGGCCGCGGTCGCGGGCGGCGCGGTCTCGGCGCTGGTCGCCAACCGCTTCGCCACCGTGCTCAGCCGCGCCGTGGCGGGCCGCGTCGACGAGGCCACGGCCCTGCTCGCCGCCCCGACCGGCGTCCTCGGCGCGCCCGCCGAGGCGCTGCTGCGCCGCTTCGACACCGGCTCGCTCACCGCCCTGCTCACCGGCGCGGGCCTGGTGGTGGCGGCGCTGCGCGGGCAGGGCGTGGTCACCGACCTGGCCAGCCGCTCGGTGCGCGAGGCCAACCCGCACTCGCTGGCCGACCTGGAGGACGCGCTGGCCGAGCTGCCGCCGCTGCGCGACATCGCCACCAGCCTGCACGCGCTGGCCCGCAAGCCGGGCTGAGGGCTGTCGGTCCGCCGTGGTTTGCTCACGGCATGGGGCGCAGCGCTGACCTGCCCAAGGGGCTGGTCGAGAGGTACCGGGCGGTCGAGGGGCCGCCGGGGCGCCGGTCGTGGCCGGACGACTCCGGCTGCCCGGTGCTGCACGTCGACATGGACGCCTTCTACGCCTCGGTGGAGATCCGGGAGCGGCCGGAGCTGGCCGACCAGCCGGTGGTCGTCGGCGGCGTCGGCGCGCGCGGGGTGGTGTCCTCGGCCAACTACATCGCCCGCGAGTACGGCGTCCGCTCGGCCATGCCCACCGGGCAGGCCAGGCGGCTGTGCCCGACCGCGGTCTTCCTGCCGCCCACCTTCGCCCTCTACCAAGAGGTCTCCGCGGGGGTCATGGCCATCTTCCGCGACATCACCCCGTTGGTGGAACCGCTGAGCCTGGACGAGGCGTTCCTCGACGTCTCCGGTGCGCTCAAGCGGCTGCGCACCACCCCGGCCGGGGTCGGCGCCCGCGTCCGGGAGCGGGTGCGCGCCGAGCACGGCATCGTCTGCTCGGTCGGCGTCGGCCCGACCAAGTTCACCGCCAAGCTCGCCTCCGGCCTGGCCAAGCCGGACGGCATGCTGGTCGTGCCCAAGACCGACGTGCTCGCCTTCCTGCACCCGCTGCCGGTGACGGCGCTGTGGGGCGTGGGCCGCAAGACCGCCGAGAAGCTGCGCGACGTCGGCCTCGACCGGGTCTCCGACGTCGCGGCCTGCCCGCTGCCCCGGCTGCGCAGGCTCATCGGCACGGCCATGGCCGAGCACCTGCACGCCCTGGCCTCGGGCCACGACGCCCGGGCGGTGGTCCCCGAGCACGCGGAGAAGTCCATCGGCGCCGAGGAGACCTTCTCCACCGACCACTTCGACCGCGACCTGCTGCGCCGGGAGCTGCTCCGGTTGGCCGAGCGCACCGCCGCGACCCTGCGCACCAGGGGCCTGCGCGGGCGCACCGTGGTGATCAAGGTCCGCTACAGCGACTTCACCACCATCACCCGCAGCCGCACCCTGAGCGTGCCCACGGACGTCACCCAGGAGATCTACCGCACCGCCGCCCAGTTGCTCGCCGAGCAGACCCCGCCCGGCGCGGTCCGGCTCATCGGGGTGCGGGTCGAGCAGCTCGGCGCGGGCGCGGCCGAGCAGCTCGCCCTCGACGCGCCCGAGCAGGGCTGGCGCGACGCCGACCAGGCCGCCGACCGGGCCAGGGCCCGGTTCGGCGACCTGGCGATCCGCCCGGCGGCGCTGCTCGGCGAGGCCCCGGACCGCTCCGGGGCCACCTTGCCGGACCCGCACCGCCGATGACCTGCGCGGAGAAGAAGTTTCCAAGAAAATGGGACAGCGTGGTTTGTCGATCTACCCGATCGGGTATCAGTTGTCGGGTCGTGTGCCCCGATGAGCCAACCGCTGTGGAGCGGGGTGGTGAGGGTGCCCCCGCGGGGCGCGAATCCCGCCCCGCTCCACCATTTGCCTCCCGGGCGGTACGGTCCCGGGACAACACGGGACGGCAGGAGGTCAGGCGTGTCCGAGGTCGAAGCAGGCATGGTGGAGACGGATCAGGCGGTGCGCGCCCACGGGGTGCGGACGGTCGAGGTGCGGGTGTTCGCCGACGCCGAGCAGGTGCCGCTGGTCCGCTCGTTCGCCGCGGACATCGCGATGCGGATGGATTTCGACCTCGACGCGATCGAGGACCTGCGGATGGCCGTCGACGAGGCGTGCCTGATGCTGGTGCGCGCCGCGGTGCCGGGGACGTCGCTGGAATGCCGGTTCGAGGCGGGCGAGGCCCGGCTGGCGCTGCTGGCCGCGGTCGACGCGGCCGAGCCGACGCCGCCGTCGGCCGACGCGATGAGCTGGCGCATCCTCACCGCGCTGGCCCAGTCCGCGGGCGAGCGGGTCGAGGAGGCCGACGGCGGGCACCGGGTGTCGATCGAGCTGAGCTGCGGCCCTGGCACAGGGTCGCCGTGAGCCCCGCGGGGAAGGCAGGCGAGGCCGCCGAGCGGGCGCGGGCCGACAAGGCCAGGCGCGACGCCGAGGACGTCGCCCGGTTCCAGGAGATGGCGGGCTTGGCCGAGGGCGACCCGCGGCGCGCGGCGCTGCGCGGGGAACTCGTCGCCGACCACGTGGACCTCGCGCGCAACCTGGCTCGCAAGTTCGACCGGCGCGGCGACCAGCTCGAGGACCTGGTCCAGGTGGCCACGATCGGGCTGATCAAGGCCGTCGACCGGTTCGAGGTCGAGCGGGGCAACTTCTACGCCTTCGCCATCCCCACGATCATGGGCGAGCTGCGCAGGCACTTCCGGGACACCGGCTGGGCGGTGCGCGTCCCGCGGCAGCTCAAGGAGCTGCACGTCACGGTCGCGGCCGGGCGCAACGAGCTCAGCCAGCAACTGGGCCGGGCCCCCAAGCCCAGCGAGCTGGCCGAGCACCTCGGTCTGACCAAGGAACAGGTCTACGAGGCGCTCGTCGCCAGCGCGGGCAAGCAGGGCACCTCGCTGGACGCCCGGCTCGCGGAGCCCTCGGGCGACCGCTTCGGCTACACCGACGACCGGCTGGACGAGGTCGACAACCGCCGCGCCCTGGGCCCGCTGCTGGCGGAGCTGCCCGAGCGCGAGCAGCGGATCATCGTGCTGAGATTCTTCCGCGGCCTGTCCCAGGCCGACATCGCCCGCCGGGTCGGCGTGTCGCAGATGCAGGTGTCGCGGCTGCTGGCCAAGACGCTCGAGCGGCTGCGCAACGCCCTCGGCGAGGACACGATGGCAGGCTAGGGACCGATGCCCGCCACCGCGCCTCCACGGTCAGGACACGCGCAGCTCGCGACGGCGCTGGGCGATGAGCGTGCGCCGCTCGCCCTCGCCCATGGCGCCCCAGATGCCGTAGGGCTCCTGCACGGCGAGCGCGTGCTCCCGGCACTGCGCCAGCACCGGGCACTCCCGGCAGATCGCCTTGGCCCGCTCCTCGCGGGCGTGCCTGGCGGGACCCCGCTCGGCGTCGGGGTGGAAGAACACCCTGCTGTCCGCCCCCCGGCACGAGCCCTCGAGCTGCCACGACCACTCGTCGGCGACCGGCTTGGGCAGTCGGGTGATCTCCGCCATGCTGCTTCCTTCCTCACGGCCCCGCGCCGCGCCGCGGGGTTGCGACGACGACTTACCCCGGCCCTCGGCGGGCGAAACACACCCGCTTGGGGCAAAATGTGCGGCCGCTCACGCACGTGCGGTGATCCGGTGCGCCGGGCCCGCGCCCACTACTGTCACCACACGGCGGGGCGCGGCCCAGCCGGGAGGGAAGGAACAACGTGGAGATCAACACCGAGGGCGTCGACCCGGTCGTCGTGGCGGTGACCGGGGAGGTCGACCTGGCCACGGCCCCGCAGTTGGAGGCCAAGCTGGCCGACGCGGTGCGGGTGCCGGGCGCCACCGGGGTCCGGGTGAACCTGGCCGGGGTCGAGTTCATGGACTCCGCCGGTCTGCGGGTGCTCGTCGCCGCCCGTGCGGCCGCCGAGCAGAAGGGCCTCGTGCTGACCCTGGCCGCCCCGCACGATCGGGTCCGCCGCATCATTCAGATCACGGGTCTGTCCGAGGTCTTCGGGCTCGCAGACAGCGCGTGAGGGCCGAGGTGGTTCATCCCGCCCAGCGCGGGGTACCCACCGGAGCGTGGACGAGCAGGCGATCCGGCTGGCGCCGGTGGTGACCAAGCGGGACGCGCACCTGGGCCGCGCCCCGGTCGCGGTGACCGGGGCGTGGTGGCAGCAGGCGTGTGATCCCCCGAGGACGGTGGCGGTGGACGGGAGCGCGGTGAGCAGCGGGCCGGGCGCGGCCGGGGCGCGTCGGTCGAGCACGCGGCTGCCCGCGGTCGAGGACTCGGTGGGCGAGGCCAGGGAGTTCGTCGGCGCCGCGCTGGGCGCCTGGTCGGTGCCCGCCGCCCTGGCAGGCGACATCGTGCTGTCGGTGTCCGAGCTGGTCACCAACGCCATCGAGCACGGCTCCGGGTCGGTCGACGTCGAGGTCTGGGCGCTCGACGGCGCGGTGCGGCTGCGCGTGGGCGACCGGTCGCGCGGCATCCCGGTGCGCAGGCAGCCCTCGCTGCTGTCCGAGCGCTCCCGGGGGCTGATCATCGTCGAGGCGCTGAGCTCCGCCTGGGGCCACGAGGTGCTCGCCAACGACGGCAAGTGGGTGTGGGCCGACTTCGCCCTGCCCGCCGATCTGCCGGTGAGTCGCACCCGTGCGGCGGCGGGACCGGCCGAGGCGCAGTAATCTTGGTTCCTCTCCCGTCGCGGGAGGGGCCCGACCCCGGGCGAGTCCGCGGCGACCGAGAGCGCGACCCCTCCCCGCTGACGTCTGGACCGCCGCCGCCATGAACGACTTCCACCACAACGCCGCCGTCGCGGGCGGCCGGGTCCTGGTCACCGCGGTCGGCGAACTGGACATGCACAACTCAGGCGAGTTCCGGCAGGACCTGCTCGACCTGCTGGCCGACGACACCGAACTGGTGGTCGACCTGGCCGGACTCAGCTTCGTCGACTCCAGCGGCCTGAGCGTCTTCATCGCCGTGCACAAGGCGGCGCTCTCCCACAGCGGCGCCTGCCTCGTGCTCCGCGACGTGCCACCGTTCCTCAACCGCATCCTCGCGGTGACCGGCCTGTCGGCCGTCCTGCAGACAGCGGCGGCGAGCTAGGCCGTGTCTCGAAAGCCGCTGTCCGCGATAGCCGCGCCGGATGCGGCCCCGCACGGCCAGGAACCACCCCGATCACGACTCTCATCGAACGAACTTCCGAAAAACGGCCTAGCCGCGCCAGTCCAGGCACACGACCACCGCGTCGTCGTCGAGTTCCCGGTGGTCGCGGAAGAGGGCCAAGTCGCTGAGCACCGCCCGCACCACCTGGGCAGGCGGCAGCCCCCGCGTCGTGCGCAGCGTGCGGGGCAGCGAGGTGTCGGCGTAGGTCCGCTCCCCGTCGCTGGAGTCGAAGACGCCGTCGCTGACGGCCACGAGCCGGTCGCCGGGCAGCAGCCGCTCCGGCTGCACCCGGTACAGCGTCTCCTCCACCGCGCCCAGCGGCACCTGCCGGTCGAGGTCGATCCGCGTGCACGCCTCGTCGCGCACCAGCCACAGCTCCGGCGACCCGCAGTCGACGACGCTCATCGCCCCGGTCGCCAGGTCGATCGACATCAGCAGCGCCGCCACCGACCGCTCCCCGGCGTACTGACCGTAGACGGCCTGGTCGGCGAGCGCGGCGGCCTCCGCGATCCCGTGCCCGGAGCGCCGCGCGTTGCGCATCGCCGAGATCGCGATGGCCGTGACCACGGCCGCGTCCATGCCCTCGCCCCACCCGTTGGTCAGCGTCAGGGTCAGGTGGCCGGGGTCGAGGCTCCAGTCGAAGTTGTCCCCGCGGACGCTGTAGGCGGGTTCGAGCTGCCCCGCCAGGGTGAACTCCGCGCACGCCAGGCCCCGGGCGGGCAGCAGGTCCCACTGCATCTCCGCCGCCACCGTCATCCGGCGGTCCCGCCGAGCCCGGGTGAGCTGGTCGGTGCCCACGTCCGCCACCTGCAGCGCGTCGGCGACCGCGTCGGCGACCTCCGCCAGCTCCGCCAGCTCGGCGTCCTGCACGGTCCCGCTCAACACCCCGTGGCAGTGCCCCCGGCACACCAGCGGCAGGTGCGCCTCCGGGCCGTCCAGCACCGCCTGCTGCTCCCGGTAGGCCGCTCCCACCACGGTCCCCGCGATCGGCACGGCGTCCCGCGGGTCGGCCACCGACACGAGCTGGACCGCCGGGTAGTCGACCAACCGCACCACGGCCCCCTTGACCCCCACGTGCTCGGCCAGCACAGCAGGCAACCCGTCGGCGAGGGAGTGCAGCGGCAGGGCTCTCAGCGCCACCCCGAGGGCGCGCAGGCTGTCAGCGGCGATCACGAGTGGCCTCCGGCAGGCATGGGCCCGCTCGGGCCGCCAGTGTGCGAGAGTTGAAGTATGGCTCCGTCCTGGCCCGCTCCCACGCCGGACCCACCCGACCCCGCGGCCATGACCGAGATCGCGGCGGGCGTCCTGGGCTCCCTCCTGGCCAAGGCCACCGCCTCGGTCTACCCCAAGGTCCCCGCCGTCCAGCTCAGAGCGCTCGAGTTCATCGGGGCCAACGAGCCCATCAACCTCACCCGCCTCACCGAGGAGCTGGGCACCATCGCCTCGTCGGCGAGCCGGGTCTGCGACCGGCTGCAGGCCGCGGGCCTGCTCGACCGCCGCCCCGCCACCGCCGACCGCCGCGAGGTCGAACTGGTGCTGACCAGCGACGGCGCGAGCCTGCTCGACCGGCTGCGGGCCGCCCGCCGCGCGGGCCTGGCGGAGGTCCTGGAGCGGATGAGCACCCAGGGGCGGGGGGCGCTGCTGCGCGGCCTGCGCGAGTTCACCTCCGCCGTGGCCACCCCGGCGCAGTCGATCCGCCAGCAGGACACCGCCTGAGTCAGGGCGTGCGCGGCCGGTCCAGGAACGCGTCCGCGTCCAGGGTGTTGATCACCCGATCCGGCCCGATCCCGCACTCCTGGGCCCGCGCGCACCCGCGGGGCAGCCAGTGCAGCTGCCCCGGCGCGTGCGCGTCGGAGTCGATCGCGAACCGGCACCCCAGGTCCCGCGCCTGGGCCAGCAGCCGCCGGGGCGGGTCCAGGCGCTCCGGCCGGGAGTTGATCTCCACGGCGACCCCGTGCTCGGCACACGCGGAGAACACCGCGCCTGCGTCGAACCGCGACTCCGGGCGCTTCTTGGCGCCGACCAGCCTGCCCGTGCAGTGGCCGAGGACGTCCACGTGCGGGTTGGCCACCGCGGTGAGCAGCCGCTCGGTCATCTCCGCGGCGGGCATGGCGAGCTTGGAGTGCACGCTGGCCACGACGACGTCCAGCCGCGACAGCAGCTCCTCGGACTGGTCCAGCGCGCCGTCCAGGAGGACGTCGACCTCGATGCCGGTGAGGACGCGGAACGGCGCCAGCGCCTCGTTCAGCTCGGCCACCTCAGCCAACTGCTGCTCCAAGCGCTCGGCGGAGAGCCCGTTGGCGATCCGGAGGCGGGGGGAGTGGTCGGTCACGGCCATCCACGAGTGGCCGAGGGCGATCGCGGCCTCGGCCATCTCGCGGATCGGGCTGCCGCCGTCGGACCACGTCGAGTGGGTGTGGCAATCGCCACGGAGGGCTTCGCGCAGCGGGCTCCCGCCCTCGAGCTCGGGGGGCTGGGCGGCCAGCAGGTCGGTCAGGTAGTCCGGCTCGGCCCCGGCCGCCGCCTGGGTGATGGCGCGGGCGGTGGAGGCCCCGATCCCGGGGAGTTCCTCCAGCGTGCCGCCGGTGAGGCGGGTCTCCAGCTCGCCCGCGGGCAGCTCGGCGAGGACCGCCGCGGCACGGCGGAAGGCGCGGACCTTCTGGGTGGGCGCGGCGGCCCGCTCCAGCGACAGGGCGATCAGCTTGAGGGCGGCCACCGGGTCCATCGGGCCAGGAAACCGCACCCGGGCGGACCTCGCACACCCGGCGCGCCGCGACGGGCGCGGTTAGCGTCGGCGGGGAGTGGGTCAGCAGCACGATCCGGGAGGACACGATGGACATCCCCGCCACCCCCGCCGCTTCGGTGGACAGGTTGACCGAGCTGTTGGACGGCAGGTGGGGGCACGTGCGCAGGCAGGCCAGGCAGCGGATGTCGGAACTGCCCTCGCCCGCCACCCACGACCTGAGCACCGAGGAGCACCGCGCCCAGGTCTTCGGCGAGCTCAAGCTGCTGGCCGAGGCGGGCTACCCCCGCGTCGGCTTCCCCAAGCGCTACGGCGGCGACGGCGACACCGGCGGGTCGCTGACCTCGTTCGAGATGCTCGGCTTCGGCGACCTGTCCGTCATGGTCAAGGCGGGCGTGCAGTGGGGCCTGTTCGGCGGGGCCGTCGAGGCGCTGGGCACCGAGCGCCACCACGACGCGCACCTGCGCGCGATCATGGAGCTGGACACGCCCGGGTGCTTCGCGATGACCGAGACCGGGCACGGCTCCGACGTGCAAAGTCTGCGCACCACCGCGACCTACGACCAGGCGACCGGCCAGTTCGAGCTGCACACCCCGCACGACGGCGCGCGCAAGGACTACATCGGCAACGCCGCCCGCGACGGGCGCATGGCCGTGGTGTTCGCCCAGCTCGTCGTGGGTGGCCGGAGCCGGGGTGTGCACGCGCTGCTCGTGCGGATCCGCGACGACGGGGGCAACCTGGTCGCGGGCGTGCGCATCGAGGACTGCGGGCGCAAGGCGGGCCTCAACGGCGTCGACAACGGCCGGATCTGGTTCGACCACCTGCGCGTGCCCCGCGAGTCCCTGCTCAACCGGTACGGCGACGTCACCGAGGACGGCACCTACACCAGCCCCATCGACAGCGACGGCCGCCGCTTCTTCACCATGCTCGGCACCCTGATCCGCGGCCGGATCAGCGTCGCGGGCGCGGCGGGCAGCGCCACCAAGAGCGCGCTGACCATCGCCGTGCGCTACGGCCTGGTCCGCCGCCAGTTCGACGCGCCCGGCCGCGACCGGGAGGTCGTGGTCCTGGACTACCTGGCCCACCAGCGCAAGCTGCTGCCCGCGCTGGCCACCTCCTACGCGCTGCACTTCGCCCAGGAGGAGCTGGTCACGACCCTGCACGAGCTGAGCGAGGCCAACGACGCCGCCGTCGAGTACACCGACGGTGAGCAGAACACCGAGGCCCACGAACACCGCCAGCGCGAGCTCGAGTCGCGCGCCGCCGGGCTCAAGGCGGCCACCACCTGGCACGCCACCCGCACCATCCAGGCCTGCCGGGAGGCCTGCGGCGGCGCGGGCTACCTGGCCGAGAACCGGCTGCCGCAGCTCAAGGCCGACACCGACGTGTTCACCACGTTCGAGGGCGACAACACCGTGCTGCAGCAGCTCGTCGCCAAGGGCCTGCTCACCGGCTACCGGCAGCACGTCGGCGAGCTGGGCAGCGTCGGCATGGCCCGGTTCGTCGCCGACCAGGTGGTCGACACCGTCATCGAGCGGACCGCGGCCCGGTCGCTGATCGACAAGCTCGTCAACGCCGTGACCCCCAACGACGACGAGACCGACCTGCTCGACCGCGGCTGGCACCTCAAGCTGTTCGAGGACCGGGAGAAGCACGTCCTCGACACCGCCGTGCGCCGCCTGCGCAAGGCGGGCGACGCCGACGCCGACCCGTTCCAGGTGTTCAACAACGCCCAGGACCACGTGCTGCGCGCGGCCAGGGTGCACATCGAGCGGGTCGTGCTGGAGGCGTTCGTCGCGGCCATCGACCGGTGCGCGGACGAGGCCGTCGCCGCGCTGCTGAGCAGGGTGTGTGACCTGCACGTGCTCTCGCAGATCGAGGCCGACCTGGACTGGTTCCTCGGCCACGGCCGGATGACCGCGGCCAGGGCCAAGGCGGTCACCGGCGCGGTCAACACCCTGTGCCAGCACCTGCGCCCGCACGTCGCGGACCTGGTCGACGCCTTCGCCATCCCCGACTCGCTGGTCGCCGCGCCCATCGCGACGGGAGCCGAGGCCGACCGCCAGGCCGCCCAGCACGCCCACGACGCGGCCCGCGCGTGAGCGGTCACCGACCGTCACCGCCACGCCCCGTGACCCGGGGTGGACCCACCGGTGACGGGCGCGTGGCGAAAACCCGTCGACTCGTGATCCGGGATCGGGTAGTCCTCCGGCGCGAGGGCCCGTATCCTGGGTTGTGACACCCCCGTGCGGGGTGCCCGCCGGGTCCGGCGGCAACCCGTGATCGCCCGGCGCCCGCGACTGTGCCGGAGGAGGAAAGATGCCACTCTCCGAGCACGAGCAGCGACTGCTCGACCAGATCGAGCGCGCTCTCTACGCCGAGGACCCCAAATTCGCGTCCACCGTCCGAGGTGCCCGCCTGCGCAAGCCGTCCCGCCGACGGCGGCTGTTGGGCATCGCACTGTTCATCGTGGGGGTAGCCCTCCTCGTGGTGGGCGTGGCCTTCAACTTCAACGGGTTCCCCGCGTTGAGCCTGCTCGGCTTCCTCGCGATGTTCGGCGGCGCCCTGGTGACGCTGACGGCGATGCGGCGGGGGGGCGAGGCCGCGGAATCCGGTGAGGAGTCCGAAGGCGGCGGCGGCGGGGGTGCGACCCCCGCGCGCAATCGCAGCTCGTTCTCGCAACGGATGGAGGAGCGGTTCAAGCGCCGCTTCGACGAGGAGCGTTAGGCTCCTCCACAGGACAGACAGCGTGGCGCCCGCCCCCGGGATCTTCGGGGGGCGGGCGCCGCTGTGTTCTGGGTGGTCCTGTGGCCGGTGGGGGTGCTGGGAGATCTCCGTAGGTCGGGCGCTGGGAGATTTTGGTGGAGGCGGACGCTGGGTGCTTTGGGTGGGGCGGTGGGGCTAGGTCGTGTTTCGGAAGTTCGTTCGATGAGAGTCGTGATCAGGGGCCGCCCCGGCGCGGCTATCGCGGACAGCGGCTTTCGAAACACGACCTAGTTCTCGTTGGTGGGCTTCTTGGGCTTGCGGCGCACGATCGAGCGGGGGAGGAGCTTGTCCTTCCAGCCCAGGGGGGCTGAGCGGTGCAGGCTCGCCACGACCTCGTCGAACGCTGGGGGCAGGGTGGGGTCCTGGCCGGGGAGACCGCCGTACCAGCTCCGCTCGAGTGAGACGACGACCGTGCGCAGGGCTGACTGGCCCTGGTCGTCGAGGTTGTGGGTGTGCACCATCCGGCGGGCGGTGGAGCGGACCGTGTCGGATTCGGGGACCTGGGCGCCGCGGTCGCGGGACTCGGCGACCAGTTCCGACCAGGCGGCGGAGGCTTGGTCGGCCTGGAGGTCGGTGATGGCGGCGCGGGACTCGCGGCGGCGCCAGGTGCGCAGGGCGACCGGCACGGCGAGGACCGCCAGGGGGATGACCAGCGCGGCCAGCCACCAGGAGACGGCGCCGAGGAACACCACCACGGCGGCCACCGCCAGCGCGGCGATCGCCAGCACGGGCACCCGGGCCTGGCGCGGGTCGCGGCGCACGGCCGTCGTCGTCGGGGCGCCCACACCGACCACGACGACGAGCAGGACCAGACCCGCCCAGACCTGCCAGGGCAGGGAGAACGACGCGCCTGATCCGCCGACGCGCCCCCCGCCCTGGGTGAAGTCGCCGTCACCGGGGTCGAGCGGGCCCACGGTCGGGGCGGGGGCCTCGGTGGGGACGGGCTCCGTGGTCGTGGTCGTCGGCGGGGCGGTGGTGCCCCCGCCGTTCTCGACGTACGGCGGCTGGTAGGCGCGGCCGTCGGCCAGCGGGGTGGGGTCGAAGGTGACCCAGCCGCTGCCCGGGAAGAAGACCTCGACCCAGGCGTGCGCGTCCTGGGTGGTGATGGTGCGGTAGTCGCCGGTGAGGTAGCCGCCGGTGTAGCCGATCGCGACCCGGGCGGGCAGGCCCGCGGCCCTGGCCAGGATGGCCATGGCCGAGGCGTACTGCTCGCAGAACCCCAGCTTGGACCGGAACAGGAACTCCTCGAGCGCGTCCTCGTCGCTGGAGGTGCCGGTCTGGGTGTCGTACCGGAAGCCGTTCTCCGGGCTGAAGTACCCCTTCAGCGCCAGCGCCTTGTCGAACGGGTTGTCCGCGTCCTGGGTCAGCTGGGACGCCAGGTCGACGACCTCCTGGTCGATGCCCTCCGCGCCCAGGTAGACGCCGATGCTCGACGGGTACTGGGCGCTCGCCCGGCGCAGGTCGGCGGCGTCGGGGTGGCTCAGGTCGGCGTGCTCGACGTAGGTGTCGAGGGTGCGGGGGCTGCGCGAGTAGACCATCCCGCCCGCGACGTCGTAGTACATGTCCGCGGGCAGGCCCTCGATCCGGCGCGGGATGCCGTACACCGGCGCCCACAGGTCCTGCGAGCTCACCGGCTCAATCTCGATCCGCGTGGTCGACCCACTGCCCTGGTCGCCGGGGGCGGGCGGCAGCGAGCCCTCGACCCGCACGTCCACCGACAGCGCGTCGGCGGCCACCCAGCCGCCGTTGCGGTCGAACCTCGGCAGCGTCATCGCCCGCAGGTAGCGGCCCTCGGAGCCCAGGCCGCGCACCCGGAACAGCTCCGCGTTCGCGCCCTGGTCGAGCATCCCGCGCAGCGCGGTGAACGGCTTGAGCGCCAGCCCGCCGCCGGAGCCTGCCGCCGGGTTGCCCGGCAGCCCGCCCACGGTGCCGATGCCGGTCACCGAGACCCCCACGACGAGGCCGAGCGTCAGCGCGACGGCCACCACCGCGCTGGGCGCGCCCAGGCCCCGGGCGGAGACGGGCATCGGCGGCCGGTTGTGCCATAACTGGTGCCGCTGGGTGCCGTCGACGGCCAGCAACCCCGCGAACGACACCGCGCCGAGCACGAACGACCACCACGGCAGCATCTCGTCGGCCAGCGACGCGGGCACCGCGTAGACGCACAGCAGCACCAGCCCGCACGCCGCGGGCGCGCCCGCGGCCACGGCCAGGGTGTCCACCAGCACCGCCACCAGCCCGATCGCGATGACGACCAGGCACAGCACCGGCGTGGCGGCCTCGACCGGCGGCACGCCGACCTGGACGGTCTCCACCGCCATGGCGAGCACGTCGCCGAGCGCGGCGAACGCGTCCGGGCCGGGGAACACGCCCAGCACGCCGTCGTCGGTGAACAGCGCGACGAGCAGGCACAGCAGCGCCGCCAGTTGCGCCAGGCCGACCAGGACCGTCGGTGTGCGCAGCGCGCGCAGGCCCATGCCGACCGCGGCCACGACGATCACCGCGACGCCCGCGTAGCCGAGCCAGCGCACCCCCTCGACCACCCCGGCCAGCGCCGTCGACGCGCACAGCGTCGTCAGCGCGGCGACCACCGGGGTCACCGTCGTCGACCACTGCGCGGCCTCCGACGAGCGGTCCGGCGCGTGCCGACCGGTGTCCTGCGCGCTGTGTTCGGTCTGCTGAGTGCTCACGACCCCGCTCCGGTGATCATCGTCCCGTCCCGGCGCGAACCCGAGCGGTGCAGGCTGGACCACACCCGGTTCATCGGCAGGTCCGGCCGGGCCACCGTGACCCCCCAGCCCGCCCCGGCCAGCAGCGTCGCCGCGCCGGTCGGGTCGACCGAGGGGCTCTGCGCGCCCCAGGCCCGGGTGTCGAGCAGCACGGCCAGACTGCGCGCGCCGCGGTTGCGGTAGCGGATCAGCGCGCCGAGCTGCTCCGGGGTGGCGCTGCCCAGCACCGCGATCAGCTCCTGGCCGCCGCCGGGGTCGGCCGGGCAGGAGATGTCCCGGTGGTGCGAGGGGCTCAGCGCGGCCAGCGCGTCGAGCACCATCGTGTCGCTGTGCCCGCCGTCGCCGGTGTCGGAGACCAGCACCGAGCCGCTCTCGGTGACCAGCCGGACCTGGTGGCCGTAGCGGTGCAGGTGCAGGCAGGCGCTGGCGGCGAAGGAGATCGCCCACTCCAGGCTCGAGTCGGCCCCGGAGCCGCGGTGGCCGTGCTGCCGGTGGTCGAGCAGCACCGTCGTGCCGCCGCGCCACGGGCTCTCCTCGACCCGCACCATCATCTCGTCGCGCTTGGCCGTGGAGCGCCAGTGCACCTTGCGCAGGTCGTCGCCCTGCCGGTACGGGCGCACCACGGCGTCGTCATCGCCCTGCCCGGCCGAGAGCCGGTGCGAGCCGTCGTCGCCGGAGCCCAGGCCGGAACCGCCGGGCGCGCTGGCGAACGAGTGCACCTTCGGCACCACGACCAACCGCGACTGCCCGGTCAGCTCGCGCTCGTACTCGGCCAGGCCGAACGGGTCGGTGACCGTGGCGCGCAACGGGCCGAGCTGCTGGACGCCGCGCAGCATCGGCCGCACCGCGTACTGCAGCCGCGTCCCGGAGTGCCGGGGCAGCCGGTCGATGAGGAAGCGGGGTTTGCCGCCCAGCGCGTAGGGCACGCCGTCGGTGACCAGCAGGCCCACCGTCGGCAGCCGCCCGGTGCTGCGCACGGCGAGCACCACGCCCGCCTGCCCGCCCACCGGCACCCGGCTCGGCGTGATGTGCCGCTGCGCCCGCAGGCCGACCCGCGTCGCCGCGGTGAGCCAGCACACCAGCAGCGGCAGCGCCACCACGAACACCGACACCCGCAGCAGGTCCCGCTCGTTGAGGACCAGCGAGCACAGCGCCGCGGCCAGCCCGGCGGCCAGCAGGCACCGCCCCCTGGTCGTCAGACCAGCCAACGCCGCGCGCATCGCGACCCCGCCTCTCCCACGGCCACCCGCCCGCTCAGCGCCTGCCCTGTCCCGGCCACTGCGACTCCACCGCGCCCGCCTGCGGCACCGGCACCCGCTGCAGCAGCCCGCGGACCAGGTCGGCGGGGGCGCGGCGGGAGGCCTGCGCCTCGGGGGTCAGCACCAGCCGGTGCGCCAGCACCGGCACGGCCACGGCCTGCAGGTCGTCGGGCACCACGAAGTCGCGCCCGGCCAGCGCGGCCTGCGCCCGCGCCGCGCGCACCAGGTGCAGCGTCGAGCGCGGCGAGGCGCCGAGCCGGATCTCCGACAGCCGCCGGGTCGCGGTGACGACCTCCACGGCGTAGCGGCGGACCTCCTGGGCCATCCGCACGGTGCGCACCGTCGCGATCAGACCGCGCACCTGGTCGGCGTCGGACACCGGCGTGAGGTCGGCCCACACGTCGTGGCCCGCGTGCTCGTCCACCATCGCCAGCTCGGCGGCCGGGTCGGGGTAGCCGATGGACACCCGGGCGGTGAAGCGGTCGCGCTGGGCCTCGGGCAGGGCGTAGGTGCCCTCCATCTCGACCGGGTTCTGGGTGGCGATGACCATGAACGGGGAGTCCAGCCCGTAGGACTTGCCGTCCACGGTGACCTGGTGCTCCTCCATGCACTCCAGCAGCGCCGACTGGGTCTTGGGGGAGGCGCGGTTGATCTCGTCGCCGACGACGATGTTGGCGAACACCGGACCCGGCCGGAACTCGAACTCGTTGTTGCGCCGGTCGAAGATGGACACGCCGGTGACGTCGGAGGGCAGCAGGTCCGGGGTGAACTGGATGCGGCTGACCGAGCAGTCGATGGACCGGGCCAGCGCCTTGGCCAGCGACGTCTTGCCCACGCCGGGGACGTCCTCGACCAGCAGGTGCCCCTCGGCCAGCAGCGTCACCAGCGCGATGCGCACCACCTCGGGCTTGCCGACCAGCACCTTCTCCACGTTGGCCGCGATGCGGTTCACCACCGCGTGCAACTCCGCGAGCCCCTGCTGGTGGCCCGCGACCGGCAGGTGGGCCCCCGTCCCGGGGTAGGCGACCGGCGGGGCTTGGTGCGGGCGCCCGGGGTGGGGCTCACCACCGTTCGCCCCGTACGGGGCGCCCGGGGGAGCGCTGGGCGGGGTGCTCGACGTCACGCGACCTCCTGCATCGTTCACGGCGGCCGTCCGGTCGCTCGTCGCCGCCGGGATGGGCGGTCTGGAGGCGGTGGGGCCGGACTCACTCCGTCGCAAGTCCCGTGCCGGACGCCAGCCTGGCACCCAGTGTGTCAAACCGGGGCGAGGTCCCCCACTGTTTCCCCGCACGCCGCGCGCACCCGGGCGGGGCCGGGTTGTCCCCGGCGTGCCCTGATCGCGCGCCGGCTAGCCCGTTCGGCGGGGGCCACCCCTGGGCCATTCGAGTGATATTGCTCGCTCAACCATCTCTGGTGCTGACTCTGCGTGGCGCGGGACTGCTCCCCCACCGGTCCCCACGCCCATCCCCACCGCTCCCCACCTCGACCCCCAGCGGTGCTCACGTTGCCCCCGTGACGTGCGATTGCGGGCTCTTGCACCCTGGATACCGGGGGTTTCACGGGGTGGTCGAGTAACCCGAGACGGTGGTGCCCCCACCGCCCCCCACTGCGACCCCCACCTTCTCACCTGCGAAAACGTCGATTTTCGCGGAGCTGGACGGCCGTCGTTCGCGTTGACTGTGGTGGAAAGTGGGGTACTGTGGCGCTCAGTGGGGCAGCAGGGGTTCCACGGCCGATCCAACCGGTTCGGTGGGGAGGTGGGTGTCCGGGTGTTCCTCGGCACGCACACCCCCAAGCTCGACGACAAGGGGCGGCTGACACTGCCCGCCAAGTTCCGGGACGCTCTCGCGGGTGGACTCATGGTCACGAAGGGTCAGGATCACTGTCTCTACGTGTTCCCGCGGGCGGAGTTCGAGGACATGGCGCGCAAGGTCGCCGCCGCCCCGTTGACGAACGAGGCGGTCCGCGCCTACCAGCGGTACCTGTTCGCCGGAACGGACGAGCAGCGACCCGATGGTCAGGGGCGGATCCCGATCGCCTCGGAACTGCGGCGCTACGCGGGCCTCAACAAGGACTGCGTCGTCATCGGGGCGATCACCAGGCTGGAGATCTGGGACGCGGGAGCGTGGCAGGCCTACCTGGACGAGCACGAGGACAGCTACTCCCAGGCCCGGGAGGAAGTCCTGCCCGGCGTGTTCTGAGCACGGCTCGGAGCGCGCCCGCACCGAGGGGGACACGGGTGCCGCCAGGCCTCGGTCCGCTCGCCCCCGGCCTTGGCACACCTTCCCCGGTGCCAAGTCCGGCGAGCGGGCGGGGACCTGGCGGCACCCGGCCATCCGGCCGGGGGGTGCCGCTGGGCGCGGCCGGGAGTTCGACGGGAAGGGTGTGCGCGTGACCGACCGCCCCCGCCACGTCCCGGTGCTGCTCGAGCGCATCGTCGACCTGTTCGCCCCCGCCCTCGCCGACCGCGACGCCGTCCTCGTCGACGCCACCCTCGGCCTCGGCGGCCACGCCGACGCCCTGCTGACCGCCAACCCCCGCCTCACCCTCGTCGGCCTCGACCGCGACCCGCAGGCCCTCGCCCTGGCGGGCGAACGGCTCGCCCCGCACGGCGACCGCGTCCACCTCGTGCACACCGTCTACGACGGACTGCCCGCGGCGCTGTCCGACCTCGGACTGTCGCGCGTGGACGGGGTGCTGTTCGACCTCGGTGTGTCCTCCATGCAACTCGACCTGCCCGAGCGCGGCTTCGCCTACTCCCGCGACTCCCCGCTGGACATGCGCATGGACCCGACCACCGGCCCCACCGCCGCGGACGTGCTCAACACCTACTCCCACGGCGACCTCGCCCGCGTGCTGCACGAGTACGGCGAGGAGCGCTACGCGGGCAAGATCGCCTCGGCGGTGCTCAAGGAGCGGGACAAGACCCCGTTCACCACCAGCGCCCGGCTGGTCCAGCTCCTGTACTCGGTGCTCCCGCAGGCCAGCCTGCGCACCGGCGGCCACCCGGCCAAGCGCACCTTCCAGGCCCTGCGCGTCGAGGTCAACGCCGAGTTGGAGGTCCTGCGCCGCGCCATCCCCGCCGGGGTCGCCGCCCTGCGCGTCGGCGGGCGCATCGTCGTCGAGAGCTACCAGTCCCTCGAGGACCGCATCGTCAAGCGGTGCCTCACCGAGCTGTCCCGCTCCACCGCCCCGCCCGACCTCCCGGTCGAGCTGCCCGAGCACGCCCCGCAGCTGCGCATGCTGACCAGGGGCGCGGAGCAGGCGGACGAGCGCGAGACCGAACGCAACTCCCGCGCGCAGCCGGTGCGCCTGCGCGCGGCCGAACGCACCAGGGAGGCCCCGTGACCGCGCCAGCCAGGAAGCCGTCCCCGGACGAGGCGGGCGCGCAGCCGCGCCGGGCCGCGGCCCAGACCCGCTCGGCGAAGTCGCGTTCGACGACCGAGGCGCCCGCCTCGACCCAGCCCCGCCGGGCGCGGACCTCCCGGAGCACGGGGGAACGGTCGCTGCGGGAGCGGTCCGGGTCTGAGGGCCGCCGCCAGGCGCGGGCGGGCGCCGAGGCCCCCGCGCGCGCCGGCGAGCGCAGGCCGCGCACGGCCGCCGCCGAGCGCGCCTACGCCAAGCGCGCCCAGCGCGAGGGCAGGCCCGCGCACAACTCCAACCACCGGGTCGCCCAGGCCGCGGCGTCCGCCGCCGACCAGGAGGCGCCCGCCGGGCGGGCCTCGTTCGTCGTGCTGGTGATCAGCCTGCTGGTCGTCGGCGTCGCGGCGACGCTGTGGCTGACCACGCAGGCCATCGCCGACACCTACCGGCTCGACGCGGCCAAGAACGGCGTCACCGAGCTGGCCGAGCGCGCGGCCCAGCTCCAGCGCGAGGTCAGCCGCGAGGAGTCGGCGCCCGCGCTGGCCAGGCGCGCCGAGGCGTTGGGCATGGTGCCCTCCGGCGACCCCGGCCACATCCGGGTGGCCCCCGACGGCAGCACGACCGTCATCGGCGAGCCGACCCCGGCCGCCGCGCCCCCGCCGGTGCGCACACCGCAGGAGATCGCCGCCGAGCGCGAGGCCGCCAGGGTGGCCGCCGAGCAGGAGCGACAGCGGCAGGAGCAGCAGCAGCAGGAACAGCAACAGCAACAGCAACAAGAGCAGCAGGAGCAGCCGCCCGCGCCGCCAGCGGCGGGTGGCGGCTGAATGGGAGGGGCGAGCGAAGTGGGTGCGGATCGTGGCTGAGCGCAACCGGGACGGCAGGCGGCCCGCGGCCCGGCGTGGTTCGGCCCCCGTCCGGCGTGCCCCCCTGTCACCGGGCCGGGTGCGCCGGGTGACCAAGCGCGCCGCCGGGACGGACCACCGCACCCGGGTCGTCGTCGTCCGCTTCCTGCTGATCGCCTCGCTGGTCGCGGCCGGGCTCAAGCTGGTGCAGGTGCAGGGCTTCAAGGCCGAGGAGCTGGCGGCCCGCGCGCTGCAGCAGCGCGCTGAGACCATCTCCATCCCGGCGCTGCGCGGTGCCATCCTCGACCGCAACGGCGCGCAGTTGGCGTTCACGGTGGAGTCGAAGGCCATCGCCTACCGGCCCATCGCCCAGCGTGCGGAGATCGAGGAGTTCAACGCGGAAAACCCCGACGAGCCGCTGTCGTTCGAGCAGGAGACCGCCGACATCGCCCGCCGGATGCGCGAGCTGCTCGGCCCCTCCGTCGACGAGGCCGAGCTGCTCGGCGAGCTGCGCTCCGACCGCAAGTTCGTCTACCTGGTCGACAACGCCGAGCCCGGTCCCACCCGCGTGCTCCAGCAGGAGTTCCCACAGCTCATCGCCGAGAACCGGTCGGTGCGCGAGTACCCGGGCGGCTCGCTGGCGGCCAACATCGTCGGGTACGCGCACTGGTCGATGGACGACCCGGACACCAGCAAGCACAACCTGCACGGCCGCGTGGGCCTCGAGTCGCTGCGCGACAACGACCTCGCCGGGCAGCGGGGCAGCCAGCTCGTGGAGACCCAGGAGGGCTCCGACGTCGTCATCCCGTTCACCGAGCGCGAGCCCAAGCCCGCGGTGGACGGCTCCGACCTGGAGCTGACGATCGACTCCGACCTGCAGTTCTACCTGCAGCAGAAGACCGCCGAGTACACCAGGCGCTCCGGGGCCGCCAGCGCGAGCGCGGTGGTCCTCGACGTCAAGACCGGCGAGGTCTACGCGCTGGCCAACGACAAGACCTTCGACCCGTCGACGCGCGAGGGCCGCGACCCCAAGCTGATGGGCAACCCGGCGGTCACCACGCCGTTCGAGCCGGGTTCGGTGAACAAGATCGTCACCGCCATGGCGGCCATCGAGTACGGCGTGACCACCCCCGACGCCGTGCAGTCGGTGCCCGGCTCGATCAAGGTCGCCGACCGCACGATCCGCGACGCCTGGGCACACGGCCCGCTGAACATGAGCACCACCGGCGTGTTCGCCAAGTCCTCCAACGTCGGCACCCTCATGCTCGCCGACCAGGTCGGCCCCGACCGCTTCGCCGACATGCTCACCCGGCTGGGCATCGGCGAGCGCACCGGCGTCGGCCTGCCCGGCGAGAGCCCCGGCCGGGTCCCCGCGCGCAACCAGTGGTCGGGCAGCACCTTCGGCAACCTGCCCATCGGCCAGGGCCTGTCGATGACCGTGCTGCAGATGGCGGGCATGTACCAGGCCATCGCCAACGACGGCGTCCGCGTCCCGCCCCGGATCATCTCCGCCCGCATCGACCCCGACGGCGACCGCATCGCCGAACCACGCCCCGAACCGGTCCGCGTGGTCAGCCCGCAGACCGCCACCACTGTCCGCGAGATGCTCCGCGCCGTGGTGCAGAAGGCCCCCCACCAGAACAGCGGCACCGCCCCCGGCGCCGCCCTGACCGGCTACCAGATCTCCGGGAAGACCGGGACCGCCCAGCAGTTCGACCAGATGGCGGGCCAGTACAGCGACTCCAAGTACTGGATCACCTTCGCGGGCATACTCCCCGCCGACAGCCCCCGCTTCGTCGTGGGCATGGTCTACGACTCCCCGGTCTACTCCAGCCCGGAGGGCAACTCCGCCGCCCCCTTCTTCCACGACGTGGCCTCGTACCTGGCCCAGCGCTACAACATCCCGCTCTCGGCCACCGAGGCCCCGATCGTCCCCCTCATCGCCCCCTGACCGGGGTCGTCCGGCCGGCGGTCAGCCCAGGGTCTTGAGGGCGATGGCGGCTGCCCGGGCGACCACCTCGCGCGAGCCGTCCGACTCGGGGTCGTCCGGGGCGGTGAAGACCGCGACTACCCAGGGTTTGCCGTTGGGCGGCCAGGTCACCGCGACGTTGTTGACCTCGCCCTGGGCGCCGGAGCCGCTCTTGTCCGCGGTGGTCCAGGTCGGTGGGAGGGCTGCCCGGATGAGGTCGAGGCCGGTGGTGCTGGCCTTCATCCAGGCGGTGAGGGTGTCGCGGGCCCGCGCGGGGAGGGCGCCGTCGACGAGGAGGGCGGTGGTGGTCTGGGCGAAGGCGGCCGGGGTGGAGGTGTCCAGGCCCTCGGGGGTGGTCGTGTTGAGGGCGGTCTCGGTGCGGTCCAGGCGGGTGGTGGGGTCGTCCAGGGTGCGGACGTAGTCGGTGACGGCCTGGGGGCCGCCCAGGGTGGACAGGATCAGGTTGGCGGCGGTGTTGTCACTGACGGTCAGGGTCGCCTCGCACAGGGCGGCGACGGTCATGCCGGTGCCGACGTGCTGCTCGGTGACGGGGGAGTGGGCGACCAGGTCCGCGGGGGTGTAGCGGACGAGGCGGTCCATGAGGTCGGGGGTGGCCCGCAGGGCGGCGGCGGCCATGAGGACCTTGGCGGTGGAGCACATCAGGAAGCGCTCGTCCGCGCGGTGGCCGGTCGAGCGGCCGGTGGCGGTGTCCACCGCGTACACGCCCACGCGGCCCCCGAAAGTGGATTCCAGGGCGGTGAACTCCTCAGTGGCCTGGGACTGCTCCGGCGGCGCGAGCGCGGACGTGGTCGGGGAAGGCCGCTCGGCCGGTGTGGACGGACCGGAGCAGGCGGTGGTCGCCCACCCCGCCAGTCCCAGTCCGCCCAGGAGGATCGCGCGCCTGCTCGGGGTGGGTGGGTGCTGCACAGCGTGGCTCCTCGCGCGTGGTGACAGGGGTTCACCAGGTAGACGCGCGACTGGGCGGAACGTTGCGAAAGCGCTCTCCGGAGGCGGACGCGCGTTCGCCGCGGGGGGCTCTCGCCTGGTCCGGACGCCTGCCGCCCGCGGCCCATCCGACCAGGTGGGGCGCGGTCGGGCAGGGGCGGCCCGGGGCGTTTAGCGCATGCCGGTCGAGACCGGGTGATCGAGGTGCCGCGCGGTCGCCCTGCGTGCGCGGGTAGCCTTCCGCCCCGTGCCCGCCAAGCTCGACGGCAAGGCAGTCACAGCGCCGCCTCGCCCCTCCCGCATCCAGCCCGTGCCCCTCGCCGCCCTGGCCTCCCGCACCTCGGCGCGCCTGCGCGCGGGCAGTGGTCCCGCCGCCGTGCCGGTGTCCCAAGTGGTCGTCACCGGCGCGACCCTGCGCGCCCAGCACGTGCTGCCCGGCGACCTGTTCGCCGCGCTGCCCGGCGCCCGCGCGCACGGGGCCGACTTCGTCGCCGCCGCGGCCGCCGCGGGCGCTGTCGCGGTGCTCACCGACGTTGCGGGCGCCGAGCGGCCCGCGCTGCTGGCGACCGGTCTGCCCGTGCTCGTCCACGAGGACCCCCGGGGCGCCCTCGGCCCGCTCGCGGGCCACATCTACGGCGAGCCGTCGCTGGCGCTGAAGGTCCTCGGCGTCACCGGCACGTCCGGCAAGACCACCACCACCTACATGGTCGAGGCGGGCCTCGCCGCCGCGGGCCACCGCACCGGGCTCATCGGCACGGTCGAGACCCGCGTCGCGGGGCAGCGGCTGGCCAGCGAGTTCACCACCCCCGAGGCGCCCGACCTGCAGGCGCTGCTCGCGGTCATGGTCGAGCGCGGCGTCACGCACGTGCCGATGGAGGTGTCCAGCCACGCCCTGGCCCTCGGCCGCGCCGCGGGCACCCGGTTCGCCGTCGGCGGGTTCACCAACCTCTCGCAGGACCACCTGGACTTCCACCCCTCGATGGAGGACTACTTCCAGACCAAGGCCCTGCTCTTCGACGGCCGCTCCGCCGTCGAGGTGGTCTGCGTCGACGGGGAGTGGGGCCGCAGGCTGGTCACGCCCTCGACGGTCACCGTGTCCACCACCGGCGACGCGGCGTGGACCGCCAAGGACGCGCGCACCTCCCTGTCCGGCGAGCAGTCGTTCACCATGGTCGGCCCCGGGGGCCGCGAGCTGGCGGCGGCGCTGCCCATCCCCGGCTCGTTCAACATCGCCAACGCCCTGGTCGCCACGGCCGTGCTGACCGCCATCGGCGTGCCGGACGAGGCGATCCTGGCCGGGTTGGCCGGCGTGCGCGTCCCCGGCCGGATGGAGCGGGTCGCCGTCGGCCAGGACTTCACCGCCGTCGTCGACTACTCGCACAAGCCCGAGGCCGTCGCGGTCGCGCTGGACGCCATGCGCGCGCGCACCGACGGCAGGCTGATCACCGTGCTCGGCTGCGGCGGCGACCGCGACACCGCCAAGCGCCCGCTGATGGGCGAGGCCGCCGCCCGCCGCAGCGACGTCCTGGTGGTCACCGACGACAACCCGCGCACCGAGGACCCCGAGGCCATCCGCGCCGCCATGCTCACCGGGGCGCGCGCCGTGCCGCCGGGCGAGCGCGGCGAGCTGCTCGACATCGGCGACCGCAGGCAGGCCATCACCGAGGCCGTCGCCCGCGCCCGCGAGGGCGACATCGTCGTCATCGCGGGCAAGGGCCACGAGACCGGGCAAGAGGTCGCGGGCGTCGTGCACCCCTTCTCCGACCGCGACGAGCTGGAGGCCGCCATCCGCGAGCGAGTGGACGCCGGATGATCCCCCTGACCCTGCGGGAGGTCGCCGACGCCGTCGGCGGCGTCCTGCACGACCTGGGCGACACCGCCCCGGAAACCCCCGTCACCGGCAGCGTGGAGTTCGACTCGCGCCAGGTGACCCCGGGCGGGCTGTTCGTCGCCGTGCCCGGCGAGCGGGTCGACGGGCACGACTTCGCCGCCAAGGCCGTCGCCGACGGTGCGCTGGCCGTGCTGGCCGCGCGCCCGGTCGGCGTCCCGGCGGTCGTCGTGCCGCCTGCCGACCGGGCGCACACCCGCTCGGTCGCGCTGACCGGCGACAAGGACGGCTCCGGCGCCGCCGTGCTGGCCGCCCTCGCCGCGCTGGCCCGCGCCGTCGTCGACCGCCTCGCCCCGGCCGGGCTGACCGTGGTCGGCCTGACCGGCTCGTCCGGCAAGACCTCGACCAAGGACCTCATCGCCCACGTGCTGGCGCCGATGGGCCCGACCATCGCCCCGCCCGGCTCGTTCAACAACGAGCTGGGCCACCCGTGGACCGCCCTGCGCGCCGACGCGGGCACCCGGCACCTGGTGCTGGAGCTGTCCGCGCGCGGCCCCGGACACATCGCCGCCCTGTGCGAGACCGCCCCGCCGCACATCGGCGCCGTGCTCAACGTCGGCACCGCGCACCTCGGCGAGTTCGGCTCCCGCCAGGACATCGCCCGGACCAAGGGCGAGCTGGTCGAGAAGCTGCCCGCCCACGGCGTCGCCGTGCTCAACGCCGACGACCCGCTGGTCGCCGCGATGGCCGAGCGCACGGCGGCCAGGGTCGTGCTCGTCGGCGAGGCCGCCGGCGCGCACGTGCGGGCCACCGGCATCGTCCTCGACGAGCAGGCCAGGGCGAGCTTCCGCCTGGTCACGCCGCGCGGCGAGGCCGATGTCGCGCTCGGCCTGCACGGCGAGCACCACGTCGGCAACGCCCTGACCGCCGCCGCGATCGCGCTCGAGCTGGGGGCGACCCCGGCCGAGGTCGCCGAGCGGCTCTCCGGCGCGCGGCCGGTGTCCGCGCGCCGCATGGAGGTGACCACCCGCGCCGACGGCGTCACGGTGGTCAACGACTCCTTCAACGCCAACCCCGAGTCGGTCCGGGCCGCGCTCAAGGCGCTGGCCACGATGGCGCGCGCGGGCAACCGCCGCCGGTCCTGGGCCGTCCTGGGGGTCATGGGCGAGTTGGGCGAGGACCACGTCGTCGCGCACGACGAGGTGGGCAGGCTCGCCGTGCGACTGGACATCAACCGCCTGGTGGTGGTCGGCGCCGACGCGCGCCCCATGCACCAGGGGGCGAGCCTGGAGGGCTCGTGGGGAGAGGAGTCGGTGCTGGTGCCGGACGTCGATGCCGCGATCGCGCTGCTGCGCGCCGAGCTGGCGCCCGATGACGTCGTTCTCGTGAAGGCGTCCAAGGCCGCCGCCCTGTGGCGGGTGGCGGACGCGCTGCTGGAGGCTGGCGAGTGAAGAGCATCCTCATCGCGGCGGCTGTCGCGATGGTCGTGTCCATCCTGCTCACCCCGTACCTGATCCGGGTCTTCTCCCGGCAGGGCTTCGGGCAGGAGATCCGCGAGGAGGGCCCGCAGGGCCACAAGAGCAAGCGCGGCACCCCGACCATGGGCGGCGTGGCGATCATCATCGCCATGTGGGCCGGGTACGGGACCTCGCACATCGTCAACGCCACCTCCACCCCCCAGGGCGAGGCGCCCACCGCGTCCGGCCTCCTGGTGCTGGGCCTGGCCACCGGCCTGGGCCTGGTCGGGTTCCTGGACGACTTCATCAAGATCCGCAAGCAGCGCAACCTGGGGCTGAACAAGACCGCGAAGCTGGTCGGGCAACTGGTCGTGGCCATCGTCTTCGCGGTGCTGGCGCTGAGCTTCCCCGACGAGCGGAACCTGACCCCCGCCTCGGACAACCTGTCGTTCGTCCGCGACATCTCGATCGTCAGCTTCGGCACGATCGGCTTCATCATCTTCTGCTACCTGGCGGTGTCGGCCTGGTCGAACGCGGTGAACTTCACCGACGGCCTCGACGGCCTGGCGGGCGGCTCCTCGGCGATGGTGCTGGGCACCTACGTGGTCATCGCGTTCTGGCAGTTCAGCCACGACTGCGGCCGGGTGGCCGAGGCCGCCTGCTTCGACGTGCGCGACCCGCTGGACCTGGCACTGGTGGCGGCGTCGTCGATGGGCGCCTGCATCGGCTTCCTGTGGTGGAACGCGGCCCCGGCCAAGATCTTCATGGGCGACACCGGCTCGCTGGCGCTCGGCGGCCTGGTCGCGGGCCTGGCCATGGCCACCCGCACCGAGCTGCTGATGATCATTATTGGCGGCCTGTTCGTGGTCGAGATGGTCTCGGTCGTGCTGCAGATCGCGATCTTCCGCACCACCCGCCGCCGGTTGTTCCGGATGGCCCCGTTCCACCACCACTTCGAGTTGGCTGGCTGGGCGGAGACCACGGTCATCATCCGGTTCTGGCTGCTCGCGGGCGTCTGCGCGATGTTCGGCCTCGGCCTGTTCTACGCCGACTGGCTCGCCCTGGGCGGCGGTCTGTGAGGAGGGTCCTGGTCACCGGGGCCGGGGTCGCGGGCCGCGGGGTCGCCGCGGCCCTGGTCGCCGAGGGCGTGCACGTCACGGTCGCCGACGGCGACGCCGACCGGCTGGCCGCGCTGGCCGCCGACCTCGGCGTCGAGACCGCGCACGCCCCCGACGGCCCGCCCGCGGGCACCGACCTGGTCGTGACCAGCCCCGGCTGGCGCCCGGACAACCCGCTGCTGCGCGCGGCGGCGGCCGCGGGCGTCGAGGTCGTCGGGGACGTCGAACTGGCCTGGCGCCTCGGCGCGCGGCTGCGCAGACCCCCGGTCTGGCTGGCCGTCACCGGGACCAACGGCAAGACCAGCACGGTGCTGATGCTGGAGTCGATGCTGCGCGCCCACGGCCTCGACGCCGTGGCCTGCGGCAACGTCGGCCTGCCGGTCGTCGACGCGGTCCGCGCCGGGCACGAGGTGCTCGCCGTGGAGCTGTCCAGCTTCCAGCTGCACTGGCAGTCGTCGATGCGCGCGCACGCCTCGGTCGTGCTCAACCTCGCCGAGGACCACCTGGACTGGCACGGCGGCATGGACGCCTACGCCCGCGCCAAGGCCACCATCCACACCGGGGCCAAGGTCGTCGTGCACAACCTCGACGACGACTGGTCCACCCGGCTCACCGAGGGCCACGACGGCGCCAAGGTCGGGTTCAGCCTGTCCACCCCGCGCCCCGGCGAGCTGGGTCTGGTCGAGGACCTGCTGGTCGACCGCGCCTACATCGCCGAGCCGGACACCTCCGCCGAGGAGCTGTTCACCCTCGCCGACGTGCGCCCCCAGGTCCCGCACGCGGTCTCCAACGCCCTCGCCGCGGCCGCCCTGGCCCGCGCCTTCGGGGTCCCCCCCGAGGCCGTGCGGCAGGGCCTGCTGGACTACCGGCCCGGCGCGCACCGGTCGGTGCCGGTCGGCTCCCTCGACGGGGTCCTCTACGTCAACGACTCCAAGGCCACCAACCCGCACGCCGCCGCCAGCTCGCTGCGCGGGTTCGAGTCGGCGGTGTGGATCGCGGGCGGCCTGCTCAAAGGGGCCTCGGTCGACGAGCTGGTCGCCGAGGTCGCGGGCAGGCTGCGCGGCGTCGTGCTGATCGGCCGCGACGCCGGGGTCATCGCCGCCGCGCTGGCGCGACACGCGCCCGAGGTCCCCGTGCACCGGGTCGCGCCGGGAGACGATGGGGCCATGACCGCAGCCGTCAACGCGGCCCGCGCCATGGCACGTCCGGGTGACGTCGTGCTGCTGGCCCCGGCCGCGGCCTCGATGGACATGTTCCGCGACTACGCCCACCGGGGTGAGGCGTTCGCCGCCGCCGTCGGCGCGCTGGCGCCCGGCCCCGGCGGAGCTGGGGTCGGCTGATGGCCACCCAGGTCGAGGCCCGGCCGGAGCGCACCCGCCGGGTCCGCCGGGCCCCGGGGCGGGTGCACGCCGTCCGCGTCGCGCTGACCGCCTGGCTGGGCAGGCCGCTGGCCTCCTTCCACCTCGTGCTCGCCGTGTTCGGCCTGCTCACGGTGCTGGGTCTGATCATGGTGCTCTCGGCGTCGTCGGTCGTGTCGTTCAACACGCCGGGCTCCGGGCTCTACACCGTGTTCATCAAGCAGTTGGTCTACGTCGCCATCGGGTCGGTGCTGTTCTGGGTGGCGCTGCGCGTGCCGCTGTCGACGATCCGCGCGCTGAGCCCCGCGGTGATGGCCGTCTGCGTGCTGCTGCTGGTCGCCGTCCTGACCCCGCTGGGCACAGAGGTCTACAACACCCAGAGCTGGTTCGTCTACGGCCCGTTCTCGTTCCAGCCGATCGAGGTCGCCAAGCTGGCGCTCGCGCTGTGGGGCGCGCACGTGCTGGTCGCCAAGCGCGCCGTGCTGCACCGCTACCGGCACCTGCTGGTGCCCGTCGTGCCCGTCGCGCTGCTGATGTTCGCGCTGGTCATGCTGCAGCCCGACCTGGGCGGCACGATCACCCTGGGCGTGGTGCTGATCGCCCTGCTGTGGTTCGCGGGCGCCCCGCTGCGGCTGTTCGGCGCGCTGGCGCTCGGCGGCGTCGCGGGCGTGCTGCTGCTCGCCACCGGCGCCGGGTACCGGCTCGACCGCCTGGTGTCGTTCCTGAATCCGGGCGCCGACCCGCAGGGCACCGGCTACCAGGCCAACCAGGCGCAGTTGGCGCTGGCCGACGGCGGGCTGTTCGGCCGCGGCCTGGGCCAGGGGCCGTCCAAGTGGAGCTTCCTGCCCAAGGCGCACAACGACTTCATCTTCGCCCTGATCGGCGACGAGCTCGGGTTCCTGGGCTGCTCGCTGGTGCTGGGGCTGTTCATCATGCTCGCGGTGGCGGGCATGCGGGTCGCCGCGCGCAACATCGACCCGTGGGTGCGCATGGTCGCCGCCACCCTCACCGTGTGGCTGGTCGCGCAGGCCGCCATCAACATCGGCTACGTCGTCGGGCTGCTGCCGGTCACCGGCATCACGCTGCCGATGATCTCCTCCGGCGGCACCTCCGCGGTGGTGACGATGATCGTGTTCGGCCTGCTGGCCAACTGCGCCCGGCACGAGCCCGAGGCCGTGTCCGCGCTGCGCTCGCAGGGGCCGGGCCGGTTCGGCAAGCTGCTGCGCCTGCCCGCCCCCGACCCCTACAAGC
>NZ_WHOL01000099.1:57079-92079 GCF_009745975.1 Actinokineospora pegani | reverse complement strand
CCCAGTGTGGCCGGTCACCCTCTCAGGCCGGCTACCCGTCGTCGCCTTGGTAGGCCATTACCCCACCAACAAGCTGATAGGCCGCGGGTTCATCCCATACCGCCGGAACTTTCCACCCACCACCATGCGGTGACAGGTCGTATCCGGTATTAGACCTCGTTTCCAAGGCTTATCCCAGAGTACAGGGCAGATTACCCACGTGTTACTCACCCGTTCGCCGCTCGTGTACCCCGAAGGGCCTTACCGCTCGACTTGCATGTGTTAAGCACGCCGCCAGCGTTCGTCCTGAGCCAGGATCAAACTCTCCAATAATGAATGAGTGTTATACCTGACAAAAAGACACCTAAACTGGCATCAATTCATCTCAAAGGAACATCCCTGACAGGGATATTCATATTTAAGCTCTACTGGCTTAAATCGGCACACTGTTGAGTTCTCAAACAACACACGCTCATCGTTTCCACCGACCCCCGAAGGAGCACGGCATCTTCCGCGGCTGGTATTGCCTTGCTTTGTTTGTCTTGCTCGTTGAGAGTGCCCACTCTACCAGAGCCATCTGGGAGCTTGGTTCGCGACCCTCAAGTCTTGCTGTCTTCGCTCGTTCCGGCTGTTTCTCCGGCCCGTGTCGCTCTGACTTGGATAAAGTTACACGGGCCCAAACCAGGGATCAAATCGGGGGTCCCCTTGGGGGTCGATCAGCTCGACGCCGCGCCGAAAACCGTTGTGGCACAACAGGTTTTCATCGAGCCGACAGCCGAGGGCGGCTGCGGACACCGCTCCAGGCGCTCGAGCGCCCTTTCCGGCGTTTCCGCTGATCAACGGCCCTGTTGGGCCGATCGAGTGCCCATTCCGGCCGCCGATCACACCCCGACACCACTTTCTGTGATCGCGACCACTTTCTTGACGGAGTTCGTCACGCTCTGACCAGTCGATGATCACAGTGCGCGTTCGTGGCAGGTCAGGAGGCAGGGCAGGCAGTGGCCATGGCCCGCAGCGCGGCCACCTCGTCGGCGTCGGCGGCGAGCCCGTACTTGGTCTTGACCGTCGCGTAGGTGGTCGCGTACTGGCAGGCGTAGGAGTCAGCGGGGCGCCACTCAGCGGGGTCGTCGTCGCTCTTCTGGCTGTTGGCCGCCTTGCTCACGGCCACCAGGTTGTCCGGGTCGTTGTAGAAGGCCTGGCGCTGCTCGGCGCTCCAGTGCCGCGCACCGGAGCGGTTGGCCTCGGCGACCGGGACGATGTGGTCGATCTGCAGCTCCCGGGCGTCGGAGACGGCGACGCCGTCGTACGGGCTGGTCCAGCACGCCTCGGTCGGGCAGCTCGGCCTGCACGAGTCGTCGACGGTGACCTGCCGCCCGTCGCGCCGCAGGACGAGCTCCCGGGTGGTGCACCCGTTGTCGCCGGTTGCCCAGTCGCCCCAGGCGTCGCGGTCGTAGTGGGCCCCGGTGTCCTCGGGGCGGGGCTCGCCGAGGGCGTCGATCACCGTGGAGACCGCGCCGGGCGCCGGGGTGGACACCGGCACGGGCGCGGGCTGGGCGGGGGGCGCCAGGCCGCAGCCCGTCAGGAGGGTGAGCAGCAGGGCGGGGATGCACTTATGCACCTTCATGCGCATCAGATGCCCGGCGCTGCATGACGTGAAACGGGCCCCCGACGGTCGGCGGGGGCCCGGTCACGCCGTTCGGACTAGTGGCTGGTGGCCTTCTCGGCGCCGACGCCGGTCAGGGCGCGGACCTCCATCTCGGCGTGCTTGGCGTCGTCCTTCTCCTTGGACAGGACGGTGCCGAGCCAGCCCAGGAGGAAGCCGAGCGGGATGGAGACCAGGCCCGGGTTCTCCAGCGGGAACCAGTGGAAGTCCACGCCCTCGATCATCGGCTTGGGCCCGCCGGAGACCGCCGGGGAGAAGATGATCAGCACGATGGCCGAGACCAGGCCGCCGTAGATGCTCCACAGGGCGCCGCTGGTGTTGAAGCGCTTCCAGAACAGCGAGTAGAGGATCGTCGGCAGGTTGGCCGAGGCGGCGACGGCGAAGGCCAGCGCGACCAGGAAGGCGACGTTCTGGCCGTTGGCCAGGATGCCGCCGCCGATGGCGACCGCGCCGATGACCACCGCGGTGATCCGGGCGACCCGGACCTCCTTCTCCGGGGTGGTCCTGCCCTTGCGCAGGACGTTGGCGTAGACGTCGTGGGCGAAGGAGGCCGACGCGGTGATCGTCAGGCCCGCGACCACGGCGAGGATGGTGGCGAAGGCGATCGCGGCGATGATGCCGAGCAGGACCGGGCCGCCGAGGGCCTGGGCCAGCAGCGGGGCCGCGGAGTTGACCCCGCCGGGGGCCCCGGCGATGACGTCCGGGCCGACCAGGGCCCCCGCGCCGTAGCCGAGCACCAGGGTGAGCAGGTAGAACAGCCCGATCAGGCCGATGGCCCAGACCACCGAGCGGCGCGCCTCCTTGGCCGTGGGCACGGTGTAGAAGCGCATCAGCACGTGCGGCAGGCCCGCGGTGCCCAGCACCAGGGCGATGCCCAGGGACAGGAAGTCGAGCTTGCTGGTCTCGGTCTTGCCGTACTGCTTGCCGGGGGCCAGCAGTTGCTCGCCGAGCGCGCCCGCCTTGTCGACCGCGCCCTGCAGCAGGGCCGAGGGGTTGAACCCGAACTTGGCCAGCACCCACACCGTCATCACGACGCCGCCGACGATGAGCAGCGCGGCCTTGATGATCTGCACCCAGGTGGTGCCCTTCATCCCGCCGACCAGCACGTACACGATCATGATGACGCCGACGGCGGCGATGACCAGCGCTTGCATCCCCGTGTCGCTGATGCCGAGCAGCAGCGCCACCAGGCCACCCGCGCCAGCCATCTGGGCCAGCAGGTAGAAGAAGGACACGATCAGCGTCGAGGTGGCCGCGGCGGCCCGGACCGGGCGCTGGCGCAGCCGGAAGGCCAGCACGTCGCCCATGGTGAACTTGCCGGTGTTGCGCAGCAGCTCCGCGACCAGCAGCAGCGCCACCAGCCAGGCGACGAGGAAGCCGATGGAGTAGAGGAAGCCGTCGTAGCCGTTGACCGCGATGGCGCCCGCGATGCCGAGGAACGACGCCGCGGACAGGTAGTCGCCCGCGATGGCGACGCCGTTCTGCGGGCCGGTGAAGGCCCGGCCGCCCGCGTAGTAGTCGGCGGCGGACTTGGTGTTGCGGCTGGCGCGGAAGACCACGACCAGGGTCACCACGACGAACGCGCCGAAGATGCTGATGTTGAGCACGGGGTTGTTGCCCTCGACACCCTGGGCCAGGACGGTCACTTGCCCTCCCCCTCGATCGAGTCGCGCAGCCTGGCCGCCAGCGGGTCGAGCTTGCGGTTGGCGTAGCGCACGTACAGGCCGGTGATGGCGAAGGTGGAGACGAACTGCAGCAGGCCGAGGACCAGGCCGACGTTGATGTTGCCAACGAGCTTGGTGGCCATGAAGCCGTGCGCGTAGTCGGCGAGCAGCACGTAGCCGAGGTACCAGAGCAGGAACGCGGCGGAGACGGGGAAGACGAACACGCGCAGCCGCCTGCGCAGTTCGACGAACTCGGCGCTGGACTGGACCTCCGTCCAGTCGCGCTCCTCCGGCGGGTGCTCTGACATGCGCGCCTCCTTGCACAGGGTGTGCTGGGTCACGCTAAAGAGGCGTCTCGAACAGGTGAACCGTCAGCGGCCCAACCGTCGTGTCACACGACGAACGGCTGACGAACGGCGGGTCGGCCACGACGAGTGGCCCCGGTCACGGCCTGCCGGTGGGCGTGCGCTCGGCTCCGGGGCGCGCTCGGGCAGGTGCAGCCGCAGCATCGCCTGCGCCGCCCAGGCCGGTGGCCTGCCGCGCAGTGAGACGCCGACCATGGTGGCGAAGGCGAGCGGCACCGCCCACGGCGCGGGCTGGGCGACCAGCAGCCCGGCCAGGCCGGTCAGCCCCGGGCCGAACAGCACCACCGCGAACGCCCCGCACGTGCCCAGCAGCCCGGCGCAGACCCCGGCGATGGCCCCGGCGGGGGTCAGCCGCGTCCACCACGCCCCGAGCACCAGCAGCGGGCAGAAGGTGGCGGCGGCGACGGCGAACCCCCAGGTCACGAGTACCCCGGCGTCCAGCCGCGCGGCGGGCAGGGCGAGCAGCACGACCACGGCGGCGGCCGCGACGACGGTCAGCCGCAGCCGTCGGACGCCGCCGGGGAGCAGGTCGTGGGAGATCGCGCCCGCGACCACGAGCAGCAGCCCGAGCGAGGTGGCCAGGAACGCGGCGAAGGCCCCGGCGGTGAGCAGGGTCGTGAAGACCGCGCCGGTCGTGCCGGTGTCGACCTGGGCGGGGAGGGCGACGACGGCGGTGTCGGTGGCCCCGGTGAGGTAGAGCTGCGGCACCAGGACCGAGCCGAGCAGCCCGTAGACGCCGGGGAACAGGTAGAAGACGCTGAGCAGGCCCACGGTGATGGCCGCGGTGCGGCGGGCGGCGCGGCCGTCGGGGCTGGTGTGCAGGCGCATGAGCACGTGCGGCAGCCCCATCGTGCCGAGGACGGTGGCGAGCAGGACGGCCCAGGTGCTCAGCAGCGGCGGGCCGTCGTCGTCGAGCAGCGGCCGCTGCCAGTCCGGACCGCCGGGCGGGGCGCCGCCGCGCACGCCGGGGACCTCGGCGCCCTCGGGGAAGACCAGGGTTTGGCCCGCGCGGGCGGTGAGCTCGCCGGGTGGGTGGGTGTGGTTGCCCAGGGTGACCGGTTCGCGCAGCTCAAGGGTGACGTCGAGGCTGAACGTGACCGGGGTGTCGCGGGCGAAGCGGGTGAACTCGGCGGGGTGCACGGCGTCGTGGCGGGTCTGCGGTCCGACGGCGAACAGCAGCCAGAGCGCGGGGACGATGAACAGCGCGAGCTTGAGGAAGAACTGGAACGCCTGCACGTAGGTGGCCGCGCGCATCCCCCCGACGGCCAGGATCAGCGCGGCGACGACAGCGGCGATCACCACGCCGACCCAGTACGGCGTGCCGCTGACGGCGGTGAGGACCAGGCCCGCGGTGCGGAACTGCGGCACCAGGTAGAGCCCCGCGATGACCAGCACCACCACCGCGCTGAGCAGCCGCAGCGGCCGCGACCCCAACCGCGCCTCGGCGAAGTCCGGCACCGTCACCGCCCCCGACCGCCGCATCGGCGCCGCCACGAGCACCAGCATCGCCACGTACCCGGCCGTGAACCCCACCGGGTACCACAGCGCCCCGACCCCGTCCTTCACCACCAGCCCCGCCACGCCGAGGAACGACGCGGCCGACAGGTACTCCCCCGACACCGCCGCCGAGTTCAGCAGCGGCGACACCCGCCGCGAGGCGACCAGGAAGTCCGACGTCGTCCGCATCGCGGCCACCCCGCGCAGCCCCACGAGCAACGTCACGAGCACGACCGGCGCCACGGCCAGCACGGCGATCACGGCGGCGGGTCCTCCGCGCGTTCGGCGCGCCGGAGGTGCCACCAGGCCAGGCCCACCAGCACGGGGAACGGCACGACGACCAGGGCCAGCCAGGCCGCGGGCACCCCGAGCAGGCGGACGTCGACGAGCGCCGGGAGCGCCCAGAGCAGCAGGGGCAGGCCGAAGAGGAGGGCCGCGAGCCCGGCGAGGGTGCGCACGGCGGGGCGGCGCTGGGCCCGGAGGACCCGGGCGGCGCGCTCGGCCTCGGCGGGGTCGAGGGTGGGTGGGAGCCGCGCGGGGTGGTGGCGCCGCCTGGCGTGCGCGAGCCGCGTCTGCGGGCTGCTGACCGCGACCCGCCGCTGGTTGCTCACGACCACCGCCCGGCGCCGGGCGGGGTGCGGGGCCTGTGGACGGCCTGGCCCCCTGTGCACAACCCGGTCGTCGACGGGCGTTGTCGTCGGTGGTCCCGGGTAGCGTTGAAATCGGGGGTCCCCAGCGCCGGATGATCTTGCCGCGGCGGGGGTGGGGCGGGGTGGCGCGGCTTGGGGTGGGCGGTTCCTGCCGCCTGGCCGCTCATCGTCGACGGCCGAGCTCGCCGCGCTGGGCGGCGGCGAGGAGGCGCTCGCGCAGGGCCCGGGCGCTGCGGCGGCTGACGGGGACGTCGCCCGCGTCGGTGTGGGCGAGCAGGCCGCCGACCGAGTCGCTGCGGAGTTCGCGCACGGCGTCGATGGCGAGCAGGTAGCCGCGGTGGACCCGGGAGAAGCCGAAGTCCTCCCAGTACTCCTGGAGCCGGGAGATGGGCATGCGGACCAGGTGGGCGCCGGTGGGGGTGTGCAGGCGGACGTAGTCGCCGTGGGCCTCGGCGAAGTGGACGTCGGTGCGGCGGACGTAGCGGGTGCGGCCCTCGGACTCGACGGGGAGGGCGGGCATGGTGTCCGGGGCGGCGGAGGCGGCGCGGGGGGCGGGCAGGGCGCGCGAGGCGGTGAGGCGGCGGACCCGGGCCAGGGCCTCGGCCAGGCGGTCGGCGCGGACGGGTTTGAGCAGGTAGTCGACGGCGCCGATGCCGTAGGCCGACACCGCGTGGCGGTCGAAGGCGGTGACGAACACGATGACCGGGGGCTCGGTGAGCTTGGCCAGCAGCGACGCCAGCTCCAGGCCGGTCATGCCGGGCATGGCGATGTCGAGGAACACCGCCTCCGGCGGGTCGGCCTGGATGGCCTTGAGCGCGCCGAGGGCGTCGTCGGCCGCGCGCACGTCGACCACCCCGGGGGCCGCGCGCAGCAGCCTGCACAGCTCGTCGAGCGCCACCGGCGCGTCGTCGACGGCGAGGACCTTCACGGCACCACCCCCGGTGCGAACCTCGGCAGCCGCACGACGACGCGGGTCCCCGCGCCCTCGGCGGTCTCCACCACCAGGCCGTGCCACGCGCCGTAGACGTCGCGCAGCCTCCTGTCCACGTTGGCCAGCCCGACGCTGCCCGCCGGACCCGTCCCGGCCAGCACCGCGGCCGCGCGCGCGGGGTCCATGCCCACGCCGTCGTCCTCGACGGTGATGACGCAGTCGCTTCCCTCGGCCTCCCCGCGCACCTGCACCAGCCCGCCCCGGCCGCGCGGCTCGACCCCGTGCCGGACGGCGTTCTCGACCAGCGGTTGCAACACCAGGTAGGGCAGGGCGACGGCGAGCACCTCGGGGGCGACGCGGACCTGCACGCGCAGCCGGTCGCCGAGGACGGCGCGTTGCAGCGCCAGGTAGGTCTCGATGGCGTGGAACTCGTCGGAGACGGTCGTGTACTCGCCGTGCCCGGCGAGGCTGTAGCGGTTGAAGTCGGCGAAGTCGAGGATCAGCTCGTGCGCGCGGTCGGGGTCGGTGTGCACCAGCGAGGAGATCACGGTCAGCGCGTTGTAGACGAAGTGCGGGGAGATCTCGGCGCGCAGCGCCCGCAGCTCGGCCTGGGCGGCCTGGGCGGCGGAGGCCTCCAGGCCTGCCCGCTCCAGCGCGTCGGCCACCCACGCGGCGACCTCGCGCACGTCGCCGCCGCGGCAGTGCCCGGAGACGACCAGCACCCCCGCGAGGTCGTCGTGCACGTGCAGCGGCAGGGCGAGCAGCGGTGGGCGCCCCGCCCTGGTCTCGCGGTGCAGGGCCGCGTCGACCAGCTCGGACCAGCGCTCGGCAGGCGGCCTGCCCGACCAGGTGGTCGCGCCCGCCAGGTCGGCCAGACCCACGGCGTCGGCGCCCAGCAGCCGCCGCACCGCCCTGGCCGCCGCCCGCGCGCCGGTCCCGGCCAGGCCGTCGGCGAGGTCGTCGGCGATGCGGCGGGCGCTGGCGAGGGTGGCCGCCGGGTCGGTCCGCGGCCAGGGCAGGAACGGCCGCTGGACCGGTCGCCGCTGGTCGGGCACGGACACGGGCGCTCCCTCGGGTCGGGTCCGGTAGATGTTAGGACCCGGGGGGCACGACCAGGTGACGCTGGTGTCTCAGCGGCTGGTGGGCGTCCGGCGCGGCCGAGCGGGGCCGGGACGACCGCTGGGTGCGCCCGGTCGTTCCGGCGACCCGGTCGGGCGCGCCGGGATGGGGGCGCTCCGGGGCGCGTCCTCGAGTCCCCGTCCGGTGGGAGTCGCGATCAGATCGGGCGTGGGCCGGGGGCGTGTTTCAGGTCGCCCGCCTGCGGGAGATGGGGGTCAGGGTGCCCGCCATGGCGAGCAGGCGCGCGTTCGCCCGGCGGTGCAACTGCCCGCGGAAGGAGTCGGGGCGGTGGGCGTTGCCCGCCAGCTCCCAGGCCGCCTGGAACACCACGGTCTCGACCACCGCGGGAGCCAGGCGCGGGTGCGCCCTGGCGAGGACGTCGACCAGCGACTCGGCGATGCCCCGCACGTCGCGGGGGACGGAAGCGGACATCCCACCACGATCCCTCGGTCTCGCGCGCCTCCCGGTTGCGCGTCGGTGACACGTTAACTCCGAAGTGGACGATGGGCCACCGCACGCCGGAAGGCGGCCGGGGTCTGGCCGGTCCAGCGGGTGAAGGCGCGGATGAAGCTCGCCGATTCGGTGTAACCCACGCGGGTGGCGACATCGGCGATCGGTAGCGCGCCGTCGGTCAGCAGCCCCTCGGCCAGGGCGTGGCGCACCTCCTCGCGCAGCTCGCGGAAGGTGGTCCCCGCCTCGGCGAGGCGGCGGCGCAGGGTCCGCTCGCCGAGCAGCAGCCGGGCGGCGACCTCGGCCGCCGACAGGGTGATGCCGCCGACGGCCGCCAGCTCGGCGCGCACGGCCCCGGTGACCCCGGTGCGGGCGCGGCGGGCCTGGACCAGGTCGCGGCAGCGGGCCTCGCAGTCGGCGACGGTGACCGGGTCGGCCTGCGGCAGCGGCCGGTCCAGCTCGGCGAGGGGGAAGGTGACGGCGTTGACCGCCGCGTCGTACTCGGGAGTCAGACCGAGGACGTCCTCGTGCACCGGACCCGCCGGGGCGGGCCTGCGCAGCCGCACCCCGGACAGGCCGACGCCGCCGGGCAGCAACTCGCCGACGACCTGCAGGATCGCGGTGAGGTCGCGGTCGACCAGGAACCCCGCCACGTCGACGGGCAGCGCCGAGTCGTCGAGCTCCAGGCGCCCCCGGTCTCCGTCCGCGGTGACCCGGGGCAGGCAGAAGATGTAGCTCAGGTCCAGGTAGCGCAGGGTCACGTCGACGGCGGCGGCCAGGGTCCGGCTGCTGAGCACGGCGTAGCCGAGCATCCCGAACGTGGTCACGTGGTAGCGCCGCCCCAGGTCGACCCCGCCGTCGGGCAGCGCCGCGGCCAGCTCCCGGACCACCCCCAGCTCCACCGCGGCGGGCACCTCGGCGCCGGGCCGGGTCAACAGCCCCGGGTCGACGGGCGTGACCGGCACCCCGCGATCGGCGGCGAAGTCGAGCATCACCCGCACCCCGCCGACGCCGCGCGGGTAGTCCCAGTGCCGGACCGCGGCCTGCGCGAACGCCCTCATCGGCCCAGTATGGCCGGAAAGGTCAATCGGCGGGCCGCTGAGGGGCTGGTCGGCCGCCGCGCGCGGTCCTAGCGTCGGGGGCATGACGGAGTTGTCTGTGCTGGTGATCGGGGCAGGGTTCGGCGGGCTGGGGGCGGCCGCGGCGCTGCGGCGGGCCGGGTTCGGCGAGGTCACGGTGGTGGAGCGGGCCGACCGGGTGGGTGGGGTGTGGCGGGACAACACCTACCCGGGTGCGGCCTGCGACGTGCCGTCGCCGTTGTACTCGTGGTCCTGGGCGCCCCGGGGGGACTGGCCGCGGCGGTACTCGGGGCAGGCGGACATCCTGGACTACCTGCGGCGGACGGCGGACGAGCACGGGCTGACCGAGTTGGTGCGGTTCGGGGTGGAGGTGACCGGGGCGCGGCACGAGGGCGGGCGGTGGCACGTCGACACGGTCGGGGGCGAGGTGTTCACGGCCGATGTGCTGGTGCCCTCGGTGGGGTTGTTCTCGCGGCCTGCCTACCCGGCGGTTCCGGGGAGCTTTGACGGGCCCGTGTTCCACTCCGCGCGCTGGGACCACGGGGTCGACCTGCGGGGCAAGCGGGTCGCGGTGATCGGGACCGGGGCGAGTGCGGTCCAGTTCGTGCCCAGGGTGCGCGAGCAGGCGGCGCGGGTGACCGTCTTCCAGCGGACGCCGCCGTGGGTCGTGCCCAAGCCCGACCGGGGGTACACGCGGTTGCACCACGCGGTGTTCCGGCGGTTCCCGCTGGTGCGGGCGGCGGGGAGGCGGGGGATCTTCTGGATGAGCGAGCTGCTCAACAGCGCGCTGACCGGCAGGCCCGCCGTCACCAAGGCGGTCGAGCTGGCCGCCAGGGCGCACCTGCGGCTGCGGGTGCGCGACCCCGAGCTGCGCGCGAAGCTGACGCCGGACTACCCCGTCGGCTGCAAGCGGCTGCTGTTCTCCAACGACTACCTGCCCGCGCTGGCCCAGCCGAACGTCGACGTGGTCACCGAGCGGATCGCCGAGATCACCCCGGCTGGTGTGCGCACCGACGACGGCGTGGAGCACCCGGCCGACGTGGTCATCTACGGCACCGGCTTCCAGACCACCGAGTTCCTGGCCCCGCTGCGGATCACCGGGCCGGACGGCTCGGACCTGCGGGAGCGGGCGTGGGCGGGCGGGGCCCGGGCGCACCTGGGGCTGACCGTGCCCGGGTTCCCGAACCTGTTCCTCATGTACGGGCCCAACACCAACCTGGGCGGCAGCTCGATCATCGGCATGCTGGAGGCCCAGGCCGACTACCTGGTCACCGTGCTGCGCGCGATGCGCGAGCGGGGCGCGCGGCTGGCCGAGGTGCGCGCCGAGGCCGCCGCGGCCTTCGACGCCGAGGTGCAGGGCAGGCTGCGGTCGACGGTGTGGACCGCGTGCGACAGCTGGTACCGGGAGGCGTCCGGGCGGATCACGACGAACTGGCCGGGCCTGGTCACCGAGTACCGGCGGCGCGCGACCGCGCCCGACCTGGCCGACTTCGAGCTCACGGCGGGGGGCTGAGATGGGCTTCGACTACGACGTGCTCGTCATCGGCTCCGGGTTCGGCGGCAGCGTCTCGGCGTTGCGGTTGACCGAGAAGGGCTACCGGGTCGGGGTGGTGGAGGCGGGGCGGCGGTTCGCCGACGAGGAGTTCGCGAAGAACTCGTGGCACGTGCGCGACTACCTGTTCGCGCCGCGGCTGGGGTGCACCGGGATCTTCCGGATGACGCCGCTGCGGGACGTGCTCGTGCTGTCCGGCAGCGGGGTCGGGGGCGGATCGCTCGGGTACGCGAACACGCTCTACGAGCCGCCGGACGCCTTCTACCGGGACCGGCAGTGGGCGCACATCACCGACTGGCGCGACGAGTTGGCCCCGCACTACGACCAGGCGAAGCGGATGCTCGGGGTCACGCTGAACCCGGCGACCACCGCGGCGGACCGGGTGTTGCGGGAGGTGGCCGAGGACATCGGGGTCGGGGGCACGTTCACCCCGACCCCGGTCGGGGTGCTGTTCGGCGCCAAGCCCGGCGAGGAAGTGCCCGACCCGTTCTTCGGCGGCGCGGGCCCGGCCCGGCGCACGTGCACGCACTGCGGGGAGTGCATGACCGGGTGCAGGCACAACGCGAAGAACACCCTGGTGAAGAACTACCTCTACCTGGCCGAGAAGGCCGGGGCGACGGTGCACCCGATGACGACGGTGGTCTCCGTCCGGGAGGTCGACGGCGGGTACGCGGTCGAGACGCGGCGGACCGGTGGGCTGCGCAAGCGCGCGTTCACCGCCGAGCAGGTGGTCTTCTCCGCCGCCGCCGTGGGCACGCAGAAGCTGCTGCACAAGCTGCGCGCCACCACGCTGCCCCGGATCTCGCGGCGGGTGGGCTACCTGAGCCGCACCAACTCCGAGGCGATCCTGGCCGCCCGCGCCCGCAAGTCCGATGTGGACTACTCGCGCGGGGTCGCCATCACCTCCTCCATCCACCCCGACCCGGACACCCACGTCGAGCCGGTGCGCTACGGCAGGGGCAGCAACGCGCTGGCGCTGCTGGGGACCGTGCTCGTCGACGGCGGGCGGTCGCGGTGGGCCCGCGGGCTGCGGGAGCTGTGGCGGCGGCGGCGCGACCTGCCCCGCCAGCACGACCCGCGCCACTGGTCGGAGCAGACGATCGTGCTGCTGGTGATGCAGTCGCTGGACAACTCGGTGACCACGTTCCGCCGGTGGGGGATGCTCTCGAGCCGCCAGGGCGAGGGGCTGCCCAACCCGTCGTGGATCCCGGCCGGGCACGACGTGGCGCGCCGGGTGGCGGACAAGATCGACGGGATCGCGGGCGGCACCTGGGCCGACTGGGCCGACATGCCGGTCACCGGGCACTTCATCGGCGGCTGCGCGATCGGCGACTCCCCCGCGACCGGCGTCGTCGACGCCTACCAGCGGCTCTACGGCTACCAAGGGCTGCACGTGGTCGACGGGTCCACGGTGTCGGCCAACCTCGGGGTCAACCCGTCGCTGACCATCACCGCGCAGGCCGAGCGGGCGATGGCGCTGTGGCCGAACAAGGGCGAGGCCGACGCCCGGCCCGCCGTCGGCGCCGCCTACGAGCGGGTCTCGCCGATCGCGCCGCGCTCCCCCGTCGTCCCCGCCACCGCGCCGGGCGCCCTGCTGCCGCTGTTCCCGAAGGAGGAGCTGTGACCTACCCCCCTGAGCCGTGGGCGCTGCGCGGCGACCTGCACCTGTCGGTGTGGTTCGTGCGCGGCGGGTTCGACGTCCCCGAGGGGGTGTCGGTGGTGCGCGTCGGCCCGTTCGCGGTGGTCGGCACGGCCTGGGTGGACTACCGGGAGGGCAGCGTGCTGACCTACCGCGAGCTGATGGCGACGGTGTTGGTGCGCAAGGGCTTGCGGCTGCTGCCGACCATCACCGACATCTGGGTCGACAGCCCCGAGTCGCGTGACGGCGGGCGGGCGCTGTGGGGCATCCCGAAGGACCTGGCCGAGTTCGCGGTGGAGGGTCGCGAGTGGACCGCGGCGGGGATCGCGCGGGCCAGGGTCGTCCCCGGCGCGCGGCTGCCGGGGCGGTTGCCGGTCGGGTTCTCCGTCGCGCAGACGCTCGCGGGGGCGTTGAAGGTCAGCCGGGTGCGGTCGACGGCCCGGGTGCGGCTGGGGCGGGTCGACTGGGACGTCCGGGCCGACGGGCCGCTGGGCTTCCTGGCGGGCCGCTCACCCGCGTTCAGCGCGTCGATGACCGGGTTCGACATGCGCTTCGGCGGGTGAGCGGTCGTGCTCAGGCGACCGTGACCGCCTTGTCCTGGGCGAACTGGGTGCGGTAGAGGTCGGCGTAGCGGCCGGACAGGGCCAGCAACCGCTCGTGCGTGCCCTCCTCGACGACCCGGCCCGCCTCGACCACCAGGATCTTGTCCGCGGCGCGGACCGTCGAGAGCCGGTGGGCGATGACGATCGCGGTGCGCCCGGACAGCGCCTCGTCGAGCGCCTCCTGCACCGCGGCCTCCGAGGTGGAGTCCAGGTGCGCGGTCGCCTCGTCCAGGATGACCACCCGCTGCCTGGCCAGCAGCAGCCTGGCGATGGTCAGCCGCTGCCGCTCGCCGCCGGAGAGCCGGTAGCCGCGCTCGCCGACCACCGTGTCGAGGCCGTCGGGCAGCGACTCGACCAGCTCGGCCAGCCGCGCCCGGCGCAGCGCCTGCCAGATGTCGGTGTCGTCGGCGCCGGGCCTGGCGAAGGCCAGGTTGGCGCGGATGGTGTCGTGGAACAGGTGCCCGTCCTGGGTGACCATGCCGACGGTGGCCCGCACGGACTCGGCGGTCAGGTCGCGGACGTCGGCCCCGGCCAGCCGCACCGCGCCCGCGTCCGGGTCGTAGAGGCGCGGGACCAGCGACGCGATGGTCGACTTGCCCGCCCCGGACGAGCCGACGAGGGCGACCATCTGCCCCGGCTCGGCGCGGAAGCTGATGCCGTGCAGCACCGGCTCCCCGCCCCGCGTGTCGAGGGTGGCGACCTCCTCCAGCGACGCCAGCGACACCTTCTCCGGCGACGGGTAGGCGAAGCGCACGTCGTCGAACTCCACCGCCACCGGACCGTCGGGCACCGGGCGCGCGTCGGCCTTGTCGGTGATCAGCGGCGGCAGGTCGAGGATCTCGAAGACCCGCTCGAAGCTGACCAGCGCGGTCATGACCTCCAGGCGGGCGTTGGCCAGCGCCGTCAGCGGCGAGTACAGCCGGGTGAGCAGCAGCGCCAGCGACACCACGGCCCCCGCGTCCAGCGAGCCCGCGACCGCCAGCCGCCCGCCCAGGCCGTAGACCAGCGCCAGCGCGAGCGCCGAGACCAGGGTCAGCGCGGTGACGAACACCGTCTGCACCATCGCCGAGCGCACCCCGATGTCGCGGACCCGGCTGGCCCGGTCGCGGAACTCCCCGGACTCCTGGGCGGGGCGGCCGAACAGCTTGACCAGCGTGGCGCCCGGCGCGGAGAACCGCTCGGTCATCTGCGCCAGCATCGCCGCGTCCAGGTCGGCGGCCTCCCGGCGCAGGTCGGCCACCCGGCGCCCGATCCGGCGGGCGGGCAGCACGAACACCGGCAGCAGCACCAGCGCCAGCAGCGTGACCTGCCAGGAGATGCTGAGCATGACCACCAGCGTCAGCACCAGCGTGACCACGTTGGTCACCACACCGGACAGGGTGTCGCTGAACGCGCGCTGCGCGCCGAGCACGTCGTTGTTGAGCCTGCTGACCAGCGCCCCGGTGCGGGTGCGGGTGAAGAAGGCGACCGGCATCCGCTGCACGTGGTCGAACACCCGCGAGCGCAGGTCCAGGATCAGCCCCTCCCCGATCCCCGACGACAGCCACCGCGACAGCAGGCCCAGGCCCGCCTCGGCGACCGCCACCGCGGCGATGACCAGCGCGAGGCCGATCACCGCGCCGCCCGGGTCGCCCGCCACGATGCGGTTGACCACCTGGCCCGCCAGCAGCGGCGAGGCCACGGCCAGCACCGCCAGCGCGACACCGGTGACCAGGAACGCCACCAGCCGGGGCAGGCGTTCCTTGGCGATGCCGAACACGCGCCGGGCCGTGGCCCCGGACGGGACCCGCCCGCCCGCCGAGGTGCGCGAGGCGCTGTAGAGCGCCGTCCACGCCGTCATCTGCATGTCCATCTGACGTGCCCTCCCTTGTCGTCCGAACCACGATAAGACTTCGAGTTAACTTGAAGTCAAGGCGCGCCCGACCCGGGCGCGGCGGGGTTTCCTAGACTGCGCGTGTGATCAACGTTGTGCGGGACTTCGGAACGGGTGTCGGGCTGCTGGCGCGCGGGGTGCGGCTGGTGCTGGGCTCGGGTGGGCTGTTGGTGCGCGGGGCGCTCCCGGTGCTGGTGACGAGCGTGGTGTTGTTCGCCGCGCTGGTCTCGCTGGCGCTGGGGATCGGGGGGATCGTCGAGTGGGCCACGCCGTTCGCCGACGACTGGTCCGAGGTGTGGCGCGCCGCGCTGCGCACGGCGATGGGGATCGGGGTCGTCATCGGGGCGGCGGCGCTGGGGATGGTGGCGTTCAGCGCGCTGACGCTGATCATCGGGTCGCCGTTCTACGAGAGCATCGCCGAGGAGGTCGAGGACAGGGAGCTGGGCGGGGTCCCGGAGGCGCAGCGGATCGGGTGGGGCCGGGCGGCGTGGATGGGGTTGCGGGACGGGGTGCGGCTGGCGGGGATGGCGGTCCTGTTCGGGCTGGGGTTGTTCGTGGCGGGGTTCATCCCGGTGTTGGGGCAGACCGTCGTGCCAGTGGTCGGGGTGTTCGTGGGGGCTTGGCTGCTGGGGGTGGAGCTGTGCGCGATCCCGTTTGTGCGGCGGGGGGTGAGTCTGCGGGAGCGGCGGCGGGCGCTGGGGCGGCGGCGGGCGATGACGTTGGGGTTCGCTGTGCCGGTGTATCTGTTGTGCCTGGTTCCGTTGGTGGCGTTGGTGGTCTTCCCGGGGGCTATGGCGGGGGGGACGTTGTTGGCCGCTCGGGTTCGGGAGGAGGGGTGAGGGTTTGTGTTGGGGATGTTGGTGAGCGTTAGGGCTTCATCGCTACCGCGCCTAGGCGCAGGAGGTTGAGGGGGGGTACGGGGGTTTCACGGGGGCCGTCGGGCCACCAGGTGTGGAGGGGGACCAGGCCGGGGGGTAGGGGGGTGAGGCCTTGGAGGAAGGCCTCGATTTGTGGGCGGGTGCGGTGCTTGGTGGCCACGGGGGTGCCGTGGAACTCGGCGCGGATGGCCTGGGCCAGCGCGCTGGCTGGGCCGCCGTCGGCTGGGTCGTGGTGGTGGGTCAGTACCAGGTAGGAGCCCGGGGGGACCGCGTCGAGCCAGGCGGTGACGGTCTCGCGTGCCGTTGTGTCGTCGTCTATGTGCGGGAGGACGTCGGCGAGGATGAGGGCGATCGGGCGGGTGCGGTCGAGCAGGGCCAGGCCGGGGGTGTACAGGGCCGTCTCGGGGTCGGACAGGTCCGCGTCGACGACGTGGGTGCGCTCGTTCTCCTCCAGGAGGGCGCGGCCGGTGGCGACGACGATCGGGTCGTTGTCGAGGTAGACCACCCTGGCCTCGGGGTTGTGGCGCTGCACGATCCGGTGTGTCTCCTCCGGGATCGGCATGCCAGCGCCCAGGTCGACGAACTGGTCGACGCCGAACTGCCTGACCAGCGTCCGCAGGGCGCGGGCGACGAACGCGCGGTGCTCGCGAGCCACCGTCGAGGCCTCCGGGGCCAGGCGCAGCAGCCGGTCGACCAGTTCGCGGTCGACGGCGTAGTTGTCCCGGCCGCCCACCAGCGCGTCGGCCACCCGTGCCTGCGTGGGGACGTCCAGGTCGAGCACCGCGCGACGCCTCTCGCCGTGCGGGTGCTCGAAGGGCATGGTGTCTCCAGTGACGGACGAGGCCGAGCGAGTGACGCTGAGTGGCCGCCACTCTAGATCAACGCGGAGTGGGCGATCCACCGGTTGGCCCACGACGCACCCGAACAGGGCAACTCCGGCGCAGGCGCCCGCCTAGCGGGCGGGCAGGAGGGAGCGGGCCTCGCCCAGTTCCGGCGCGGTGGGCGGGTCCGCGCCCGCGCGGGAGCAGGTGATGGCGGCGACCGCGTTGGCGAAGTCCAGGGCGGCGGCGAGGCCGTCCTGGGGCAGGTCGGCGATCGACCCGTGGGCGCCGTCGAGGAGGTCGGCTCGGGAGAGCCAGTGCAGCAGGCCCGCGGTGAAGGCGTCGCCCGCGCCCACGGTGTCGACGACGGTGGTCGGGGGGCCGGGGCGGTGGAGGGAGTGGGCGGCCGTGAGGGCGTGGGCGCCGCGGGGGCCGAGGGTGACGACCACGAGCGCCGGGCCCAGGGCCAGCCAGTGGCGGGCGCGGTCGACCGGGTCCTCGTCGGGGTGCAGCCAGGCCAGGTCCTCCTCGCTGACCTTGACCACGTCCGAGAGCGCCACCTGGCGTTCCACCCGGGCGCGCTCGTGCTCCGGGGAGCCCGACAGGGACGGGCGGACGTTGGGGTCGTACGACGTGGTGGCGGCGGCGGCCATCGCGGCCTCGACGACGCCTGCGCCCGGCTCGAGGAGGGTGGCCAGGGAGCCGGTGTGCAGGCACTCGGACCCGTCCACCGGCGGCACCCCGGTGATGTCCCAGGAGATGCGGAAGTCGTAGCGGGCCATGCCGTCGGCGTCGGTGGCGGCGAAGGCGACGCTGGTGTCGGCGGTGGGGGCGGGCAGGGGGCGGAGGTCCACACCGGACTCCCGGAGGTGGTCGCCGACCATGGCGCCGAACAGGTCGGCGCCGATGCGGGTGCCCAGCACCGAGGGGGTCCCGAGCCGGGACAGTCCGAGCGCGACGTTGGCGGGGCTGCCGCCGGGGTGCGCGGTGAAGGTGCGGCCGTCGCGGTCCGCGATCAGGTCGGCGAGCGCCTCGCCCACAACGGTGATCATCCTCGGCTCCCCCGGCTGCGGTCTCGGTCAGGTCCCGGTGGCCAGCCTGCCACAGCCCGGACCGGGGCACGCCCGCTCCCGCCGCGACGCCCGGCGACCGCGCCGCTGGAGCGGGCAGGTGGGGCGAAGCGGTCCCGCGGGTGGCCGCCCGATGTGCCCTTCGCCGGGTTTCGGCGCGGCGGTGAGCCGGGCGGGCCCGGCCGCGCGCCCCGGGCCGCTTCAGCTCGCGGAGGCCTCGTCGGCGTTGTTCCAGGCGTGCATGGTGATCTCCATGAGGAAGCGCTGCTCGGGGTCGTTGAGCCGGTCGCCCAGCAGCTCCTCGATCTGGTTCATGCGGTAGCGGACCGTCTGCGGGTGCACCGCGAGGCGCGAGGCGGTCTCGTTGATGTCGCCCCGGGTGTGCAGCCAGGTCCGCAGGGTGGAGGCCACGCGATCGCGCTGCTTGTCGGTCAGGTCGGCGAAGGCGGCCCGGATCGGCTGGGCGACGTGCGAGACGAGCGACTCGTCGGCGAACATCAGCAGCGTCGAGAGGTTCCTGGCGCACCAGGTGATCTGGACCTCGGGCAGCACGCCCCGGTTGACCAGGGACATGGCTTGCCGGGCCAGCCGCTGGGAGCGGTGCGCGTCGGCCAGCGCGACGGTGGGGCCGACCGCGGCGCGGCGGCCGTTGAGCTGGGACTCCAGCGCGGGGAGCTGGGTGCCCGGGTCCGGCAGGATCAGGCAGGGGTCGCCGCTCTCCAGGTCGATCAGCACGTCGCGGCCCAGCGAGGGCACCGGCAGGTGGTGCTGGTCGGAGCGGTACTCCAGGACGACGACGGCCAGCTCCTCCGGGAGCTGCCAGTCGGCGGCGGCGGCCAGGTCCACCAGGGACTGCTGCGGGGCGGGCGGGTCGGACAGGACCAGCTTCATGAGCTGCCTGCGGCGGCGCTCGTAGGAGCCGGTCGCCTGCGCCTGGGCCTCGGTGTAGCCCGCGACGGCGACGACGCACAGGTCGTCGACGTAGGCGAAGATCGCCTCGGCGACGGTGAGCAGGGTGTCGGCCGGGATGCCCAGCTCCTGGCCCGCGATGCTGACGTGGCGCCAGACCGCGCGGGCGCCGACGCGCACCGCGGTCTGCAGCGAGTCCATGGTGCGGCCCTCGAGGAACTCCATCCGGCCCGCGTAGCGGAAGGCGGCCAGCCAGTCGTCGCGGTTGGCGCGCGGGTCGACGATGAACTCGAAGCACTGCATGATCGCGGCCTGCACGCTGCCGACGAGCACCTCGCGGAACTTGCCCTCCATCGGCTGCCGGTAGGCCGGGACGGCCTCCTGGATCGCCTCGATGGCGTCCTTGACCAACGTGCCCGCCAGGGGCTTGACCCGCTCGGCCAGTTCGGGGACCAGCGACGCCCAGATCGGGACCGCAGTGACGCCGTGCTGGGGGCTCCCCGACTCGCCTGGGCCCGGTCCGCCGCGCTGCGTCACCGCCATCTCGCCCTCCACCCGCGTGATATCGACACTCCCGCACGCCTCGTGTCCGTCAATTGATGCTCGTCGAACACTAAAGAGGGGTCACTGCACTGTCAATCGTCCACAGGTGGCGGGTTGTGCGCCGTGACGGCGTTTCGCGCCGCCGAACCGCCGTGCAGGTTGCAGAATTGTCCACCGCCGCGCAATTCCGACCGGTCCGCCGAATGCGCGCCCGACAGCTTTGCGCGGTGTTCTGAAAAGGATTCAGCAATCACCATCCGGCAACAGAACCGCACGTGGGCGGCTACACGCGCACGGGCGCCTCCATGGCGCGGGCCAGGTGCCGGGCCACGACCCGCACCCGCGGCGGGTCGATCATGCTCAGGTGGTCGCCGGGCACCGGCACCACGGTCAGGTCGGGGCACAGCGCGTCCCAGCCCAGGGCGTCGTCGGCGCGGTCGTAGCGCGGGTCCAGCGCGCTGATCAGCGGGTTGGGCTCGCGGGCGCGCAGCAGCGTGACCCGGCCCGCGTACGGCCGGGGCCGCCAGCGCTCCCCCACCGTGGCGTCCACGAAGGACGTGTGCTGGTGGCGCAGCGCGTCCGCGCCGAGGCCGGGGACCTGGGCCAGCCGCTGCATCACGAACCGGACCTGCGCCTGCTCATCCATTGTGGACATGACCTCGGCCCGCAGGTCGAGCCGGACGCCGTAGGTGCGCTCGATGTGCTCGGCGAAGCGGGCGAAGCGGGCGAGCGCCGACCGGGCCGGGTCGGCGGCGCGCAGCGGCAGGATCGGGTCCAGCAGGAAGAGCTGGTCGACCCGCTCGCCGCGCTCGGCGAGGACCCTGGCGACCTCGTAGGCCAGGAACCCGCCGAAGGACCAGCCGCCGAGCCGGTAGGGGCCGCGCGGCTGGTGCTCGCGCAGCAGGTCGGCGTAGCGGCGTGCCTTGTCCTCGACGGTCTGCTCGTCGGCCAGCCGCTCCAGGCCCAGCACCGGGTAGCCGGTGGGCAGCTCGGCCACCAGCGGCTGGTAGACGGTGGTCGGCCCGCCCGCCGGGTGGAACAGCGCCAGCGGCGGCTTGGCCCCGCCCGCGCGCAGCACCGTCACCGGGCCCGGCCGCGCGCCCGGCGCGCCGCCCTCCAGCTCCGCGCGCACCAGGTCGGCCTGGGCGGCGATGGTGGGCCGGGCGAACAGCGAGTCCACCGGCGGCACGCCCGCCAGCCGCGCCGACAGCGCCGCGTGCACCCTGGCCGCGGCGGCCGCGTCGCCGCCGAGGTCGTAGAAGCCGCTGTGCACCCCCGCCGGGGCGCTGCCCAGCGCGTCGGTCCACACCACGGCCAGCCAGCGCTCGGTCGGGTCGCGCGGGGCGACACCGCGCACGGCCACCACCCCCACCCCGGGCATGCCCAGCTCGTCGGCGAGGTGGTCGGCCAGCTCGCGCAGGCTGGCCCCGCGCAGCACCAGCGACACCGGCAGCAGCACGTCGAAGTCCTGCCGCACCGCGGCGCGCAGCCGCATGGCCAGCAGCGAGTCCACGCCCAGCGAGGTCAGCGGGGCGGCGGCGTCGACCGAGGCCGCGTCGACGCCGGTGAGCCGGGACAGCCCGGTGGCCAGGTGCTCGACGAGGGCGGCGCGCGGGTCCGGGCGGGCGGCCAGGTCGGCGGCGGGCAGCGGGGCGGGCGCGACCCGCGCGGTCAGCGCCGACAGGTACGGGCGGGCGGCCAGCGCGGGGAACAGGGCCAGCGCCCTGGGCACGTCGAGCCGGGCGATGCCGAGGCCGGAGCGGTCGGTGGCCAGCGCGCCCGCCAGCGCGGCCATCCCGTGCTCCGGGGTGACCTCGGCGAAGGCGGCGTTGGGCCGGTCGGAGCGGGAGCCGTCGTCGCGGGCCCAGGCGCCCCAGTCCAGGGCGATGGCGGGCAGGCCGGTGGCGCGGCGGACCTCGACGAGCGCGTCGAGCCAGGCGCAGGCGGTGGCCTGGGCGGCCTGGCCGGGCGCGCCGACCATCCCGGACAGGGACCCGAAGACCACGAACCAGTCCAGCGGCAGCCGTTCGGTGGCCTGGTGCAGGCGCAGGCCGCCGAGGACCTTGGGCCGCCACACCCCGGCGAGGTCGGCGGCGGTCAGCTCGGCGGCGGGGTGGTCGGCGTGCACCCCGGCGGCGTGCACGACCCCGCGCAGCGCCACGCCGTCGCGCTGGGCGTGCTCGAGCAGGGTGGCGGCGAAGCCGGGCTCGGCGATGTCGCCGAGCACCACGTCCACCTCGGCGCCCAGGTCGCGGGCGGCGGCGATGGCCTGCTCGGCCTCCGGGCGGCGCGCCCGGCCCGCGAGCACCACGCGGGTCGCGCCGCGCTCGGCCAGCCAGCGCGTGACCCGGCGGCCCAGGTCGCCGAGGCCGCCGGTGACGACGTAGGCGCCGGGGCGCACCACCGGGGGCGCGCCGTGGTCGGTGGGCACGGCGGTGGTGGTGAGCCGGGCCCGCAGCCGCCGGTCGCCGCGCCAGGCGACCTCGTCGTCGTCGCGGTCCGCGCGCAGCTCGGCGACCACCGCGGCGGCCGAGTCGGCGTCGACGAGCGTCGCGCGCACACCCGGGTGCTCGAAGGCCAGCACCCGCACCAGCCCGCGCAGGCAGGCCAGCCCCGGCTCGCCCGGGTCGGCGCCGGGGACGGTGGCCCCGCCGGTGGTGGCCACCCACAGCCGGGGCGGGTCGGGGCGGGTGGACAACAGCGCGGCGGTGCGGGCGACCGTGCGGACGAGGGCTTCGGCGCGGTCGGGGTCGCGGTAGAGCTCGGTGGGCCCGGCGACGACGACCACGCCCGCGGCGGGCAGGTCGGGGGGCGGCTCGGACGCGCGGACGACGTGGTCGCCGTCGAGCGCGGCGGACAACCCGGGCAGGCCGGGGGTGGCGGCGTCGTCGACGAGGACCCAGGTCGCGCCCGTGCCGGACGGGGCGGGGGCGGGCAGCGGGGCCGGGTCCCAGCGGCGCTCGACGGCGGCCTCGGGGCCGGTGGTGCGCTCCAGCGCGGTGGCGCGGACGTCCGCGAACTCGACCAGGACGGTGTTGTCGGCGGCCAGCAGCTCGACCTGGCCGAGCAGCGCGCCCGGCCCGGCGGTGGCGACGGTGGCGGCGCAGTGCGTGCCCAGGGCGGGGTCGCCGATGACCCGGACCCGGCCGAAGCGGGTGGGCACGTGCTCGCCGCGCACCCCGGGCAGGCCCGCCGCGGCGGCGGGCAGCACCCGCAGACAGGCCTCGGCGAGCGCGGGGTGCAGGGCGAACCGGCCCACCCCGCCCGCCTCGGTCGGCAGCCGGACCCGGCCCAGCGCGGCGCCGGGGGTGGCGCGCACGTCGGTGAGGCCGCGCGGGGCCGGGGAGCCGGGGTCGACCGGCCTGCCCTCGGGCAGGGTGCGCCCGGGCACGGCGGTCTCGGAGCTCTCGTCGCGGGACAGGGTGGCGGTGGCGTGGGTGACCCAGCCGCCGTCCGCGGCGCGGGAGCGCACGATCAGCGCGCCGGAGGTGGTCAGCTCGGTGGTGAGGGTGGTCCGCGGGCCCGGGGCCAGGTCCTCGCCGAGGGCGAGGTCGGTGACGAGCACGCGCGGGCCGAGCACGGCGCGTCCGGCGGCGAGGGCCAGTTCGAGCAGCGCCGAGCCCGGCAGCACGACCGGGTCGCCGGAGGCCTGCTCGGGCAGCCAGGGCAGCCGCTCGGCGCGCAGCGCGGCCTGCCACAGGTGCCTGCCGTCGTCTGGCAGTTCCACGTGCGCGCCCAGCAGCGGGTGCGTGGGGTCGTCGGGGACCCGGGCCGGGGCCCAGTGCCTGCGGTGCCGCCAGGCCGGGCCGGGCAGGTCGAGGACCGGGCCGGGCGGGTAGCGGTGGGCCAGCGCGGCGGAGTCGCCGTGCACGTGCAGGGTGGCCTGGGCGCGCAGCCACTCGGCGAGCGCCGCGCCCCGGCGCAGGGTCGGGACGACGACGACCGGTTCCACGAGCGGGCGGGCGGCGGCGGTCTGCTCGATGGCGGTGAGCGCGACCGGGTGCGCGGCGACCTCGACGAACCGGGTGTGCCCCTCGGCGAGCGCGGCGGCGACGGCCTGGGTGAACCGGACGGGGGCGCGCACGTTGGCCGCCCAGTAGTCGGCGTCGCCCACCCTGGCCGGGTCGGGGCCCACGCTGGAGTAGAACCGGACCTCGGGCGGGTTGGGCGCCAGGCCGTCGAGGGCGGCGAGCAGACCGGGCAGGTAGGGCTCGACCGAGGCGGAGTGGCCCGCGGCGCCCAGCCGCAGCGGTTTGGCGAAGCCGCCGCCCGCGTCCACCCGCGACACCAGGCTGGCCACCTCGGGGGCCGGTCCGCTGACGGTGAGCAGCCGGGGCGCGGCGTGCACGGCGACGCCGACGCCGGGGTGGTCGGCGGCCAGCTCGGCGAACTCCTCGTCGGACAGCCCCACCGCCGCCATGGCGCCCGCGCCCCTGGCGTCGAGGTCGGCCAGCAGCGCGGTGCGGGCCAGCACGACGCGCAGGCCCTGGGCGTCGTCGAGCACGCCCGCGACCACCGCGGCGGCGACCTCGCCGACGGAGTGCCCGAGCACGGCGGCGGGGTGCACGCCGTGCGCGCGCCACAGCCCGGCCAGCGCCAACTGCATCCCGTACTGGGCGCACGCGGCGGTGGCGAACGGGGCGGGCGCGGTGTCGGACAGGGCGGCGCGCAGCGAGAAGCCCGCCCCGGCGGCGAACAGCGGCTCCAGCCGGTCGACCTCGGCGGCGAAGGCGGGTTCGGCGTCGAGCAGCTCGCCGCCCATGCCCGGCCAGTGCGACCCGAACCCGGAGAAGACGAACACCGGCCCGGCGGGCGGGCCGGTGCGCGGGGCGCGGCCCAGCACCGCGCCCGCCGCGGACGCCCCGGCGGCCACGGCGCGCAGCGCGGCGGCCAGTTCCGCGCGGTCGGCGGCCACGACGGCGGCGCGCACCGGCAGGTGGTCGCGGCGGGCGGCGAGGGTGGCGGCGAGGTCGGCGGTGGCGGCCCTGGCGCCCTCGGTGGACTCCAGCCAGTCGACCAGGTCGGCGGCGCGGTCGCGCAGCGTGTCGGCGGTGTGCGCGGACAGCGCGAAGACCTCGGGCCGGTCGGGGCCGGGCGCCTGCTCCGGCGCGGGCGGCCACTCCTCCAGCACGACGTGGGCGTTGCTGCCGCCGAACCCGAAGGCGGACACGCCCGCGCAGGCGTAGCCGGAGTAGCGCGGCCACGGCGTGGGCTCGGCGGCCACGCGCAGGCCGAGGCCCGCGAAGTCGATCAGCGGGTTGGGCGCGTGGTAGTGCAGGCTCGGCGGGATTCGGCCGTGCGCCAGGGAGAGCACGACCTTGATCATGCCGACGATGCCCGCCGCGCCCTCGAGGTGGCCCAGGTTGGTCTTCACCGAGCCGACCAGCAGCGGCCGCCCGGCGCCGCGGCCCGCGCCGAGCACCGCGCCCAGCGCGCCCGCCTCGATCGGGTCGCCGAGCGGGGTCCCGGTGCCGTGCGCCTCGACGTAGTCCACTGTGGTCGGATCGACCTCGGCGGCCGGGTAGACGCCCGCGAGCAGCGCGGTCTGCGCGTCCGGGTTGGGGGCCATGATGCCGTTGGAGCGGCCGTCGGAGTTGGTGGCGCTGCCGCGCACCACGGCCAGCACCCGGTCGCCGCGGGCGCGGGCGTCGGCGAGGCGGCGCAGCACCACCACCCCGCAGCCCTCCCCCCGGCCGATGCCGTCGGCGGCGGCGTCGAAGGCCTTGCACCGGCCGTCCGCGGCGAGCACGCCGGAGCGGGCGAAGGTGCCGGTGACCGCGGCGGTGAGCATGACGTTGACCCCGCCGACGATGGCCAGGTCGGCCTCGCCCCGGCGCAACGCGCCGACCGCGTGGTGCACCGCGACCAGCGACGACGAGCAGGCGGTGTCGACCACCATCGACGGCCCGCGCAGGTCCAGGGCGTAGGACAGCCGGTTGGCCACCGCGCTCGCGGCCGCGCCGGTGCCCGACCACGGCTCGACGGCCCCGGCGTCGGCCAGGGTGAACAGCCCGTACTCCGAAGCCGACACTCCCATGTAGACACCCGTGCGGGTGCCGCGCAGCGCCGCGGGCGGGATGCCCGCGTGCTCGAGCGCCGCCCAGGCGACCTCCAGGGTCAGCCGCTGCTGCGGGTCCATGACGTCGGCCTCGCGCGGGGTGATGCCGAAGAACTCCGCGTCGAACCCGGCGACGTCGTCGAGGAAGCCGCCGGTGCGCGGCAGCGCGTGCAGCACGTGCGGCGCGGCGGCCCACCGGTCGGCCGGGCGCGGGCGGATGGCCTCGCCGCCGCGGTCGAGCAGGTCCCAGAACGCCGCCGGGGAGTCGATGCCGCCGGGCAGGCGGCAGCCCACGCCGATCACGGCGATGGGCTCGCCGGGGCCCTCGTGCGGGTGGACGCCGGGTGCCGCGGCCTGTCCGGGGGCCGCCGCGGCGGGGGTCGACCCGGTGACCGCGGCGGCGAGCGCGGCGATCGTGGGGTGGCGGTAGCCGAAGGTGGGCGGCAGCGAGCGGCCGGTGCGCTTGCCGAGGTCGCCGACCAGGCCGACCAGGTCGCGCGAGGACAGGCCGTACTCGAGCAGCGGGCGGCGCGGGTCGACCGCGCCGCGGGGGACCGCGGCGATCTCGGCCACCCGGTCGACCAGCCAGTCCAGCAGGTCGACCGGTCCGCCCGGTGCGGTCATGTCGGACCGGTCTCGGCGAGCGAGTCGGCCGTGTAGCGCTCCCGGCAGGCGATCCGGGACAGCTTGCCGCTGGAGGTGCGGGGCAGGCTGTCGGGGGCGACGATCCGCACCTCGCGCAGGGTCAGGCCGTGCCGCTCGGCGACCGCGGCGCGCACCTTGGTCTCGACCTCGGGGCGGTCGAGGTCGGCGGCGGACACGGACTTGGCGTGCTCGGCCAGCGCCACGGCGCGCTCGCCGTCGGCGCCGGACACGGCGAACACGACGACGTTGCGCGGCCGGATCGCCTCGTGCGCGGCCTCGACGGTGCGCTCGACGTCGTGCGGGTAGTGGTTGCGGCCGTCGACGACGATGAGGTCCTTGATCCGGCCGGTGATGTAGAGCTCGCCGTCGAAGAGCACGCCGAGGTCGCCGGTGGCCAGCCACGGCCCGTCCGCCGCGGCGGCGCCCGCCACCGAGTTGCGGAAGACGCGCCCGCTCTCCTCCGGCCGGTTCCAGTAGCCGGTGCCCACGTTCGGGCCCGCCACCCACACCTCGCCGACGTGGCCGTCCGGGCGCGGGACCCGGGTCTTGGGGTTGACGACGAGCACGCCCTGCTCGATGGGCTGCCCGCAGGACACCAGCCGCACCACGTCGTCGGCGTCGGCGGAGACCTGCACGGCGCGGCCCTCGGCCAGCGCGATCCGGTCGAAGCAGCGGTCCACCGGGCCCTTGCCCGGGCGCGAGGTGGAGACGAACACGGTGGCCTCGGCCAGGCCGTAGGACGGGCGGTGCACCTCGGGTTTGAGCCCGCAGGGGCCGAAGGCGGCGCGGAAGCGCTCGATCACCCCGGCCTGCACCGGCTCGCTGCCGTCGATGAGCGCGGTGACGGTGTCCAGGCGCAGCCGGGACTTCTCCCAGTCCGAGACGCGGGAGGCGGCGTAGGCGTAGGCGAAGCTGGGCGCGGCGCTGATCGCGCTGGGGTTGACCGAGAGCGCGCGCAGCCACCGCTCGGGGCGCTCGACGAACGCCAGCGGGTCCATCAGCACGGTGCGCACACCCGCGACCAGCGGGGCGGCCACGGACAGGACCAGCCCCATGTCGTGGAACAGCGGCAGCCAGCTCACCGTCACCGAGTCGCTGCGCACGCCGTAGGCGCGGTTGGCCTGGCGGGCGTTGGCGACGACGTTGCCGTGGGTGATCATCACGCCGCGCGGGTCGCCGGTGGACCCGGAGGTGTACTGCAGGTAGGCCAGGTCGTTCTGCGCCAGCGGCACCGGCTCGAAGTGCGCCGCGATCGCGCTGGGCAGCGTGTCGACGGAGATGACCTGGGCGACCGGCAGCCGGTGGGTCTCGATGAACGCGGTGACCGACGGCGCGGAGTCCTGTGTGGTCAGCACGGTCGAGGAGGCGCAGTCGCCCAGCACCGCGGCCAGCCGCTCGGCGTGGCCGGGCATGTCGGGGGTGAACAGCGGCACGGCGGCGGCGCCCGCGCGCAGCGCGCCGAGGAAGGCGATGACGTAGTCCGGGGTCTGCCCGATGCAGATCGCCACCGGCGCGCCCTTGCGCACCCGGCGCTGCAGCCAGGCCGCGACGGCGCCGACCCTGGCGTCGAGCTCGCGCCAGGTCCACGTCGACTGCGACCCGCCGCTGTGGCTGCGGAAGTCCAGGTAGCTCAGCGCCACCTCGTCGGGATTGCGCACCGCCCACGCGCTGAGCAGACCGGGTAGGTCGTCCGCGGCGGGCTGGCCGCCGTTCCTGATCGCGGAATTCATCTGCACAGTCCTCACCAGGGGGCCACGTCGACACCGGACGAGAAATTCCGACAATCCTTTTCGCCGGTGGACGCAAAAGGATGTCCAGCCACCGTAGGGCCGATGTTACCGGTGAGTCAACATAAACTGTGACGCGATTATCGGACTGAGGATTTCCGGTGATCGGCGTTATCGGGCAGTTGCGCGGAACGCAGCTTCGTCTTGTGCTTGGGCGACAAAGAAGGCACCAGTCGGGGCGCGAGCAGCGCGGCGACGATCTGCAGCGCGGCCGCGGCGAGCAGGGTCCGGGTGTAGCCGTCGGCCAGTTCCTGCCCGAGGACGATCCCGCCGCCGATGAGCACGGTCGTGAACGCCACGCCCAGCGCGCTGGCGAACTCGCGGCCCGCGCTGAGCACGCCGGAGGCGACACCGGCCATCCCGCCCTCGACGACGTCGAGGGCGGTGGTGGTCAGCGGGACGGTGAACGCCGACCCGAAGCCGATGAGGAGCAGGCCGGGCAGTCTCGGCAGCACCTCCGGCGAGCCGTTGACCACGGCCACCAGGATCAAGCCGAACGCCACCACGAGCATCCCGCCGCCCACCGTGCGGGCGGGCCCGACCCTGGCCAGCACCTTGGGCACGAACGGGGCGGTGCACACCAGCGCGCCCGCCACCGCGACCAGCGGCAGCGCCGCCTCGGCCGGGTCCAGGCCGAGCCAGCGCTGGTGCACCAGCGGGGTCACCACGGTCACGCCGGTCACGCCCAGGCCCCACAGCGACTGGATGGCCAGCGCGGCGCCGAAGACCCGGTTGCGGATGAGCTCGCGCGGCAGCACCGGGTTGCGCGAGCGGCGGTCGCGCATGGCGAAGGCGACGCCGGAGCCCGCCGCGGCCAGCGCCACCGGCGCCGCCCAGACGGGCGCCTCGGCCACGATCAGCAGCGCGCCGGTCACCGCGAGCATCGAGACCGCGGCCAGGACCGTCGAGAGCGGGTCGGCGGACTTGGTGAACCGCTTGGGCCCCGGCGGCGGCAGCACCAGCCAGGTGAACGCCAGCGGCGGCAGGAAGCCCCAGAACACCCAGCTCCAGTGCACGTTGGCGGTGGCGAACCCGCCCAGCGCCGGGCCGAGCGCGAGCGCGGCGGCCAGCGCGACGGTCCAGGTCGCGGCGGCCTTGGGGCGGTCGTCGGGGGCCAGCCGGGTGCGGACCAGGCTCAGCGTGGCGGGCACGATGACCGCGGCGGCGAGGCCCTGCACGACCCGGCCCGCCAGCAGCAGCTCGAAGCCGTGGGCCATGCCCGCCATGATCGTGCCGACGGTGAAGCCGAACAGGCCCAGCCGCAGCATGGCGCGCTCGCCGAAGCGGTCGACGAAGGACCCGGCGGCCAGCAGCAGCCCGGCGAAGGGCAGCAGGTAGGCCACGGTGATGCCCTGCGTGGCCGCGGTGCCCAGGCCCATCTCCTCGGCGATCGAGGGGGCGGCCGCGGAGACGACGGAGTTGTCGGCCGAGCTCAGGAACGCGATCGAGGCGATCGTGACGAGCACCCGGCCGCGGTCGCTGATCCAGGACGGGGCAGGCGCGCGGTGCACGTCAACGCCCCGGGACGAGGAGGGGGGACGACAACACGCGGGCAGGTCTCGGGGACACCCCGGGTGGGACTACCGCGCGAGGTCGAAATGGCATGTCAGGAACGTTAATGCCGAGACAAACTCGGTGTCGACCGCGTGCGGTGTTCTTTGTGGAAGCCGAGCACTTTCCCACCGTCGTTTGTCACCCCTGAGCAGAAACGCCCCCGGCGTAATGTTGTCACGATCGAACATATCAGTCGTCAAATCCGGCCAGTGCGGAGCCACCGCCGCGCACCGCGGGCGGGCCGGGCGGCCGTCCTGTGTGGACATTCGACGGGCGGACCGGCCCAACCTCGCGCAAGCGTCCGATTACCGAGAGTCACCGGCGAGCCGGGCGACACACGCGCCACCTGCCCCCGGCGGCGGGGACCGCCGCCGGGGTCGGGCTCACGAGGTGTGGACGATGAGGACGTCCACGCTGGACTTGCGGGCGGCCTCGGCCGGGACCGAGCCGAGGATGCGGCCCGCCAGGGTGTTCAGGCCGCGGTTGCCGACCACGAGCAGGTCGGCCTCGCGCTGGTGGACCACCTTCGACAGCACCGAGACCGGGTTGCCGTCGCGCACGACGGTCTCGACGTCCTTGGCGCCCTGCTTGGCGGCGCGGTCGTGGGCGTCGCGCACGGTGTCCTCGGCGGGGTTGGCGCCGACGACCTGGTAGGCGACGTCCGAGCCGAGGCGGTCCTGGGCGGAGTCCACCTTGCGCTGCTCGGGGGCGCTGTAGGCGCAGACGACGATGAGCTTGGCCTCGCAGTCCGCGGCGATGGCCGCGGCGCGGTCGACCGCGCGGAAGGACGTCTCGGAGCCGTCCGTGCCGACGACGATGGTGCGGTAGGCGGTCATGGTTCTTCCTGTTCTGCCGGTTCGGTGTGCGGGTGGTCTCGCGGTGGGTTCAGCGCCAGGAGGGCAGCCAGAGCTCGGCCTGCCAGCGGCCGTCGGTGATCGGGTCGCCGTTGAGGATCGGCCAGAGCCAGACGAAGTTCGCCACGACGAGCAGCACGTAGCCGCCGATGGCCACCCGGCCGAGGCGCCCCGGGGCGGCCAGGCGCACCCGGTCCAGGCACAGCACCAGGGCCAGCACCAGGAACGCGGCCATCGGCGTGGCGTAGAAGAAGTACATCTGCCGGTCGATGTTGGCGAACCAGGGCAGCAGCCCGGCCAGGTAGCCGACCAGCACCGCGGCGAAGCGCCAGTCCCGGCGGAGCAGGACCCGCCACGCGCCGAACAGCAGCACCGGGAAGGCCAGCCACCACATCGCCGGGGTGCCCACCAGCATGGTCGCCGAGACGCACCGCGACTCGCCGCAGCCGGTGAGGCCGCCGTCGTAGTGGTAGAGCATCGGCCGCAGGCCCATCGGCCACGTCCACGGCTTGGACTCCCACGGGTGCGGCTTGTCCGGGGTGACGAGCTCGTTGTGGAACTTGAGGATGTCCGCGGCGTTGGCGAACAGCGACCCCACCGCCCCCTTGACCACCGACACCGGGTCCGAGCCGGTGGTCTCGACCAGGTGCCTGGCGAAGCCCGCCTCGGAGGCGAACCAGCCCCAGTAGGTGCTCACGTAGGCCAGCAGGCCGATGCCGACGAACGCCCACAGGCCCGGCAGGGTGTCGCGGCCCAGCGCGCCCAGCCACGGCCGCCGCACCCCGGCCGAGCGCCGCGCGGCGACGTCGAACAGCACGGTCAGCAGCCCGAAGGCGGCGATGAAGTACAGCCCCGACCACTTGACCCCGCAGGCCAGTCCGAGCAGCAGCCCGGCGGCCAGCCGCCACCAGCGCACGCCCAGCCGCGGCCCGAACGCCGACGCGCCGAGCCAGCCCTCGTCGCGGGCGGTGGCCAGCCGGGACCTGACCTGGTCGCGGTCGACGAGCACGCAGCAGAACGCGGCGAGGACGAAGAAGGCCAGGAAGATGTCGAGCATGCCCATCCGCGACTGCACGTGCAGCACGCCGTCGGCGATGAGCAGCAGTCCCGCGACCGCGCCCATCAGCGTGGAGCGGGTGAGCCTGCGGGCGGCGCGCACGGCCATGACGACCATCAGCGTCCCGGCGAGCGCGGCGGTGAACCGCCAACCCCAGCCGGTGTAGCCGAACGCCCACTCGCCCAGCGAGATCAGCGTCTTGCCCAGCGGCGGGTGCACCGTGAGCATGTAGGCCGGGTTGTCCTCGACACCGCCGTTGCGCAGCATCTGCCACGCCTGCGGGACGTAGTGCTTCTCGTCGAAGACCGGCGTGCCCTTGTCGGTGGGGAAGCCGAGGTTCTGGAACCGGACGACGCCACCGAGCAGGCCGAGCACCAGCGCGACGACCCACCCCCTGGCGCGGTCGGCGGCGGGCACGTCCGGGGGGACGGGGGCCGGGGGCGGCGCCTGCTGGTCGCCACCGGGCTCCCCCGCGGGGGTCTGACCCTCCTCGGGCCGCTCCGGGCCCCGCTCGGCGGGGTGCTCGGGGACGGGGTGGCGCTCGGGGGCATGGTGCTGCTCGGACCTCATCGTTCGGGCCGGGTGCGGCCCATCAGCCGCCCCAGAAGTATCGGGCCGCGTCCAGGATGATCTCGGCGGGGTTGGGCACCTGGACCCGGTTGCGCTCCTGGCGGGGTCGTGCCTCGCGCTCCCCGCGGTCCCGGTCCCCGCGGTCCCCGCTCGCCTGCGGGACGGGGTCGGGGGCGGGCGGGGCCTCGGGAGCCTGGGTGGTCACGAACTCGCCGGTCGCGACCCGCGGTCCGGCCAGCGCGGCCTCGGCCCGCTCCGGTGGGTCGACCCGCTCGGTGAACGGCGCGGCCGCCGCCCGGCTGTCGACCCCGGTCCGGTCGGGGGTGATCTGGTCGTGCAGGCCCCAGATGGCCCCCACGAACACCGCCGCCCCCGCCGCGGTCTTCATGATGCGGCGGGGGCGCTCGGCGCGCTGCTTCACCGCGGGGTCGTCACGACCCTCCCTGGTCAACACCTCGGCGACGGGCACCGAGCGAGTCCGGTCGGTCCCGGGACGATCTGACACGCGGGCACCTCCGAGGGGGTGTGCGGGGGCAGACTTCCTGCGCTGGGTCGGCGCTCGCGGAGCTTACGGCCTTCAGGAGGTGGGCGGGGCGGAGGCCGAGTCCGTCGAGGGGACCAGCACGCCCTGGTCGACCTGCTTGCACCCGGGCGAGTCGATGAACGCCTGGCGCAGCTCGGGGTTGGCGAGCAGGTCCTTGTAGACGCCCTGGGTGTTGTCCAGCGGGGCCAGCAGCGGGGCGATCTCGGCGAGCGAGGCGGTGAACACCGCCGGGTTGTCGGTCGGCGCCGCCTGCAGCTTGGGCAGGCTGGAGTCGAGCGCGGTCTTGGCGCCGTCGACGGTGGCCTTGGCCTGGTCCACCGCGGTCTGGCCGTCGGTCACCGGCGGGACGCCCGCGGCGTCGATCGCCGCGGTCTGGGCGTCGAACTGCTGCGAGAGCTGCTGCATGAAGTTGACCAGGGCCTCCTTCGTCTTCGCCGGGTCGTTCCCGTCGAACGAGGGCAGGTTGGAGAGGGTCTTGCCGCTCTCCGCGGTGGCGCCGCAGATCTTGTCCATCCACGCCACGGCGGGCGAGGACGCGGTGGTGTCACCCCCGCCGCCGCCACCGCCGTCAGGGGAGGGGGAAGAATCCGAACCGCAGGCGGTCAAACCGCCGATGGCGATGGCCACCGATGCGAGCGCGGGGACGACACGACGACCGATCATTAGTCAGCTTCCTTCTCGAATCGCAAAAAAGAACGCGCGCAGAAAAGCGGCCTCAGCCTTGGCCCGGGCAGTTAATGCACCGCCGCCTCACGGGCCTGGCCACTGTGGTGAAACCCTACTGAAACACACCCGCCGACGGCAAGAACCCGTCGGTAACCTGCCTGCCCACCGGGCTGTTTTGTCAGCGGCGCACAGGTTCCGCCGGGCTGTTTTGTGGGATCGGCCACTCCATCACCGTGAGCACAGACTGGGCCGTTCGAGTGAGAAAGCGTCCCAAACTGGGCCTGACGTGGGAAAATATCGTGGGCTAGCACACCCGTCAGTGACCGTACACCGACCCTACTCTTCGGTCGGGGGACGCGGGCGGGCTTGTTTTGTCACAGACCCACAAGACGGGGGTACCGTTTCCACCGTTTTCATTAAAATGACGCCGAAACTGTGGACCAATCGAGTGTCCGGCGCGTCACGTAACGGTTGCATTTGACAGGCCGTGTCCCGCGAACTTATGGTCGTCGTCACAAAATGGCGCCCGCCCGACGGCGCGCTGCGGCGGAGTTTTGTGAGCGACAAGGGGACGAGAATGCCAATTGAACTGGGCAGCCGACCCGCACCCTCGACCATCCGTAAGGACCAGCGCAAAGGAAACCCCTCGGCGATCCCGGCCCCGGCCGGTCCAGGTGGTCGCGTGTCGGTCCAGGACGACCGTGCGACGGCGTTGTGGGCGAGCCTGCCCAGGGAGTTGGTGGCGCGGTTCCGGCCGATGGTCGGGCAGCTCACGCAGGACATGATCCGCGAGATCCAGCGCGCGGTGCCCGCCTACGCCCAGCCGCTGGAGGGCCACTTCGGGGCCGTCATGGTCGCGGGCGTCGAGCAGTCGGTGCTGCGCATCCTGGACACCATCGGCATCGGCGGCGCCCCGGACGAGAACTGGGCCAACGTCTTCCGCCAGCTCGGCCGGGTCGAGTTCGGCGAGGGCCGCAGCCTGGACTGCCTGCAGACGGCCTACCGGGTCGGCGGCCGGGTGGCCTGGCGGCACCTGGCGGCCTGGGGCCAGCAGCAGCGGCTGCCCACCGCGATGCTCACCGTGGCCGCGGAGGCGATCTTCGCCTACGTCGACGAGATCTCCACGCTGTCGATCGAGGGCTACACCGCCGCGCAGGCGCAGTCGGTCGGGGTGATCGAGCGCTGCCGCAGGCGGCTGGTGGAGCTCATCCTCTCCGAGCCCCCCGCCTCGATGGCCACCATCACCAAGCTGGCGGCCACCGCCCGCTGGCGGGTGCCCGACCAGGTCGCGGTGGTCGTCCTGGAGCCCGCGGGCGACGGCGGCGGCGAGGAGCTGACCGGCCCCGGCCTGCACGAGGACGTGCTGACCGACTTCGACGGCGACATGCCGTGCCTGGTCATGTCCGACCCGCAGCGCCAGCTCCGCGGCCTGCGCGAGCAGCTTCGCGGGCGCCGGGCGGTCATCGGCCCGATGGTGTCGCTGCGCGAGGCGGCCACGTCGCTGCGCTGGGCGCGCCGGGCGATGAGCCTGGTCCACCGCGGCATCATCGACGACGGCCCGGTCACCTGGTGCCGCGACCACCTGTCGACGCTGTGGCTGCTGGCCGACGAGTTCCTGGTTCGCGAGCTGCTCAAGCGCACCCTGGCCCCGCTGACCGACCTGACGGTCAAGCAGCGCGCCCGCACCGCCGAGACCCTGCTCGCCTGGCTCGAGACGCGCGGCAGCGCCCCCGAGATCGCCGAGCGGTTGCAGATCCACCCCCAGACGGTCCGCTACCGCATGCGCCAGGTGGAGAAGCTGTTCGGCGACCAGCTCTCCGACCCGGACTCCCGGCTGGACCTGGAGATCGCCCTGCGGGCGCACCGCCTGCTGTGGCCGACCGAGCGCGGCCAGGAGGTCCAGGCCCGCGGCGCGGCGAGCCGCGAGGCGGCCGCCAGGGCCAGCTGACACCCGGTCCCCCGCCCACCGGTGGCCGGTCCC
>NZ_WHOL01000099.1:0-57074 GCF_009745975.1 Actinokineospora pegani | reverse complement strand
GGTCGTTTCCGGGCAGGGGGTCGGGTGGTGAGGCACAAGCACTTGGAACCACCGGCGGCGCGGAAGGTTGCCGCCCGCGGAGGAGTTGTCCGGAAAAAAGGTGCGGGCGCGGCGCGCGTTCCCGTTCCCCGCGGGCGCCGGGAGGGCCATCCGGGTCTCACCGCGGCGTCGACCTTCCGGTGGCCGGGCGATTGAAGTACGCTTGCGTACCCAGCGGTACTCCGCAGTCCCACACAACCGACGTGGGCGGTTGTGGACCAATGACAAACTTACCGCCCGCACAGACCCCATTCAGGGAATAGGCGCAGAAGAAGTTCCCGGACCCGTCCGATCGCTGTAGATTCGCCCACAAGGCAGCGCTCGTTCGGAGAAGCGCTGGCGGCGCTTTCCGCGCCCTTATTTCACGCGGCGATCGACGACCTTCTCGGTCGCGATTCCCATGCCGGAGGAGGCGACCGTGGCAGAGCAGCGGGACGAACCGGACGGACTCGCCGAGTTCCCGCTGCGGATCGCCTTCGACTCCTTGCTCTCGCCCGCGGCCACGGCGGGCGAGCGCGACGACCAGGACGTGACCTCGATCGACCTGTGGTCACTGCTGCCGTCGGACCTGGCCCCGCTGTTCCGGCCCGGTGTGCAGGACCTGACCGAGGAGATCCGCAGCGAGCTCAACCGGGCCATACCGGCTTTCAGCAGGCGCATGGACGGCCCGTTCGGCAAGTCGGTCACCGAGGGCATCCAGCAGGCGATCATGCAGTTCATCGACCGCCTCGCCGACCCGACCGCGCCGCAGGACGACCGGGCGCAACTGTTCCGGGACATGGGCCTGCACGACTTCTACGACGGCCCCATCCTCGACGTGCTGCAGACCGCCTACCGCATCGGCGCGCGCGTGGCGTGGCGGCGGATGGCGCACGTCGGCGACCGGGCCGGGGTGCCGACGGCGACGCTGTGCCTGCTCGCCGAGGCGATCTTCGCCTACATCGACGAGCTGTCGGCGCTGTCGGTCGAGGGCCACGCCTCGGTGCGGGCCAGGGAGATGGGCGCGCTGGAGCGGCGCCGCAGACAACTCCTGGAGGTCATCCTCTCCCCCGCCGCGGCCACGCCGCAGGCACTGACGCGGCTGTCGGAGGCCGCGCGCTGGCCGGTGCCGGACCGGATCGTCACCGTGGCCCTGGAGGTCCGCGACGACGCCGTGGAGCTGCCCGGGGCGAACATGGACGGCCGGGTGCTGGTCGACCTGGAGGGCTCCGAGCCGTGCCTGGTGCTGGCCGAGGAGCACCGCGACCTGCTGCACAAGCTGCCGCAGGACCTGCCCGGCTGGCGCGCCGCGGTCGGCCCGACCGTGCCGGTGGCCGAGGCCGCGGAGTCGCTGCGCTGGGCGCGGCGGACGCTGACCCTGGTCGGCCAGGGCGCGCTGCCCGACGTCGAGGTGACCTGGTTCGAGCGGCACATGTCGGTGCTGTGGCTGCTCAACGACCCGTTCCTGGTGCAGGAGATCTCGGAGCGGGCACTGGCCCCGATGGCCGAGCTGACCGGCAAGCAGCGCGACAAGCTGTCCGAGACGCTGTTGATCTGGCTGGAGACCCGGCGCAGCGCCCCGGAGATCGCCCAACTGCTCGACGTGCACCCGCAGACGGTGCGCTACCGCCTGCGCCAGCTCGAGCGCCTGTTCGGCGCGTCCCTGGACGACCCGGACCGCCGCTTCGACATCGAGGTGGCGCTGCGCGCGCGCCGCACCCTGCGCGGCGCGGAGTTGACCAGGTAGCGGACAAGGCGAAGGCCCCCGGTGGGATTCCCACCGGGGGCCTTCGCCTTGTTCGATTGCCGACACCAGGCCGAGGCCGGGAAACCCGGGAAAAGAAAAAGGTGGGCGCGGTGCGGGCGCCCACCCTCTCCAACGGATGCTCGCCCAACAGCAGCCGGGGCCTGAACCACCACCAGGGCATCACGCGGGTGGCGGGCGCGGTGGCCCGCCTGCCGGGGTGGCACGTCCCCACGGGGGAGGAGACGAGGCCACCCGGCGACTGGAGCCAGGCGGGAAATCACCGCCTGGCGCCGTGTCCTGCCGAGGTGTTGGATTCGGCTGACACGCTTACGAGGATACCCATTCCCGCAATTGCCGGAAATGGCTTGGCGCACAATTCGCCGGAATCGAGCGGTGGCCGCCGGATAGTTGTCACCAGCGGGTGGAAGGCCTGGCTCGGCCGGGCCGCTAGATCGGCTGGATGCCGGACAGCCGCCAGGTGCCGTCCTGCTTGACCGCCTCGACGGTGAGCTGGGAGCCGCTGGAGGTGCTCTCGCCGCCCGCTGCCCGGGTGGCGGTCTGGTCCATGTAGACCAGCAGGGTGGCCTTGTCACCCTCCAGCTCGGACACGCCCGCCACGCGCACCGCGGCCTTGAGCGTGAGCTGCTGGGTGGGGGCCAGGTCGCGGACCGACTGGAACAGCACCTCGTAGTCGCCCGCGGCGTCGCCGACGAGGATCTCCTTGGCCGCGGCCTCGGTGAGCGCGACGTTGTCGTGCTTGAACGAGAAGATCCGCTCGAGCCCCTCGCGGACGGCCGTGGTGACCTCGACCGTCGGGCCGGTCTCGATGACGGCGTCGTTGCTGCCCGCCGCGGCGCGGATGTCCTGGGCGCGCAGGAACATCACCGTGCCCGCGACGGCGACCACCACGGCGAGCACGATCCCGGCGACGGGCAGCCACAGCGCCTTGCCGCCCAGCCGCGCGGGCTTGGGCTCGTCGTCGGCCTCAGCGCTGTCCTCGGCCTCGGCGCCGTCGTCGATCGGGTCGCTGTCGTCCACCGCGTGGTCGTCAGTGCCTTCGCGGTCGGCGGTGTCGAGATCGTCGGCGGTGTCGGCGTCATCCGCGGCCGGGGCGGTGGCGTCGTCGACGACGGCGTCCTGGTCGGGGCGGGACAGGCCGGTGCGGCGCTGCTGGACCGACCGGGACGAACCCGCGACCCGCCTGCCCGCGACCGTCCGCTTGCGCGTGGGTCCGGTGGACATGGCTACCTCCTGGAGCTGCTGCGGGCGGGGGTCAGGCGACGGGTTCGATCGCGACCTGCCCGAGCCCGGCCACGAGCCAGCCCTGGTCGGTGCGGCTCATGTCGGCCCGGTAGCGGATGCGCTTGTCGTTCTGGCTGCCGTCGGAGTTGGTCACCTCGACGATCACCGAGACGATCACCGTGGCCGCGCCCCTGGCCGTGTCCAGGTCGACCACCGCGGAGTCGGCGACCGAGGCCTGGGTGGTCGTGCCGCCCTGCTGCAACGACTTGATCGTGGCCTCGCGGTTGGTCTCCAACTCCTCGCGCAGCAGGCCGGTCGCGTGCGTGAGCCACTTGTCGTAGATGGCCTCGACGTCGCGGTAGTCCAGTGACTGGAGGCTGACGACCGCCGCGTCCGCGGCCCGCTGGGCCTCGTCGCGGGCGGTGGCGGCCTGCGCGCGGCCGGAGTCGGCCGAGGCCAGCCAGAACCCGGAGAACGCGGCGAACGCCACGGCCGCGGCCAGCAAGGCCGCGGCCGTGGCGCGCAGCGCCCGTCCCGCCCGCCGCGGCCCCGGGGTGGAGCCTTCGGCGTTGTCGCTCATGGTGGGTTACCTGCTCTTCGGTCGTCCGATCAGCGTCCCAGCGCCAGCAGGTCGCCCATGGTCCTGCTGAGGCCGTCGCCCGGTGCGGTGTTGCTCTGCCCCGGGAGCGTAGCGCTCGAGCTGTAATCTGCCGGTTTGACCGCGGGCGGGACCCCACCGTTGGGAGCGTTCTGCGACCCGCGCACGTTGCCGCTGCCCGGTGCGAGCAAGCACTTGGCGTTGGTGTTCAGCGGCGCGCCCGCGGTGTCGAGGCCGTTGCGGTAGCGGGTGCCCTCGTAGCCCGCGGTGCAGGGCAGCGGGTTGAAGAACGTCGCGGCCAGGCCGAAGTTCGCCCCGTTGGGGCCGATGACGTCGTGCGCGGCGGCGATGGCCTGCGGGGCCACCACGAGCAACTGCTCCAGGCCCGCCTGCCGGGTCACCAGCACATTGGCGGTGGTCAGCAGGTTGGCGAAGACCTGGCCCAGCGGCTTGCCGCTCTCGGCCAGCAGGCCCTGGATCTGCTCGGCCGCGGCCGGGGCGTTGGCCAGGATGGTGCGCAGGTCGCCGTCGGACTTGGCCAGCTGCTGGGCGACCACCTTGGCGTTGACGCCGAACTCCTGGATGGCGGCGCCCATGTCCACCTGGGTCTGCAGCACGGTGCCGGAGTCGCTGATGAGCTGCAGGGTCTGCGGCAGGTACTCGGTGGCGAGCTGGGTGAAGCTGCTGGCCGAGTCGAGCAGGACCTGCAGGCTCGGGCCGGTGCCCTGGGTGGCCAGGTAGAGCTCGTCGACGACCGTGCGCAGGTCGTCCCTGGGCACCGACTCGACCAGCTTGTCCAGGTTGAGCAGCAGCTTCTCGCTGGGCAGCGGCAGGCTGGTGGACTCCTTGGAGATGACCGAGCCCTCGCTGAGGTAGGGCTCGCCGTCGCGGCGGGGCCGCAGGTCGACGTACTGCTCGCCGACCGCGGAGCGGTTGGACACGAAGGCCTCGACGTCGGCGGGCACCGGCGGCGCGTCGTCGGTGATCCGCAGGTCCACCTCGACCCCGGTGGGGACCAGGTGCAGCTCCTCGACCCGGCCGATGCCGACGCCGCGGTAGGTGACCTGGGCGTTGGTGAAGATGCCGCCGGAGTCGGCCAGGCGCACCTTCACCACGTAGCCGGTGGCGCCGAACATCGTGTCCAGCCCCGCGTACTTGGCGCCCACGTAGCTGATGCCCACCAGCGCCGCCAGCACGAACAGCGTGATCTGGATCCGAACCCGTTTGGTGATCATCAGCCGTTCCCCCCCTGGCTCTGGTCGGCCGAGGGCAGCATCAGCGGCACCGAGGCCGGGGCGCCCTGGGCGCCGGGGCCCTGGGTCTTGGAGTCGAAGTTGAGGTAGACGTTGAGGTAGTCGCCCTTGATGGCGTTCATCGCCGCGTCCGGGAACGGGAACGTGAACAGCAGCTCCATGGCCTGTGGCAGGTTCTGCCCGGCCTCGTTGAGCTTGCGCAGCGTCGGCTCGAGCGCCTTGAGGTCTGCGACGAGGTCGTCCTTGGACCTGGTGACCACCTCGACCGCGGTGTCGGACAGCGAGTCCAGCGACTTGAGCATCGTCACGAACTGCTCGCGCTGCTCGGTGAGCACCTGGATGCCCGGGCCGAGGCCGTCGAGCAGCTCCTGGATCTGGGTCTTGCGCTCGCCGAGCGAGGCCGAGAGCCGGTCCAGGGAGTCCAGCGCCCGGGTGATCTCGCCCTTGTGCGAGTCCAGGCCGCCCGCGAACGTGTTGATGTTCGTGAGCAGGGACTTGATGTCCTTGGAGTTGCCGCCCAGTGCCGCGTTGAGCTCGCGGGCGATCTGCTGGATCTGGCCGACCCCGCCGCCGTTGAGCAGCAGCGACAGCGCGCCGAAGACCTCTTCGATCTCGGTGTTGCGGTTGGTGCGGTCGATCGGGATGTTGGCGCCGTCGGACAGCGTGCCCTGCTGGGCGTTCTCACCCGCCTCGGCGAGCTCGACGAACTTCTCGCCGAGGACGCTGGACTGGCGCAGCTGGGCCAGCGCGGTGCCCGAGAGCGACACCGAGCCGTTGACGACCATCTTGACCTTGGCGCTGCGGCCGTCGGGGGCCAGCTCGATGGACTCCACCTTGCCCACGGTGACGTCGTTGACCTTCACCGCGGACTGCGGGACGAGGTCGAGCACGTCCCGGAAGTCGGCGCTGACCCGGTAGGGGCGGTCGCCGAGGTCGGCGCCGCCGGGCAGGTCGACCCCGTAGAGGCCGGAGCCGCAGCCCGCGAGCAGGACCATGCCGACCCCCGCCGCGACAGCGGCGCGGACTCCGGTGCGCAGCCGGGCGCTCATCAGTTGCCTCCCGTGGCGGGCAGCGGCAGCATCGAGTACTCGTTGAGGTTGCCGCGGCCGTCGAGGGTCTTGGTGTTGGGGTCGTAGGCGTTGAGCAGGTTGCTCAGCGCCAGCGGGGTCGCGTCCAGCGCCTCGGACAGCGACGCGCGCTGCTGCGAGAGCAGCGCGGTGGTGCCCGCCAGCTTGTCGACATTGGACTTGATCAGCCCGCGGTTGTCCTTGATGAAGCCCTGCACGGTGCTCAGCGCCGAGGCCAGCTCGCGCAGCGCGGCGTCGAGGTTGTCCTTCTCGTCGGCGAAGTTCTTCGACACCGAGGCCAGCAGCCCCTGGAGCTGGCGGACCTGGCCGTCGTTCTGGGCCAGCAGGGTGGTGAACTTCTGCAGGCCGTCGACGGTGGTGAACAGGTCGTCCTGCGAGTTGCTCAGGGTCCTGGCCAGGTCGCCGAGGTCGCGCACGGTCTGCCCGAACTCCGCGCCGTTGCCCTCGAGGTACTCCGCGCCGGTCTTGAGCAGGTCGCTGAGCGCGCCGTCCTTGTTGGTGCCCTCCGGGCCCAGGGCGGTGGTCAGCTCGTTCAGGCTGGAGAACAGCTCGTCGATCTCGACCGGGACGACGGTGCGCTCGAGCGGGATCGTGGCGCCGTCGTCGATCGGCGTGCCCTCGGTCTCCACCGGGGAGAGCTGCACGTACCGGTCGGAGACCAGCGACGGGGTCACGATCAGCGCGTTGGCGCCCTGCGGGATCGGGGCGTCGCCGTCGATGGTCATGGTGACCTTGACGTTGGCGCCCTGCGGCTCGACGGTGTCCACCGAGCCGATCTTCACGCCGAGCGCGCGCACGTCGGAGTCGGGGTAGAGGCCGACCGCGGCGACGAAGTAGGCCGTGAGCGTCTTGGACTTGCCCGCGTTGAGCAGGCCCCACGTGCCCGCCGCGACGACGAGCAGCGCGGCCACGCCGATCGCGACACCGCGGATCAGCTTGTACTGGGACTTCGAGGCGGCCATCAGCGTCCTCCTGCCTTCGGCGGGACACAGCCGGCAGAACCGTCGGCCGACGGGATCAACCCGCAGATGTAGCTGTCGAGCCAGCGGCCGTTGCCGACCGCGTTGCCGATGAGCCGGTAGAACGGGCCCGCCAGGCGCAGCGACTTGTCCAGGTTGTCCTGGTTGCGCTGCAGGACGGTGGTGACCCGCTCGAGCTGCTGCAGCGCGGGGCCGATCTGCTGCTGGTTGTCGGCGACCAGGCCCGAGAGCTCGCGGGACAGGCGCTGGGTGCCGGTCAGCAACTGGTTGATCGCGCCGCGGCGGCGCTCGAACTCGGCCAGCAGCGTCGAGCCGTCCTTGATCAGCGCGTCGAACTGGTCGGTGCGGTCGGCGATCGTCTTGGCGACGCCGCTGCTGCTCTCCAGCAGGCTGCGCAGGTCCTGGTCGCGGCTGGAGATCGTCTTGGACAGCGCGGACAGCCCGTCCAGCGCCGAGCGGACGTTCTCCGGGGTGGAGGCGGAGAAGGTCTGCGACAGCACCTTGAAGCTCTCCGCCAGCCGGTCGGTGTCGAGCTCGCCGGTGGTCTTGGCCAGGTCGGCGAACGCGTCGTTGACGTCGTAGGCGGTGACCGTGCGCTCGAGCGGGATCGGGGTGTCGGAGTCCATCTCCTCGCGGCCGAGTGGGTCGAGCGCGATGTTCTTCTGGCCGAGCAGGGTCTTGATCTTGATGGCGGCCACGGTCTGGTCGCCCAGCCACACGCCGCGGGCCCGGAAGGTCACCTTGACGTAGGTGTTCTCCAGCTCCACGGCGGTCACCTTGCCGACCTTGACCCCGGCGACCCGGACCTCGTCGTCGGGCTTGATGCCCGCGGCTTCCTTGAAGTGCGCGGTGTAGGAGGTGCCGCCGATGACCGGCAGCGACTCCCAGGAGAAGACCAGCAGGCCGATCAGGGCGATGATGGCGGCGCCGACGAGCCCGACCTGGACGGTGTTGCGTTCGCGGAAGGGTTTCACCCTCGGCACCTCGCTGCGGTGATCGGCAGGCCGATGTCGCCGGGGCCCTGGCCGGGGCCCGGGCGGGCGTCGGTGTTGACCGAGCACAGGTAGAAGTTGAGCCAGGACCCGTACGAGGCCATCCGGCCGATCGCCTCGTACTTGATCGGCAGGTTCTGGAGGAACTTCTCGAACTGCGGCGTGTTGTTCGCCAGCGTGTTCGAGAACTGCCCGAGCGCGTCGATGTCGCGCTTGAGCGGCTCGCGGCCCTGCTCGAGCAGGCCCGCGGTGGAGTCGGACAGCTCGGCCAGCCCGGCGATGGCGTTGCCGATCGGGGTGGCGTCCTTGGCCAGGCCGGAGACGAGCTGCTGGGTGGTCAGCAGCAGCGACGAGAGCTGGTCGCCCTGCGAGTCGACCTGGCCGAGCACCGAGTTCAGGTTGGTGATGACCCGGCCGATGACGTCGTCCTTGGCGGCCAGCGTGCTGGTCAGCGAGCCGATGTGGGTCAGCAGGCTGTCCACCGTGCCGCCCTCGCCCTGCAGGACCTGCACGACCTCGAGGGACAGCTTGTTGACGTCCTCCGGCGACAGCGCCTGGAACAGCGGCTTGAAGCCGTTGAACATGGCGGTCAGGTCCAGCGCGGGGCGGGTGCGGTCGAGCGGGATGACCGCGTCCTCGGGCAGCGTGCCGGTGCCCGTGCCCTGCTCGAGGGCGATGTAGCGCTGGCCGATGAGGTTGCGGAACTTCACCGTCGCGACGACCGTCGGGGCCAGCGCCCAGCGGCGGTCGACGGTGAACTCCACCTGGCTGAACCGGCGGTCCACGATCTCGATGTCCTCGACCTGGCCGACGCGCACACCCGACATGCGGATGTCGTCGCCGACGTTGAGCGAGGTGACGTCGGAGAACTTCGCGAAGTACGCGAGGGTGGACCCGCCGCCCTTGTTGGCGATGGTGATGCCCAGGATGGTCGTCGCCAACACCGTGACCACCGTGAAGATCAGGCCCTTGATCAAGGGCCCGGTCAAGGACTTCATGACAGGCTCACCTCAGTTCCGCGCAGCACCGGGCCGACCAGCAGGCTGCTCCACTCGGGCAGGTCGCTGGGGCTGGCGCTCTCCGTGGTCGGGGCGACCAACTCGTTGATGAACCGGCTCTCCCGCGGCGAGTTCACCTCGCCGAGGTCGGCGTCGCGCACCTCGCCCTGCTCACCGGTGGACTCCGCCGACGCGGGGCGCGCGCCAGCCGCCAGTCCGCCGGAGTAGCAGCGGGGGCCGCCACCGGCGTTGAAGGTCGGGCGGTCGCGGCCCGGCACGTAGGCGCCGCGCGACTCCTTGACGACCAGGTTGACGTGCATGCCGGGCTCGTTGGTCCCGACGCCGAGCGCCTTCTCCACGTTCGGCTTGATGTTGACCACGGCCTGGGCCAGGCAGGGGAACTCGGGCGAGTACCGCGCCAGCAGCTCCAGGGTCGGCCGGGAGTTCTCCGCCAGCCCGATCAGGGTGTTGCCGTTGCCCTTGATGAACCTGTCCAGGTCGTCCGAGGCGCCGGTGAGGGACTGGAACAGGGCGGCGACCTGCTCCTTCTGCTCGCTGACCGTGCGCGTCGTGGTGGTCAGCTCGTCGAGCGCGTCGATGATGTCCGGCGCGGCCTTGTCGTAGACGTCGGCGGTGTCGGCGAACTTGGAGATGTCGACCTTGATCTGCTCGATCTGCGGGTTGAGCTCGTCGAGGTACTGGTTGAGCTGGACCAGCGTGTCGCCGAGGGTGGCGCCGCGGCCCTCGAGCGCCTGCGACAGCGCGCCCAGGGTCGAGTTGAGCTTCTGCGGCTGCACCGCCTGCAGCACGGGGAGCAGGTCGCGCAGCGCCTTCTCCACCTCGATGGCGGGCTCGGTCGTGTCCTGCTCGATCTGGTCGCCCTCGCGCATCGGGCGCTCGGGGTTCTCCGGGACCTGCAACGCGACGTAGCGCTGGCCGAACAGCGTCTTGGGCAGCAGCCGGGCGGTGGAGTTGCTGGGCAGCAGGTCCAGCTTGTCCGGCTCCATGGCCATCTCGATGCTGACCTCGTCGCCGTCGGTGCGGATGTCGCTGACCCGGCCCACGATCAGGCCGCGCACCTTGACGTCGGCGTTGGTCTTGAGCTGGTTGCCCACCCGGTCGGCCTTGAGCACCACGGTCGTGGAGCTGACGAACGTCTTGGCGTAGATGGCCAGCGACAGCCAGACCAGCAGCAGCATGATGACGATGAACATGACGCCCATGAACTGCTTGCGCACCCGTGTGCTCATCCGGCCACCCGCACCGTCGTCGTCGCGCCCCAGATAGCGAGGCTGGAGAAGAAGTCGAGGATAGAGATGATCACGATCGAGGTCCGCACGGACCGGCCCACCGCGGTGCCCACGCCCGCCGGGCCGCCGCTGGCGCGGTAGCCGTAGAAGCAGTGCGTCAGGATGATCGCGATGCTGAAGATCATGACCTTGACGAACGACCACACCACGTCCTCCGGGGGGAGGAACAGCGAGAAGTAGTGGTCGTAGGTGCCCGCCGACTGCCCGTAGACCGAGACCGTGATGGTCCGCGCCGCCAGGTAGGAGGTCAGCAGGCCGATCGTGTACAGCGGGATGATCGCGATGAAGCCCGCGATGATCCGCGAGGTCACCAGGTACGGCATCGACCGGACCGCCATGACCTCCAGCGCGTCGATCTCCTCGGAGATCCGCATCGCGCCGAGCTGGGCGGTGAAGCCGGAGCCGACGGTCGACGACAGCGCGAGGCTGGCGGCCAGCGGGGCGATCTCCCGGGTGTTGAAGTACGCCGAGAGGAAGCCCGCGAACGCCGAGGTGCCGATCTGGTTGAGGGCGGCGAAGCCCTGCAGGCCGACGACCGTGCCGGTGAAGACCGCGAGGCCGACCATCACGCCGATGGTGCCGCCGATGACGGCCAGCGCGCCGGAGCCGAAGCTCACCTCCGACAGCAGCCGGATGATCTCGCGGGTGTAGCGGGTCAGCGCGAAGGGGATCCACGCCAGGGCCCGCACGTAGAACAGGAGCTGGTCGCCGAGTTGTTCCAGGGCGTTGAACGGCCGCTGGAACGTGGCGCGGCCTCGGCCGCGGAGCGTCGCCACCTCACGCTCCCTTCGCTGGGACGAGGGACAGGTACACCACGGAGATCACGAGGTTGACCAGGAACAGCAGCAGGAAGGTGATGACCACGGACTGGTTCACCACGTCGCCGACGCCCTTCGGTCCGCCCTTGGGGTTCAAGCCGCGGTAGGCGGCGACCAGTCCGGCGAGGAAGCCGAAGATGACCGCCTTGAGAGTGCCGACCCACAGGTCGGAGAGCTGGGCCAGCGCCGAGAAGCTGGCCAGGAACGCGCCGGGCGTGCCGCCCTGCACGATCACGTTGAAGGTGTAGCCGCCGACCACGCCGACGACCGAGACCATGCCGTTGAGCAGCGCGGCCACGCCCATGGCGGCGAGCACGCGGGGCACGACCAGGCGCTGGATCGGCGAGACGCCGAGCACCATCATCGCGTCGATCTCCTCGCGGATGGTCCGCGAACCCAGGTCCGCGCAGATCGCCGAGCCGCCCGCGCCCGCCACGACGAGCGTCGTCACGATCGGACTGGCCTGCTGGATGACCGCGAGCACCGACGCCGCGCCGTTGAACGAGTCGGCGCCGATCTGCGCGGTCAGCGACCCGAGCTGCAGGGTGATGACCGCGCCGAACGGAATGGCCACCAGGGCGGCGGGCATGATCGAGACGCTGGCGATGAACCAGAACTGCTGGATGAACTCGCGGGTCTGGAAGGGCCGCTTGAAGATGTTGACGATGACGTCGAGCGCCAGCGCGAAGATGTTGCCGAACTCGCGCAGCGCGCCGGTGACGCCGTTGCGGACCGGTTCGAACGGCGAGGTCTTCTTGGAGGTGCGCGTGCTCACTGCTCGCCCTCTTCCTTGCGCCATGGCCGGGGCCGGGGGCGCGTGGACGGGGCCTGCTGCTGCGGCGGCGGGGCGGCCGGGCGCTGCTGGGGCTGGCGGTGGATCTGCTGGGTCGGCTGCGCCACCTGCCGGGTCGGCAACGGCTGGCTGACCTGGGTGTGCTCCCTGGTCATGGTGGAGGTCGCGGTCGACGACGGCGCCGAGGGCATGGGCATGCCGGTGGTGCGGCGGCGCCACTCCTGGTAGCGCTCGTAGTCCTCGCTCGACAGGCTGGCCAGGATGCCGTGCTGGGCCTGCTCGGGCAGCGTGTGCAGGATCTGCATGACCCGCTGCCTGCGGCGGCGGGCGGCGTCGCGCGGGGGCAGGCCCGGGGTCGGCTCGAGCTGCGGGACCACGCCGCGCAGGTCGTCGTCGAGGGAGCCGTCGCTGTGCCCGGCGTCCAGGTGCGCCTGCTCCTGGGCCATCTGCGCGGTGTCCTTCTCCTCGGACATGCCGATCGGGCCGATGCGGCGCCCGTTGAGGAACTGCTCGACGACCGGCTCGTCGGAGGTCAGCAGCACCTCGCGCGGGCCGAACATGACCAGTTCCTTGCGGAAGAGCATGCCCAGGTTGTCCGGCACCGTGCGCGCCACGTTGATGTTGTGGGTCACGATGAGGATGGTGGCGTCGATCTGGGCGTTCAGGTCGATCAGGAGCTGCGACAGGTACGCGGTGCGGACCGGGTCCAGACCGGAGTCGGGCTCGTCGCACAGGATGATCTGCGGGTCGAGCACCAGCGCGCGGGCCAGCCCGGCGCGCTTGCGCATACCGCCGGAGATCTCACCCGGGAGCTTGTTCTCCGCGCCGAGCATGCCGACCATGTCCAACTTGGACATGACGATGTCGCGGATCTCCGACTCCGACTTCTTGGTGTGCTCCCGCAGGGGGAACGCCACGTTGTCGAAGATCGGCATGGACCCGAACAGCGCGCCGTCCTGGAACAGCACCCCGAACAGCTTGCGGATCTCGTAGAGGTCGCGCTCCGGGCAGGAGCACAGGTCGACCCCGTTGATGACCACGCGGCCCTTCTCGGGCTTGAGCAGCCCGATCAGGCACTTGAGGAACACCGACTTGCCGGTACCCGAGGGACCTAGCAGGACGCTGACCTCGCCGGAGGGCAAGGTGAGCGTGACGTCCCGCCAGATGGCCTGCTTGCCGAACGACTTGCTCAGGCCTTCGACGGCGACCTCGACACCCATCACACCTCCCGTAGAAAAGTACGTTTCGCTATGCGCGCTACCGAGCGGACTAGGCCAGCCTCGGGTTGGTCAGCGTGTTCGTGACCTTGTTCCCCGGCCCGGACACGAGCCCGGACATCAGAGGGTCGAGCCGCTCGGTGGTCCCGCAACCGGTGAAGGCCGGGATGGTCGCCACCGTCTCCAACACCGACGGCGGCTGGTCGGGGGTGAGGTTGACCCTGCCCTTGAGGTTGAGCACCAAGTCGCTCACGGTCCGGCAGTTGGGGCCGATCGGCAGCGCGACGCCGTCCTGGAGGACCTGGGTGATCTGGAGCTTGACCGCGACGTCGGTGTCCACCTGGGCGTAGGCACCCTGCTGGTCGAACAGCACGGCGCCGGTGCCGGTCGCGTAGTTCTCCTGGAGCAGTTCGACGGTGTTCGAGACCGGCATGAACCGGAACACGACGAACTTGGACTCGGTGGCGCCGATGTCCAGGCGTCCCTTGAGGTTGCCGTCACCCTTGATCGCGGTCTGGAAGCCGCCCGTCATGATGACCTCGGCGCCGACCTTGGCGAGCTTGGTCTTGACCTCGAGGTCGAAGTCGTAGCGAATGCCGTCCGCGCCGGTCAGCGGCGGCAGCGCGTTCGCCGACAGACCGGGCTCGTTCAGCGTCTGCACCTGGCCCTGCTCCGGGGCCTGCTGCTGCTGCGGGGCCTGCGTGGGCGGCTGCACCGTGTCACCCGGCTGGGTGATCTCGAAGGTGCCCAGGGCGCCCTGCGAGGTGGTGGCCGCGCAGTCCACCTTGGTCTCGCCGACGGTGAGCGCGGCGGTGAGGCCGGTCAGCTCCACGGTGGCGGTGCCGGTCGACTTCGGGGTCACCTGGACGGCGGTGCCGGGGACGTCGAGGACGGCGTCGCCCTCGGCGGGCAGGCCCATGGCCTTCACCGACAGCGGGGCGACCTCGAGATCGGTCTTGGTCCCGGCCTCGGTCAGGGTCAGCTTCGGGGTGACGGTGGCGTCGACGGTCTCGCCGCTGGCGCGCAGCTTGCCCACGACGGCGGCGGGCAGGGTCACGGTGGCGCGCGGGGTCACGGAGACGGTGGCGCCGGTGCTGGCCTGCTCGGGCACGGTGACGGCGAACTCGATGGGGACCTGGACATCGCCGTCGGGCAGGCCGCAGGTGAACGAGCTCGCCAGTGGCGTGTCACCCGCCGTGGCCGCGCCGGTCGTGTAGTAGATGCCCCCCGCGACGGCGCCGAGCACGACAGCGGTCAACGCGGACTGCACCGCCAGGCGACGCCGCTTGCGGGTCCCGGAAACGTTCATGAGTTGACGCTCACCTGCCGATGAATATGCGGGCAAAATAACGCGGAGATCACGCGTGACGCTCGGCACGGGACGTTACCAGCGTGTCACCACGGTGACAACAGCGCTTTCCGTACTGGGCGGTAGCACTTCTGTTGTTGTCAGGGAGTGCGCAGTCGGCCGCTGGCTTTGTGTCCGGCGAGCAACATCATTTAGCGGTTCTACCAGGCGATAAACGTCCACGAGGACACAACTTGTGCGTAGTTGAGCATCAGTGGGGTAACTTCTTGTCACCGGTGGGCGAGGTGCGGACGCCAGCGACCCCTAAAGTCGATCCGCCGCCAATTGCTGCGGCTTTGCCCACGGGTTTGTACCACCAAACGACCGTTGCCCGATATTCGGCGGGCGCGTTCTCAAGCGCCCTCGCGCACGATTCTGAGGTCATCGCGGGTTTCCCGGATCAACGCGCAGGCCTCGGCCAGGTCGAGCGGGGTCCTGGCCGCCGCGAGCATCCGCGAGGCCTCGCGGTAGTGCTGCGCGGACCGGCGGCGCTGCTCGGCGACGATGCCGTTGCAGCGGCGCGGGACGGCCGCCAGCTCGTCGGCGAGCGCGGAGATCTCCAGGGTCACCTCGTCGAGCACCAGCCTGAACCGGGCCCGCTCCCGCCGGGACCGCCACCGCAGCAGGCAGCGGACCCCGACGACGCAGGCGGTGGCGAACAGGGCGGCGGTGGCGACCCACCACCCAGCGCTCACCGCGGCCCGCCCACCTGCCTGGGGCTCACGCGGCGCCCGCCCCGTCCTCGGCGTTCTCGAACAGCTCGCCCTCGACCAGGACGCGCTTGAGCACCTTGCCCGTCTGGTTGCGCGGCAGCTCGTCGACGAAGATGACCTCGCGCGGCACCGAGAACCGGGCCAGCCGCTGGTGGACGTAGGCGCGGATGGACTCCTCGTCCAGCCGGGCGCCGGGGCTGACCACGACGTAGGCGACCAGCCGCTGGCCGTACTCGGAGTCCGGCACGCCCACCACCGCGGCCTCCTCGACCTGCGGCAGGTCGACCAGGACCTCCTCGACCGGGCGCGGGAAGACGTTCTCCCCGCCGGAGACGATCATCTCGTCGTCGCGGCCGGAGACGAACAGCCTGCCGTCGGCGTCGAAGTAGCCGCGGTCGCCGGTGTCCATCAGGTTGTGCCGGATCTCGCGGCCCTGCCCGTCGGTGTAGCCGTCGAAGAGCATGTCGTTGCCGACGAAGATGCGGCCGACGACCCCGGGCGGGACCGGGTCGCCGTCGGGGCCGAGCAGGCCGATGCGGGTGCCCTGCGGCGGGCGGCCCGCGGTGGTCGGCGCGGCGCGCAGGTCGGCCGGGCCCGCCACGGTCGCCGAGGAGACCTCGGTGGAGCCGTAGAAGTTGTAGAGCACGTCGCCGAACTCGTCCATGAAGCCGGTGACGAGCTGGCCGGGCAGCGCCGAGCCGGAGGAGGCCACGATGCGCAGCGACGAGGTGTCGTAGCGGGCGCGCACCTCGCGCGGCAGCGCCATGATCCGCTGCAGCATGATCGGCACCGCGAACAGCGCCGTGCACTTGTGCTCGGCGATGGCGCGCAGCGTGCCCTCGGCGTCGAAGCGGCGCTGCACGACCATCCCGGCGCGCAGCGGCATCGCGATCTGCAGCGCGGTCAGGCCCCAGCTGTGGAAGATCGGCGCGGCGACGAAGATCTTGTCGCCCGCGCGCAGCGGGATGCGGGAGAGCACCTGGGCGGAGTCGGCCAGGCTGGGGGTGGGCCTGCGGGCGCCCCTGGGCGCGCCGGTGGTGCCGGAGGTGAGCACGACCAGGCGGCCGGGCTCCTTGGGCGCGGCGAGCACGGTGGTGGACCCGTCCTCGATCAGCTCGTCGATGGTGGTGTCGGTGTCCTCGGTCGGCCGCCCGGTGCTGATGATCGGCACCTCCTGCGGCACGTAGCGCAGCAGCGGCACGAACTCGTCGTCGGTGATCATCGCGACCATGTCGTGCCTGCGCACCATGTCGTCGATCTGCGAGCCCGCGAGCCCGGTGTTGAGCAGCACCGCGTCGGTGCCCAGCTTGCCCAGCGCGACCAGCGTCTGCACCAGGTAGCGGTGGTTGCGGCAGAGCACGCCGACCCGCTTGCCGGTGTCCACGCCGACGGTCCGGAACGCGTTGGCCAGCCGGGTGCTGCGCGCGTCGACCTCGCCGAAGGACAGCGAGCCCTCCTCGTCGGCGATGGCGACGGCGCCGGGCGAGCGGGCGGCGGCGGCGCAGTAGCCGCCCGCCAGCGTGGCGCCCCACTTGAACAGGGCGTGGAGCTGGCGCACGGTGCGGTCGGGCCGGGCCGGGGAGAAGATGCCCGCGCCGACGAGGGTCTTGGCCACGTGCGCCTTGGTGCCGCCGGGCTCGCGGTGCTGGTCGGCTCGCGCGTCGGGGATCCTGGCCAGGTGGTCGGAGACCCGGCGCAGGCCGTCGCGGGCCCAGTTCTTGATCTCCGACTCCGACCAGGTGGCCCCGCGCTCGTGGCGCAGCATCGGCTTGAAGAACACGATCTTGACCTGGGTGCGGCCGGGGCCCGCCTCGGAGAGCCGGATGGAGACCCAGCCGCCGGTGTCCGGGACCGGGGCGAGCACGAGCTGGTCGTCGCGGCGGTTGATCACCGCCCGCAGCCGCTGGGTGTGCACGGCGAAGGGGCCGAGGTTGGCGCGCACGAGGTACTCGTCGGCCGCCCCGTACTCGTCGGTGGCCAGTTTGTCGCAGCTGGACACGCCGCGGAAGAACCTCGGGTAGCGGGAGGGCTCGCCGAGCACCTCCCACAGGGCTGACCGGCCGTGGTCCACCGTCGTGTCGTAAACAACGCAGTCGACAGCCATGACACCCGCCCTCGCCTCGCTCGCCTGCCCGAGTCCCCGCCCTGGTTAACCGAATGAATCACCCGATTTAACCCCGGGTCAAGGGTTTGCGCAGAGGTAAACGAAAACTGCTCGGAGAACGCACACCGAGCAGGTGTTTTTGTCATCGACGCGCTAGCCGCCACACTTGATTTGTGAGTAGGTTTCCCGCGACGACCTGCGACGATGCGAGTGCGCAGAGTGCGGAGCGGGGGCCGCGTCCATAGCGCGCACAACTGCGCCCACCGCGCGTGGAAGCCCCCCGGCAGGCTCGTGGCACCTGGTACCCGGGTGCCACGAGAATCCCGTCAGAGGTTTTCTGGTGCGGCCCGTTTTGCCTCGGGTGAATCCGCGTCCCGCGGACGCGCGCAGGCCCGGGAGGACGGTGTCCCCCCGGGCCTGTCGGTTCAGCCGGGCGTCAGGCGCCGCAGTTGGGCGTCGGCGCGGTGCCCGCGATGCGGGCCTTCATGAACTCGAACGCGTCCTTGTTGCCCCGGTAGACCAGGGTGATGTGGTCGCTCTGGAACTCCTTGAACTGCACCGAGGTGCCGTTCGCGCACAGGTCGGTGCGCAGCTTGCGCTGCTGGCTCGGCGCGACGAGCTCGTCCTGGGCGCCCATGTACTGGAAGACCGGGATGTCGATCTTCTCCGGGCCCAGCTTGTTCTCCGCGACGCGGGCCAGCCACGGCGGGGTCAGCACCGGGCTCGTGGTGGTGAGGTCGATGAGCTTCTTGTTGGCGTAGGTGGTCAGCAGCTCGACGGTGCAGGCGTCGCCCTCGAGCTCCGAGAGCGTCTTGCGGCCCGCGTCGTTGAGGTAGCTGTCCAGCTTGAGGTCCGGGTAGGCCTTGTCCAGCCCGTAGAGGGCGTAGAGCAGGAAGCCGGAGCCGGGCTTGCCGTCCATGGTCAGCGCGACCTGGGTCAGGTCGGCGGGCACACCGCCCGCGGCCACGCCGACGACGTTGAGCTCGGGGGCGTAGGTCGGCTGCAACTGCGCGCCCCACAGCGACGCGCCGCCGCCCTGGGAGTAGCCGCGCAGCAGCACCTTGGCGTCCGGGGCGAAGCCGACCTCGCCGAGGCGCTGGCCCGCGCGCACCGCGTCGAGCACGGCGTTGCCCTCGGACTTGCCGGTGACGTAGGTGGTGTTGCTCGGGTTGGGGCCGTAGCCCTCGTAGTCGGTGACGGCGACCGACCAGCCCTGCTTGATGAAGTCGAGCACCGCGGGCGCCTCGTAGAGGACGCCGAGCTCCATCTGGTACGAGGGGGTGCAGCGGAACGCCGGGCCGTGCGTGCCGACGGCGAAGCTGACGACCGGCGTGGTCTTCGGGTCCTTGCCCTTGGGCACCAGGATCGAGCCGGTGACGGCGACCGGCTCACCGAGGGCGTTCGTGGACAGGTACATCACCTTCCACGAGGTGATGCGGTCGGTGTAGGACCCGGTCCTGGTCTGCTTCGACCGGATGATGTCGCCGGGCTTGCCCTGGGGCAGCGGATTCGGCGGCACGTAGAAATCGGGGTCCTGCGGCTCGTTGTCGGCCGCTGCCGCCGCCGAGACCGACTGCGCGGGAGCCGCGGGCGCCGCTGAGCTGGCCGGAGCCTGCACCACGGCCGTGACCACGGCCAACGCGGTCAGCGGCAGCGCCATCGCCGCACGCCGCACGCGGGGTTTCATCCTGGACAACACGAACCTCCGGCCGGGCGGGAAATAATTAAAAGAAACAACACAGGGATATTAGCACTGAATAGCGGGAACATTCCTCATTGATTTCTCACAAATAGGCGGGCCCGTTGTCTCGTGCGGGTGACAACGCCGGGACGCGCGGGTGCCCGGTGGAGCGCAGGCTCCACCGGGCACCCGGTCCGTGCTCAGCCGCCGGTCAGCGACCATTCAGTTGTCGAGCAGGCGCTCAGGCCTTGTGGGCGCGCTTGCGCTGCCACACCAGGGCGCCCGCACCGGCCAGCACCAGGAAGGCGCCGATGCCCAGGGGCAGGCCGATCGAGGCGCCGGTGGAGGCCAGGCCGCCACCGCCGCCACCGCCGGAGGACGGGTAGCCGCCGCCGGAGTTCCAGTCACCGCCACCGGTGCCCGGGTAGCCGATCGGGTCCTGGGTCAGGACCGGGGGCTCGGTGGTGGTCACCGAGGTGGTCGGCTCGGTCGAGGTCGGCTCAGTCGGCTCAGTGGAGGTCGGCTCAGTCGGCTCAGTGGAGGTCGGCTCAGTCGGCTCGGTCGAGGTCGGCTCAGTCGGCTCGGTCGAGGTCGGCTCAGTCGGCTCGGTCGAGCCCGGCGGGGTGGTCGGGTCGGTGGTCGGGCCGCCGCCCTCGCCCACGGTGAAGCGGGCGATCACGGCGTCCTGGCCGGGGAGCAGGGTGCACGGGGCGTCGAAGGTGCCCAGGCCGGTGTCCGAGCCGTCGGCGGTCTTCGGGGTCAGCGTGGTCGTGAAGTCCGCGACGCTGACGACGGTCTCACCGGCGTCCGGGATGACCTGCGGGGGGACGTCGCCGGAGGCGGTGACGGAGAACTCGCCCGAGGCCGGGACATCGGTGCTCGGGATGTTCAGGCCCGGGATGTTGACCTTGATCTCGGTGCCCGCGTTGTCCGCGACCACGTTGGCGACCGCGGAGCCCGCGATGGTCTTCGCGCCAACCAGGGACAGGCCCTGGGTGGCCGTCGGGGGGACGGTCGCGATGGCGGCGAAGTCCGTGGTGGTCAGGTTGCCACCGGCGGCCGCGGGCGGGGTCAGCGTCGCCTTGATCTGGACCCTGAGCTGCTGCTCGTTGATCAGCGGGAACGGGCAGGTGAAGTCGAGGACCTTGTCCACGGTCACCGGGGTACCCGTGCCGCCGCCGGGGTTGCTCGTCGGCGGGGTGGTGCCCGGGTCGGAGGTGGGGGGCGTGGTGCCCGGCTCCGAGGTGGTCGGGTCGGTGCTGCCCGGGGGCGTGGTGCCCGGCTCCGAGGTGGTCGGCTCGGTGCTGCCCGGGGGCGTGGTGCCGGGGCCGCCGTCGGGCGGGCCGACCTCGAAGTCGAGGATCTTCGGGTCCTGACCCGGGTCGAGGGTGCAGTCCGAGTCGAAGGTGCCCAGGCCGGTCTCGGAACCGTCGGCGGTCTTCGGGGTCAGCGTGGTCTTGAACCCGCCGATGGTGACCGTGGTCGGGCCCTGCTTCGGGAAGGCCGTGGGGACCTGGCCCTTGGCGATGACCGTGAACGTGCCCGAGGCGGGCACGTCGGTCTTGGCGACCTGCAGGTCCGGGATCGCGATCGGCAGGTCCATGCCCGCGTTGTTGAGCACGATGCCCGCCTGGCCACTGCCCTCGACGGTCTTCGCGCCGACCAGGGTCAGGCCCTGGGTGGCGGTCTCGGGGACGGTCACGGTGGCGGTGAACTCGCCTGCCTTGAGCTCGCCACCCTCGTTGGCCGGGGTCTCGACGGTGGTCTTGATGTTCACCGTCAGCTTCTGCACGCCGATGAGCGGGAACGGGCAGGAGTAGGTGAGCGTCTTGTCGACCTCGACCGTGTCGGCGGAGCTGGAGCCTGCGGTCAGCAGCAAGCTGGCCACCACCGCCCCGGTCACTCCGACGGCGGACGTCGCCGCCATCGCTCTCTTGGACTTCAGAATCCTCATATCCTCTTCCGTTTCCCGTGGGGACGCGCCCTGCCCGCCTCGCGGCGGGCGCAGGCCCGGGTTGTGCGGTGGACGACGCGGTGGACCGCCCCGGCCACACTCCGACCTATCTCGTGTTGGCCAGGGCGACCTCGATCGCGTCGCCCGTTCCTGCGGTGGCCGTGGACACCGCGCCGGTCAGCCGCCCGGGCCCGGTGGCGCGGACTGTCCCGGGGGCGATGGGCAGACGGGCAGCGGCGATGGCGGCTGTCCGCCTGCCCGCTCCGTTGCGAATACCCATTCTTTGTCTCCCAGGGCGACAAATGCGGTTTCAGCGTCAACGCGCTGGTGAAACCCATGACTTCACCAGCCCATTACCACCCTTGCCGGAACCTGAAACACGGTAACGACAAATTGTTCCGGGCCGTCGACAAGTGACCGAAAATTCTCGGTCGTGACCTCGCAACTTACCGATCGGTAAGATTTCGTGCAAGACCCCAGGAAGACGCAGATTCCGGCAATTGTCTAGCCGAGCTCGCCAAGCCGTCGCCGGGCGTCGCGCATGGTCATGACAAGTGTGACGGTGTGGAGCCGAGCGGTGGCGGAGAGTGCGACTCGAGCCCGGCGGCGGTTTCTGAATACCGCGGGTCGCCGGCGCCACGCTTGTCACGATTGCACAATGGTTGGCCGCGGAGTCCACGCCGGGCGACAACTCGCCAGGTGACCGTCCCCGCCAACGGGGAATTTCACAGATGTTCCGGCAAGTGTTTGACACTTGCGCGGAAGGATATTTATCGTCAGTGGAGCAAACGGTCCCCCGTCCCTGCCGACACGGACGGCTGTTTTGTCACGAAGAGGTGGCGCATGACGATGGAACCGAATCCGAGCACCGGGAGGCGGGCCGGGGCCGCTGCTGCCCCCCTGCGGCTGACCAGCGCCCGGCAGCCGACGCCGAACTGGAGCGAGCGCGGGGTCAGCGCCGCCCGCGCGCTGTGGTCGGCGATCCCGCCGGAGCTCTCGGCGCGGATGCGCACCCACTCCACCGAACTCGTGCGCGAGGTCATCGGCGAGATCCAGGGCGCGGTCCCCGCCTACGCCCAGCCGCTGGAGGGCGAGTTCCGCGACGTGCTGGTGCGCTCGGTGGAGATGGCGGTCGTGCGCTGCTTCGACGCGGGCGACGACGTCTCCGGCGCCGAGCAGCACTGGACCTCGGCGTTCACCTACGCGGGCAAGGTCGAGTACGCCCAGGGCCGCACGATGGACGCGCTGCAGACGGCCGTCCGGGTCGGCGCGCGCGTGGTCTGGCGCCGGATGAGCGCGGTGGGCCGGGCGACCGGTGTGCCGACCGAGACCCTGTTCACCCTGGCGGACCGGATCTTCGCCTACGTCGACGAGGTCTGCGCCATCGCCATCGCCGGCTACACCGAGGCGCAGGGCAGCGCCACGGGCGCCCTGGAGCGCAGGCGCAGGCAGCTCCTCAAGCAGATCCTCGCCAACCCCGCGGTGTCCCCGCAGGCGATCGCGGACCTGGCGAGCACCACCGACTGGGTGGTCCCCGAGCAGGTCTCGGTGATCGCCCTCGAGCACCGCCCCGACGCCCACCGCGACCCGGCGTCCATCCTCGGCGGCGAGCTGCTGGTCGACCTGGAGAGCGCGGACCCGTGCGTCATCGTCGCCGACCCGGACCGGCACCTGGGCAGGCTGGCCCGCGAGCTGGCGGGCCGCCGCGCCGTCGTCGGCCCGATGGTCCCGCTGGCCGAGGCGCACCGGTCGCTGGCCTGCGCCCGCCGCGCGCTGGCCCTGGTGCAGCGCGGCGTGCTGCCCGACCGGCCGGTGACCCGCTGCGCCGACCACCTCTCGGCCCTGGTCCTGCTCTCCGACGAGTTCCTGCTCGCGCAGCTCACCCAGCGCACGATGGCCCCGTTCGCCAACCTGACCCCCAAGCAGCAGGAGCGCCTGACCACGACGCTGCTGGCCTGGCTGGAGACCAGGGGCGGCATCAACGACATCGCCACCCGCCTCGACGTGCACCCGCAGACGGTGCGGTACCGCATGCACCAGATCGAGGAGCTGCTCGGCGACCGCATCGATGACCCGCAGGAACGGCTGTGCATGGAGATCGCGCTGCGCGCCCGCACCCTGCTCGGCCCGGCGGTGCCCGAGCAGCGCTACGCCCTCGACGAGGAGTTCTCGGCGGCCGCGGGCTGACCGGCGGCAGCGCGCGGGGCGCCTGTCCCGCGCGCTGGTCCGGTGACGCCGCCACACCCCGCGGCGATCTCCGGCACGCGGCGCCGGCCGTCCCGGTCGGCGGCCCGCCCGCGGGCCGTGGTGTGGCCGGCCCCGTCCCCAAACCCACTCTTTGGTGTTGTGCGACCGAGTCCAGGGCGGAATCCGCGGTCACGGGCCCTACCCTCCAGGCAACTCGCTCAACGACCAACAGGGGTGCGAAACCATGCGGGTTCCTCAGTGGACAGTGTTGTTCCTGGCCGACCTGCGCTCGGTGACCGGCGGTCAGCGGACCGGCCCGGTGGGCGCGGCGTGGCTGGTCGCCACCCGCCCCGGCGTGCTGGCGACGCTGCTGATGCGGTTGCAGGGCGCGGCGGACGAGCGGGTGGGCGCGCCGCTGCTGCGCGCGCTCAACCACCTGCTCACCGGCGCGGACTTCGAGCCGGGCGCGCGGATCGGGCCCGGGCTGCGGCTGGAGCACCCCAACGGCCTGGTGGTCGGCGCGCGCGCCGTGGTCGGGACGAACGCGTTCCTGTGCCAGCGGGTGACCCTGGGCGAGCGGCTCGGCGACAACCGCGGTCCGGAACACCCGGTCCTGGGCGACAACGTGTTCGTCGGCGCGGGCGCCGCCGTGCTGGGGTCGGTGCGCGTGGGCTGCGGGGCGCGGATCGGGGCGGGCGCGGTCGTGCTGCACGACGTCCCGGCGGGCGCGGTGGCCGTGGGGAACCCGGCGGTGATCGCCCGCAGGCGCACGCCGCGCTCACGGCCCCGCAGCCTGGTCTGAGCACCACCGGACTCGCGAGCCGGTACCCGTGATTCACGCAGGCAGTTGGCCACGGCGGCGGAGTCGGTGGGCACCCGCCCAGTTCGATGGGGTGCCTGCACCACGCGGACGAGCCGGCCCCGGCCGGGCGACTCCCGCCACCGCCTTGATCACCTCGGCCGGCAGCCCGGTTCCGGCGGTGCTCGTGCCCGGCGGGGGTCAGGGGCGGCGGCCGACCGCCTCGGTGGTCATGGGTCCTGCCGGACGAACACGCCGTCGCACCGCGCTATGCGGCCGGCGGCCGGGTCGGTGGAGCCGGGCTCCAGCCACCACAGCGCCAGGCCCGCGCGCTCCAGGCGAGCGGTGATGTCGCCGATGAGCCGCTGTCCCGCGTGGAGCGGGATGAGCGGCAGCTCCACCTGCGCGGCGGCCAGCCGGGGCAGCGAGCGCGCGGCGCCGTCGAGGACCGCCCACTCCTGGCCGTGGCCGCCGACCTTGAGCAGGGCGCGCTCCGGCGGGTAGCCGTAGCTGTCGAACAGCTCATCCACAGTGGACACCGGGGTGCGCTCGGCGCGCACGTGCCCGAACCCCGGTGCGGCCCGCGGGTGGCCTGCCGTCACCGGCGCCTCGACGTCACCGGGGGCCGCGCCGACGGCGAGCCGCTCCGGGTGCCAGTCGGGGTCAGCCGCGGCGGCCCTGACCAGCTCGTCGAAGGTGCGGCCGACCGGTTCGCAGGACACGATGTGGCCGCGGAAGCCGCAGTGGCGCAGGAACCCGGCGTACTGCCCGCCGCCCGCGCCGACGTCGAGCGCGGCGCGGATGTCGAGCCGGTCGCACAGCCCGGCCAGCCGCTTGCCGAAGGGGTGCCAGTTGACCTCGGCCCCGACGGCGCGGGCGGCCCGCTCGGCGAGGGAGCGCAGGGTGGCGGGGACGTAGTCCAGCAGTGCCGTCGGCACGGCATCACATCCTTCGGACCGGCGCTCGCGGGCAGACCGGGCGGGAGCCTCGATTGTGGACACACCGCGGGCCGTGCCGCCGCTTGGGCGGGCCACGACCACACCAACGGGTCACCCGGCGGGCGGGCGTCACCGCCCGATGCGGGCCTCGGCGCGGTCGAAGTGGGCGCCGTCGATGGGCCTGATCGGTTTGGCGGGGACGCCGCCGTGGAGCATGTGGCGGGCGTAGATGCCCGCCAGGGCGGTGACGCCGCCCGCGGCGAGGACGGCGCGCTCGGCGAGCTTGGTGCCCGGCATGACGGTGCAGTTGGTGCTGACGTACGCCTGCCGGTCGAGCACGACCGGGCGCAGGGTCCGCTTGCCGGTCTCCAGGTCGACGCCGCGGGTCAGGACGGTGCAGCGGACCCCGCCGATGGTGGCGGACTCGGCCATGACCAGGCCACCGGAGCAGTCGAGGTGGTGGCGGTCGGACACCACCGCGTGCGCGCCCAGGTCGGCCACGCCCTGGCGGGGGTCGTCGCAGGTCAGACCGGCGGCGGCGGATCACCAGTTGAGCCCGCCGATGACCGCGCCCTCGCCGACGCGCAGCGCCCGCAGGCCCCGGAAGGCGTTGCCGTGCCCGACCCGCACGCGCGCGCCGATCGACACCTCGGTCTCACCGGTGAACAGGCAGATGCCGACCCGGGCGGTGGGGTGCACGCGGTGGCCGAGCAGGGTCAGCAGGAGGTTCTTGACCCGGTGCGGCGGCAGGAGCCAGCACAGCGTCTGGAGCAGGCTTCTCACGGGGGACCTTCCGGGGTGTCGTCGAGCACCTGCCGGGTGAGCGGCGCGGGGCGGCTGGATCATCGACCCGACGAGCCGTGGGTTGTCCGGCCCGTCCGCGACTGGAGGTCCACAACGGGTGCGAGCCTTCCGCGTGGACTCCCGGCCTCATGGTTGTCCGAGCTTTCCCGGCTCTGCGGCCCAGTGCCACTCGTCGTCACCCGAAAGCATGAGGTGAGCGCAACCGCCGCCCGCGTCGAGCACCATCCTCGACGCGGGCGGGCGGCTGGTCAGCCCCGTTCGATGGTGTGCCCGATGACGTCCGGGCCGGGGTGCGCCGTGCCCGAGCCGTCGCGGCGCGGGTCGGGGTCGGGCAGCTCCACGGCGGACCCGGTGCGCGACGAGCCCACCGGCCGCGGTCCGACCCAGGCCAGCACCAGGCCCTCCTCACCCTTGAGGAAGCGGTGCGCGCGGACGCCGCCGGTGGCGCGCCCCTTGGCGGGGTAGTCGGCGAACGGGGTGACCTTGACCGTCTGCCCGGTGCAGGTGACCACCATCGGCTCACCGTGGTCGGCGTCGTCGGTGCGCACGGCGGCGAAGAAGGCCGCCGTGGCGCCCCCGGGCAGGGTGATGCCCGCCATCCCGCCGCCCTTGGCGCCCTGCGGTCGGACGATGGCGGCCTGGTAGCGCAGCAGCGCCGCCTCCGACGAGACGAACACCAGCGACTCGGCGCCGTCGGTGAGCCAGGTGGCGCCGATGACCTCGTCGCCGTCCTTGAGCGTGATGACCTCGAACTCGTCCGAGCGCACCGGCCAGTCGGGCGCGCACACCTTCACCACGCCCGCCCGGGTGCCCAGCGCCAGGCCCGGCGACCCGGCCGCCTGCTCGCCCAGCGGGGCGATGCCCACCACCCGCTCGCCCTTGTCCAGCGGGACCACCTCGCTGGCGGCCATGCCGCCGCTGAGCGACACCGTGCCCGCCTGCTCGGGCAGCACCGGCAGCGGCAGCACGTCGGTCTTGAACGCCCGGCCCCTGCTGGTCACCAGCAGCACCTGGCCGCGCGCGGTCGAGTGCACCACCGCGGCGACCGCGTCGTGCCGGGCGCGGCCGTTGCGGCGGCGGGCCTCCGAGGTCTCCTCCGACTCGGCCGCGGTGCGCGCGACCAGGCCGGTGGCCGACAGGATGACCTGGCACGGGTCGTCGGCGACCTCCAGCGGGCCCGCGGGCCTGGACGCGGCGAGGACCTCCTTGAGGTCGCCGTCGATCAGCGCGGTGCGGCGCTCGGCGGTGAGGTCCTTGGCTACCTTGGCCAGCTCGGTCGAGACGACCTTGCGCAGCACCCCGTCGTCGTCGAGGATCTTGGACAGCTCGGCGATCTCGGCGGCGAGCTGCGACTGCTCGTTCTCCAGCTCGAGCTTGTCGAACTTGGTGAGCCGGCGCAGCGGGGTGTCGAGGATGTAGTTGGCCTGGATCTCCGAGAGCGTGAACCGGCTGATCAGCCCGGACCTGGCCGCCGCCGCGTCGTCACTGCCCCGGATCAGGGCGATGACCTTGTCGATGTCGAGCAGCGCCAGCAGCAGGCCCTCGACCAGGTGCAGCCGGTCCTCGCGCTTGCGCTTGCGGTGCTGCGTGCGCCGGGTGACCACGTCGTAGCGGTGCTGGAGGAAGACCTCCAGCAACTGCTTGAGGCCCAGCGTGCGCGGCTGCCCCTCGACGAGCACCAGGTTGTTGATGCCGAAGGACTGCTCCATCGGCGTGAGCCGGTACAGGTCGGCCAGCAGCGCCTGCGGGTTGACCCCGACCTTGCACTCGATGACCAGCCGGGTGCCGTTCTCCCGGTCGGTGAGGTCCTTGACGTCGGCGATGCCGGTGAGCCGCTTGGACTTGGTGACCTCGTCGGTGATCTTCTCGATGATCTTCTCCGAGCCGACCTGGTAGGGCAGCTCGGTCACCGTGATCGCCTGCCGCCCGCGCGAGCCCTCCAGCGGCCCGATCTGCACCTTGGCCCGCATCCGCACCACGCCGCGGCCGGTCTCGTAGGCCTTGCGCACCTGGTCGAGGCCCAGCAGCATCCCGCCGGTGGGCAGGTCGGGCCCGGGGATGAACTCCATGAGCTTGTCCAGCGTGGCCGCCGGGTGCGTGATCAGCCACCGCGCCGCCGCCACGACCTCGCCCAGGTTGTGCGGGATCATGTTGGTGGCCATCCCGACCGCGATCCCGGACGTGCCGTTGACCAGCAGGTTCGGGAACGCCGCGGGCAGCACGGTCGGCTCCTGCAGCGAGCCGTCGTAGTTGGGCCGGAAGTCGACGGTGTCCTCGCCCAGCTCGCCGACGAGCAGCATGGCCTCGCTGGACATGCGGGCCTCGGTGTTGTGGTTGACGAACCCGCCCGCCAGGAACGAGTGGTCCTCGGTCCGCACGCGGACCGAGTAGACCTCCTCGGCGGGACCGGCCTCGACCGTGGCGACGGTCTCGAACCGGTAGCCCGAGTCCAGCACCGGCAGGACCGTGCGCAGCACCTCCTGGTCGGCGACGCGCGCCACGACCCGGGACCGCTCGGTCTCCCACCGGTCGACCAGCCCGGGGTCCACGCCCGCGTACTCGGCGACGAACGGCACCCGCTCACCCACGGCGGGCACGCCTGCCACCGCGTTGACCAGCGCGGTCTGCTTGGCGCCCGCGAACCCGACCCGCTCGGTGAACGCGCGCAGGTCCCGCGACCCGGACACGACCAGCGTCGTGCCCGCGCGCCGCGCGCCGACGCCGAACTCGACCAGCAGCTCCTGCACCTCGCGGGCCACCTGCTCGGTGCCGCCCGCGAACTCCACCGCCACGTCCGCGCCGGTGCCGCGCAGCGCGCCCGCCCGGTCGAAGCGGGCCATGAGGAACGCGCGCTTGAGACCCCAGCCGCCCGCCCAGACGAAGTCGGGGACGTGGTCGCCCGCGCCGCGGCTCGCGGCCAGCACGTGCTCGCGGGCGGTGGGCACGACCTGCTGCCAGGCGTTGCGCGCCACGCAGACCACGGTGCCCGGCCGGACCTCGTCGAGCCTGCGCCACTGCAGCAGCGGCACGCCCATCGGGTTGTCCAGGCAGAGCACCAGGTGGTTGTGGCTGCCGCGCAGGGCGAGGCCGGACTCGGTCGCCACGCGCAGGGTCGGGTGCACCCCGGAGTTGAAGACCCGGTCCACCCGGACCGCCTTGCCGTCCTTGTCCAGCACCTCGAGGTCGACGACCGCCTCGGAGTCCGGGGCGAGGGCGACCAGGTCGGCGATGCGCGGGCTGGCGCCGTCGGCCAGCCGGACGCGGGTGTCGCCGACGACGCAGTACCGGCTGGCCGCCGGGCCGTCGTCGGGCGAGCCGAAGTTGCCGTGGCCGTCGATGAGCGGGGCGTTGAGCGAGAAGTCCTGGGCGAGGCGGACCATGGCGTCGTAGATCGCCGAGTCGCCGTGCGGGTGGTACTTGCCCATGCAGTTGTGCACGACGCAGCCCTCGACGACGAAGGCGTGCTCGGGCGAGCCGACCTGGATGTCGAAGGTGGTGTCCGGGGTGACCGGGGTGACCGCGACGACCCGGCGCCCGGAGGTGGGCGCGGTCATCGCGCGGAGCTGGCGGTGCAGCTCGGGGTCGGTCGCGCCGCAGCCGATGCCCGCGGCGTCGAGGCCGCCCACGGCCAGGCCGGCCAGGAAGGCGGGCCAGGTGGCGCGGTCGGAGAGCACGTCCTCGGGCACCCGGCCCGCGAGCGCCTCGGTCATCGGGCGGGCCACCGGGTCGAGCGGGGTGAACGCCAGCGAGTGCAGGTCGCGGCCGTCGTCGGCGCCTGCCTCGAGCTTGTCGCGGCAGACCGCGACGCCCGCGCCGATCGCCCAGCCGTGCGCCCGGTCGACCGCCTCGGTCTCCGGGCTGGCCAGCACCACGCGCCCGTCGGCGTCGACCGCGCCCAGGGCGGTCAGCAGGCCGAGCACGAACTCGAACCCGGTGTCCTCGGCGCGCACCGCGGGGCGGGCGGCCGCCGCGGTGGTGGTCGCGCCGACCAGGGCGCGCGCCTGCACCCAGCCGCCCGCGGTCATGAACCGCTGGCCGGGGGTGACCAGCAGCGTGTGCCCGTCGTCCCAGGTCACGCGGACCAGGGCCGAGGCCGGGTTCTGGTACACCTCGACGACCGGCACGGGCGCGCCGCCGCCGTCGAGCACCAGGTCGCCGACCTCGAGCGCCTCGATCGGGCGCAGCCCCGCCGGGGTGGACACCAGCGCGCCGCGCACGAAGCAGTCGCCGACCACGCGGGAGGACTTCACGTACGCGTGGGTGGGCCGGTAGCCCTGCTCGTTCATCGAGAACAGGATGCGGCGGTGCACCGGCTTGAGCCCGTCGCGGGCGTCGGGCAGCGCGCGGGAGTGGATCACCGAGTACGCGTACTCCAGGTACGAGTCCTCGATCTCGGTCTCCACCGGGTTGTCGAAGACCTGCGCGCCAGCCTGGTCGAAGGCGGCGGCGTCGACCTTGGTCGTCGGGGCCTTGCGGCGTGCCATAAGTCAGCGGCTCTCTCTCGCGTGCTCTATCGGCTCCGGGCGCTCTGGCTGCTCACACATCGATGGCGGCCTGGTCGACCCGGCCGGAGGACTCCACCAGCCAGTTGCGCCTCGGCTCGACCTTCTCGCCCATCAACAGCTCCAGCGCGTTCTCCGCGGCCTCGGCGTCGTCCAGCGTGATCCGCCGGACCGAGCGGGTGGCCGGGTTCATCGTGGTCTCCCACAGCTCGTCGGCGTCCATCTCGCCGAGCCCCTTGAACCGGGGCACCGGCGTGACGACCTGCTTGCCCGCCTTCTGCAGCGCGGCGACGGTGGTCTCCATCTCCCGCTGGGTGAAGGTGAACCGGGTCTCCCCGCCCCGCCCCTTGGTCGTGATCTTGTGCAGCGGCGGCATCGCGGCGAACAGCCTGCCGTCGGAGATGACCGGCCGCATGTACTTGGCGAACAGGGTGATCAGCAGCGTCCGGATGTGCGACCCGTCGACGTCGGCGTCGGCCATCAGGATCACCCGCCCGTACCGCATCGCGGGCAGGTCGAAGGTGCGGCCCGTGCCCGCGCCGAGCACCTGCACGATCGCGGCGATCTCGGCGTTGCGCAGCGTGTCGGCCAGCGACGCCTTCTGCACGTTGAGGATCTTGCCGCGCAGCGGCAGCAGCGCCTGGTACTCCGACACCCGCGCCATCCGCGCCGAGCCCAGCGCGCTGTCGCCCTCCACCAGGAACAGCTCGCTGCGGGCCACGCCGGTGGTGCGGCAGTCGACGAGCTTGGGGGGCATGGCCGCGCCCTCGAGGGCGGTCTTGCGGCGGGCGGCGTCCTTCTGCTGCTTCTGGGTCAGGCGGACGCGGGAGGCGTCGACGATCTTCTGCAGGACGACCTTGGCCTCGGACTTGGTCCTGCGGTCCTCGACCCAGGCGCGGATGGTGCGCTCGACGACCGCGCCGATCACCTTGGTGATGCCCGCGGTGGACAGCTCGTCCTTGGTCTGGGAGGTGAACTGCGGCTCCGGGACGCGCACGTGCACGACCGCGGTCATGCCCTCGAGGACGTCGTCGAGGGAGGGCGGGTCCTCCTTGGGCTTGAGCAGCCCGCGGGTCTTGGAGATGGCGTCCTGCAACGTCTTCACCGCGGCGCGCTCGAAACCCTTGCGGTGGGTGCCGCCGTGGACGTTGCGGATGGTGTTGGTGAAGCACTCGACGGTGCGCTCGTAGCCGGTGCCCCAGCGGAAGGCCACCTCGACCTCGGCCGTGCGCTCCACTTTGGACCGCATGACGCCGTTCTCGTCGGCAGCGTTCTCGGTGTAGGTGCCCTCCCCCACCGCCATCAGCGTGCCGGACACCGCGCGGTCGCCGCCGGGGGTCAGGAACTCCACCATGGACGTGAGCCCGTCGGGGAAGTGGAAGGTCTCCTCGGAGATCGCGCCGTCGACGGCGGTGCGCAGCACGTAGGCGACGCCGGGGACGAGGAAGGCGGTGTTGCGGACCTTCTGCCGCACCGCCTCGACGTCGAGGACCGCGCCGTTCTCGAAGTAGCGGGCGTCGTGCCAGTAGCGGATGGAGGTGCCGGTGGACTGGCCGCGCTTCATCCTGCCGACGACCCCGAGGCCCGAGCGCGGGGTGAACGCCGCGGTGGGGCCGGGGCCGTCGAACACGCCGGGCACGCCGTGCGCGAAGGACATCTGGTGGACCTTGCCCTCGCGCCGGACCGTCACGTCGAACCGGTGCGACAGCGCGTTGACCGCGGAGGCGCCGACGCCGTGCAGCCCGCCGGAGGTCTTGTAGCCGGAGCCGCCGAACTTGCCGCCCGCGTGCAGCCGGGTCAGCACCAGCTCCACCCCGGAGAGGCCGGACTTGGCGTGCTGGCCGGTGGGGATGCCGCGGCCGTCGTCGTCGACCTCGACGCTGCCGTCGGCGTGCAGGGTGACGACCACCTTCGTCGCGTGACCGGCGACACCCTCGTCGGTCGCGTTGTCGATGATCTCGGCGAACAGGTGGTTGATGCCCCGGCTGTCGGTGGACCCGATGTACATGCCGGGGCGCTTGCGGACCGCCTCGAGCCCCTCGAGGTGGGTGAGGTCATCCGCCCCGTACAGCGTCTCCGCGCTCACACCCGCACCCCTCGCACTCCCATGTCTGCGTGCACTCCCCCGCGTCCCGGCCCGTGTCCGGACTCGAACAGGTGTCCCAACGTACCGGAGGGTATCCGGCGGGTCCGACAACGCTCACCGGGACGGGATTCCCGACCGCCGTGACCAGTCCACCCACTTCCTTGACGTGCCGTCAATTGTCGACCTATGGTCTAGACCACACTCCCGCTCAGCCCCTGGTCCGGCCGCCCCGCCCCACCCGGGCGTGGACGCACACCCCGAGGAGCAGCCCCATGGGATTCCCCCGCACCGTCGCCGTCGTCGCCGCCACCCCCCTGCTCTGGCTGGCCGTCCCGGCCACCCCGGCCCTCGCGCACGGGTACGTGAACAGCCCGCCCAGCCGCCAGGCCAACTGCGCGACCGGGGTCGTCCCCGGGTGCGGTGAGATCCAGTACGAGCCGCAGAGCGTCGAGGGCCCCAAGGGCCTGCGCGCGTGCGACGGCGGCAACGCCCGCTTCGCCGCGCTCGGCGACGAGTCCCGCGACTGGCCCGCGACGCCGGTCGGCGGCCGGGCGCACTTCACCTGGACCCTGACCGCGCGGCACGCGACCAGCACGTGGCAGTACTACGTGGGCGACACCCTGGTGACCGAGGTCGACGACGGCGGCGCGCGGCCCGGGTCGACCGTGACCCACGCGGTCGACCTCAGCCGGTTCCCCGGCGAGCAGAAGGTGCTCGCGGTGTGGAACATCGCCGACACCGCGAACGCCTTCTACGCCTGCGTCGACGTCCGGGTCGGCTGACCTGGGCGCGGGCCCGCTCAGCGCTCGGCGATGCCGAGCTCGCGGAACCACCGCTCCAGCCAGCCCATGTCGCGGGCCTGCACCAGGAAGTCGTTGAGGTCGGGCTCGTCGACGTAGTCCCGGACGCCGTGCGGGTCGATGTCCGCCCTGGCCTGCAACGCCGCCAGCTCCGGGACGCCGCCGCGGTCCTCGAGCTCGAGCACGAACAGCCGGGGGGCCAGCGCCGCCCGCCGCCGCCCGGCCACCGGCCCCTTGCCCACCAGCCACAGCTCCTCCGGCACCTCGACCGGGGTGAACCGCTCCGGGGAGATGTCGAGGCCGAACATCGACATCTCCCGCCGGGCGGCGAGCTGGAAGGCCAGGTCCGGCAGCGTGCCGCCGGTCCTGGCCAGGTACGGGTTGATGTCCAGGGCCGAGGCCAGCGCGGACCGGGTCGAGCGCTGCCCGTCGCCGGGGGCGCCCTCGGCCAGGTCCTTGGCCCGCCGCACGTCGACGTCGGTGACGGTGTTGCTGAAGAACGACGGCTGGCGGTCCAGCCGCGAGTGCAGCCTGCGGTAGGTGATCACCCGGCGGGCGACGCCGTGGCTGGCCCGCGGGCACAGCGCGACGACGAGGACCAGCGCGGTGGCCTGGCCCTCGCGCTCGTCGACGTCCTCCTCCTGGTCCTCGCCGACGGTGAAGTAGCGGGTGAACACCGGCCCCCGCCCGCCCGGCCCGGCCTCGACGTGGCACAGCGCCTCGTTGCTGAGCAGCTCCTCACCGGTGACCAGGGTGTCGAAGTGGGCGCTGAGCCCGGCGAAGACCGCGCGGTCCACGCTGGTCCCGACCGGCAGCGCCGAGGAGTCGGACAGGGTGACCGGCGCCCAGACGGCGCTCTCCACGCCGGTGCGCGTCTCGGCGAGCACCATCGGCGCGATCACCAGGTCGGACTCGTACAGGTGCAGGCTCCCGGCGGCGTAGTGGTGCGACTTCTTCAGGTCGGAGACGCGCTTGAGCTGGTACTCGATGTGCCCGTGCAGCGAGTCCTGCTCCCCGAACAGCTCCCGCTCCCGCCGCGCGGTCGGCACCACGATCGACACGTCGTGCGCCACCAGCGCGAGGTCCCCGTCGGCCCAGGTCGCCACCAGCGACCGCAGGTCCAGCGTGTCGGCGAGGACGACCCGCACCCTGCGCAACCCGCGCCTGCCCAACACCCGCCCCACCACCGCGTCGCGCCCGGTGTCGGCCACCGGCACCAGCCGGTCGCGGTCGGCGACCAGTGTCCGCAGCTCCGCCAGCCCGAGCTCGGCCTCCAACTGCTCGGCGATGGCGGGCGTCAGATCGGTCGCCCCCGCCTCGATCCGGTTGACCACGAACCGGCTGACCCCCAGCCGCTTGCCCAGCTCGGCCTGGGTGAGGTCCTTGGCCTGGCGGGCCCCGCGCACGGCCGCCTGGATCTGCTTGCGCAGCGTCGCCCGCGCCGAGGGGGGCGGGGCGGGGCTACCGGTGTCAGCACTCATGCCAGACCCTTCTGTGCACGTGCCTGCACACAGGTGCACACTCTACCACCTGTGGGAATGCCATGGTGGATCGGACATTTTTAGGACATCGCGGCAGATTTCCATTGCCAGATCGCGAGTGTGCACGCACACTTGGTGCAGAGCCGCACATGGGCGGTCCCACCGCTCAGGACCCGCGACTCTGCCCGCCCGGCACGCCGGGGAGTGGTGCCGGGCTCGAAGGAGGTGACCACCGTGAAGATCCTCTGTTCGCTGCGGACCCTGGTCACGACGGTGTCGGCGGCGTTCGCCATCGGGATCCTGGCCGGGATGACGCTCTCAGCCCAGGCCGCCGAGGCGCCGTCGACCAGTGACGTGCTCGACCACCGGATCGCCGAGGCGCGGTAGGGGTGTGAGCACAGGACAGCCCCGGGCTCGCCCGGGGCTGTTTGCCGAGGCCCGTGCTCAAACGGAGGCGACCGCAGGCCGCAGGCGCATGTCCTCGACGTACCCGGTTCGTAGCTGCGCACCTTCCAGCATTGCCCGGCATTCCTAATGCGTCAGGGAAGCCTTCGCCTCCCTGTGTGGCGAGGCAGATGTTGAACAGCCCGTAATAACCCAGGTGCGCCGCCAGGTGCTCGTCGGCCCAGGTGCGCATCTCCGCGATGGCGCGCGTGACCGCCTCCTCCTGGATGTTCCGGACGTCGAGGCCCAGCTCGGTGAAACGAACAACCTCCCAGTGCTCCCGACCGTTCCGGCTTGAGCCGGTGATCTTCTGCAAGAAGTAACCAAACTTCACTACGACCTCTTTCTCAGGCTTCCACTGTGCTGGCGTCTGAGGAACTGATCAGCGCAGATCACGGGGCATGACGGTGCAGACCGGGGCAGACGGGAGCAGACCGGCGGACAGCCACCGAGATGGTGATGGCCTGCCCACACTCAGTGCATGTCTGTACCCGACAACAAACAACTAGTCGTGGCAGAATTGACAGGCTGAGCGAAGGGGGTCGCGTGTCCGCTTCGGCACCCATGCGTGATCACTGGTGGTGGCGTCCCGGCTGGAAGGTGGGCCGGTCCTTCTACACCTGGCATTTCACCTTCGCAGACCAGCCGCAGGTCGCCGAGCTGCTCGCGCGATACGGCACAGCGGACGGCTTCCGTGCCCACGTGACGCTCGGCTACTCGAACTCCGCCGGACCGGCCGCACCCGTCGCTCACGCTCTCGACAAGTGCGGCAGCCACACCGCCGAGGTCACCATCTCCACGGTGTCGCTCATCAACCTGAACCGCGACCACAAAGCCCACGAATGGTCAGACGTCGCAACCGTCCGTCTTGGCTCAGATTCCCCTTCCACCTGACCCGATCCGGTACCCCACTCAGTCGCGGGAGGCGGCTAGCTCGTCGTAGGTCGGGAAAGCGTGGGCGATGGAGTCCTCTCGGAAGGAGGCGACCCACCCCTCCTCATCGTGGAAGAAGCGGACGGAGACGTAGTCGGGCGCGGTGCCCATGTCGAACCAGTGCGTGGTCTTGGCGGGCACGCTGAGCAGATCTCCGGCTTCACACAGGACGGCGTGGACCTTGGCGTCCATGTGCAGGTAGAAGACCCCGCTGCCCTTGGCGAAGAACCGGTCCTCGTCGTCGTCGTGGGTGTGCTCGGTGAGGAACTTCGCTCGAGCGGCTCGGCGGTCGGACTCCGGGGTCTCCGGGGACAGGGCCACGGCGTCGACGTGGGTGTAGCCCTCTCGGGCGTTGACCTCGTCGATCCGCTCCCGGTAGGCGGTGAGGACCTGGTCGGGAGTCGGGGTGGCCGGGAGGTCGGCCAGGGGCCAGCGGGAGAAGCGAACACCCAAGCGCCCCAGGACGTCCGCGATCTCAGCGGGATCGGTGGTGCGGAGCAGGACCCGGGTGGGGTCGTCCTCGGGCCAGACGGTCAGCAGGGTCATGTCAGGCTCCTTCCGGCAGTGCGTTGGCGAAGCGCAGCAGCCACTCCAGGCACTCCGCGCGGTGGCGGGCCTGGCGCAGGTCCTCGCCCCACACGTACACCCCGTGCCGGGCGACCACCAGCGCGGGTGTGGCCGGGTCGAAGCCCGCGGCGAAGGCGTCGCCCAGGACGCGCATGTCCTGGCTGTTGGGCACGACGGGGATGACGACCTCGTCGTCGTGGGCGGCGCGGCCGAAGCCCTTGAGCATCTCCAGGTCGCGCAGGACGATGCCGCGGGGGTTGCGCTCGGCGGCGATGACGGGGGCGAGTTGGTGCAGGTGCACCACCGCGCCGGCGCCCGCCACCGCAGCGATCCTGGCGTGCAGTCCAGCTTCCGCCGACGGGGTCAGCTCGCCCGACACCGCCGCGCCGTCCGCGTCGACCACGACCACGTCGGCCTCGGTCAGCTCGCCCTTGTCCAGGCCGCTGGCGGTGACGGCGAGCCGCAGCGGGTCGCGCGAGAGCGTCACCGACAGGTTGCCCGACGTGCCGCGCATCCAGCCCAGGGCGGCGAACCGGGCCGACTCGGCGGCGAGTTGCCGCCCCGCCTCCGACAGCCCGGCCGTCATGCCCGCTCGACCCGGATCTCGTCGAACGACCGCACGGCCAGGTGGTCGCCGAAGTCCGCGTCCGCGAAGGGCTCGCCGGGCCGGGCCAGGCCCGCGGTCTGCCAGCCGTCCGCCGCCGCGGCGTCGAGTTCGGCGGGCACGTCGGACAGGAACAGCACCGACCCCGGTTCCCCGGCGCCGAGCGCGGAGCGGATCACCTCGTAGGACGTGGCCGCGCGCTTGGGGCCAGCGTTGACGGTGTCGAAGTGGTGGCGGAACAGCGGGGTGAGGTCGCCGTCGGTGGTGTTGGAGAACGAGGCGACCTGGCCGGTGACCGAGCCGGAGGAGAACACCGCCAGCGCCAGCCCAGCGCTGTGCCAGGCGCGCAGGGCGGGCACCACGTCGGGGAAGTACTCCGAGACGAGCTCGCCCGAGGCGTACCCGGCCCGCCAGATCTCGCCCTGCAGGTCCTTGAGCGGCGCGGCCTTGCGGTCCTTGGCCATCCACCGGTGCAGCACCGCGACGACCTCGGCGGTGGTCGCGGACCCGGGCAGCCCGGCCTCGGCCCTGGTGCGCGCCACGGCCGAGCGGACCAGGTCGGAGTCGGGGTGCTCGTCGATCCACGGCCCGAGCCGGGGCCGGGCGAAGTCGTAGAGGCCGACGTGGACGGCGCTGGTGGGCATCAGGGTGCCCTCGATGTCCAGGACGAGCCATGCCGCGCGGAGCGTGTGGGTCACGAACTGCCTTCCCGGTGGTAGTCGGCCAACGAGCCCGGGGCGAACGGGCCCCGGTCGGTCACCACTGTCCCCACGAACCGCGGGGGTGTCACGTCGAAGGCCGGGTAGTGCCCGCGCACCCGGTCGCTGGCGGTGCGCACGCCGAGGGTGTGCAGCACCTCGGCGCCGGGGCGGTGCTCGATGGGCACGTCGGCCGCGGTCGGGGCGGCCGGGTCGGGGGCCTGCACCTGGGCCAGGAACGGGACGCCGAAGGCGTGCGCGGCCACCGCGAGGCCGAGCGTGCCGACCTTGTTGACCACGTGCCCGTCCATGGTGACCCGGTCGGCGGCGGTGACCAGCGCGTCGACGTCCCCTGTGGACAGCACGGCGGCGCCCATGCCGTCGGTGATGAGCGTGGTGTCGACGCCCATCTCGGCCAGGGTCTCGGCGGTCAGCCGCGCGCCTTGCAGGTACGGGCGGGTCTCGGTGCAGTAGAAGGAGATCTCGTTGCCCAGGGCCCGCACGGCGTTGACCGTCTCGATGAGGTAGGCGTCGGCCCAGCAGTGCGTCAGCACGCGCGCGCCGGGCGGCAGCAGCTTGGCCGTGTGCTCCCCCAGCGACCGGCTGCGGGCGTGGTAGACCGCCGCCCCCGCCTGCGCCCCGGCCGTCGCGGCGGCGACGAGGTCGGGGCCCGGGGCCGCGTCGACGGCCCCGAGGACGGCGCGCACGGCCTTGCCCAGGTGGTTGTTGGTCGAGCGGCTGGCCACCAGCACCGCGCCCGCCCGGTCCAACTCGGCGCGCGCGAGCTCCGGCGGCAGCCCGGCGGCGGCGCGGGCGGCCAGGACCATCCCGTACAGCGCGGCGAAGTACGGCCCGGACGACTGGGTGACCATGTCGGAGATCGCGCGCGCGACGGCGCCCACGTCGGCGCAGCGCACCCACTCGCGGCGGAACGGGAAGCACCTGCGGTCGAGGATGAGCACGGCGTCCTCGGTCAGCCGCACGCTGTCGGCCAGGGCCGGGACGATGCGCGGCGCCATCAGCTGTAGCCGTCCGGCCTCGGCAGCGCGCCGGTGAGCACGTGCCTGCCGACCTCGGCGGCCTTGTAGACGGTCGGGTCGTGCAGGGTCAGCGTGCGGGCGTTGCGCCAGAAGCGGTCCAGGCCGACGCGGGCGGCGGTGGCGCGCGCGCCGGTCACCTCGAACACCCGGGAGCTGATCTCGACGGCCAGCTCCGAGACGAGCACCTTCGCCTGCGACACCAGCACGCCCAGTTCGCCGCGCCGCACCGGGTCCAGCCCGACCCCCAGCGCGTCGGCGTCGGCGAACGCGACCACGGCGCGGTCGACGAGCAGCTCGGCCGCGGCGAGGCGGGCGCTGAGCGTGCCGTAGGCGGCCTGGGTGTGCGTGTCCTCGACCGCGCTGTCCACACCGGACGTCGGCCAGGCGCGGGCCTTCTCCCGGGTGTAGGCGGCCCCGGTGCGCAGCGCGCCCCTGCCCAGGCCCGCGAGCACCTGGGTGAGCGCGAGCTGGAAGCCGAGGCTGATCAGGGTGCCGCGCGGGGCCTCCGGGTCGTCCGGGTCGTCGGCGCGGTCGAGGAGGTCGGCGGGGTCGACCCGGACCGAGGTGAACTCGACGCCGCCGCTGGCCGACAGGCGCTGGCCGAGGTTGTCCCAGTCGCCGAGGTAGCGCAGTCCCGGCGCGCCCGCGTCGAGCACGAAGGTGAGCTTGCGGCCGGTCGGCGGGTGCAGGGCGCTGACGACGAGCCGGTCGGCGACGCTGGCCCCGGTGGCGAAGAACTTCACGCCGTCGCAGGCGAACCCGCCGCCCGGGGCGTCGGTGAGGATCAAGGCCTGGTCGCGCGGGTTGGACACCCCGGCCCAGAACCAGTCGTTGGCGGCGGTCCGCCTGGCCAGCTCGGTGGCGCGCTCGGGCGCGCTGAACAGCCAGGGCCGCCACAACTGCAGGTAGTGGTAGCCGAGCAGGTGGCCGATGGAGGCGTCGGCGGCGGCGATCTCGCCGACGACGGCGAACGCGGTGCGCCAGCCCTGCCCCTGCCCGCCCAGCCCGGTCGGGATGGTCAGCGCGAGCAGCCCGGCCGAGCGCAGCTCCTCGATCTCGGCCACCGGCTCCGCGCCCTTGGCCTCGCGCCGCACGGCGTCCTCGGCCAGCCGAGCGGCGACCTGGCGAGCCCTGGCCACCCAGTCCACGTCACCCATTCGGCTCTCCCACGGGTCGACACATAGGAATTCGACAATGCGAGCTCGCGCTCGAACGAGTATCGCACCCGCGCGCACGCCGCTCCACGATGTGGGAGCGGGGCGGACGCGGTGGTGACCGAGCGCGAGCGGGTGCCACCGGACGCGTGAAATCCGGCGGCGGCCGGTGGCCGATGGCGCAGCGGTGGTCCGGTTGCCAGAGCGGACCGGGTCCTGATGGAGCACCCGGTTCAGCCGATGCCGGTGATCGCCACTAAATTGTCGCGTCATGGCGGGCGTGGAAGAGATCAGGGCCGGGATCCAGTTGTCGAACCGGCAGGCCGAGGCGAGCATCGCCGCGATCAACGAGGCGGCGATGCGCCTCGACGAGGCCCGCAACGCGCTGCTCAACGCCACCCAGGGCAGCAGCCAGGCCGAGGTGTCGCAGTCGCACGGGATGCTGGCGGAGGCGTTGCAGACGCTGCAGGGCGTGCAGTCGACCATCCGGTCGAGCATCGCCTCGGTCGAGGGGTACGCGGCCCGGCTTTGACGATCTCCGGCCTGGCCGAGACCCTGCGCGCGGTCTCGGCGGCGTTGGAGAGCGCACAGGGCACGCTGGCCGGTCCGGCGGCGACCTCGATCGAGCAGGCGGGCGCGACGCTGGCGTCGGTGCGCCGCGACGACGGCTTTCACCCGGTCGAGCTGGACCAGGCCGCGGCGGAACTGGCCAGGGCGGTGGAACTCGTGGCCCGGGCCAGGCAGGCTGTCGACGACTACCGGATGAGGCTCTAGCGCCCTGGCGGGGACGCGGGCCGGTGAGGCGTGGAGCATGGCGAAGGGCGAGCGCAAGCGGCGGGCCGAAGCGGCGCTGGCCGAGCTGCGCAAGGTGCTGGGGCTGGCGCTGGGCGCGGCCCGGGGCGCGCGCGAGCGGGCCGAGACCACCGTGCGCCAACTCGAGTTCGAACGCGACCTGCGGGTCAAGGGCCTGGGCGCGGCGGCGGGCGATCGCGAGCTGGGCGAGCGGATGGCCGACGACCCGGCGCTGCGGCAGGTGTGGGACGAGATCACCGCGCGCCGCGACGCCCGGTACGCACGGTGGCGCACCGACGGCCTGGTCGGGGTGCACCGGCTGGTCAACGACGAGGCGCCCGGCGCGGCCGGTGAGCCCTGGCAGACCTGGCTGGGCCAGGCGGGCGTCGACCCCGGCGTGGTGGTGCCCCGGCTGTGGCGGATCGGGTCGGGGCTGGTGGAGCAGTCCGCCCCGGAGGACGCCTTCCCGCTGGCGGTGCCGCTGCTCGACCACGGGCACCTGCGGGTCAACACCGTGCCGGGCGCGCGGCCCGCGGCGGACGCGATGGTCGAGGCGCTGGTGCTGCGGCTGCTGAGCGCGTTCGCGCCCGGCCTGGTGCGGGTGCACCTGTGGGACGTCGGGCACCTGACGGGTCCGCTGCCCGGGTTGCAGCCGCTGACCACGGCCGGGCTCGTGGTGGTGCACGACCCGACCCGGCTCGACGACCTGCTCGCCCAGCTCGCCGGGCACATCCGCCGCGTGCACGCGGCGGCGCTGCGCGACCAGCAGTCGCTGCGGGAGGCGAGCGCCGCCGCGGGCAGGCGGGTGGAGCCGTGGCGGGTGGCGGTGCTGTTCGGCAACGGCGAGCGGCTGCCCGACGAGCAGTACCAGGAGCTGAACCGGATCGCCCGCACCGGCCCGGAGTCCGGGGTGCACCTGGTGCTGGTGGACATGCCGCTGACGGCCAACAGCCCGGTGGAGACGGTCACCTTCACCGGCCCGGAGGAGGCCACCAGCAGCATGACCGGGCCGGGGGTGGTCGTCACCCCGGACCCGCCGCCGCCCGCGTCCCTGGTGAACCTCGGCGCGACGACGATCGCCGCCGAGGTGCTGGTGCGCCGGGGCGGCCCGCGCCAGTTCGCCGACCTGCTGCCCGACACCCTGGGCACGGCCAGCTCGGTGGACGAGCTGCGCACCCCGGTCGGGTTCCACGAGGGCGACCCGGTGGAGGTCGTGCTCGGCGACGCCACGCCGCACGCGCTGGTGGCCGGGCCCAGCGGGTCGGGCAAGACGAACTTCCTCTACGCCATGCTCGGCGGGCTCGCGGCCAGGTACGCGCCGTCGGAGCTGGAGCTGTACCTGCTCGACTTCAAGGAGGGCGTGTCCTTCGCCGGGCTGACCCCCGGCCGCAAGGACCCGAGCTGGCTGCCGCAGGCGCGGCTGGTCGGGGTGAACGTCAACACCGACCGCGAGTTCGGCCTGGCGCTGCTGCGCTTCCTCACCGAGGAGCTGGCCAGGCGGGCGGAGGCGGCCAAGCGCCAGGAGGTCACCAAGCTCTCCGAGCTGCGCCAGGCCGACCCGGGCGGGCACTGGCCGCGCATCGTCGCGGTGATCGACGAGTTCCAGGCGCTGTTCGCCGGGCGCGACCAGATCACCCAGCAGGCCGCGGCGCTGCTGGAGGACGTGGCCAGGCGCGGCCGGTCGCAGGGCATCCACCTGGTGCTGGCCAGCCAGGACATCGCCGGGATCGAGGCGTTCTGGGGCAAGCCCGCGGTCTACGACCAGTGCACGCTGCGGATCGCGATGCCCAAGGCCAAGCGGGTGCTGGTGGAGGAGAACACCGCCGCGCTGTCGCTGCCGCGCTGGCACGCGGTGGTCAACCACGAGTCCGGCGTGGCGCACGGCAACGAGGTCGCGCACGTGCCGGACTCGTCGAGCCGGGGCACCTTCGACAAGCTGCAGCGCGACCTGTGGGCGCTGCTGAACTCCCCGACGCCGCGGCTGTTCGACGGCGCGCACCAGCCGGAGCTGGCCGGGGCCGCGGACTACGCCGCCCCGCGCGGGGCGGTGCTGGGCCAGGTCATCGAGGTGCACGACCGGTCGGCGGCGTTCCGGATCGAGCCGGTGCCCGGCCGCAACCTGGCGGTCATCGGCACCGCGACCAAGGACGCGCTGGCGGTGCTGGAGAGCGCGGCGCTGTCGCTGGGGCGGGTCTACGGCCCGAGCGAGTGCGAGTTCCAGTTGTGGTGCCCGGTGAAAGCCCTGAACCACCACGCGGAGGCACTGGCGACGCGGTTGCGGGTGGACGGGCACGACGTCGAGGAGCGCTACGGCGAGGACATCGCCGAGCTGACCGAGCCGTCGTCACTGGACCGCAGGCGGTTCGTGTTCTTCTTCGCCGTCGACGCCGCCGCGCACCTGCTCGAGCACAAGCCGGACCCGTTCACCGAGAGCGGCTTCGACCGGCTGCGCGGCCTGCTCAAGAAGGGCCCGTCGGGCAACGTGCACACCTTCGGCTGGTGGCGCGGCATGGGCCGGTTCAAGGAGACGCTCGGCTTCGGCGGCATGGACGACATCGGCGGCTGGGTGGCCCTGGACGTGCAGGGCGGCGAGCTGAACACGCTGGCGGGCGGCCAGATCGTCGACTGGTCCCCGCGACCGCACCGGGCGGTCTTCTTCGACCGCACCACCCACAGCCTGCCCGAGGTGCTGATCCCGTTCGACACCACCACCGCGCTGGAGGTGCGGCCGTGACCGCGATCCCCGACCCGGCCAGCCGCTACAAGGCGTTCCTCGGCCTGGCGCACGAGGCGGCCGAGGGCTTCCGCGAGGAGGAGGCCGCGCGCGCGGCCAAGCTGGGCTCGCGCATCCACGAGGCGGGCCGGGCCGCCGAGTCGGCCCGCAAGTCGGAGAAGGCGGTCACCGAGGAGATCAACGACTGGTGGCGCGAGGTCCACGGCCGGATGAACAAGGCCAAGTGGAGCGGACCGAGCCCGCGCCCCGTCGCCGACCCCGAGGCCGACCCGGACGCCCTGGACGACTACCTGGCCGACATCATGCCCGCCACGGCGGCCTTCGACAGCGCGCTGCGCAAGGCGATCTGGCCGCGCAAGGTGCAGTGACCGCGGACCGGCAGTGACCCCGGGCCGGCAGTGACCGCGGGCCGGCAGTGACCGCGGGCCGGCAGTGACCGCGGACCAGCGGTGTGTCCGGTCCGGCCGGGGGCATCGGCCGGACCGGACACCGCCACCGCCACAGGACTTGGCCACCCAGGTCTACCAGCACGATCCCGCGACAGACCACACAGGACGGCGGATAACCCGGTTCAGGTGACCGCCGGGGAGGGTGTGCGCGGGCGTCGTCCGGCCGCGCAGGCACCGTGGTGGCACGATCAGCGGCATGCAGACACGCACCATCGGCGATTCGGCGGTCAGCGCGATCGGGCTCGGGGCCATGCCCCTGTCGGTCGAGGGGCGCCCCGACCGCGAGCGGGCCGTCGCGACGGTCGTCGCCGCGGTCGAGGCGGGCATCACCCTGATCGACACCGCCGACGCCTACGCGCCGGGCCACGACGACTTCGGCCACAACGAGGAGCTGGTGGCCGAGGCCGTGCGCAGGACGGGCGCGGACGTGCTGATCTCCACCAAGGGCGGGCACACCCGCACCCCGGACGGCGGGTGGGGCCTCGACGGCAGGCCCGAGTACCTGCGCTCGGCCTGCGAGGCCTCGCTCAAGCGCCTCGGGGTCGAGGCCATCGACCTCTACCACTTCCACCGCCCCGACCCGGCGGTGCCGATCGCCGAGTCGGTCGGCGCGCTGGCCGGGCTGCTCGACGCGGGCAAGATCAGGATGGCCGCGGTGTCGAACTTCGACCCGGCCCAGATCCGCGAGGCCAACGAGGTCCTCGGCGGGCGGCTGGCCGCGGTGCAGAACCAGTTCTCCCCCGCCTACCGCGACAGCCAGCCGGAGCTGGAGCTGTGCGCGGAGCTGGGCATCGCCTTCCTGCCGTGGAGCCCGCTCGGCGGCATCGGCAAGGCCGACGACCTCGGTGGCGGGGCGGACCCGTTCCGCTCGGTCGCCCGGGCGCACGGGGTGAGCCCGCAGCGGGTCGCGCTGGCCTGGATGCTGGCCAAGGCGCCGGTCGTGGTGCCGATCCCGGGGTCCTCGCGGCCCGCGAGCATCACCGACTCGGCCGCGGCCGCGGAGCTGGTGCTGACCGCGGACGAGCTGGCGGGCCTGGGCTGAGCGGGTGCGCGGCCGCCTGTACCGGGCGGGTGAGCTGGTCGACGAGGACCTCGGGCTCCGCGGCCTCGCCGACCGGCTCGCCCGCGAGGGCGCCGTGGCCTGGGTCGACCTGCGCGCCCCCGACGACTCCGAGCTGGCCCAGGTCGGCGCGGAGCTCGGCCTGCACCCGTTGGCCCTGGAGGACGCGCGCGAGTCGCGGCAGCGGCCCAAGGTCGACCACTACCGCGACCACCTGTTCCTCACCGTCTACCTGACGCGGCTGGGCGAGAGCGGGCTCGCCAGCCACGAGCTGGGCGTGTTCGTCACCGAACGGGCCATCGTCACCGTGCACGACGGCTTCGACCTCGCCCCGGTCCTGCGCCGCTGGGACGCCGCCGACCCGCCGACCGACCGGGTCGGCGCGCTGCTGCACGGCGTGCTCGACGAGGTCGCCGACAGCCACCTGGCCACCGCGCAGGCCCTCGACGAGGACCTGGAGCAGCTCGAGGACGCGGTGTTCGGCGAGAACGAGCCAGACCAGGACATCCAGCGCCGCGTCCTGGCGCTGCGCCGCACGCTGACCACCCTGCGCCGGGTGCTGCACCCGATGCGCGACGTCATGCTCTCCCTCACCCGCGACAAGACCCTCGACGACGACGAGCTGCGCCCCTACTTCGCCGACGTCAGCGACCACGTCGCGCACGCGGCGGAGATGACCGAGATCCTGCGCGAGCAGCTCACGGCCATCCGCGAGACCCAGCTCAACGTCCAGAGCAACCGCCTGAACCTCATCATGAAGAAGGTGACCGGCTGGGCGGCCATCATCGCCATCCCCACCGCCATCACCGGCTTCTACGGCCAGAACGTCCCCTACCCCGGCCACGACCAACCCTGGGGCGTCTGGTTCTCCACCGCCCTGATCCTGGTCCTGTCCCTCGGCCTCTACACCATGTTCAAACGCCGCGACTGGCTCTGAGGCCAGGTTCCGCCCAGTTGATCACGTGCGAGACCTGGCGCCTGACGACCCGAGGAGTTCGCGGCATGGATCCAGATGCCCTCGACGGACCGGTCCCGGCGGGGAGCCGGCGTGGGCAACCGATCCTCGACCTGGTGGACAAGGCGATCACCATCCAGAGCTCGCTGGTGGGCAAGAACATCGCCAGGGCCCGCCAGCGGAACCCGGAGGCGACGCCGGCACAGGTGATTCGCACCCTGGAGCGGATGTACGTCAGCTCCCTGACCGGCACGGGTGCCGCGGTCGGGGGCGCCGCGGCCGCGCCCGCCGTCGGCACCGGGATCGCACTGGCGCTGTCGGCGGGCGAAGCCTTCACGTCCCTCGAGCTGAGCACGCTCTTCGCGCTCTCGGTCGCCGAGGTCCACGGTGTCCCCCTCGACGAGGTCGAGCGCCGCCGGACGATCGTCCTGGGCATCCTGCTCGGCGAGGCGGGCTCCACCACCATCGGCAAGGTCGCCGAGCGCACCGGGCAGCACTGGGGTCGTCAACTCGTCGCCAAGGTGCCCGTCTCGACGCTGCGCCGGGTGAACAGCGTCCTGGGGAGGAACTTCGTCACGAAGTACGGGGCCAAGCAGGGGATCATCGTCCTAGGCCGGGTGGCGCCGTTCGGCATCGGCGCCGTGATCGGTGGCGGCGCCAACGCCGCTGTCGCGGCGCTGGCCGTGCGGGCCGCCCGTCGCGCGTTCGGCCCGCCCCCGGCGTCGTGGCCGGTGGGCGGGCCCCCGCCCGTGCGCCTGCCCTGACGGGCGGGTTCCTGCCACCGGCCGACACCGGTCACAGGCTATCCATGTACAGCCGTGGTCCGTAAACTTTCCACCGTCCCATCGGACCACGGGAGGTTCCCATGCGCCTGCGCGTCCTTGCCGCGCTCGTCGCCACCCTGTCCCTGCTCACCCCCGCCGTCGCCGCGGCCGAACCCGTGCACGCCCAGAACTGGAGAGTCCTCAACCACGACTACCAGGTCCAGGAGACCGGCTACTGGTGCGGGCCCGCCGCCGTGCGGATCGCGCTGTCCGCGCGCGGCGTCTACCGCACCCAGGGCGACCTCGCCCGCGCGCTGGGCACGACCACCAACGGCACCGACTGGATCGGCCAGGTCACCGGGGTCCTCGCGGGCTCCGTGGGCTGGTACGAGACCAAGGAGATGCCCAACGACCCGCCGACGCCCGGTCAGCGCGACCTGCTGTGGCGCGACATCGTGCTCAACATCAACAACAACTACCCGATCGTGGCGAACATCGTGGCCCCGGCGAACAACCACCCGCCGGGCTACCCGAACTACACGATCTACCACTACTTCACGGTCATCGGCTACAACCCCGACACCTGGCAGGTCTACATCGCCGACCCGGCCAACTTCGGCGGGAACCACCACTACTGGCTCACCTTCGACCAGCTCGCGAGCCTGATCCCACCCAAGGGCTACAGCGCCTGACGGCTGCGCAGCCAGGCGTCCGGGTCGCCGTGGACGTGTGCCACGGCGGCCCGGGCCATCCCGAGCGCGGGGGCCTGCCCGCCCAGCGCCGACGAGCGCACGGACAGCTCGGACCACGGGGCGCCGATCGCGCGGGCGCGCAGCTCCTCGACCAGCGGGGGCACGAGCCACGGCGCCAGCCGCGCGTGGTCGCCGCCCAGCACCACCGTCGGGATGTCCAGCAGGTTCACCAGCGCGGACAACGCCTGGCCCAGCTTGGTCCCCGCCTTCTGCAACGCTGCCAACGCTTTCGCGTCCCCGGCCTCCGCCGCCCGCACGGCGGGCAGGCTGTCCGACCCCGCGAAGGTCTCCAAACACCCCCGTGCCCCACAGGCGCACCGCGGCCCCGCGGGCTCGACGCACACGTGGCCCAACTCCCCCGCGAACCCGTGCACGCCGGTGAGCAGCTCGCCGCCGCGCACGATCCCCGCGCCCACACCGACCTCCCCCGACACCACCACGAAGTCCCGGGGCCCGTCCGGTGACAGCTCCGCCAACGCGGCCGCGTTCGCCTCGTTCGCCACCACCACGGGGAAGCCGGGCACCACAACCTCCACTTCGGACCAGCCCAGGTTCGGCGCGGACAACAGCACCCCCTCGCGGACCAGCCCGGGCACGGCGACACCCACGCCGCCCACGGGCGCGCCGACGCGCACCAGCGACCGCACCACCCCCGCGACCTCCGCCAGCACCACCGCCGCGGGCGCGCCCCGGTTGTCCCGGGCGCGCACCCGCCGCGCGCGCACGCGGCCGAGCGGGTCCACCAGGCAGGCGGTGAGGTGGTCGACGCCGATGGCCACCCCGACGCCGTGCGGGCCCGCGGCCGACAGGCGCAGGCCGACACCGGTCCGGCCCCGGCCGCCGGAGCGCTCCTGCGGGCCGGTCTCCTCGACCAGCCCGCCCGCGACCAGCCGGTCGACCACCGCCGAGACCGTCGCCTTGGCCAGTCCGGTCGCGGCGGCCAGATCAGCGCGCGAGCGGCCCGCGCCCGCGGTGACCCCGGCCAGCACCAGGGCGGTGTTGTGCCTGCGGACGTCGCTCTGGCCGATCGGGCGCACCCGGCCTCCCCAGCCTTGACGGACCCCAGCGGGTCAAATTAAGTTCAACCACTGAACGAATACCAGGAACGACCCGGCGGAGGCAACGGTGCCCAACCCCCCGACACCCGCGGACAGGTTCAGCTTCGGGCTCTGGACCGTCGGCTGGCGCGCCAACGACCCGTTCGGGGACGCGACCCGACCCGCGCTCGACCCGGTCGAGGCCGTGCACCGGCTGGCCGAGCTGGGCGCGTGGGGCGTCACGTTCCACGACGACGACCTGGTCCCGTTCGGTTCCGACGCGGGCGCGCGCGCCCGCCACCTGGGGCGGTTCACCGCCGCCCTGGACGAGACCGGGCTGACCGTGCCGATGGTGACGACGAACCTGTTCACCCACCCGGTGTTCAAGGACGGCGCGTTCACCAGCAACGACCGCGACGTGCGCCGGTTCGCCCTGCGCAAGGCGCTGCGCAACGTCGAGCTGGCCGCCGAGCTGGGCGCCAAGACGTTCGTGCTGTGGGGCGGGCGCGAGGGCTCGGAGACCGACTCCGCAAAGGACTTCCGGGCCGCCTTCGACCGCTACCGCGAGGCCATCGACACCATCGCCGGGCACGTCAAGGCCCAGGGCCACGACCTGCGGCTGGCCCTGGAGCCCAAGCCCAACGAGCCGCGCGGGGACATCCTGCTGCCGACCATCGGGCACGCGCTGGCGTTCATCGGCGAGCTCGAGCACGGCGACGTCGTCGGGGTGAACCCGGAGGTGGGCCACGAGCAGATGGCCGGGCTGAACTTCGTGCACGGCATCGCGCAGGCGCTGTGGGCGGGCAAGCTGTTCCACCTCGACCTCAACGGGCAGAAGGGGCCGCGCTACGACCAGGACATGGTCTTCGGCCACGGCGACCTGCTCTCGGCGTTCTTCCTGGTCGACCTGCTGGAGACCGCGGGCTACGACGGCCCCCGGCACTTCGACTACAAGCCCGCGCGCACCGAGGACGTCACCGGGGTGTGGGCGTCGGCCGCGGCGAACATGCGGATGTACCTGCTGCTGCGGGAGCGCGCGGCGGCCTTCCGGGCCGACCCCGAGGTCCAGGCCGCGCGGGCGGCCTCCGGTGTCGACGACATGCTGGCGCCGACGCTGTCCGCGGGTGAGACGGCCGCGGACCTGCTGGCGGGGGAGGACGTGGACCCGGCCGTCGCCGCCGAGCGCGGCTACGGGTTCGTGGCGCTGGCGCAGTTGGCCACCGAGCACCTGCTGGGCGCGCGCGGATGAGCACCCTGGTCGCGGGGGTCGACTCCTCCACCCAGTCGTGCAAGGTCGTCGTGCGCGACGCCGAGACCGGCGCGGCGGTCCGCTCCGGCTCGGCCCCGCACCCCGAGGGCTCCGAGGTCGACCCCCGGCACTGGTGGTCGGCGCTGACCGGGGCCATCGAGGCCGCGGGCGGGCTCGACGACGTGGTGGCGCTGTCGATCGCCGGGCAGCAGCACGGCATGGTCGCCCTGGACGCGGGCGGCGAGGTCGTGCGGGACGCGCTGCTGTGGAACGACACCCGCTCCGCGCCGTCCGCGCTGGACCTGGTCGACGAGCTGGGCGGCCCGGCGGCGTGGGCGCGGGCGTGCGGCACGGTGCCCACGGCGTCGTTCACCGCGACCAAGCTGCGCTGGCTGCGCGACAACGAGCCGGACAACGCGGCCCGGGTCGCCGCCGTCGCCCTCCCGCACGACTGGCTGACCTGGCGGCTGTCCGGCGCCGAGGGCCTCGACACCCTCACCACCGACCGCAGCGACGCCAGCGGCACCGGCTACTTCGCCCCCCAGACCGGCCGGTACCTGCCCGAGCACCTGGAACTGGCCCTGGGCCACACCGCCTCGGTGCCGCGCGTCGTCGCCCCGGCCGACCAGGCGGGCGCCCACGGCCCAACGCGCCTGGGCGCGGGCATGGGCGACAACGCCGCCGTGGCCCTGGGCGTCGGCGCAGGCCCCGGCGACGTCGTGGTGTCCATCGGCACCTCGGGCACCGTCTTCGCCGTCAGCGAGACCCCGACCGCCGACCCCACCGGCACCATCGCGGGCTTCGCCGACGCCGCGGGCCGCTACCTGCCCCTGGTCTGCACCCTCAACGCCGCCCGGGTCCTCACCGCCACCCGCACCATCCTCGGCGTGACCCTGGACGAACTCAGCGACCTGGCCCTGAGCGCCCCCGCGGGCGCGGGCGGCCTGGTCTTCCTGCCCTACCTGGAAGGCGAGCGCACCCCCAACCGCCCCACGGCCCGCGGCGCCCTGCACGGATTGACCCTGGCCACCAGCACGCCCGCCCACCTGGCCCGCGCGGCGGTGGAAGGCGTCCTCTGCGGCCTGGCCGACGGCCTGGACGCCCTGACGACCGCGGGCGTGGCGGCCAACCGGGTGGTCCTGGTGGGCGGCGGCGCCCGCTCGACCGCCATCCGCACCCTGGCCCCCACCATCCTCGGCAGGCCGGTGGTGGTCCCCACCCCAGCCGAGTACGCCGCGGAGGGCGCCGCCCGCCAAGCGGCCTGGCTCCTCACCGGCGGGGAGGAACCGCCGCTCTGGGCCACCGCACACGCCTCGACCCACGAGGCCCCCTGCGAACCGGCCGTGCGCGCCAGGTACGCGGAGGTAAGGGAATCCACAGTGGATTGACGTCCGCCCGCACCTCGCAGCCCAGGACTGACGGAGATCAAGCGGGGCACCCTCAAGCAGGCACTCCCACGCCCTCTACAGCCGCATACTGCGATCGGACAACGCGATCAGCACCGTCTGCTCCACAGTCATGGTCGACGAGTCGATCCACCGACCGTGGTCGGCGATCTCCTCGCGCATGATCGCATCGAGGAACCCCCAGTCGTCCGCCAACTCCTTGTCCCGCTCGGCGATCCGCCGCGCCGCCACCCCAGGCTCCGGCGCCAACACCACCAACCGCACCGGCAGCCCCTTCAACTGCCGCCGGTAGTAGTCCAGGTGCTCCGCCCGCACCACCACGTCGTCGATCACCGGCACGACCCCGGCCGCGTGGAAGCTGCGGGCCAGCACCGAGGCGTTGCGCGCCCGCAGCAGCAACTGCCGGTCCGCCTCCGCGTCCCCCTCGGGCACCGGCGACCGCGCGCCCGCCACGATCATGCCCTGCACCAGGTCGCACTCGATGTGCGCGCCGCGCGGGAAACGCCCAGCCAGCTCCCTGGCCACGGTCGACTTCCCGCTGCCGGGAATCCCGACGACCAGGTACACCGACGGCGCTGGCGTGGTATCGACATCAACCATGAACCCTTGTCTACCACCCGCCCCCGTGATCCCCCGCTACGGCACGGCCGCGCTGTCCGACGTCACCCCGTCCGCGCTGGCCTCGCTCGGGGTGGCGGGCATGGCCAACCCGCTCGCCATGACACCGGTCCGCGCGGTCTGCCTGCTGCTGGTCGACGGCCTGGGGTGGGAACTGCTCCAGCGGCACCGAGACGTCGCGCCGTTCCTCGCCGCGCTCCCCGGCGGGCCCATCACCGCGGGCTTCCCCGCCACCACCGCGAGCAGCCTGACCGCGATAGGCACCGGCCTGCCCCCGGGCGAGAGCGGCATCGTGGGCATGGCGTTCGCGGTCGGCGGGGAGGTCCTGGACGCCCTGCGGTGGCACCGGCACGGGACGGCGGTCGACCTGCGGGACGCGCTGCGGCCGGAAGACGTCCAGCCCGTGACGACGGCCTTCGAGCGCGCGCGGGCGGCGGGGGTCGACGTCCGGGTGGTGCAGCCCGCCGCGCACACGGCGAGCGGCCTGAGCCGGGCGGCCTTCCGGGGTGGGGCCATGGTCGGTGTCCACGCGGTGGGCGACCTGGTGGAAGGCGCCCGCGCCGCGCTGTGCTCGCCGGGGCAGGTCTTCTGCTACGCCTACCACGCCGACCTCGACTTCCTGGGGCACGTCTACGGGCCGGGCAGCGCCCAGTGGCGGCGCCAGCTCGCCGTCGTCGACCGGATCGCCGCGGGCATCGCCGAGGACCTGCCGCCGGGGGCGCGCCTGCTGGTGACCGCCGACCACGGGATGGTCTCAGCGGGGCACCGCACGGACCTCGACACGACCCCGGACCTGCTCGACGGGGTCGACCTCGTCACCGGCGAACCCCGGGTCCGGCTCGTGCACACCGCACCGGGCGCGCGGGACGACGTCCTGGCGACCTGGCGCTCCCACCTGGGCGAGCACGCGGAGGTCCGCACGCGCGAGGAGGCCGTCGCGGCGGGGTGGTTCGGGCCCAGGGTCTCGCCGCGCGTCGCGGGGCGGATCGGGGACCTGGTGGTCGCCACGACCGGCACCGCGGTGATCACCCGGTCCTCGGTCGAGCCGCTGATGTCCGCGGTCGTGGGGCAGCACGGCTCGTTCACCAGCGCCGAGCAGCTCGTCCCCCTGCTCGGCCACGACGCCTGAGACGGGGTCAGAGGTCGTCGCGGCGCTGGGCGGGCAGCGACCGGGGTGCGCGGCGGCGCAGTTCCTGGACCAGGTCGTCGTTGGCCTCGTGGTTGTTCGCGTCGGCGTTGGCCAGGAAGTAGCGGACCAGGGCCTGGGCGGCGTCCTGCCGGGAGGTGATCGTCGGGCCGTCCGCCGGGTCGACGGCGGCGGGCTCCGGATCCTGCTGGCCGTACATCGGCGTCCCCCTCCCTTTACCGGTCCAGGATTCCCGAACGGACACCGCCCGGGGGTCACGAAAGGATGAACAAGATCACCTGATTTGGTTACATCCTGTTCCATTGACCCGTTGCGCGACGGTAAAGGGACACTATTGGCCTAACTGCGATGTCGCCATTCGACACGCCCAGTCGCGACTGTTGCTCAGCTTGGGCGGCCGGGCACCGCCCGGGCGGCGTCGGACCCCCGAACGGGCACCGGTCTGCGCAGGGCTTGCGCAAGGGCGCTGAAAGCGCTTTCACCGCGTCTGACCCGCTGCTAGCGTCGGCCGGACGCGAGCTCGGGGAAGAGGGGTGCCATGACTGGCGACTGGTGGCGCGACGCGGTCATCTACCAGGTGTACGTGCGCAGCTTCGCCGACAGCGACGGTGACGGGATCGGCGACCTGCCCGGCATCACCGCGCGGCTGCCGCACCTGTCGGGCCTGGGCGTCGACGCCCTGTGGATCACGCCGTTCTACACCTCGCCGATGGCCGACGGCGGCTACGACGTCGCCGACTACCGCGACGTCGACCCGACCCTGGGCACCCTCGACGACGCCCGCGAGCTGGTCGCCCAGGCGCACCGGCAGGGCCTCAAGGTCATCGTCGACATCGTCCCGAACCACACCTCCGCGCGGCACAGGTGGTTCCAGGAGGCGGTCGCCGCCGAGCCGGGCTCCGCCGCGCGCGAGCGCTACGTCTTCCGCGACAGCGGCGAGAACCCGCCCAACGACTGGGAATCGGTGTTCGGCGGCGGCGCGTGGACGCGGCTGCCCGACGGGCAGTGGTACCTGCACCTGTTCGACCCCACGCAGCCCGACCTCAACTGGCACAACCCCGAGGTGCGGGCCGAGTTCCTCGACGTGCTGCGGTTCTGGCTCGACCTGGGCGTCGACGGCTTCCGCATCGACGTCGCGCACGGCATGGTCAAGCAGGACGGCCTGCCCGACGTGGGCGAGACCAGGCAGCACCGGCTGCTCGACACCCGGCCGCTGCCCTACTTCGACCAGGACGGCGTGCACGAGATCTACCGCGACTGGCGCGAGGTCCTCGACTCCTACGAGCCGACCCGGGTCGCGGTGGCCGAGGCGTGGACGTCCACCCCGGAGCGGCTGGCGCGCTACCTGCGCCCGGACGAGCTGCACACGGCCTTCAACTTCCACTTCCTCGCCACCGCGTGGGCGGCCCCGGCGCTGCGCGAGGTCATCGACTCGTCGCTGGCGGCCGTGCGCCCGATCGGCGCCCCCGCGACCTGGGTGCTGTCCAACCACGACGTCCACCGGCACGCGACCCGCTACGGCGGCGGCGCCGAGGGTGTGCGCCGGGCCAGGGCGGCGACGCTGCTGATGCTGGCGCTGCCCGGTTCGGTCTACCTGTACCAGGGCGAGGAGCTGGGCCTGGAGGAGGTGCTCGACCTGCCCGAGGACCTGTTGCAGGACCCGACGTGGGAGCGCTCCGGGCGCACCGACCGCGGCCGCGACGGCTGCCGCGTCCCGATCCCCTGGGGCGCGGGCGGTTCCGCGCTCGGGTTCGGCCCGGACGGGTCGACGCCGTGGCTGCCGCAGCCCGCGGCCTGGGCGGGGCTGTCGGTCGAGGCGCAGACCGGCGCCGAGGGCTCGACCCTGGAGCTGTACCGGGGCGCGCTGGCGATCCGCCGCGAGCACCCGGCGCTGGGCGCCGGGGACACCCTGCGCTGGCAGGACGCCGACGCGCCGCTGCTGTGGTTCAGCCGCACGGCGGGCGGGCGGACCCTGCACTGCGCGGTGAACCTGGGCGCCGAGCCCGCCCGGCTGCCCGCGGGCGCGGTGCTGCTGGCCTCGGGCGAGTACGCCCACGACGGCGCGGACCTGGTGCTGCCGCGGGACACCGCGGTGTGGTGGGAGTCCTGACGTGGCGCAGGGCGCGGGCGCCCGGCTCAGCGACATCGCCGCGCAGGCGGGGGTCAGCGAGGCCACGGTCAGCCGCGTCCTCAACGGCAAGGCGGGCGTGTCCACCACGACCCGCCAGCGGGTGCTGGCCGCGCTGGACACCCTCGGCTACGAACGGCCTGCCCGGCTGCGAACGCGCAGCGCCGGGCTGATCGGGGTGATCACCCCCGAGCTGAGCAACCCGATCTTCCCCGCCTTCGCGCAGGTGATCGAGCAGGTCCTGACCCGCGACGGGTACACGCCGGTGCTGTGCACGCAGAGCCCCGGCGGGTCGACCGAGGACGAGCTGACCGGCACCCTGGTCGACCGGGGCGTCAACGGGATCATCTACGTCTCCGGCCTGCACGCGGACTCGACCGCGGACATGGACCGGTACGTGCGGCTCGCGGGCCGGGGCGTGCCGTTCGTGATGATCAACGGCTACACCGAGAAGGTGTCCGCCCCGTTCGTCTCCGCCGACGACCGCTCGGCCATGCGGCTGGCGGTGCAGCACCTGGTGGAGCTGGGGCACGAGCGGATCGGCCTCGCCGTGGGCCCGCGCCGCTACGTCCCCGTCGTGCGCAAGATCGAGGGTTTCGTCCAGCACCTGCGCACCGCGCTGCCGTTGTCGGTCGAGCAGGCAGAGGGCTTCATCCAGCACTCGCTGTTCACCGTCGAGGGTGGACAGGCCGCGGCGGGCGCCCTCATCGACCGCGGCTGCACCGCCATCGTCTGCGGCAGCGACCTGATGGCCTTCGGCGCCATCCGCGCCGCCCGCCAGCGCGGCCTGACCGTCCCCCGGGACATCTCCGTCGTCGGCTTCGACGACTCCCCGCTCATCGTCTTCGCCGACCCGCCGCTCACCACGCTGCGCCAGCCGGTGGACGCGATGGGCCAGGCGGCGGTCAACGCGCTGCTGGAGGAGGTCACCGGCAACCCCGCGCCGCACGCGGAGTACGTGTTCATGCCGGAGCTGGTCGTGCGCGGTTCGACAGCCGCGGCGGGCGGTGCCAGGGCTTGAGGGTCGCACGCCCCCGCGAGGCTCGAGTTCGCGGGGGCGTCCGGTCTGTCACGCCAGGCGTTCGCCGGTCTGGGGGTGGAAGACGTGCAGTTCGGCGGCGTCGCGGATGGCCACGGTGACGGTCTGCGCCAGCGCGGGCGGGGTCCGGCCGTCGACGCGCATGACCAGGCGCTGGTCGGAGTCCCGCACCGAACCGTGCACCAGCGCGTCGGCGCCCAACTCCTCGACCAGTTCCACGACCAGCTCGAACGCGTTCTCGGTGCCCGAGGGCGACAAGGCGAGCGATTCCGGCCGGACGCCGACAGTGACCCGGTCGGTGCCCGCCTTCGCGACAGCGGCGGCGGATTCGCGCGGCAGCGCGACATCGAGGCCGCCGAGGCTGACCCCGTCGGCGCGCACGGGGACCTCGACGAGGTTCATCGCGGGCGAGCCGATGAACCCCGCCACGAACGCGTTCGCAGGCCGGTCATACAACGCCCGCGGCGTGTCACACTGCTGCAACAACCCATCCTTGAGCACCGCCACCCGATGCCCCATCGTCATCGCCTCAACCTGATCATGCGTCACATAAATCGTCGTCGTACCCAACCGACGCTGCAACGCAGCGATGTTCGCCCGCGTCTCCACCCGCAACTTCGCATCCAAATTCGACAACGGCTCATCCATCAAGAACACCGCCGGATCCCGCACGATCGCCCGCCCCATCGCCACCCGCTGCCGCTGCCCACCGGAAAGCGCCTTCGGCTTGCGCTCCAAGAACTTCTCCAGATCCAGCAGCCGCGCCGCCTCCAGCACCTTCGCCGCGATCTCCACCTTCGGCAACCCCTGCAACTTCAACGCGAAACCCATGTTCTGAGCAACAGTCATGTGCGGATACAACGCATACGACTGGAACACCATCGCGATATCCCGCCCCTTCGGCGGCACATTCGTCACATCCCGCTCACCAATACGGATCGTGCCCTCGTTGACATCCTCCAACCCAGCGAGCATCCGCAACGCGGTCGACTTACCCGACCCGGACGGACCAACCAGCACGAGAAACTCCCCGTCGGCAACCTCAAGGTCGAG
>NZ_WHOL01000098.1 GCF_009745975.1 Actinokineospora pegani | reverse complement strand
GGCCCCCGCCTCCGCTCACCCCGTGGCCGAGCCTGCTCCCGCCGAGCAGGTTGTTCCCGCCCAGGTTGCGGCGGCCCCCGCCTCCGCTCACCCCGTGGCCGAGCCTGCTCCCGCCGAGCAGGTTGTTCCCGCCCAAGCTGCGGCGGCCTCCGCTCCACCCGCGGCCGAGCCCGCTCCCGCCGAACGGGCTGTTTCCGCCCGAGCTGCGGCGGCCCCCGCCTCCGCCCACCCCATGGCCGAGGCAGCCACGACCCCGGCCGACAAGAGCTAGCCCCGCCACCCCACACCCTGTGGACAACCCAACCTCGCCACCCCCGACTTGTCGGTCCCCCCGGGTAGCGTGGAAATCGGGGGTCCCCAGAGCTGGATGATCATGGACTTGGGCGCGCTCGTGCGGATCAGGGTCCGGATCGGCTAGTCCCGGAGGACGCCCAGCGCCGCCTCGTGCAGGTGGCCGTTGGAGGTCAGCACGTTCCCCCCGTCGAACCGCCCGGCCCCGGACAGGTCCGTGAACCGCCCGCCCGCCTCCTCCACCAGCACCTGGAACGGCGCCACGTCCCACGGGTTCACGATGGCCTCGGCCGCCAAGTCGATCGCCCCCTCCGCCACCAGGCAGTGCTGCCAGAAGTCCCCGAACGCCCGGTTCTCCCAGCACGCGTCGACCAGCGCCAGGTAGCGCTCCCGCGACTCGTGCTCCACCCAGCTCCCCAGGTGCGTGGTCGACAGGTACGCGTCGGCCAGGTCCGACACCCCCGACACCGACAGCCGCCGCGGCCGGGAACCGGCCACCCCCAGCCACGCCCCCTCACCCCGGGCGGCCCACCACCGCCGCCCCAGGGCGGGCGCGCTGACCACCCCCACCGCGGGCACGCCGTCGACCACCAGGGCGATCAGCGTCGCCCACACCGGCACGCCCCGCAGGAAGTTCTTGGTGCCGTCGATCGGGTCGAGCACCCACGCCCGTCCCGCCCCGACCTGCCCGCCGCGCTCCTCGCCCGCCACGGTGTCCTCGGGGAACTCCTGGTCGAGCAGGGTGCGGATGGCGTCCTCGACGGCCGTGTCGGCGTCGGTGACCGGGGTGCGGTCGGGTTTGCGGGAGACCGCCAGGTCCGAGGCGCGGAAGCGGGCGCGGGTGATGGCGTCGGCGGTGTCGGCCAGGCGGAGGGCGAAATCAAGGTCAGGTGCCACGACGGGGATCGTGCCAGGCATACGCTGTGGTGTGTGAGTGTGGTGCTGCTGGCCGAGGACGACGCGGCCATCGCTGATCCCCTGTCCCGTGCCCTGCACCGGGAGGGGTACGAGGTGCAGGTCGTCGCCGACGGGCACGCCGCGTTGGAGTCGGCCTCCACGGGGGTGCCCGACCTGCTCGTGCTCGACCTGGGGCTGCCCGGCATCGACGGCCTCGACGTGTGCAGGCGGCTGCGGGCCGCGGGCCGGGGCATCCCGGTGCTGATGCTGACCGCGCGCGCCGACGAGGTCGACTTCGTCGTCGGGCTGGACGCGGGCGCCGACGACTACGTGGCCAAGCCGTTCCGGCTGGCCGAGCTGCTGGCCCGCATCCGGGCCCTGCTGCGCCGCCAGGCCCCTGGGGCCATCGACGTCAACGGGGTCAAGATGGACCTCGCCGCGCGGGTGGTGACCCTCGACGGCGTGGAGGTCACCCTGGCCAACAAGGAGTTCGAGCTGCTGCGCGTGCTCATCCAGCGCGCCGGGCAGGTGGTCACCCGCGAGGAGATCCTCACCGAGGTGTGGAGCGACCCCGAGCTCAAGACCTCCAAGACCCTGGACATGCACGTGTCCTGGCTGCGCCGCAAGCTCGGCGAGGGCGGGCCGAGGTTCTCCGAGCGGCGCATCGCCACCGTGCGCGGCGTCGGCTTCCGGTTCAACGCCGAGTAGCGGGGCATGCGCCGCCGCATCCTGCTCGCGATCCTGCTCGCGGTCACCGTGACCGCGTGCGCCCTGGGCATCCCGCTCGGCTACACCGCGCTGGCCGTGGTGGAGAGCCTGACCACGGAGGACCTGCAGGTCCGCGTGCAGCAGATCGCGGCCACCCTGGACGACGACATCGCGCACAACCGCCCCATCGACCTGCGCAGGCTGGAGCTGGGCGTGCCGGAGGGCCGGGGCAGGCTGACCGTGACCCGGCCAGGCGAGCCGGAGATCGTCTACGGGATCGAGGCGGTCGAGGACATGGTGCGGGCCGAGGCCGACATCGTGAACCGGGGCAAGGTCACGCTCGCCCTCGACGCCGCCCCGGTGCGCACCCGGCAGACCCAGGTCGCGGCGCTGGTGGCGCTGGTGGTGGTGCTGACGATCGGCGCGGGCACGGTGGTGGCGATGGTGACCGCGCGCAGGCTGGCCCGGCCGCTGCGGCACGTCGCCGAGCGGGCCAGCAGGCTCGGCGCGGGTGACTTCCGGCTCGACCGGGCCCGCTACGACCTGCACGAGCTCGACCAGGTGGCCGAGGCGCTCGACGACTCGGCGACCGCGCTGGCCCAGCTCGTGCAGCGCGAGCGCGACCTGGTCGGCGACGTCTCCCACCAGCTCCGCAGCAGGCTCACGGCGCTGCAACTGCGGCTGGAGGCGCTGACGACCGTCCACGACGAGGACGCCAGGGCCGAGGCGACCGCCGCGCTGGAGCAGGCGGAGCGGCTGGCCGACGTGCTCGACGAGCTGCTCGCGGCCGCCCGCGAGGCCAGGGCGGTCGGCGCGGAGCCGGTCGACCTGTCGCTGGAGCTGACCATGCTGGCCGAGGAGTGGCGGGGGGTGTTCCGCGCCGAGGGCCGCGCCCTGCGCGTGCGGCTGGCCCCGGGGCTGCTGGCCAGGGTCACCCCGGCCCGGCTGCGCGAGGCGATCGGGGTGCTGCTGGACAACGCGCTGCGCCACGGGGCGGGGGCGGTCTCGCTCACGGCCAGGGGTGGCGGGCCCGCGCGGGCGGACTCGGTGGTCATCGAGGTCGCCGACACCGGGGCCGGGGTGCCGGACGAGCTGGCCCCGCACATCTTCGACCGGGGCGTGTCCGGGGCGGGCTCGACCGGGCTCGGCCTGGCCCTGGCACGTGCCCTGGTGGACTCCGACGGGGGCCGGTTGGAGCTGTCGACGGCCCGGCCGCCGACGTTCAGCGTGTTCCTGCCGGTGCCGAAGGCGGGCAACGTGCGGGGTGTGCAGTGGCCCGCCGAACGGTCTCCGCGCTGAATTACCGAACTTGTCCCAATTCGTCCGGGAATACCCAGCGGCGGAATCCCCAGAACCGGAAACCGACCGCGAGCAGCATGCCGATGATCGAGCCGCTGATGAAGTCGGCTGATTCCTGGACCAACAGGCTGACGTGCGGGACTTCGAGGTTGAACACGTAGCGGGAGATCAGCGGCGGGACCAGGTTGATGCCGACGGCGACGCCGCTGATGACGAAGAACAACGCGGCCTCGTGGTGGCGCTCACGACCGCCCCTGGTGCGGAACGACCATTCCCGGTTGAGCACGTAGTTGACGATCGTGGCCACGATGATGGCGATTGCCTTGGCCGTGATCGGCTTGTCATTGAGGACGGTCAGCTTGAGCAGGTACCAGATGCCGTTGTCGATGACGAACGTCGTGCCGCCGACCAGCGCGAACTTGACCAGTTCCCGGTGCTTGAGGGCCAGCCTGCGCAGACGGGAGGGCAGCACGCCCAGCACGGAGTCGACAACGGTCACCGGCGCAGTCTAGGCCGAACGCTGTTCAGGCCGCCTGCTTGTCGTCGGTCTCGGCGACGACCGCGCGCAGCGGCCGAACCCTGGCCACCGCGTCCGGGAACACCCACTTCTTGAACGCCCACCAACGGAACACCATCGCCACCAGGGTCCCGAGCAGGTTGCCCGCGACGAAGTCGGCGACCTCCTGGGTCACCAGCGTGACCTCTGGCACCTGCAGGTGCAGGAAGTAGCGGGAAACGAACAGCGGCACGGAGTTGAGCACCACGCCCATCCCGCTGATCAGGAAGAACAGCGCCGCCTCGTGCCTGCGCTCGCGGCCACCACGCTCCCGGAAGGACCACTCGCGGTTGAGCACGTAGGACACGATCGTCGCCACGACCACCGCGATGGCCAACGCGGTGACCGGGTTCTTGTTCAAAATGGTCAATTTGAGCGCGTAGTTCACCGTGATTGTCACAATGAAACAAATGCCGCCGACCACAGCGAACTTCAACATGTCCTGGTGCTTGCGCAGGAAGGCCCGCACCGGTACCGGGACACGGGCGAGCACATTCTCCACAACCGCCATAGCGGCGAAGTCTATCCAGAGCGGACCGACCGCGCGGTAGGGGTCTTTCAGCCTGTCCGGTCCGCCCGGTTCTCCAGGAATAGGAGGCTGTCGAGGCCGGGCAGCCACAGCAGCCACAGCGATGCCGAGTCGGTCGCCGCCCCCAGCGTCGCGGTCACCGTCACCTCCTGGTCCGGCCAGGGCAGCCGGTGCACGTGGGCGGTGAGGGACAGCGCGCGCCCGGGGGCCAGCGGCGCCCGGCTCACGCACCGGCGCTCGCCGCAGTCGAGGCCCGGCGCCTCGGCGCCGCGCAGCGGCCTGTCGAAGTCCAGCGCGACCACCTGCGCGGTGTTCCCGGTGTTGCGCACGACGACGTCCACCGCGGGTCCGTCGTGCCACACCCCGGCCCGCTGCGCGATGGTCACCTCGACCCGGTCGACCCCGACCGGCGGCCGCACCCGCACCGAGATGCGCACCGCGGTACCGCGCGCCCCGCCGGCGCCCGCCGTCCCGGTGATCACGCCGTCCACGCCACCGGGCTCGGCGACCAGGCTCAGGGTGAACCGGCTCATCGCCCCCGGCTCGATGCCGGGGCCCTGGCAGACCAGCTCCCGCACACCCGCGCACCCCGCCGCCCGCGCCCCGCTCGACCGCACGCCGTCGGGCAGGCTCAGCGCGATGGTGACGGGGCCCGAGGTCGTGCCCCCGGTGTTGCGGACGGTGAAGACGAGGTCCGCCGGGGTGCCGGGCTCGAGCACCGGCGGCGTGTTCGGGCCGGTGACCTCCAGCGCGGCCGGGCTCGGGGCGGGCGGCGGCGGTGGTGTGCTCAGCGGGCTGGTCGGGGTCGGCGGCGCGGCCTGGCCGCTCTGCTCGGGGACCTGCGGGACGGGCGGGGTCCGCGCCGAGGTCGGTGGCGGGGCGTCGCTCGGCGGCGGCGCGGTGGCCGGTGGGCTGGCGGGCGGGGTGGGCGGCGGGGCCTGCTGCGAGGTGGCGGGCGGCCCGTCGGCCACCGACAGGGGCGCGTCCAGGTTGACCGGGGTCGCCGCGACCCCGACCGCGACCGCCGCCGCGACCACCGCGCCGGACACCCCGGCCAGCACGCCCTGGCGGGCCCCGGTCGCCACCGCGCCCGCGGCCAACCCGCCGGACCCGCCCGCGACCAGGCCGGTGGTGGCCGCCGAGGACGCCAGGTACGCCGCGGCCAGCGGCCCGAGGACCACCGGGGCCACGACCGCGCTCAGCGACCCGTTGACCTCGGTCAGCTCCGCGGCCAGCGCCCGGCACCGCGCGCACCCGTCCAGGTGCGACTCGACCTGCGCCCGCTCCCGCGTGGACAACCCGCCGCGAACCCAGGCGCCCAGCCGGTCGGCGGTGGCCCGGCACGCCTCGTCGCTGCTGCCCGCCAGGTGCACCTGCAGGTAGGCCTGGCGCAGCCCCTCGCGCGCGCGGTAGGCCAGCGCGGAGACACCATTGGGCGACAACCCCAGCAGCGGACCCACCTGCGCGGGGGACTGCCTCTCGACCTCGGTGTGCCACAGCACGGCCTGCCACCGCTCGGGCAGCGCCGCGAACGCCCGCGCCGCCATCGTCCGCTCCAGCCCGGCCACCGCCGGGTCGGCGAACGGGACGGTGACCGACTCCGGCTTGACCCCGCTGACCTGGGTGACGTCCTCGGTCAGCTCGACCTTGCGCTCGCGCCGCGTCTTGTCGTAGGCCGTGTGCCGCAGCGCGGTCAGCAGGTAGGCCCGGAACGCCGCGTCGGGCCCCTTGCCCTGGCGCAGCGCGTCGAGCACCTTGGCGAACGCCTCGGACACCAGGTCGTCGGCCTCGGCGGGGGACCTGGCGAGCTGGCGGGCCAGGTTGCGCGCCGCGACGACGTGCCGCTCGTACAGCTCGCCGTACGCGGACACCGCGCCCCCGCGCACCGAGCTGATCAGGTCGGCGTCGCTGGGTCCTTGCACGTCCGCGGGCATGTCGGCCACACCAACCCCTTTCCCGGGTCAGTGTGATACTTCCCCGCGCGCCCCGCCGGTCGCAGCCCCGAAGGTGTGACCACGTCATGATGGGCACCTCGGCTCGTCCCACCCCCGGGTGAACTGCGAAAGGGAACAGGCGTTGCAGCACACGAGCAGCAGACTGGGCTCGCTCCGCGACCGGTGGCGGTCCGCGAGCGCGGCCGCTGGCTGGCGCTACCCCGGGGACTGGGCCGTCCCCGAGGTCGACACGGTGTGCGCGGCGGCGCTGGCGGGTCAAGACCTGGCTGAAGCCCTCTCCGCCCTGGGGCGCGCCCGTGCCCGCGCGGGGGCCACCCTTCCGGAGACGCTGGCCGACCTCGCGGCCCTGCACGCGGTGCTGACGGTTCCGCACGAACTCGTCTCCCCTAATCCTGACGCCACTCCTGCTGCCCTGCTCCGGCGCACCGCGGAGTCCTGGGCCGAGGCGGCCACCGCTCCGGCTGAGTGCGGTGCGGACCCGTTGACCGGGTTGTCCACGGCGGCTTATCTGCGGGTGCGCGTGGGGGAGATGTACCGGGAGGCGCGTCGGGCGGGGACGACCGCGGGGGACCGGTTCTCGGCGGTGGTGATCAGCTTGGACCTGTCGGCCACCTCGGGGTGGTCTCGGTTGATGGCGTCCGTGCTCTTGGCGGAGTGTTTGCGTGAGGTCTTCGATGGCGGGGAGACGGTTGCGGCGCTGGGGTCGTCGGTTGTGCTGGTGATCGCGCGGCGGGGGGATGGGGTTGGGCATCGGGCCGCGGCGGCGCGGCACCGGGTGGCTTCGGCGTTGATGGCTGATCCGGCGTTGGTGGGGATTGGGGTGCGGGTGCGGGGGCAGGTTTTGCCTGGGTCGGAGGAGGAGGCGCGGGAGATGCTTCGGGAGTTGGCTCGGGGGTGAGGGTGTGGATGACTGCTGGTGGTGTGGGTGTTGACATCGGGGGTCTCCAAGGGAAGATGATCTTTGGGTGACCTGGGGCCCTGGTGTGGGCTGGGTGGGGCCTGTCCCGTGGGGCCGCGGAGCTACGGGCGGCCAGGACTGGGTCGAGGCCCAGGGATGACAGAGCTTTTGGGTGGGGTGTGGTGGTGGGAAGGGGTGCTGGGTGATGAGGGTGTGGGCGGGGCGCTGGTGGGGTGGGTGATGGAGGGGGCTGTGGGGAGCTGGGGGTGAGACGTGGTTGTGGCTGGGTGGGTGTGGGGTGGGCTTACGGGGGTTTCACGTGAATCCGTGGGCGTGTCGGCTGGCTTTTTGGGGCGTGGTTTGCTGTGCGGGTGACTGAGCGGGTGGGGGCTGAGGTCGTGGGTGGGGTCGCGCGGTGGTGGCCGCTGGCGGTGTTGCCGGGGGTTTGCCTGGTCGCGGGGGTCGTGGGGTGGGTGTTGGGGTGGCACCTGGGGGTGGACAACGCCGTATACCGGTCGGGGGCGGTGGCGTTGTTGCGAGGTGAGCCGCTTTACGACGCCATGTCGTTGCGTGCCGAGCCGGAATGGGCCCGGTTGCCGTTCACCTATCCGCCGACGGCGGCGTTGTTGTTCGTGCCGTTGGCGTTGGTGCCCACGCAGGTGGCTTGGGGGATCTTGGGGGCGGTCACGCTGGGGGCGTTGGCCGTGGCGGTCTCGGTGGCGGTTCGCGCGTTGCCGGATCGTCCACAGTGGATGGATGAGCGGGTGGTGCTCGTGGGGCTGGGGATCGTGCTGGTGGGGTTGGAACCGGTGTGGCGCACGTTGTTCCTCGGGCAGATCAACCTCGTGTTGCTGGTCCTGGTGATGGTGGACGTGCTCGTGCTGGGGACGCGGGGGAGCCGGTTCGGCGGGGTGCTCGTGGGCATCGCGGCTGCGGTGAAGTTGACGCCGTTGGTGTTCGTGGGGCACTTGTTGTTGTTGCGGCGGTGGGCGGACGCGGCCAGGGCGGTGGGGACGTTCCTGGTGTTGCAACTGCTGATGCTGGGGTTGGTGCCGCACGACGTCGCCGCGTTCTGGGGGAGGGCGGTGCAGGACCCGCAGCGCATCGGGCCCATCTACTGGGCGGGCAACCAGTCGCTCAACGGGCTGGTGCTGCGGTTGACCGACAACGCCGACTGGTCGATGCGGGTCGTCGTCCCGATCGCGATCGTGCTGGCCGTGCCGTGCGCGCTGTGGGTGCGCAAGCTGGCCGCGCGGGGAGAGCCACTGCCCGCGCTGCTGGTCACGGCGTTCTTCGGACTGCTGATCAGTCCCGTGTCCTGGTCGCACCACTGGGTGTGGGCGGTGCCGCTGGTGGTCTTCCTGCTCTCCCGCGTCCGCGGCCGTCGGGACGTGTGGCCGGTGGCCGCGGTGGTGGCCGTCTTCGCGAGTTGCGTGCTGCTCGTGATGCGCAACGGGCTGGCCGTCGAGTTCGAGTGGACACCCCCGGAATACGTGATCGGCAGCGCCTACTTGCTGGTGCCGGTTGTGGCCGGGGCGATAGTGCTGGTCAAGCGCTCCAGGTCGCGTCTGTAGAGTCCCGGGCTCGTGGACAAGCGCACCGGATTCCCCACCGTCGGCATGGTGGGCGGCGGCCAGCTCGCGCGGATGGCGCACCAGGCCGCCGTCGCCCTCGGCCAGTCGTTGCACGTGCTCGCCGTCGCCGCCGACGAGCCCGCGTCGCTGGTCTCGCCGGACGTCATGCTCGGCCACCACACCGACCTCGACGCCCTGCGCCGCTTCGCCGCGACGGTCGACGTGGTCACCTTCGACCACGAGCACGTCCCCACCGAACACCTGCGCGCCCTCGTCGCCGACGGCGTCCGGGTCCACCCCGGACCCGATGCCCTCGTGCACGCCCAGGACAAGCTGGTCATGCGCCGCAAGCTCGCCGAGCTCGGCCTGCCCGTCCCCGCCTTCACCGAGGTCGCCTCGGTCGAGGACCTGGTGTCCTTCGGCGACGCGCACGGCTGGCCCGCGGTGCTCAAAGCCGCTCGCGGGGGCTATGACGGTCGCGGCGTGTGGATGGTCTCCTCGGCTGCCGAGGCGGCCGGGTTGGTGCCCGAGCTGCTCGCCGCCGGGACGCCGCTGCTGGCCGAGGCCAAGGTCGAGATGCGGCGGGAGCTGGCGGCGATGGTCGGGCGGTCGCCGTTCGGCCAGGGCGGGTGCTGGCCCCTGGTGGAGACCGTGCAGGTCGACGGGATCTGCGTCGAGGTCATCGCCCCCGCCCCCGGGGTGCCGCGGGAGCGGTCGCAAGCCGCCCAGGAGATGGCGCTGCGCATCGCGACCGAACTGGAGGTCGTGGGGGTGATGGCCGTCGAGCTGTTCGAGACCGACGCCGGGCTCGTCATCAACGAACTGGCGATGCGACCGCACAACTCGGGCCACTGGAGCATCGACGGGTCCCGGACGTCGCAGTTCGAGCAGCACCTGCGGGCCGTCCTGGACTACCCGCTGGGCGCGACGGACACGCTGGCGCCGTGGACGGTGATGGCCAACGTGCTGGGAGCCGCCGAGACGCCTGCGATGGGCGTCGACGAGCGGTTGCACCACTTGTTCGCGCGGTACCGGGACGCCCGGCCGCACTTCTACGGCAAGACCGAACGCGCCGGGCGCAAGGTCGCGCACGTGACGTTCCTGGGCGACGACCTGGAGTCCTTGCGGGAAAAGGCCCGACTCGCCGCCCACTGGCTCTCGCACGCCGTGTGGCTCGACGGCTACAGCATCCACTAGGAGTTTTTGATGACTGAGAACCCGCAGGTTGGTCTGATCATGGGGAGCGACTCGGACTGGCCGGTGATGCAGGCCGCGGCTGACGCGCTGGCTGAGTTCGACGTGCCGTTCGAGGTGGGGGTGGTCTCCGCGCACCGGACGCCCGGCCGGATGCTGACCTACGCGCAGGAGGCGGCGGGCCGGGGGTTGCGGGTGATCATCGCTGGGGCCGGTGGGGCCGCGCACCTGCCGGGGATGGTGGCCTCGGCGACCGTGCTGCCGGTGATCGGGGTGCCGGTGCCGTTGAAGTACCTGGACGGGATGGACTCGCTGTTGTCGATCGTGCAGATGCCCGCTGGGATTCCGGTGGCCACTGTCTCGGTGGGCGGGGCGCGGAACGCGGGGTTGTTGGCTGTGCGGGTGCTGGCTGCTTCGGACGTGGTTCTGCGGGAGAAGTTGACGGCTTTCGCGGCTTCCCTGGAGGAGATGGTGTTGGAGAAGGACGCTCGGCTGCGGGCTTCTGTGGCGGAGGGGGCGGCTCGCTGAGGTCGGCTCGCTGGCGCATTGCCGGGTGTCCGGTCGCCGCGATCGTTCAACTCCGGGAGGCTGGCGTCAAGGGCGCTTCGCGTCGCTGCGCGATGGGCTTCGCCCACCCTCGACACCAGCCTCCCGAAACAAGGGCGGCCAGTGTTGGGTCCAGGCCGGGGTGTGGCAGGTGGGGGTGTGTATGTGGGTGAGCCCCTGGGTCATGGCTTCATCTCGTAGGTTCCGGAGAGGGCTACGACCTGGTTCCAGACGGCGTTGAAGCGGTCGTGGTCCACGTCGGGCTTGCGGATTGCCGACAGGGCCCACTTCTGCTGCGCTGCCGTCGATGAGGGCTTGCCGTGCAGGGCGGTGGCGTAGCGGGAGAAGTCGTCGGTGAAGGTGGCGAAGATCTGGTCCAGGGCCTGGGTGTCGGTGCCGGTCAGTTCGGCTTGTTCGAGGATGAGCTGGCCGTAGACGACCAGGGTGAACAGTTCGCCCAGGGCTATGGCGAAGTCCAGGTCCTTGGCCTGGTCGGGGGTGATGCCCGCGGTCACCAAGGCGGTGAGGGCGTCGGCTTGTTCGGAGAACACGGCGACGTTCGGGATGTGCTGGAAGGTGCGGTAGGCCTCGCGCCAGTCGGCGAAGGTGATCGCGCTCAGGCCGCGTGCCGGGCCCTGGCGGAAGAGGAAGGCGTCGTCCTCGGGGGCCTGGCGGGTGGGGATGTCGGCGTGGGTGCCCTGGGGGAAGAGGTATTGCGGTAGGAACTTGAGGATCAGGGCCATGTTCACCGCCACGGTGCCCTCGAGCTTGGGCAGGCCGCGGATGTCGGCGGCGGCGACGGTCAGGTAGCTGTCGGCCTCGAAGCTCTTGGCGGCGACGATGTCGGTCAGCAGGTTCACCACGCGCTCGGTCTCGGTGGTGGCCTTCATCTTGGTGACCGGGTTGAACAGCAGGTAGCGGCGGTCGTCCGGGTTCGCCGAGCGGAAGTAGTCCACGGCGCGGTCGCAGAACAGCTTGGCGGCCAGCAGGCGGGTGTAGGCCTCCACGAACTGGGCGCGCACGTGCGGGAAGTCGGTGACCCGGTTGCCGTAGAGGACGCGGTTGTGGGCGTGGGTGATCGACTCGTAGAGGGAGTGCTCGGCGATGCCGATGCCGCCGAAGCTGAGGTTGAACTTGCCGATGTTGACCGTGTTCAGCGCGGCGTCGAACGCGGCCGGGCCGCTGTGCAGGATGTCGTCGGCGGTGACCGGGTAGTCCTCCAGGCGGAACTCGGACACGTAGATCTGCTGCGGCACCACGTTGCGGACCAGGTGGTAGTTCGGGTGCGCGCTGTCGGCGGTGAAGAAGACGTACGCGTCCGGCCCCTCGACGCCCTCGACGCGGCCGAAGACGGAGACGACCCGGGCGACGTTGCCGTTGCCGATGTAGTACTTGCCGCCGGTGGCGCGGTAGCCGCCCTGGCCGTCGGGGGTGAGCACCATGTCGGTGGCGTAGATGTCGGCGCCGTGGTCGCGCTCGGACAGGCCGAAGGCGCACACCCCGCCCTCGTCGAGGACGGCGGCCGTGCGGGCGCGGGCGGTCTGGTTGCCGCTCTGCCACACCGGGCCCAGGCCCAGGATGGTGACCTGCCACGGGTACCAGTAGCTCAGGCCGTAGAAGCCCAGGATCTCCGACAGTGCGGCGATGCGGGCGGTGTCCCAGCGCTTGTCCGCCGCCCGGCCCGCCTCGGCGCGCGGGGTCAGCAGGGTCGCGAAGAGCTGCTCCTGGGCGGCGAAGCGCAGGAAGTCGGCGTGGAAGCGCTTGGCGTGGAAGTCGGCGACCAAGGCGCGCTTGCCCCTTGCCTCGAACCAGTCGATGGTGGCGCGCAGCAGTCGGCGCGTCTCCGGGTCGAACCGCGCGGGGTCGTAGTCCGCGGGGGAGAACAGAGGTCCGGGCATGGCGGCGACTCCGGGGCGATGACGGCGGGTACCTGCCGGTAAGTTACCTCTTGGTAACCGATGGGCCAAGGGTCTTGCGGCGGGTGCCCCAGAACACAGGGCAACGATGTGAACGCGCGCTAACATTGACGCGGACCTGGTGACATGTGGAGGTGGCAAGGTGGACGCGGGCTTCGGGTTGTACCAGCTCGGCGACGAGCACAACGCGCTGCGCGAGGCGGTGCGCGACCTCGCCGAGAAGGAGATCGCCCCCTACGCGGCCGAGGTCGACGAGCAGGAGCGCTACCCCGACGAGGCGCTGGCCGCGCTGAACAAGGCGGGTTTCAACGCCCCGCACATCCCCGAGGCCTACGACGGCCAGGGCGCCGACTCCATCGCGGGCAACATCGTCATCGAGGAGCTGGCCCGCGTCTGCGTGTCGTCCTCGCTCATCCCCGCGGTCAACAAGCTCGGCACGATGAACCTCGTCCTGGGCGGCTCGGAGGAGCTCAAGAAGGAGGTCCTGCCGACCATCGCCACGGGCGGTGAGATGGCCTCTTACGCGCTGTCCGAGCGCGAGGCCGGGTCCGACACCGCCGCCATGCGCACCCGGGCGCGGCTGGACGGCGACCACTGGGTCCTCAACGGCACCAAGTGCTGGATCACCAACGCGGGCATCTCGAGCTGGTACACGGTCATGGCCGTGAGCGACCCCGAGGCCGCCAAGCCCGCCGACGGCATCACCGCCTTCATCGTCCACAAGGACGACCCCGGCTTCTCGGTCGGCCCCAAGGAGCGCAAGCTCGGCATCAAGGGCTCCCCGACCCGCGAGATCTACTTCGAGAACTGCACCATCCCGGACAACCGCGTCATCGGCGAGCCCGGCCAGGGCCTGCGCCTGGCGTTCCGCACCCTGGACCACACCCGGCACTCGATCGGCGCCCAGGCCCTCGGCATCGCCCAGGGCGCGCTCGACCAGACCATCGCCTACGTCAAGGACCGCAAGCAGTTCGGCAAGGCCATCGGCACCTTCCAGGGCGTGCAGTTCATGCTCGCCGACATGGCCGTGAAGATCGAGGCGGCCCGCCACCTCGTCTACGCCGCCGCCGCCAAGGTCGAGCGCGGCGAGCCGGACGCCTCCTTCGCCTCCTCGGCCGCCAAGACCTTCGCCTCGGACACCGCGATGTCGGTGACCACCGACGCCGTCCAGCTCTTCGGCGGCGCGGGCTACACCCGCGACTTCCCGGTCGAGCGCATGATGCGCGACGCCAAGATCACCCAGATCTACGAGGGCACCAACCAGATCCAGCGCATGGTGATGGCCCGCCAGCTCCTCAAGGGCTGAGCCCCGCTCCTCCGACTGCCCCCGGCGACCACGTCGCCGGGGGCAGTTCGGCGTTCGCGAGGGTGCGGTCGAAGATCTTGACACCCGGCGGTCATTGCGGACCGAAGTTGTCCGGAAGACGGCCTAGAGTTCTGCTTGTACTCAAGAAGACGAGATCAGGAGAACCTCATGAGCAGCCTCATCCAGGACCGCACGCAGACCGCCTCCGTCGAGGCCATCGGCGGCGAGCGCGGCGACCTGCTCCAGACGCTGCGGCAGCACCGGGGGTTCCTGCGGTTCACGGCGAAGGGCCTGACCGACGAGCAGGCGCGGGCTCGGACCACGGTGAGCGAGTTGACCGTGGGTGGGCTGATCAAGCACGTGTCGAACTGCGAGGCGGGCTGGGCGCTGTTCATGGTGGGCGGGGCGGAGCTGATGGCGACCGGGCTGCCGTCCGAGCAGGAGTGGGCCGAGGACTTCAGGATGACCGAGGACGAGACGCTCGAGGGGCTGCTGGCGGGGTACGAGGCGGTGGCGGCGAAGACCGACGAGCTGATCGCGACGCTGGACCTGGACGCGGCGTTCCCGCTGCCGGAGGCGCCCTGGTTCGAGTCGGGGGTGTCCTGGTCGGTGCGGCGGGTGGTGCTGCACATCCTCGCCGAGACGACCCAGCACGCGGGGCACGCCGACGTCGTGCGCGAGGCGATCGACGGGCAGAAGACGATGGGCTGACCAGGGTGGGCTGACCATGGTGGGCTGACGCCCCCGCGGGGCACAATCCCACCCATGACGGAGACCCGGTTCGCCACCTGCAACCTGTGCGAGGCCTGCTGCGGCTTGGCGCTGACCGTGGAGGGCGGCCGGGTCACCGGCGTGCAGGGCGACCCCGACCACCCGCTCTCCCGTGGGCACCTGTGCCCGAAGGCGGTGGCGCTGCCGGACATGCACGAGGACGGCAAGCGCTTGCGCACGCCAGTGCGCCGCACCGCGGACGGGTGGGAGCCGATGGGCTGGGACGAGGCGCTGGACCTCGTCGCGACCAGGCTGGCCGACGTGCGGGAGCGGCACGGCAAGGACGCCGTCGGCGTCTACCTGGGCAACCCGACCGTGCACAGCCTCGGGGCGATGACCCACGGGACGGCGTTCTTCGGGATGCTGCGCACCCGCAACCGGTTCTCGGCGACCTCGGTCGACCAGTTGCCGCACCAGTTCGTCGCGCAGCGCCTCTACGGGCACCAGTTGATGCTGCCCATCCCGGACATCGACCGGACCGACCACTTCCTCGTCATCGGCGGCAACCCGATGGTCTCCAACGGCAGCCTGATGACCGTCCCCGACTTCGCCCGCCGCCGCAAGGCGCTCGCCGACCGGGGCGGGCGGCTCGTCGTCCTGGACCCGCGGCGCACCGAGACCGCCAAGACCGCCGACGAGCACCACTTCATCCGGCCCGGCACCGACGCCGCCCTGCTGCTGGCGATGGTCCACCTCATCCTCCCGACGGCCACCCCACCGCCCTACGTGGACGGTCTCGACGAGCTCGCGGCCCTCGTCGCGCCCTGCACCCCAGAGTGGGCCGCCCCGATCACCGGCGTCGACGCGCGGGTCATCACGCGGCTCGCCGAGGACTTCGCCTCGGCCAAGACCGCCGTGGCCTACGGCAGGACGGGGGTGTCGATGCAGCGGCACGGCGCGGTGTGCCAGTGGGCGGTGCAGTTGCTCAACATCATCACCGGCAACCTGGACCGGCCCGGCGGCGCCCTCGTCCCCCGGCCTGCCGTGGACGTGCTCAAGCTGGTCTCGCCCGGTCACTTCGACGCCTGGCGCAGCCGGGTGCGCGGCCTGCCGGAGTTCGCGGGGGAGCTGCCCGTCGCCGTGCTGGCCGAGGAGATCGAGACGCCGGGGGAGGGGCGGATCCGGGCGCTGGTGGTCAACGCGGGCAACCCGGTCCTGTCCACACCGGATGGTCGGCGGATGGCGAAGGCGTTGGCGTCACTGGACTTCATGGTCGCCATCGACGTCAAGCTTAACGAGACCAACGAGCACGCCGACGTCGTCTTGCCGCCGACCACGGCGCTCGAGCGCGACCACTACGACCTGGTCTTCTCGGCGTTCGCGGTGCGCGACGCCGCGTGGTTCAACGGTCCGGTCCTGCCCAAGCACCCCGACGCCCGGCACGACTGGGAGATCTTCCGCGACCTCGGGCTGCGCTACGCCAAGCGCTTCAAGCCCAAGCCGTTCACCACCCTGCGGCTGCGCCTGAACCCCAGGACCCTGCTCGACGTCCTGCTGCGCACCGGCCCGCACCGGCTCTCGCTGCGCAAGCTGCGCCGCAACCCGCACGGGATCGACCTCGGCGCGCTCAAGCCCTCGTTCCCGGGCCGCCTGCGCACCACGGGCAAGCGCGTCGACCTCGTCCCCGACGTCCTCGCCGCCGGGGTCGAGGCGGTCGCGGCGATGGCGCCGCCGGAGGGCCTGCTGCTCATCGGCCGCCGCCACCTGCGGGCCAACAACTCCTGGATGAACGACGTCCGGCGCCTGACTAAGGGCCGCGCCCGCCACCACCTGCTCATGCACCCCGACGACCTGGCCCGCCACGGCCTGCGCGACGGCGACGACGTGGTGGTGGCGTCCGCGGTCGGGGAGGTCACGGTGCCGGTGACCGCGTCGGACGAGGTCATGGCCGGGGTGGTCAGCCTCCCGCACGGCTACCCGGCGGCCAGCGCCAACGACCTGACCGACCCCGCCGTGGTCGACGCGGTGTCCGGCAACGCGGTGCTCAACGGGGTGCCGGTCCGGGTGGGACCGGCACCCCGGGCGGTCACTTCTTCCGGGTGAGCGTGCGGCTGGTGCCGCGGACCACGAGCGGCTGGTAGAACGAGCCCAGCAGCCTCGGCAGCAGGTCGAGCACGTAGGCGTCCGGTCCGATGAGGATTCGCGCCTTGTTCCGCTTGACCCCGTTGAGGATCGTCCGCGCGGCCTTCCTCGGCGTGGTCATCGCGACCGCGTCGAGCGACTTGGTGAACGACTTGATCTCGTCCGGGTCGGAGGTGCGGGCGTTGCGGGCGATGTTGGTCTTGATGCCGCCCGGGTGCACGCAGGAGACCCCGACGCCGGTCCGGCCGACGGTCATCTCCTGGCGCAGCGCCTCGGTGAAGCCGCGCACGGCGAACTTCGCCGCGTTGTAGGCGCTCTGCGTCGGCACCCCGATGAACCCGAACACGCTGGACACGTTGACGATGTGCCCCCGCCGGGCCGTCACGTGCGGCAGGAACGCCCGGGTGCCGTGCACAACGCCCCAGAAGTCGATGTCCATGACCCACTCGAGGTCGGCGTCGGTCATCTCCGCCACGCTGCCCTTGAGCGCGACGCCCGCGTTGTTGAACACCGCGTCGACGCCGCCGAAGTCGGCGACGACCTGCTCGGCGTGGGCGTAGATGGCGTCCCGGTCGGCGACGTCGAGCTTGTAGGTCCGCAGCCGGTCGCCCGCGCCCGCCTTGGCGGCGGTCTCCTTGAGGCCCACCTCGTCGATGTCCGAGGCGGCCACCCGGGCGCCCTCGGCGAGCAGGCCCAGCACCAGTTCCCGGCCGATGCCGGAGCCCGCGCCGGTCACCACCGCGACCTTGTCGGCGAATGACTTCACTGCCCACACCTCCCGTTGTTTACTGATGCGTAACTTACTGGAAGTAAGGAAGGGGGGCAAGGGGCGGCGTGGTCGCTGGGGCGGTCTAGAAGAGGTCGGTCGTCGTGCGCTCCGAGGTGCGCTTGGCGTCCAGCTTGGTCTCGTCGACCCCGGTCACCTGGACCACCGAACCGCCCGCGGCCAGTGGGGCGACGAGGGCTCGCAGCACTCCGTCGGGGACCGACCAGTCGATCGTCGACAGGACCCTGGCGCCCGGCTCGACCACGTCCTTGGCCCTCGCCAGGACCTCGTCCACCGTCAGGCCCGCCAACGCGGGGGTGTCGCCGCTGACGGGGGAGCCGAAGAAGTCGTCGCCGAAGAGGCGGGACTCGCCGACGAAGTCGACGACGCCGTCCTTGGTGCCGCCCAGGTCGCGGCCCATCGGGTCCAGGGAGACGGCGGCCACCAGGCCCGGAGCGGTGTTCCCTGGCGCGACGAAGGTCAGCGCGGCGTCCTCCGGCTCGGCGACGACGTGGGCGCCCGCCCACCACGCGCCCAGCAGGATGCCCGCGGTCTGCCAGTGCGGGGGGAGCTGGACCGCCAGGCGGGTGCCCGGCTCGACGTCGTGCTCCTCGACCAGCCAGTTGGCGGTCTTGGCCGCCCAGTTGGCCGCGGTCGCCACCGACAGTTCCTGGCGGGTGCCCGCGGCGTCGTCGTAGTGCGTGATCAGGGGCTTGACCTGGGCGAGGGGGCGCAGGAGGGCTTCAGTGAGGCTCACCCGGCCAACGTACCGGGGTCAGTCGACGCAGGGGACCTGGGCGACAGGGGCGGCGGGGGCCCCCAGGTCGAGGAGCTTGCGGCCCCCGAGCTTGTCGGAGACGGTGGTCGGGGCGGGGGGTGCGGGCGGCGGGGTCGCCGAGACCAGGGCGGACACGTACCGCTGGACGGTGGGGATGTCGACCGCGACGATGCTCTGGTCCTTGTCGTTGCGGACGCCGACCGCGGCGACGGGGATGGTGACGAACTGGAGTTGGCCCGTCGCCAGGGCCTGGGCCTGCTCGACCAGGTCGAGGAAGTGCAGGGACGGGTCCATGACGACGGTCTTGGACACGGCCTGCTCCAGCGCGCCGAGGCGGGCCGGGTCGGTGAGGCTGCCGCTGGAGAGGACCTTGCTCATCGCCGAGGACAGGAACGTCTGCTGGCGCACGATCCGGTCGAGGTCGCCGCGGGGCAGGTTCTTGCGCTGGCGGACGAACGACACCGCGTCGCCGCCGCGCACGGTCTGCGGGCCGCGGCGGAAGTCCGCGCCGGAGTCGGGGTCGCTGGTGGACCGGTTGAGGCACACGTCGACGCCGTCGATGGCCTCGGTGAGCAGGTAGAAGCCGTAGAGGGTGATCTCGGCGTAGTGGTCGACGCGGACCCCGGTGAGCCCCTGCACGGTCTGCACCAGCGCGCTGCGCGCGGCGTTGTCGGACTCGACCTCGATCTTGGTGTTGTCGGTCTCGCCCCGCGCGCGCAGCTCCCTGGCGACCCGGGACTTGGTCACGCCGAACGCGCCGTTGATCTTCTCCTCGCCGTGGCCGGGCACCGGGACGTAGGCGTCGCGCGGGATGGAGATGGCGTAGCCCGGTCCGCCCGCCTTGGACAGCCGCAACAGGATCAGCGTGTCGGTGTTGATCGTCTCGGTGGCCTCGGTCCGCAGCTCGCGCAGCACCCTGGCCGACAGCGGGCGGCCCTGCAGGTCGGTGCGGGTGTCGGACCCGACGAGCAGGATGTCGGTCCCCCCGTCGTCGACCGGCGGCGCGTTCGGCGCCTCCTGGGCCGCGGCCACCGCGTCGGTTTTGGTCACGTTGTCCTGGAACTCGTCGAGCCGCGCCGTGACCAGCCCCGTCGCCGCCAGCACGGCGGCGGAGACCAGCGCGACCGCGGCGCGACCCGCGATGAGCCAGCCGGAGGCGCGGCGGCGCGGGGTCGCCGCGGGCTCGTCGGGCGCCGGGGCCTCGCCGGCCTCGGCGGACTCAGTGGACTCGGCTCCGGTCGGGTCCGGGGCGTCCTCGGCCCTCGTGGGCTCCGGCCGGTCCGTCACTGGCTCCTCCTCGCGCGTCACTGTCACTCCCAGGGTTGCAGCGCGCGCGGTGGGACCGGGCGGGTTTGCCGGAGTCGACCACGGATCGTGATGTTGGTGGTCAGTTCACGCAGGGCACGCTGCCCGCATCGATGGTGACCGGCGGGGCGACGCTGGTGCCTGGGGCCGCGCTCGATGTCCTTCGATCGGGTGAACGTTGCGAGCTGAACAGCCCACCGGAGTCATCGGTGGCGGTGCTGGTGCGGTAGTTCGTGCCCAGCACGACCCGGACGCGGTCGACGGCCAGGGCCGCGTTCTCCTCGTAACCGAACGTGCTGCCCAGCGCCGCGCCGACGGCCTGCGCCTTGGCCAGGTCGCCGGGGGCGTGCTGGATCACCGAGCTGGTGCGGACGGTGGAGTCGCCCACCTCGCCCGCGGCGAACCCGGCCGCCACGAGGGTGTTGAGGGCCGTGAGGGCGATGCCGCTGGTGTTCGAGCCGTTGCGCACGTCCACCCGCACGTCCGGGTCGGCGGCGGGGGGCGGCTGGGTCGTGCTCGGCGGGGTCGGCGTGGCGGCGGGGCCGCCGGTCGTGGCCTCGGCCTCGTCATCGGCGGACTCGGTGCGGTCGCGGACGAAGGCGGCGACCTCCGCCGGCACCACCTTGATCACGTCGGCGCCGCCGATCTTGGCGTCGCCGTGGTTGGGGACCGTCACGAAATCGATGTTGCCGCCGGACAGGCCCTGCATCTGGCTGGCGAAGGTGCTCAGGTTCCAGTTCGAGGAGAGCACGACCGACTTCTGCACGGCCTCGACGAGCTGCCTGGCCTTGGACGGGTCGGTGAGCATCTCCGCGGACAGCACCTTGTTCGCCAGCGCGGCCAGGAACGCCTGCTGGCGCACGATCCGGTCCAGGTCGCCGTTGGGCAGGCCGTAGCGCTGCCGCACGAACGCCAGCGCCTGCTTGCCCGACACCGACTGCCTGCCCGCCGGGAAGTCCGCTCCGGACCGGATCTCGCGCACGGCGTTGTTCAGGCACACGTCGACGCCGCCGATGGCCTTGGTGACCTCGTAGAAGCTGGCCAGGTTGACCTCGGCGTAGCGGTCGATGGTCACCGCGCCGCCGACGAGCCGCTCGACGGACGACAGCAGGTTCTTGCGGCCCGCGACCGTGGCCTGCTTCTCCGCCTCCGCCTCGGCCACGCCCTGCTCGACCAGGGTCTTGCGGGTGTCGTTGTAGGCGTAGACGAACGCCGAGTTGAGCTTGCGCTTGCCGAAGCCCTCGCCGATGTCGACCCAGGAGTCGCGCGGGAAGGAGAACGCCACCGCGCGGCGGCCGTCGACCGGGATGTGCACCAGGATCATCGTGTCGGTGTTGCGCTCGCCGTCGGCCTTGCCTCCGTTGAGCATCGACAGGACCTCCTCGGGCAGCGGGTTGCCGAACGAGTCGGTGCGGCTGTCGATGCCCACCAGCAGGATGTCGACCGCGCCGTCGAGCGGCACCGGCCCGGTGTCCCCGGGCCGGGCGTCGATCACGTCCGTGGTCGCCGTCCCGTCGTCGATGTCGCCGAAGGTCCACCAGCCGTACCCGGTGCCCGCCACGACGGCGGCCGACACCACGGCGGCCAGCGACTTGACCAGGGTGCTGCCCGCGCGCAGCCACCACGGCCCGGTGGCGGGCTCCCCCGGCCCGTCCGGGCCGCCGGAGTCGTTCACCGCTTGCGCACGCTCGTCCACGCACGCTCCTCCCCGTCCCCATGCTGTCCCCTGAACAGGTTACCCAGGCTGAGCTGAGAGCACGCCGGACATCACTCTTGGAGACACACCGTGATCGAACGGGGGTAAGGCCAAGCACGGAGCGAGGCCGGAACGGGGCATGGAAGACTCGGCGCCGACCGGGGGCCCAGGTGGCGCGATCAAGGACGGTGGACGCTAGATGCGCGTGTTGGTGACAGGCGGGGCCGGGTTCATCGGCTCGCACTACGTGCGGCAGGCGGTGGGCGGGGCGTACCCGACGCTGGCCGACGCCGAGGTCGTGGTGCTCGACAAGCTCACCTACGCGGGGAACCGGGCGAACCTCGACCCGGTCGCGGACAGTGACCGGCTGCGGTTCGTCGAGGGCGACATCTGCGACGCCGCGCTGGTGCGGGCGGCGATGGCGGGCGTCGACCTGGTCGTGCACTTCGCCGCCGAGTCGCACGTGGACCGCTCGATCGCGGGGGCGTCGGACTTCGTGGTGACCAACGTGCTCGGCACCCAGACCCTGCTGCAGGCCGCGCTCGACGCGGGGGTGGCCAAGTTCGTGCACGTCTCGACCGACGAGGTGTACGGCTCGATCGACGAGGGCTCCTGGCCCGAGACGCACCCGCTGGAGCCGAACTCGCCGTACTCGGCGTCGAAGGCGTCCTCCGACCTGATCGCCCGCTCCTACGAGCGCACCCACGGCCTGCCGGTCTGCGTCACCCGGTGCTCGAACAACTATGGGCCGTACCAGTTCCCGGAGAAGGTCATCCCGCTGTTCACCACGAACCTGATCGACGGGAAGAAGATCCCGCTCTACGGCGACGGCCTCAACGTGCGCGACTGGCTGCACGTCGACGACCACTGCCACGGCATCCAGCTCGTCGCCGACGGCGGGCGCGCGGGCGAGGTCTACAACATCGGCGGCGGCACCGAGCTGACCAACCGCGAGCTGACCACCCTGCTGCTGCGGGCCACCGACCGCGACGAGTCGTTCATCCAGCCGGTCGTCGACCGCTTGGCGCACGACCGCCGCTACTCGGTCGACATCACCAAGATCTCCACCGAGCTGGGCTACGCGCCGCGGGTGCCGTTCCAGCAGGGCCTGGCCGACACGGTCAAGTGGTACGTGGACAACCGGGCCTGGTGGGAGCCGCTCATGCGCCGCGCCGCCATCGGGGGCTGAGCGGTGGCCCTCGCCCTTCTCGTCCCCGGCGGCTCCGGCCAGCTCGGCCGCGAGCTGGCCGCGCTGGCAGGCCCCGACCTGCTCGTGCGGGCCGAGGACTCCGCCGCGCTGGACCTGACCCAGACCAGGGCGGTGATCGCGGCCGTGTCCGCGTTCGCCAAGGCCGCCGCGGCGCGCGGCGACACCGCCGCGGTGGTCAACGCCGCCGCCTACACCGCGGTCGACAAGGCGGAGTCCGACCGGGCGCGGGCCTACGCGGTCAACGTCGACGGGCCCAGGGTGCTGGCCGCCGCGTGCTCCTCGCGCGGCCTGCCGCTGATCCACGTCTCCACCGACTACGTCTTCCCCGGCGACGCCGACCGGCCCTACGAGGTCGACGACGAGACCGGCCCGAAGTCGGTCTACGGGGCGACGAAGCTGGCCGGGGAGCAGGCCGTCCTGCGCTCCGGCGCCCGCTCCTGGATCGTGCGCACCGCCTGGGTCTACGGCGCCCACGGCGCCAACTTCGTCAAGACCATGGCCCGCCTCGAGTCCACCCGCGACCGGTTGTCCGTGGTGGACGACCAGCGCGGCGCGCCCACCTGGACCAGGGACCTGGCCGCCGGTCTCGTCGAACTCGCCGCCCGCGCCACCGCGGGCCGGGGCCCGGCCGCGCGCGTCCTGCACGCCACCGGCGCGGGGGAGACGACCTGGTGCGGTTTCGCCAGGGCCGTCTTCGAGGAGCTCGGCGCGGACCCCGCCCGGGTCTCCCCGTGCACGACGGCGGACTACCCGACGCCTGCCGCCCGGCCCGCGTACTCGGTGCTGTCGGGGCGGGCGTGGGCGGAGGCCGGCCTGCCCCCGCTGCGCCCCTGGCGCGAGGCCCTGTCGGCCGCCTTCGCCGAGGACGCCGCCGCCTACCGGCCCGCCTGAGCCTGCCCCTGCGGGCGCGTGCCCGCCCAGGTGCGCCAGAGGTCGGCGCGGCGGTCGCCGCGCCGGCGGGCGGCCAGGGCGCGGGGGAGGCGGAGCACGACCTCGGCGAGGACCCGCAGCCGCAGACCCGGGCGGAAGTTGGCCCCCTCGGGGCGTCTGACCAGGGCTGTCACCGTGGTGACGAGGAAGCGGGCCAGCTCGGCGAACGCCACCCGCAGCGGTGCGCAGCGCAGCAGCATGACCAGCCGGTTGCGCTCGTTCCAGCGGTGGAACCGCCGCGAGCCCAGCCGCGAGGTCGCGCCGTGGGCGTGCAGGACCTCGGCCTCCGGCACGGACACGATGTCCCAGCCCGCGAGGCGCAGCCGCCAGGAGACGTCGGTGTCCTCGTAGTAGCAGAAGAAGTCGGCGGGGGTCCCGCCTGCCTGCGACAGAGCCGACGTGCGGACCAGGGCCGCGCCGCCGCAGAAGCCGAAGACCGGGGCCGTGGTCAGGTCGAAGCCGTAGCCGCGGGAGGTCAGGCCGACGCCCGTCGACTGGACCGTGCCGTCCGGGCGGCGCAGGAGGGCGCTGGCGGCGCCGACGGCTGGGGCCATGGCGTCCTCCAGGGCGGCGAGCCAGCCGGTGGCCGGGACCGCGTCGTCGTTGAGCCAGGCGGTGAACTCCGTGGTCACGGTGGGCTCGACGGCCGCGAGGGCGCCCGCGTACCCCTGGTTGCGCTGGAGGCGGACCACCTCGACGTCGGCGAACGAGGCGGCGATGGCGGCGCTGCCGTCGGTGGAGGCGTTGTCCACCACGACCGTCCTGTGTGGACGGGTTTGCGCCGCCAGGGCCGTCAGGCAGTCGGCCAGGTGCCCGCGGCCCCGCCAGGTCACCACCACCACCGTCGTGCGCACGGACGAACCGTAGCGCGCGCCCTCGTTCCCAGGTCGAGCCCGTCGTGAAAGGGTGAGGCCGTGCCTGAGCTCGTCGTGCTCACCGAGCAGTTGCTCGCGCCCGTCCCCGGGGGGACCGGCCGCTACACGCGGGAGCTGGCCTCGGCGTTGGCCGGGACCGCGCCGCAGGGGTGGTCGGTCACCGGTGTGGCCGCCCGCCACCGGGACCCGGAGCCCGCCCGGGTGTCCGGGCTCGGCGCCGCGCGGGCCCTGTCGCTGCCGCGCCGCGCGCTGACGCTGGCCTGGGAGTACGGGCTGCCGCTGTGGCCGGGGGGCGACACCGTGCACGCCCCGACGCCGCTGGCGCCCGCCACCCCGCGCCGGGGGAAGGTGCTGGTGGTGACGGTGCACGACACCGTGCCCTTCACCCACCCCGAGACGCTGACGCCGCGCGGCGCGGCCTGGCACCGGGCGGTGATCCGGCGAGCGGCCCAACGGGCCGACGCGCTCGTGGTCCCCACCGACTCCGTCGCCGCCGAGCTGGCCGAGCACGCCCCCGGCCCGGCCCAGGTGCACGTCGTCGGGCACGGGGTGCCGGACGTGCTGCGCACCGCGCCGCCGGAGGACGTGGTGGAGCGGGTGGTGCGCGAGCTGAAGCTGCCCTCGGCCTACGTGCTGGCGGTCGGGACCGTCGAGCCGCGCAAGGGCCTCGACGTGCTGATCGCGGCGATGGCGGGCCCGGAGGCGCCCGACCTGCCCCTGGTGACCGTCGGCCCGATGGGCTGGGGCGGGGTGGACCTGCGCGCGCTGGCCGCCCAGCACGGCCTGCCGCCCGGTCGGCTGCGGGCCTTGGGCCAGCTCACCGACGCCGAGCTGTCGGTCGTCCTGCACCGGGCGACGGTGCTGGCCGCCCCGAGCCGGGCCGAGGGGTTCGGCCTGCCGGTCCTCGAGGCGATGGCGGCGGGCGTGCCGGTCGTGCACTCCGACGCCCCGGCGCTGGTCGAGGTGGCGGGTGGGGCGGGCGAGTCGGCGGTGCGGGGGGACTCGGCGGACCTGGCCAGGGTGCTCGTCTCGGTGATCGGGTCGCCTGAGCGGGCGGCGGCGATGGTGGACCGGGGACGGGCCCGTGCCGCGACGTTCACGTGGGCGCATGCTGCTGAGTCGGTGTGGCGGTTGCACCTGGGGCTGCACGCGGCGAAGGCTGGTTGAGCCTGGTCGTGGCGCGTGGTGACTTTGTGGGTGTGTCGCGCGGGGCCTGAGTGGCTGTGCCGTTGCCTTCGCGTGGAGTCGGTGGGTGGTCGCACCTGGAGTGTGCGCTGCCAAGGCAGGTTGAGCCTGGTTGCGGTGCGCGGGCCCTGCTGGTCTGGACGAGGTGACTGCGCGACTGGTGTTGTCGTCTTCGTCTGGGTGCGGGTCGTCGAGTCGGGTGGGTGCTGCGTCTGGGTGAACCTCGTCGTGGGTGTGGTGGCCCGGTGGGCCCGGTTGGTTTTGATCTTGGTGATGAGATCGTCTGGGGTGCCGCGGTCTCGGGGCGGGGGAGGGGCGCGTGAAGGGGGTGGACCCGGTCGTGGTGGAAGTTCACGCGTTCGTGGGCATCAGCAAAAGGCAGCGTCGTACTCTTGGTCGGTGGCCGACCCCCGCGTGCTGATCGACGCGACCGCCGTTCCCGCCGACCGGGGCGGGGTCGGCCGGTACGTCGACTCGCTCGTCGCGGCGCTCGCCGCGGACGGGGCCGCCGACGGAGGGGCGCTGAGCGTCGTCTGCCAGCCGCGGGACGCCGGGCTGTACGCCGCGCTGGCGCCGCGGGCTCGGGTCGTGCCCACCTCGGAGTCGGTGTCCACCCGCACCGCGCGCCTGACCTGGGAGCAGACCACCCTGCCCCGGCTGGTCCGCAGGCTCGGCGTCGACGTCCTGCACTCCCCGCACTACACGCTGCCGCTGGCCGCGCAGGCCGCCTCGGTGGTGACCCTGCACGACGCCACGTTCTTCACCGACCCGGTCCTGCACCACTCGATCAAGGCCCGCTTCTTCCGCGCCTGGACCCGCACCTCGCTGGTCCGGGCCAGCCTGTGCGTGGTCCCCAGCGTCGCCACCGCCACCGAGCTGTCCCGGGTCGCGGGCGCCAACCCCGGGCAGCTCGCGGTGATCCAGCACGGCGTGGACGTCGACCGCTTCCACCCGCCCACGCAGGCCGAGGTCGCCGCCGCCCGCGCCGAGATCGGCCTCGACGACGGCGACTACGTGGCCTTCCTCGGCGCCCTGGAGCCGCGCAAGAACGTGCCCGCCCTGATCCGCGGGTTCGCCGCCGCCTGCCAGGGCAGGCCGGAGCCGCCGACGCTGGTGCTGGCCGGGCAGCCCGGGTGGGACCGGCAGGTGGAGCGGGCGCTGGACTCGGTGCCGCACCGGGTGCGGGTGATCCGTGCCGGGTACCTGCCGTTCGAGCACCTGGCGGGCTTCCTCGGCGGGGCGGCGCTGGTGGCCTACCCGTCGCTCGGCGAGGGCTTCGGGCTGCCGGTGTTGGAGGCGATGGCGTGCGGGGCCAGCGTGCTGACCACCCGGCGGCTGTCGCTGCCCGAGGTCGGCGGCGACGCGGTGGCCTACTGCGGGGTGGACGCGGGCGACATCGGGGCGGCGGTGGGGGAGCTGCTCGACGACGGGGCGCGGCGCGCGGACCTGGCCGCGGCGGCGCAGCGGCGGGCGAAGGAGTTCAGCTGGGGGCAGTGCGCGGAGGGGCACCGGGTCGCCTACGGGCACGCCGTCGTCCGGCATCGTCGTCGGCGCTGAGAGACGGGGATCGTCGCGCCGGGCTGCGAGGGCAAGGACAGGGCGGGTGTGCGACGCCGGCAGAATGGTCTGCCGTGACTGCCTCTGGTGAGACCCGCTATGGCGACGAGCTGGCCGTGGTGACCGTGACCTATTCGCCCGGTGAGACGCTGGAGAACTTCATCGGCACCCTGGCCGGGGCGACCACCCGTTCGCCGCGCGTCATCCTCGCCGACAACGGGTCCACCGACGGGGCTCCCGAGGCCGCGGCCGAGGCGCACGAGCACGTGGACCTGGTGCGGACCGGGGGCAACCTGGGCTACGGCGGCGGGGCCAACCGGGGGATCGCCGAGTTGGGGGCGGAGTTCGGCTGGGTGGTCGTGGCCAATCCCGACCTCGAGTGGGGGCCCGGGTCGCTCGACGAGCTCCTCGCGGCCGCGGGGCGGTGGCCGCGCGGGGGGGCGTTCGGGCCGCTGATCACCGAGCGGGACGGGGTGGTGTACCCGTCGGCGCGGGAGGTCCCCTCGTTGGGCAAGGGGATCGGGCACGGGGTGTTGGGCAAGGTGTGGCCGTCGAACCCGTGGACCACGGCGTACAAGCAGTCCGCGACCGATGTGTCCGAGCGGGTCGCGGGGTGGCTGTCGGGGTCCTGCCAGTTGTTCCGGCGGGAGGCGTTCGACTCGGTGGACGGGTTCGACCCGCGCTACTTCATGTACTTCGAGGACGTCGACCTAGGGGAGCGGCTGGGCAACGCGGGCTGGCAGAACGTCTACGTCCCCACCGCCGTGGTGATGCACATCCAGGGGGTCTCGACGGCCAAGGCGTCGACGGCGATGCTCGCCGCGCACCACGACTCGGCCTACCGCTACATCGCCGACCGCCACCAGGGCGCGCGGTGGGCGCCGGTCAGGGCCGCGGTGAAGGCGGGGCTGACGGCCCGGTTGAAGATCCAGTCCCGCTGAGCCGGACACGCGTGGCCCGCTCGACGACCCGAGCCGCCCCCGGGTCCGGGGACGGCTCGGGGACGGGACCGGCGACTACTGGGTCGCGTAGGCCTGGTCGTCGTAGGTGCCGCCGGTGACGGCGGTGTTGCGGGTGACCTTCTGGCCCAGGCTCAGCGAGCGGGCGGCGGCCGCCTTCTGGATCGGCTCCATGGTGTCCTTGACCTTCTCCAGGACCGGCTTGACCTTCTTGACCAGGTCGGAGAGCTTCTTCATGGTGTCGACGATCTTCTTGAGCCAGTCGGCGACCCTGTTCGACCACTTGGCCACGATCCGGATCACGTCGGCGACCAGGGCCGGGGTGGCCAGGCCGACGGTCACCACGGTGGCCAGGACGGCCTTGCCCAGCCACACGACGATGTCGGCCATGGCGTCGGCGATCAGGTCGCGGACGGTGGTGCGCACGACCGACACCGCGATGCCCGCGCCGGACACGGCCGCGCCCACCGCGTCGGCGGCCACGGCGGCGGCCTCGATCAGCTTGGCCTCGCCGAGGGCCACCGGCTGGTAGGTCCAGACCGCCGGGCCGGTCCACTCGGCGCAGTCCTCGGTGACGATCGTGGTCATCTCCGACCCGGCGGTGCGCAGCGCGTTGGCCACGTTGCCCCAGGTCGTGGCGTTGGCCTGGACGACGTCGGGGTTGCCCGCGAGCTTGTTGAGCATCTCCGGCAGCGGGTCGACGTGCTCCATGGCCCAGGCGAACGCCGAGGACAGCAGGGTGCCGAACGGGTCGGCGACGAAGGCCAGCGCGTCCAGGCCCGCCGCCCCCATGTCGATCCCGGCCTCGAGCCAGTCGCCGTTGCTGATGGCCCGGCCCGCGTCCACGGCGAAGTCGTAGACGGCGATGCCGTCCTCGGGGCTGGTGAGCGGCTTGACCTCGGCGACGAGCGGGTTGGTCATCGCCCCAGTCCTTCCGCGATCCCGTTGAACATGTCGGTGGCGACTTCCTCGGCCTTGTCGTAGGCGGCGGCCATGCCGCGCACCCCCTCCGCCGTCGCGCCGACCGTCACCTGCGAGGCGCCGATCGCGCCCATCCCCAGCACCTCGATGGCGCCCATCAGCGGTGTCAGCACCGGGCTGCACAGGATGCCGTAGGCGTCGGTGCCGTTGAGCGAGGCCTGCCCAGCCGCGTCCAGCGCCGTGCCGACCTGGGTCTTGATCCCGTCGAGCCTGCCAGCGTGCGCGCGCATGGCGTCGGTGTGGACGCCGTACCCGTCCGGCATGTCGTGCTCCTCCCCGCGCTCAGCGGCGCCAGTCGTCGTCGTCGAAGGCCGCGTCGTAGTCCCGCGCGGGCGGCGGCGGGGGCGTGCCGAAGCGGCCCTCGTAGCCGGACATGAGCATCCCCATCGTCTCCGACTCCGCCCCGAGCAACGGGGTCAGCGCCTCCCGCATCCGCTCCGAGAGCCGGGCCTGCGCCGCGCGCAGGGTGGCCAGCACCATGGCGGCGTTCTCCTCCGGGCGCTTGGCCTGCGCGGCGTCGGTGAGCACCAGGTCGACGACGTTGCCGGTGGAGTCCACCGTGACCGTCACCGAGCCGTCGCGGCTGCTCTCGGCCACCCGCAGCTGCTCGCTGACGGCCTGCAACTGGTCGGCCTGGACCAGCTTGGCGTCGATCTGCGCGTGCAGTGCGGCGAGCTGGCTGTCGGGGTCGGGGTGCGGCGAAGTCATGGGTCCCTCTCGATCGCTTCCGTCACGTCGGACGTTAACCCCTCTGCCCCGGTTCCCTCGATTTCGCCGGAGCCCGGAAGGCGACAAGCAGGACGATCGCCGCGAGCAGGCACAGGCCGACCAGTGAGGCGTACGCGCCCACCGCGGACGGCTCGTCGTCGGCGGGGTAGACGCTCGGCTCGGTGTTGCCCTTCGACACGACGACCTGCCGTTCGACGGCGGGCACGTCCACCTCGCCCTGGACGAACCTCGAGTGCTCGCTCGTCGCCGTCCCGGTCCGCCCGTCGTCCCACTCGACGGCCAGTTCGCACACCTCGTTCGAGCCGACGACGAACCCGTCGATGAACCCGTCGGACGTGCAGGACACGACCGTCGCCGTGCCGCGGGCGCTGATCTCGGTGCCCACGGCCGACTGGCCGAACGCCCGCTCGGAGATGGTGAACCCGGCCAGGACCAGTGGCACGGCGATGAGTAGGCCGATGACGGCTCGGAGGATGCGCACGGGGGCAGAGAACCACACCGGCCCGGCGATGGGGCAGGCTGTGGGCAACACGCCGGGGCCGAGGGGCCGGGCGAGGAGGAGGCGGGTGTGGCTGAGGGGGCGGCTGTGGCCAGGGGTTCGGATGGCGCTGCGGATGGCGCGGCGCTGCCGGTCGTCTCGGTGGTCGTGGTCAACTTCCGCGGGGCGGCCGACACGGCGGCCTGCGTGCGGTCGCTGCGCGCGGACCTGGACTACCCGCCCGACCGGCTGCAGGTGGTCGTGGTCGACAACGGCGCGCACGACGCCGCCGAGCTGGCCGGGCTCGAGGGCGTCGAGCTGGTCGTGTCGCCGGAGAACCTGGGCTTCGCGGGCGGCTGCAACCTCGGCGTCGAGCACGCCACCGGGACCGTGCTGGCCTTCCTCAACAACGACGCCCGCCCGCACCCCGACTGGCTGCGCGCCGCGGTCCGGGTGCTCGCCGCCCAGCCCGACGTCGCCGCGGTGGCCAGCAAGGTCCTGGACTGGGACGGCGCGGCGATCGACTTCGTCGACGGCGGCCTGACCTGGTTCGGCATGGGCTACAAGCGCCACGCGGGCCTGCCCGACGACGGCAGCCACGACGCCGCCCGCGACGTGCTGTTCGCGACCGGCTCGGCGATGGTCGTGCGCGCCGGGGCCTTCCGCGCCCTCGACGGCTTCGACGAGCGCTTCTTCATGTTCTACGAGGACGTCGACCTGGGCTGGCGGCTGAACCTGCGCGGCTGGCGGGTGCGGTTCGAGCCGACCTCGCTGACCTACCACCGCCACCACGCGTCGATGGCCAGGGTGGACACCGAGGACAACGCCCGCGAGCTGTTCCTGTTGGAGCGCAACGCGTTGCTCGCGCTCTACAAGAACCTCTCCGACGCCACCCTGGCCAAGGCGCTGCCCGCGGCGCTGGCGCTGACGGTGCGCCGCGCCACCGCCCGCGGCGGCCTGGACGCGACCGCGCTCGAGATCACCAGGGGCGGGCCGACCGAGCAGGCCGTCAGCGGCCCCGCGCTGGCGGGCATCCTCGCCGTCGACCAGTTCGTCGAGCTGCTGCCGCAGCTCGCCGAGGCGCGCGCGGTCGAGCAGGCCGCGCGCACCCGCTCCGACGCCGACCTCGTGCCGCTGATGCGCCGTGCCCTCGAACCCGCCTACAACCTGCCCCGCTACCTGGCCGCGCACGAGATCCTGGTGGACGCGTTCGACATCGAGGCCGCCTTCGGCGCCCGGCGCAAGGTCCTGGTGATCACCGGCGACGCGCTGTCCGCGCGGATGGCCGGACCCGCGATCCGCGCGTGGAACATGGCCGACGTGCTCGCCGCCGAGCACGAGGTCCGCCTGGTCACGGTCAACCCGCTGTGCGACCCGCCGACCGCGCCGTTCCCCATCGGCCAGGCCAAGCCGCGCGAGCTGGCCCCGCACGTCGACTGGGCCGACATCGTCGTCCTGCAGGGCCACGCCCTGGAGCTGGTCCCGGCGCTCAAGGCGGCCGACTCGACCAAGATCGTGGTCTGCGACATCTACGACCCGATGCACCTGGAGCTGCTGGAACAGGGCAAGGACACCCCCGACGAGCAGCGCGCCCTCGACCTCGTCGGCGTCACCCGCGTGCTCAACGAGCAGTTGGAGCGCGGCGACTTCTTCATCTGCGCCTCCGAGCGCCAGCGCCACTTCTGGCTCGGCCACCTGATGTCGCTGGGCAGGCTCACCCCCGCCGTTTACGACACCGACCCGACGGTCCGCTCGTTGCTCGGCGTGGTCCCGTTCGGCCTGCCCGGCAAGCCGCCGCAGCAGTCCGCCTCGCCGATCAAGGGCAAGCTCGTCGGCGAGGACGACAAGGTCGTGCTCTGGGCGGGCGGGGTCTACAGCTGGTTCGACCCGCTGACCCTGGTCTCGGCGATGGGCGAGCTGGCCCAGCGCCGCTCCGACGCCCGGCTGGTGTTCCTGGGCATGAAGCACCCCAACCCCGAGGTCCCGGAGATGGACATCGGCGCGCGCGTCCGGCGGCTGTCGGCCGACCTCGGGCTCACCGGCTCCCACGTCTTCTTCAACGAGACGTGGGTGGACTACGACCGCCGCCAGGACTGGCTGCTCGACGCCGACGCCGGGGTCACCACGCACTTCGAGCACGTGGAGACCACCTTCGCCTTCCGCACCAGGGTGCTGGACTACCTGTGGGCGGGGCTGCCGATCATCACCACCGACGGCGACTCCTTCGCCGAGCTGGTCCGCGCGGAGGGCCTGGGCCTGGTCGTCCCGGCCGAGGACCCGACCGCGCTGGCCGCCGCGCTCGAGCGCGTCCTCTACGACGGGGCGTTCGCCGCCGCGTGCGCCGACCGGATCGCCGCCGTCCGCGACCGGTACACCTGGGAGAACGTCCTGGCCCCGCTCACCGCCTTCTGCCGCGACCCGCGGCCCGCACCCGACCGGCTCCCCGGCCTGGAGAACCTGGTCCCGCGCGCGTTCGGCAGGGTGGAGACGGTCCGCCGCGACATCGCCCTGGTCCGCGAGTACCTGGACCTGGGCGGCCCCGGCGAGCTGGCCCGCCGGGCCGCCGGCCGGGTCCGCAGACTCGCCAAGGAGCGCCTCGGCCGTGGCTGACCCGATCCGCACGCTCATCGACGGCACCCCACTGCTGGGCCAGCGCACCGGCATCGGCCGCTACACCTCGGCGCTGATCGAGGAACTGGCGGCCATGGCCGCTGTGGACGTCCGCGTCGTGGCGTTCACCCTGCGCGGCTGGCGCAGGCTGCGCTCGACCCTGCCGCACGGCTCGCGCGCCCTGGGCCTGCCGGTCCCGGCCCGGCTGCTGCGCAAGGCGTGGCTGCGCGGGACGTGGCCGCCGATCGAGCTCATCGCGGGCCTGTCGGACGTCGTCCACGGGACGAACTTCGTCCTGCCCCCGCCCGCGCGCGCCGCCGGTGTGGTGACCGTGCACGACCTGGCGTTCCTGGACCGGCCGGACGAGCTGCCGCCCGCCGATGCGGCGCTGCCGGAGTTGGTGGCGCTGTCGGTTGCCCGGGCTCGCCGGGTGCTGACGCCGACCGCCGCGGTGGCGGAGTTGGTTCGCGAGCGGTTCGGCGTGTCGGAGGAGAAGGTTGTCGTGACGCCGCTCGGGGTGGACCCGGCGTGGTTCACCGCTCGGCCGCCTGCCGCGGAGCTGAGCGCCCGGCTGGGGCTGCCTTCGTCTTACCTGTTGTTCGTGGGGGGTGCCGGGCCGCGCAAGGCGCTGGACTGGCTGTTGGCGGCGCACGCGGCGGATCCGTCGTTGCCGCCGTTGGTGTTGGCGGGGCCCGGGCATGTGGCGACTGGGCCGCGGGTGCAGGTCGCCGGGTACTTGGCTGAGGGGGATCTTCGGTCGTTGGTGGCGGGGGCGGGAGCGCTTGTGCTGCCGTCGCGGGATGAGGGGTTTGGGTTGCCGGTGTTGGAGGCCATGGCTTGCGATGTGCCGGTGGTGTGCACTGATGTGCCCGCGTTGCGGGAGGTCTCGGGCGGGTTCGCCTCGTTGGTGCCGTTTCGGGATGTGGAGGCGTTGGGGGTCGCGCTGGCGGGGGCGCTGGAGGAGGGGGGGACGGCGGGGAGTGCGGCGGCTCGGCGGAGGCATGCGGCGGAGTTCACCTGGCGGCGGTGCGCTGAGGTGACTGTGGGGGCTTACCGGGCTGCTGCTGCTTGATGCTGGGGCCCTGCGTGGGCTGGGTGGGGCCTGTCCCGTTGTGTAACTCCACGAGCGGCCAGGACTGGGTCGAGGCCCAGGGATGACAGCGCTTGTTCTGTGGGGTGTGGTGGAGCGCGTGGGTGCGCGTGGCGTGGCTGAACGCGAGCTAGCGGTGGTCGCCGTCTAGGCGTTGGGTCAGGCTTTGGCGCTGGATCTGTGGCTGCTTGACCGTGGGGATCAGGCCGTCCAACTGCTCGGGCTCGGGGGGTGGTGGCTGGTGCGGGAGCCGGGCGGGTGGGCGGGGCGGGGAGGCCAGCGACTGGGTCGTGGCCTCCTGCGCGATCGCGGGCAGGTCGTTCTCCGGGCGGGTGGACACCGGGAAGACCATGGTCACGTCCGGGTCCTGCTCATCGATGGCGGTCATCACCGCGCGCGGTATCTGCAGCGTCGCGGCGGCGTCCATCGGGGAGATCGCGCTGTCCGGGGTCACGACGTACGCGCCGCGCGCGCGAGCCTTCGCCAAGATGGCGTCGGCCCGGTCGCGGGGGTCCATGTGTCGGCCTCTCCCTGGGAACTTCGTGTGCCCGGCTAGCGTATCTCGCCCGCTCCCCGGAGTCATGGCGATGGGGTGGGAAGATCGGGCCGCTGCCCGGTCACAGCCGGTCCAGTTCCCCGCGCTCGCGCAGGATCTCGGTCAGCCGCTTGATGTCCTGGGCCCGTTCCCGGCCGCAGACCAGCACCGCGTCCTCGGTGTCGACGATGATCAGGTCCTGCACGCCCAGGGTCGCGACCAGGCGGTTGCCCGCCGGGACGACCACGACGCCCTTGCCGTCGACGACGACGGCGGTGCCGCCCGCGCCGGTGGTGAACGCGCGTGCCCCGTCGCCCACGTCCACGCCGAGCAGGTCGCCCACGGTCTGGAAGTCGCCGATGTCCGACCAGCCGAAGTCGCCGGGCACCGTGCCGACCTTGCCGTCCTCGGCGGCGGGCTCCATCACGGCGTACTCCACGGCCACCTTGGGCACCGTCGGCCAGAGCTTGGCCAGCGTCTCCTCCTGGTCCTCGGTGTCCCAGGCGGCGGCGATGGCGTTGATCGGCTCGAACACGTCCGGGCGGCGCGCTGCCAGCTCGGCCAGGAAGACGTCGGTCTTCCAGACGAACATCGACGCGTTCCACAGGTACTTGCCCGAGGCCACGTACCTGGTCGCCACGTCCAGGACCGGCTTCTCCTTGAACTCCAGCACCCGCTGGATCTTCGAGCGCACCGCGGGCTCGCTGCACTGCAGGTAGCCGTAGCCGGTCTCCGGCCGGGTGGGGGTGATGCCGATCGTCATCAGGTACCCGTCGCGCGCACCGTCCACGGCCCTGGCCACGGTGTGGGCGAACTCGGCGGTGTCGGTGATGAGGTGGTCGGCGGCGAACGAGGCCATGACCGCCCCCGGCGCGCGCCGCTGCACCACGGCCGCGGCCAGCGCGATCGCCGCGCACGAGTCGCGGGCGAACGGCTCCACCAGGATGTTGCGCTCCGGCAGCGACGGCAGTTGCCGCGCCACCCCGGCCGCGTGCGCGGTGCCGGTGACGACCAGCAGGTTCTCCGGGCTCGACAGCGGCGCGAGCCGGTCGAAGGTGGCTTGCAGCAGCGACCTGTCGGTGCCGGTCAGCGGGTGCAGGAACTTCGGGTTCGCGGCCCGCGACAGCGGCCACAGCCGGGTCCCGCTGCCGCCGGCTGGCACGACAACGTGCAGGTCAGTAGACGTCACTGATCTCGATCCCTCGTCCGGCGGCAAGGACACTGGCTTGGTCGCGGCCACTGTAGCCAACCGGCGGGTACGGTCGCCGTGATGACGCCCCCAGCCGTGACCCGCACGTGGACGCCGACCTGCCCGGTCGACCTCCGCGCGGTGCTGAGCCCGCTGCGCCGGGGGCCGGGCGACCCGTGCCTGCGGGTGGACGCCACCGGGGCGTGGCTGGCCGCCAACACCCCGGCGGGCCCCGGGTCGCTGCACCTGGTCGTGCGCTCCGGCGCGGTCGAGGCGCGGGCGTGGGGCGCGGGCGCGGACTGGCTGGCGGCCTCGGTCCCCGGCCTGCTCGGCGGCGCGGACGACGACACCGGTTTCGTGGCGCACCACCCGGTCGTCGCCGAGGTCCGCAGGCGCCCGCCCGGCCTGCGGCTGGGCGCCACCGGCCGGGTGTGGGACGTGCTGCTGGCCGCGATCGTCGAGCAGAAGGTCACCGGCACCGAGGCGCACCGGACCTGGCGCGCGCTGGCCACCCGGTTCGGCACGCCCGCGCCGGGCGGGCTGCACACGCCGCCCGCCCCGGCGGCGGTGCTGGCGATCCAGGACTGGGAGTGGCACAAGGCCGGGCTGGACGGCGCCCGCCGCCGCGCGGTCGTGGCCGCCGCCCAGGTCGCCGGGCGGTTGGAGCGGGCGGTCGAGCTCAAGGGCGTCGAGGGGCGGACGCTGTTGCGGCGGGTGCCCGGCGTCGGCGTCTGGACGGCCGCCGAGACCGCCCAGCGCGCGTGGGGCGACGCGGACGCGGTGAGCGTCGGCGACTTCCACATCCCGCACATCGTCGGCCACGCGCTGGTGGGCAGGCGCCTGGACGACCGGGGCATGTTGGAGGTCCTGGCGCCCTACGCGGGCCACCGGCAGCGGGCCGTGCGCCACATCGTGGCGGCCGGTCTGGGCAAACCGCGCTTCGGCCCCCGCCTCGCGCCACGCGACTTCCGCGCTATCTGACCGCTACCGGTCAGCTCCGCTGCGTGTCGATCCCGACACGGCTTAGCTTCTCACCATGAGAGCGAAAGCGACCTGGCTGGCGGCGTGCACCCTGCTCCTGGCCGCGGGCTGCGCCGACACCCTCGACGGCAGGCCCGGACCCGCCCCGCTGCCCCCGCCGACCCGGGAAGCGATCGCCTGGGCCGACGCGATGTGCCCCACCCTGCACCGCCTGGACCGGGCGAAGAGCGCCTACGACGAGGTGGACCGCGGCATCGACTCCCGCCTCGTGCAGTACGACCTCGAACGCGTGCTCAGGAACGCGCCCTCGATCGACCGACTGGCGCCCCCGCTCAAGGCCCTCGCACCCGCTGGCCTGGCTGCCGCCGACCGGCTGACCGAGGAGGTCCTGACCTCGATCGATCAGGCCCTGCCGGAACTCAACCGCCTGGTGGGCGCGCCCGGCTCCCTGGCCGGGCTCACCTTCGAGGAGGTCGAGCGACGGGCCGCGGCGGCGGACAAGGTGCTCGACGGCATCCAGGCGGGCTCCGACGACCTGACCACGCTCACCGCCGAGGACCCCGCCGTCAAGGCGGCCCACGCCCGCGCCGAGGGCTGCGCCCCGCCGGACAGGACCCCGCCGCGGCAGCCCCGGGACGGCACCGACACCGCCGCCTGCGCGGCTGGCGCCTGCGAGGTCCTGATCCCCTCGGGCAAGTCCCAACTCCAGGTGGGCACGCACCAGTTCACCGCCACCGTCACCCCTGACGACGTCCGCTTCGTCGAGGAGTCCGACGGCGGGTCCAGCTCGCTGAGCACCGGCGCCGGGGGGACCCTCAAGTGGGCTGCCCCCGGCCAGTCGCTGACGGCGAAGGTCTCGTGGATCGGCGAGCAGGGCGCGGTCGTCGACTTCGCCACGGGCTGAGCGGGTCAGCGGGTCAGCGCGGCCCTGGCCAGGTCGAGCGCCAGCTCCGCGCTCAGGCCGAGCGCCCTGGCCTCCTCGGCGAAGCGGGCGGCGGCGTCGCGGCCCCTGGCCAAGACGTCGTCGCTGCCCGCGCCGACGAACGTGCCCGCGCGGCCCCTCGTCTCCAGCAGGCCCGCCGCCTCCAGCTCGCGGTAGGCCCTGGCGACGGTGTTGGCGGCCAGGCCCAGCTCGGCGGCCAGCGCCCGCACGGTCGGCAGCTTGGTCCCCACCGCCAGCTCTCCCGCGTTGACCCGGGCGGCCAGCCCGGCCCGGAGCTGCTCGTAGGGCGGGACCGGCGAACCCGGGTCGAGCGCGATCACGGCAGCGCCGCCACCATCGCGCCGATGCCCGCCGAGTGGTCGGGGTCCGGCGGCAGCGCGTCCAGCGGCCACCAGCGCAGGTCGAGCGACTCGTCGCTGCGCACGGCCAGGGCGTTCTCCGGGGCGCGCACGGCGAAGCGGACGTCGAAGTGGCGGGTCGGCACGCCCAGCGAGCAGGTGATGGGGTGCACGTCCACGTGCAGCGGGGTGGGGGCGATGGTCAGGCCGGGGATGCCGGACTCCTCGGTGGCCTCGCGCAGGGCGGCCCCGGCGAGCGTGGCGTCCTCCGGCTCGCAGTGCCCGCCCAGTTGCAGCCAGCGGCCCACGCGCGGGTGCAGGGTCAGCAGGACCGAGGACCCGGTGTTGTCCAGGACCAGCGCGGACGCGGTGATGTGCCCGGCCGCGCAGGCCCGCTCGCAGGCGTCCCCGCGGGCGGCGAGGAAGCCGAGGTAGGCCTGGCGCAGCGACTCCTGGCCCCGGTCGGCGGGCTTCCACGCGGTCAGGGTGTCGGCGGCGTCCTGGTGCAGGCTCACAGTTCGAGCAACCCCTCGTCGGTGCGCGGTTCGCGCGGGGCCAGCGGCTCGACCGGGTGGCCGACCGCCACCGCGCCGAGCGGTTCCCAGTCCTCGGGGAGGTCCAGCACCCGGCGCACGACGTCCGCGCAGAAGATCGTCGAGGATACCCAACACGAGCCGAGGTCCGCCGCGGCGAGGGCCACCAGCAGGCCCTGCACGGCCGCCCCGCCCGCCACGGTGAACATCACCCGCTCGGCCTCGGCCCGGCGCGCGTCGGGGTAGTCGTGGGCGCCCGCGCGGACCAGGAAGGGCAGCACGAGCTCGGTGGCGTGGTGCAGCAGGTCGCCGCGCGCCACCCGGCGGGCGACGCGCTCGTCATCCCAGCCGTCGGCGCGCAGGTCGGCCTCCCAGCGCTCGCGCATGGCGGCCAGCAGTTCGGCCCGCCTGGCGCGCACGTGGACGAACCGGACCGGCCGGGTGTGGTGCGGGGCGGGCGCGGTGAGCGCGGCGCCGACGGCCTGGCGCAGCGCCTCGGGGTCGACCGGCGCGCCGGTGAACCGGCGCAGCGACCGGCGCAGCAGCACCGCCTCGCGCCTGCCCTGGGCGATGGCCTCGGCGGTGCCCAGCCGGAACAGGTCGTTGTCCGCCCGGACCAGGTCCCGGGCCCGGCTGCCGTCGTCGCGCGGGTCCATGCCGCGCACGACCGCGACCGGCGTGCCGCCCAGCTTGCCCTTGACCAGGTCCGCCGCCGCGGCGACCTCGTCGGCCACGGCGATGGCGGTGACCACCAGCTCGTTGCCGTGCGCGTCGGTGCTGCCCGCGTACCGGTGCAGCACCGCCAGCCCGGCCGAGCCGATCGCCGCGTCGGTCTGCCCCACCCGCCACGCCCGGCCCATCGTGTCGGTGACGACCACGGCCACGGCCACGCCGAGCCGCTCGCGCAGCCCGGCCCGCAGGCCCTCGGCGGAGGCGTCCGGGTCCAGCGGCAGCAGCGCCACCTCGTCGCCCGCGACGTTGGAGGCGTCCACCCCGGAGGCGGCCTGCACGACCCCCAGCCGGTTCACCGTGATCAGCGTCGGCCCGGTGCGGGCGATGACCGACTCGGCCTCGCTCAGCACCAGCCGCCGCTTGGCCGCCTCGCGCCCGGCCGGGTCGGCGGGCACCCGCACCAGCCGGTCCTCCACTTTGGAGAACACCTTGCTGGTGACGACCACGACGTCGCCGTCGGCCAGCCACGGCGCCGCCTTGGCCAGCTCGCCCGCCAGGTCGTCGCCCGGCCGGAACTCCGGCAGCCCGTCGACCGGGAGGATCTCCAGGCCCGCCGGGGCGGCGTGCCCGCTCACCCGGGGAGCTCCACGCCCGCCAGGTCCAGCCCGGCGCGCACCATCTCGGCGGTGGCGTCCACATCGGACATCAGCAGCGGGATGGCGCGCACCGCCACGCCCTCGGCGTCGGCGGTGTCGCCGGTGTGCACGAGGAAGGCGTCCAGGATGCCCTTGTCCGTCAGCGCCCGGGACCCGTAGTGCCGGGCCACGGCCTGCGCGGAGGTCTCCAGCCCGATCGCGGCCAGGCAGGCGTCGGCCATGCCGCGCACCGGCTTGCCGCCGATGATCGGCGAGAAGCCGACGACCTGGGCCGCGGTCGACCGCAGCGCCTTGCGCAGTCCGGGCACCGACAGGATCGAGCCGATGCTGACCACCGGGTTCGACGGCGCGACGAGCACCACGTCCGCCGCGGCGATCGCGTCGAGCACACCGGGGCCCGCGCTCGCCTCGTCCGCGCCGACGGGCACGATCGACTGCGCCCTCGGCTCCGCGCGGTGCTTGATCCACCACTCCTGGAAGTGCACGGCCTTGCGCTCGCCGTCGGCCGGGTCGTCGATCACCACGTGCGTCTCGACCCGGTCGTCGGTCATCGGCAGCAGCCGCACCCCCGGCTGCCACCGGTCGCACAGCGCGGCGGTGATGTCGGACAGGTCGTAGCCCGCGCGCATCATCCGGCTGCGCACCAGGTGGGTGGCGATGTCGCGGTCGCCGAGGCCGAACCAGGAGCCGTCGGAGCCGTAGGCGGCCAGTTCGTCCCTGACCGCCCACGTCTCGCCCGTGCGGCCCCAGCCGCGCTCGTCGTCGATGCCGCCGCCGAGGGTGTACATGCAGGTGTCCAGGTCCGGGCAGATGCGCAGCCCGTGCAGCCAGATGTCGTCGGCGGTGTTCACCACCGCGGTGATCTCGTGCGGGTGGTCCTGGGGGGCCGGGCCGAGGGCGGGCAGGCCCAGCAGGTGCTTGACGCCGAGCAGGAAACGGGCGCCGCCGACGCCTCCGACGAGAACGACAACCTTCACGGTCGGCGATCCTTCCACGTCGGGGTGAGCCCCCTCCGGGTGAGGGGGTCAGCGCCAGAAGAAGAACAGGCCCTGGCCGATCGCCGCGGCGAAGTCGTCGCCGCCGACCGCGCCGTACAGCGAGATCACCACGTCCCAGAACACCGCGCCGACGCCGGGCAGGAACAGCACCGCCAGCAGCACCAGCGGCGCCCACATCCGCGCCTGCGCGCCGAACACCCTGGCCTCGTGCGACAGGTACGGCTCGATCGCGCCCCAGCCGTCGAGGCCGGGGACGGGCAGGATGTTGAGGACGAACGCGGCGAACTGCAGCAGCGCCAGGAACGACAGGCCCGCCAGCAGCGTGAGGTCCATGTCCGGGATGAGCGTCACGGCGGTCAGCAGCAGGATGCCGATCACCAGGTTCGACAGCGGCCCGGCCAGCGACACCCGCGAGGCCACCGCCCGCGACCGCAGCGCCGACTGGTTGATCCACACCGCGCCGCCGGGCAGCGGCAGCCCGCCGATGAGCAGGAACAGGATCGGCAGCAGCAGGCTCAGCACCGGGTCGGTGTAGCGGCGCGGGTCCAGGCTCAGGTAGCCCTTGTCCGGGATGGTCCAGTCACCGCCCTTGTACGCCACGATGGCGTGGCCGAACTCGTGCACGCACAGGGAGACCGCCCACCCGCCCAGGACGAGGAGGACCACCCCCGCCCGGGACACCGCGTCGCTGTCGATCGTCGTGAGGTAGCCCGCCACGACGGTCAGCGCGAGGAGGCCGAGGAACACGGGCGAGGGTCGAACCGCGGATCTGTGCACCCCTCCAGTGTGGCAAGGCTCGCGGTTTGCCAGCCCGCGGGAGTGGGAAAGTGGGACATGTCTCCGCTGTGCCCGAACGTGTACACCGCGCTCATATCCCATCACCCGGCCGTGGCCCGCGCTTGACCCGCCGCCGGGACACGGGTGTAATCACATCGATGTCATTCGCCATGGGGGCCGGGCGCGTGGCATCCGCCAGCCCGGGGAGTGCCAAGGCGAGGAGACGGGCGAATCGCATGACGGGAACGCAGGGACTGACTGACGGGGGTCGTGTCATGGAGTGGGGGGAGCGTCCCGCCGACGAGCTGGAGGCTCTCGCGGGACTCCTTGACGAATCCGAGGAGCAGGAGTGGCAGGAGCGCGCCCTCTGCGCGCAGACTGACCCGGAGGCGTTCTTCCCGGAGAAGGGCGGGTCCACCCGGGAGGCCAAGCGCATCTGCCTCGGCTGTGAGGTGCGCTCCGAGTGCCTGGAGTACGCCCTCGCCCACGACGAGCGCTTCGGCATCTGGGGCGGGCTGTCCGAGCGCGAGCGCCGCAAGCTCAAGAAGCGCGTCGTCTGAGCAGTTCCCCCGAGCACCGCTGGGAACGCGTTTCCACCCTTCGGGATCGAGACCAAACAGTGCCGTGCGCTGACACGCGCTCACGCGCCGCCGCGTCGTACGGTGTGCCGGTCAGATCCGAGGTGAGGGAGGACGCGCGATGACGGCGCGGTCGCGCCCGGCGCCGGTCCTGCGGACCGCCCCCGTGCTCGCGGTGCTGGTGTGCCACGACGGGGCGCAGTGGCTGCGGGTGGCGCTGTCGGCGCTGCGGCACTCCACACCGAGACCGCGGCACGTGATCGCCGTCGACACCGGCTCCACCGACGAGACCGCCGAGATGCTCGCCGCGGCCGCCGAGGGCGAGGACAGGGTCCTCGATGGAGTGATCACCCTCGACCGGCGGGCCGGTTACCCCACCGCCGTGCACGCCGCCGTCGACCACGCCGTGCAGCGCTGGGGCGACCCCGGCGGGTGGATCTGGCTGCTGCACGACGACTCCGCGCCCGACCCGGACTGCCTGTCCACCCTGCTGCTGGCCGCCGAGCTGTCGCCGTCGGCCGCCGTGCTCGGCCCGCTCGCGGTGGACTGGCACGACCCGCGGCTGGTCGTCGAGGCGGGACTGTCCACCGACGCCTCCGGGCACCGGCAGACCGGCGTGGGTCCGTCCGAACTGGACTGGGACCGGCTCGGCCGGGGCGGCGACCGCCGGTTCGACCAGAGCACCGAGGTGCTCGGCGTGTCCTCGGCCGGGATGCTGGTGCGCCGCGACGCGTGGGAGTCCCTCGGCGGGTTCGACCGCGCGTTCACCGTGCTGCGCGAGGACATCGACTTCGGCTGGCGGGTCAACCGCTCCGGCCGCGTGGTGCTGTGCGTGCCGTCCGCGCGCATCCGGCACGCCCGCGCCATCGGCACCGGCCGCCGGGTGCTCGACGCGCACCCCGTGGCACTGGGCTCGTCGGCGCGCGCGGTCGACCGCGGGCACGGCATGCGCGCGTTCCTGGTCAACTGCTCGGTCGTCTCGTTCGTGCTCGGCGTCCCCCGCCTGGTCGTGCTGGCGCTGCTGCGGGCGCTCGGCTCCGCGCTGCAACGGCGGGGGGCCGACGCGCGCGCCGAGTTGACCGCGCTGAGCTACCTGGTGACCGGCCACGCCGAACTGCTCCAGGCCCGCGCCCAGCGCGCGGAGTCGGCGGGCGGGGGCAGCGTCCGCGGGTTGTTCACCAGCCGCTTCACCCGGCTGCGCAACGCCGCGCGCGGCGCGCTGTCGGCCATGGTCCGCCGCCGCGTCCAGGCCGACGCCGCGCTCGGCCGCCTGCCCAGCGACTACGCCCCCGACGCGGTCTGGCTGGCCCCCGGCACGGCGCGCCCCCAGACCGGGCCGGAGGCGCTGCCCGCGGGCGTGCAGGGCCGCCGGCCCAGGCGCCCGGCGGGCCTGCGCCGCCCGGCCCCGGCCATCGCCGTGCGGCTCCCCGAGCCGATCCCGGTCGACGGACCCAGGCCCGCCCCCGCGCCCCGGCCCTCGCCGGTCCCGCGCGACGGCAGCGGCCCGGAACCCGCCCCGGACCTGGTGCTCGTGCCGGTCGACCGGGGCCGGGTGCTGCGCCAGATCCTGCTGGCCCCGCCGCTGCTGCTGCTCATCGGCCTCGCCGCCCTCGCCCTCGTGGTCAACTCCGGCAGGCTGGGCCTGGACCTGGCGGGCGGCAGGCTGCTGCCGGTGGGCGGCCTCGGCCAGACCTGGGCGGGGTACGTCGGCTCCTGGCACGGCGTCGCGGGCGGCACGGCGGCCCCCGCGCCCGCCGCGCTGGCCGTGCTCGGGCTGCTCGGGGCGCTGCTGGCCCCGCTCGGCGGGGTGCAGGCCGCGGTCGCGCTCCTGCTGTTGGCCGACATCCCGCTGGCGGGCCTGAGCGCCTACCTGGCCACCCGCCGGGCCCCCGTGCGCCGCTGGGTGCGGGCCCTGCTCGCCATCGGCTACGCCCTGCTGCCCACCGGCGCGGCGGCCGTGGCCCAGGGCAGGCTCGACGTCGTCGTCGTGCACGTCCTGCTGCCCGTCGTCAGCGCCGGGATCACCGCGCTGCTGGTGCGGCGGCGGACCGGCGCCGGTCCGACGGCCTGGCTGTCGACCGCCGCGGGCACCGCGCTGGGCCTGGCGGTCATCGGGGCGTTCTCCCCGCTGACGCACCTGGTGCTGGTCGTGGTCGCGCTGGGCGGGTTCGTCGCCGTGCCCGGCGCGGGCAGGCGGCGCGGGGCGGCCCTGTTCCTGCTGGTCCTGATGCCGCTGGCGCTGCTGCTGCCGTGGCCCGCGGTGGTGATCCAGCACCCCGGCGTGGTCCTGCACGGCGTCGGCGCCCGGGTCGACACGCCTGCCGCGTCGTTCTGGGACGTCCTGTCGCTGCACGCGGGCGGGCCGGGGGCCTGGCCGGTGGTCGGGCTCGTCGTGGTCGCCGCCGTGGTCCTGGGCGTGGCGCTGCGGCCGGGCCGGGCGGTGCTGCCCGGGCTGGGCTTCGCGTTCGTCGGCGTCCTGGCGCTGCTGCTGGTGCGGGTGGCCCCGGCGACCGCGCTGGGTGCCGACACCGCCACCCACGCCTGGGCGGGCGCGCCACTGCTGGTCGTCGGGTGGGGCCTGGTCTGGACGCTGACCGGGGTGCTGCGCACGGGCACGGCCGGACTGCGCCTGCCGTCGTCGCCGGTGGTCGTGCGCGTCGTGACCGGCGTCGGCCTCGCGGGCCTGGTGGCCCTGGCCCTCGGCCCGGTCCTGGCCCCCGCGGGCCCACTGCGCGCGGACGGCGGCATGACCCTGTCGCCCACCCTCACCGCCGAACTCGCCAACACCCGCCGCGCCGTCCTCATCATGGCCGCCGACGGCGCCCCCACCCGCCAGACCACCGCCCGCCTCCCCAGGTTCGCCGACGACGACCTGGCCCCGACCCCCTCGGCGCCCCCGCGCCTGGCCGCCCTGGACCGCGACCTCCGCTCCCCTGAGCCCGGCACGGTCCGCAGCGCGGCGGCCCAGGCCGCCGCCTCGGGTGTCCTGTTCGTCGTCGCCCCGGACCACCCCGCGGCCGACCTCCTGCGGGACCGCGCGGGCCAACTGGTCGCCGACGCCCCACCCACCAGCACCGGCCGCCCCGTGTTCCGCCTGCTGCCGCCCTCGGGCTCGGCCTACCTGCTGCCCCCGGACCAGGCGCGCGGCGCGCTGCTCGGCACCCTGCCACCACCGCTGGTCGACAACCCGGCCCTGGTCCCGGTCGACGCCGCCGCCCCCTCGGTGGCCATCCGCGTGTCAGACGGCCCCCAGGGCCGCCTCCTGGTCCTGGCCGCCGAAGAGGAACCAGGCTGGACCGCGACCATCGACGGCCGCCCCACCGGCATCAACCGAGCCTGGTCGGGCCAGGTGGCGGTCACCCTGCCGACCCGAGCAGCGGAGATCCGCGTAGAGCAGCCAACCGCCCTGCGCGGAGTGCTCCTGCTGGTCCAGGGCGCCGTCCTCCTGTTCACCCTGCTGACAGCCATCCCCGGCAGACGAAAGACCCCTTAGCCCCCAGAAAGAGCGCACCCCACCCACCCAAATCTCCCAGCGCCGTTCCCAGCCAACGGCTGGATCGGGTGGTTCTGTGTGGTTGGGGGAGGCGATCATGTGCAAGCCTCGGGAGGGCGTGAGGGTGCCTTTCCCCTCACTTTTTGCCCTCACGCACATGATCGTCGTAGGGGTCCCCGGCCACACGGAACCACCCGATCCAGCACCCCCCACAGGCACCCGTGAAACCTAACCCTCCCCATCGATCACACCGGGGTCCAACCCCAGATAGGCCGCGACCTGCTCCACCAACACGTCATGGACCAGATCCGCCAGATCCGCGCCGTCCTTGGCCCGAGCCTCCAACGGCCGCCGGTACAGGACGATCCGAGCCCGAGTCGGCTGCCCCCTCCGGTCGACCCCCGCCGAGACCAGCCGCGCCAGCGGCACCCCGCCATCAGCCAGGACACCCTCCGGGGCAGGGCTGTCCGGAACCTCGGGGACGTCATCCACAGCCACGTCCAGCTTGGTCAACTCGGTGCGCCACCGCGCCTCGATGGGCTCGAGGGCGTCGAGGACCAGGGTGTCGAACTTCTCCGCGCGCGTGGCGGCCGCGGGCAGGGTCGACGGGTAGAGCGGCCCGCGCAGCCCCCGGCCGTGGCGGTCGCGGGTCGCTCGGCGGGGGTGGCGGCGCGGGGTGCGGGGGCTGACCACCGGGCCAGCGTACTGGGCCTGTGATGCACCGGATGGCGGGCTTGGGGCGTGTCGCGGGTGCTCTTGCGGTGCGCGGCACGGGGGACGCGCTATCGTCACCGGTTGTGCGGAGCGTGCGTCGGTGTTCACGAACCGGGTGTCTCAACCCGGCCGTCGCCACGCTGACTTACGCCTACGCCGAGTCGACCGCCGTCGTCGGTCCGCTGGCCACCTACTCCGAGCCGCACAGCTACGACCTGTGCGAGGACCACGCGGTGCGGCTGACCGTGCCCCGCGGCTGGGAGGTCGTGCGCCACGACGGGTCCTTCGCCCTGCCGGAGCCCTCGGTCGACGACCTCACCGCGCTGGCCGAGGCCGTGCGGGAGGCGGGCCGGGCCGACCGGCCCGCGGAGCAGACCGACCCCGGCCAGCCCGGCGGCGGGCGGCGGGGCCACCTGCGGGTGCTGCCCGACCCGGTCAACGACTGACCCCCGCCGGTAGGCTGCCGGGCGGAGCCCAACCGTCGACCACCGTCGACCACCGACCCTGGGGAGAACCCGTGCGCGACCTGTCCGGCGTCTTCAAGGCCTACGACATCCGCGGCGTCGTCGGCGAGCAGGTGGACGCCGACCTCGTGCGGGCCACCGGCTCGGCGTTCGCCCGCCTGGTCGGCGGACCCACCGTGGTCGTCGGGCACGACATGCGCGACTCCTCGCCCGGCCTGGCCGCCGCGTTCGCCGACGGGGTCAACGCCGAGGGCGTCGACGTGATCAGCATCGGCCTGGCCAGCACCGACATGCTCTACTTCGCCTCCGGCAGCCTGGACGTGCCCGGCGCGATGTTCACCGCCAGCCACAACCCGGCCAAGTACAACGGGATCAAGCTCTGCCGCGCGGGCGCCGCCCCGGTCGGGCAGGACACCGGCCTGGACACCATGCGCGCCGAGATCGAGGCCGAGACCCCGGTCAGGCACACCGGCGCGCCCGGCTCGGTCGAGACCCGCGACCTGCTCTCCGGCTACGCCGAGCACCTGCGCACCCTGGTCGACCTGACCGGCATCCGCCCGCTCAAGGTCGTGGTCGACGCGGGCAACGGCATGGGCGGCCACACCGTCCCGGTGGTCCTCGACGGCCTGCCGCTCGAGGTGACGCCGATGTACTACGAGCTCGACGGCACCTTCCCCAACCACGAGGCCAACCCGCTGGACCCGGCCAACATCGTCGACCTGCAGGCCAAGGTGCGCGAGGTCGGCGCGGACATCGGCCTGGCCTTCGACGGCGACGCCGACCGCTGCTTCGTCGTCGACGAGAACGGCGACCCGGTCTCGCCGAGCGCGATCACCGCCCTGGTCGCGGTGCGCGAGCTGGCCAAGGCCCCGGGCGGCACGGTGATCCACAACCTGATCACCTCCAACGCGGTGCCCGAGATCGTCCGCGAGCACGGCGGCACCCCGGTGCGCACCCGGGTCGGCCACTCGTTCATCAAGCAGGAGATGGCCGCCACCGGCGCGATCTTCGGCGGCGAGCACTCCGCGCACTACTACTTCCGGGACTTCTGGAAGGCCGACACCGGCATGCTCGCCTCCATGCACGTGCTGGCCGCGCTCGGCGAGCAGGACCGCCCGCTGTCGGAGCTGACCCGCGAGTACAACCGCTACGCCGCGTCCGGGGAGATCAACTCCACCGTCGACGACCAGACCGGGCGGCTGGCCGCGATCAAGGCCGAGTTCGGCGCCCGCGACGGCGTGCAACTCGACGAGCTCGACGGCCTGACCGTGCGGCTGCCCGGCGGCGCCTGGTTCAACCTGCGCGCCTCCAACACCGAGCCGCTGCTGCGGCTCAACGTCGAGGCGGCCGACGACTCCGCCGTCGCCGCGCTGCGCGACGAGGTGCTGGCGGTCGTGCGGGCCTGACCGGCCCGCGAGCACCGAACTCGCACCCGCGCCCCGCGACACCTCGCCCCCGGAGGAGGAACCCATGGCAGTCACCCTCGACCCGCAGTTGCTGGAGATCCTCGCGTGCCCGTCCGCCGACCACGCCCCGCTGGCGGTCGGCACCCCCGACGACCCCGGGGCCGACGCCCTGACCTGCACCGAGTGCGGCCGGGTGTTCCGCGTCGAGGACGGTGTGCCGGTGCTGCTGCTCGACGAGGCCACCGAGCCCGGCGAGCCGACGGAACCCTGATGACCTCCATCCCCGACGACACCCTCCTCGACGACGCCGCCCGGCTGCGCGACGCCGACCCCGACGGCCTGCTGCGCGCGGTCGCCGGGGCGGGCGCGCAGGTCCGCGCCACCATCGAGGCCGCGCGCGAGGCGGGCGTCGACCGGCTGGAGGGCCTGCGCCCCCGCGCCCTGGTGCTGATCACCCGCCCCGGCCTGGCCCCGGGCGTGGCGCGGCTGCTGGCCGCCATGCTGCACCCGGGCTGCCCCGTGCCGGTCGTGCTGACCGACGAGGTGCCCGGCTGGGTCGGGCCGCTGGACGTGGTCATCGCGCACACCGACGACCCGGGCGACCGGGTGCTGGCCGAGGGCGTCGACCGGGCCGGGCGCCGGGGCACGTCCGTCGTGCTCACCGCCCCGCCGGACGGACCGGTCGCCGCCGCGGCCGCCGGGTCCGCGCTGCTGGTCGCGCCGCGGCTGCCGGTGCGCCCCGGGTTCGGGTTCTTCACCGCCTACGCCGCGGGCCTGCTGGCGCTGGTCGCCCTCGGCCTGCTGCGCGCCGACGTGGCGGGCCTGGCCGACGAGCTCGACCGCGAGGCCGAGCGCGCCCACCCCGACCACGAGTCCTTCGTCAACCCGGCCAAGGCGCTGGCCCTGCGGCTGGCCGAGCACACCCCGCTGCTGTGGGGGCTCGACCCGGTGGCCACCGCTGTCGCCGGGCACGCCGCGCAGGCCCTGTCCACCCACACCGACCTGGTGTGCGACGTGGCCGACTACCCGCAGGCGATGAGCCGGACCGCGCTGCACCGGGCGGCGGTGCGCGCCACCTCCGGCGGCGACATCTTCGCCGACCCCGACGACTTCGGCGGCCCGGCGGCGACCCCGCCGCGGGCGGTGCTGCTGTCGGTGCGCGAGGTCCCCGGGGACCAGGTGCGCCGGATGTCGGCGCAGACGCTGCCCGGCGTCGACGTGCTCAGCCCGGCCGAGGAGATCACCGCGGACGAGCCCACCCGGGCGGCGGTGCTGGCCCTGCGCTTCGAGCTCGCCGCCCTGTACCTGGGGCTGGCGGCCGGGACGGCGGGCGGTGCCGGGTGGTACGCGCCTGCGACGGCGTAGCGCGTAGGTGGTGCGGCGCCGGGCGGGCGCCGGGCCGGTTCGATGGGAGTTGAGGGTCAGTGGAGCTGTTGCGCAACGCCGTGCGCCCCTACGCGTGGGGTTCGCGCACCACGCTCGCTGAGCTGCTGGGCAAGCCCTCGCCCGCGCCGCACCCCGAGGCCGAGCTGTGGATGGGCGCGCACCCCGGAGACCCGTCCCGGGTGGTCGACGCGTCCGGTGTGGAGCGGTCGCTGCTGGCGCGCATCGACGCCGACCCGGTCGCCGAGCTGGGCGGGGACACCGCGGCCAGGTGGGGCAACCGGCTGCCGTTCCTGCTCAAGATCCTCGCCGTGGAGGAGCCGCTGAGCCTGCAGGCGCACCCGTCGGCCGCGCAGGCCGCCGAGGGGCACGCGCGCGAGGAGCGGGCGGGCATCGCCCGGGACGCGGCCACCCGCAACTACCCGGACCCCACGGCCAAGCCCGAGCTGGTCTGCGCGCTCACCGAGTTCCACGCCCTGGCCGGGTTCCGCGACCCGCACCGCACGCTGGCCCTGCTGGAGGCGGTCAGCACGCCCGGCCTGTCCCCGTACGCGGAGCTGCTGGCCAACCAGCCCGACTCCGGCGGCCTGCGCGCGCTGTTCACCATGTGGATCACGCTGCCGCAGACCGCGCTGGCCGCGCTGCTGCCCGACCTGTTCGACGCGTGCGTGCGCCACGTCAAGGACCACGGCGAGTTCACCACCGAGTGCCGCACCGTGCTGGAGCTGGGGGAGAGCTACCCCGGCGACGCGGGCGTGCTGGCCGCGCTGCTGCTCAACCGGCTGGTGCTCAGCCCCGGGGAGGCCATCTACCTGCCCGCCGGGAACCTGCACGCCTACCTGCGCGGCACCGGCGTGGAGATCCTGGCCAACTCCGACAACATCCTGCGCGGCGGGCTGACCCCCAAGCACGTCGACGTGCCCGAGCTGCTGCGCGTGCTCGACTTCGGCTGCGGGGACATGCCGGTCACCGCGGGCGAGCGGCGCGGCCGCTGGCAGGTCTACCGGACCGGCGCGCCGGAGTTCGAGCTGGCCAGGGCGCAGTGGGACGGCGCCGAGCGCGACGAGGTCGTACTGGGGGGTGCGGGCGCGCCCAGGGTGGTGCTGTGCTGCGCGGGCTCGGTCCTGCTGCGCGACGGGGAGCGCGAGCTGCGCCTGGGGCCGGGCCGCTCGGCGTGGGCCCCGGCCTCGGACCCGGACCTCGTGCTGGTCCCGGAGGCCGCCGACACCCAGGTCTTCGTCGCGACCGTGGGCGCCGACGCGGCCTCGCACGACGCGCTCTGACCGCGTCCCCTAGGCTGCCACCCCGTCGGACACCGCGTCTCGACCATCGGACCAGGGAGCCACCGTGTCAGCAGGGGGAAGCACCAAGGCGATCCTCGCCGCGCTCTTCGCCAACGGCGGGATCGCCATTGCCAAGTTCGTCGGATTCCTCATCACGGGTTCGTCGTCGATGCTGGCCGAGTCCGTGCACTCGGTGGCCGACACCTCCAACCAGGGCCTGCTGCTGCTCGGTCAGAAGACCTCGCTGCGCAAGGCGAACAAGGAGCACCCGTTCGGCTACGGCCGCGACCGGTACTTCTACTCGTTCATCGTCGCCCTGATGCTGTTCAGCCTGGGCTCGGTGTTCGCCCTCTACGAGGGCATCCACAAGCTGTCCGAGCCGGAGGCGCTGACCTCGCCGATCGTGGCGGTGGTCATCCTGGTGGTCGCCATCGGCCTGGAGTGCTACTCGTTCCACACCGCGATCGTGGAGTCGAGGAAGGTCAAGGGCGACGCCACCTGGTGGGGCTTCATCCGCCAGTCGCGCACCCCGGAGCTGCCGGTCGTGCTGCTCGAGGACGCGGGCGCGCTGTTCGGCCTGGTGCTCGCGCTGCTGGGCGTCGGCCTGACCGTGATCACCGATGACCCGGTGTTCGACGCCCTGGGCACCGTGTCCATCGGCGTGCTGCTCGGTGTCATCGCGGTCATCCTGATCATCGAGATGAAGTCGCTGCTGATCGGCGAGGGCGCCACCGACGTCGAGCTGTCCACGATCGAGGACGAGCTGGCGACCGGCAAGGTCGAGCGCATCATCCACATCCGCACCCAGTACATCGGCCCGGACGAGCTGCTGATCGCCGCCAAGATCGCGCTGCGGCCGAACTTGTCGATGGAGGACGTGGCCCAGGCCATCAACGACGCCGAGGTCCGGGTGCGCACCGCCGTGCCCGCCGCCCGGCTGATCTACCTGGAGCCCGACCTCTACCGCGACAAGCTCGCCACCCCGCCCGCCGAGGTCTGACGGAGCAGGGCGCGGGGGCCCGGCGCTGGCCCCCGCGCCCGGACAACTCCCACCGGCTGCCGCACTTCCGGCGAACTACCCACCACGGGGGTAGCCTCGCGTGGTTCTGCGCAGCCGACGCCGAGGGGAGGTGGACCGTGCCGCGAAGCGGCCTGTTCCGCACGAAGTCCATCGAGCAGTCCATCGCCGAGACCGACGAGCCCGACACCAGGCTCCGCCGCAACCTGTCCACATGGGACCTGACGGTCTTCGGTGTCGCCGTGGTCATCGGGGCGGGCATCTTCACCCTGACCGCGCGCACGGCGGGCGACTACTCCGGGCCCTCGGTGTCGATCGCGTTCGTCATCGCCGCGGTGGCCTGCGCGCTGGCGGCGCTGTGCTACGCCGAGTTCGCCTCCACCGTCCCGGTCGCGGGCAGCGCGTACACGTTCTCCTTCGCCACCTTCGGCGAGTTCGTCGCCTGGATCATCGGCTGGGACCTGATCCTGGAGCTCGCGGTCGGCTCCGCCGCGGTGGCCAAGGGCTGGTCGACCTACCTGAACACGGTGCTGGGGTACCTGTTCGGGTTCGACCCCGCCAGCACCACCGCGACGGTGGTCGACCTCGGGTTCGTCGAGGCCGACTGGGGCGCGCTGGTGCTGGTGACCACGCTGGTGGCGCTGCTGGCGGTGGGCACCAAGCTGTCCTCGCGGGTGAGCATGGTGATCACCGCGATCAAGGTCGCCATCGTGCTGTTCGTGATCGTGCTCGGCCTGTTCTACGTCAAGGCGGCCAACTACACCCCGTTCATCCCGGAGCCGGGCTCGGGCCCGGCCGTGGCGACCGGCGTCGACCAGTCGCTGCTGTCGTTCCTGACCGGCAGCGAGGGCAGCTCGTTCGGCGTCCTGGGGCTGCTGGCGGGCGCGTCGCTGGTGTTCTTCGCGTTCATCGGGTTCGACATCGTCGCGACCACCGCCGAGGAGACCAAGAACCCGCAGAAGTCGGTGCCGCGCGGCATCTTCGCCTCGCTGTCGATCGTCACCGTGCTCTACGTCGCGGTCTCGCTGGTCGTGGTCGGCATGGTCAACTACACCGAGCTGTCCACCACCAACCCCGACGGCACCGAGAGCAAGAAGACGCTGGCGACGGCGTTCTCCGCCAACGGCATCGACTGGGCGGCGCAGGTCATCTCGATCGGCGCGCTGGCGGGTCTGACGACCGTGGTGATGGTGCTGATGCTGGGCCAGATCCGCATCATCTTCGCGATGTCCCGCGACGGGCTGCTGCCCCGCAAGCTGGCCAAGACCAACGCCAACGGCATCCCGGCCCGCGCGACCCTGGTCGTCGGCGGCCTGATCGCCGTGGCCGCGACCTTCTTCTCCGCGGACAAGCTGGAGGAGATGGTCAACGTCGGCACGCTGTTCGCCTTCATCCTGGTCTCGGCCGGTGTGGTCGTGCTGCGCAGGACCCGGCCGGACCTGCCGCGCGCCTTCCGCGTGCCCGCGGTGAAGTGGGTGGCGGGCCTGGCGATCGCCGCCTGCCTGTGGCTGATGCTGAACCTGACCGTGCTCACCTGGGTCCGGTTCGTGATCTGGATGGCCCTGGGCGTGCTGATCTACTTCGTCTACAGCAGGCGGCGCTCCGTGCTGGAGGACAAGGCAGGCGACCCGGTGGACAAGAGCTAGTGGCTCGGCTCGAACGTTCGCCGTGTATGGGCGGGTCGAGACGGGGTGAACGTTCTGGGCCGGGCCACTAGCATCCGGTCCGTGCCGCTGCTCTGCCTGGACGTCGGGTCCACCTGGACCAAGGGCGCCCTCGTCTCGGACGGGGGCGCCCTGCTGCGCACCGCCCAGCACGCGACGACCCCGCCGGAGGTGCTGCGCGGCATCGACGCGGTGGCGGGGGAGCTGGGGGCCCGGCCGTCGCTGGTGTGCTCGTCGGCGGGCGGTGGGCTGCGGTTGGCCGTTGTCGGGCAGGAGCGGCTGGTCAGCGCGGAGGCCGGGCGGCGGGTGGCGCTGTCGGCGGGGGCGAAGGTCGTGCACGTCGCCGCCGGGGACCTCGACGGGGCGGGCGTGCGGGAGCTGCGCGCGAGCGAGCCCGACGTCGTGCTCCTGGTCGGCGGGACCGACGGCGGCGACCGCAGGACCCTGCTGCACAACGCGCGCAGGCTGGGCGCGGCCAGGGTGCGGTTCCCGATCGTGCTGGCGGGCAACGCCGACGCGCGCGCCGAGGCGCACGGGCTGCTGGCGGGCCGCACGGTCGTCGCGACCGACAACGTCCTGCCCGACATCGGGGAACTCGAGCCCGGCCCGGCGCGCGCCGCCATCCGCGAGGTGTTCCTGCGCCACGTCATCGGCGGCAAGGGCCTCTCGCGCGGGCGCCGCTTCCGCGACCTGGTCCGCGCGGTCACCCCGGACGCGGTGCTGACCGGGGTGTCGCTGCTGGCCTCCGCCACCGCCGACACCGGCGCGGTCCTCGTCGTCGACGTCGGCGGCGCGACGACGGACGTGTACTCCGCCGCCCCCACCGCCGACGCGCCCACCGGCGCCGTCGCCCTCCCGGCCGACCGCCGCACCGTCGAGGGCGACCTGGGCGTGCGCTGGTCCGCCCCCGGCGTCGTCGCCGAGGCCACCACCGCGCGGCTGGTCGAACCCGACCCGGCCCTGTCCGCCGCCGCCGACCACCGCGCCACCGCCGTCGCGGACGTCCCGGGCACCCCCGCCGAGGCCGCCACCGACCTGCGCCTGGCCACCCTCGCCGCCCGCCTCGCCATCCGCCGCCACCTCGAGGCGGTGGGCTCATCCTTCGGACCGCTCGGCCTCGGCCTCGTGGTCCTCTCCGGCGGCGCGTTCCGCCACGCCAAGTCGCTCGACGACGTCGAGCACGCCCTGCGCGACGACCCGGCCCTGCGCCCCCTGCTGCGCACGGCCCGCCTCGCAGTCGACCGCCACCACGTCCTGGCCCCGGCCGGACTGCTGACCGCGGCAGGCCACCCCGGGGCAGCCACCCACCTGATCACGAGCGAGCTGACATGAAGACCATCGAACTCCCCGCAGGCGGCACGATCCGCGGCCGCCCCATCGCCACCACCCCCACCCCACCCCCCACCTTCGGCGTCTACCTCGTCCCACACCCCACCTACCCGTGGCCACACACAAACCTGATCTGGCCCGACTTCCGCACCCCGCGCTCCACCCCGGACACCCTGACCGCGCTGAAAGACCTCAACACCCGCGCCAAGTCAGGCGAACTGGTCGAGATCGCCTGCCGAGGCGGCATCGGCCGCACGGGCACCGCCATCGCCGCCCTGGCCGTACTCGACGGCCTGACCCCGACCGAGGCGTTCCGCTGGACCCGCGCGACCTACCACCCCCGAGCGATCGAAACGCCCTGGCAGCGCTGGTGGCTCAAGAAAGTCCGCTGAGCGCGATCGCCCCTCCGCGACACCACACCCCGCGACACCTCTGGTCTGCCATGGAGTTCTCGGACGGTGGTTAGTTGGGTTTCAGGCTGCTGTTTTGGTGTGGTGGTAGTGGTTTTCGGCTCATGTGATCGGCGGTGGTCCAACCGATGACTTTTCGGGTGGCGCAGTCGATGACGGTCGCCAGGTACAATCACCCCTGCCCTGTCGGGATGTAGGTGATGTCACCGACGAGTTTGTGCCCCGGGCGATCGGCTGTGAAATCGCGGCCGATCAGATCCGGCACGGCGTGGACGTCCGGCGCCCGCACGGTCGTGACCTGCCTCGGTCGGGGCCCGACCGGGACCAGGCCCAGCTCGCGCATCAGCGCCCGCACCAACTCGGGGCCCGTGTGGACGCCCTTGCCAGGGCGGCGTGGACCCGGCGGTAGCCGTAGGTGCGGCGGGACTCGGCGAACACCACCCCGATCTCGTCGTTCAACGATTCTCGCCGTTCTGCGGTCGCCGAACTCACTCGCACATCGACGTCACCGGATACGCGCCCTTCTCGCCGTCGATGAACTCGTAGATCTCGGTCACCGATAGTCGAGGGCGAAGAAAGCCGCGGCCTTTCCCAGGAACTCGTTCTTCGTCCTCAGCTCCTGATTCTCCCGCTCCAGTTCCCGCAAGCGGGCCCGCTCGTCCAAACCCAACGGGGCGGCGTCCTCGGGGGTGCTTTTCCGGTGCGCCTCGACCCTGTTCCGCAACGTCTGCTCGACCAGCCCCAACTGGCGGGCGGCCTCTGGGGGCGTCCCGAGATCCATTCTACCGGCTTAGCCCGAAGGAGACCCCCAAGTCGATCTTGCCTGTGGACAACTTCCAGACAACCCCCAAAACCTACGTGGCAACCGTGCCCTCGTCCCCAGCGATGTCAGCCTTCGGCTGTGCCCGCTCATCCTTGACGTCCTTATCCTGCAAGGCCTCCTCCTTCGGCGAGCCAGCCGGACGCGGCGGCCACGCCAGGTCCCCGCGCTCGGAGGCGTCCGGGTTCAGGCCCGCCGCCATCGCCACCGCGCGGTCCCACTCCGGGTCCGCCGGGTAGTCGCCGTGGGCGAGGGTGCCCGGGGTCCACCGCCGTCCGGGGAGCGGGGTGGCCATCGGGTCGGGCACGAAGTGGTCGCCGCCCAGCACCAGTGCGCCGTGCGGGCTGCGCGCGGCGGCGGTCAGCGGTCCCTCGGTGCCATCGGGGCGGTAGCCGGTCCCCAGCAGGCCCCCGTCGTAGACCTGCCGGGCCCAGGTCGTCACCGCGCCGCCGATGGGGTCGGTGCCCCGGCACACCGAGCGCCAGCGGCCGTTGAGCGCGCCGAACAGGTTCAGCAGGCTCGGGTGCGACACGATCGACGGGAACGCCCTCGGGTAGGCCCACTGGAGCTGGGACCCGGCGGTCACGACGCCGATGCGCTCGACGTCTCGCTGCGGCAGCACGGCCAGCAGCCGCGACGCGGTCACCGCGACGAGGAGGCTGCCCTGGCTGTGGCCGGTCAGCACGACCCGGGTGCCGGGGTCCTTGAGGTGCTCGACGACCCGCGCGGTCAGCTCCGGCACCACCTTGAGCGCGTAGCAGGGCGGCACCGCCGGGTGCGCGTCGCGCGGCCAGAACGACGCCAGGTCGGCGATGACCCCCAGCTTGCGGCCCGCGGCGGGCTGGCGGGCGGCGTTGTACACCGCGCGCAGCAGCATCCCGGCCAGCGCGCCCAGCGCCAGCACCCCGAACGCGGAGAGCGCGTCGGCCCACCACGGCGAGGTGAAGCCGGTCAGCCGCAGCGAGGTCGCGCCCGCCGCGCCCGCGGTCAGCACCGATGACACGACCAGCACCACCCGGTGCAGGTTGCGCCGCTGCCACCCGGCGATCCGCCACGCCCGCACCGCGTCGGCGGGGCGGTCGGGGTGCAGCAGGCCCGCCTCGGCGTAGCCGGACCCGCGCAGCAGCCGGACCCCGGCGACCACGCCGAGCACCGCGCCGACTACGACGCCCAGCGCCGCCGCCGCGCCCCACAGCAGCGCCACCGGCTCGTAGCCCGCGGGCAGCCGGGTGCCGGTGCCGATCAGTTGACCGACCGCGATCGCCAGACCCGCGCCGAAGCCGCCGCCGAGCAGCACACCGAACGACAGCACCGGGGCGGCCATCCAGCCGCCCGCCCACGGGCGCTGCTCGCGCGGCCGCGCGGCCCAGTACGCCCGGCGGCCGATGAGCGCCAACGGCAGCAGCACCACGCCGAAGAGCACGACGACGCCGCACAGCAGCGCCACGACCACCTCGACCGTCGGCCCGGTCCCCGCCACCTCCACGGCCAGCGGGGTGGTCAGCCCCGCGGTCGCCAGCAGCACCACCGCCAGGCCGAGCAGGACCCTGCGGACCAGCGGGGAGAACGCCCTGCGCACCGCGTCGTCCAGCGACGAGCCGCCCGCCCCGCGCGGGTCGTCGAGCAGCAGCGCGGCCAGCAGGCACAGCCCCGCCAGCCCCAGCGCCGCGAACCACAGCACCCGCGCCAGCAGGTCCTCCGGCACCTCGACCGGCCCGCCGAGCACCAGCACCGACACCGAGGCCAGCCCGACCACCAGGTGCAGCAGGCGCAGCGACGGGGTGTCCGGGTCGGCCACGAGCCTGCGCCCCGGCAGGTCCTCGCGGACCACCTGGCGCACCCGCTGGTCCGGCGCCCAGCGCACGCGGGAGATCCGGTGCAGGACGAACACCGCGGCCAGCACCGGCAGCAGTCCCACCGCCTGCCGGAACGGGTAGGCCGCGCGCGCCCGCTCCGGCACCCACGACAGGCAGTCCACCCCCGGCGCGAGGCACTGCACGGCGACGAGGTCGAGGGTCACCACCGCCAGTTGCGTCACCAGCAGCGCCGTCAGCAGCAGGGCGGCCACCCGCACCAACGCCCTGGCGGTGGCCAGCAGCGGCGTCCCCACCCGGTGCCCGGCGGGCACCGGCGGCAGCATCCAGTGCGCCATGTTGGCCAGCGAGAACGGGAACAGCAGCGCCCACGCCGCCTTGGCCCAGCCGCCGGAGGTCATCGCCCCCCACAGGTAGCCCTCGACCACGCGCGGCACCGACCGGCCCTCGGCGCGCAGCACCGGGCCGGGGGCCGGGCGCTGCAGGCGGTCGGCCGGGCGGACCAGCCGCCCGACACCGTCGCCCGCGACGTCCACCGCGGCGACAGCGGTGACCAGGGAGGCCGCGTCGGTGCCCATGACCCCGTGCACCCGCAGCTCGACGACCCGCGTCTCGGTTCCGGGCAGCAGCACGGTCCTCCCAGGGTGCGGGCGTGCCGACCGGGTCGGGCACGCTGTGCGTCCGTGGTCCGAAGCGGAGTAGGGGTGGGCTCAACCGTTTCGGCTGATCGCCCGCCGACGCGGCAACGGTAGTGTCTTGTCCGAGTCGAAGTCTGGAGGATTCACCCGATGACCGCAGAAGACACGCGGACCGAATCCGGGGCGAGGTTTGCGCAGACCCGCAACGGTATTGATTTCGCGGTCGCCGACCTGTCCCTGGCCGAGTTCGGCCGCAAGGAGATCCGGCTGGCCGAGCACGAGATGCCGGGCCTGATGGCCCTGCGTCGCGAGTACGCGGAGGTCTACCCGCTCAAGGGCGCGCGGATCTCCGGTTCACTCCACATGACGGTGCAGACCGCCGTCCTGATCGAGACCCTGGTCTCCCTCGGCGCCGAGGTGCGCTGGTGCTCGTGCAACATCTTCTCCACCCAGGACCACGCCGCGGCGGCGGTCGTGGTCGGCAAGCACGGCACGCCGGAGGAGCCCAAGGGCGTCCCGGTGTACGCGTGGAAGGGCGAGACCCTCCCCGAGTACTGGTGGGCCACCGAGAAGATGATGACCTGGCCGGACGGCCAGGGTCCCAACATGATCCTCGACGACGGTGGCGACGCCACCCTGCTGGTCCACAAGGGCAAGCAGTACGAGCAGGCCGGGGTGGTGCCCAACGCCGAGGACAACGACCCCGAGGAGTGGGTCATCATCCTCGAGACGCTGCGCGCCTCGCTCGCGCAGTCCTCGGACAAGTGGACCAAGATCGCCGACGGCATCCGCGGCGTCACCGAGGAGACCACCACCGGCGTGCTGCGGCTCTACCAGCTCGCCGCCGCCGGTGAGCTGCTCTTCCCGGCGATCAACGTCAACGACTCGGTCACCAAGTCGAAGTTCGACAACCGCTACGGCATCCGCCACTCGCTCGTCGACGGCATCAACCGCGGCACCGACGTCCTCATCGGCGGCAAGGTCGCGCTCGTCTGCGGCTACGGCGACGTGGGCAAGGGCTCGGCGGAGTCGCTGCGCGCGCAGGGCGCCCGGGTGATCGTCACCGAGATCGACCCGATCTGCGCCCTGCAGGCGGCGATGGACGGATACGAGGTCAAGCGCCTCGAGGACGTCGTCGGCATCGCCGACATCGTGATCACCACCACGGGCAACAAGGACGTGGTGATGGCCGAGCACATGGCGCAGATGAAGCACCAGGCGATCCTGGGCAACGTCGGCCACTTCGACAACGAGCTGGACATGGCGGGCCTGGCCCGCTACCCCGGCATCCAGCGGATCAACATCAAGCCGCAGGTCGACGAGTGGGTGTTCCCGGACGGGCACTCGATCATCGTGCTGTCCGAGGGCCGCCTGATGAACCTGGGCAACGCCACCGGCCACCCCTCGTTCGTCATGTCGAACTCCTTCTCCAACCAGGTGATCGCCCAGGTCGAGCTGTTCACCAAGCACGAGGAGTACGACAAGGAGGTCTACCGCCTCCCGAAGAAGCTCGACGAGAAGGTGGCCCGCATCCACCTCGAGGCGCTCGGCGGCGTGCTCACCCAGCTCTCCAAGGAGCAGGCCGAGTACATCGACGTCGACGTCGAGGGCCCGTACAAGTCGGAGCACTACCGCTACTGACGAGCACTGATCACGACTCCTCTGCCCCGGCACGCAACCCGCGTGCCGGGGCAGACGTCTGTCAGGGTGTGCCCACCAGCGGGGTGTAACGCCTGGGGGCACCGGAACGATCTAGAAAAGTTCTGGCGCGCGCAGGGGGCGCGTCAGGCCGGTGAGCCGCCCCGGGGTGGGTTAGGGGGTGGCGCGGCTGTCGGAGGGGAGGGGAGACCCCTCTGACAGCCGCACTGCCCCCGGTCCCTCGGTAGGGTCTTGGCCCGTGGGTCGACTCATCGTGATCGAGGGCGTGGACGGCGCGGGCAAGCGCACCACCGCCGACAAGCTCACCGCCGCCTTCGAGGCCAGGGGCGCGACGGTGGCCACCCTCGCCTTCCCCCGCTACGAGGTGTCGGCCGAGGCCCAGCTCATCCGAGACGCCCTCTACGGCAAAGCAGGCCCCTTGGCCGACGACGTGTACGGCATGGGCGCCCTCTACGCCCTGGACCGCCACGGCGCCCGAGACGACCTCCTAGCGGCCCTGACCACCCACGACGTCCTCCTGCTGGACCGCTACATAGCCTCCAACGCCGCCTACGGCTCCGCCCGCCTCCACCAGTCGGCCCCCGGCGAGTTCACCGACTGGGTCCTGGCCATGGAGATCGACCGCTACGACCTGCCGGTACCCCACCGCCACCTCCTGCTGAGCGTCCCCACGGAACTGGCCGCCGAGCGAGCCAAGGGCCGAGCCACCACCGAGCCGGGCCGCCCCCGCGACAACTGGGAGTCCGACACCCCCCTGCAAGCCCGGGTGTCGACCGCCTACACCCAACTTGCCCGAACCTCCTGGCTCTCCCCTTGGACCACCCTCCCCGGCGACGCCCCCACCGACATAGACGCCCTAGCCGCAAGCCTCTTGGCCTAGCCCCCCGCTCTTGCCCCTGCCCCCGTGGCAGCGCACCCACCCCAACGAGCCGCCCAAGCGAAGAATCCACTCTTTTCGCAGGCCAGACCCCCTAAGCAGCCCCCACCACGTCCCCGCCCCACCGCCCGATCTCCCCCTCCAGGTCCAACGGCAACACCCCCACCGCCTCCATCTCCGCCGTCACCCGCTCCCGGGGCACGAACCACGACACCTCGAACTCCACCCCGTCCGGATCTTTCGCGTACAGCGACTTCGACACCCCGTGGTCGGACGTGCCGACCAGCGCCCCCGCCGCACCGAGCCGGGCGGCGAAGTCGGCCAGCTCGACCAGCGTCCCCACCGACCACGCCAGGTGGTAGAGCCCCACCTGCCCCGGCACCGGCCCCACCGCCGCCGCCCCCACCTGGAACAACCCCAGGTCATGGTCGTTGTCTGACTCCGCGGCGCGCAGAAACACCGCCCGACCTGGGAACTCGGTGATCACCGTGAAGCCGAGCAGGTCGCGGTAGAACGCCGTCGAGCGGTCGATGTCGCGCACGTACAGCACGGCGTGGTTGAGCCTGCGGATTCCCATCACGGCACTCCCTCGGTATCGGTCATTCAATTTTCAACCATACCTGCGCGAGGGCTGCTCGCGCCTCCGGGCGCCGCAGTGCGACGATGTGACCATGAAGGCACGTGTGCTGGTAGTGGACGACGACCCGGCTCTCGCCGAGATGCTCACCATCGTGCTGCGCGGCGAGGGGTTCGACACGGCCGTGGTGGCTGACGGCTCTCGCGCCCTGCCCGCGCTGCGCGAGCTCAAACCCGACTTGGTGCTGCTCGACCTGATGCTGCCCGGGATGAACGGGATCGACGTCTGCAAGGCCATCCGCGGCGAGTCCGGCGTGCCGATCGTCATGCTCACGGCCAAGAGCGACACCGTCGACATCGTCCTGGGCCTGGAGTCCGGCGCCGACGACTACGTGGTCAAGCCGTTCAAGCCCAAGGAGCTCGTCGCCCGCGTGCGCGCCCGGCTGCGCCGCACCGAGAACGAGCCCGCCGAGACCCTGGGCATCGGCGACCTCACCATCGACGTGCCCGGCCACGAGGTCACCCGCGACGGCCGCGCCATCGCGCTGACCCCGCTGGAGTTCGACCTGCTGGTCGCCCTGGCCCGCAAGCCGCGCCAGGTCTTCACCCGCGAGGTGCTGCTCGAGCAGGTCTGGGGCTACCGGCACGCCGCCGACACCCGCCTGGTCAACGTGCACGTCCAGCGGCTGCGCTCCAAGGTCGAGCGCGACCCGGAGCACCCCGAGGTCGTCCTGACCGTGCGCGGCGTCGGGTACAAGGCCGGCCCGCCGTGACCCGGGCGGGTCGGGTGCGCGCCAACGGCACCCGGCTCGTCGCCGCCGCCCGCCGTGCCGTCGCCGCGGGTCGGCGGCGGTCGACCGTCCTCAGTGAACTGTGGCGCCGGTCACTGCAACTGCGCGTCGTGGTCAGCACCCTCGCGCTGGGCTCCGCTGTCGTGTTCGTGCTGGGCATCGTCCTGCAGAACCAGATCACCGGCCGCCTCATCGCCGCCAAGGAGGAGGCGGCGGTCCAGCAGACCAGGGCCGCGGTCGAGATCGCCGAGCGCGAGCTGGTCGGGATCAGCCTGGACTCCGAGGTCGTCCGCAACCGGCTGACCAGCGCCCGCAACCGCCTGACCAGCCTCTCGCCGGACAGCTCCGCGGGCGCGTTCGAGCCGGTCCTGGTCAACGACGACAAGGGCATGGCCCGCGACCAGGTCAGCTTCGCGGGCGACTACGACGCGGTGCCGGTCTCGCTGCGCGAGTTCGTCCTCAGCGACCCGCGCCGGACCGCCACCCAGATCTACACCGTCGAGCGGCAGAACAGCCGGATCACCTACCTGATCGTCGGGGCCCCCGTCTCCGCTCTGAGCACCACCCTGCCCTTGCAGCTCTACATGCTCTACCCGCTCACCGCGGAGCAGAGCACCATCAGCACCGAGCAGTCCACTCTTGTCGTCGGCGGCCTCGTGCTGCTGCTGTTGCTCGCGGGCATCACCAACCTCGTCACCAGACAGGTGGTGCTGCCGGTCCGGCGCGCCGCGCGCGCCGCCGAGCGCTTCGCCAACGGTGAGCTCGACGAGCGGATGGTCGTGGTGGGCGAGGACGACGTGGCCAGGCTCGCGCAGTCCTACAACGAGATGGCCGAGAGCATCGAGCACCAGATCCGCCAGCTCGAGGAGTTCGGCCAGCTCCAGCGCCGGTTCACCTCGGACGTCTCGCACGAGCTGCGCACCCCGCTGACCACCGTGCGGATGGCCGCCGACGTGCTGCACGCCTCCCGCGCCCAGTTCCCCGCGGGCCTGTCGCGCTCCACCGAGCTGCTGGTCGACGAGCTGGACCGGTTCGAGTCGCTGCTGGGCGACCTGCTGGAGATCTCCCGGCTCGACGCCGGGGTGGAGGATCTGGTCGCCGAGTACGCCGACGTGCGCGCCATCGCCCGGCGCGCGGTGGAGTCGGTGCGCGTCATCGCCCGCAACGTCGGCACCGAGATCGTGCTGGACCTGCCGGAGGAGGAGGTCACCGCCGAGGTCGAGTCGCGCCGGGTCGAGCGGATCCTGCGCAACCTGCTGGCCAACGCCATCGACCACGGCGAGGGCAGGCCGGTCGAGCTGCGCATGGCCATGTCCGCCGACGCGATCGCGGTGACCGTGCGCGACCACGGCGTCGGCCTGCGCCCCGGGGAGGCCGAGCTGGTGTTCAACCGGTTCTGGCGGGCCGACCCCTCGCGCAACCGGCAGACCGGCGGCACCGGTCTCGGCCTGGCCATCAGCCTGGAGGACGCGCGGCTGCACGGCGGCGGCCTCGACGCCTGGGGCGAGCGGGGCCACGGCGCCTGCTTCCGGCTGACGCTGCCCCGGATGGCGCGCGACGAGTACGGGGAGAGCCCGCTGCCGCTGCCGCCGGAGGACTACACCGCCGACGCGGACGTGGCGATCGAGGCCGGTTCCGTGGACGCTGGTGCTGAGGAGGTGCGCTCGTGAGCAGGTGGTCCAGATCCGGCTCGGTGCTGCTGGCGCTGCTGTCCGCCCTGGTGCTGGCGGGGGGGTGCGCCAACATCCCGGAATCGACCATGCCCAGGGTGGTGCAGGAGTCCGACGAGCAGAAGACGCCCAAGGTCGACGACCCGACCCCCAACCTGAACGCGTACGCGCTGGTCGGCGAGTTCGTCACCAAGACCGGCTCGTCGGAGGCCGCCCAGACCTACCTGGCGGGGGACGCGGCGCGGGAGTGGGACGGGGTCGCCGAGCCGACGATCATCGCCAACAGCCCCAGCACCCGGCCCGAGAGCGTCCCGACCGGGGACGCCGACGTGGTCGTGATCCTGCTCGAGGGCGCGACGATCGGGCGGCTGGGACCGCTGCAGAACTACTACGCCTCGGTGCAGAACGCCGCCTACCGCTTCACCGTCACCCGCCAGCCGAGCGGGCAGTGGCGGATCACCGAGGCGCCGGACACCGTCCTGATCACCGAGAGCGCCTTCGCCACCGCCTACAGCCGGGTCAACCTGCAGTTCTTCGACCCGGACGAGAGCGTGCTGGTGCCCGACCCGCGCTTCGTCCCGGCGGTCCCGCGCGACGGCTTGGAGGCCAAGGTCGTCGAGCTGCTGCTGACCGGGCCGTCCGACTCGCTGAAGGGGGCCGTCGCCAACCAGCTCGACGGGTTGGTGCTGCGCACCAACGTGCTGCAGGAGCCCGACGGCGCCATCAAGATCAACTTCGCCTCGGTGGACAAGTCCTCCGAGGAGCGGCAGAAGATCATCGCCCAGTTGGTCTACACGCTCAGCGACGTGACGACCAGCCCGCTGCGCATCCAGAGCGAGGACCGGCAACTGCTCCCGCAGCAGGAGGACTGGCGCCAGATCGACCTCGACCCGTTCGAGAAGCTCACGACCTCCAGGCCCGACCTGGTCGGGCAGGCGGTCACCAACGGGCGCGTCATCTCCCTGCGCGACGGCAAGCCGATCTCCGGCCCGGCGGGCTCCGGGGCCTACGACATCGCCTCGGCGGGCCTGTCCCTCGACGGCAGCACGCTGGCCGTCGTGCAGCGCACCTCGACGGGCCCTCGGCTGCGGGTCGGCCCGGTCGACGGCGACCTGTCCGAGATCAGCATGACCCCCACCCGGTCGCTGACCCGCCCGACCTGGCTGCACAGCGCCAGCGAGAACACCCCGCCCAACGAGGTGTGGACGGTTCAGGACGGCACCATCGTCAACCGGGTCGCCCGCGGCCCCGAGGGCGGTTGGGACAACTACCCGGTCGAGGCCACCGAGCTGACCCGTGGCGGCGGCGAGATCACCGACCTGCGGCTGTCCCGCGACGGCGTGCGGCTGGTCGCCGTGATCGACGGCCAGGTGCGCATCGCCCCGATCATCCGCAACCGCGACGGCGGCGTGGCCGTGCAGAGCCCGCTGACCATCCAGGGCGGGGTCTTCAGCGACGTGGTCAGCGTCGACTGGCTCGACCGGCAGACCCTCATCGTGGCGACCAACGACATCAGCAAGCCGGTGGCCGCGCTGCCCATCGACGGCTACTCGTACACGATCTACAACTCCGCCAACCTGACCCTGCCGGTCTCGGCGATCACCGCTGGCCCCAGCCGGGCGACGCTGGTGATGGACAAGCTCGGGCTGTGGTCGACGCTGGAGGCGGGCAAGGTCTGGCTGTCCCACCAGCACAGCCAGCCCGCCGGTTCGATCCCGTTCTACCCAGGCTGACCTGCGCTTTTCCGTAGCCTGTGGATAGTTTTGCGCACGATCCGGCGATCTGGTCCACCCTGACCGCCATGACGAAGCGCAACCCGGCCCGCGCCCTGCTGCGCGCGCTCCTCGACGCCCTGCTCCCCACCCGCTGCGCGGGCTGCGGCAGGCAGGACACCCCGTGGTGCCAGACCTGCGCGGGCGCCCTCGCCGCGCCCTTCCCCGTGCACCGGCCGCACCTGCCGCCCACGACGGCCGCCGCGGCGTACGCGGGTCCGGCTCGCCGCCTCGTCATCGCGGCCAAGGAGCGCAACCGGCGCGACCTCTACCCGGTCATCGCCGCCGCGCTCGTGTCCGGCGTGCCGCCCGCGCGGCCGCTGACGCTCGTGCCGGTGCCGTCGCGGCCCGCGGCGAGCAGGCGCCGGGGCGGGCCGCACATGACCGCCATCGCGCGCGAGGTCGGCGGGCGCGTGGGGCTGCCCGTCGCCGAGCCGCTGGTGCTGGGGCGGGGCGCGCGGGACTCCGTGGGGTTGGGCGCGCGGGAGCGCGGGCGCAACCTCGCCCGACACCTGCGGGTGCGGCCGGAGGCGCTGCCCGACACGCCGGTCGTGCTCGTCGACGACGTCCTCACGACCGGGGCCAGCGCGGTGGCGTGCGCGCGGGCTCTGCGCGGGCACGGGACAAAAGTGGCCGCCGTTGTTGTCTGCGTGGCAGCATGACCGTCCGCATCGCGAGAAGGCGCGCGGCTGAACGGGTGAACCACAGGAGGGAACCCACGCTCGTTCCCGTGCGTTGGCCGGGTATGCGGCTCAACGGTGAGCACCGCGGGGACGGCCCCGTACGCCGGGCGTGGTTGTACACCAACCCGGCGTGGTGCGCGATGCGTCGATCGGGTGACAACAAGTTCGCCCAATCGAACGTTTGGTCTGGGTTCGCCCGGATCTCACCGGGATTTCGGTCGCTGGCAGTTATTCGCGGTCACGGACGGACGTCCTCCGTGTCGGGGGCTGTCGCGCAGGTGAATCCGGGGCTAGCGTGCTGCGCTATCACCGTTCCCGGATGGCGGGAGGAGGCGAGTAGCCCATGACCCTGGCGCCGGTGGCGCGCTGACCGGGTGGGGGTTGTCCCCCTAGGTCACGCCCTGTTCTGGGCTTGGAATCCAGACGATCCCGGCGCTGAAGTCTTTCGGCGGAACCAACATCTCGCGTCACGCGAGGGAGGTCGTGTATGGACATCGTGGTTAAGGGCCGTAACGTCGAGGTGCCCGAGCACTACCGGGCGCACGTGGAAGAGAAGCTCTCCCGTCTGGAGCGCTATGACCGCAAGGTCATCCGCTTCGACGTCGAGTTGTTCCACGAGCCCAACCGCAGGCAGGCCAAGAACTGCCAGCGCGTCGAGATCACCGGTGTGGGCAAGGGCCCCGCCGTCCGCGCCGAGGCCTGCGCAGGCGATTTCTACGCCGCGCTCGACGTCGCCGTCGGCAAGCTCGAGAACCGGTTGCGCCGCCAGCACGACCGCAGGCGGGTCCACCACGGGCGGCGCAGTCCCGCCTCCGTCGCCGAGGCCACCGCGCTCGGCGCCAAGGCGCTGGGACCCAACGGCCACACGGCCGTACTGGACCTGCCCGCCACCGCCCTGCCCGGCCAGGACGTGCCGGAGCAGCAGTCCTGGGACGACCTGCCGGACAACCTCCCCGGCACCATCGTCCGGGAGAAGGAGCACCCGGCGAAGCCGATGACCGTCGACCAGGCCCTGGAGGAGATGGAACTGGTCGGCCACGACTTCTACCTGTTCGCCGACGTCGACTCCGGCTCGCCCAGCGTCGTCTACCGGCGCAGGGCCTTCGACTACGGCGTCATCCGCCTCGTCTGATCCAGCCCCGTCCGACCACCGCCGCCGCGCCCCGGGACCCGCGTTCCGGGGCGCGGCGGCGGGTGGCGGAACCCTCGCGGACCCTGATCCGTTACCCCCTGGTAGGTGGTGGCCCGGGTGCCTCGCCGAGCGCCGTCGGGGCACGTCGGTGCACGCGAGGCGGCGGGTTGCCTACGATGGCCAGGAACCGCGCCCCGCGACGGGTGCACGACTATCAGCGAGCGAGGTCGACTCGGATGGTGTTCTCCCGGATTCTGCGCGCGGGCGAGGGCAAGATGCTCAAGCGGCTGCGCAATATCGCAGACCACATCGAGACGCTGGAAGAGGACCTGGTCGATCTCTCCGACGAGGAGCTGCGCGACAAGACCGACGAGTTCAAGAAGCGCTACGCCGACGACGAGACCCTCGACGACCTGCTGCCCGAGGCGTTCGCGGTGGCCCGCGAGGCCGCCAAGCGGGTCCTGAACCAGCGGCACTTCAAGGCGCAGCTCATGGGCGGCGCCGCGCTGCACCTCGGCCAGGTCGCGGAGATGAAGACCGGTGAGGGCAAGACCCTGACCTGCGTGCTCCCCGCGTACCTCAACGCGCTGTCCGGCGAGGGCGTGCACGTCGTCACCACCAACGACTACCTCGCCCGCCGTGACTCGGAGTGGATGGGCCGGGTGCACCGGTTCCTCGGGCTCGAGGTCGGCGTGATCCTGTCGGAGATGACCCCGGCGCAGCGCCGCGAGGCCTACAACTGCGACATCACCTACGGCACGAACAACGAGTTCGGCTTCGACTACCTGCGCGACAACATGGCGTGGAGCCTGGACGACATGGTCCAGCGCGGCCACAACTTCGCCATCGTCGACGAGGTCGACTCAATCCTGATCGACGAGGCGCGCACGCCGCTGATCATCTCCGGCCCCGCCGACCAGTCCTCGGGCTGGTACAAGGAGTTCGCGCGGCTGACCCCCCTGATGAAGGGGATCGACACGACCACGATGGGCACCCAGGAGCGCACCACCCGGGCCGTGGAGATCGAGTCGAACTACCACTACGAGATCGACGTCCGCAAGCGCACGGTCGGCGTCACGGACAAGGGCGTGCAGTTCGTCGAGGACCAGCTCGGCATCGACAACCTCTACGAGGCGGCCAACACCCCGCTGGTGGGCTACCTCAACAACGCGCTCAAGGCCGAGGTCCTCTACACCAAGGACAAGGACTACATCGTCCGCGACGGCGAGGTCCTGATCGTCGACGAGTTCACCGGCCGCATCCTCGCCGGGCGCCGCTACAACGAGGGCATGCACCAGGCCATCGAGGCCAAGGAGCGGGTGGAGATCAAGGCCGAGAACCAGACCCTGGCCACGGTCACCCTGCAGAACTACTTCCGCCTCTACAACCGGCTCTGCGGCATGACCGGCACCGCCGAGACCGAGGCCGCGGAGTTCGACAAGACCTACGAGCTCGGCGTGACGCCGATCCCGACCAACCGGCCGATGGTCCGCATCGACCAGGCCGACCTGATCTACAAGACGGAGAAGGCCAAGTTCGAGGCGGTCGCCGAGGACATCGCCGAGCGGCACGAGAAGGGCCAGCCGGTGCTGGTCGGCACCACCAGCGTGGAGCGCTCGGAGTACCTGTCGAAGCTGCTGGTCAAGATGGGCATCCCGCACAACGTGCTGAACGCGAAGTTCCACGAGAAGGAGTCCATGATCATCGCCCAGGCCGGCCACAAGGGCGCGGTCACGGTGTCGACGAACATGGCCGGTCGTGGCACCGACATCCAGCTCGGCGGCAACCCCGACCACATCGCCGAGGAGCGGCTGCGGGCCAAGGGCCTCGACCCGCACGAGACGCCGGAGGAGTGGCGCGCGGCGCTGCCCGACGCCCTCGCCGAGGCCGAGGCGGAGGTCGAGCGGGAGCGCGAGGAGGTCCGGGAGGCGGGCGGGCTCTACGTGCTGGGCACCGAGCGCCACGAGTCGCGCCGCATCGACAACCAGTTGCGCGGTCGCGCGGGCCGCCAGGGCGACCCCGGCGAGTCCCGGTTCTACCTCTCGCTCGGCGACGAGCTGATGCGCCGGTTCAACTCGGGCATGGTCGAGCGGGTCATGGACACCCTGCGGGTGCCCGAGGACCAGCCGATCGAGGCGAAGATGGTCACCCGGGCGATCAAGTCCGCGCAGACCCAGGTCGAGCAGCAGAACTTCGACATCCGCAAGAACATCCTCAAGTACGACGAGGTCATGGACAAGCAGCGCAAGGTGATCTACGCCGAGCGCGAGCGCATCCTGCGCGGCGAGGACCTGCAGAGCCAGATCCAGCGCATGATCGACGACACGGTGGCCGCCTACGTCCAGGGCGCCACCGCCGACGGGTACGCCGAGGACTGGGACCACCACAAGCTGTGGACCGCCCTCAAGCAGCTCTACCCGGTGACGGTGACGTGGGAGGAGCTGGTCGACCGCGCCGAGGCCGAGGGCTTGGACGTGGACCACGACTACCTGCTCACCGCCATCCAGCAGAACGCGGCCGAGGCCTACGCCGCCCGCGAGGCCGAGATCGACGGCCGGGTCGGCGAGGGCACCATGCGCGAGCTGGAGCGCCGGGTCATGCTCACCGTGCTGGACCGCAAGTGGCGCGAGCACCTCTACGAGATGGACTACCTCAAGGAGGGCATCGGCCTGCGCGCGATGGCCCAGCGCGACCCGCAGATCGAATACCAGCGCGAGGGCTTCGAGATGTTCGCGGTCATGCTGGACGCGCTCAAGGAGGAGTCGGTCAGCTACCTGTTCAACCTCCAGGTCGAGCAGGCCGAGCCGCAGCCGCAGGTCCAGTTGGCCGCCGCCCCCGCGGCCGTGCCCACCGTCGACAAGGCGCGGCAGGCCGAGCTGCAGGAGCGCCAGGCCCGCGCCCAGGCGGCCCAGGCCGCCTCCGCCGCGGAGCGCGCGGCCGCGGCCGCGCCCACGGAGAAGCTGCCCCCCGCCCTGCGCAAGGGCCTGGAGGGCCCGACCAACCAGCGGCTCAACTACTCCGGCCCCACCGAGTCCGGTGGCGTCGAGTCCCGCAAGGAAGGCGGCGACGACGGCCAGGGCGGCAGCGCCTCCCGCCGCGAGCGCCGCCAAGCCGCCCGCGACCAGGCCAAGAAGGGCCGCCGCGGCCCCCGCCGCTGAGCACCACCCCCACACCTGTGCCGCGCCCGGTCCGCCCGGGCGCGGCACAGGTGTTTCCGGGCTGTTCCCGCTTGGCGTTGCTGCTGGTCATCGTGCCTATCGGTGTGCGGGGCCGTTGAGTAGCGGGATCATGCACCGCCACTGCTCACCAGCGGTCTCCATGCGGTCTGCGGAGGCCGGCTCCTGCCCCGCCCATCCGCGCAGCTTCACCACTCCTGGTTCTGTGCCGCCCCGGCCCGCCCGGGCGACGACACGGGTGGGCCCGGGCTGTTTCCGTTTGGCGTTGCTGCTGGTCATCGTGCCTATCGGCCTCCACCCGCGCGGCCGCACCACCCCCGGTTCCGTGTCGCCGGTTCCACCGGGCGCGGCTCGTGAGCTTGCTGGGGCGGGCACGCACCGCCACTGCCCTCCACGGCCTCCGTGCGGCCCGCGAGAGCCTGCACTCGCCAGCCCCCGGCCCCTCCACTCGCACCGACACGCACAGGTCCACCACCCCGACCCGTGCCGCGCCCAGCGGAACCGGGCGCGGCACAGGCGTCCCCGGGCTACCCCCGCCTGGCGTTGATGCTGGTCACCGGGCCCACAGGCCTGCCGGGGCCGTTGATCAGCGGGCGCAGCAGCACGCACCGCCACTGCCCCTCCACCGCCTCCATCCGGCCCGCGAAAGCCTGCACTCGCCAGCCCCCGGGCCCCTCCACCCGCACCGACGCGCACAACTCCACCACCCCCGGCACAACTGCGCACGTGTGCAGCGACAAGAGCCGATGTCGTCGACCGCGGCTCTTCCTGGCCCTGGTCAGCAGCGCCTCGTACACCCCCGCGTCCACCGCGGCCCGCAGTTGCCCCGGCGCGCGCTTGCCGTCGAGCACCTCCAGCACCAGTGCCAGCAGCCGCCAGAGCGTGTCCCGGGTGGGGCCCGGCTCGTCGCGGGTGGGCACCGGGCCCCGGCGCAGCGCCTCGACCGGGCGCGGCGGTGACGGTGGCGGTGTCGACCACGCGGGTTCCGGCTCGATGATGTCCGGCAGGATGCTCAAGCGCACCATTGTGTTTCCTCCCCCGAATCAGGTGACGTCGCGCAGACAGAGCGCCCGCCGCCCGGGGGAGCGGACGGGTGTCACCCGAAGAGGGGAAGGCCGTGGAGTACGAGGCGCTGGTGGTCGACTACGCCGGGACGTTCACCGACGAGGGGATGGCGGAGGTGGTCGCCGACGCGCGCGGGCGCGGGCTCAAGACCGCCCTGCTGTCCAATGCGGACCACCGCCCGCGCGGGCTGCCGGACGTCTTCGACGCCGTCGTCGTCTCGGGTGAGGTGGGGGTCGCCAAGCCGGACAAGGGGATCTACCTGCACGCGGCGCGCGTGCTGGGGGTCGACCCGAGCCGCTGCGTCTTCATCGACGACGTCCCCGGCTACGTCCGCGGCGCCGTGCTGGCGGGCATGACCGGCATCCGGCACACCTCGACCCAGTCCACACTGGACGAGCTAGCGGTCCTTCGCGGCTGATCGGCGCACCAGTTCGAAGCACAGCACCGCCGCGGCGCTCGCCACGTTCAGCGACTCCACGCCGCCCGCCATCGGGATCGACACCCACCCCGACACCTGCGAGCGCACCCCCTCGCCCACGCCTGCCGTCTCACTGCCGAGCACGAACGCCACCCGGCCCGGCCACTGGGCGTCGAACACCGTCGAGCGGGCGCCCGCGTCCATGGCCAACAGCGGGTAACCCGCCTCGCGGAGCGCGGCCGCCGCCTCCTCGGCCGTGTGGCAGCGCAGCACCGGCGCGGTGAACGCCACCCCGGCCGAGGCCTTGACCACCATCGGGTCGATCGAGGCCACCCCGCGGCGCGGCACCACGATGCCGCCGATCCCCGCCGCCGTGGCGGTCCGCAGGATCATGCCCACGTTGGCCGGGGTCGTGACCCCGTCGAGCAGCAGCACCGACCGCGGCGGCTTCGGGCCGGACAGCGCGTCGGCCAGGGTGCGCATCCGGGGCGCGACCACGTCGGCGAGCACGCCCTGGTCCTGCTTGCCGTTGCCCGCCAACACCTTCACCCGCTGCGGCGTGGCCCTGCGCACCTCGACGCCGCGCGCGCGGGCCGCGTCGATGATCTCCCTGGCCGCCAGGCCGCGGGCGTTGTCGGCCAGCACCACCTTGTCCACCGACAGCCCGCGGTCGGCCAGTGCCTCGAGCACCGGTTTGCGGCCGTAGACGGTGACGAAGCGGTCTTTGGGGGAGGGCTCCTGCGATGACACCCGGAGAGTCTGGCACGCGCGGGCATGACCCTGCCCACGCCCCGCTCTCGAGCCGCACCCGCGCGCGGGGGGTGTGTCAGGATCAACGGCATGCCAGACCGCCTGTCCGCCCTCGACGCGTCGTTCCTCTACCTGGAGGACCCCGTCACGCCGATGCACGTTGGCGGCGTCTCGGTCTTCCGCAGGCCGCGCGCGGGCTTCGCCTACCCGCAACTGGTCTCGCTCATCGAGCAGCGGCTGCCCCTGGTGCCCCGGTACCGGCAGAAGGTCGCCGAGGTCCCCGGCCACTTGGCCCGCCCGGTCTGGGTGGACGACCCGCACTTCGACATCGCCTACCACGTCCGGCGCTCCGCGCTGCCCCGCCCGGGCAGCGACGAGCAGCTCTTCGACCTGGTCGGGCGGCTGATGGCGCGGCCGCTGGACCAGAACCGGCCGCTGTGGGAGACGTACCTGGTCGAGGGGCTCGCGGGCGGCCACGTCGCCCTGATCACCAAGAGCCACCAGGCCCTGGTCGACGGGGTCCGCACGATCGACTTCGGCCAGGTCATCCTGGACTCGGCGCCGCACGAGCCGCAGGAGCCCGCGGAGGAGCCGTGGCTGCCGCGCCGCGCGCCCGGCCCGACCCGGCTGCTGCTGGACGCGGTCTCGGAGACCGTGCTGCGGCCGCGGGAGATGGTCGAGAACGTGCGCTCGGCGGTCACCGACGTCATGGCCACCACGCAGAAGGTCGCCGGGGTCGTCGAGACCGTGGTGTCGGCGATCGGCATTGCCGCCCGCCCGGCCCCCGCCGGGCCGCTCAACGCCGCCGTCGGCAAGTCCAGGCTGTTCGCCGTGGCCCGCGCCAAGCTCGACGACCTGCGCGACGTGCGGGCGCTGCACGGCGGCACGGTCAACGACGTCATCCTCACCGTCATCTCCGGCGCCCTGCGCTCGTGGCTGCTCTCGCGCGGGGAGCAGATCACCTCCTCGACGCTGGTCCGGGCGCTGGTGCCGATGGCCGTGCACGACGACGTCACCGACGGGACCGTGCCGGGCATGCTCGGCAACCAGGTCACCCCGCACCTGGTCGACCTGCCCGTCGGCGAGCCCAACCCGTTCGTGCGGCTGCACCACGTCAGCCACGCGCTGCGCGCGCACAACGACTCGGTCCGCTCGGTGGCGGCCTCGGCGCTGCTGCGCGTCGGCGGGTTCGCCCCGCCGACGCTGCACTCGCTGGGCGCGCGGGCGGCCGCGTCGATCTCCCAGCGCATCTTCAACCTGGTCGTCACCAACGTCCCCGGCCCGCAGATCCCGCTCTACGCGGGCACCGCGCGCATGACCGAGATGTTCCCGGTCATGCCGCTGAGCCGGAACCAGGCGCTGGCCATCGGGGTCACCTCCTACGACGGCGGGGTGTACTTCGGCCTGACCGGCGACCGCAGCGCGATGTCCGACGTGGACGTGCTGGCCAGGATGCTGGAAGAGTCCGTCGAGGAACTGCTGACCACGACAAGAGCCTGACTGAGAGCGTGATGTTGTGAGGGTCTACCTGCCCGCGACGGTGTCGATGCTGCGCACCCTGAGCGCTTCGGGCGAACTGGCCGCCATCAGCGGGACGGCGTTCGCGCTGACCCCCGCCCTGCGCGAGTCCTACGCGACCGGCGGCGACGAGGAGTTGGAGTACGCGGCGATGAACGACGCCGCGCGCGCCTCGCTGCGGCTGTTGCGCACCGAGGCCGACACCGACCCGGAGACGCTGATGCGGCGCGCGGTGGTCTCCGCCGACGTCGACGGGGCGCAGCTCCGGCCGGACCTCGACCACTCGGTGGTCCGGCTGGCCGGGCCGGTGCCGCTCAAGGCCGTCGCCGCCATCCACTTCGACACCGCCGAGGCCGAGGACGCCGTGCGCGCCGCCGCGGCCGTCGTCGACGCCGCCGACCTGGGCGACCCGGACGCCGAGTTCACCCTCGGCGACGCCGAGGACCACGAGCTGGCCTGGTACGCCGTGCAGGAGCTGCCGTTCCTGCTGGAGCTGCTCTAACCCGGACCTGCCCTGTGGATGGATTCCCGCAGATGTCGTCGCGCCGTGCCAACATGGTTGTCACAGCGGGTCACAAACCCGGGAGTCCGAGCCGAAGCAGGGAGGCGAGCCAGCCGATGGACGCCGTCACCTCCGTCCCCGCCCCGACCAACGAGCCGATCCGCGGCTACGCGCCCGGCAGCGCCGAGCGGGAGTCGCTGGCGCGCCGGATCGCCGAGCTGGAGGGCGAGCGGGCCGAGCTGACCATGACCATCGGCGGCAGGCAGCGGATGGCGGGCGGCGCGCGCGTCGAGGTGGTCCAGCCGCACGACCACGCGCACGTGCTCGGCGACACGGCCCAGGCCACCACCCAGGACGTGGCCGACGCGGTGGCCGCGGCCAAGGCCGCGGCGCCGGGTTGGCGGGAGCTGCCGTTCGACGAGCGCGCCGCCGTGCTGCTGCGCGCCGCCGACCTGCTGGCCGGGCCGTGGCGCGACACGCTCAACGCGGCCACGGTCCTGGGCCAGTCCAAGTCCGCCCAGCAGGCGGAGATCGACTCGGCCTGCGAGCTGATCGACTTCTGGCGCTACAACGTGTCCTTCGCCCGCGGCATCGCCGAGGAGCAGCCGGTGTCCTCGCCCGGGGTCTGGAACCGCACCGACCACCGCCCGCTCGACGGTTTCGTCACCGCGGTCACCCCGTTCAACTTCACCGCCATCGCGGGCAACCTGCCGACCGCGCCCGCCCTGATGGGCAACACCGTGGTGTGGAAGCCCTCGCCGACCCAGCAGCTCGCCGCCCACCACACCCTGCGCCTGCTCGAGGCCGCGGGCCTGCCGCCCGGCGTGATCAACATGGTCACCGGCGACGGCGCGGCGGTCTCCGAGGTGGCCCTCGCCGACCCCGACTTCGCAGGCCTGCACTTCACCGGCTCCACCCGCACCTTCAAGTCCCTCTGGCGCCGCATCGGCGACAACCTCGACACCTACCGCTCGTACCCGCGCATCGTCGGCGAGACCGGCGGCAAGGACTTCATCCTCGCCCACCCCTCCGCCGACCCGGCCGCCCTGCTCACCGCCCTGGTCCGCGGCGCCTTCGAGTACCAGGGCCAGAAGTGCTCCGCGGCCTCGCGCGCCTACGTCCCCCGCTCCCTCTGGGACAACGGCCTGCGCGAGGCCCTGGCCGACACCACCGCCTCCCTCACCTTCGGCGACGTCACCGACTTCACCCACTTCGGCGGCGCCGTGATCGACGCCCGGGCCTTCACCAAGCACCGCGAGGCCCTGGCCGCCGCCAACACCAACCCCACCATCGAAACCCTCGCAGGCGGCACCACAGACGACTCCACCGGCTACTTCGTCGCCCCCACCGTCCTGGTCGGCTCCGACCCCCTCCAGCCCCCCTTCACCACCGAGTACTTCGGCCCCATCCTCGCCGTCCACCCCTACGAGGACGCCACCTACGACGACATCCTCACCCTCGTGGACACCTCAACCCCCTACGCCCTCACCGGCGCCCTCTTCGCCACCGACCGCACAGCCATCACCAAGGCCCACACCACCCTCCGCTTCGCCGCGGGCAACTTCTACATCAACGACAAACCCACCGGCGCCGTAGTAGGCCAACAACCCTTCGGCGGCAGCCGAGCCTCCGGCACCAACGACAAGGCAGGCAGCCCAGCCAACCTCCAGAGGTGGACAAGCCCCCGCTCCATCAAGGAAACCTTCGTCCCCCACACCACCCACACCTACCCCCACATGACCTGACGCTCCCCCCAAGAGCACTTTCACTCGCCCCCAGAGCACCTTCGCCCCTAACCCCAGCAGCCCTCACGCCCAACCCTCGCCAACACCCCCGCCCTCCCACCCACATTTCCATCGCCTTTCCCCACAGCACCAAGACAACCAAACCCGGCGGCCCTGTCAGTCCCTGGCCCAGAGGACAGGCCCCCCAGCCCCCACCAGGACCCCGTCCCACCACAACAGGCCCCCGGAACACGCAGATCCCCCCAACAGACCACAACAGACAAACAGGCCCCGCCGCGAAGCGACGGGGCCTGTCCACTCAAGATCCGCTGACCTCAGCCGGGTCCGGAGCCTCCACCTTGACCGGCTTTCCCCAGTCCGTGTAGTCCAGCTGGACCTTGCTCTCGCCCACGCCCGGCACCGGAACCGTGGTCACGCTGCGGATAAAAAGGCTGTCGCCGTTGACCCAGATCTCCATGGGGTACTCGGTGATGCCCGCGTCGGTGAGGGTCTTCTTGGTCGCGTCGTCGTAGCCCGACTTCTCGTCGAGCTTGGCCACGTCGACCTGGATCGTGTAGTGGGTGACGTCCTGGCCGTCGAGGGTGGTCTTCTCCTGATCGATGAGCTCACCCGCGTTCAGGATGTTCTTGAGCTGCTCACGCGGGTCGGTGTTCTTCATCTGGTCCAGGGTGCTGCCGAACGACTCGGCGCCGGGGGTGTCGGCGGTGACCTTCATCCACGGCTTGTCGCCGCCGAGACCCAGGCCCGGCGGGACCTTGAGGTAGAAGACCTGGTCGACCAGGACCATGGTCATCTCGCCCACCGGCGTGGTCGTGGTGAACGACATCGAGGTCTGCTCGCCCGCGAAGCTGATGTCGCCTGCGCCCTCCGTCGTCAGCGGGCCACCGGCGGTGGTCATCTCGACGTGGACGCCCTGGGCGTCGACGCTGTTGTCGGCGACGGCCTCGGCGAGCGCCTTGAGGCTGCCGATGCCGCCCGCGGAGCCCTGCTCGCTCGCGGCGGGGGCGCCCGTGGGGACCGGAGCCCCGGGCGTCGTCGATCCGCACCCCGCCAGCGCGAGTGCGGACAGCAGCGCGCCCGCCACAGTCAGCCTGGTCTTACCCATGATGAAACCCCTAAGCCTTGCCGGAACTCTTGAATGACACAGTAGACGCGCCAACCGACAGTTCGGTTTCTCCCAACACAAATCTGGCGACGACGAACACAGTCCGCGGGTCAGTCGAGCGGTCGCAGCACGCGCTCGAGCCAGTCCGACACCGCGCGCCCGAGGCCCTCCGGGTCCATGTCCAGCGAGTGGTCCCCCGCCAGCGACACGACTTCCCGCCGCGGTCCCGCCGTCGGCTGGCCGAAGGGGTCCGCGCGGCCCTGCACCACGAGTGCGGGCACGGTGACGGCGTCGAGCTCCGGCAGCCGCGACTTGTCCGGCTTGCCCGGCGGGTGCACGGGGAACGCCAGGCACAGCACCCCCGCGGCCTCCCCCGCAGCGGCCGTCCGGCACGCCACGCGCGCCCCCGACGACCGGCCCCCGAACAGCAGCGGCAACCCGTCGAACCAGCGTCGCCCCAGGTCGGCGGCCACGGCGAGCCAGCACGCGTCCAGTTGCCCGGCAGGCGCGGGAGCGCGCCGACCCGCCACCCGGTAGGGCTGCTCGACCAGCGCGACGTGCACCCCGACCGCGATCGCGGCCCTGGTCGCGGCCACCAGGTCCGGGGCGCCGGTGCCACCGCCCGCCCCGTGCCCGAGCAGCAGCGCGGCCCTGGGCTCCTCCGCGCAGTGCAGCTCGGCCCTGGCCGGGCCGTGCGGGGTGTCGACGGTCGTGGCGCTCACGCGGGGAACAGCCCCGGGTCGCCTGCGTCCGCCCCGGCCCGCCGGGTCAGCTCGGCGGAGTTGTTGCGCACGCTGTTGACCAGGGGCGAGACCGGGCGGATCTCCAACGCCCCGACCAGGTCGGCGCTGGGCGGGGCCAGCAGCTCCGAGACCTCCGACCGGTCCGGGTCCAGCCAGCCGTCCCAGTGCTCGCGCGGCATCAGCAGCGGCATCCGGTCGTGGATGTCGGCCAGCGGGCCCACCGCCGCGGTGGTCAGCACCGCGCAGGTGATGAGCACCGGGGCGTCCGGGTCGGCCTTGTCCCGCCAAGTCGTCCACAGCCCGGCCATGGCCAGGCTGCGGTCGTCCGGCCCGGTGGTGAAGAACGGCTGCTTGGCCGACCCGTCCCGGCGCCACTCGTACCAGCCGTCGGCGGGCAGCAGGCAGCGGCGGGTGGCCAGCGACTTCTTGAACGCGGGCTTGTCCGCCGCGGTCTCCGACCGAGCGTTGATCATCTTGGCGCCGCCCGCGGCGTCCTTGGCCCAGTGCGGCACCAGGCCCCACTTCATGATCCGCAGGCTGCGCTCGGTGGTGCCGGGGTCGACCTCGCCGTCGGCGCCGCGGGGGTGGCGCCGCACCACGGTGACGACCTGCTTGGTCGGCGCGACGTTGTAGTCCGGGCCGCGCTCGGGCTGCTCGGTGGCGTCGACGGCGTCGAACTCGGCCGCCAGGGTCGCCGGGTCCTTCGAGACCGCGTACCTGCCGCACACGGGCGGTCCTCCATCCAGGGCTGCTTCAGTGGCTTGGGGATCGTGGCACGCGCCGCGACACCGGGCGAGCCGGTCCCCGGGGAGCAGCACCGGTAGGAGAGGATGAGAGCCATGTCGCAGCCCTGGACCGCCCCGACCGCGCCCGCGCCGGTTCGGGCCACCGTCACCGTCCCCGGCTCCAAGTCGATCACCAACCGCGCGCTGGTCCTGGCCGCGCTCGCCGGGGCCCCGGCGACGGTGACCGGCGCCGTCCCCGGCCGCGACGCCGACCTGATGGTCGCCGCGCTCGGCGCGCTCGGGGTGCCGGTCGAGGCCGACTGCGCGACCGTCCGGGTCGGCGCGCACACCGGGCTGACCGGTCCGGCGGCTGTCGACTGCGGCCTGGCGGGCACGGTCATGCGGTTCGTGCCGCCACTGGCCGTGCTGGCCGACGGCGTGGTCGAGTTCGACGGCGACCCCCGCGCCCGCGAGCGGCCGATGGGCACGGTCCTCAACGCCCTGCGCGCCCTCGGCGCCGACATCGACGGTGACAGCCTGCCCTTCACCATCCGGGGCACCGGGTCGCTGCGCGGTGGCGCGGTCACCATCGACGCCTCGGCCTCGTCGCAGTTCGTCTCCGGTCTGCTGCTCTCCGGCGCCGCCTACGAGCAGGGCCTGACCATCAACCACGACGGCAAGCCCGTTCCGTCGCTGCCGCACATCGACATGACCGTGCAGATGCTGCGCGAGGCGGGCGTCGACGTCGACGACAGCGAGCCCAACACCTGGCGGGTGGCCCCCGGGCCGATCGGCGCCGTGGACTGGGCCGTCGAGCCCGACCTGTCCAACGCGACCCCGTTCCTGGCCGCGGCCGCCGTCACCGGCGGTGCGGTCACCGTCACCGGCTGGCCCGCGGCGACCACCCAGCCCGGCGACGAGATCCGCGCCATCCTCGAGCTCATGGGCGCCGAGGTGGAGCTGGCAGGGGGCAGGCTGACGGTGCGCGGCCCGCGGGCGCTGCGCGGCATCGACTTCGACCTGCACGACGTCGGCGAGCTGACCCCGACCGTGGCCGCGCTGGCCGCCCTGGCCGAGGGGCCGTCGGTGCTGCGCGGCATCGCCCACCTGCGCGGGCACGAGACCGACCGGCTGGCCGCGCTGGTCGCCGAGGTCAACGGCCTCGGCGGCGACGCGGAGGAGACCGACGACGGCCTGGTCATCCGCCCCCGGCCGCTGCGCGGCGGCCCGTGGCGGGCCTACGCCGACCACCGGATGGCGACCGCGGGCGCGATCGTCGGCCTGGTCGTGCCCGGGGTCGAGGTGGACGACATCGGCACCACCGCCAAGACGATGCCCGACTTCCCGGCCATGTGGGCGGACATGCTCGGCTTCAGGAACTCCACAGACTCCACGGCGGGCGGGGTCTGAGGTGACCCGGCGCGGCGACTGGAGCCAGCTCGACGAGTCCGACGTGCGGGTGCGCCCGGGCAAGGGGACGCGTCCGCGCAGCAAGCGCCGCCCCGAGCACGCCGACGCCGTGGCCGCGATGGTCGTCGGCAAGGACCGCGGCCGCTGGACCTGCGCCGTCGACGGCGACGCGGACCGGTTGCTGATCGCCATGCGCGCCCGCGAGCTGGGCCGCACCCCGGTCGTCATCGGCGACCACGTCGACGTCGTCGGCGACACCTCCGGCGAGGTCGACACCCTGGCCCGCATCGTCCGCGTCTCCGACCGCACCAGCGTGCTGCGCCGCACCGCCGACGACACCGACGCCTTCGAGCGCGTGGTCGTCGCCAACGCCGCCCGCCTGCTGATCGTCTGCTCCCTGTCCGACCCGCCACCGCGCACCGGCTTCATCGACCGCTGCCTGGTCGCGGCGTTCGCGGGCGGCCTGCAACCCACCCTCTGCCTGACCAAGGCCGACCTGGCCGACCCCGCCGACCTGCTGGCCAAGTACGCCGAGCTGGACCTGCCGGTGGTCATCACCCGGCACGACGAGGAGCCCGCCGAGCTGCGCGCCCTGATCACCGACGAGGTCTCGGCCATGGTCGGCCACTCCGGCGTCGGCAAGTCCACCCTGGTCAACCGCCTCGTCCCCAGCGCCCTGCGGGCCACCGGCGTGGTCAGCGCCATCGGCAAGGGTCGCCACACCTCCACCTCCGCCGTGGCCCTGCCCCTCCCCAGCGGCGGCTGGATCGTCGACACCCCCGGCATCCGCTCGTTCGGCCTGGCCCACATCGAGCCCAAGGACATCGTCGCCGCCTTCGAGGAGTTCGTCGCCCCCGCCGAGGAGTGCCCCCCCGGCTGCGGCCACCTGGGCAACCCCGCCGACCTCGGCTGCGTCTTCGACGACGTGGTCGAGCGGGGTGAGGCCACCCCCGGCCGCCTCACCTCTCTCAGAAGACTCCTGGCCTCCAAGGCGGGCGTGGACGAAACCGCCCCCCAGGACTAGCAACACCCCACACCCCACACCCCACCCAAGTCTCCCAGCGCCCGACCTACGGAACGGCTGGATCGGGTGGTTCTGTGTGGTTGGGGGAGGCGATCATGTGCAAGCCTCGGGAGGGCGTGAGGGTGCCCTTCCCCTCACTTTTTGCCCTCACGCACATGATCGTCGTAGGGGCCCCGGCCACACAGAACCACCCGATCCGGCACCCCCACAGCCCCACGCTCTAAACCGCGATCGAAGCAACCACACCCCGGGTCAACCCAACAAGATCACCTGGAGCCAGCTCGACCTCCAACCCCCGCCGCCCACCCGAGCAGAAAACCGTCGAGAACCCCAACGCCGACTCATCCACCACTGTCCTCAACAGCCTCTTCTGCCCCAACGGCGAGATACCCCCCGCCACATACCCCGTCGCCCGCTCAGCAGCCGCCACCTCAGCCATCCGCCCCTTCTTGCCGCCCACAGCCGCGGCCAACGCCTTCAGGTCCAACTGCGCCGACACCGGCACCACCCCCACCACCAACACCCCGTCCACATCAGCCAGCAGCGTCTTGAACACCCGAGCAGGCTCAACCCCCATGGCCTCAGCGGCCTCCAGCCCGTAGGACTCAGCCCGCGGGTCGTGCTCGTAGGTGTGCACCGAATGGGTGACTTCGCGCTTGGCGAGCAGCGCCGTCGCCGGGGTTCCACGTCCTGCCACGGGGTGGGAGACTAGCGCGGAATGCCGGGACCACCCAGCGTGTTGAACTAGCTGTGCAGACCGAGCTGATCAAGGAGAGCAGGCGGCCAAGCTCACGCTCCGGGCCAGGCAGGCGCGACAGCGGCCGAGTAGGCTCGTCTGTGTCGTACGCGCACTTGGGCAAGGGTGCGCGAGCCGGAGAGGCGACTGAAGGGAGTCGGGTGCCCCGCACCGAGACCCAATCCGCCACCGAGCCGCAGGAGACGCCGCAGGAGCGCGCTGAGCGGTTCGAGCGCGACGCGATGCCGCTGCTCGACCAGCTCTACTCCGCCGCGCTGCGGATGACGCGGAACCCGGCCGACGCCGAGGACCTGGTGCAGGAGACCTACCTGAAGGCGTACGCCGCCTTCGCGTCGTTCTCCAAGGGCACCAACCTCAAGGCGTGGATGTACCGCATCCTCACCAACACCTACATCAACGGCTACCGCAAGCGGCAGCGCCAGCCGGTGCAGGCGCCCACCGAGGAGATCACCGACTGGCAGCTCGCCAAGGCCGAGAACCACACCTCGACCGGGCTGCGCTCGGCCGAGATGGAGGCCATGGACCTGCTGCCCGACGACGACGTCAAGCAGGCGCTGCAGCAGCTCCCCGAGGAGTTCCGGCTGGCCGTCTACCTCGCCGACGTCGAGGGGTTCGCCTACAAGGAGATCGCCGAGATCATGGGCACCCCGATCGGCACCGTGATGTCCCGGCTGCACCGGGGACGCCGCCAGCTCCGCGACCTGCTCTCAGGCGTGGCGAGGGAGCGGGGGTTCGCGCGGTCCGGGGAGGTGGCGGGCGCATGACGGACTGCGACAACCACGAGACGGACTGCTCCGACGTGCTCTCCGAGGTCTGGCTGTTCCTCGACCAGGAGTGCGACGTCGCCCGGCGCGACCTGCTCGCCCGCCACCTCGACGAGTGCAGCCCGTGCCTGGAGCAGTACGGCATCGAGGAGCACCTCAAGATCCTGCTGGCCCGCAAGTGCGGCGGCGACCAGGCCCCGGACGAGTTCCGCGCCAGGTTGCGCGCCTCGATCCGCAAGACGGTGATCGACCACGGCGGCGGACCAGCCGGCCTGCGGGCCGACGCCGAGGAGTAGAGAAGGCCCCCGAGCAGGTGCTCGGGGGCCTTCTCGCGTCTGAGCGTCGGACTCAGGCGTTGGGGCGCTTACCGTGGTTGGCGCCGCCCTTCTTGCGGTCGCGACGCTTGCGGGCGCGCTTCGACATGGTGCCTCCTTGGCTTTCGGGGTGCCGCGGGTCGCCGGGACACGACCCGGCCCCGCGTGGCTGCTGACGATTTTGCCACGGCGGCGCCACCGGCTCCGGGCGGGCTCCACGACGGGCTGCCCGTGGTTGGATTGCCACCGCGAGCAACACCCGCTGAGCACACCCCCGGGAGGGACCGGACATGGGCCACGAGATCCGTGCCGAGATGGTCGCCAACGTGATGAGCGTCGTCGCCCACGAGGGCCAGGCCATCGCCGAAGGCGACACGATCGTCGTCCTGGAATCGATGAAGATGGAGATCCCCGTCCTCGCCGAGGGCGACGGCCACCTGTCCAAGGTGGCGGTCACCGCGGGCGACGTCGTCCAGGAGGACGACCTCATCGCCCTGGTGGAGTAGACCCGCTCGCCCGGAGACCCCCACGCGGATCGGAGCACCGTGTCCACGCTGTCAGACCTGCTCGCCGAGCACACCGACCTGCCGGGCGCGGCCGTCGACCACCTGCAACTGGTGGTCGCGGAGTGGCAGCTCCTGTCCGACCTGTCCTTCGCGGACTTCCTGCTCTGGGTCCGGGTGGGCGAGGACGACGCCGCGGACGGCGACCAGTACGTCTGCGTCGCCCAGGCCCGGCCGACCACCGCCCCGACCGCCCACCCCGAGGACGTGGTGGGCAGCCGCACCGACGCGGGGGACAACCCGCAGTTGCGCCGGGCGGAGGTGGAGCGGCGCATCTGCCGCGAGGAGGACCCGCGCTGGTACCTGGGGGTGCCGGTGCGCCGCGAGGCGGTGCCGGTCAGCCACGGCGGCAAGATCGTGGCCATCCTGTCCAAGGAGACCAACCTCGCCGTCCCGCGCGTGCCCAGCGGCCTGGAGATCGCCTACCTCGGGATCGCGGGCGACCTGTGCCACATGGTCGGCGACGGCACCTTCCCGACCGCGGAGCCCTCGCCGGACGTGCACACCAGCCCGCGCGTCGGCGACGGCCTGATCCGCCTCGACCCGTCCGGGGCGGTGGTGTTCGCCAGCCCCAACGCGCTCTCGGCCTACCACCGGATGGGGCACGCCTCCGACCTGGTCGGGGTGCGGCTGGCCCCGCTGACCCGGTCGCTGATCTCCGACCCGTTCGACGCCACCGAGGTGGCCCAGCGCATCCTGATGGCCCTCGACGGCCAGCCCAGCATGCGCACCGAGGCCGAGTCCCGGCGCGGCGCCGCCGTGCTGTTCCGCGCCCTGCCGCTGCGCCCCGGCGGCCACCCGGCTGGCGCGCTGGTCCTGTGCCGCGACGTCACCGAGGTCCGCCGCCGCGACCGGGCGCTGATGTCGAAGGACGCGACGATCCGGGAGATCCACCACCGGGTCAAGAACAACCTGCAGACCGTCGCGGCCCTGCTGCGCCTGCAGTCGCGGCGCACCAGCAGCCCCGAGGCGCGCGAGGCGCTGGCCGAGTCGGTGCGCCGGGTGGCCGCGATCGCGATGGTGCACGAGACGCTGTCGACCTCGGTCGACGAGCGGGTCGACCTGGACGAGCTGATCGACAAGGTCATCCCGGTCATCGGCGACGTCGCCGCCCCGGAGAGCCACGTCAAGGTGAGCAAGAGCGGCCAGTTCGGCGTGGTGGCCGCCGAGGTCGCCACCCCGCTGGTGATGGTGCTGACCGAGCTCATCCAGAACGCCGTCGAGCACGCCTACCCGCCGGGCAACTCCGGGCAGATCGTCCTCACCGCCACCCGCTCGGCCCGCTGGCTCGACGTCGTGGTCGCCGACGACGGCCGGGGCCTGCCGCCCGGCTTCTCGCTGGAGCGGGCCAACGGCCTGGGACTGCAGATCGTCCGCACGCTGATGGAATCGGAGTTGCGCGGGACGTTGTCGTTGACGCGCCGTGAGCGCTCCGGCACCGAGGCGGTGCTGCGCGTGCCGCTCACCAACCGGCGGGGATGAACTCCCGCGCCCGTGGTGATCTGCGCGTTATCGGGGAGAACAATGTCCGAAAAAGACGAGAAGGCTGGTTGTCGGCAACCGACAACCAGCCTTCTCGGCGTTTTGGTTCAGAGGCTTTTCAGGCGTTGCTGCGTGCCCGGGTCCGAGCGTTGCGGCGCTTCAGCGCACGACGCTCGTCCTCGCTCATCCCGCCCCAAACGCCAGCGTCCTGGCCGCTCTCAAGCGCCCAAGACAGGCAGGCGGAGGCGACGGGGCAACGGTGGCAAACGGCCTTCGCCTCAGCGACCTGCAGAACCGCAGGACCGCTCGTCCCCACGGGGAAGAACAGTTCAGGGTCCTCGTCACGGCAGGCCGCGCGGTGGCGCCAGTCCATTTCTACGTGCTCCTCGCTCATAGGCGCGCTATGGCGTGCCTGTAGTCGTCATCCGGTCGTCGGGGTGCTTGTGAATGCTTTCACGAACTCGGCGGATGTCAAGTGCTCTTCCGAGCCCGGTGAGTGAACTCACCCGAAAGATCCACGTCAGCGGCTTGGGGCGACCGTGAGCAACGATTTGATCACGGGCGTAACGCGACCGGGCACCCCGGACGGGGTATCAAACGGTCGAGTGTGTTCGGTTGTTCCGCAGTTGGGGACTTACCCCGTCCTCCGCGCGGCTAAACGACGACCGCCAGCGCGTCCGCGACCGAGGTGAACCCCACCCGCGTGCACTCGCCGAGCAGGTCCCCGTCGCACTGCACGCGCACCGGCTCCTTGGCCGTCACCACCAGGCCCGGGATGTCGTCGCGGCGCACCAGCCTGCGCCCGTGCTGGCGGTCCTTCTCGCTCATGGCCCGCTGGAACGCGCCGAGCACGGTGGGCACCGACATCGACCGCAGCGCGAACAGGCCGAGGCCGCCCTCGAACGTGCAGCCGGGGTTGAGGTGGATCGGGCGGGCGTTGAGGTAGGTCCACGGGTCGGTGTTCGACACGAACGCCAGCCGCAGCCCCTCGATCGGGGACTCGCCGGGCAGGTGCAGCGCCAGCTCGGGCCGCGGCCTGCCCGGGCGGACGTACCTGGCCAGCGCCGACCGCGCGTACAGCGACGTCGTCGCCTTCTTGCCGCGCTTGCGGGCCACCCGTTCGACCACGTCGGCGTCCCAGCCCACGCCCGCGTTGAAGGTGAACCACCTCGGCGTCGCGCCCGAGCTGGTCTCGACCCGGCCGAGCCCGACCCGGCGCGTCCGGTTCCTGGCGATGGCGCGCAGCAGCACGTGCGTGGCCTCCACCGGGTTGCGCGGCAGGCCGAGCGCGCGGGCGAAGACGTTGGCCGACCCGCCGGGGACGACCCCGAGCGCGGGCAGGTCCGGCCGCGGACCGTGCGCCAGCAAGCCGTTGACGACCTCGTTGACCGTGCCGTCGCCACCGTGCGCGACCACCAGGTCCGCGCCGTCGACCGCGGCCTGGGCCGCGGCGGCCTGCGCGTGGCCCCGGTAGTCGGTCTCGACCACGTCGAGCTTCACCGCGCTGGCCAGCGCGTGCGCCAGCACGTCGCGACCACCGGGGGTGGTGGCGGTCGCCTTCGGGTTCACCACGAGCACTGCGCGCATTACCGCAGGGTAAGCCAGCGTCTGACCGGGTCCACCCGCCACCGGGTGAACCGGTCCGCGGGGCCGTCGCTGCCCGTGACCGGGTTCGGTACCTGCCGAGCCGCCGCTCCCTCCGCTGTAGCGGCCTCCCGATCCGACGAGTGCACCCAGACGACCGTCTGCTCATCGACCCGCGAGGCGTTGCACCCAAGATCTTGCCTGCTCGGTCCGCTCAGCACGACCGGCCGTACGAGTGGCATACGATCGGCGGTGTACACGCACCGTCATCGACATCAAATCGTGCGCGGGTGACAAGCCCGCCCCCGACCGTTTAGAGGCAACCGTGCGACTCACCGCCGACACCCCCCGGACCGTGCTCGGCGCGGGGGTGTTGATCTCGCTGCAGGGCCTCGTGGCGCTGGTCTTCACGGTGGCCCTGGTCGTCCAGGCGATCGCGGGCGGCTCCCCGCAGAGCACCCGGGCGGTGCTGGGCGAGGTCGTGTACTTCATCGTGGTCACCGCGGGCGTGCTGGCCTGCGGGGTCGGCTTGATCCTCGGGAAGACCTGGTCGCGCGGCCCCTCGATCGTGGTGCAGGTGCTGCTGCTGGGCGCGGCCTGGTACGCCATCGGCCCCTCGAGCAGGCCCGAGATCGGCGCCCCGGTCGCGGTTGTCTGCCTGGTCGCACTGGTGCTGCTGTTCCGCTCGAGCACCACCCGCTGGGCGCAGGGCGACGCCCAGGAGTGAGGCGTCTCGACTGGCGGACCGCGAGGCAGTCCGGGATTGACCGCCGGTCGTGGCTGCTCACCGAGGCCGCGCGGCCTGATCACCCGCTCTGGCCGTCCTCGGCGAGGGCGGCCAGAGCGCCGTCGGTGAGGCGCCGCACGGTCCACTCGTCCATCGGCAGGGCGCCGATCGAGCGGTAGAAGCCGATCGCGGGCTCGTTCCAGTCGAGCACCGTCCACTCCAACCGCTGGTAGCCGCGCGCCACGCACTCCTGGGCCAACGCCGTCAACAGCGCCTTGCCGAGCCCCTGGCCCCGCTGGGCGGGCTGGACGTAGAGGTCCTCCAGGTAGATCCCGTGCACCCCGCGCCAGGTGGAGAAGTTCAAGAACCACAGCGCGCACCCCACCACCTCCCCACCGACCTCGGCGACGTGGCCGAACAGGGCGGGCCGGTCGCCGAACAGGGCGGCCCGCAACTGCTCGGCGGTCAGGTGGCACTCGTGCACGGCCTTCTCGTACTCGGCCAACTCGTAGACCAGTCCGACCATGGAGTCCACATCAGACTCCCGTGCGCGCCGAACTCTCGTGTCGGTCATCGGTCCCCTCCTAGTCCACGATCACGTTGAGCCGCTTGACCTGCGGTTCGCCCCGCTCGTCGCCGAGGACGACGACACCGCCCGGGTCGAGTGCGAAGTGGACACCGCGGGCGGCGGGCTGCCCCAGCCACACGGCGGTCAGGACGCGGCTGAAGTGCCCGTGCCCCACCAGGACCACGTCGGTCCCCGCCCGCCGCGCCTTGGCGAGGACGCGCCGCGCCCGCTCGGTCACCTGGTCCGCGGTCTCCCCACCGGGACACGGGTGCGACCACACCGTCCACCCCGCCACCGTCTCCCGGATCTCCGGCGTCGTGAGCCCCTCGTAGTCCCCGTAATCCCACTCCCCGAGGTCCTCGGTCGTCTCGTCGACGGTCAGCCCCGCCAACTCCGCGGTCCGCCCCGCCCGCTGCCGCGGACTGGAGATGACGTGGACGGGGGAGTCGCCGAGAAGACCCCGCAGCACCTCGCCCGCCTTGCGCGCGCGGGCCTCGCCCGCCTCGGTCAGGGGGATGTCGGTGCGCCCGGTGTGCTGCCCCGACTCCGACCACTCGGTCTGGCCGTGGCGCAGCAGGTAGACGGTGGTGTCGCTCATGGTCCTCGAGCCTAGTTGCGGTGCCCGCGATTGCTTGCGCACTGCCCTTACCCGCGAGTAACTTCACCCCTGTGCCCCAGACCACGCCCGCCGCCACCCTGACCTACCGCGCCTGGCAGCGGGTGTCGAAGCTCCCCCTGGGCCCCCGTCTCTTCTCCGCCGCCGCGGTCCTGCGCGTCCCGTACTTCGGCACCGTCCTGCCGACCGTCGAGGAGATGCGCCCCGGCCTCGCCCGCGTGCGCGCCCCCAAGTGGTGGGGCGTGCACAACCACATCGGCACCTTCCACGCCATCGCCGTGTGCAACATGGCCGAGATCGCCATGGGCATGCTCGCCGAGGCCACCGTGCCCACCACGCACCGCTGGATCCCAGCGGGCATGACAGTCGCCTACACGGCCAAGGCCACCACCAGCCTCACCGCCGTGGCCACCGCCGCCGTCCCCGACTTCGGCCCAACCCCCTTCGACCACGCCGTCGCGGTCTCCGTCCGCGACCGCGCGGACAAGGAGGTCGCCACCGCCACCATCACGATCCGCGTCTCACCGACCACTTAGGTCATCCACCGACGCGGTCGGACAACTCCGGCGACGACGAGCGGCGCTGACCAACGGGTGGTGAACCCGCTGGTCAGCGCCGCTGTCAACGCCGTGGCGTCAGGCCTTCTTGGTCTCCCAGAAGATCTTGTCGATCTCGGCGATCAGGTCCAGCAGGGCCTGGCCGGTGGCGGGGTCCATGGAGCCCTTGGTGCCGGAGGCGCCCGCGGCCTTGGTGGCGCGGTTGAACAGGTCGTGCAGGTCGGGGTACTTCTCGAAGTGCGGGGGCTTGAAGTAGTCCGTCCACAGGACCCAGAGGTGGTGCTTGACCAGTTCGCTGCGCTGCTCGGCGATGAGGATGGCGCGGGTGCGGAACTCGGGGTCCTCGTTGTCCTGGTACTTCTGCTGGACGGCCTTCACGGATTCGGCCTCGATGCGGGCCTGGGCCGGGTCGTACACGCCGCACGGCAGGTCGCAGTGGGCTGTCGCCTCCAGGCGCGGGGTGCGGAAACGCGACAGGAGTCGCATTGGTCCTCCAGGGTATTGCGGGGATGCTCCGACGAAATCGACCCTACTCCGGGGGCGGGGTCCGGGCAGGTGGAGGTCGAGGTGAAGATCACCGCAGAACGGAGGTGCGGACGTGGTGATGGGGTGGGCGCCGGTGCGGCGGGTGACGGTGCGCGGGCCATCGATGGCGCCGACGCTGGCCGATGGGGACCTCGTGCTGGCGGTGCGGCTGCCGGTGCGGGTGGGGCACGTCGTGCTGGTGAGCTGGGAGAGCAGGCCGGGGCAGCTGTCGGTCAAGCGGGCGGTGCGGGCGGTGGGGGACCGGTGGCACGTCGAGGGGGACTTCGCCGAGGTCTCGACGGACTCGCGGGTGCTCGGGCCCGCCACGGTGCACGCCGTGATCACCCGCAGGCTGCGCCCGGGGCGCACCCGGCTCAGGCGGACCTGAGCTTGTCGTACCAGGCCAGGCAGTCGGTGTAGCGGGGCAGCAGGCCCGAGGCGGCCGCCTCGGCCAGGGACGGGGCTGAGGCGTCCTTTTCAGACAGCAGCGGCTCGAAGCCGTCGACGCCCTGGCCCCAGGGCAGCGCCAGCTCCTGGTCCATCGGGTCGATGCCGTGCTCGGCGCCCGGGTTGTAGCCGGTGGAGCACAGGTAGGAGATGACGGTGTCGTCCTCGAGGGCGACGAAGCCGTGGCCGACGCCCTCGGGCACGTAGACGCCGCGGAAGTCGACCGGGTCCAGCCGCACGCAGTCCCACTGGCCGAAGGTGGGGGAGCCGACCCGGATGTCGACGACGAAGTCGAGCAGCGCCCCCTGCGGGCAGTAGACGTACTTGGCCTGGCCGGGGGGCACGTCGGCGAAGTGCAGGCCGCGGACCGAGCCCCGGCGGGACGTGCTGTGGTTGGACTGCGCCACCGTCAGCGGGTGTCCCACGGCCTTGGTGAACGCCTCGCCCTGGAACGGGGAGACGAACACGCCCCGCGAGTCCGGGAAGGTGCGGGGGGTGAACTCGAAGGCGCCGGGGACGGTGAGCTCTCGTGCCTGCATGGGTGGACAGCTTAATCGCCCGCTCCCCGCGAGACGTCGCTCACCTCGCCCCGCGCGCGGCGTGCCCGCCCTGTGGTGGGCGCGTGCCGAAAACACCTGCTGGACATGCCACGCGATCAACAAACCGGACAGACGTCTTGGGAAACCTGGTCTGACCTGCGGAAAATGCCCGAACCAATGTGACCCCCGCCGCAGACACCGCGCCCGCGCTGCTGCCAGACTGGTCCGACCGCAGCGTCCGCGGCCACCGCCCCCGCACCCCGGGGCGGCGGTCGAACCATCCGGGACGACGGCCCGCTCACCGGGTCGAGGACCGGAGACACCCCCGCGCCGGCCAGGCGCGCTCCGTGCAGCAGCGCCGTTGAGCAGCGCACCCAGGAGGGACGCCGAGATGACCGCCGTGAATGAAGAGGCCACCGTGACCGAGCCGACCGACACCCCCATCAGCGATGAGGAGATCTTCACCGCGCACGAGGGCGGCAAGCTCGGGGTGAGCGTGACCAAGCCGCTGACCGACCCGCGCGCGCTGTCCATCGCGTACACGCCGGGTGTGGCCAAGGTCAGCCTGGCGATCGCCGCGGACAAGGCGCTGGCCAAGCGCTACACGTGGACCTCGCGGCTGGTGGCGGTGGTGTCCGACGGGACCGCGGTGCTCGGCCTCGGCGACATCGGCGCCGCGGCGTCGCTGCCGGTCATGGAGGGCAAGGCGGCGCTGTTCAAGACCTTCGGCGGCCTGGACTCCATCCCGCTGGTGCTGGAGACCACGAACGTCGACGAGATCATCGAGACCCTGGTGCGGCTGCGCCCGTCGTTCGGCGCGGTCAACCTCGAGGACATCTCCGCCCCGCGCTGCTTCGAGCTCGAGGAGCGGCTGATCGAGGCGCTGGACATCCCGGTCTTCCACGACGACCAGCACGGCACCGCCATCGTGCTGCTGGCCGCGCTGCGCAACGCCAACAAGGTCCTGGGCAAGGACATCGGCGAGCAGCGCGTGGTCATCGCGGGCGCGGGCGCGGCGGGCATCGCCTGCGCGAAGATCCTGCTGGCCGCGGGCATCGGCGACGTGACCCTGCTGGACTCGCGCGGGATCATCTTCCCCGGCCGCGACGGGCTCAACCCGATCAAGGAGCGGATGGCCGAGGTGACCAACAAGGCCAACCTGCGCGGTGGGCCGGTCGAGGCCATGAAGGGCGCCGACGTGTTCGTCGGCCTGTCCGCGGGCACCGTGCCGGAGGAGGTCGTGGCCACCATGGCCGACGACGCCATCGTGTTCGCGCTGTCCAACCCCACCCCGGAGATTCACCCGGACGTGGCGCGCAAGCACGCCGCGATCGTGGCCACCGGCCGCAGCGACTTCCCGAACCAGATCAACAACGTGCTGGCCTTCCCCGGCATCTTCCGCGGCGCGCTGGACGCGGGCGCCCGCCGGATCACCGAGCGGATGAAGCTGGCCGCCGCCGACGCCATCGCCGCCGTCGCCGAGGACGAGCTGGGTCCGGACAAGATCGTGCCGAGCGCGCTGGACCCGCGCGTGGCCCCCGAGGTCGCCGCGGCGGTGGCTCGGGCGGCGAAGGAGGACGGGGTAGCCTGACCCCCATGCGGGATGCTCGGCAGCGGTGCCCCACCCGCTCACACGAGGGTGGAGGGTTGCGCCGTGGCCGAGCACAGCGTCCGCGGGAACCAGCTCAGTGCTGTCCGCGCGGCCCTGGGCAACAGTCGATTTCCCCCAACTGACCTGGTAGAACCGGGCGTGGCCAACTTCGCGGACGATCCAGCGGGCGAGCGGGATCTGCTGCTCGAGGCGCAGCGCATCGCCAGCATGGGTAGCTGGATGGTGGAGGTCGGCACCGGTCGCGCGTACCTGTCCGACGGCCTGCGGGTGCTCTGCTCGATCCCCCGCGACATCACGGTGTCGGTCGAGGACCTGGTGGCCCTGGTCCACCCGGACGACATGGTCGCCATCGGCGAGTTCCGGGACCGCCTGCACAGCGAGTCCGTCCTGGTCGAGCTGGACGTGCACGACCAGACCGGGGACCGGGCGTTCCTGGTGCGCGCCCGCGCCGAGCTGGACGAGTCGGGCGGGCTGCGCGCGGTGCACGGCACCGTCCAGGACGTCACCAAGATCCGCGCCCTGGAGCGCCAGCTCAGCCAGGACGGGCGGCTGTTCCGCGAGACCCAGCGGGTGGCGCGGATGGGCACCTGGGAGTGGGACACCGAGACCGACGAGTGCCTGTGGTCGTCGATGCTCTACGAGCTGGCGGGCATCGAACCCGGCACCAAGATCACCTACCAGGACTACCTGCGGATCGTGCACCCCGACGACCGGGCGTGGGTGGACCAGCGCTGGCGCGAGCTGGCGGCCACCCGCGTCCCGGTCGAGTGCGAGCACCGGGTGGTGCGCCCCGACGGCAAGCGCCGGGTGTTCCGGGTGCGCGGCGAGGCGGCCGACTCCGAGCGGTCGGCGATGATCGGGACCTGCCAGGACGTCACCGAGCAGCGCTCCACCGAGACCAGGATGCAGCGCTCGTCGAAGCGGTTCACCGACCTGGTGGCGATCACGCCGGTCGGCATCGCCCTGTTCGACGACGCCGAGCGGGTGGTCGACGCCAACGACGCGCTGTGCTCGCTGCTGGGCATGGACCTGGACAAGCTGCGCGGGATGACCGCCGACCAGATCACCCACCCCGACGACCGGGCCAACCGGCGCGGCCGGGCCGGGGCCGCCTTCCACGGCGGGCAGCGGGTGCTGGTCACCGCCGCGGGCAAGCCGGTGTACTGCGAGCTCAACGCCACCGTGTCGGTCACCGACGAGGGGCGCCGGTTCTGGCTGGTGGTCTTCGCCGACGTCACCGACCGCCGCCGCCACGCCGAGCGGCTGCGCCACCAGGCCACCCACGACGAGCTGACCGGCCTGCCCGGCCGCGCCGCGGTCAAGGAGCTGCTGGCCTCGCTGCTCGGCGGCCGCGACTACGAGCGCATCGCCCTGCTGTTCTGCGACGTCGACAACTTCAAGCGGGTCAACGACTCCCTGGGCCACGACGTGGGCGACGAGCTGATCACCGCGCTGGCCAGGCGGCTGGAGCGCGGCCTGCCGCCATCGTGCACGGTCGCGCGGATGTCGGGCGACGAGTACGTGGTCATCTGCGCCGACGTCGACGAGGCGGGCGGGGTCGAGGTGCTGGCCAACCAGGTCGCCTCGCTGCTGCGCACGGCCGTCCCGGTCCGCGGCCAGCTCCTGCGCGTCTCGGCCTCGATCGGCGCCGCGGTGCCGAGCGGCCCGGAGACCACCGGCGCCGACCTGCTGCGCTACGCCGACGCGGCCATGTTCACGGCCAAGGCGCGCGGCACCGGCCGGGTGTCGCTGGCCTCCGACGCGCTCATCGCCTCGGCCAACAGCCAGATGCTGCTCGAGGGCCAGCTCCGCGAGGCCATCGCCAACGACCAGCTCGTGCTGCACTACCAGCCGGTCGTCGGCCCGGACGGCACGGTGCTCTCCGCCGAGGCCCTGGTCCGCTGGCCGCACCCCGAGCGCGGCCTGCTGATGCCCGGCGAGTTCCTGCCCGTGGCCGAGCAGGGCGACCTGCAGGGCGACCTGGACCGGTGGGTGCTGCGCACCGCGCTGACCGAGGCCGCCGAGTGGCCGCAGCTCAGCGGGGGCGTGCTCGGCGGCGGGGTCGCCATCGCGGTGAACCTGGCGGGCCTGGTGCCCGGCGACCCGGAGTTCGTCGACACCGTCGCCGCCGTCGTCGCCGAGACCGGCATCGCCTGGGACCGGGTGATCCTGGAGCTGGTCGAGACCAGCCTGATCGACCTGCCCTCGCGCAGCCGCGAGGCCATGGCGGAACTCGTCGAGCGCGGCGTCCGCTTCGCCGTCGACGACTTCGGCACCGGCTACTCCTCACTGGCGCGGCTCAAGGAGCTGCCCGCCCAGATCATCAAGATCGACCGCCGGTTCGTCTCCGGCGTGGCCACGGACGCCTCCGACTTCGCCGTGGCCCGCGCCCTGGTGGACATGGCGCGGGCGATGGGGCGCAGTTGCGTGGCCGAGGGCGTGGAGAACGCCACCCAGTTCCACGTGCTGCGCGGTGTTGGCGTGGACGCCTACCAGGGCTGGCTGCTGTCCAGGCCGATCCCGGCCCGCGACTTCCGCGAGGTCCTCAAGCTGGGCCCCGTGCACATCCCAAGCGGCGCCTGACCGCCGTTCCCCGGGCTGGTCGTGCGCGGCGCTTCCACACGGACCGCCTGCCCCAGCTCGTGGGGTGGGACCTGTGGATGGCTCGCGAGTTGTCCACAGACAAGATCGACTTCGCGGGCTCTTTCGCGTGAAGGCGGTAGGATGGACCGTGGGACGCCCCCAGTGGAGTGGTGGGGTTTGGTCTCGCGCGCGAGGGCGGTCGCGAACAAGGCGGAGCTGTGGCCCACGTGGTGTGAAGTACCTCCACTCAAGGACATCCGCGCTCACCACGCCCCACCCAACAAGCCCTGTCATCCCTGGGGCCTCGACCCAGTCCTGGCCGCTTGTAGCCACACACTCCGCAGCCCCGCGGGACAGGCCCCACCCAGCACACGCAGGCCCCAGGTCACCCCGAGGCGTCCAGTACCGCCCGGAGCCGGTGCAACGGCAGATCGATCAAACGGACCTCAAGATCGCCCAGGTCCGGAGCGGCAGCCTCAACCCGGGCCTTGGCCTCGCGCTTGGTCAGACCCGGCGTCGCGCGGATCAACGCCTCCCGCCACACGTTGGCGAGCTTGCCGTGGGCGAGGTCGAGCAGTGTGCGGCGGACCGGGGTCGGCTCGCCGGGGGTGGTCGTGACCGGGGTGGCCAGGACGACGGCGTGCTTGCCGTCGGCGAGGCTGCGGTGGAAGGCGATGTCGTACTTGCCCGCGACCAGTGACTTGAGCGCTTGTTGGCCTGCCGCGTTGGTGATGTCCGGGTGGTTGTTCGGGACCAGGGCGCCCACGCGCGCGGACGGGCCCGCGACCAGGGTGCGCGCCAGCCAGGGGCCGGGGTCGCCCATCAGGTCGATCGCGACGGCGGTCCCCGACCGGATCGGCTCGCTCCACCCGGGACCGAGTTGGGTCGCGCCCTCGCCGGTGAGCCGCAGCAGTTCCGCCACCGCCTCGGGTGCGGTGCCGCCCGCCTCCAGCGACTGCGGGCCGTGCGTGTAGATGCCGATGCCCGCCTCTGCCAGCCGAGGTGAGCGCGAGGTGGGTTGCAGCACGTAGAGGTCGCTCGCGCTGCCCACCGCCTGCGCGCCGTGGTAGCGGTTGAAGTGCGGGAGCACGGCCTCGAAGACCAGGCCCAGGTCGAGGACCTCGCGCTGGGTCTTCAAGCCGAGCGCCGGGTTCCGCGCGCTGTAGCCGTAGGCCACCAGCAGCCGCCCGTCCAATGACGACAACGCCTCGACACCGCGTGAGAGGAACAGGCGCATGCCCTCGGGGGTGTAGGGCGGGTCGGTGAAGACCAGGTCGGCCGAGCCGACGACCAGCGGCGGCAGCCCGAACCGGAAGTCCGCGTGCAGGCAGCGGATGTCGAGCCCCCGCTCCCGCGCCACGGAGTCCACATAGGACAGCAGTGACTCGTCGACGTCGACCACCGTGGCCCGCAGGCCGGGGCGCAGGGTGCACGCGGCGAGCGCGGTCAGGTCGTGGTCGCCGACGCAGACCAGGTGCGCCCCGTCGAGCCAGTACGTCTCGTCCAGCCACTCCGCGCGGCGCAGCGCCGTGGCCGCGTCGGCCTGCACGTGGTCGAGCGCGCGGCGGGCGGTCGGGACGTCGGCGACGTAGCTGGCGATCGCGGCGGCGGCCTCGCGGGCGGGGGGCGGCTCGGCCAGTTCCAGGAAGCGGTGCGCGGCCGACTCCGCCGACCGCCACGTCCCGCTCGCTGACACAACCTCGGCGCCGCAGGCGGCCAACAGCTCCTCGACGGTGCGCCGGGGCTGGGCCGAGGCGCGCACGAGGTCGTCGAACGGGACCGGGGTCGAGGCCAGTGCGGCCAGCAGCGCCCGCAACGGGCGCGAGTGCACGCCGCGCGTGCTGAGGAAATCGGTCAGTGCATCGCCCACAAGGAGGCAAGCGTACGGAAGTCGTCTCAGCGCGTTCGCCCGGATGGGACAACCCGCGCACGCGCCGTGGTCAGATAGTGGAATGCCCTGCCGGGCCCGCCCGATCAGGTTAAGGTCGGGCGATCCACGGCTGGCAAGGAGCCGTCTCGACCGAGGGGCCCGAGTGATCGAGTTCCAGTCCGTGACCAAGCGCTACCCGGACGGCACGGTGGCGGTGGACGCGCTGGACCTGGCCATCGACGACGGCAAGATCACCGTCCTCGTCGGCCCGTCCGGCTGTGGCAAGACCACCTCGCTGCGGATGGTCAACCGCATGGTCGAGCCGTCCGAGGGTGCTGTGCTCATCGACGGCGAGGACGTGCGGGCGCAGTCGTCGTCCGGGCTGCGCCGCGGCATCGGCTACGTCATCCAGAACGCGGGCCTGTTCCCGCACCGCACCGTGCTCGACAACGTGGCGACGGTCCCGGTCCTCAATGGCGCGAACAAGACCGAGGCGCGCACGCGCGCCGCCGAGCTGCTCGAGGTCGTCGGCCTCGACCCGGCGTTCGCCAAGCGGTACCCGGCGCAGCTCTCCGGCGGCCAGCAGCAGCGCGTCGGCGTCGCCCGCGCGCTCGCCGCCGACCCGCCGGTGCTGCTGATGGACGAGCCGTTCAGCGCCGTCGACCCGGTCGTGCGCGACGAGCTGCAGGCCGAACTGCTGCGGCTGCAGGCGGAGCTGGGCAAGACGATCGTGTTCGTCACCCACGACATCGACGAGGCGATCAAGCTCGGTGACAAGGTCGCGGTGCTGCGCGTCGGCGGCCGCCTCGCCCAGTACGACACCCCCTCGGCGCTGCTGGCCGGACCGGTCGACGACTTCGTCGCCTCCTTCGTCGGCCGCGACCGCGGCTACCGGGCGCTGACGTTCCTGCCCGCCACGGGCGTGCCGGTCGACCCGGTCGCCAGCATCGCGCTGGGCACCCCGGCCGCGACCGCGCGGGATCGGCTCACCGATGGCTGGGCGGTCGTCGTCGACGAGCAGAACCGGCCGCTGGGCTGGGTTTCCGACACCATTCTGTCCACTGTGGAGGCGGAAATCCAGGCGGGCCACCTGGCCTCCGGTGGCTCGCTGCACGTCGTCGACGCCGAGCACGCGGGCAACGCGGGCTCGCTGCGCAACGCCCTCGACGCCGCGCTCAGCTCCCCCTCCGGGGTCGGCATCGCCGTCGACGCGTCGGGCGCGGTGGTGGGCGGGGTCAAGGCCGACGCCGTCGTCGCCGCGCTGGCGCAGGCCCGCTCCGCAGGCGAGGTGCCCACGTGAGCTGGGTCTGGGCCAACATCGACCGGCTCTTCGAGACCAGCCTGACCCACCTGTGGCTGGCGCTCGTGCCCGTGGTGGTCGGCACGCTGGTGTCGCTGCCGCTGGGCTGGGCCGCCGCGCGCTCCAAGGCCGCCAAGGCGGTCCTGGTCCCGGTGTCGAGCCTGCTCTACACCATCCCGTCCATCGCGCTGTTCGTGATCATGCCGGTGGTCCTGGGCACCAAGATCCTCGACCCGTTCAACGTGCAGGCCGCGCTGACCGTCTACACCATCGCGCTGCTGGTCCGCTCGATCGCCGACGCGCTGGCCGCCGTGCCCGAGTCGGTGACCACCGCGGCCACGGCGATGGGTTACCGCCCGCTCGGCCGGTTCTTCGCCGTGGAGCTGCCGCTGGCCATCCCGGTGCTCGTCGCCGGGGTGCGGGTGGCGTCGGTGTCCAACATGAGCCTGGTGGCGGTCGGGCAGCTCATCGGCGTCGGCGGGCTCGGGTTCTTCCTGCTCGACGGCGCGCAGACCTCGCCGCCGAACTACGCCGAGATCATCGCGGGCATCCTTGCGATCGTGCTGCTGGCGCTGGTCGTCGACGGGCTGCTGGCGCTGCTGGGCAGGCTGCTCACCCCGTGGTCGCGGGTCGGGTCGGGCGCGGGGGGCAAGGCGTGAACCTGTTCCAGCAGATCTTCGCCTGGCTGACCGACCCGGAGCACTGGCGGACCACGCTCGGCATCGCGGGCATCCCGCAGCGCGTCGGCGAGCACCTGCAGTACACCGGGCTGGCGGTGCTGGTCTCGGCGCTGATCGCGGTGCCGCTCGGGGCCTGGATCGGGCACACCGGCCGCGGCGGCACCGTCGTCGTCGGCCTGGTCAACTCGCTGCGCGCGCTGCCCGAGCTGGGCCTGGTCATCTTGCTGGTGCTGGCCCTCGGCATCACCTACGCCGTGCCCGCGCTGACCATCGCGCTGGTGGTCCTCGGTGTCCCGGTGCTGCTCGCGGGCACCTACGCGGGCATCCGCAACGTCGACCGGTCCGTGGTGGACGCCGCGCGGGGCATGGGCATGACCGAGTGGGAGATCCTGCTCAAGGTCGAGCTGCCCAACGCGCTGCCGCTGATGTTCGGCGCGCTGCGCGCGGCCTCGCTGCAGATCATCGCCACCGTCGCGATCGCCGCGCAGATCTCCCTCGGCGGCCTCGGCCGCTACGTCATCGACGGTTTCGCCTTCCGCGAGTTCGACCAGATGGCCGCGGGCGCGATCCTGATCGCCGCGCTGGCCATCGTGGTGGAGCTGGTGCTCACCGGCGTGCAGTGGCTGGTGATCTCGCCTGGTTTGCGCAAGGCACGCACGACCCGCGTCAAATCGACCCAGCAGCGGGCTCTGGAGCCCGCTTCGGAAAGCACATGAGGAGCCCCAGGATGAAGCGCGTACTCACAGCGGTGGCAGCGGCCACCACGGCGCTGCTCACCCTCTCCGCCTGCGGGGGGTCCTCGGACCCGCTGGCGAACCAGCCGGGGGGCGACGCCGCCCCGTCGGACACGATCGCGATTGGCTCGGCGAACTTCCCGGAGAGCACCCTGCTCGCCGAGATCTACGCGGGCGCGTTGGAGGCCAAGGGCGTCAAGGTCGAGCGCAAGCTCAGCCTGGGCAGCCGCGAGACCTACTACGCAGGCCTGCAGGACGGCTCGATCGACCTGATCCCCGAGTACACCGGCGTGCTGCTGGTGCACGTCAACAAGCTCGCGGGCAAGGACGACACCGCCGAGAGCACCGAGGACGAGGTGTACACGGCGCTGCGGTCGGCGCTGCCGGACACCCTCACCGTGCTCGCCAAGTCGACCGCGGAGAACAAGGACGCCGTGGTCGTCACCAGGGCGTTCGCCACCGAGAACAACCTCAAGACGATCGAGGACCTGGCCAAGCTCGGCCCGGTGGTCTTCGGCGGCCCGCCGGAGTTCCAGCAGCGCGGCGACGGCCTGCCCGGCCTGGCCAAGGACTACGACCTCCAGATCAAGGAGTACCGCTCGCTCGACGTGGGCGGCCCGCTGACCGTCGAGGCGCTCAAGACCGGCAACGTGCAGGCCGCCGACCTGTTCACCACCGACCCGGCGATCGAGACCAACGACTTCGTCGCCCTCGAGGACCCGAAGTCGAACTTCGCCGCCCAGAACGTGGTGCCGCTGATCAACAAGGCGAAGGCCACCGACACGGTGAAGACCACGCTCGACGCCGTCTCGGCCAAGCTGACCACCGAGGCGCTGATCGAGCTGAACGCCAAGCTCGCGGGCCCGACCAAGCCGAACGCCGCCACGGTGGCCAAGGAGTGGCTGGCCCAGGCGGGCGTCTGACCGCTCCGCGACGAGGGCCCGCACCCGCTCGGGTGCGGGCCCTCGCCACGTCCATCAGCCCCCGGCCCCGCCGATCCGCCTGCTCAGCTCCCCGGCGGCCTCGGTGGTCGCCCGCGCCTGCCCCGGCCAGGTCTCCCCGCAGCCCGGGTCGGCGCACTCGTGCCGGAACGTCGTGCTGATCGCCGCGACCGCGCTGCCGTTGTGGTCGCGCACCGCCGCCGCCACCGACGCGAAGCCCTCGGTCACGAAGCCGTCCTCCACCGCCCACCCCCTGGCCCGCTCCCCGGCCAGCAGCGCCCGCAGCCCGGGCAGGTCCCCGGGCCCGCGCCCGGTGCGCCTCGCGAACGACCCCCGCCCCGGGAACAGCGCCCGCACCTGCGCGGCGGGCACGTGCGCCAACACCGCCCGCCCCGAGGCCGTCAGATGCGCGGAGACGCGCACCCCCACATCGGTGACCGTCTGCGTCCTCGGCGGCTTCTCCCGCGCCACGTAGAGGGTCTCGGCCCCGTGCAGCACCCCCAGGTGTGCCACGTGCCCGGTCCGCCGCGCCAACCGGGCCAGCACCGGACGTCCCAACCGCTGCAACGGGTCGTGCCGCAGGAACGCCGACCCCACCTCGAACGCGGCCACCCCCAGCCCGTAGCGCCGCTCCTCGGGCAGGTGCGTGACAAACCCGGCCGCCACCAGCTCGCCCAACAGGTGGTAGGTCGTCGACCGGGGCAGGCCCAGCTCCCGCGCCACGGCCGCGGCCGTCACCGGCCCCGCCTTGGTGGCCAGCAGCCGCAGCACCGCCAAGCCCCGCCGCAGCGCGGGCACGTCGCTGCTGGCACCCATGGCCGCACCCTAGTCTGAGATCCCAGACGGAGACACCCGATCTCCCCTCGTGCCACGGCCGCCGCACCGCTGTCATGGACCACATGGAGCAGGTCCTGATCGACGGCGGCGGCCTCACCCGCTCAGACGTGGTCGCGGTCGCCCGAGGCGCGGCGACCGTCCGGCTCACCGCCGAGGCGCTGACCGGGATCGCCGCCACCCGCGCGCACATCGAGGCGCTGGCCGACGCCCCCACCCCCACCTACGGCATCTCCACCGGCTTCGGCGCCCTCGCCGTCCGCCACATCCCCCAGGACCGCCGCACCGACCTCCAGCGCTCCCTCATCCGCTCGCACGCGGCGGGCGCGGGCCCCGAGGTCGAGCCGGAGGTCGTCCGAGCGCTGATGCTCCTGCGACTGCGCACCCTGGCCACCGGCCGCACCGGCGTCCGCGTCGAGACCGCGCGGGCCCTCGCCGCGATGCTCAACGCCGGGATCGTCCCCGTGGTCCACGAGTTCGGCTCCCTGGGCTGCTCCGGCGACCTCGCCCCGCTGTCGTCGATCGCCCTCGCGCTGATGGGCGAGGGCGAGGTGCACAACGCCGAGGGGGATCGGTTCCCCGCGGGCACAGCGCTGCGCCGGGCGGGCATCACCCCGGTCGTGCTGGCGGAGAAGGAGGGCTTGGCCCTGGTCAACGGCACCGACGGCATGCTCGGCATGCTCTCGCTCGCCGCGGCCGACCTCGCCGCCCTGCTCGACACCGCCGACCTGACCGCCGCGATGAGCGTCGAGGCGCTGCTGGGCACCGACCGGGTCTTCGCCACCGACCTGCAAGCCCTGCGCCCACACCCCGGCCAGGCGGTCAGCGCCGCCAGGATCGCCGCGCTCCTCGCGGGCTCCGGCATCGTCGCCAGCCACCGCGGCCCGGAGGACACCCGCGTCCAGGACGCGTACTCGCTGCGCTGCGCCCCCCAGGTGCACGGCGCCGCCCGGGACACCCTCGCGCACGCGGAGACCGTCGCCGACCGCGAACTGACCGCCGCCATCGACAACCCCGTGGTGCTGCCCGACGGCCGGGTCGAGTCCAACGGCAACTTCCACGGCGCCCCCGTCGCCTACGTGCTGGACTTCCTGGCCATCCCGGTCGCCGACGTCGCCAGCATGGCCGAGCGGCGCACCGACCGGATGCTCGACGCCACCCGCTCGCACGGCCTGCCCCCGTTCCTGGCCGCCGACCCCGGCGTCGACTCCGGGCACATGATCGCCCAGTACACCCAGGCCGCCGTCGTCTCCGAGCTCAAGCGCCTGGCCGCGCCCGCCTCGGTCGACTCCATCCCGAGCAGCGCCATGCAGGAGGACCACGTGTCGATGGGCTGGTCGGCCGCCCGCAAGCTGCGCCGCGCCATCGACGGCCTCACCACCGTCCTGGCCGTCGAACTGCTCACGGCCGCCCGCGCCTTGGACCTGCGCGCCCCGCTCACCCCCTCCTCGGCCACGGGCGCCGCCCGCGACCTGCTCCGCCAGACCGTCCCCGGGCCCGGCCCGGACCGCCACCTGGCCCCCGAGATCGCCGCCGCCGAGGCCCTGGTCCGCTCCGGCGCCCTGCTCAGCCGCACCGAGGAAGCCACCAGGAGGCACCTGTGACCCCCGGACCCCGTCCCGTCCGCGCCGCCCGCGGCACCCGGCTCACCGCGAGGAACTGGCAGACCGAGGCCGCGCTGCGGATGTTCTACAACAACCTCGACGCCGAGGTCGCCGAGCGCCCGGACGACCTGGTCGTCTACGGCGGCACCGGCAAGGCGGCCAGGGACTGGGCCAGCTTCGAGGCCATCACCCGTGAGCTGACCACCCTGGCGGCCGACGAAACCCTCCTGGTGCAGTCCGGCAAGCCCATCGGCGTGCTGCGCACCCACGAGTGGGCCCCGCGCGTGCTGCTCGCCAACTCCAACCTGGTCGGCGACTGGGCGACCTGGCCGGAGTTCCGCAGGCTGGAGGCCGCCGGGCTGACCATGTACGGCCAGATGACCGCCGGGTCGTGGATCTACATCGGCACCCAGGGCATCCTGCAGGGCACCTACGAGACCTTCGCCGCCGTGGCCGCCAAGCGCTTCGGCGGCTCGCTGGCCGGAACGCTCACGGTCACCGCCGGGCTCGGCGGCATGGGCGGCGCCCAACCCCTGGCGATCACGATGAACGGTGGCGCCGCCCTCTGCGTCGAGGTCGACCCGGCCCGCGCCCGCCGCCGCGCCGAGACCCGCTACCTCGACGAGGTGGCCGACTCCCTGGACGACGCGATCGCCCGCGTCACCGCGGCCAAGCGCGCCAGGCAAGCGCTTTCGGTCGGCGTCATCGGCAACGCCGCCGAGATCCTGCCCGAGCTGCTGCGCCGAGCCGTGGACGTCGACATCGTCACCGACCAGACCTCCGCCCACGACCCGCTGGCCTACCTCCCGCGCGGCGTCGACCCCGCCGACTGGGCCGACTACGCCCGGGACAAGCCCGACGAGTTCACCGACCGCGCCCGCGAGTCCATGGCCGAGCACGTCGAGGCCATGCTCGGCTTCCTGGACGCGGGCGCCGAGGTCTTCGACTACGGCAACTCCCTGCGCGGCGAGGCCCACCTCGGCGGCTGCGCACGTGCCTTCGACTTCCCCGGCTTCGTGCCCGCCTACATCCGCCCCCTGTTCTGCGAGGGCAAGGGCCCGTTCCGCTGGGTGGCCCTGTCCGGCGACCCGGCCGACATCGCCGCCACCGACCGGGCGATCCTGGACCTGTTCCCGCACAACGAGTCCCTGGCCCGGTGGATGGCGCTCGCGGGCGAGCGGGTCGAGTTCCAGGGCCTCCCGGCGCGCATCTGCTGGCTGGGGCACGGCGAACGGCACCTGGCAGGCCTGCGGTTCAACGAGATGGTGGCCTCCGGCGAGCTGTCCGCCCCGGTCGTCATCGGCCGCGACCACCTCGACTGCGGCTCGGTGGCCTCGCCGCACCGCGAGACCGAGGCCATGGCCGACGGCTCCGACGCCATCGCCGACTGGCCGCTGCTCAACGCCCTGGTCAACACCGCCTCCGGCGCCACCTGGGTGTCCATCCACCACGGCGGCGGGGTCGGCATGGGCCGCAGCATCCACGCGGGCCAGGTCACCGTCGCCGACGGCACGGCGCTGGCCGCCGCCAAGATCGAGCGGGTGCTGTCCAACGACCCGGCGATGGGCGTCCTGCGCCACGTCGACGCCGGGTACGACCGGGCATCCGAGGTGGCGCGGACGTCCGGCCTGACCATCCCGGCGCGCCCGTGACGGGCCTGGCGGACCTCGCCGGGGTCGGCGTCGACCGGCGGGGCGGCTTCGCCAGGCACGGGTTCTCCGGTGTGGACCTGGAGCTGCGCCGGTGGTTCGCCGAGGAGGCCGAGCGGCGCGGGCTCGACGTGGAGACCGACCGCAACGGAAACACGTGGGCGTGGTGGGGTCCCCCGGGCGAGTCCGCCGTGGTGACCGGGAGCCACCTCGACTCGGTGCCGGGCGGCGGCGCGTTCGACGGGCCGCTGGGCGTTGTTGCCGCCTTGCGGGCTATCGACCTGTTGCGGGGCAGGGGTTTCACGCCGGGCAGGCCGCTCGCCGTGGTCGTGTTCGTCGAGGAGGAGGGCGGGCGGTTCGGCAGCGCGTGCCTCGGGTCGCGACTGCTGACCGGCGCGCTCGACGCCGACGCCGCGCGCCGGTTGACCGACCCGGGCGGGGTCTCGTTGGCCGAGGCGGTGCGGACGTCCGGGTTCGACCCGGCCCGGCTGGGGCGGGACGGGGGCGCGTTGCGGCGGATCGGGGTGTTCGTCGAGTTGCACGTCGAGCAGGGGCGCGGGCTGGTCGACCTGGGCGCGCCGGTGGGCGTGGCGTCGTCGATCCTGGCGCACGGCCGCTGGCGGTTCCGGTTCACCGGCGAGGGCAACCACGCCGGCGCCACGATGATGGGCGACCGCCGCGACCCGATGGTCGCCGCCGCCGCGACCGTGCTCGCGGCTCGACGGGCCGCCGTGGACGACACCCGGGCCACCGTCGGCCGCCTGGTCCCGACACCCGGCGGCACCAACGTCATCCCGTCCAGCGTCGACCTCTGGCTCGACGCGCGCGCCCACGACACCCCGCGCACCCGCGACCTCGTCGCCACCATCACCGAGGCGGCGTGCCGCGCCGCCGCCGACGAGGGCTGCGCGGTCGGGATCACCGAGGAGTCCTACGGCGATCCCGTGACCTTCGACGTCGGGTTGCGCGATCGACTTGTCGACACCCTCGGCGGCGTCCCCGTGCTGCCCACCGGCGCCGGGCACGACGCGGGCGTCCTCGCCGCGCACGCGCCCACGGCGATGCTGTTCGTGCGCAACCCGACCGGGGTCAGCCACGCGCCGGAGGAGTTCGCCGAGGAGGCGGACTGCGCCGAGGGCGCGCGAGCGCTGGCGGACGTGCTGGCGGAGCTGGCTCAGTGACAGCCAGGTACTGGGCGCCATGGGCGTGGCTTCCTTCCGGGATCGAGGAGGGCGTTCTCTTGGAGGTCGCTGGCGGGGTGCTGGAAAGTTCTCGCCGGGGTTCACCCGATGGGGCGATTTCGTTGCCGGGCCTGGTCCTGCCCGGCATCGCCAACGCGCACTCCCACGCCTTCCACCGGGTGCTGCGCGGGCGCACCCACGGGGACGGCGGGACGTTCTGGACGTGGCGGGAGCGCATGTACGAGCTGGCCGCGCGGCTGGACCCGGACTCCTACTTCCGCTTGGCACGAGCGGTCTACGCCGAGATGGCCCTCGCCGGGTACACCGCCGTCGGCGAGTTCCACTACCTGCACCACAGCGCTTCGGGCCCCTACGACGACCCCAACGCCATGGGCCAGGCGCTGATCGCGGCGGCGGGAGAGGCGGGCGTGCGGCTGACGCTGCTCGACGCGTGCTACCTCGCGGGCGGAATCGGCGAGCCGCTGTCCCCGGTCCAGCGCCGATTCTCCGACGGGACAGCGCAGGCCTGGCTCGACCGTGTCTCAGTCCTTGAGTCGCCGCAAATGGCTCGGACCGGCGCGGCGATCCACTCGGTGCGGGCGGTCCCACGCGGAGACCTGGCAGTCGTGGCCCAGTTCGACGGGCCGTTGCACGTCCACGTCTCCGAACAACCCGCCGAGAACGAGGCTTGTCTGGCCGCCTACGGGCGCACCCCGACGCAGCTCCTGCACGAGGCGGGCGCGCTCGGCCCGCGCACCACCGCCGTCCACGCCACCCACCTGGCCCCGGCCGACCTCGTACTGATCGACAACGCCTGCTTCTGCCCCACCACCGAGGGCGACCTCGCCGACGGGCACGGACCCGCGCGGGAGCTGCTCGACGCCGGGGCGCGGCTGTCGATCGGCAGCGACCAACACGCCGTGGTCGACCCGTTCGCCGAGGTCAGGGCGTTGGAGCACGGGGAGCGATTCCGCAGCGGGACGCGCGGGCGGTTGAGTCCGCAAGAGCTGGTGACGGCCATGACGACGGCCGGGTACGCGTCGCTGGGCTGGCAGGGCGGCCTGGTCCCGGGCGCCGTGGCGGACTTCGTCTCGGTGCGGATGGACTCGGTGCGAACAGCGGGATCGCTGCCAGAACAAGCGGTCCTGTCGGCTTCGGCGTCTGATGTGGACACTGTGGTCATCGGCGGGCGGGTCGTGGTGCGCGGCGGTGAGCACGTGCTTGGCGACGTGGGGCGGCTTCTGGCGGACGCGATCTCGCAGGTGTGGACATGAGCACCCTCATCACCGGCATCGGTGAGCTGACAACACAAGGCGGCCTCGGCACCCTGCACAACGCCGCCCTCGTGCTGGAAGGGGAGCTGATCGAGTGGGTCGGCCCCGCCACCTCCGCCCCCCACTGCGACACGGCTGTCGACGTCGAGGGCCGGGCGGTGCTGCCCGGCTGGGTCGACTCGCACACCCACCTGCTGTTCGCGGGCGACCGCTCCGCCGAGTTCGGCGCGCGCATGGCCGGGAAGCCCTACGCCGCGGGCGGCATCATGACCACCGTCGAGGCCACCCGCGCAGCCACCGACGACGAGCTGCGCGCCAACCTCCGCCGGTTGGTGGCCGAGGCGGCATCTCAAGGAACCACCTGCCTTGAGACGAAAACCGGCTATGGCCTCACTGTCGCCGACGAGCTCCGCCTGGCCCGCCTCGCCGCCGAGCAGGTCGACGAGGTCACCTACCTGGGCGCGCACGTCGCCCCTCCCGACACCCCCGACTACGTCTCCCTCGCCGCGGGCGACATGCTCACCGCCGTCGCCCCCCACGTCCGCTGGGCCGACGTCTTCTGCGAAACCGGCGCCTTCACCGCGGACGAGTCCCGCGAGGTCCTCACCGCCGCCGCTGCCGCGGGCCTGGGCCTCCGCGTCCACGCCAACCAACTCGCCCCCGGCCCCGGCGTCCAACTGGCCGTCGAACTCCACGCCGCCTCCGCCGACCACTGCACCCACCTCACCGCGCAGGACATCGACGCTCTCGCCAGCTCCACCACCGTCGCGACCCTCCTCCCCGCCTGCGACCTCAGCACCCGCCAACCCCTCCCACCCGCCCGCGCCCTCTTGGACGCAGGCGCCCGAGTCGCCCTGGCCACCAACTGCAACCCCGGCAGCTCCTACACCACCTCCATGCCCTACTGCGTCGCCACGGCCGTCCTCCAGATGCACATGACCATCGACGAAGCCCTCACCGCCGCCACCCGAACCCCGGCGCTGTCCCTCCACCGCCCCGACCTGGGCCACCTCATCCCCGGGGCCCGCGCCGACCTGCAAGTCCTCGACGCCCCCAGCGCCACCCACCTCGCCTACCGCCCCGGCGTCCCCCTCACCTGGGCGGTCTGGCGAAAAGGGACTCTTTTGCGTCCTGTACCAGCACGATGACCTCGCTTCTGCGCCGCCTGCTCTCCGCACGCTCGTGGAGCATGGTCGCCCCGTAGATGACCTCTTCCAATGATGCTGCCGTGTGCTGCTCGACCAGCCCCCGTTCGCCCGCGAGGCAGACTGCCATGACCCTGATCGTCGACGCGGCCTCGCGGTGCAGCTTGCCTGGCGACTGCAAGACCACACTCGCGCGGCGCAGCTCACGACTCGCGTGCTGCGCCCAAGGCGGCATGCCCGACCACTCGGCCAGCAGGCTCTTGACCCGGTTCCACCTGGGCAGCACCGACCCCGGGTTCATCACCCGCTCCCCCTGGGTGAAGGGCAGGCAGTTCAGCAGTGAGTCCGTGAAGGCCCTCTTGTCCGCGTGCGCGGTGGCCTTCTCGTAGGCTTCCGCGAGGGCCTTGCCCACGTAGGTGCTGAGAATCCCCACCGGCCCACGGGCGTCCAGGAAGACCACGGGCGGGAAGCGGTGGAGCATCACCCTGATCTCGCCCCGCCACCGGTCGGCCCACATCCGGGCCTCGTCGGCGGTCAACCTCGACTTGGGCATCGGAGTTCGGTGGAACACACCCCACTTGCTGGCCCGGAAGAGCCGCACGTGCTGCGCGGTGTCGTCTGGCGACTCGCTCAAGTACACGAGGGCGCTCCAGACGTCCACCGCGGCGATCAACGGGATCAGCCTGACCAGATCGGTTTCGAGGATCGGGGTCAGGGCTGACTGCGTCACCCAGTGCGGGTGCTCGCCGGGGTGGCCGTTGCGCAACCCGGTTGTCGTCCACACGTCCTTGTCCGCCACGCACCCGGCTTCGGGTCGGGCGAGTTCGCGCATGCTGGGGAACCGAATGCCCTCGCCGAGGGTGCTCTCCGCCCACCGGGAGAATTGCGCGGCCTGCTGGTCGCCGATACCGATCACCGGGCCGGCGCTGTGCGCCATGCGGGTCACTCCTGCGGTAGTCAGCTCGAAGAGCCGGTAGAGGTTGGCGGGGACAGGCGATCGGCACAATCGAGCCCCGCTGGGCAACGTGACCGCGTCGCGCAGGTAGCGGCTGAGCAGCACACCCGCGACCAGCCTCAGCTGGTCCAGGGGGAGACGTCCGTCCTGGGCGCTGTCGAGCATCGCCCACAGGTCGGCGCGCAGGGTCGCGTCCAAGTCGGCGCCGTCCTCCAGACAGTCGTAGGCGCGGATTAGGGCGGGCACGGTGCCCCGCGCCAAGCAACCGCGCACAACCTCGTCCGCGTCCACCAGGGCGGTGTAGAGCAAGGTCGTTTCGCGCCACCACGGGTTGTCGGCGTTCTCGACGAGCAGTGCCACCAGTGCCTTGTCGCGGATGTGCACCGCGGTCAGGTACTCCTGGAACGTCAGGTGCGCGAAGGCGTAGCGATCGTTCTCGCGCTCGACTAGCAGGCCGTTCGACGACACGTCGGCCACGACATCCTCGGCGGTCATCTGGGTGGAGACGCGGCGCAGCAACGGGGTGAAGGTCTCGACGACTGCCGCTTTGGGCAGCTCCCGGACGCCCTCGACCATCAGGCGGTGCGCCAAGGCCCGCAGCAGGCCCTCCAACCGGTCGCCGGGAATGGCCCTGTCCAAGCGTTTCGCCTCTTGGCGGCGCCACAGCATGACCTGGCAGATCTCGGCGTAGAGGTCCACGCGGCGGCCGGGGAGCGCGCCCCGGTACTTGTGCACGTTGGCGATCATCGTCAGCAGCAGCGGGTTGGCGGTCAGCTCGTCGAGGTCGGAGGCGTCACGCAGGCGGCTCAGCAGGTCCTCCGCCGCTGTCGCCGCTGCACGGTCGACATCGTCGCCCACCGTGCCGGTGGTGATGCGCTCGCTGGCCCGGTACCAGGTGTGGACGAACTCCTTGACCTGCCCGGGGGTGAAAGGGCGGGTGGCGAGGATGCGTGCGCCCTCGACAGGGGCCTCCTCGTACCCGCCGCGGCGCGAGGTCAGGACGAAGTCGTTGTCCGGGTAGGTGCGGGCCTGGTGCTCGACCCAGGACGACACCGTCAACCGATCCTCGCGGCGGGCGACCTCGTCCAAGCCGTCGAGCAGGACGACGCAGTCACCCGCGCGCAGGCGCTGCTCGAACCAGCCGGGTGGGACGCGGGCCGCTTCGTCGCGCAGGGTGCCCGCGACGACGGTGGGCAGCGCGACGCCCCTGGTGACCGCGTCGATGTGGTCGCGGAGGTAGAGCAGGACCGGGATGCGGCGTTTGCGGCCGCGGTCGGTGCAGATGCGGCGGGCGGTGTGGCGCAACAGGGTCGTCTTGCCGCTGCCGGGGGTGCCGATGACAGCGAGCAGCGCCGGGGCGTCCTGGTCGAGGAAGTCGCCGATGTCGTGCCTGGCCGCCGCGCCGACGTGCGCGATCAGGCCGCCGCCGACCTGGTGTGCGGGTTGGGGGACCAGACTGACCTGGACGTAGACCTCGTCGAGCTCCGGGGTGGCCACGCCCAGGGTGGCCAGCCCCTTGAGGTCTATGAACCGAAGACCCGCCAGCACGGACTCGCGGTAGGTGTGCGCGTAGCGGCGGGTCATCCTGTCGAGCCGGTCGACCACCCGGGCCTCGCGGCGTTTCCACACCTTGGCCGCGACCCCGCTCACCGCCCCGCAGACTCCCACCAGCGTCCCGGCGATCGGGCCCCACGCCGCCGCGGTGCCCACCGCCCCGGCGATCACGGTCGCCGCGGCGCCGATCTCCTTGATCAAGTTAGGTCCCCCTCGATTTGGAATGAGGCACGGTACACCGACCTGGAGCGGCTCCGGGGTTACGTTGGAGGCATGGAGTACACGAACCTCGGACGCAGTGGGCTGTCGGTTTCCCGGTTGGTGCTGGGGACCATGAACTTCGGGCCGGAGACCTCGGAGGAGGACAGCCGGACGATCATGGATCAGGCGCACGAGCACGGGATCAACTTCTTCGACACGGCGAACGTGTACGGCGGGACCAAGGGGCTGACCGAGGAGATCATCGGGCGCTGGTTCGCCCTGGGTGGTGGGCGGCGGGACAAGACCGTCCTCGCCACCAAGTTGTACGGGCCGATGGGGGACTGGCCCAACGACAACAAGCTCTCGGCGCTCAACATCCGGCGGGCGGCCGACGCGTCGTTGAAGCGCTTGCGGACCGACCACATCGACCTCTACCAGATGCACCACGTCGACCGGGACACCCCGTGGGACGAGATCTGGGAGGCCTTCTCCGTGCTGCGCCAGCAGGGGAAGGTGCTGTACTTCGGGTCGTCGAACTTCGCCGGGTGGCACATCGCGCAGGCCCAGGAGGCGGCGCGGCAGCGGGGGTTCCTCGGCCTGGTCAGCGAGCAGTCGATCTTCAACCTGCTCAACCGGTTCGCCGAGCTGGAGGTGCTCCCGGCCGCGCGGCACTACGGCCTCGGGGTGATCCCCTGGTCCCCGCTGGCGGGCGGGCTGCTCGGCGGCGTGCTGCGCAAGGGGCGCGAGGGCACCGGGTCGCGGGGGAACTCCGAGCGGGCGGCCAGCGGGGTGGCCAAGCACCGGGAGGCGCTGCGGGCGTTCGAGGACCTGGCCGAGGCGCGCGGGCAGGACCCGGCCGACATCGGGCTGGCCTGGGTGCTGGCCCAGCCCGGCGTGACCGGGCCGATCATCGGGCCGCGGACGGTCGAGCAGGTGGACGGGGCGCTGCGGGCGCTGGAGACCACGCTGGACGACGAGGTGCTGGCGAAGCTGGACGAGCTGTTCCCGGCGCCGGGGCCGCAGGGCTCCAAGCCCGCTCCGGAGGCCTACGCCTGGTGATCAGTCCTCGGGATCGTCGTCGTCGCGGGCCAGGAAGGTGGCCAGGCGCTCCACGGCGTTCTCGTAGTCGGGGTGGAGGTCGACGAAGGCGCGCATCCGGTCGGCGAGCCAGGACAGGCTGACCTGCTCCTCGCCGCGGCGCTCCTCCAGCTCCTCGATGCCGCGATCGGTGAAGTACAACGTGAACTCCCTAGAGAACGGCGGAACCGCCGGGGCGAGCACGCCCCGGCGGTTCCGCAGTGTTCCAGATCAGTCGAACGCCTTGGCGATCAGCGCCCGCTGCTCCAGCTCGTGCACCTTGCTCGACCCGGCCGACGGGGCCGACATCGGCCTGCGCGACACGCGCGTGATGCGCGAGAGGCGGTCCGGGAACAGCTCCGGCAGGATCAGGCCGTAGAACGGCCACGAGCCCTGGTTGGCGGGCTCTTCCTGGACCCAGCGCACGTCCTGGGCGTTGGAGTAGCGCTCGAACACCAAGCCCAGCTTGCGCTCCGGCACCGGGTAGAGCTGCTCGACGCGCACGATGGCGGTGTCGGTGACCCCGCGCTTCTCGCGCTCGGCGACCAGCTCGTAGTAGAGCTTGCCGGACACGAACAGGATCTTGCTGACGCCCGCGGGGTCGACCGCGCTGTCGTCGATGATCGACTCGAACCGGGTGCCCTCGAGGAAGTTCTCGACCGGGGAGGTCGCGGCCTTGTTGCGCAGCATCGACTTCGGCGTGAACACCACCAGCGGGCGCTGCACGCCGTCGAGGGCGTGGCGGCGCAGCAGGTGGAAGTAGTTCGCCGGGGTCGAGGGCACCGCCACGGTCATGGAGCCCTCGGCGCACAGTTGCAGCCAGCGCTCGATGCGGCCCGAGGTGTGGTCGGGGCCCTGGCCCTCGTGGCCGTGCGGCAGCAGCACGACGACGTCGGAGAGCTGGCCCCACTTGGCCTCGGACGAGGAGATGTACTCGTCGATGACCGACTGCGCGCCGTTGACGAAGTCGCCGAACTGCGCCTCCCACAGCACCAGCGCGTCCGGGTTCGCCACCGAGTAGCCGTACTCGAAGCCCAGCGCCGCGTACTCCGACAGCGCCGAGTCGTAGACCATGAACCGGCCCTGGTCCTCGGACAGGTTCTGCAGCGGCAGGTACTCCTTGCCCGTCTTGCGGTCGATCACCGCGGCGTGCCGCTGGGTGAACGTGCCGCGCCGGGAGTCCTGACCGGCCAGCCGGACCATGCGGCCCTCGAGGTTGAGCGCCCCGAACGCCAGCAGCTCGCCGAACGCCCAGTCGATGCCGCCCTCGCGGGCCATCTTCACCCGGCGCTCCAGCACCGGCTTGACCCGCGGGTGCGGGTTGAAGCCCTCGGGCAGGTCCATGTGGGCGTCGGCGATGTGCTCGAGCACCTCGCGGTTGACGCCGGTGGCCAGCTTGGCGGGCACCTGCTGCTCGGACTCGACCGACGGGCTCGGCGAGATCGGGTGCTTCTCCAGCTCCCGCACCTCGTTGAACACGTGCTCGAGCTGCGAGGAGAAGTCGCGCAGCGCCTTCTCGGCCTCCTCGACGGAGATGTCGCCGCGGCCGATCAGCGACTCGGTGTAGCCCTTGCGGACCGAGCGCTTGGTGTCGATGACGTCGTACATCCCGGGCTGGGTCATCGAGGGGTCGTCGCCCTCGTTGTGCCCGCGACGGCGGTAGCAGATCAGGTCGATGACGATGTCCTTGTTGAACGCCTGGCGGTAGTCCATCGCCAGCCGGGCGACCCAGTAGCAGGCCTCCGGGTCGTCGCCGTTCACGTGGAACACCGGAGCCTGGATCATCTTCGCCACGTCGGTCGCGTACTGCGACGAGCGCGAGTTCTCCGGGGCGGTGGTGAAGCCGACCTGGTTGTTGATGATCACGTGCACGGTGCCGCCGGTGCGGTACCCGCGCAGCAGCGACAGGTTCAGCGTCTCGGCGACCACGCCCTGACCGGCGAACGCGGCGTCGCCGTGCAGCGCGACGGGCAGCACGGTGAAACCCTCGCCGCCCTTGTCGAGCAGGTCCTGCTTGGCGCGGACGATGCCCTCGAGGACCGGGTCGACGGTCTCCAGGTGCGACGGGTTCGCCGTCAGCGCCACCCGGGTCTCGCCGTCGCCGAACATGCGGAAGTACTTGCCCTCCGCGCCCAGGTGGTACTTCACGTCGCCGGAGCCGTGCGCCTGGCCCGGGTCGAGGTTGCCCTCGAACTCCTGGAAGATCTGCGCGATCGGCTTGCCGACGATGTTGGCCAGCACGTTGAGGCGGCCGCGGTGCGGCATGCCGATGACGACCTCGTCGTACTCGAACTCGGCTGCCTTGTCCAGGACCGTGTCCAGCAGCGGGATGACCGACTCGCCGCCCTCGAGCGAGAACCGCTTCTGCCCGACGTACTTGGTCTGCAGGAACGTCTCGAACGCCTCGGCCGCGTTGAGCTTGGACAGCACGTACTTCTGCACCGCCGCGGCGGGCTTCTCGTGCGGCACCTCGACGCGGTTCTGGATCCAGAGCCGCTCGGCCGGGTCGAGGATGTAGGTGTACTCGACGCCGACGGTGCGGCAGTAGGAGTCGCGCAGCACGCCGAGGACGTCGCGCAGCTTCATCCGCTCCTTGCCCGCGAAGCCGCCCACGGAGAACTCGCGGTCGAGGTCCCACAGCGTGAGCCCGTGCGAGAGCACGTCGAGGTCGGCGTGCTTGCGCTGGCGGTAGTTCAGCGGGTCGGTGTCGGCCATCAGGTGGCCGCGGGTGCGGTACGCGTCGATGAGCGCGATCACCCTGGCGGTCTTGTCGACGCCATCGAGGGTGAGGTCCTCGGTCCAGCGGATCGGCTCGTAGGGGATCCGCAGCGAGGTGAAGATGTCGTCGTAGAAGTTGTCCTCGCCCAGCAGCAGGCGGTGGATCTCGCGCAGGAACTCGCCGGACTCCGCGCCCTGGATGATCCGGTGGTCGTAGGTGGACGTCAGCGTGATGATCTTGCTGATGCCCATCTCGATCAGCGTCTTCTCGCTGGCGCCCTGGAACGGGGCCGGGAACTCCATCGCGCCGACGCCCAGGATCGTGCCCTGGTTCACCGACAGGCGGGGCACCGAGTGGTTGGTGCCGATGCCGCCCGGGTTGGTCAGCGAGATGGTGGTGCCGGAGAAGTCGTCCGCGGTCAGCGCGCCGCCGCGGGCCTTGCGGATCAGGTCCTCGTAGGCCTGCCAGAACTGCGAGAACGTCATGTCCTCGCTGCCCTTGATGGAGGCGACCACCAGGTTGCGCGAGCCGTCCTTGCCGGGCAGGTCGATCGCCAGGCCGAAGTTGACGTGCTCGGGGGTGACGACCGAGGGCTTGCCGTCCACCTCGGCGTAGTGCCGGTTCATGTTCGGGTACGCCTGCAGCGCGCGCAGCATGGCGAAGCCGATGAGGTGGGTGAAGGAGACCTTCCCGCCCCGGGTCCGCTTGAGGTGGTTGTTGATCACGATGCGGTTGTCGGCCAGCAGCTTGGCCGGGATCGCCCGCACGCTCGTCGCCGTCGGCAGCGTCAGCGAGGCGTTCATGTTCTTGGCGATGGCCGCGGCCGGGCCGCGCAGCGGCTTGTGCTCCGCGCCCTGCCCGGAGGAGGCCTTCGCGGCCGCGGCGGCGGGCGCCTTGGACGGGGCGTCCGGCTTGGCCGACGGCGCGGGCTTGGTGACCGGCGGCGCGGGCTTGTCGGCCTGCTTGGCCGCCGCCTTCGGCGCGGAGCCGTTGGTCGGGGCCTTGTCGGAGGCGGCCTTGTCGGACGCCGCCCGCTCCGGCGTGGCGGCCTTCTCGGCGGCGGGGGGCTTGGGCCTGGTGGCGGTCGTCGTGGTCGCGGCCTGCGCCGTGTCACTCCCCGCCTCGGCCTGCGCTGACCCGGCGGCGCGCGGGGTGGGCTTGTAGTCCGCGAAGAAATCGTGCCACGCGGAATCTACCGACTGCGGGTCCGCGAGGAACTGCTCGTACATCTCCTCGACGAGCCACTCGTTGGCACCGAACTGTGACGCGGGACTGCTGCTGGACACGGCTGGCTCTCGCCTCTATCCATCTCTCGATCTGGTAATGAGCACAACTCCCGCCAGGCTAGTCCTCGGGTACTGCCAAACGGGAATCAACCTGGTACCCGTGAGCCACCTCATGGCCTGCATCGGTTCAGTACACGATCCAGTGGGCCGTCACGCCGACGAGCGGCCGATCATGAGCGACGGGCGGTTATCTCCGGACAGGCGGGGTGTTCTGTGTGGTGGGACCGGTCAAGTGGTCCTGTGTCACACGGTCCGTCGAGGGGTGCGCCGGAGTACGGCGTGCTACGGAAGACGGTCTAGCGTGCTTGAGCTGTTCGGCTTCCCGCCGCGCGTCGGTAGCGGCCGTTCGCCATCCGATAAGTCCGTTTCTCGGCACGATTCGGACCCCTGGGTCGCCGAGCGGTGGGTTCTGGGCGACCTGCGGCAGGTTTGACCACCCGCGCAACGGGGTAAATGAGGGTGCTTGTCAGCCTGCCTCCTGCGGGGTGGGCTGGGCGGTCCCGAGGCGCCACAGGTGGGCGTAGGCGCCATCCTTGGCCAGAAGGTCGGCGTGGGTGCCCTGCTCGACGATCCGGCCGTGGTCGAAGACCACGATCCGGTCGGCCTTGGCCGCGGTCGCGAGCCGGTGCGCCACGACGAAGGTCGTGCGCCGGTGGGCGAGCCGCTCGCTGGCGGCCAGGACGGTGGACTCGGTCGCCGGGTCCAGCGCGGCGGTGGCCTCGTCGAGCAGCAGCACATCGGGGCGGACCAGCTCGGCCCGCGCCAGGGCCAACAACTGGCGCTGGCCCGCGGAGAGCCCTTGGCCGCGCTCGCCTACGGGCTGCCGGAAACCGTGCGGCAGCGTGGCCACCATGTCCAGGGCGCCCACCGCGCGCACCGCCTCCTCGATGCGCGGCGCGCCCGCGTCGGGGTCCCCGTAGGCGACGTTGCGGGCCACGTCCCCGGTGAACAGGTGCGCTTCCTGGGGCACCACACCGAGGCGGCCGTGATAGGCGGACAGGTCGTAGGAGCGCAGGTCGACCCCGTCGACCAGGACGGCCCCCTCGGTCGGGTCGTAGAACCGGGCGATGAGCTTGACGACGGTGGACTTGCCCGCCCCCGTCGCGCCGACCAGCGCCACCGTCTCCCCCGCCTCCACGGTCAGCGACAGCCCGCTGACGGCGGGGGTCTCGGTGCCCGGGTAGCGGAAGGTGACCCCGCGCAGCTCGACCTTGCCGCGCAGGCGTTCCGGCACCGGGACCGGGTCCTGGGCGGCGGGGACCGAGGTGGGGGTGCGCAGCAGTTCGGCGATGCGCACCAGGCCCACCCTGGCCTGCTGGTAGCCGTCGAACACGCTGGAGAGCTGTTGGACGGGGGCGAAGAACAGCCCGAGGTAGAGCAGGAAGGCCAGCAGCACCCCCGGGGACAGCGTCCCCTCGGCGACCCGGGTCGCGCCCACCACCAGCACGGCGGCCTGCGCCAACCCGGACAGCATGCTGACGAACGGGAAGTACGTCGCGATGTAGCGCTGCGCCCGCAGCCTGCTGCGCCGGTAGGCGTCGCTGCGCTCGGCGAACGCCTCCGCCGACCGACCCTCGCGGGTGTGGGCCTGCGCGACCCGCAGCCCGGACACGTTCTCCTGCATGTCGGCGTTGACCGCGCTGACCCGCTCCCTGGCCTGGGCGTAGGCCGTCGACGACAGCCGCTGGAAGACCACCGTCGCGACGATCACGACCGGCAGCACCAGCAGCGCCACCCAGGCCAGCGACGCGTCGGTGACCAGCAGCGCCACCGTCACCCCCAGCACCGTCAGCAGGCTGGCCGCCGCCGAGGTCAGGCCGGTCTGCAGGAACGTCGACAGCGCGTCGACGTCGGTGGTCATCCTGGTCATGATCCGCCCGGCCATCTCGCGCTCGTAGTAGTCGAGCCCGAGCCGCTGCAGGTGCGCGAAGCTGCGCACCCGCAGCACGTACAGCAGCCGCTCGCCGACCCGCGCGGCGAGCACGGTCGTCGCCGCCGTCTCCGCCCACTGCACGGCCACCAGCAGCGCGGCCACCCCGGTGGCCACCCACAGCGCGCCCTGCGTCCCGGTGAGCACGCCCGCGTCAACGCCCTGCCGGAACATCGCGGGCAGCGCCATGATGACCAGCGCGTCAAGCAGGACCAGGGCCAGCACCCCGAGCAGCGCCACCCGCGCCGGGCGCAGCAGCCCACGCAGCCGGAACCCCGGGTCGGGCGCTCTCGGGTCCTCCCCGGCCAACCGGGGCCGCTCGCTCGCCGGTGGCAGGGCGGCCACGTCGGCCAGCAGGTCCTCGGTGGCGGGCATCCCGCCCAGCGCCGATGCCTGCGAGCCCGGGCCGCCGACGCCGCTCTGCGCCGCCGCGCGCGCCCCGCCCGCGGTCGGCTCCTCCTCGACGTGCGCGGGCCAGAGCCGTGCTGTCGTCCCGTCCTCGCCGGGCGCCAGTTCATCGACGTCGCGGCGCTGCGGGGCCTCGAGGGTGTCCTCCGGCCCGGCCAGCAGCGACCGGTACAGCTCGCACCGCCCCACCAGCTCCGCGTGCGGTCCGACGTCGACCAACCGCCCGCCGTCGAGCACGGCGATCCGGTCGGCCAGCGCCAGCGACGACCGCCGGTGCGCCACCAGCAGCGTGGTCCGCTCGGCGGTGACCTCCCGGAGCGTGTCGTGGATGGCCGACTCGGTCGCGGTGTCCACAGCGGACGTCGCGTCGTCGAGCACCAGCACCCTCGGGTCCGACAGCAGGGCCCTGGCCAGCGCCACCCGCTGCCGCTGCCCGCCGGACAGCGTGAGCCCGCGTTCGCCGACGACCGTGTCGTAGCCCTCGGGCAGGGCGCTGACGAACCCGTGCGCCTGCGCCGCCCGCGCCGCCGCCTCCACGTCGGCCGCCGTGGCGCCCGGTCTGCCGTAGGCGATGTTCGCGCGGATGGTGTCGGAGAACAGGAACGCCTCCTCGAACACCACCCCCACGGTGGTCCGCAACGACTCCAGCCGCAGGTCGCGCACGTCGATCCCGCCGACCCGGACAGCCCCGGCCTGCACGTCGTAGAACCGGGGCAGCAGCAGGGACACGGTCGACTTGCCCGACCCCGCCGTGCCGACCAAGGCCAACGTCTCGCCCGGCGAAACGCGCAGCGACACATCGGAGAGCACCGGCTCGCTGCGGGTGTACCCGAAGGTGATCGCGTCCAGCTCCACCTCGACCGGCCCGTCCGGCACCGCGCGCGCGTCCGGCCGGTCGACCACGTCCGGCTGCGAGTCGATCAGCTCGTGCACCCGCTCCACGCCCGCCCGCGCCAGTTGCGCGTTGATCAGCAGGCTGGACAGCAGCCGGGTCGGGCCCACCAGGTTGGCCACGTAGCTGGCGAAGGCCAGGAACGTGCCCAGGGTGACCTGCCCGTTGAGCGCCAGGTACCCGCCCAGCGCCAGCACGGCCACCTGCCCCACCGACGGCATCGCCACCAGCGTCGCCGCCGGGCGCGAGGTCAGCCTGGCCGCGCGCATCCGCTCGCCGAACAGCTCGCGCGCGGTCTTCTCCAGCCGGGCGACCTCGCGCGCCTCCTGGCCGAACCCCTTCACCACCCGGACGCCGGTCACCGCCTCCTCGACGTGCTGGGCCAGGTCGGCGGCCCGCTGCTGGGCCGACCACGTCGCGGGGAACAGCGTCCGCTTGCTGCGCGCCGCCGTGTAGGCGACGACCGGCGTGACCACCAGCGCCACCAGGGTCAGCAGCGGCGACAGGTACAGCATCGCCGCCAGCGCCGCGACGGCGAACACCACCGTGCCCACCGACATCGGCACCATCATCAGCAAGCCCTGCACCAACTGCAGGTCGGTGATCGAACGCGACACCACCTGCCCGGTGCGCAGCGCGTCCTGCTTGCCCCCGTCGAGGCGCTGCACCGCGCCGAACACCGCCTGCCGCAGGTCGTGCTGGACGTTGAGGGCCAGCCGCCCGCCCAGGTACCGGCGCAGGAACGCGCCCCCGAAGGTCAGCAGCTCCATGCCGACCAGCGCCGCCACCAGCCAGGTCAGCCGCTCGGTCTGACCCGCGACGGCGTCGTCGACCACGAACTTGATCAACAGCGGCCCCGCGGCCTGGAAGCCGACGCTGACCACGGACGCCGCCAGGGACGCCAGGACCAGGCCGCGGTGCTTCCAGCACGCGACCCAGAGGCGGCGAATCCAGCCTGGGGAGGGTTTCTCGGGCACGTCGTCAGGTTAGGCGCGTGGACCGACACTTGGTGACCAGTCGACCGCCCCTGTGGACAACCCGACAGGAACCGCCCGCCGCCTGTGGATGATTTGGCGCGACAGCGAACCAGCGGCCCGGCCGGACCACTGGAACTTGATCAGGTGATGTCGCGCGACTTCGTCCGCAGCCAGCCGGCGCCCAGCGCGAGCAGCGCCCACCCGAGGAACACCAGCACGCTCAGCCAGCCCGCGAACGCCCCGGGGCTGCCCGCCACCAGTGTCAGGACCAGCCGCGCGAGGTCGAGGCGCGCCTCCGAGATGACGGTGCCGTCGACCGCGGCCAGGCCTTGGACCTGGTCGAGCAGGATCGACACCACGGTGCCGCCGGTGATGCCGTTGCCCGCCCCGCCGGGCAGCGCGCCCGCGATGAGCGCGACCGACGGGTCCTCGTTGAAGGTCAGCACCGTCTCCAGGACCGGCCCGACGACCAGCACGTAGCCCAGGAGCACCAGCACCGCGCCCACCGGACTGCCGATCAGGGCGCCGAACCCCAGGCCCAGCAGCGTCCACAGCATGCAGGCCAGCAGGCCCGCGAAGACCACCAGCAGCCAGTCACCCGCGCTGGGCAGCTCCCGCTCCGGCGAGCCGACGAGGAGGCCGACGCTGGCCGCCACGCTGATGAACAGCCCGTAGACCAGGCCCCACACCGCGTAGACGGCCGACTTGGCCCCGATCACGGCCAGCCGCGAGGGCGCGGTCAGGAACGTCGTGGTGATGGTGCGGCGGCTCAGCTCGGTGGTCATGGCCAGCGCGCCGAACAGCATCGGGAACGTCGAGGCGATGTTGAACCCGCGCGCCAGCGGGATCAGGCCCCAGGTGACGTCCTCCAGCGACTCCAGCGGCAGGCGGATGAACGACAGCTCGGCCAGCTCGCTGGTGAGCCCGGACGCGGAGGTCGCCCAGGCCCAGACGAACCCGGCCAGGACGGCGGGGATGAGCAGCGCCCACCACAGGCTGGTGGTGGTGGTCTTGCGGAACTCGGAGGAGATCAGGCCGGTCATCGGGGGCCTTCCTGGCCGGCGCCGCCCTGGGCGTCCGGTGGTGGTGGGGCGGGGGGAGCCTCGACCGGGGCGGGTTGCGCGGGCGGCGGGTCCGATGCCGGGTTCTGGTACGCGGACTGGTCGGCCGGGGGCGCCTGGTTGCCCGCCTGCAGGTACTCCGGGGGCAGCACCGGGTACTGGGCGCCCGGGGTCGGCTGGTCGGGGGCCTGCTGCGGGAAGCCGGCTTGCGGGGAGTAGCCACCTTGTTGGGGGTAGCCGGGCTGTGGGGGGTAGCCGGGCGGTGGGGTGAAGCCACCCTGCGGGGGGTACCCGGGCTGCTGCTGCCCGTACCCAGGCTGCTGCCCGTAACCAGGTCCGTAACCGGGTGGCGGCCCGTAGCCGGGCTGGACGTAACCGGGCACCTGGTAGCCGGGCGGCCCGCCGTGGTGCGGCCCGGCGTGCTGGGTGAGCTGGAAGAACAACTGCTCCAGATCGACCCGCTCCTCCTGGACCCCGTACAGCGCCACCCCCGCCTGCGCCGCGGCGTCACCCACCTGCCGCACCGTCACCCCGGAGACGGCGACCCGCCCGTCGGGCAGCGGCTCCACGCTCGAGATCCCCTCGGCCTGCAGGGCCGCGATCAGCGCGGTGTGGTCCGCCGGGGTCACCAGGACCCGGGACTGCTGGGAGGCGCGCAAGTCGTCGAGGCGGCCGTAGAACATGGTCTGACCGCGGCTGATGATCACCACCTGGTCGATGGTCTGCTCCACCTCGGCCAGCAGGTGGCTCGAGATCAGCACCGAGCGGCCCGCGGCCGCGTAGGCCTTCAGGAACTGGCGCAGCCAGGCGATGCCCTCCGGGTCCAGGCCGTTCGCGGGCTCGTCGAGCACGAGCACCTGCGGGTCGCCCAGCAGCGCCGTCGCCAGCGCCAGCCGCTGCTTCATGCCCAGCGAGAACGCGCCCACCTTGCGGCGGCCCACCGCGCCCAGGCCCACCAGTCGCAGCGCCTCGTCGGCGCGCGAGTCCGCGACCCCCATCGCGGCCGTGTACACCCGCAGGTGGCCGATCGCGCTGCGGTTGGGGTGGAACCCCTGGGCCTCCAGCACCGCCCCCACGACCCGGCCCGGATTGGCCATCCGGCCCATGGGCACGCCGTTGATCGTCGCCGTGCCCGCGGTGGGACGCACCAAGCCCAGCAGCATCCGCAGCGCCGTGGTCTTCCCCGCGCCGTTCGGCCCCAGGAAGCCGGTCACCGACCCGGGCTCCACCTGGAAGCTCAAGTTCTGCACCGCGTGCACCGCGCCGAAACTCTTGCTCAGCCCCTGCACCACGATCCGCCCGCTGCCGTCCTGCACACGGACCTCCCCATCGACAGGCGTACGACGAGGCCCATCTTGCCCCATCCGGCCGCGCCCGCGTGGGGGACCGGTCAGCCCGGGGCGGTTCTCGGCGCCGGGTATACCCGCGCCACCACTTCGCCGGAACCGTCGCGGACCACGTCACCGTGCGCCACCACCGGCTTGCGCCTGCGCCCCCGACGACCGGTGGCCTCGGTCAACCCGCCGATCAACTGGTCGTGCGCCATCCGCCAGACCGGGCACGGCCACCGGCGGCCCCGCCGCCCGCGCCACGCCGACGACGGGCACACCGGGCAGCGCCCCGCCTCATCCGGCTGGTGCACCGACAACAGCAACCGCCAGCCCTCGGCCAGCCTGCTGATCCCACTGCGCGCCACCGGCACCAGCGCCGCCGCGTCCGAGTGGTCCGCGGCCTCGTCCCACTGCGCCAAACCGCGTAACACCGCGGCGCGCAACCCCTCGTCGCCCGGCGTCACGCCGACCCCGCCCGGTCCGCGGCCTCGTCCAGCACCACGCCCAACGACCGCGTCTGCTGCGCCGACAACACCGCCGCCGCCCCGGGAGGCGGCACCAACACGACCGTGTCGTCCTCCACCAGCACCGTCAACGCCCGGTCGCGACCGAACGGGTCATGGCACCCCACCCACCACCGGGGCTCCTCGTTCCTGGACTGCGTCATCCCCTGCACATCGGCCACGCGGGGGGTCACCCACAGGGTGACCAGCCCGCAATCACCCCAATGCTGGCTTCTTCACCTGAAAGTGTGGGTTGCTGGTGAAGAAGTAATCGAGACGCAACCGCCCCCCGCTTAGCCAACCTCCACCACTTATGCCTAAGCTATAGGTGGCGGCCCGCTCCCAGTGACCCCCAGGCTGGTTGAGCGGGCCGCCCTCGAAAGCCCTCCCCTGCTCGCGCTTTGCGCTTCGCCTTGTTCGAGGGCCTATCTCCCGGGGGGCGACCCCCCGGACCCCCACGGTGCGGCTGGGCGCGTGGGTGGGTTGGGGCGCGTGGGTGGGTTGGGGCGCGTGGGTGGGTTAGGGCGCGTGAGTGGGTTAGGGGCCTTGGGTGGGTTAGGGGCCTTGGGTGGGTTTGGGCGTGTGGGTGGGGGAGTGGGGGTTGTGTTGTGGGTGGGGGTGGGGGTGGGGGGTTAGTGGGGGAGGAGGGATTTTAGGGGGGTGTGGGGGAGGGTGTGGGCTTTGGCTACGGGGGGGTTTGTTAGGTGGCCTTGGTGGGTGTTTAGGCCTTGGGCTAGGGCGGGGGTGGTGGAGAGGGCCTGGTGCCAGCCTTGGGTGGCCAGGGCTAGGGCGTGGGGGAGGGTGGCGTTGGTGAGGGCGTGGGTGCTGGTGGTGGGGACCGCGCCGGGCATGTTGGCCACGCAGTAGAAGACGGTGTCGTGGACGTTGTAGGTGGGGTCCGCGTGGGTGGTGGGGTGGGAGTCCTCGAAGCAGCCGCCCTGATCGATGGCGATGTCGACCAGGACCGCGCCGGGCTTCATCCGGGCCACCATGGCGTTGCTGATGAGCTTGGGGGCCTTGGCGCCGGGGATGAGGACCGCGCCGATGACCATGTCGGCCTCGCGTGCGGCGTGCTCGATGGCGTAGGTGGTGGAGGCGAGGGTCTTGAGGCGGCCCTGGAACTGGACGTCCAGTTGGCGCAGGCGGTCCAGGTTGGTGTCCAGGACCGTGACGTCCGCGCCCATGCCCAGGGCGATGGTGGCCGCGTTGACGCCCGCGACACCGCCGCCGATGACGACCACCTTCGCGGGGAGGACGCCGGGGACGCCGCCGGGCAGCACGCCCCGGCCACCAGAGGGCTTCATGAGGGCGAAAGCGCCCACCTGGGGGGCCAGCCTGCCCGCGACCTCGGACATCGGGGCCAGCAGGGGAAGGGCGCCGGAGGGGGTCTGCACGGTCTCGTAGGCGATGGCGGTCGTCCCGGCGTCCAGCAGCGCGCGGGTCAGCGGCTCGTCGGCGGCCAGGTGCAGGTAGGTGAACAGGACCTGGTCCCGGCGCAGGTGCGGGTACTCCTCGGCGATCGGCTCCTTCACCTTGAGCACCAGCTCGCCCTCGGCCCACACGTCCTCGGCTGTGGGCAGCACCTTCGCGCCCGCGCCGACGTAGTCCGCGTCCGAGATCGCCGAGCCCTCGCCCGCGCCCGCCTCGACGAACACGTCGTGGCCGCGCGTGGACAACTCGTGCGCGCCCGCGGGTGTGAGGGCCACTCGGTACTCGTGGTTCTTGATCTCCCGGGGGACTGCGATCTGCACCGGCCTGGTCCTCTCGCTCGCGAATAGGTGTCCCTTACCACGGTCTCGCCGTCCCGGGCCGATGTCATCGTGCCCGCAGCACGATGTTCAACCGAAGGTGTAGTGATCGGGGCACGAGAGAACCTCAATGCCAGCGATCGGCGACCAACTGGATGAGCAACGCCACTCGGGTGTCCGGGTCGGCCAGGTCAGCGCCGAGCAGCGCGGTCACCCGGCCCATCCGGTACCGCAGGGTGTTGGGGTGGATGCCCAGCGCCGACGCCGCGGCCCGCGGGTCGCCGGGGTGGCGCAGCCACTCGTACAACGTGTCCCGATACCAGGAGTCCTGACCGTGCAAACGCGACAGAGGTCCAACCCCGCCGACGGCGCCCACCACCGCGGTGGCGGCCCGGTGCAGCACCAGCACAGCCCAGGCGTCGTCGTAGACCGCCAGCGGTCCGACCGCCAAACCCGCGCGCACCAGCGAAAGCGCCTCGTCCGCCTCGGCCCGTCCGCGCGCCAGCTCGCCGGGGTCCACCGCGGACCCCGCCGCGGCGACCGGACCGTCCGGTGTGGCCAGTGCGGCGCGCAGCGCGGGCCAACCGCCCTCGTCCGGCACGACCGCGTAGAGCACCCCGTGGGCCTCGGCCAGCGCCGTGCGGTTGCCGATGCCCGCGCCGAGCCGGTCGGCCAGCGCCAACCGCGTCCCCTCGTCGTGCGCGTCCACCGCCACCACCCGCAGCGGCCCCGGGCCCAGGTCCAGGCGCGCCGCCACCAGCCGCCCGCTCACCTCGCCGAACAGCGCGGCGCGCAGCAGCTCAGCGGACCGGCCGCGGTCGGCGTCGGCGCTGGCCCGCCGCCGCAGCAGGTGCAGCGCGACCACCGGGGCGGTGTCGGCGAATGCCTCGGCGCGCTCCTCCGACACCGGCCCGGGCACCACCGCCCACATCGATCCGAGCAGCTCCCCGCCCATCCGGATCGGCACGACCAGCCTGGGCTTGGTCCCGTCCGGCTGCTCCGGCACGAAGATCACCCGACCGCGCGACAGGTCGCGGAAGACCCCGCGCGAGCGGAACTTCGCCAGCACGTCCCGCGGCACCCGCCTGCCCACGATCGTCGAGACCCTGGCCTGGTCCGCCCCGTCCTGGCTGGCCGAGTGGGCCAGCACCCTGGAGTTGGCGTCCTCGATGGTCACCGGGGCGCCGACCACGGCGGCGGCCGCGTCGGCCAGGCCGAACAGGTCGCCGAACGGCTCGTCGCCCGGCGCGTCGAGCACCGACCGCAGCAGCCACACCAGTTGCGCCCACGACGTCCCGGCGGCCACCTCGACCACCGCGAGCCCGACCGCCCGCGCGGTCGCGAGCGCGGGCCCGGCCGCCAGTGGGGACTTGAGCAGCAGCGCCGCGGCCCCGCGGCCCCCGGCTGCGGTGGCCAGCGCCTCGGCGTCGGCCGGGGTGGCCGCGGCGACGCCGAGGACCAGGTCGCCCGCAGCGGTGTTGGCCCCGTCCGGGTCGGCGATGACGACGTCGGACACGGCGGTGGCGCCCGGCGCCACCAGCCGCAGCAGGGCAGGCCCGACCTGGGTCACCACGTCCTCGATGTCGGCCACGGGGTCCATTCTGGCCCGTGCTCAGCGCGTGGCGGCCAGCCAGGCGAGCGCGGCGACCGCGGCCATGCCCGCGGCGTTGGGGTGGACGGGGCTCGCCGGGGAGGCGGGCCGCAGCGGCTCCACCCAGCGCCGCACGGGCGGGGCGCAGGCGTCGCGGCCCTCCGCGTAGGGGTACGGGTCGACGAAGGTGTCGCCGTTCTCGGCCGCCGCGGCGGCGAGGGTGCTGTTGAGGAGGCGTTGGGTGGCGTCGAAGTAGGCGGTGTCGCCCGCGGCGAAGGGCACCAGCGGCCAGCAGCCCGCCCCGGCGGGCAGGATTCGCGGGTAGCCGACGACGACCACCTCCGCGTCGGGCGCGCGTTGGTGGATCGTGCGCAGCGCGGCGACGACGTCCTGGCCGGCCTTGGCGACCCTGGCCGCGAGCAGGTCGCTGCCGGAGGCGGTGTAGCGCCGCCTGCACCGGTCGCCCGCCGGGTCGGCGCTGCCCTCTCGCGCGCAGGTCGCCAGGACCTCGCCGAACCCCACGTCGTTGCCGCCGACGGTCAGCGTCACCAGGTCGGTGTCCGCGGTCAGCGCGGCGAACTGCGGCTCGGCCGTGCCCTGACCCAGGCGCTGCGCCGCGCGCAGGTCGGCGGTCACCGCGCCGCCGCACGAGACGTCCACGAAAGTGGGAACTTCGAGCCACTCCGCCAGCAGGGCGGGGTAGTTCGCCGTGGACCGCCCGCAGCCGCCCCCGGTCTGCTCCGGGATGCCCGGGCCCGCCGCGTAGGAGTCGCCCAGGGCCACATAGCGCTGGTAGGTCGGGATATCCGAAACATGTTCGGCTGATGAGGCGGCGGGTGTCCCGGCGGCCAGTGCGACCGCGCAGGCGAGCAGGACGCGCAGGCGCATGGGCGGATGCTCCCCGTCCGCCCGCGGGCGGTCAAACGAGAGCGTCCCACTCCGTGGGCGCGCCGACCAGCCCCCGGGCGATCGCACTAGGTTGCCAGGTGTGGCCGTTCTGACCGCTCGGCCGCACATCGACCTGCTGCGGGTCGTCAGCGCCGCGTGCGGCTGACCCTCCGCTCGACCACCTGACTCGACGAAGGAGCCCTTTCCCATGACCGATCCCGCGGCCTGGTCGTTCGAGACCAAGCAGGTCCACTCCGGCGCGGCCCCGGACCCGGCCACCGGCGCCCGCGCCACCCCGATCTACCAGACGACCTCGTACGTCTTCCGCGACACCCAGCACGGCCAGGACCTGTTCAGCCTCGCCGAGCCGGGCAACATCTACACCCGCATCAACAACCCGACCCAGGAGGTCCTGGAGAGCCGGGTCGCCGCGCTCGAGGGCGGCGTCGCCGCGCTGGCGTTCGCCTCCGGCTCCGCGGCCGTCACCGCCGCGATCCTCAACCTGGCCAACGCGGGCGACCACTTCGTGTCCAGCCCCTCGCTCTACGGCGGCACCTACAACCTGTTCCACTACACGCTGCCGAAGCTGGGCATCGAGGTCACCTTCGTCGACGACCAGGACGACATCGAGCAGTGGAAGGCCGCGGTCCGGCCGAACACGAAGCTGTTCTTCGCCGAGACCCTGGCCAACCCCGGCTCCAACGTCCTCGACATCCGCAAGGTCGCCGACGCCGCGCACGAGGCCGGTGTGCCGCTGGTCGTGGACAACACCGTGCCCACCCCGTACCTGGTCCGCCCGATCGAGCACGGCGCGGACATCGTCGTGCACTCGGCCACCAAGTACCTCGGCGGCCACGGCACCACCATCGCGGGCGTGCTGGTCGACGGCGGCACCTTCGACTTCGGCAAGGACCCGGCCAGGTTCCCCGGCTTCACCGAGCCGGACCCCAGCTACAACGGCCTCAAGTACTGGGAGGCCCTGGGCCCCGGCGCGTTCGCGGCCAAGGCGCGCGTGCAGGTCCTGCGCGACACCGGCGCGGCCGTGGCCCCGCTCAACGCCTTCCTGATCCTGCAGGGCATCGAGACCCTGTCGCTGCGCATGGAGCGGCACGTGGCCAACGCCCAGGCGCTGGCCGAGTGGCTCGAGCAGCGCGACGAGGTGGAGAAGGTCTACTACGCGGGCCTGCCGTCCTCGCCGTACCACGCCACGGCGCAGAAGTACCTGCCGCGCGGCGCGGGCGCCATCGTCTCCTTCGACCTGCGCGGCGGCGTCGACGCCGGTCGCAAGTTCGTCGACGGCACCGAGCTGCACAGCCAGTTGGTGAACATCGGCGACGTGCGCAGCCTGATCGTGCACCCGGCGTCGACCACGCACAGCCAGCTCACCCCCGCCGAGCAGCTTGGCAGCGGGGTCACCCCGGGCCTGGTCCGGCTCGCGGTGGGCATCGAGAACGTCGAGGACCTCAAGGCCGACCTGGAGGCAGGTTTCCGGGCCGCCAAGGCCGAGCTGTGAGTGCCCTCCCCCCTCCCGCTCGGGAGGGGGACCCGACCGGGCCCAGGCGCTTCGCGGCCCTGGGCCCGGTCGGTGCTCTCCCGTCGGTCACCCTCGCCTACGAGACCTGGGGCGAGTTCGACGGCTCCAACGCGGTCCTGGTCGAGCACGCCCTCACCGGCGACGCGCACGCCGGGCCGGACGGTGGCTGGTGGGAGGGGCTGATCGGCCCCGGGCGCGCCGTGGACACCGACCGGTGGTTCGTGGTGTGCCCGAACGTGCTGGGCGGTTGCCAGGGTTCGACGGGGCCGTCCTCGACCGCGCCGGACGGCGTCGCCTGGGGCAGCCGGTTCCCCCGCGTGGGCATCCGCGACCAGGTCGACGCCGAGGCGCTGCTGGCCGACGCGCTGGGCATCGGGACGTGGGCGGCGGTGCTGGGCGGGTCGATGGGCGGCATGCGCGCGCTGGAGTGGGCCGTGTCGCGGCCGGGGCGGGTCGCCGCGGTGCTGCTGCTGGCGTGCCCGGCGGCGGCCAACGCCGACCAGATCGCCTGGGCCGCGTCGCAGCTCGCCGCCATCCGCGCCGACCCGGACTGGCGCGACGGCGACTACCACGGCGGCCCGCACCCGGACGCGGGCCTGGGCGTCGCGCGCCGCATCGCCCACACCACCTACCGCAGCGCCCCGGAGCTGGCCGAGCGCTTCGGCCGCACCAGGGAGGTCGACGGCCGGTACGCCGTCGAGTCCTACCTGGACCACCACGCGGCCAAGCTGGTCGGCCGGTTCGACGCGGGCAGCTACGTCATCCTCACCGAGGCCATGAACGACCACGACATCGGCCTCGGCCGCGGCGGTGTGGCCGCCGCCCTGTCCAAGGTCACCGCCAGGAGCGTCGTCGCGGGTGTCGACAGCGACCGCCTGTACCCGCTGTCGCAGCAACAGGAACTCGCCGACCTGCTGCCCACCTCCGACGGCCTGCACGTGCTGACCTCTTCCGCGGGCCACGACGGCTTCCTCACCGAGATCGCCCAACTGTCCAGCCTGGTCAAGCGCCTGCTGGGCTGAGCCCGCCCCAGGCCGTGTTTCGAAAGACGCTGTTCGCGATAGCCGCACCGCCAGGAACCACCCCGATCACGACTCTCATCGAACGGACTTCCAAAACACGACCTAGCCGCGGGTGATCCAGGCCGGGACGGGCAGGTCGCGCGACAGGCACTCCTCGGACAACCGCAGCGTCCAGCGCAGGGCCTGCGCCATCAGGGTCGCCATCTCCGCCGGGGCGGCCTCGCGCAGCGCGATGTCCAGTTGCGCCTTCGCCGACTCGGTGTCGCCGTGCACCTCCGCCAGCAGCGTGCGCACGGCGGTGCGGACCGGCGGGTCGGCCTCGTCGATCGGCACCTCGTGGCCGTCGTCGTCGTAGACCTGCATCTTCACCGGGACCGTCCCGCCGGAGCCGAGGGCGCCGACCATGCCGCTGCACTCGCGGAACAGGATGAGCATCAGCTCCCTGGCGTCGGAGTGGCTGTCGTCCGCCCCGCCCACCTCGTCGGCCACCCGGTCCAGCGCGCCGTCGTCGGCGCCCTCCCGCATGGCGGCGAGGGCGTCAGCGGCGGCCGCGGTGAGGCGGCGCGTTCGGTCCGGGTCGGCGTCCACGGCCCCATCCTGCAACAGCCCCGGCCCGGCCGGGGAGATCAGGTCGGTCCGATTCGCTCACTTGGCGGCGGACTCGCCGTGCAGGACGTCCTCCACGTCGGCGGGGCCGCCGAAGGCGATGCCCTCGCCGGTGGTGGCGCCGTTGTCCGCCCACCACGTGGCTTCCTCCTGGTCACGCACCCCGAGCACACCGACCTCCAACCCGATCGAGGTCAGCTCGGCCAACAGGGTGCGGGTGGCGCGCACGGCGACCGCGTCGGCGGGCAGCCAGTCCGGGCGCCACCCGGAGAATGGGTCGCCGAGCACGATCGAGCGCACCCCGAACCGCTCCGCCAGCTCCAACTGGGCCGGGCCGCCGGAGAACCGGTGCAGGCCCGCGGTCACGCCCATGTCGACCAGAGTGCGCAGGTTGTCCCGGGCGTCGCCGCGCGCGTCGACGACGGCCGGGGTGTCCAGCAGCAGCTCCAGCAGGTGGGCGGGCACCGCCGCGGCGGCCAGGGCGTCGCGCACCGACCCGGCAAGGTCCGCGTCGGCGGTCTGGGCCCGGCTCAGCCGCACCCGCAGCACCGGGCCGTCGCCGGGGAACATGGCCCGCCACACCGGGAGCTGCCGGGCCGCGGTGGTGAGCAGCCAGGGCGCCAGCGCCACCGAGAAGCCGGTCAGCTCGGCCAGGTCGAGCACCTCGGGCAGGTCCGGGCGCGCGGCCGGGTCGAGCACCAGGGCCCGCACCCGCACCGCCGAGCGCTCGGCCAGCCCGATCACCCGGTCGTAGGCCACGACCAGCTCGCCGATCTCGTGCGCGGCGGGCAGCGCGGTCGCCGCGGCACCCAGCCTGCGGGCCCGGCGGTCGTCCTGCGGGTCGTGCACCGCCCACTGGTCGGGGCCGGTGGCCTTGGCCACGCCGAGCGCGGCCGAGGCCACCCGGTGCAGCTCGGCCGCCGACAGCTCCCCGGCCGGGCGGCGCACCACCCCGATGCCCGCGGTGACGGCCAGCCCGATGTCCCCGTCGTAGTACGGCTCGGCCAGCTCGGCGCGCACGAGGGCGACCAGCTCGGGGATGCCGGGCGTGGCGGGCCCGTCGAGCAGCAGCACCGCGAACTCGTCGCCGTCGACCCTGGCCACCAGCGCCTGCTCGTCCTCGACCAGCCTGGTCAGCCGGGCCGCCACCGCGCGCAGCAACTGGTCGCCCGCCGCGTGCCCGTGCGTGGCGTTGAGCAGGCCGAAGCCGTCGAGGTCCAGGCAGGCCAGCGTGGTGCTCGTCGTCGGCGCGGCCTGGGCGAGCAGCGTCTCGGCGCGGGTGGTGAAGTAGGAGCGGTTCGGCAGGCCGGTCAACGCGTCGTGCAGGCTCTGGTGGCTGAGCCGGGTGCCCAGCAGCTCCACCTCGCTGAGGTCCTGCACCATCGTCACCGCGTAGTCCGGGCGTCCCTCGTCGCGCACGATCGACGTGCTCACCAGCACCCACGCCGACTCGCCGTCGGGCCTGCGCACCTCGCGGCGGGTCGGGGTGGTGCTGATCGGGTCGTCGCCGAACAGGTGGTCCTCGAGGGCGGTCCCGCAGAGCTTCCCGGCCGGGCTGCCGAGGATCTCCGCCAGCGCCGGGTTGACCTCGACCAGCCGCCGGTCCGCGTCGGTGATCGCGATGCCGGTCGCCGCCTCGGTGAACACCTCGCGGAAGCGGTGCTCGGTGTCGCGCCGCCCGCGCTCGGCCTGCTGGACCGCGCCGAGCAGGGCCCGCTTGAGGTCCTCCTGCTGCTCCAGGGTCCGCGTGCGCAGCGCGGAGGCGTACCCGGCGGACACCGCGGCCAGCAGCCGCACCACCCGCCCGGCGGGGAAGCCCTCGGCCACCAAGCCGTCGGACAACACCCCGAGCGAGCTGGTGAGCGTGTTCTCACCGGTCAGCGCCCCGGTGACCATCATGGCGCCGACGTCCTCGCCCACCGCGGGGTCGAACGGCTCGACTGACAGCGCGCCCACGAGCGAGTCGGCCAGCCCGGCCACCAGCGTGCGCACGTCCGTCGCGGACCTGGGCACGTAAGCGGTGGCCGCGACCGCGCGCAGCCAGGCGTCGACCAACTCCTCCTTGGCGCTCACCGCTGCTAGCGCTTGCGGCCGACGCCCGCGTAGATGCCCGCCCGGCCCGGGTCGTCCCCGTCGTCGAGGCCCGCGTCCGGCCGCCACAGCGCGGTCGGCACCACCCCGGGCTCGACCAGGTCGTAGCCGTCGAACAGGGCGGTGACCTCGGCCAGCGTCCGGGGGTACATCGGGTCCCGGCTGGTCTTCATCACCTCGACGATCCGGTCCATCTCCTCGGGCATCAGGTCGCGGGTGAACTGCGACAGCGCCAGGTAGCTGCCCGCGACCATCGGGTCGCGGTACCGCGCGACGATGCCCGCGGGGTCCTTGGCGGGGGCGACGAAGTGGAACACCCCGGCCGTGATCAGCCCGATCGGCTCGTCGAAGTCCAGCAGCGCCCGGGTCTCCGGGGCGTCGAGGACCTGTTCCGGCACGGCCATGTCCGCCTGGACGATCGTCGCGCCGGGGTTGTCCTTGAGCATCATCACGCTGTGCGCGTAGGCGACTTCCTCGTAGTCGACGTACACCACGCGCGCGCTCGGGTCGGCGTCCTGGGCGATCTCGTGCACGTTGCCCACGGTGGGGATGCCCGACCCGAGGTCGAGGAACTGGCGCACCCCCTGCGAGATCATGAACAGCACCGACCGGCGCAGGAACGCCCGGTTGTGCCGCGCGATCTCCCGCCCGTTGGGCTGGGCCTTGAGGAACCGGTGCGCCAGGTCCCGGTCGTGGGCGAAGTTGTGCCCGCCCCCGAGCAGGTAGTCGTACAGCCTCGCGGCGCTGGGCCGCTCCATGTCAATGCCCTCGGGCACCCAGTCGTTCGGCTCCACCACGAGACAGCCCCTCTCGTCCTGTTGCGTGGCGGACAGGTTACCCACCGCAGTGTCCGCGTGGTCGAGGTGCGCCCGACTTTTTTGGGACGTCTGTGCCCGGGTGGCTCAACCGGCGCTGAACCCGGGTTGGAGTCCGTCCCGCCCGACCGGCGCGTGCACGAGCGCCGCCATGGCCATGTCGGTCAGCAGGTCCGCCATCTGGTCGCGGTCGAGGTGCCTGCTGTGCGGGGTCGAGTTGATCAGGCCGAACACCGCGTGCGCGGCCGCCCTGGCCGTCGGCTCGGACACCGCGGGGACCGAGGTGCGGATGACCTCGACCCAGGTCTCGACGTAGCGGCGCTGCAACGCGCGGACCTTGCGGCGGTCGGGGTCGGTGAGGTTGCCCAGGTTGCGCTCTTGGACGGTGATCAGCGCGGGGTTGTCCAGGGCGAAGTCGACGTGGAAGCGGACGAGTTCGCCCAGCGTGGCGCCGGGTTCGGCGACGGTGGCCACCCTGGCCTGGCCGCCGGTGAGCAGCACCTCGCTGATCGAGGTGAGCATCTCGCCGAGCATGGCGTCCTTGGACCGGAAGTGGCGGTAGAGCGCGGGGCCGGAGATGCCCACCGCGGAACCGATGTCGTCGATGCCGACGCCGTGGAAGCCGTGCCGGGCGAACAGCTCGGCGGCGGCGGCGAGGATCTGCTCGCGGCGGGTGGGCTTGGGGTCCGTCGACTCGGCTGAAAGGGCCACACGGGGCATCGTACGGGCGTCTGGTTAGCGCTTGCTAACCGACTGTCGGGGGCGTCACCCCCTGCCGGAGTGGCAATTGTTAACTACTTGTATCGCGTTCCGGTGGGCACTTTTCCCCTGGTAGGGATGACAACTGTCGGGGATCCGCCAGAGTCGGAGGCTGGAAATGCGCATCACTCATTCATTGGCCGCGGCGGCCTTCGCCGTCGTGACCGCGGTGGGGCTGGCGGCTCCCGCCGCCGCGGCCCCCGCCGCGGGCAAGTACGTCGCCCTCGGCGACTCCTACGCCTCCGGCACCGGTGCTGGCAGCTACGGCGACAGCGGCGGCTGCAAGCGCAGCGCCAACTCCTACGCGCGGCTCTGGGCCGACGCCAACGCCCCGTCGGCGTTCTCGTTCGCCGCCTGTTCCGGCGCGGTCACCTCGGACGTGCTCGACAACCAGCTCTCCGCCGTCACCGCGGACACCGCCCTGGTCACCATCTCCATCGGCGGCAACGACGCGGGCTTCGGCACCGTCATGACCAACTGCAACCTGGGCTCGGACGCGACCTGCGTCGCCGAGAACGCGGCCGCCCAGGACTTCGCCCGCTCCACCCTGCCCGGCAGGCTGGACAGCGTGTACTCCCAGATCGCGGCCCGCGCCCCGTCCGCGCGGGTCGTCGTGCTGGGCTACCCGCGCATCTACCAGCTCGGCGGCTCCTGCTCGATCGGCCTGAGCGAGACCAAGCGCGCCGCCGTCAACGGCTCCGCCGACGCCCTCGCCGAGGTCGTCTCCGCCAGGGCCGCCGCCCACGGCTTCACCTTCGTCGACGGCCGCACCGCCTTCAGCGGTCACGAGATCTGCGCCTCCGGCGACCGCTGGCTCAACAGCGTCACCTACCCGGTCGACGAGAGCTACCACCCCAACGCCGCAGGCCACAGCGGCGGCTACTACCCCGCCCTCCGCGCCGTCACCGGCTGACCCGAGTCTTCGCGCGGGGCGCGCCCCTGGACGGTACTGTTAGTCAGCGCTAACATCACGAGCAGGGTTAACGCTGACTAACTACGGGGTGACTGATGGACGCGCCGGTGCTGCGGACAGCAGTGGACGAGGGGTCCGAGGCCTTCGCGGACAACGCGGAGCGGCATGGGGCCCTGGTCGACGACCTGCGCGACCGGTTGGCCGCCGCCGCTCTCGGGGGGCCGGAGCGGGCGCGGGACAAGCACGTCGCCCGGGGGAAGCTGCTGCCGCGGGAGCGGGTGGACTCGCTGCTGGACCCGGGGTCGCCGTTCCTCGAGCTGTCGCCGCTGGCGGCCGGGGGGATGTACGGCGACGAGGCGCCCGCGGCCGGGGTGATCACCGGCGTGGGGCGGGTGTCCGGGCGCGAGGTCGTGGTGGTGGCCAACGACGCGACGGTCAAGGGCGGGACCTACTACCCGATGACCGTCAAGAAGCACCTGCGGGCCCAGGAGGTCGCGCTCCAGAACAACCTGCCGTGCGTCTACCTCGTGGACTCCGGTGGCGCGTTCCTGCCCATGCAGGACGACGTGTTCCCCGACCGCGACCACTTCGGGCGCATCTTCTTCAACCAGGCCACCATGTCCGCGCGCGGCATCCCGCAGATCGCCGCCGTCCTCGGCTCCTGCACCGCGGGCGGCGCCTACGTCCCGGCGATGGCCGACGAGGCCGTCATCGTCCGCGACCAGGGCACGATCTTCCTCGGCGGCCCGCCGCTGGTGAAGGCGGCCACCGGCGAGGTCGTCAGCGCCGAGGACCTCGGCGGCGGCGACGTGCACTCCCGCGTCTCCGGCGTCACCGACCACCTGGCCGACGACGACGCGCACGCCCTGCGCATCGTCCGGTCCATCGTCAGCACCCTCGGCCCGCGCGCGCCCCGCCCCTGGGACGTCGCCCCCGTCGAGGCGCCCGCCGTCGACCCGGCCACCCTCTACGGCGCCGTGCCCGCCGACCCGCGCACCCCCTACGACGTGCGCGAGGTCATCGCCCGGGTCGTCGACGGCAGCCGCTTCCGCGAGTTCAAGAAGGAGTACGGCCCCACCCTCGTCACCGGGTTCGCGCGCGTGCACGGGCACCCCGTCGGCATCGTGGCCAACAACGGCGTGCTGTTCAGCGAGTCGGCGATGAAGGGCGCGCACTTCATCGAGCTGTGCGACCAGCGCTCCATCCCGCTGCTGTACCTGCAGAACATCACCGGCTTCATGGTCGGCCGCGACTACGAGGCGGGCGGCATCGCCAAGCACGGCGCGAAGATGGTCACCGCCACCGCGTGCGCGCGCGTCCCGAAGTTCACCGTGGTCGTCGGCGGCAGCTTCGGCGCGGGCAACTACTCGATGTGCGGCCGCGCCTACTCGCCCCGGTTCCTGTGGATGTGGCCGAACGCGCGCATCTCGGTCATGGGCGGCGAGCAGGCCGCCGCCGTGCTCGCCACCGTCCGCCGCGACGGGGTCGAGGCGCGCGGCGGCGAGTGGTCGGCCGAGGACGAGGAGGCGTTCAAGGACCCGATCCGCGGCCAGTACGAGGAGCAGGGCAACCCCTACTACTCCACCGCCCGGCTCTGGGACGACGGTGTCATCGACCCCGCCGACACCCGGCAGGTGCTCGGCCTCGCGCTCTCCGCGGCGGCCAACGCCCCACTCGAACCCGTCCGCTACGGCGTCTTCCGGATGTGATGACCCACATGTTCAGCACCGTGCTGATTGCCAACCGGGGCGAGATCGCCGTCCGGGTCATCGCCACGCTGCGCCGCCTCGGTGTGCGCTCCGTCGCCGTCTACAGCGACGCCGACGCCGACGCGGCGCACGTGCGCGACGCGGACGAAGCTGTCCACATCGGACCGTCCGCCGCCCGCGAGTCGTACCTCGACATCGCCAAGGTCGTCGCGGCGGCCAAGCGGACCGGCGCGCAGGCCATCCACCCCGGCTACGGCTTCCTCGCCGAGAACGCCGACTTCGCCCGCGCCTGCGCCGCCGCCGGGATCGTGTTCATCGGCCCGCCGGTCGCCGCCGTCGAGGCGATGGGCGACAAGATCCGCGCGAAGCTGACCGTCACCGCCGCGGGCGTGCCCGTCGTGCCCGGCCGCACCGAGCCGGGCATGGACGACGCGGCGCTGGCCGAGGCCGCGCACGAGGTCGGCTTCCCCGTGCTGCTCAAGCCGTCCGCGGGCGGCGGCGGCAAGGGGATGCGGCTGGTGCACTCCGCGGCGGGCCTGGTCGAGGCGATCGAGTCCGCCCGGCGCGAGGCGCGCGGCTCCTTCGGCGACGACACGCTGCTCGTCGAACGCTTCGTCCAGCGACCCAGGCACATCGAGATCCAGGTGCTCGCCGACGCCCACGGCGCGGTGGTGCACCTCGGCGAGCGCGAGTGCAGCCTGCAGCGCCGCCACCAGAAGGTCGTCGAGGAGGCCCCGTCGCCGCTGCTCGACGCCGAGACCCGCGAGCGGATGGGGCGGGCGGCGGTCGAGGCGGCCAAGGCCGTGGACTACACCGGCGCGGGCACCGTCGAGTTCATCGTCTCCGCCGACCGGCCCGACGAGTTCTTCTTCATGGAGATGAACACCCGCCTGCAGGTCGAGCACCCGGTCACCGAGCTGGTCACCGGCCTCGACCTGGTCGAGCAGCAGGTGCGCGTCGCCGCCGGGCAGCCGCTGGCGATCACCCAGGACGAGGTGCAGTCGCACGGGCACGCCATCGAGGCCCGCGTCTACGCCGAGGACCCGGCCGCCGGGTTCCTGCCCACCGGCGGCACGGTGCTGGCGCTGCGCGAACCGACCGCCGAGTGGGCGCGCGTGGACTCCGGGCTGCGCGTGGGCACGGTCGTCGGCTCCGACTACGACCCGATGCTGGCCAAGGTCATCGCCTACGGCGCCGACCGGGCCGAGGCGCTGGCCAGGCTGTCGGCCGCGCTGGCCGAGACGGTCGTGCTCGGCGTGGGCACCAACACCGCCTTCCTGCGCGCGCTGCTCGCCGACGACGACGTGCGCGCGGGCAGGCTCGACACCGGGCTGGTCGAGCGCTCGCTCGAGCGGCTCACCGGCGCCGCCGAGGTCCCGGACGAGGTCCTCGCCGCGGCGGCGCTCGACCGGCTGGCCGCCTCGCAGCCGGTCGGCACCGTGGTCGACCCGTGGGACGTGCCCAACGGCTGGCGGCCGGGTGCGCACGCCCCGGTCGTGCTGCGGCTGACCTGCGGCGGTCGGGCCGAGACCGTGCGCGTGACGGGGTCGCCGTCGGCGGCGTCGGTGTCGGTCGGCGCGGCCGGGGCCGTGCGGGCCTCGGCCGCCGTGGTCGGCGACGACCTGCGGGTCGTGCTGGACGGGCGCGTGCTGCGGTTCGCGCGCGCGGCGTCGGGCCCCACCCTGTGGCTGGCGGGCGCGGGGCGGACCTGGGCGGTGGCGGAGCACTCGGTGCTGGACGGGGACGCGGGGGCCGCCGGTGCGGGCGGCCCGGTCACCAGCCCCATGCCCGGCACGGTGCTCGTGGTGAAGGTCGCCGAGGGCGAGCGGGTGGTCGCCGGGCAGCCCCTGGTCGTCGTGGAGGCCATGAAGATGGAGCACACCGTCACCGCACCGGTCGACGGCGTCGTCTCCGAGATCCCCGTCCGCGCGGGCAACCAGGTCGCGCTGGCGCAAACCCTGGCCGTGGTCACCCCACCGGAGGCTGAATCATGATCGACATGGAGCTGGGCGAGGAGCACGAGGCGCTGCGCGAGACCGTGCGGGAGTTCGCCCGCGCCGAGGTCGCGCCGGTCATCGGCGACCTCTACGAGCGCGAGGAGTTCCCGTACGAGATCGTCGCCAAGATGGGCGCGATGGGCCTGTTCGGCCTGCCCATCAGCGAGGAGCACGGCGGCATGGGCGGCGACTACTTCGCGCTGTGCCTGGCGCTGGAGGAGCTGGCGCGGGTCGACTCTTCGGTCGCGATCACCCTCGAGGCCGGGGTGTCGCTGGGCGCGATGCCGATCTACCGGTACGGCACCGAGGAGCAGAAGCGGCGCTGGCTGCCCGACCTGGCCGCAGGGCGCGCGCTGGGCGCCTTCGGCCTGACCGAGCCCGGCGGCGGCTCCGACGCGGGCGCCACCCGCACCACCGCCCGCCGCGACGGCGACTCGTGGGTGGTCAACGGCTCCAAGGCCTTCATCACCAACTCCGGCACCGACATCACCGCGCTGGTCACCGCCACGGCCGTCACCGGGGTCAAGGCCGACGGCCGCAAGGAGATCACCGCCATCATCATCCCGTCGGGCACCCCCGGCCTCGGGGTGTCGAAGAAGTACTCCAAGGTCGGCTGGAACGCCTCCGACACCCGCGAGCTGTCCTTCACCGACGTGCGCGTCCCCGCCGAGAACGTCCTCGGCGAGGTCGGCCGCGGCTACGCCCAGTTCCTGTCCACACTGGACGAGGGCCGCGTCGCCATCGCCGCCCTGTCCACCGGCTTGGCCCAGGGCTGCGTCGACGAGTCGCTCACCTACGCCGCCGAGCGCGAGGCCTTCGGCAACCCCATCGGCAGCTACCAGGCCATCCAGTTCAAGATCGCCGACATGGAGGTCCGGGCCCACACCGCCCGCCTCGCCTACTACGCCGCCGCGGCCAGGATGCTGCGCGGCCAGCCCTTCAAGAAGGAGGCCGCCATCGCCAAGCTGGTCGCCTCCAACGCCGCCATGGACAACGCCCGGGACGCCACCCAGGTCTTCGGCGGCTACGGCTTCATGAACGAGTACCCGGTGGCCCGCTTCTACCGCGACGCCAAGATCCTCGAGATCGGCGAGGGCACCAGCGAGGTCCAGCGCATGCTCATCGCCCGCGAACTCGGCCTGCCCGCCTGAGCCTGTGGACGGATTCCACGGAACTGTCGGCCCTGGGCCGTAGCGTGGAAATCGGGGGTCCCCCTGGACGGGGGACCCCCGATTTCGCGTCTGTCAGACGCAGGTCTGCGGGTCCGGCGTGGGGCGGGGCTCGCCCTCGAAGGAGACGGTCTCGCCCGCGAGCTGGAGCATCGCGCCGTCCAGGGTGTAGGCGATGACCTCGCCGCTGTAGGTGGGGTCCTGCCCGCCGGGGTTGTCGGCGTCGCCGCTGGTCACCTGGATGGTGCCCTCGGCGCACGAGTAGCCGTTGACCTGCGAGACGCCGCCGCCCTCGTAGAGGTAGAAGGGCTCACCTGCGGGGCCGAAGACGGCCTGGAGGCTGTCGTTGTGCAGGACCCAGATCGTCATCGTCACGGTGTTGGCGCCGAGGTAGCCGGTGGTGATGACCTCGTTGGCGCCATCCCGGTTGACGTCGGTGACGCGCAGGGGTTGGACGCCGTTGGGGTCGGAGTCGCCGGTGGCGGTGTACTCGCGGCCGTTGACGGTGGCGGTGATCTGCTGCCTGGTCGGGTCGCCCGGGACGGTTCGCGCGGTGACGGTGTCGGCGACACCGTCACCGTCGAGGTCGGCGGTGGCGGTGACCGGGTCGGCCGAGGCGCTGCCGACCAGCCCGACCAGTCCGAAGGTGACTGTCGCGCCCGCGAACGCGGACAAAAGTGCCTTGCGCACAAGAATTCCCCCGAATCCCTTGTGGTCATCCGTGTGGATGCGGCGCTCGTTGCGCCTAGTGGGAAGACGGGTGGATCGCGGCGGACGTTGGGGCAATGTGACCGGGGTCACGATAATGACGGCCGTCTCACGGCTTGCGGGCCACCAGCGCGTAGGCCATCGACTCGCGGGGGTCGCGCCCGTCCAGCTCGGTGTCCGGCCGCCACTGCGGCGTCCACACCACGCCGGGCTCGAGCACCTCCAGGCCCTCGACCAGCGCCAGCAGGTCCGCCTTGCCCCGGTCGACGCCGGGGGTGCCGTTCTCGGCGTAGAGCGCGAGGACCTGGTCCGAGCCAGGCAGTTTGGCCTCCCCGGTGCCGTGGGTGATCACCAGCACGCTGCCGGGGGCCAGCGCCTCGACGTAGCGGCGGATCGCCTCCTCCGGCTCGGCCACGAAGTGCAGGATCGCCACCATCAGCAGCGCGACCGGCTGCTCGAAGTCGATCAGCTCCCGGGTCGCCCGGGCGCCGAGCACCGCGTCGGTGTCGAGCATGTCGGCCAGCAGCGCCACCGCCCGGTCGGAGTCGCGCAGCACGATCTCGCTGTGCGCCACGGCGATCGGGTCGCTGTCGACGTAGACCACCCGCGCGTCCGGCACGGTGTCGTGCACGTTCCCCACGGCGGGGATGCCGGAGCCCAGGTCGAGGAACTGGGTGATGCCCGCCGCGCGGCTCTCGCGCACCGCGCGGCGCAGGAAGTCGCGGTTGAGCAGCGCCGCTGTCTTGGCCGCGGGCATGACGGCGAGGAACCGGTCGGCGAACTCCCGGTCGGGGGCGAAGTTGCACGCCCCGCCGAGCAGGTAGTCGTAGATGCGGGCCGGGTGCGGCCGCTCCGGGTCGATGGCGGCCGGGTCCAGCCCCGGTGAACGCTCCGAGTCGTCTGACACCGCGTACCTCCCCAGTTACCCACTGCTCACAGGGATACTAGACGCGTGTCCGGCTCCGGGCACGCGTCGAGCACGGGGAGCAGCAGTGGGACTGGCAACGGCGCCGCAGTGGGTGTCCTCGGCGACGGCGAACGTGTCCGCCAAGCTGTTCCGGGGCGGGCTCGCCGACCTGCGCCCCACCCCGCGGGCCCTGGTCGACAAGGGGCGGACCCGCTCGGTCTACCGGTTCACCCCGCGCGGCGGCGGCGACCCGGTGCTGCTGGTGCCGCCGCTGGCCGCCCCGGCGCTGTGCTTCGACCTGCGCCGCGGCTGCAGCCTCGCCGGGCACCTGGTCGGGCGGGGGCGCTCGGTCTACCTCGTCGACTACGGCCAGGTCAGCTTCGCCGACCGCAACCTGGGCCTGGAGCACTGGGTCGACGACGTGCTGCCGCAGGCCATCGCCGCGGCCTCCCGCGACGCCGGGGGCCGCCCGGTGCACGTGGTGGCCTGGTGCCTGGGCGGGATCATGTCGCTGCTGGTGGCCGCCGACCGCCAGGACCTGCCCATCGCCTCGCTGACCACGGTCGCCGCACCGATCGACATGTCCGCCATCCCGCTGGTCGCCCCGATCAAGCCGCTGACCGACATCGCCGACAGCTGGCTGTTCACCCCCGCCTACCGGCTCCTCGGCGGCGCGCCCCGGGCCCTGGTCAAGCGCGCCTTCCAGATCTCGGCGATCGACAAGGTGATCACCAAGCCCTACGCGGTGCTGCGCAACCTCGACGACGCCGACTACCTGGCCCAGCTCGAGGCCGTCGACCGCTTCACCGACAACATGGCCGCCTACCCCGGGCGCACGTTCGGCCAGATCTACCACCGGTTCTTCCGCGCCAACGACCTCGCCCACGGCGAACTCGACCTCGGCGGCCGCCGCATCGCCCTGCGCCAGGTGGCCGTCCCCACCCTGGTCATCGCGGGCGACAGCGACACCATCGCCCCGCACCGCGCCGTGCGCCGCGTCGTCGACATCCTGGACAGGTCGCCCGAGGTCGAGTTCCACACCTGCCCCGGCGGGCACCTCGGCGTCCTGGCGGGCCGGGCCGCCCGCACCACGACCTGGCGGCACATCGACCAGTTCCTCGACCGGCACAACCCGCTCTAGCGCTGTTTCAGAAGTGGGTGGCCGCAGGCGCTGTTGTCTGTGTCGGGAGCTGCCTACCTGCTGTCCGGCGGCCGTGGTTCCCGGATCGGGGACGGTGCCGGGTGGGGACGAGGGGGCGGGTGGCGGGTTGGTGAAACAGGGTCTAGCGCGGGTCGTCGGTGTCGTGGGGGCGGCGGACCGGGCGGGGGACGCGGGTCAGCGCGCGGACGCGGCGGGTGCGGCCGTGCACGGCCAGCAGCGCCAGCAGGTCCCCGTCGACCTCGGCGGCGAGGCGGCGCTGGGCCCAGTCGGAAGCGGCGAGCACGGCGTCGCTGGGCACGGGGCGGCCCGCCAGCGCGTCGCGCAGCAGCTTCCACTCGTCGAGCCGGTGCTTAAGGAAGTCGACGTGCTCGATCGAGGCCTCGACCGCCGCGGCCCACGCGTGGAAGTCCCCGCGGGCCCGGCCGCGCTCGTCGATGCGGGCCACGACGGCCGCCGTGGCCATCTCGACCTCGGGATCTCGCAGCACCAGCCGCAGGAAAGCGCGCTCGTCAACCGGGTCGGCTGACCGGTACCACTCGAAGCGCAGGTGCTCATCCGCCGCCAGCGCGCGCGGGTCGTGGTCCAGGCGGCCGGTCAGCGCCGCCACGGACGCGATGTGGTCGAGCAGGTTCACCGTTCACTTCCTCCGCGCGCCAGCGTAGTGGGGCCGATCATGGCCCTCACGCTCGCCCGATGGACGCCGCGCCCGCCCGGCGGGTCGCGGGTGGCCGCCGTCGCGGGGACCGCTTCCGTTGACGCCCGGTAACCTGGAAACCGATCGACTCGGCGACCCCGCCCGTGCCAGGGTGGGTGGCCCGAGCCCTACACGGAGGTCCCAGTGTCGCAAGACCAGCCCGACGCGCAGCAGGAGAGCACCGAGCCGGAGGACCTCAAGAGCAAGTTCAAAGCCGCGCTGGAGCGCAAGCAGGCCAAGTCGCAGGCAGGCCAGGAGCACACCACCGGCGGCTCGAAGGTGGGCGACGCCCACGGCCGCGCGGGCGGCAGGCGCCAGTTCCGCCGCAAGTCCGGCTGATCAGGCCCTCAGCGCGGGTGCTCCTCCATCGAGGCCAGCGCGTCCTCGATGAACCCCAACATCCGCTGCAGGCGCGGGACACTGCGCCTGCAGCCGGTGAGGCCGAACTCCATGTCGCCGTTGTAGCTGGTCACCGTGATGTTGAGGGCTTGGCCCTCGTAGGGGACCGAGACCGGGTACACCCCGGTCATCCGCGCGCCGTTCCAGTACAGCGGCACGTCCGGACCGGCCACGTTGGAGATCAGCAGGTTGAACGCGGGCGGGGTCACCTTCACCGCGCCGGGCACCAGTGACGCGGCCAGCGGCGCGAACGGGATGGCGCTCAGCGCGGTGATCTGCAGCGGTGTCATGCCGCGGTAGAAGTCCTTGCCCCGCCGCATCGACTCGGCGATCAGCGCCAACCGCCGCGCCGGGTCCGCCACATCGGTGGCCAGGGTGCACAGGATGAGCCCGACGGCGTTGCCGCCCACCGCCTCGCCCTCGCGCAGCGAGATCGGCACCCCGGCCACCAGCGGCTTGTCCGGCAGCTCGCCGAGTTCGAGCAGGTACTCGCGCAGCGCCCCCGCGCACATCGCCAGCATGACGTCGTTGACCGTGGCGCCCGCCGCCGCGCCGACGGCCCGGATCCGCGAGAGCGGCCAGCCCTGCGCGGCGAACCGGCGGGCGCCGGTGATCGGCACGTTGAACATCGACTTCGGGGTGTCGAACGGCAGCGTCGCCGACTGCTCCTGGAACACCTGGTTGACGTAGCGCGCGATCGCGGGCCCCAGTCCCAGCACGCCGCGGGCGGTCTTGGCCGCCGAGACCAGCCCGGCGAGGGGCTCCGGCTCGCGGCGCGCGGGCTCGCGGCGCGCGGGCGCGACGACCGCGCTGGTGGGCGCCCGCGGCGACCACGGCGGGCGCACGCCCATGTCGTCGGGGTCGGCGGAGAGCGTGTCCTCCAGCAGCCGCAGCGCCGAGACGCCGTCGAGCAGGGCGTGGTGGGCCTTGGTGTAGACGGCGAACCTGTTGCCCTGCAAGCCCTCGATGAAGTGGCACTCCCACAGCGGCCGGTGCCGGTCGAGCAGCGAGCCGTGCAGCCGCGACACCAGCTCCAGCAGCTCGCGCACCCGGCCCGGGGTGGGCAGCGCGGACAGCCGGACGTGGTACTCCAGGTCCAGGTTGTCGTCGCTGCCCCAGACCCACTGCCCGACGGTGCCGATCGGCCCGCGCGGGCGGCGGCGGAACAGCGGCCGGATGTCGGTGTGCTCGAGCAGCCCGCGGTGCAGGTCGCTGACGTAGCCGGGTCCGGCCCCCTCGGGTAGCTCGAACAGTTGCAGCCCGCCGACGTGCAACGGGTGCTCCCGCGTCTCACCGAGCAGAAACATCGAGTCCGTCACCGGCATCACGGGCATGGGGGTCCTCCTCGACCTCGGCGCCCCCCACGCTGCCACCCGATCGTGGCCACCGCAATCACGGTCCGGGGTGGACGCGCGGTCACCTCGGGTCGGAGTCGATCAGCAGCGCCCCGCCGCTGGACACGACCTTCACCTGCCTGCCGCGCGTCTCCTCCGCCCCGTCGGCGGTCTTGGTCGTCACCTGCACCGGCACGTTGACCGAGCCGTCCTCGTTGGGCGTGACACCGCGGGCGTTGGCCGAGCTGACGTAGGCGAACTGGCCCCAGTGCTGGTCGAACCCGGCCCGGTCGCCGAACACCGCCTTGGCGTTCGGACCGAGCATCGCCCACCGCTGGTCCAGGGGTGCGTCGCCGTAGAACTGGATCACCAGCCTGCCCGCGCTGCTGTAGTCGGTCACCTTCCCGTCGGCCGCGTCCACCGTGGTGGGCGGGCTGGTCACGGGGACCGTCGACGGCGGCTCGCCCGGCTCGCCGGGCACGGTGACGAAGCTGGTGACGACACCGGGCTGGGTGGTCTCCTGGCCGTTGTTCCGGTTGGTCAGCACCACGGTCACCACCGCCGCGAGCAGCGCGACCACGGCCAGGCCCGCGCCGATGAGCACACCCCTGCCCTGCGCCTGCCTGCCCTGCGCTTGCCTGCCCTGTGGCCGGGCGGGCCGCGCGCGCGGGGCGGGTGGCGCCGGGCGCTGCTGGCGGGGCGCGGCGGAGGGCATCCGGGAGGTGGGCGGGGGCGCGGCGGCCCTGGCGGGCACGGTGCGGTCCTCGCGCGGGGGCTTGCGGGGCTGAGCCTGGGCGGGCAGCGGCGCGGTGGGCTGGGCCAGCGCGGAGACCGCCTGCTCCATGGTCGGCCGCTCGTCCGGGGCGACGCTGAGCAGCGCCATCAGCGGGCCGGTGAGGTCCCCGGCGCGGCGGGGCGGGTCGATGTGGCCCGACGACACCGCGTGCAGCAGCGCCAGCGGGTTCTGGTTCAGGCCGAACGGCGGCGTGCCCTCGACCGCGTGGTAGAGCGTGGCGCCGAGGGAGAACACGTCGGAGGCGCGGCTGGGGTCCTGCCCGCGCGCGATCTCCGGGGCCAGGTAGGCGGGGGTGCCCGCGAGCATCCCGGTCTCGGTGACGGTGCCGTCATCGATGGCCCGGGAGATGCCGAAGTCGGTGATCTTCACCGTGCCCTTGTCGTCGAGCAGGATGTTGCCCGGCTTGACGTCGCGGTGCACGATCCCGGCCGCGTGCGCGGCGGCGAGCGCGGCGGCCACCTGCGACCCGATCGCCGCGACCTGCTCCGGCGGCAGCGTCCCGCGCTCGGCGATCACCGCGGACAGGCTGCGCGAGGGCAGGAACTCCATGATCAGGCACGGGTCGCCCGCGTGCTCGGCGACGTCGAGCATGGCGATGGCGTTGCGGTGCTGCAGCCGCGCGGCGATCCGCGCCTCGCGCATCGCCCGCCGCCGCGCCTCGTCGGTCTGCGCGGGACTGAGCCCGGCGCGCACCACGAGCTGTTTGATCGCGATGACCCGTTCGAGCCGCTCGTCCTTGGCCCGCCAGACGATGCCCATCGCGCCGCTGCCGATGACGTCCAGCAGCCGGTACCGGCCGGCGACCAGCTGACCCTGTTCGATGACCAGCCTCTCCTCGTGTGTGGTTCCCGTCCCCGACTCCGACGTCCGAGACTAGCGAACCACCCGGGAGCACCGGCCATTCGTCCGCCCGACCGGTCGGGGGCAGCGACGGGAATCAGACAGCGCGTGCCGCGAGCTCCCCGGATTTCAGGCTGGCGCGGAACTGGTCCCACCCCGCCCGGGAGATGGTGTGCGCGGGCGCGGCGGCGTTCTTGGAGTCCCGCAGGGCGGCGGAGCCGTCACCGAGGATGGCGACCTGGACGCAGTTGCCGTTGGAGCAGAAGCTGCTCTGCCGGAATTCGGAACGGGTTGTCACAGACATTCCTATTTGTGCTCGGCCATGATCCTGCTGATCATGGCATCCGATTCATCCTCGCCGAGGCTTTTCTCCGCGAGGGACTGGAAGAATTCGGTGTACCGCCGCACGTCGGATTCCACCTCCAACCAACGGTCGCCACCGGGGAGTTCGATGTGGACGGCGTTCCTGTCGAAGTCGCTGTCGAAGGTGAAGATGACGAAGGAGCACTGCGTGCCCATGTCGGGCGGGGCGCTGAACGGCAGCACCCGGAGCCGGTCGTGGCGCGTCGGGTTCACCTCGAGCAGCGTGGCGAGCTGTTCTCGCATGGTCGCTGGCGAGCCCACGGTGCGCCGCAGCGTCGACTCGTCGAGGATCACGTCCAGGCGCGGCCGGTCGGTGCGCGCGCGGTGGGCGACCTGGCGCTGCATGCGCAGTTCCACGCGCTTGTCGATCGTCGCGGCCTCGGCGACGGGGTCGATCGCGCGCAGCAGTGACCGCGCGTACTCCTCGGTCTGCAGCAGGCCGAAGATCGCCGACATGGAGAAGTCCCGCTGCAGGGAGGCCTCGGACTCCAGGGAGATGTACTGGTCGAGGTTCGTGGTCAGGGCGGCGTTGAGCTCCTGCCACCAGGCTTGGCGCTTGCCCTCGCCGACGAGGCGGATCAGGCGGTCGACGGCCTTCTGGTCCGCGAGGCCGTAGAGGCCCAGCAGGTCGCGCACGTCGCGGGACTTGGGGATGCCCTGGCCCGTCTCCAAGCGGCTGATCTTGCTGGTGCTGCACTCCAGGTGCGCCGCCGCGTGGTTGAGGTGCAGGCCCGCGGCCTCCCGGAGGCGGCGCAGTTCGGCGCCGAGCCTGCGTCGGGGGATCAGGGGCCCCTGTCCGGGCATCGGCTCTCCTTGTCAGCCGCCGACCCGGGGCCGTCGGTGGTGCGGATTGTTTTCATGCAATTGCATAACCGCGTAGACGGTACACCTCCCGGCTGTCCGTCAGCGAGACATGTCATGCGATCGTGTTGCTTCCGCGCTGGTCCGGTCGAACGTATCCGGAGTGCGGGCGTTCTGCCCCTTGTGGGGGAAACAGCATTGCAATTACTCAAATGACTTGCCCCATGTATATGTCGGATCGCTCCCTCGGCTGTGGCGGCGGTGGGACCCGCCGCGCGGAGTCCGGGCAGGGGTGGGGCGCGGCCAGGCGCTCCGCGGGGGCTTGGCGCGGGGTGGGTCGGCAGACGATGATGGTCAGGTACATGTCAGTACCTGGCTTGCTCGTCGTGGCTGCGCCCCGCGCGCGTGGAACATGGAGGTACCCGGTGGCCGCTCTGACCTCGCACCTGCTGCCAGTGGCCCAGGTGGTCGCCGAGACCCCCGACGCGCGGTCGATCGTGTTCGACGCCGACCTCGACTACCGGCCGGGCCAGTTCCTCACCCTGCGCGTGCCCAGCGAGCGGACGGGGTCGGTGGCGCGCTGCTACTCGCTGTCGAGCTCCCCGCACGTCGGGGACCGCCCGCAGGTCACCGTCAAGCGCACCGCCGACGGGTACGCCTCGAACTGGATCTGCGACAACGTCGAGGCGGGCCAGGAGATCGAGGTCCTCGCCCCGTCCGGGGTCTTCGGCCCCAAGCACTACGACGACGACCTGCTGCTGTTCGCGGGCGGCTCCGGCATCACCCCCGTGATGTCCGTGCTCAAGTCGGCCCTGGAGCAGGGCGAGCGCAACGTCGCCCTGGTCTACGCGAACCGCGACCGGCACTCGGTGATCTTCGCCGAGCACCTCGACGCGCTGCGCGCCCGCCACGGCGACCGGCTCACCGTGACCCACTGGCTGGAGACCGAGCGCGGCCTGCCGTCGGCGGGGGCGCTGGTGGAGCTGGCGCGCCCGCACGCGGCGGCGCACGACTGCTTCACCTGCGGCCCGCAGCCGTTCATGGCCGCGGTCACCGAGGCGCTGACGCTGCTGGAGGTCCCGCGCGAGCGCAGGCACATGGAGCGCTTCGTGTCGCTGGCGGCCAACCCGTTCGAGCGCGCCGAGCGCAAGCCGCTGCCCAGCCGCGCGGCGGGATGAGCGTCGACCCCGCCGCCGCGGTCGGCTCCCGGCTGCCCGACGTCGAGCACACCTGGTCCCCGGTCGACGTGCTGCGCTACAACCTGGCCCTCGGCGCGGGCAGCGACCCGTTCGACCCCCGCGAGCTGCGCTACGCCTACGAGGACGACCTGCGCGTGCTGCCCACCTACGCCGCGCTGGTGCCCAGCCTGGGCATGTTCGAGCCACCCGCGCTGCGGCTGCCCGGCGTCCGCGCCGACCTGGCCAAGGTGCTGCACGGCGCCCAGTCGGTCGCGCTGCCGGTGCCGCTGCCGACCTCGGGCTCGGTGCGGGTCCAGCGGGTGGTCTCGCACGTGTGGGACAAGGGGGTCGACGCCGTGGTCGTCATCGACGCCACCGCGCACGCCGACGCAGGCCCGCTGTGGACGAGCCAGTCGACGCTGGTCGTGCGCGGGGCGGGCGGCTTCGGCGGCGGACGGGGCCCCAGGACGGCGCCGTGGGAGCCCGACCGCCCGCCGGACCTCGCCATCGACTCGGCGACCCTGCCGCAGCAGGCCCTGCTCTACCGGCTCTGCGGCGACGCCAACCCGCTGCACGCCGACCCGGCCTTCGCCAGGGCCGCGGGCTACCCGGCGCCGATCCTGCACGGCCTGTGCACCTTCGGCGTCGTGTGCAAGGCCCTGGTCGGAGCGGTCCTCGACGGTGACGCGGACCCGGTGACCGGGTTCAGCGCCCGCTTCGCGGGAGTGGTCTACCCGGGCGAGTCGCTGCGCACCCGGGCCTGGCTGGAGGACTCGGCGCTGCGCGCCACGACCACCGCCCCCGGCCGCGACGAGGCGCCCGTGCTCGACGCCGTGGAACTGCGCTGGGGATAGTTGCGCACCACCCTGGACCAGGGCGGTGCGCGCGGGCATGCTGTCTCGCGTGACCGACGAGACCTCCCCAGCCCCCTTCGACCTCATCGGCGCGCGCTACGACGAGTCGTTCGTCGAGCGCGACGTCCAGATGGGCGAGGCCCAGTGGCTCATCGAGCAGCTCCCCCCCGGCTCCCGCGTGCTCGACCTCGGCTGCGGCAGCGGACTGCCCACCTGCAAGCAGCTCGTCGCCGCGGGCATGGACACCGTCGGCGTCGACGAGTCCTCGGTCATGCTCGAACTCGCCGCCCAGCAGGCCCCCGGCGCCACCTACATCCAGGGCGACCTGCGCGAGCTGGACGCCCTCGGCGAGTTCGACGCCGTGGTGACCTTCTTCGCGCTGCTGATGCTCCCGCGCGCCGACGTCGTCCGGACGCTGGAGGGCATCCGCGGTCTGCTGCGCGGCCCGAAGCTGGTGCTGATCAGCATGGTGCAGGGCGACTTCGACGCGCTGCCGGTCAACTTCCTCGGCTCGCCGACCACGGTGACCGCCTACCCGCCGGACCGGCTGCGCCAGGTGGTCGCGGAGGCGGGCTTCGAGGTCGTGTCGATGCGCGAGTACGAGACGCAGGCCGAGCCGGGGCGCATCGAGGTGCAGCTCTACCTGCGCGCCAGGGTTCTCTGACCAGCCCTCTGACCAGGACACCGCGAGGCCCGCGTTCCAGCGAACGGGGCCTTCGCGGTCTTCCCGGGGCTCTTACACCCAGTCTTGGATCGACAGGCTGCCGCGCAGGCGGGTCAGCGCCCGGTGCTGCGCCACGCGCACGGCGGTGGCGGTGAGGCCGATGGCGGTCGCGGTCTCCTGGGCGGAGAGGCCGACGACCAGGCGCAGGACGAGGATCTCGCGCTGGCGGGGGGCGAGGGTGTCGAGCAGCCCGACCAAGCGGGAGCGCATCTCGCCGCGCAGGGTGGCCTGCTCGGGGCCCAGGCCGTGGTCGATGGTGTCCGGGACGTCGGCGACGGGGTCGGAGCGGTCGCGGCCCGCGCGGCGGTAGTAGTCGGCCACCTTGTGCGAGGCGATCCCGTACACGAACGGCAGGAACGACTCCGGCGCGTCGTTGTAGCGGGGGAGCGCGCCGAGGACGGCCAGCATGATCTCCTGGGCCACGTCGTCGGCGGAGGAGTAGGCGCTGCCGGTGCGGCCGATGCGGGCGCGGCAGTAGCGCACGATCGCCGGGTTGATCCAGGCGAACAGGGTGCCGATCGACTGCTCGTCGCCCGCCATCGAGGCCGCGACCAGCTCGTGGAACGCGCCGCTCTTGAGCCGGGTGAAGACCGCGTCCGTGGTGGCGGTCGACCGCGGCTTGGCCGTGCCGGGCACGGGTGGTGGAGAAGAACTCACATGAGCCCCCAGAGTGTTCGGCGCGCCAGTGTGGGTGGGTGCGCCAGCGAGGTCCGGAACGGTGCTGGTGTCCCGGCTCACCGCGGTTCCCGTCCGTTAGACCGTCGGATTCGATGGTGGCCCTGACGGAGAGTGATCGTAGCCGGGTTCTTCGCCCCACACCAGAGGGTCCACTGCTGCATGAGGGTGATAGTTCTCGATTCAACCTCGCGCCGGACAGGGTCCAAGGTCCCAAGCTGGCGCAGAACGCCCCGGACGGCGGCCGGTTCGCCCGTCCGTCGTACGATATCCGGTCCAACCTGCACTTCTGTGTGTTCCGGTCGACAGCCGTAGGCTGGTACCGCAGCCCCGGCGACCGGGGTGGGGGCCAGGGCCGGGTGCGGCCGGGCCGCCTCCGCGGCCTGCGCGATTCGCACTACTCCACAAGGGTGATGACTTCCACTGATGGAGCAACGGGCAACAGGGAGGGAACTCAGCTGATGGACAGCGGCACGCCGATCGTGGTCGTCCTGCACGCGGCGGACCGGCCGCCCGCGATGGGACAGGTCGAGGCGCTGGCCCGCATCCGCTACGCCCGCTCGTCCGACCTGTTCTCGGCGCTCAACGGCGCCGACGTGCTGTTCGTGTGGGACGGGCGCACCACCGCCCTCAGCCGCGCCTGGGACGGCGCGAACGCGCTGCGCTGGGTGCACGCCGCGGGCGCCGGGGTCGACCACCTGCTGTTCCCCGAGCTGCGTGAGAGCGACGTCGTGCTGACCCACTCCCGCGGCGTGTTCGACGAGCCGATGGCCGAGTACGTCCTCGGCCTCGTCCTGGCCTTCGCCAAGCGCCTGCCCGCCATCATCCGCATGCAGCAGCGCAAGCACTGGCAGCAGCGCGAGACCGAGCGGGTCGCGGGCTCGCGCGCCCTCGTCGTCGGCGGCGGGCCGATCGCCCGCGCGGTCGCCCGCAAGCTCGGCGCCGCGGGCGTGGTGGTCTCCGGGGCCGCCCGCGTGTCGCGCGCCGACGACCCCGACCTCGGCGACGTCGTCCCCTACGGCCAACTGCGCTCGGTGCTGCCCCACCACGACTGGGTGGTCATCGCGGCCGCGTTGACCGCGGAGACGCAGGGCATGGTGGACGCCTCGTTCCTGCGCGCCATGCGCCCGACCGCCCGGCTGGTCAACATCGGCCGCTCCGGCCTGGTCGTGCAGCCCGACCTGATCGACGCGCTGGACGCGGGCGAGATCGCGGGCGTGGCCTTCGACGTGTTCCCCGACGACCCGCTGCCGCCCTCGTCGTCGCTGTGGGACATGCCCAACGTCCTGATCTCCCCGCACATGTCCAGCGACGTCATCGGCTGGCGCGAGGAACTCGTGCGCCGCTTCCGGGACAACCTGGAGCGCTACCTGGCGGGCAAGCCGATGGTCGGAGTTGTCGACAAGCGCCGCTGATTTGTGCGCGGCGGACAATTCCCGCGCCTGTCGCCAGCCATCCGCGTCACCACCCCATAACTGGCCGTGATGCCGAAATCACGGCCCTGAGCTGGGTGAACACCATGCGGCGGCCGGGTTTCGACGACTAGTCCAAGCGAGTGACGCCGGTCACACGGGTCGATCCGAACCGATTGCTACTCTAGAGTAGGTTAGCCGGATCGACCGGGTCGACATCGAGGTGGGAGCTTCATGGCCACGAAGGAACGAGCGGGCACCGGGCAGCCCAGGCGCGACGCCATGGGGACTGTCCTTGCCGCGTTGAACAAGCTGGCGGGCGCCGAGGTCCTGGACCGCTTCGGCCTTCGCAAGCCGGTGGAGAAGGGCCTGTACGAGACGACCCGCGCGGGCTTCGTCGCCGCGGGCGCCGCGAGCCGCACCTTCGCCTCGGCCACCAAGCAGAGCAAGCCCGAGCGCCTGCCCGCCGCCCCGCAGCGCGGCCAGTTCGACATCACCCCTGACGAAGAGCAGGGCATGATCCGCGAGACGGTGGTCGAGTTCGCCGCCGAGCAGATCCGCCCCATCGCCGCCGACGCCGACGCCAAGTGCGAGGCGCCGCAGGGCCTGCTGTCGCAGATCCAGGAGCTGGGCGTGACGCTGGTCGGCGTCCCCGAGCAGCTCGGCGGCCTGGGCACCGAGCGCTCCGCGGTCACCAACGTGCTCGTCGCCGAGGCCCTCGCGCACGGCGACATGGGCCTGGCCGTGGCCTGCCTCGCGCCGTCCGCGGTCTCCAACGCCCTGGTGCTGTGGGGCGACGAGACCCAGCAGTCGACCTACCTGCCCGCGTTCGTCGGCGAGAACGTCCCCGCCGCCGCGCTGGCCGTGCAGGAGCCGACGCCGCTGTTCGACCCGTTCTCGCTCAAGGCCAAGGCGTACCGCACCGCGGGCGGCTTCGTGCTCGAGGGCGTGAAGTCCCTGGTGCCGCGCGCCAACCAGGCCGAGCTGTTCGTCGTCGCCGCCGACCTCGACGGCCGCGGCCCGGCGCTGTTCATCGTCGAGTCCGCCACCCCGGGCGTCTCGGTCGAGTCCGAGCCCGCCATGGGCCTGCGCGCCGCGGGCATGGGCCGCCTGCGCCTGGACAAGGTCAAGCTGCCCGCCACCGCGCTGCTCGGCGGCGGCAAGGCCGACGCCTACGCCGAGGCCATCCGCCTGTCGCGCATCGGCTGGTGCGCGCTGGCCGTCGGCACCGGCCAGGCCGTGCTCGACTACGTGATCCCCTACGTCAACGAGCGCCACGCCTTCGGCGAGCCCATCTCCAACCGCCAGTCGGTGGCCTTCATGGTCGCCAACATCGGCATCGAGCTCGAGGGCATGCGGCTGCTGACCTACAAGGCCGCCGCGCGCGCGGAGCAGAACAAGACCTTCGCCCGCGAGACCGCCCTCGCCCGCAGGCTGTGCGCCGAGAAGGGCATGCAGATCGGCAACGACGGTGTGCAGCTCCTCGGCGGGCACGGGTTCGTCAAGGAGCACCCCGTCGAGCGCTGGTACCGCGACCTGCGCGCTATCGGTCTCACCGAAGGCATCGTCCTCGTCTGAGGGCCCCAGAAGAGGATTAGCTGAGATGACGATCAACCTCGAGATCCCCAAGAAGTTCGAGCAGCTCGTGGACCAGGCCCACGCGGCCGCCGCCGAGTTCTTCCGCCCGAACTCCCGCAAGTACGACCAGGCCGAGCACACCTACCCCAAGGAACTCGACATGCTGGCCGCCCTGCTGGACGGCCTGTCGGCCTCCGGCGGCGGCGCGGGCGCCGGTGGTGTGCGCCGCGACGGCAAGAAGGACGAGAAGCCGGGCAACCGCAACGGCTCCAACATGCAGCTCCTGCTCGGCACCATGGAGATGTGCTGGGGCGATGTGGGCCTGCTGCTGTCGATGCCCCGCCAGGGCCTGGGCAACGCGGCCATCGCCTCGGTCGCCAACGACGAGCAGCTCGAGCGGTACAAGGGCAAGTGGGCCGCCATGGCCATCACCGAGCCCGACACCGGCTCGGACTCCGGCGCCATCCGCGCCACCGCGGTCAAGGACGGCGACTACTACGTCCTCAACGGCGAGAAGATCTTCGTGACCTCGGGCGAACGCGCGGACTGCGTCGTCGTCTGGGCCACCCTGGACCGCTCGCTGGGCAAGGCCGCCATCAAGAGCTTCGTGGTCGACCGCGGCACCCCCGGCTTCGAGCTGGTCCGCCTCGAGCACAAGCTGGGCATCCGCGCCTCGGACACCGCCCACTTCCGCCTCGAGAACGTGCGCGTCCACAAGGACAACCTGCTCGGCTCCCCCGAGGTCAACACCGAACAGGGCTTCGCGGGGGTCATGCAGACCTTCGACAACACCCGCCCCCTCGTCGCCGCCATGGCCATCGGCGTGGCCCGCGCCTCCCTGGAGGAAACCCGCCGAATCCTGGAGGACTCCGGCGTCGTCATCGACTACGACCGCCCCGCCCAGGTCCAGTCGGCCGCCGCCGCCACCTTCCTCCAGCTCGAGGCCGACTACGAGGCCGCGTACCTGCTGGCCATGGAGGCCGCGTGGATGGCCGACAACCGCCAGCCCAACTCGCTGCAGGCCTCGATGGCCAAGGCGAAGGCCGGGCGCTCCGGCTCGGACATCACGCTGCGGTGCGTGGAGCTGACCGGGTCGCTGGGGTACAGCGAGAACTCGCTGCTGGAGAAGTGGGCCCGGGACTCGAAGATCCTCGACATCTTCGAGGGCACCCAGCAGATCCAGCAGCTCATCGTGGCCCGTCGCCTGCTCGGGAAGTCGTCGGCTGAGCTGAAGTGATTGTGTAGCAACAGATTGGCACAACGGCCCCTGAGTCCATTGCGGACTCGGGGGTCGTTGTCGTCGTTTGAGTGGTTTGCGACCAGAGCCTTCTCAGGCCGTTCGGAGGCCGCCCGCGCGGCCAAGTCTGGCCGGTGTCGCAGCAGTGGGCTGCGGGGCCACTGCCTACGCGCTCTGCTGGCTTGAGGGTGCCGTCAGAACGCCCATTCCCAACCGCTGGAGCCCGCCGGTCGGAACACGAGCAGGCCCGATGTGCTCTTCGACTCGAGCATGACCACGCCCTTGTACTGCGAGGCGGGCGAGAGTGCGTCCGAGGTCAGGTGGTCCTTCGGGTCCACGCAGGGGTAGGTGGCGGCGACCTCGGTCTCCGTGACGCCGTCTTGGCCCACGACCGAGAACGAGTACGGGTTGATGGAGAACATCATCATCTCGTCGCTGTCGTATGTCGGCTCGGTCTTCACCGTCATCTCCAGGGCGATGTAGTGGCCTTTTGCCGACTTCTCGCTGAAGCCGTCGGTGCACTTCGGGTCCACGGTGATTTTCTCGATGCTGAAAGTGACCGTGGAGGCACCGCCCTGGGTGGGCGAAACCCCGGCGGCCTCGCCGATCTGCTTTACCAGGTTGCCGCGGGGCGACTTCGCGGGGGTGTCCGCCGCGTGTTCGGCGCTGGCGCTCGGCGCTGCCCGGTCGGCGGAGTGCTGGGCGTCGAGCGCCGCCTGGCTCGAGGCCGTGTCCGGGTGGGCCGTACACGCCGTTAGGACGCTCAGGACGAATGCTCCCGCCAACAACTGCTTCATCTTCGAATGCTCCTGCTCTCAGTGGCTCACCACCACGTCGCAGAACCCTCATCCGACGTTACTTAGCGTGAACACAAACAGCGAACGCCCCCCGGTCCTGTGCGGACCGAGGGGCGTTCGCTGTCTGGGGCCAGGTCGGGGTGCTCAGTAGACGAGGACCAGCTTGGGCTGGGTGGCGGGGCTGCGGTTGCCCGCGTTGTCCTTGGCCACGGCGGTGGCGGTGTAGATGCCCTTGACGCCGGTGAGGGACCAGGTGTCGCCGGTGAGGGTGGCCTGCTTGACGACCCTCTTGCCGAACAGCTCGGTCAGGGTGACCTCGACGGAGGCGACGCCGGAGGTGGCGTCCGCGGTCGTGCCGGTGAGGGAGCGGACGAAGCCCGCGCTGGTGAGGTTCGCGTCGGGGGCGGTGCCGTCGTACTTGAAGGTGTAGGGCTTCTCGGCGGTGCGGCGGCCCTGGGCGTCGGTGCAGGCGCCGGTGACGCGGCCCGTCGTGGTGTCGGGTCCGCTGTAGGTGGTGGCGTCGCAGGTGGTGGCGCCGGTGGCGGACCAGGTGGCGGAGAAGGGGGTGGTGTGCCAGCCCGCGGTCTCCGGGTCGATCTTGAGGACCGTCTCGGCCAGGGGCTCCTCGGGCTCCTCGATGTCGGCGAAGAGGGTGTCGGCGAAGGCGAGGGCGTCCTGGATGGCGGTCTCGGGGGCGCCGGTGTGGCTGGCGGGGTAGGTCTTGTAGGTCAGGGGCTGGTTGTTGGCCTCGAGGTCGTCGACGAGCTGCTGGGTCAGGGCGGTGGGGACGACCTCGTCGTTGGTGCCCTGGATGATCATGAGGGGGCGGTCGTAGCCGGTGACCGGGACGTCGAAGACGGCACCCCACGCCTGCTGGAACTCGGCGCCGAGGTCCTTGGTGAACATGTCCGCGAGGTTGGTCAAGCTGATGATCTGCATCAGCGCGCCGCTGCAGAGCACCTCGGCCTTGTCGACGATCTCCGTGCCCAGCGGCGTCAGGTAGGAGGCCAGGTCGAAGTCCGGCATCGCGACGCGCGCGCCCGCGAGGATGTAGGTGAAGAACAGCTTGGTGCCGTTGCTGGCCAGCGCGGGCGGGAACTTCGGGCCGATCAGCGACACGAAGTAGGACAGGTTCGACGGCACGCCGTGGCCGATCGTGCCCCGGAAGTCGAGCTCGGGGGCGTAGGTGGTGGCCACCCGGCCGGTGTGCACCGCCGCGTGCCCGCCCTGCGACTGGCCTGCGACGAACCAGTGCTCGGACAGGCCCGGGTCCAGCGCCCGACCGGCGCGGACGATGTCGATGACGTTGTGCGCCGCGGCCTCGCCCGCCAGGTACGCGTGCTTGTCCTCGGTGCCCATGCCCGCGTAGTCGGTGGCCACGACGGCGTAGCCCGCCTGCAACCAGTGGCTGAGGTAGCCGTTCGGGTTGAGCACGGACGGCGCGCAGTCGTCGCCCACGCCGGTGGTGCCGTGCGCCCACGACAGCACCCGCCAGCCGCCCTCGGGCGCGGGGCCCTGCGGCAGGTAGACCAGGCCGGTCACCTCGTTCGGGGCGCCGGTCGGGCCGGTCGAGGTGTAGCGGATCTTGTGCCCGGCCGCCGCCCCGGAGGGCAACTGCCCGCCCGCCAGCGGGGTCGAGCTCACCAGGCTGCCCGGGCCGTCGTCGGCGACCGCGGACGGCTGGACCACGGCGAGGACGCCGCCGACCACCGCCGCGGCCGCGACGATCACCCCGAGTGCACGTCGTCGGACACCCACTGCGTACTCCCTCTTTTGCGAACATGCCGGTTCATAGAACGTATTGACATTCATTCTCGCAGGTCAAGGCACGGTTCGGCACTGCGTGAAAGTTGTCACGGGATGAGTAATCGGGTGTGGAAAGTGCACATGGCCCCGGCCAAATAGCATTGCACCATGGAGTTGGAGTTCCGCCACCTGCGAATCGTCATCGCGGTGGCCGACGAGGGCAGCATCACCCGCGCCGCGGCCGCGCTCGGGCTGTCCCAGCCATCGCTGACCTCCCAACTGCAGCGCATCGAGAAGTCGCTGGGCGCCCCGCTGTTCGAGCGGGTGCGCACGGGTGCCGTGCCGACCGCGTTCGGCCGGTCCGTGCTGGCCAAGGCGCGCACCGTGGTCAGCGGCATGGCCGACCTGCGCGGCGAGCCATCGCCCACGACGTCCGGCGGGCGGGTCGAGCTGCGCCTGGGCGGGTTCCCCGGCCCGCTGCTGTCGGTGGTCACCACCCGGCTCGCCGACCTCTACGCCCGGCAGCGGGGCCCGGACGCCCCGCGCCCGGCCGTGTCCGTGCACACCGACCCGTCGGCGGCGGCGGTGCTGGCCAGGGTCAAGGCGGGCAGGCTCGACGCCGCGGTCGTCATCGACTACCTGGGCTTCGAGATCCCCGAGGTGGAGGGGGTGCGGCGCGCGGTCGTGGTGCCCAGGGAGCCGCAGTTCGTCGCGATCGCCGAAGACCACCCGCTGGCCGCCGCCGAGACCATCGACCTGGTCGACCTGGCGGGCGAGGACTGGCTGGTCGACCCGCAGGAGGACCACGGCGGGGTCGGCCCGCTGCGGCACGCCTGCCGGGCGGCCGGGTTCGAGCCCAGGATCAACCACCAGATCTCCGACGCCAGCTCCGCCCGCGAGTTCGTCAGCACCGGCCAGTGCGTCAGCCTGGCCCAGCCGACCTCCACCGAGGGCCGGGGCCTGGTGGTCCGCCCGTTCACCGGCGACCCCATCCTCGAGCGGGTCGACCTGGCCTGGCGCGACCCGTGCCCGATCGACCCGGTGCTGCTGCACCGGGCCGTCCGCGAGGCCTACCTGGCCATCGTCGACCGCAACACCAGCTACAGCCGGTGGTGGGCGGACCGCGGGGCCCTCGCCGACCCGCTGGCCTGACCGGTTGTCACCGGAAAGTGGACCCGGGTTTGCCCCACCCGGGCCAGGGCGAGGACCATGGGGGTTGGTCGGCGTCTTCGGCGTCGTGCAGGGTCGACTCCCGAAGCCCCGCCGGCCGTGCGCTCATCGCCAAGCGATCGCGGCCGGGACACCGCGCATCGCGCCCTCGTGCGATGAGAGCCGCGGGGCCCCGGAGCTCGTCTCCGGGGCCCTCGTCGCGGCCCCGGCTCAGCACTGACCCAGCACTGCCCTACAAGCCGTCCTCCATGAGCCTGCGCGCGATCACGGTCCGCTGGATCTCGTTGGTGCCCTCGCCCACGATCATCAGCGGCGCGTCGCGGAAGTAGCGCTCGACGGTGAACTCCGTGGAGTAGCCGTGACCGCCGTGCACGCGCAGCGCGCTCGTCGCGATCTCCAGCGCCGCCTCCGAGGCGAACAACTTGGCCATGCCCGCCTCCAGGTCGACGCGGTGGCCCCGCTCGAGGCGGGTGGCGGCGTGCACGAGCAGCGTCCTGGCCGCGGTGAGCCGGGTGGCCATGTCGGCGAGCAGGTTGCCGACGGACTGGTGCCGCCAGATCGGCTGGCCGAAGGTCTCCCGGGTCCTCGCGTAGTCCACCGCGTCGTCCAGGGCCGCGCGGGCGACGCCGGTCGCGCGGGCGGCCACCTGGATGCGCCCGACCTCCAGGCCGGACATCATCTGCGCGAACCCGCGGCCGGGCGCACCGCCCAGCACGGCGGTCGCCGGGACGCGGACGCCGTCGAAGCGGACCTCGCAGCTCTCGACGCCCTTGTAGCCCAGCTTGGGCAGGTCGCGCGACACCTCCACCCCGGGGACCTTCTCCACCAGCAGGACGCTGATGCCCCGGTGCGCGGGCTCGGCCGCCGGGTCGGTCTTGCACAGCAGGGCGATCAGCCCCGCGCGCCGGGCGTTGGAGATCCACGTCTTGGCGCCGTCGACCACGTAGGAGCCACCGTCGCGGCGGGCGGTCGTGGTGATCGCCTGCAGGTCCGAGCCGCCCGCGGGCTCGGTCAGCGCCATCGTCGCCCGCAACTCCCCGGTCGCCAGGCGCGGCAGGTAGGCGGCCTTCTGCTCCTCGGTGCCGAAGCGGACCAGCAGCGCGCACACGACCGAGTGCCCGCCCATCGCCCCCGCCAGGCTCATCCACCCGCGCGCGAGCTCCTCGGTGACCAGCGCGAAGCACGGGGCCGACACCCGCGCCTGCCCGTGGGGCTCCGGCACCAGCAGCCCGAACACCCCCAGCCGCTTCATCTCCGCGATGAGCGCGTCCGGGTAGGTGTCGGCGCGCTCAAGGTCCCGCGCGACCGGCCGCACCCGCTCGTCGACGAACTCGGCGACCGTGTCGACGATCGCGCGCTCCTCGGTCGACAGGTCCGCGATCACAGGTCGAACCGCGCCTCGGCCTCGGCGTGGATGCCCGCGCCCACCACCGACAGCGCCCCGTCGAGCCCACCGGTCACCAGCACCGGGTCGCCCGCGAACACCGGCTTGGCGAACCGGTAGCGCATCGACACCATCGCCACCCCGGCCCGGCGCGGCAGCTCGGCCATCAGCAGCGCGAGCAGCGGACCGTGCACGACGAGGTCCGGATACCCCTCCTCCTGGTGCGCGTAGGGCGCGTCGTAGTGGACGCGGTGCGGGTTGGCGGTCAGCGCGCTCACCCGGAACAGCAGCACCGGGTCGGCCCGCAGGGGCAACTGCCACGGCGACTCGGAGAGCGGTGTCCGCTGTGGACGGTCGAACCGCTTGGGCCCGGGATCGCCGCTGCGGTAGGCGATGTCGTGCTCCTCGACCAGGCAGAGCGCGCCGCGCTGGGAGACCTCGTGCCGCACGGTGACGAACACGACCTCGCCGCCGCGGCCCTGCTTGACCTCCACCCCGGACAGGCTCGACACCCGCCGCGCGGACCACCCGAACCGCAGTGGCGCCCGCCAGCTCAGCCGCCCGCCCGCGATCATCCGCCGCCGGTCGGGCAGCGGCGGCAGGAAGTGCCCGTGCAGCGGGTGCCCGTCCGGTCCCAGCTCGTCGCCCCTGGGCTGGTCCAGGAAGTTGAACCAGTGCCACAGCGGCGGCAGCACCCCCTCCGGCGGCTCCTGGTCGATCACCGCCGCGAACGCCGCCGCCTGCGCGGCGTCGACCGCGTCGTCGGACGTCACCGCCCCCGGCTGCCACCCGTCGAGGTACCGCGCAAGCGCCATGCCCACACCCAACCACGCCCTCAGCTCTGCGGCGATCCGGAGATCGACAAGTCGTCAGCCAGGTGCGCGGTGTCGTTGAACCGCCGCACGGCCCACGTGTCGCCGACCACCACGACGTGCGAGAGGGACCCGTTGTCCGCCCCCAGGAACGCGAACGGCTCCGACCCGCTCGCCCGCGCCAGCACCTCGGCGATCACGCCGCCGTGGGTGAACACCGCCACCCGCCGACCGGGGTGCCGCGCGTGGATGCGCCCGACCGCGCCGACCAGCCTGCCGGACAGGCTCTCCCTGCTCTCGGCGTTCGGGATGACGTCCCACCGCTGCTCGGCCCGCAGGCGCAAGGCCACCGGGTCGCCCTGGGCCACCTTCTGCCGGAAGAGCCCGCCCTCCCAGTCGCCGAGGTGCACCTCCCGCAGGTCCGGGTCGACCTCGGGTCTGAGCCCCAGCGCGTCGGCGAGCGGTTGGGCGGTCTCGACGGTCCGGCGCAGGGTGGAGGCGTAGATGGCGTCGAGGGGTGTGTTCTTGAGCCTGACCGCGATGGCGGCGGCTTGGGCGCGTCCTTCCGGCGCGAGTTCCGGGTCGCCTTGGCCGTCGATCAGGGGGAAGCGGCGGTCGGGGTCGGCGGGCGCGGATTCGCCGTGCCGGAAGAGCAGGAGCTCGGTCGCGCCGGGTGGGGGCTGGTAGCGGTGCTGGCGGATCTTCTGGGGCATACAGCCAGCGAACCGGGGCTGGGGTGGGGAGTCAACGGGTCGCTGCGGGCTGTGGATGGGATTGGGACTTGTGGACAAGTCCGGCTTGGTCGGGGGGAGTTGTCGGTGCCCGTGGGTAACGTTGAAATCGGGGGTCCCCAAGGGAAGATGATCTTGGGCAGGGCAGGGCAGGGCAGGGCAGGGACCGGGGCGATGGGTGGGGCAGGCGTTGGGCTGGGCCGGGTGGGTCAGACCAGGAGTTGGGTCATGGACTGGCGGAGGGTGGCGCTGGGTTCGGTCGCGATGGCTGCGCGCAGGGCGGTTTGGATGTCGGGGGACCAGGTGGCCGGGCCCCAGGTGGTGAGGGTGCGGGTGGCGACCGCGCGGGTGTGGGGCTCGGGGGAGGCCAGGGCGGCCAAGAGGAACTCGGGGCCGTGGTTGGGGTGCGGGGCCAGCGCGGCGGCCAGGGCGTCCAGGGCCGCGGGGGCCAGGGGGTGCTCGCCTGCCGCGGCGAGGATCTCGGGCAGGCGGTGCGGGGTGAGCCAGGTCAGCAGCATGGGCCAGTCCTCGCCGGTCCGGCGGACGTGGGCCAGCAGGGCCGGGAACGGGTCGATGCCCTGCGACGACGCGCCGCTGAGGGCGGCGTGGATGTGGGCGGGGTCGCGCAGGCCCGTCTCCACCAGGGGGCGCCAGGCGGGGGACGACAGCAGGTCGCGGACGCGGCGGGTCAGGGTCTCGTGCCAGGCGAGGGTCCAGCCTCGGGTGCGGTAGCGGGTGTCCCAGCCGGGGCCGGACAGGTAGACGTCCAGGCGGGTGAGCAGGGTGAGGTGGCCCAGGGTGTGGTCGGCGTGCTCGAGCTTGCGCAGCAGCGCGGCCAGCAGGGACGGGGTGTCCGGGATGTCGTCCAGGACCTCGAAGTGGGCCTCGTCGAGCAGGGTGCTGATGATCTCGCACGCGGAGCCGAGCAGGGCGGGGTCGACCGGGCCCGCCAGCACCTCGGCGAGGTGGCGGGCGGCGATCGGGATCAGGTAGGGCTCGGCGGCCGAGTGGCGGTAGCCGTCGCGGACGAGCCATTCGCGGACCTCGGGCGAGGCGCACTCGGTCAGGCAGGACACCACGGCCACCCGCGGCCAGCCCTCGACCGAGCGGGCCAGGCGCATCAGCGGCACCGACGGGTCGGGTAGGACCTCGGTCAGGCGGGTGGCCGCGGTGGCGGTGAAAACCGGGTGCCTGCCGACCTCGAGCAGCAGGTCGACGTCGTCGGGGCCCAGCAGGGTCAGGCCGAAGCGCACCGGGCCGCGGTCGTCGGCCTCGGTCACCAGGCGCACGCCCAGGGCGCGCAGGCCGTCGTCGGGGGCGGTGTGCGTGGGGTCGCCGGACAGCAGCGCCGCGTACAGGTCGTCGTAGCCGCCCCCGGTGACGGCGGCGGGCAGCAGGTCGGTGACGTCGACCGGGGCCGAGGTCGACCAGACCGCGGGCGCGTCGGTCAGCAGGGCCAGCGCCGACTCCAGGCCCGCCACGTCGGGCAGGTCGTCGGTCAGCGGGCCGTCGTGCCCGGCGATGTGGGTGTAGATCGACATCACGCGGGGACTGGCAGGGCCTTCGAGAGGGTGGCGAAGACCAGGTCCGGCCGCCTGGGCTTGCCGAACCTCTCGTCCCCGTAGGGGAACGGCGACGTCTCGCCGGTCAGCGCGTACCCGCGCCGCTCGTACCAGGCGATGAGCTCGGCGCGCTGGGCGATGACCTTCAGCCGAACCTGCCGCGCGCCCCGCTCCAGCGCGATCCGCTCCGCGTGCGCCAGCGCCTGCCCGCCGATCCCGACGCCCTGCGTGCCGGGCCGCACCGCGAACATCCCGAACTGGGCGTTGTCGTCGGTCAGCTCCAACTCGAAGCACACCACCAGTTCACCGCCGGACTCGCCGAGCACGATCAGCGGCAGCCTCTCGCGCACCCCGTCCGCGTTCGTGCGCTGCCCGTCGAGCAGGTGCGCCTCGGTGGTCCAGCCCACCTGGCTCGAACAGCCCCGGTAGGCCGATTCGACGAGGGCGGTGAGCGCGTCGACGTCCGTCTCGGTCGCCGGGCGGAAGGTGAGCACGGGCCGAGCCTAGCGGCGGCGGGTGGATACCCTCACAGGCATGGGACTGTTCGGCCGGAAGAAGGCGCGCGAAGCGATCGCTGCGATAGCCGAGACCCTGGTGCTGGACCGCTGCTGGGACGACATGGCCCTCGACGCGGGTGTCGACGCGGTCCGCGACGGGCACCTCAAGGCCGCCCAGGCCCTGCTGCGCGAATGCCGCGACTACCACGAGTTGCGCACCCAGCGCGTCCGCGCGCTCGCCGACGCCGCGGTGGGCCAATCGATGGAGATCCGGTCCATGATCGCCCGCGGTCTCGACCAGCCCGACGCCGCCGACGCCCTGCTGCTGCTCGGCTCCACGCTCCTGGCCGAGGCGAGTGAGATCAGCGCCAACGACCGCCTCGCCGCCGGACGGCTGCGCGAGGCCCGCGACCCCCTGCTCGCCGCGGCCAAGCTCGCCCCGGTCGACGCCACCCCCTGGGTCGAGCTGCAGCGCTGCGCCCGCGCCATGCGCCTCAACGGCGACCGCGTCTGGCACGAGGCCATCAAGCGCTGCCCGACCTCCTACCCCGCGCACAGCGCCCGCTTGCAGAGCCTCACCGCCGCATCGGACGGCTCCCACGAGGCCATGTTCGAGTTCGCCCGCGACACCGCCGACAAGGCCGCGGCAGGCAGCCCCCTGACGGCCATGCTCCCGCTGGCCCACGCCGAGTACCTGATGCAGGAGGGTGACCGCTTCCTCGCCGACGGCAGCACTTGGGCCTACGTCCGCCTGCACGCCCGCTACTTCCGCGGCCCCCTGCGCGCGGAGCTCGAGCGGGCTGACGAGAAGTGGAGCGGGGGGACGGCGCGCGTGCGGGCTTACGACAAGGAGGCGCACAACCTGTTCGGGTGGGCCATGTTGGAGGCAGGCGACCACGCGCGGGCTCGGGCCCACCTGGCGTTCGTGGGCAACCGCCCATCGGCGTTGCCTTGGAGCTACGGGGGCGAGCACGCGTTCGCGCGCGCTCTGATCCGGCTGGGGCTGAACTGAGCCAGGCCCTGTGGACAACTGCGCGCCTGTGGATGGCTGGTGTTCGGCGGGCCGGTTTTGTCGGTGTGCGCCGGTAGCGTTGAAACCGGGGGTCCCCCGAGCCGGATGATCTTGGTCGGTGGAGGGGTGGCGGGGCTCTGGTCGCTGATCCGGGTGGGGGCCGGTGGCTCACGGTCTTGATCCAGTTCGTCCGTGCCACCATCCCGAACCTGGCATGGCCCCACACCAACGTCGCCCCCCGCAGACCAGGCCGAGGCGCCTGACCTCGGGTTTCGACGCCTGATGTGCTGCGCAACCGCTTGCGGGCCCGGCTCACCGACTTCGATGGCGTCACCGCGTGCGTGGCTCAGGATGGGTCTGGGCCCGCGCGGCGGCGGGCCCAGACCCGCTGGTCAGCGGAGGTGGGTCAGCAGGGCGGCGAGGGTCTCCTGGGGGAACACCAGGGTGGGGCCGTCGGGGTTCTTGGAGTCGCGGACGGCCAAGGGGCCGGGGGTGGCTAGTTCAACGCACTGGCCGCCGTTGGTGTTGCTGAAGGTGCTCTTGCGCCAGCGGGGGGTGGTCGGGTCGAACGGCATCGGGGCTCCTCCTGGTCGGGTTGCCTGGACGGAATCCAGGATAGGCCGGGGGCGGAGCTGTGGGGATCGTCCAATGGGGACTCAGCGCAGGGCCCGCCACCAGGGGTCGAGGTCGCCGGGGTCGGAGACGTCGACGCGCTGGCCGGGCTTGGGGACGGTGACCAGGACACCCCGGCGGTCGGCTTCCGCGCAGAGGCGTTCGACGGGTTCGGTCCAGCCGTGGGTGGCGAGGTTGAACGTCGCCCAGTGCACCGGGACCATCAGCCCGCCGCCGACGTCCTCGTGGGTGGCGACGCCCTGCTCCGGGGTCATGTGGATGTCGGGCCACGCGTCGTTGTAGGCGCCGATCTGGACCAGGGTGACGTCGAACGGGCCGTGTTCGGCGCCGATCTCCCGGTAGCCGTCGAAGTACCCGGAGTCGCCGGTGTAGAAGGCGCGGTGCACGGGGCCCGCGATCACCCAGGACGCCCAGAGGGTGCGGTCCCGCGCGAAGAGGCGGCCGGAGAAGTGCTGCGCGGGGGTCGCGGTGAGGGTGATGCCGGACAGCTCTGTCTTCTCGTCCCAGTCCAGCTCGATGATGCGGTCGTCCGGGACCCCCCAGCGCTCCAGGTGCGCGCCGATGCCCAGCGGAACGACGAAGGGGGCGGTCTGGGTGCGGGCCAACTCCTGGATCGTGGGCAGGTCCAGGTGGTCGTAGTGGTCGTGGGAGATCAGGACGGCGTCGAGCGCTGGAAGCTCCGACAGCGCTGTCGGCGGCTGGTGGAGGCGGCGGGGGCCTGCGATGCGAGAAGGGGACACGCGGTCGCTCCAGACCGGGTCGAGTAGGACGCGCGCGCCGTCGATCTCGACCAGGGTGGTGGCGTGGCCGTACCAGGTGAGGTGCAGCCCCTGCGCCCGCGCCTCGGGGATGGTGGGCGCGACGAGGGGGACCTCGCCGTTGGGGGTGCGGCGCTGCCCGCCGCGCACCAGCTCCTTGACCGCCGTGGTGACGGCGACCGGGCGCGGTGCGGTCCGGTTGTGGAACCGGCCGCCGCGGAACTGCGGGGACCGGGACACCCGCGCGGCCCGGCCGCCCGTGGCGCGACCGCCGAAGGCCTCGCGAGAGAGCACTGCGTCGACCAGGCCGCTCAGGTCCACTGGAGAGCGTTTCATGTCTCCAGCCTGCCATCGCTGGGTTGAGGGCACTCTCAGCGACCAAAGTCCGACTTTGCGGGGACGCACAGTGATTCTTTAGCGGCCGGGCAACCCCGGCGCCGCTCACGCGTCAACGCACGAAAAGCCGTGTGGATCAGTCCTTTTCACGACAGATGTTGAGTCCGAATGCGCAATTGCGCCGGATCGTTGTCGCGGGTTCACGCTGAGCCTCCATGCGCGCGCCTTGGTGCGTCGGTCACACCTGGTTGGGCGCGGTCAAGCGGCTTTTCGTGACGCTGTGTGCGCTCCAGTTGGGCGAGTTGTGACCCGCCTGCATCCACATTGCGTAGGAATCATTAGCTCTTTCCCCCATATGGACTACAGCCGCTGCAACACTTCTGGATAACAAATCCACACCTAGTACCCACCCGGCTGTGGCTTCACTCGACTAGGTGACTACTGTCTCGGCCCATAACGTCACGCGGCTTTGGGGAGTCGGGGCTGCGGACGACTTTTCCCCAGCACTAACCGAGGAGAGTTCCGTGAGCACGTCCCGTTCCCGTGTCCTGGCTCGCGCCGCCGTCGTCGGCGTCCTGGCCTCCGCCGCCAGCATCGGCCTGGTCGGCACCGCGTCCGCGCACACCCCAAGGTTCGACGCCAAGTGCTACGCCGCGGAAGAGCGCAGTGAGGTCAAGCTCAACCTGACCGCCTACGCGGGCGGCGACAAGAACACCGTCCTCGTCACCGACAACGGTGAGGAGCTGGTGAACACCACGTTCGGCAAGTCGTTCTCGCAGGTGTGGCCCGACCTGGACCCGACCATCGAGCACGAGATCGTCGTCAAGGTCGTGGCCAGCGACAACGCGAAGTACAACTTCGACGCCACCGAGACGATCGACGCGTGCGTGGAGCCGGTGAAGGAGACCACCCCGCCGGAGGAGCCCACCACCACGCCGGAGGAGCCCACCACGGCCCCGCCGACCTCGGAGACCACCCCGCCGGTCGAGACCACCGCCCCCGCCCCGTCCACCACCCCCGCCGCGGTCCCCGTGGGTGAGGACGACCTGGCCGACACCGGTGCCAGCATCGCCCTCCCGCTGGCCATCGGCGGCGTGCTGGTCCTGGGTGGCGCGGGCGCGCTGGTCGCCGTGCGCCGCAAGACCGCCAAGGGCTGATCCAGCCTGGAGTGACGAAGCCCCGGGGACCACGGGTCCCCGGGGCTTCGGTCTGCCCTGGGTCAGATGATCGGCACCTGCTCCGCGCGGTCGCGGGCCTCGAACACCAGCACGGTGTTCACCGACAGCACCTCCGGGCGGGCCTCGAGCCGCTCGTTGATCAGCCTGCGCAGGTGCTCGGTGTCCGGGACCGCCACGCGGACCAGGTAGTCGTCCGGGCCCGCAAGGTGCAGCAGGGACAGCGTCTCCGGCTGCTCGAGCAGGTACTCGGAGAGCACGTCCGCGCGGTGCGGACGGGCCCGGATCGACAGCAGGGCGCTCAGCGGCCTGCCCAGCGCCGCCAGGCTCACCGAGGCGTGGAAGCCGGTGAGGACACCCCGGCGGCGCAGCGACCGCACGCGTTCGAGGGCGGTCGACGGTGCCACGCCGACCTTGCCCGCCAGTTCCTTGTTCTGCAGGCGCGCGTCCCGCTGGAGTTCACGCAGGATGGCGATGTCGACTTGGTCCAGGTCCACCGGGCCGCTCCCCTTCCGCTCGAAAGTTCAGCCAGAGGGGGTTCGGAGCGGGGGCGGGGGTGGTTTGGTCGCGGGGCGGATTCGTCGAACCGGGTTCAGAGTGGGCCGTGGGGGACCAGCAGGTCGACGATGATCCGGCGGGTCTGCACCAGGGTGCCCACGTGGCCGCCGGGGACCAGGCGGAACGCCAGCCGGGACATGACGTCGCCGATGGTGACGACCTGGATCATCGTGGTGCGCAGGTCCGGGGTCGCGGGGAAGCCGAAGCGCTCGACGAGCATCTGCGCGAACGCCGGGGACAGCGGGTCCTCGACGCTGGACGCCGACTCGAGCTCGCCGGAGGCGATGCCCGCGCCGCTGAGCGCGCGGAAGCCGTCGTCGGTGCGGCACATGTCGACGTAGATGTCGTAGGCGTGCTCGACGGCGGTGCGCCACTGCGCGGGCGGCATCCCCCCGGTTTCCTCGTCGACCCGGCGCAGGTACCGCGCCGAGTTGCGTTCGACGACGGCTTTCATCACCGCGATCTTGTCGGGGAAGTACCGGTAGACCGAACCGATCGAAACCTTGGCTGACTTCGCGATGTCGGCGGTCGTCGTGCCGACGAAACCCTTCTCGGTGACCACGCGCGAGGCGGCATCCAGAATCCGCTCGATCTGACGGCTTGCTCGATACTGCGTGGGTGCTCTGCGCACCTGGTACGGCGTGTCTGGAACGGTCACCGCACCATTGTGCCCAGAGTGTGATGAGGGTATGGGCGGAGTGGAGGAACGTATGTCGCAAACATGCTCGTTCTGTCAGGTGATCGCTGGTCAGTCGCCCGCCCAGATCGTGGTCGAGGACCAGGCGGTGCTGGGCTTCCTCGACCACCGCCCACTTTTCCGGGGTCATGTCCTGCTCGTGCCCAAGGAGCACCACACGATCCTCAGCGACCTTCCCGCCGACCAGGTGGCGCACTTCTTCACCACCGCCCAGCGACTGGAACGGGCGGTGGAAGACGGGCTGGAAGCGGCTGGGTCGCTCATCCTCATCAACAATGTGATCAGTCAATCGGTTCCCCACTTGCACCTGCACGTGATCCCGCGCAACCCGAAGGACGGCCTGCGGTTCTGGCTCGGACCCCGGCACCCCTACGACGCGGAGAACCCGGCCGAGGCCTACGCCGAGAAAATCCGTGCGGCACTCGCCGCGCAACAGTGATCCATTCGGTCGAATTGGTTCACCGACCTGCATTTTGCATTTCTGGGTGTTCCGCGGCGTTCGTCGGCCGGTTGTCGCGGGTGGGCGGCGCGGACGTCTTGGTCCGCTGGAGCGCCTGGCGGGCTCCGGCATGTCGGCTCCTGGGCCGCGCTCGTCCTGTGGGCGGCCGGGTGTCGATCGCCTGCGAGGCGGGGCTTTCAAGATCATCCGACGCTGGGGACCCCCGGATTCCACGTTACTGGGTGGGGGTGACAGTGGGGGCGGGCCGAAGTCGGGTTGTCCACAGCCTGGGGATGGTCGCGCGATCGGCCGTCTGGACCAGTGGGGGGCTCCGACGTTCGTATCTTCGAGGGAATGTCGTCGGCCGTGCTACTCCTGGCCGGGTCGAGCAGGTACCCACCTACTGTGGATTTCACGACGCGCTGGCGGACGCCCGCCCTGGTGGTGGTCGCGGGGCTGGCCCTGCCGTGGCTGCTGGGACTGGCGCTGGGGTGGGGGCGCTGGCTGATCATGCTCGCCCTGGTCCTGTCCCTGGGGGCCAGCGGGCTGATCGTCAAGCAGGTCCTCTTCCGCCGGGAGCAGCGGGCGCTGCGGGAGGAGGCGGCGCGGCAGCGGGCGGCCCTCGCGAAGCCGCCGACGCCCCCGCACTCCGAGCACCATGTGCCGTCGATCCCGGTGGACAGCGCTGAGCCGTACTACCGTTTCATGCTCTCTTGCACTGTCTGCTGGATTCCGCAGGGGGTGGGGCAGCAGCAGCACGGGAACCTCAAGGGGCTCGCGGTGCACGCGATCCTCGAGCGCGCGCGTGCGGTGACTGTTGGTGGGGCGCCTGCGGACGTTGACGCGGTGCAGGCCCGGTTGGCGGCTGACCTCGGCGCGATGCTGTCCGACCGTTCCGGTCAGGTGGTGGCGTGGGCGGAGTCGATCGGGCTGACGGTGCCCGACGAGGACGCGCGGCGGCTGGCGCGGCTTGCCGAGTTGCGCAAGGAGAAGCAGGTCCGGCAGCAGGAGCGGGAGTTGGAGGAGCACAACCGGGCCTACCTGGCCGATGAGGTGCTGACCGACCCCGGGACGGCTGTGGTGTGGTGGCTGTCGCGGCACCCGGAGCAGGTGCGCGAGGCCGCTGATCTGCTGCCGACGTTCGCGCAGTTGACGGCGGCGGTGAACAGGTCGGAGACCGAGCCCACGTACACGGCTGAGCGGCTGGACACCGCGGGTGGGGCGGAGCGGCCCGCGCTGAGCGCGGTGGCGAACCCGGGGTGGCCGCGGATCACCGGGCACCCGGAGGACGATCGGCGGCTGCTGCGGCGGCGGGCTGATGATGAGTCGCCTGCCTGGCCTCGGTCGTCTTCGGATGACTCGGATGGTTCGGAGGGCACTTCGTCGGTTCGGTAGGGCTCGCGGGGTTGTGGATGGGGGGTTGAGTTGTCCACAGGCAAGATCCACACCGGCCTCGGGCGGGCCCTGGGCGGGTAGGATGGAGCTGGGCTCGGCCCCCTGTGGTGTGGTGGGGCTGTGGTGTGGTGGGGCTGTGGTGTGGTGGGGCTGTGGTGTGGTGGGGCTACCGGGAGCGCGGCGTGGTGGGGGTGGGGGGACTGGGAGGGGTGGGGTCAGGGGAGGAACAGGGCTTGGATCAGGCGGTCGCAGCGGGTGGACATGTCTGTGGCGGATTGGTCTGGGTGGGCGTGCCACCAGCGGACCAGGGCGGTGACGGCGTTGAGCCAGACGTCGACCAGGGCGGAGGCGTCCAAGGGGTTGGTGTTGCCTCGTTCGGCCAGGAGGGTTGAGACGCCGTCGGTGGCCATCTCGGCGAGTTTGGCGCGGTAGGTGGCGGCGGTGTGGGCGGCGGGGCTGCCGGGGGGTGGGGTCAGGTCGTGGATGAGGGTCCAGTCGTGGGGGCGGGGGGCCAGGGCGGTGAAGACGGCGCGGAGGGTTTCCGAGGCGAGGCGCATGCCGTTGTTGTCCCGGGCGGCTTCGATGCTGGCGATGATGGTCGCGGCGCCTCGGTGCAGGGCGGCGACGAACAGGCCGTCCTTGGAGCCGAAGTAGCTGTAGACGAGCGGCTTGGAGATACCTGCCAGCGCGGCGACGGTGTTGACCGAGGCCCCCGCGTAGCCGTTGCGCCCGAACTCGGCGACCGCGGCGTCGAGGATCTGGGTTTCCCGTTCGGCGCGGGGGACGCCCTTGGTTCCGGTGCTGGCGGTCATCCGACCAGCTTATCGAGTGGGCTGGGCAGTGAATTGACTCCGAGGTAAGTTACTCGGAGGTCAATTACTGGAGGTGGCTCGTGCTCGAAGCGCTGCGGCACCAGTTCGGCGATCCGGTCGGCTACGCGCTGCCGGTGTTCGCGCTGTTCATCGGTATCGAGCTGGTCGCCCTGCGGGTCCTCGACGACGAGCAGGCCAAGGGCTACCACGGCCGCGACACCCGGGCGAGCCTCATGGCGGGGCTGGGCAGCCTGGTCGTGGGCCTGGTGTTCCGCACCGCCGCGCTGCTGCTCTACACCGTGCTGTGGGACCACTTGGCACCGTGGCACCTGCCCGCCGACACCTGGTGGTCGTGGGTGCTGCTGCTGCTCGGTGTGGACTTCCTCTTCTACTGGTACCACCGGTTCGCCCACCGGGTGCGGCTGGCGTGGGCGGCCCACCAGGCGCACCACTCGAGCGAGTACTTCAACCTGGGCACGGCGCTGCGCCAGAAGTGGAACCAGTGGTTCGAGGTGCTGGTCTGGATTCCCCTCCCGCTGCTCGGTTTCTCGCCGTGGACCGTCTACGCGGCGTTCTCGGTCAACCTCATCTACCAGTTCTTCGTGCACACCGAGAAGGTCGGCAGGCTGCCCCGGTGGTTCGAGTTCGTGTTCAACACGCCCTCGCACCACCGCGTGCACCACGGCAGCGATCCGGAGTACCTCGACCGCAACTACGCGGGCGTGCTCATCGTGTGGGACCGGCTCTTCGGCACCTTCCGCGCCGAGGGGCGCAGGCCCACCTACGGGCTGACAACGCCCGTGGGCACCTACAACGTGCTGCGCCTCCAGTTCCACGAGTACGGGGCGATCTGGCGTGACGTGCGCTCGGCCAGGGCCTGGCGCGACCGGGTGGGCTTCGTGCTCGGGCCGCCGGGGTGGCGGCCTGATCAGGGTGCCGTGTCCGGCCGAGAGCCGGGCGGATCTGTCCACAGGGGCTGAAAGGGTTGCGCGGCAGGGGGTTGTGATCGTCGGGCGGTGCGGCGGTCGCTGGGGGACAGTGGGGGCATGACCGCCGTGTGGCTGTTCGGGGACCAGGTCGGGTTCGCCAGGGGGCTGGACCGGCCGGTCGTGCTGATCGAGTCCCGAGCGGCGTTGCGGCGCCACCGGTACCACCGGCAGAAGGTGCACCTCGTGCTGTCCGCGATGCGCCACCTCGCCGCCGAGCTGGGCGATCGGTGCTCCTACATCGTGGCCGACACCTACCGGGACGGGCTGCGGGAGTTCGGGGAGAAGGTCGCCGTCTTCGAGCCGGGGTCGCACGCGGCCGAGGACCTGGTTCGGCGGCTCGAGCATGACGGTGTGGTCGAGCAGGTCATGCCGACGCGGGGTTTCGCCTTGTCCAAGGCCGATTTCGCGGAGTGGGCGGGCAGTCGGGAGTCGTTCCTGATGGAGAACTTCTACCGGGAGCAGCGACGTCGGTTCGGGATTCTGATGGACGGCGTCGAGCCGACGGGCGGCCGGTGGAACCTGGATGAGGACAACCGCGAGCCCCCTCCGTCGGGCGGACTCAGCGTGGGGCGCGCCTATCGGCCACGGGAGAGCAAGGTGGACGAAGAAGTCCGTGAGCACATAGATGGGCTGGGGCTGGACCTGGTGGGGCGGGATGGTCCCAGGCTCTTCGCGGTCACACGGCAGGAGGCGCTCCGGGCGTTGCGGCGTTTCCTGGATGAACGGCTGACCGACTTCGGCGCCTATGAGGACGCCATGATGGGCGGGGACTGGACCATGGCGCACTCGCTGCTGTCTGTGCCGTTGAACCTCGGGTTGCTAGATCCCCTGGAGGTGGTTGAGGCAGCGGAGGAGCGCTACCGACAGGGCAAGGCCCCGCTGAACAGCGTTGAGGGGTTCGTGCGGCAGATCCTCGGCTGGCGGGAGTACGTGTGGCACCTGTATTGGCGCTTCGGGCCGGAGTATCTGCGGCATAACCACTTGGGGGCGCACCAACGGCTTCCGGACTGGTGGGCGGATCTGGATGGTGAGGCTGTGCAGGCCGCGTGTCTACGGACGGCTATGGAGGGGGTGCGCGACCGGGGGTGGACGCATCACATCCAACGGCTGATGGTGCTGGGGAACCACGCGTTGCAGCGGGGGTTTCAGCCCGCTGAGCTGACGCGGTGGTTCGCGACCGCGTTCGTTGACGGGTTCCCGTGGGTGATGCCGGTCAACGTGATCGGGATGAGCCAGCACGCGGACGGAGGTCTCATGGCGACGAAGCCCTATGCGGCAGGCGGGGCCTACATCAACCGGATGAGCGACCACTGCGGGGACTGCGTCTTCGACCCCAAGAGCCGGTTGGGCGAGGACGCATGTCCCTTCACAGCGGGCTACTGGGCGTTCTTGTACACGAACAACCACACCCTCGCGGGCAACCGGCGGATGGCGCGACCCTTGGCGGCCGCGCGGAAGTTGAGTGACGGTGAGCAGGTGTGGCGGCAGGAAAGCGCTCGGGAGCAGTTCTAGCGGGTGACCATGGTGCGGAGTTGGGCCAAGAGGTCGGCTCGGCTGGTGGCTCCCAGGCGGGAGCGCATCCGGGCCATGTGGTGCTCCACGGTCTTCGCGGAGATGAAGAGGCGGTCGCCGATCTGCTTGTAGGTCAGTCCCTCCACCACGAGCGCGGCCACTTGCAGTTCGCGGTCGCTGAGGCGGGCGCCCGCGCGGGTCTCGTCGGGGGTGGGGGCGCTTTGCAGGACCCGGGCGCGGTCCAGGAGGGCGACCATGGCCTTGCGGTCGGATGTGCGGATGGCGGCTTGGCCCGCCAGTCGGGCGCCGTCCCACCACAGGCCCGCGGCGTGCAGGCCGCGGGCGGCGGCCTCGACTCGGTCGGCGTCCACCGCGCCCTCCAGGACGCGGCGCCAGCAGTGGGCCGCCTCGGCGAGGGTGGCGTGGAAGGGGCTGGTGGCCGCCGCGGCGGAGAGGGCGTCGGCGTGGGACTGGGCGGCGGTGGGCTGTTCGGCGATGATCTCCGCGTGCAGGCAGTTCCAGTGCAGCATGGCCGACCAGGCGGGGGGATCGCCCAGGTCGGACAGCAGGGCCCAGGCCTGCGACAGGTGCGGGGCGAAGCGCTCGCGGTCGCCGAGGCGGGCCGCGGCGACGGCGAACTCGCCGAGCGGCAGCAGCGCGTAGAGGTCGACCGGGTGGCGGACGACGGCTTCCTGCGCCTGCTCCCAGATCTCGCGCAGCGCGGCCAGGTCGCTGTCGCGGCGGGCGGCGCCGACGGCGAGGGCGACCGCGAACAGCCAGTCGCGCTGGGACAGGTCGGCGCCGATGCCGGGGGCGGTGCCCTCCCCGCGCAGCATGGCCGACCAGGAGCGCAGCAGGCGGTGGCGGGTGGTGAGCACCGCGCCGCCGATGCCCGCGGCCGCCGCCCGGTCCAGCAGCGACTCGGCGATGGGCGCGGCCCCGGTGTGCAGGGCGAGCAGGGCGCCGAGGGCGGCGGGGCTGTCGGGCAGCAGGGACTGCGGGCCCAGGGGCTCGAGCATCTCGGCTGCCCGGACCACAGTGGACAGCGCGGCCGGGTCGGCGCCCTTGACCGAGCTCAGGATACCTGCCGCCGCTGAGCTGATCGCGCCCGCCATCAGGGTGGTCGGCTCGCCGGAACCGCTGTGCCGCAACGCCTTCTCCGCGTCGGCGAGCCTGCCGACGCCGAGCAGGCCGATGGCGGCGAAGGCGCCGGACCCGGCGTAGTCGTGCAGTTCCGCGCTGCGGGCGAGCTGTCCCCGGTGGGCGAGCACGGCGGCTGCCACGGCCGCGGCCGCCCCGCGCCGCGGGCAGTCGGTGGCCAGGACGGCGTCCGCCCGGCGCAAGGCGCTGTCCAGCGCCCCGGACAGCGCCTCCGCCTCGGCCCGGCGCACCTCGTCGACCGGGTGGCCCGCGTCGGCCGCCGCCTCGTGCAGCCGCACGGCGTGCGCCGGGTCGGCCTGCTCGGCGGCGGCCGCGTAGACCGCTGCCGCCGACCCGCCGGACGACCCGGCCCTGAGCAGGGCGTCGGCGAACTCGACCATGGCCCCGCCGCGGCGCAGCCGCTCGTCGGCGAGCGCGCTCAGCACGGCCGCGCGCTGGTCGGCGGGCACCAGGTCGCGCAGCGCGGTGGCCACCAGCGGCGGGACGGACCCGTCCGGGCCGACCATGCCGCTGGCCCTGGCGCGCTCCACGGTCTCGGCGGGCTCGGCGACCAGGCAGCCGAGCAGGTCGCCGCCCACCCCGGCCTCGAGGGCGATGAGCACCGCGGTCACGTCCGGGTCGAGCCGGTCGACGTCGAAGCGGAAGTCCTCGATCGCCGAGGCCGGGATGGCCTCGGTGTCCGCGCCCAGGTGCGGCGCGAGCCGGTGCACCAGCCCGGGGATGCCCGCGGTGTGCCGCAGCGCCAACGAGATCACCGCGTCGGGCAGGCCCCGCCCGGCGGTCGCGGCCAGGCAGCGGGCCGTCCGGTCGCGGTCGAACGGGCGCAGCACCACCTGCCCGCGCAACCGGGACAGCAGGGCGGTCAGCGCGGCGGGCCGGGGCCGGGGCCGGGCGGCCACGACCAGCCCCACCCCGGGGTCGGCGGCGGCCTCGGTGAGCGCGCGCAGGTCGGCCTCGCCCGCCAGGTGCGCGTCGTCGACGAGCAGCAGCCCGGTCAGCTCCCGGCCCGGCCGGTGCGCGCGGGCGTCCGGCGCGGTGGCCAGCAGGTCGAGCAGCGCGCTCTTGCCCCAGCCGCCGGGCGCGATGACCGCCAGCCGCACCGGGGACAGCGCGCCGCTGGTGATGGCCGCGCACAGGCGCTGCGTGGGGTCGTCGAGGATCAGCTCGGCGGGCAGCGGGTGTCCAGGGATCAACGGGGTTCCTCGGCTGGGTCTTCGCTCTTCGTCCGGGGTTTGCGAGCGGTGTTCGGCCGGGCGGCGGGTTTGCGCGCGGCCTGTTCGGGCGGCGCGTCGCGTTTGCGGGCGAAGCGGCTGACGGGTGGGACGAGCGGGCTGATCTCGACCGGTGGGCGCGGCGGCGGGGGCTCGTCGAGGGTGGTGGGCAGCACCGGGGGGTCGGGCACCGGGGGTGGCGGGGGCTGCACCCGGGGTGGTGGGGCGGGGACGTGCGGGGTGAGCAGGAGCGGGTCGGCGGCCAGGTGGTCGGGCAGAGCGCGGTGCGGGACGACCAGGCCGTCCGGGCGCTGGGCGGGGGTGTGCGGGGTGGCGCCGGGGGGCGGGTCGGTGCCGAGGGAGCTGGGGAGCAGGTGGGAGCCGGGGATGGGGGGTCCTGGGGTGTTGGTGGCGGGCAACGGCTTCAGGCGCGGGTCGCTGCCGGGGCCGTCGGGGTGTGCGGGGGTGGCTGGGTGCAGGCGCGGGTCGCTGCCGGGGAAGGGGCGGCGGGGCCGGGTGGGGGCGTGGGGGAGGGGGCGGGCGGCCAGGGCGGCGCCGAGGGCGGGGGTGGCGGCGGGGTTGTCCTCGGTGGGGCAGGCGGTGAGGGTGCGCAGGAGGGGGACGTTGGCGGTGCCTCCTGCCAGGAGGGCGCCAGCCAGGGCGTCGGGGGGCACGGTGGTGAGGGTGGCGCGGATGGTTGCGGCGATGGCGGCGAGGGCGGGGCGGGCCAGTTCCTCGAAGGCCTGGCGGGTCACCCGGACGTCGCCGTCGGGGTGGGGCAGGTGGACCTCGGCGCTGGTCGACAGGCGTTCCTTCGTCGCCGTGCGGGTTTCGGGCGGGAGGTCCCCGAGCAGGTCGTCCAGGGCGTCGCCGGGGTGGGGGTGGGTGGCGTGGGCGGTGAGCTCGAACGCGCCGGGGGTGCGGTGCAGGACCGCTGTCTCCAGGGCGGAGCCGCCCGCCAGTGCGACCACCAGGGCCGCGCCGGTGGGCACGGGGGTGTGGTCGTGGCGGGCCTCGGCGGCGGCGGTGACCGTGGGGATGAGCAGCGGGTTGGGCAGCCCGGCCTCCACCACGGCCTCGCGCAGGAGGCGGCGGCGGTGCGGGCCCCAGTCCGGGGGGTGGGTGACCGCGACCCGGTCGGGGTCGGCGCCCTCGACGGCGGCGACCGAGTCGACCACCCAGGCGGCGATGGCGGCGACCAGGGTCTCGGCCGGGTAGAGCTCGCCGCCCAGCAGCACGGCGGCGTCGTCGCCGACGCGGTCCAGCGGGTTCCTGGCCAGCCGGTCGGGCTCGGCGGCCGCGCGGCGCAGGGCGGCGCGGCCCAGGACCACGTCGCCGTCGCCACCGACGAACAGCACGGCCGGGAACCAGGGGGCGCCGCCGTCGACGGGGACGACCTCGGGCGGGGTGTGGCCGTGCGGGGTGCGCCTGCAGACCGCCGCCACACCGCGCGAGCGGCCCACGTCGATCCCGAGCACGTAGGGCAATGCGACTCCATCCGGTGGCGGTGGTGCTGGGCCGATGGGGTGGGCCAGGGGGCTAGTTCGTACCAGTCCGGCCCCCACGGGGGTCAACCCCGGGTGGTCAATCTCCGAGCCCCTAATCCCCTAATAGGTGAACGTTTATCACCCGATCTAGGTACGGGGTGTCACGGGGAGTGTTCCCCGATGTGGGGGAGTCCCCCCGGTCCCTAGGTTGATCGTGGTCAGCCCGGGGTCGATGCCCCCGGCCTCGGGCCACCAGGCTTTGAGCACCAGATCCACCGAGGAGAACCCCCTTGTCTGTCCAGTCCACCCCGGACCAGACCGCGCAGGCCCCCCAGGCCCCCCAGGCCATGGACGCCGCCCAGGCCCAGGCCCCGCAGGCCGCCGAGGAGCAGACGCTGCACGACTTCGTGCTCAACCTGCTCTCCGACGACGCCGCCCGCTCGGCGTTCGCCCAGGACCCGGCCGCCGCCCTCAGCGGCGCGGGCCTCGGTGACATCACCGCCCAGGACGTGCAGGACGTCATCCCGCTGGTGATCGACTACACCCCGATCGGCGACGGCGGTCAGGCGTTCGAGCTGGCGCTGTCCAACGGCGACCCGATCGTGCAGCTCCAGGCCGTGGCCGACGCCGCCGAGGGCGCTGCCGCCGTCGCCGCCGGTGTGACCACCGACGAGTTCACCGCGACCGCCAAGGGCGTCCTCACCGAGGACGGCCTCTACGGCGAGGTCAACGTCGACACCGAGCACGGTGGCGCGTCCGGCTGGCTGGACGCCACCGCCGAGGGCGTGTCCGTCGACACCGCCTTCGACACCGAGCACCTCCGGGGCGAGGCGGGCGCCGCCGTCGGCACCGACGGCGACTTCTCCGGCTACGCGCGCCTGGACTCCGAGGCGGCGACCGTGGACGCGGGCGTCGAGGGCTCCGTCCTCGACCGCGTCGAGGGCTCGCTGGCCCTGGACTCCGAGCACTTCACCGCGGGCAACGCCTTCGCCGCCTCCGCTGAGGGCGTGCAGGTCTCCGCGCACGGCGAGAGCGACCTGGCCGCCTACGAGCTGGGCGCCGACGCCTCCACCGACGGCGTGTACTCGGGCGCCTTCCTGGCCACCGACCACGGCAACGCCGGCTACGACCTGGCGCTGGACCGCGACGGCCTGGCCGCCTCCACCGGCGTGCAGACCGACCAGGTGCACCTCGACGCGCGCACCGAGGTCACCGAGTCCTCCCTGGGCCTGGAGACCGAGTCGGCCTCCGCCGCCGCCGAGCTGGGCCTCGAGGACGGCGTGAACGCGGGCGCCGCGCTGGGCGTCGAGCAGCTCATCGGCGTCGACGCGGGCCTGGTCCTGGACGAGGACGGCTTCGCCGCGGGCGCCACCGTCGCCACCCCGGTCGGCGAGCTGGGCCTCGAGGGCTTCGGCATCCCGGCGCTGACCGCGCCGGAGCTGCCCGGCCTGGACGGCCTGCCGCTGGACGGCCTCGGCGCGCTGCCGCTCGACCCGGGGACCGTGCTCGACGGTGAGGCCCTGCGCGGCGCCGACCTGTCCGCGGGCACCGTGGCCGACTTCGTCACCACCGGTGGCGCGCTGATCGGCGACACCGTCGACACCGCCGCCGCGGCGGCCCCGGCGGGCCTCGGCGACTTCCTGACCGGCGCCACCGCCCCGGTCACCGCCGCCGTCGACACCGGTGCGGGCACCATCGCCGACACCATCGACGGCCTGCCCGCCGTCCCGGCCCTGCCCGTGCTCCCGGCGCTGCCGGAGGTTCCGGACCTGGGCGCGCTGCCGACCGAGCTGCCCACCGACCTGCCGCAGCTGCCCACCGACCTGCCGGTGGACCTGCCCGTCGCGCTCCCGGAGCTCCCGGAGCTGCCGGTCGCCAACCCGCTGACCGAGCTGGAGAAGCTGCCGGAGACCGTGTCCGGCGCGCTGTCGGACAGCCCGCTGGGCGACGTGGTCCACGGCACGACCGACCTGCTCGGCGGCCTCGGCAACCTGGACGACCACCTGCACCTGGGGCACTGATCGCCCGACTGGGTGAACCAGTCACTCGCTAGCTGAGGCAGGCGGGGTACGTCCATTGGATGTACCCCGCCTGTTTCATGTCACGGAAGCGTTACGGCACACTCTTATGGGTGACCGTCTCGCCGTGGCTTGAGCTGCTCGACGACACCATCCGCGCGTGCGCCGCGGGCAGGCGCCCTGACCTGGTGAACCGACTCGCCGACCGCCGGGCGGGGTTGCTGGACCCCGGGCAGCGCGTCGCCGTGGTCGGCAAGCCGGGGCAGGGCAAGAGCCAGTTGGTCAACGCGCTCCTCAACGCCCCGGTCTGCGCGGTCGGCGACGACCTGACCACCACCGTGCCCGCCGTCGTGCGCCACGCCGAGAGCCCCGAGGCCGCCGTGGTCACCGACGAGCGCCTCGCCATCGGGCCCGCCGCGGCGGACGGGCCGGTCGAGGCCGCCACCGGCCGGGCCAACAAGCTCGCCCTGGTCCGCGACGACGTGCTGCGCGCCGAGGTCGGCCTGCCCCGTGCCCTGCTCGGCGCCGGACTGGTGCTCGTCGACTGCCCCGGCGTCGGCGACCCGGGGTGCCCGCGCACCGCCCGCGCCATGAACGTGCTGGCCGAGGCCGACGCGGTGCTGCTGGTCTCCGACGCGACCGGTGTGCTCAGCGCCCCCGAGATCGACCTGCTCGTCCAGGTCTCCCGGCTGTGCCCGACGATCCTGGTCGCCCTGACCAAGATCGACATGGTGCCGGGCTGGCGCGAGGTGGCCGAGCGCGACCGCGGGCTGCTCGCCGAGGCCGGGGTCGCGGCCCCGCTGCTGCCGGTGTCCTCGGCGCTGCGCCTGGTCGCGGCCAAGGCCGGGGACAAGCGGCTCAACGCCGAGTCCGGGTTCGCCGAACTGGTCGACGCGCTGCGCCGCGAGGTGCTCGCCGACCCGGCCGGGGTCGCCGCCGCGGCGGCCGCGGCCACCAGCGGACTTGCCCTGGACCAGCTCATCGTGCCGCTGCGAGCGGAGTTCGACGCGGGCCAGCCCGCGGCCGACCCGGTGGCCGTGGCCGCCTGGCACGCGGCCGGTCGGCGGGTGGAGGAGTTGGCGCGGGAGGCGCAGCGCTGGCAGACCCTGCTGTCCGACGACATCGCCGACCTGATGGCGGACATGGACTTCGACCTGCGCGACCGCACCCGGCGCATCCTGCGCGCGGTCGACGACTACTTCGACGCCGCCGACCCGGCCAAGGTGTGGCCGGAGTTCCAGGAGTGGATGGCGCAGAACCTGACCTCGGTGGCGGAGGTGCACTCGGCGTGGCTGCTGGAGCGGTTCGAGTGGACCGCGGGCCGGATCGCCCGGCACGCCGTGCCCGACGCCGCCGACCTGCCCGCCGACCTGGTCCAGGAGATCACCGGCGAGCGCGTCGACGCGCTGCGCGCGCCCAACATCGAGAAGTTCTCCGTGCCGCAGAAGCTGTTCGTCGGCCTGCGCGGCTCCTACGGCGGCCTGCTCATGTCCGGCCTGGCGACCTCGCTGGCCGGGCTGCCGCTGATCAACCCGTTCTCCGTCGGCGCCGGTGTCGCCTTCGGCGCCCGCAGCGTCTTCGAGGAGCGCGGCGCCCGGCTCAAGCGCCGCCAGGCCGTGGCCAAGACCACCGCCCAGCGCCACGTGGACGACTTCTTCCTCGCCTACGGCAAGGAGACCAAGGACGCCACCCGGCTCATCCACCGCGCGCTGCGCGACCGCTTCGCCGCCGTCGGCCAGCGGCTGCGCGCGGAGGCCACCGAGTCCGCGCGCGCGATCAAGGTCGACATGGACGCCACCGTCGCCCGCCAGGGCGCCAGGGCCGCGGAGGTGCGGCGCGGCCTGGAGAAGCTGATCGCCCTGCGGCGGCGCGCCGAGTCGCTGCGGGCCGCGCGGACGGCGCTGTCGGCATGAGCCTGGCGACCACGGCGTGGTCCCTGCTGGACCAGGCGCTGCCGCTGTTCCGCGACAACCCGCGCGCCGAGCGCTTCCTGCACGCCGCCCGGTCCCGTGTGGAGGGCCCGCTGCGCGTCGGCATCACCGGGGCCCCGGGTTCCGGCCGCACCACCCTGATGAACGCCGTCGTCGGCGAACCGGTCCCCACCGACCGCCTCACGGTCGACTGGCCGGGCGACGTCGAGCTGATCGACTCGGCCGAGCCGGACGTGGACGCCTCGGTGTGGCTGACCCCGCACCCCGCCGTGGACGTCACCGCCCTGCGCGGCCGCGACCCGGTGACGGTCCTGGTGGTGCTGTCGCGGGCCGACGAACTCGGCGGCGGGCGGGTGGACGCGCTGGTCTCGGCCCGGCAGGTGGCCAGGCGGGCGGCCCGGTCGCCGGGGTTGGGCGTGCTGTCCCAGGACGTCATCGCCGTCGCGGGGGTCCTGGCGCTGGGGGCGTCGACCATGACCGCCGCCGAGGCCGAGGCGGTCGTCGCGCTGGGACGGGTGCCCAAGGCCCAGTTGGACGCCGCGTTGTTGTCCGTCGACCGGTTCCGCGCGGCGACGCCCGCGGCGGGGGCGTTGCTGGACCGGTTGGGGTTGTTCGGCACCCGGTTGGCGGCGACGCTGGCCCGGCGGCCGGGGGTGGACCTGGTCGGGGACCTGGTGCGGGCCAGCGGGGTGGCGGACTTGCGGGCGGCCATCGGTGCGCGGTTCGCGGCGCGGGCCTCGGTGTTGCGGGGGCGGTCGGGGTTGACGGCCCTGGAGGCCGTGCTGCGGCGGGAGCCCCGGTCGGCGGGGTTGGCGGAGGAGGTGGAGCGGGCGCTGGCGTCGGCGCACGACCTGCGGGAGTTGCGGTTGTTGGCTGACTTGGACACCGGGAGGGTGGTGCTGGGCGCGGAGGAGGCCGAGGCGCGGTACCTGTTGGGGCAGCACGGGGTGACGCCCGCGGAGCGGTTGGCGGTGTCGGATGACGCGCCGGGGGCTGTGGCGCGGTGGCGGGCGGTGGGGGAGGACGTGCGGCGGGATTCGGCTGCGCGGCGGGCCGCGTTGGTGGTGGTGCGCAGTTGCGAGGAGATGGTGGCGCGCGGGGTGATCTCGGCGTAGTGGCGGGATCTGCCGGTGGCGATGATCCTGAGTGGTGGCGGTCGAGGGTGGGTTGGGACACAGGTGGTCGAGTGGTGGGGTGGGTGGGGCGGGGTTAGCTTTGGGGGAGGTCTCGGCTAACTGTGGTGAGGGGCGTGTGATGGTGGTGGCACCCGGGGGCGGCGTGGACTGGGGTGACCAGCACGACCGACTCCTGACCTTCGTCTTCCGGGTGTTCGACTGCTGTGTCCGGGACGCGGACGCGGCCAGTGCGCTGACGGTGGAATTGTTCGGGCGGCATCACCAGTTGGTGGACAGTCCGGACCTGGATGACGCCGACACGCGGGCGCTCGTGGTGGGGGCGATGTCCGCGGCGCTGCGGGAGCGGTTCAGCCGGGCGGCGATCCGGGTCGCGGTGGGGCACGCGGCCTGGCAGGACCGGATGGCGGCCGTCAAGGGCGCCGGGGCCACCGAATGGCACGGACTGCTCGCCTGGGTGCGGGCGTTCACCGGGGATCTGAGGCTGACATGACGGTCGCGGTGGCGGGAGCGAGCGGCTACGTCGGGCACAAGCTCGTCGAGTCCCTCGACGCGGACGGGGTGAGCGTGCTGGCGCTCGGGCGCAACAGCGCGAAGCTGCCCGATGGCGACAACGTGCGGCACTGCCCGGTCGACGTGGGGGACACCGAGGCGCTGACCGAGGTGCTCGCCGGGGTCGAGACGGCCTACTACCTGGTCCACGCGATGGCGGGCGGGTCCGACTTCGAGGAGAAGGACCGCGCGCTGGCCCGTTCCTTCGCCGACGCGGCCGCCGCCGCCGGGGTCGATCGGATCGTCTACCTGGGCGGCCTCGGCGCCGACGAGCTCTCCCCGCACCTGGCCTCGCGCCAGGAGGTCGGGATGCTGCTCGCCGAGACCGGGGTGCCGGTCGTCGAGCTGCGCGCCGCGGTGATCATCGGCTCCGGCAGCATCTCCTTCGAGATGCTGCGCTACCTCACCGAGCGGCTGCCGGTCATGGTGTGCCCGAAGTGGGTCACCACGACGGTGCAGCCGATCGCCGAGTCCGACCTGGTGGCGTCGCTGCGGCTGGCGGCCGACCAGGAGCGCGTCGGCGCGGGTGTGCACGAGGTGGGCGGCCCCGACGTGCTCACCTACGAGGAGCTGATGCAGCTCTACGCGAAGGTGCGCGGGCTGCCCAGGCGGCGGGTCGTGCGGGTGCCGTACCTGTCCCCCGGACTCTCGTCGTACTGGGTGCACCTGGTGACCCCCGTGGACAAGGCGGTGAGCAGCTCGCTCATCGACAGCCTGCGCAACGACGTCGTGGTCACCCAGGTGGAGAGCCCGTTCACCGCCCGGGTGTCGATGGTCGAGGCCATCGAGCACACCCTGGACGACCAGCGCGAGCGGATGGCCACCGACGTCCTCGACGCCGACAACGGCGTGCACGACGGTGTTTTCACCCTCAGCACCTCCGTGGACATGGACCCGTCGGAGGCCCAGGGCGCCCGCCTCGACCTGTCCCGCTGCGGGAACAACCTGCACTGGTACGGCTGGGCGTGGGCGTGGGTGCTGCGCATCTGGCTGGGCAAGCTCTTCGGTGAGAAGCTGGTGCTCCAGAAGCCCGACGACGTCGTCGTGGGCGCGGCGGTGGATTGGTGGACGATCGCCTCCATCGACGACCACCACATCGTCCTCTACACCGACAAGTGGTTCTGCGGCGAGGCGTGGCTCGGTTACCGCATCGACGTCAGCACCTCACCGGAGCTGCGGCAGGTGGGGGCGTTGCGTTCTCGGGGTTTGCTCGGGTGGGCGTACTGGCGTGCGGTGTACCCGGTCCACCTGGTGGTGTTCCGGGTGATGGCGCGCAAGCAGACCCGGCGCGCGCACGCCCTGGCGCGGGCGGTGCGGGACAAGGCGGCGTAGGGGGCGCACACCCCGTTCCCCGTTCTCGACCCTGGACGTCGTGCCGAGGCCGTCGCTAGGTCGTGTTGTGTGGACTCCGTGTCCGGCATCTGGGTTACACCGGCGGCCTGTGGTGGTTGTGGGGGTGGCGCTTCGGGCACGATGGCGAGCATGGCGACGTGGCGGCGGATCGTGCTGTGGGTGGGGTGTGTGCTGCTCCTCGGGGGTCTAGGCGTGTTCTTCGTGCTTCTCGGTTTGGAGCGGGCCGATCGAGCTGCCAGCGTCACCAGTGCGTTCGTCGGCATCGTGGGGTTGGGTGTCGCGATCGCTGCCTACGTCGCGAACCGGAGAGCACCCGCACAGCCACGGCGGGACGGGGGCACCACCAACTCGATATCCGGCGGTGAGTTCCACAACGACGTCATTCAGACCGGGAGTTACGTGGAGCGAGATCGGTCCGGCGGGCGTCGAACGCATGACCGCGAGGCCTGATCGAGGGAGCGACTGTGCGCTGGCACCAGGCCAAGACACCGGTGAACTCCATCTCCGGTGGCGTGTTCGTCGGCACTGTGATCCAGGGCAAGGAGGTGACCCTCACCCTCCCCCCGAAGGTGGAGCCTGCGCTCGGCGGACTCCCGCGCTCGATCACCGGTCTCATCGGCCGTGACAGCGAGTTGGCCGAGGTGGTGACACAGTTTGAGGGGCATGGGAGCGGGTCTTGTCTCGTTACCGGGTTGGGCGGGGTCGGCAAGACAGCGCTTGCCGTCGAAGCCGCGCATGTCGTGCGCGAACGCGGCTTGTGCCCCGGGGGTGTTCTGTTCCTCGACCTCCACGGATACGAGAAGGAACGGCTGGTCAGCGCCAGCGACGGGCTGGGTTCGTTGCTGCGGTCGCTCGCGGTGCCCGGAGAGCACGTTCCCGAAGGCGCCGATGACCGGGCGCGCCTGTTCCGGACGATCCTCGACGCCTTCGCTGCCAACGGGCGGCCTCTGTTGCTGGTACTAGACAACGTCTCTTCGCGGGTACAGGTTGAGCCCCTGCTACCTGGTGACAAGGGCACCGGAGTGTTGATCACGTCCCGGCACACGCTCGACGTGGACGCGCGGTTGTGCGAGCTGGGCGTGCTGGATTCCTCGGACTCGGTAACGCTGCTCCAGCACGTGCTGCGCCAGCGCCGCGGCGCGGTGGACACGCGGGTCGAGGACAACCCGCGGGATTGTGAGCTGATCGCCAAGTCGTGTGCCGGGTTGCCGCTCGCGCTCAACATCTGCGGTGCGCTCTTGGCCGATTCGCCAGCGCGCCCGCCTGCCTCGCTCGCGGCTGCCCTTGATGACGGGCTCACCAGGCTCGATCGGCTCAGCCGCGAGGACAGGGCCGTGCGGGTGGCGTTCGACCTGTCGTATGAAGACCTGGCCGACAGGCCTGCGACACTGCTGCGTTTGCTGCCGGTCGCGCCTGGTGCTGATTGGTCGACCCACGCCGCTGCTCTGCTGCTCGAGGTCGATGACCACACCGCTGAAGAGCTCCTGCGGCGGCTGTCGACTGCCCACCTGGTCGAACCAGGTGACGTGTGGGGCAGATGGCGCCTGCATGACCTCATCCGGCTCTACGCCGACGAGCACGGTCACGCCCGCGCCGACTCGGACGGGCGAAACGGCGCACTGGCACGTCTGCTCGACGGCTACAGCGCGCTCGCGCTCGATGCCACCGCTCGGCTACGGGAACAGACGGGAGAGGACTCCACTGCGACATTGGTGAAGTGGTTGGCGGCGGAGCAGGCCAACCTGATCGCCGCTGTCCCCGTCGCCGCAGCCGCAGGACATCAGGCGGCGATCGACCTGGCGGTGGTGATCGCGCCCTACCTGATCAAACGCGGTGAGTACGACAGTGTCCTGATGGTGACCGCCATCGCGAAGCGTGCCGCCATTGAGGCGGGTGACCGGTTCGGTGAAGGCTTAGCCGACTATCACCGCTCGCGGGCTCAGCGAGCATGTCTCCAGATTGCCGACAGCATCGCTTCTGCCACGGACGCGACAACGATTTTCGGCGAGATCGGCACACGTCCAGAACATGAGATCGCTGCGCTCCGCGAACTTGGAGTTGCGCTCCGCCTTGATGACCGGGAAGACGAAGCCCTTCCCGTCGCCGAAAAGCGCCTGCGCCTATCGCTCAAGCTCGCTGATCCTCACGACGAATCCCTAGCGTGGCAAGAGCTAGGCCTGACGCTGGTGGAAAATGGCAGCACAGAAGCTGGATTGGCCGCAGGCCGGCGTGCCTTGGCCATTGCCCAGGAACTGGACGCTCCCTCGGTCGAAGCCAATGCCTGGTGCACTATGGGTCAATTGCTGCGCCTAACCGGGCACTTCAAAGAAGCGGTCACCAGTGCGCGCCTCGGCCGAGATCTCTACCGCCAACACGGTCATCACCGAGCCGCGGCGATGGCGTCCAACGGACTAGGTCTCGTGCTCCTCAGCATGGGCGATACAGCGGACGCACTCGCCGAGATCACAGCGGCGAACGAATACCTCACCAGCTTGCCCGAGCTTCTCTATCCACAAGAAGCACAGGCATCGGCATTGCACGTCCTGTTCGCCGAAGACCAGTCCGAGATGGCGGCCATCGCCACACGCCTCCAGGCAGCGGGGCAGGCAGAACTAGCGGACATGGTTCAGCAGGTAGACCCGGACCAACTAGTGAACGGCTTCCTCGACGATCTTCGCGAGCTCTCCGCCGACGACCCGAGTCGGCCGTGGATGGAACTCTGTTTCCTGCTCGCCACGCTTGAGCGCTCCGACGAAGCCGGGGTGGCGCTCCGGCACTGCGTCGAAGTCCACGAAGTCGAGGCTCTTCGCTGGCCCGATGCCGCGGAGCGAGAGATCCATGCCGTGTTCCTCAAGGAGGTTGACGGAGACGAAGACGCGTTGTTGGAGAATGAAATTCTCACGGCGCAACTGTGCGCCATCAAGCCCCTGCTTCCGCCCGACCACTCAGCAGCCGCCCTGATAGGCCGCCTCATTGCCTCGTTGCGGTAATCCGCGATGCACAGCGGTGACACCGGGCAGCGGGCGGCCCCCCACCGTTGCCTAGCGCGGTTGCCGTGGACGTGCCGGGGATAACGGCGCAGGGATCGAGGTACACCGGCGCTCCGTTCGCGGGGCTGTTCGTCGCGGGCTCGGGCAGGTTAAGGGGGTCCAGGTTGTGCCTGGACCCCCTGTGGGGAAGACCTAGCGGCGATCCAGGGTGCCGGACTTGGCGGCTGACACCAGGTTGGCCAGGTCCAGGACCACGACCGGGCCCGAGGGGTTCTTGCTGTCCCGGACGGCGGTCAGGCCCTGCCTGACCTCCACGCAATCACCGCCGGATCCGCTGAAGCTTGCCTTGCGCCATTCCATGATCACGCCTCCTTCAGGATCTCTCGAGTTTAGTGTGGCTTCGGCAGCGGAAAGGGCGCTGTGATCCAGCATGGTCATCCGCTTCGTCGTTGCCCACGACCAGCTCTTGTGCTGGTGCGGTGTCGGGGAGGTCTGCGGTGATGGTGTGCAAGCTGGCACCGAACGGGGCTTCGGTCTCGAGGATGCTCATGGGCCGGTCGAGGTCCCCCGATCGCAGGCGTTGGACTGCTCGCCGACTGTGCCGTCCTGCGGCGTCCGGTAATAGACCTCGGTGATCACAGGTCCTGGTTTCCCTCGTAGGTGTAGGGACCCGGCGCGCACGCCTTGGCGCGGGCGGTGCGGGACAAGGCCGCGCAGGGAACCCACACGTGGCCTGGCTGGTGGCGGGTTATCGGGGGTCGGTCGGGATTTCTTCCCATTCGCCGAGGTCGCCGGAGTAGCGGACGCCGATGGTGGTGGGGAGCAGGTCGCGCAGGATGTGCGCGAGGGTGCGGCCTCGGGAGTCCCACTGCTGTCGTTTGGTGATGTCGTCGTCGGTGTCGGGTAGTGCGGTTGCCCATCTGAGCAGGGCGGTGCGGATGCTCGGGGGCAGCCAGGCCGTTTGCGGGTCGGCGGCGAGGTCGATGGGTTCGTCCAGTTCACCGTCGCGGATGAGGACGAGGGGGCCCAGTTGAGCGTCGACCTGGAGGCCGATGGCGGTGACGTCCGGGTAGGTCATGGGAGGTGCTTGATCCTCTTGTGCTCGACTGGGACGACGGTGACGATGTAGCCGTTCGAGGATATGACGACCCCGAGGTAGACGTCACGGCCGCTGTGGGTTGTGCTGTAGACGGGGATGCCGCTTCCGGTGGTCCCCACGGGAGTTCCGCCAGTGGCCGCACTGATGGCCACGGTCGCGATGTCCTTCGGGGAAATGCCCTGGTTCCTGAATTGGGAGAGTCTTCCGGGGCGGTAGAGGTGCGCGAGCCCGGATCGGTGGTCGCCTTGTTCGAGCCGGACGGGCCTACCGCCGGGGGGCGCGTCCGATGGCTTCGACCCGGTCGGGCGATATCAGGCCGCCATCGCGTTGAACCTCTGCGATCAGGTCTCGCTCCCGTCGGTCGAGTGTTGAGGGGCCGCGCGGGGCTGGCAGCGGCGGCGTCTTGGGCAGTTCAATCGGAGCGGACCCGGGAGTGTCGGGGGTGGTGGGGATGACGCCCACGAGGGAGGCGGTGTAGTTCTCGAAGGTCTTTGCCACGCGCCTGAGCACGGAGATCACAGCGCGCAGTTCAAGGGTGGCTTCGTTGAGTGCGGCGAGCGCCTGCTGGACTTCTTCGTCCGTTGTCGCGTCGAGCCGGTGTAGCTGGCTGCGAACCTCCTGCACGTCCGCGAGCGCCCTGCCGAGGTGCCGTAGCGGGAGCATCGCGACCCCGATGAGGACGGCGTCGCGGAGCTGGCCGATGTTGGTGATCACTTCGTGCTTCGGATCGGGTGCGAACGCGCATGTCTGGCGTGATCGCCGGGGACAGCGGCGAAAGGATCGAGGTGCACCGGCGCTCCGTTCGCGGGCTGTTCGTCGCGGGCTCGGGCAGCTTCCGATGGACAAGGGGGTCCAGGTTGTGCCTGGACCCCCCTGTGGGGAAGACCTAGCGGCGGTCCAGGGTGCCGGACTTGGCGGCTGACACCAGGTTGACCAGGTCCAGGGCCACAACCGGGCCCGAGGGGTTCTTGCTGTCACGGACGGCGGTCAGGTCTTGCCTGACCTCCACGCAGTTGCCGCCGGTGTCGCTGAAGCTCGCCTTGCGCCACTCCATGATCACGCCTCCTTCAGGATCGACCGAAGCTTAGTCTGGCTTTCGGTAGCGGGAAGGGCGCTGTGATCCAGCATGGTCATCCGCTTGGTGTAGGGCTCCGCCTGGTCGTCGTGCAGGTAGACCCCGCCTTCGGCGACCTCGACGTTCACCACGGGTGTGGTGTTGGGGAACGTCATGTAGAGCCAGGAGTGGCTGAGCGACCCGATCGGCAGGTGTTGCGGAACGACACGGACGCCGATGCCCCGGTCTCGGGCGTCCAGCAGGTGCTTGATCTGCTCCCGGTGCTTCTCTGGGCCGCCGAACGGGGTTCGCAAGGCTGTTTCGCTGATGTAGGCGCTGTAGTCCACGGTTCCGAGGATCTGCTGCCGCCTGCGTCGAGCGACCCAGCGCAGTTCGGCGGTTTCCCGCTCGATGCCACCGGACAGCATCAGCGCCATCGCGTAGCCCTCGGTCTGCAGGAGACCGGGGACCAGCGTCACCGCCCAGTCGGTCAGGCTGTCGGCGTCGACCGCGTAGCTGGCCAGGGTCCCCATCTCATCCGGCACGCCGGGCAGTGGGCGGTCCCACCAGCCCGTCGCGTTGTCCGTCTTGACCTCATTGAGGAACTCCCGGCGCTCGGCGGCGGGGATCTTGTACGCGGTGAGGATCATCGCTACCTCGTCGGTGTCGATGTGGCGTTTGCCGTTCTCGATCCTGGACATGGTGGCCAGGCCCCAGCCGAGGGCTTTCGCTGCCGCCTCTAGGCTCAAAGTCGTTCGTTCCCGGCGTACGGCGCGCAATCTCGCACCAATGATTCGGTCGCGTGGCCTCGGTGGGAGCCGTAGTCCTGACACGGTTTCGCCTTCCCGCACTTGGAAGGAACTGCACCTTCCTGGAAGGTGAGTCTACCGCTCCTTGTTTTCCGGCGGTGCGGGGTCAGGCCGCGTAGGGTCGGGGACATGGCTTCGCGCAAGGTTTCCGACTCCAGGGTGATCGGCGCTCCCGCGGCCGAGATCTTCGAGCTGTTGGCCGATCCCGCTCAGCACCCGGTGATCGACGGGTCCGGCAGCGTTCGGGGCGCGCGGCCCGGCAGTCAGCGGCTCGCGCTCGGCTCGAAGTTCGGCATGGACATGAAGATCGGTCTGCCGTACAAGATCGAGAACACCGTGGTGGAGTTCGAGGAGGGCAGCCTGATCGCGTGGCGGCACTTCGCGGGGCACCGGTGGCGCTGGGAGTTGCAGGACCAGGGTGACGGGACGACCAAGGTCACTGAGACCTTCGACTGGTCGCGGGTGGGGGCCGCGTGGTTCATCGAGCTGGTCAAGTTCCCGGCCAAGAACCTGAAGGGAATCCGCGCGACGCTCGATCGACTCGAAGAGAGGTACCCGGTCCGGTAGGGCGTGAAACCCTGCTCTGACCTGCGGGTTAGGCCGCGTGGGTGTCGTCGGGCGAAGGGCGCTCGGCGGTGTCACCATTCGGGTTATGAGCTACCCGGACAGAGATCCCGAGCGGACCAGGGCGATGCCGCAGGAGCGGCACGCGGACCCTGCCCAGCCAGTGCGCCACGACGAGCAGTACGTCGCGCCCGACCAGGAGGTCGTGCGCGAGCGGGTCGAGGACAGCCACGCGCAGCGGCGCCGGACCATCCGGATGATCACCTCCGCGGTGACCTTCCTGACGGGGCTGTTCGCGGCGGTGCTGGTCGCCCAGATCATCCTCACCGTCGCCGAGGCCAACCCCGACAACGGGTTCGCGAGCTTCGTCGGCGGGTTCTCCTCGGCGGTCTCGCTCGGCTTCGACGGGCTGTTCTCGCCCGGCTCGGCCAAGCTCGCCACCGTGCTCGACTACGGCCTCGCCGCGATCGTCTGGCTGCTGATCGGCGCCGCGATCAACTTCCTGATCCGCCGCTTCGCCTCGCCCGGCCCGCGCCGCGAGGTGCGCTACCGCCGGTCTGTCGAATAGCCGCTCAGGCCCGGACGATCGCGAACGAGTCCGGGGGCAGCACGACCGTGTCGACTCCGACCTGGGGGTCGCCCGAGGTCAGCAGGGTGGCGGTGGCCGCGATCGGCAGCGAGACCGACGCCGTCGACAGGTTCACCGCCACCCTGATCGCGCCCCGGTGCACGACCAGCCAGCCCTCGCCCTCCTCCACCTCGAAGTGGGTGAGGCGGGGGTCGCTGAGCTCGGGGTTGTCCTTGCGGAGCCTGATGAGCGCCCGGTAGGTGTCGTAGACGGCCCGGTGGGCGAGTGCGTCCAGCTCCGTCCAGTCCAAAGTGGAGTTGCGGACCGTCGCGGCGGACATCGGGTCCGGCACCTCGGACTCGCCCCAGCCGTGCTCGGCGAACTCGCGGCGGCGGCCGGTGCGCACGGCGTCGGCCAGGTCGGCGTCGGGGAACGAGGCGAAGAACTGCCACGGGGTCGTGGCCGCCCACTCCTCGCCCATGAACAGCATCGGCGTGTAGGGGGAGCTGAACACCAGCGCGGCCCCGCACAGCACCCGCGCCGGTGCGACGGTGGCGGTGAGCCGGTCGCCGGTGGCGCGGTTGCCGATCTGGTCGTGGTTCTGCAGGTAGGCCAGGAACCGGTGCCCGGAGGCGGTGCGGGTGTCGATGGGGCGCCCGTGGGTGCGCTTGCGGAAGGACGACCAGGTGCCCGTGTGGAAGAACGCCTGGCGCAGCGTCGTGGCCAGGCCGCCCTCGAAGTCGGTGTAGTAGCCGCTGACCTCGCCGGTCAGCGCGACGTGCAGGGCGTGGTGCAGGTCGTCGCACCACTGCGCGGTCAGGCCGTAGCCGCCGGACTCGCGCGGCGTGGTGTGCCGGGGGTCGTTGAGGTCGGACTCGGCGATCAGCGACAGCGGGCGGCCCAGCGCGGCGGACAGCGCGTCGACCTCGGCCGAGAGGTCCTCCAGCAGGTGGGTGGCCCTGGTGTCGCGCAGCGCGTGCACGGCGTCGAGGCGCAGCGCGTCCACGTGGAAGTCCCGGAACCAGGACAGCGCGTTGTCCAGCACGTACCGGCGGACCTCGTCGGAGTCCGGGCCGTCCAGGTTCAGCGTGGGGCCCCAGATCGTCGACCCGGCGAAGTACGGGCCGAACTTGTCCAGGTACGCCCCCGACGGGCCCAGGTGGTTGTAGACCACGTCCAGCGCCACGCCCAGCCCGCGCGCGTGGCAGGCGTCGATGAACCGCTTGAACCCGTCCGGGCCGCCGTAGGGCTCGTGCACCGCGCCCCACAGCACCCCGTCGTAGCCCCAGCCCGCGTCGCCGTCGAAGGAGTTGACCGGCAGCACCTCGACGATGTCGACGCCCAGGTCGACCAGGTGGTCGAGCTTGCCGATGGCCGCGTCGAAGGTGCCCTCGGTGGTGAAGGTGCCGATGTGCAGCTCGTAGAGCACCGACCCGGCCAGCGCGCGCCCGGTCCAGTCCGCGTCGGCCCAGGTGTGGGCGCCGTGGTCGTATCGGCGGGACGGGCCGTGCACGCCGTCGGGCTGCCAGAGCGACCTGGGGTCGGGGTAGGACTGCTCCTCGTCGTCGAGGACGAAGGCGTAGTCGGTGCCCGCGGCCGTGCCCGGCACCTCGACGTGCCACCAGCCGCGGTCGTCCCTGGACATCTCGTGCCGTCGGGAACCGGTCGCCAGGCGCACCCGGTCGCGGTTGGGGGCCCAGACGGAGAACTGCTCGGCGGTCACGCTTGTCCTCTCACCAGGACGGCCACGGGGTAGTCGGAAAGCAGGTCGCTCAGCTCGCCCGCCGCGGGCCTGCCGGTGAGCGCGTCGGTCCAGTCGCCCCCGGGCAGGTCCAGGACCGTCCCGCCCCAGCCGGGGGAGCGCACGGGCAGCCGGGTGGCGACGGCGATCAGGCCGCTGCGCTCGAAGGCCACGACCCGTTCGGCGGCCGGGCCCGTGGCGTGCACCGGGCGGTACCCGGTGAACAGCTCCGGGCGCTCGCGGCGCAGCCGCAGGACGGTGCGGACCAGGTGCAGCTTGGCCGCGCCGGTGTCGTCGACCGGCGGGCGCCAGCCCCCGGCGAGCCTGGCCAGCAGCGCGCGGCGGGCGTCGAAGTCGACGTCGCGGCGGTTGTCCGGGTCGACCAGGGACAGGTCCCACAGCTCGGTGCCCTGGTAGACGTCGGGGATGCCGGGACCCGCGAGTTGCAGCAGCTTCTGACCCAGCGCGTTCGACCAGCCGTAGGGGGTGATCTTCTCGGCGAACGCCGCCACCTCGGCGGCCACCTCGTCATCGGCCAGGACGGCGGCGTGCCAGGCCTGGACCTGCGCCTCGAACTCCTCGTCGTGGTCGACCCAGGTCGTGCGGACCTTGGCCTCCTTGGCGGCCTTGTCCAGGTAGGCGGACATGCGCTCGGTGGAGATCGGCCACGCGCCCAGCAGCGTCTGCCAGGCCAGCAGGTTCAGCGTCGGCTCGGCGATGCCCGCCCGCTCGGTCCAGCGGCGCACGGCCGCGGCGAACTCGTCGGGCAGCTCGGCGAGCACGGCCAGCCGGGCCCGCACGTCCTCGGAGCGCTTGGTGTCGTGCGTCGACAGCGTGGTCATCGCCTCGGGCCAGTCGGCCTCGCGGGCCGCCTGCGCGGCGTGGAACTCCTCGACGGAGACGCCGAAGTGGTCCGGGGAGCCACCCACCTCGTTGAGCGCCAGGAACCGGGAGTACCGGTAGAAGGCGGTGTCCTCGGTGCCCTTGGCCACGACCATGCCGGAGGTCTGCTGCAACCGGGTGGCCAGCTCGCCGCCGGGGTCGGCGCGGACCTGGGTGTCGATGGCGGCGACCGCCTCGGCCAGCTCCGGCCACGCCGTGCGCACCCGCTCGACCGCCCCGGCCCAGTACCGCTCGTGCTCGGGCAGGTAGGAGCGGTACACGGTGAAGGCGGCCATCAGCTCGCCCACCGCGCGCCGGGCGGCCATGGCGTCCACGCCGACGACGTGGTCGGCGATCCGGCGCACCTCGGTGGCCAGCGACGTCGTGGTGATGAGCTGGCGGCACTCCTCGACCAGCGCCGCGAAGTCGACCGGCACGCCCAGCTCGCGCGCCAGGCCGGTGAAGGCGGGCTCGGCGGACTGGTCGACGAACACCCCGCACACCTCGCGCAGCGCGTCGTAGCCGGTGGTCCCGGCGACACCCCACGACCCGGGCAGCGGCTCGCCGGGCTCCAGGATCTTCTCCACCACGACCCAGGTCCCGGACCGCTCCACCAGCCGCCGGGCGTAGCCGCCCGGGTCGGCCAGGCCGTCGGGGTGGTCCACCCGAAGCCCCTGCACGTCGCCGTCGGCGACCCAGCGCAGCACCTCGGCGTGCGTGGCGTCGAAGACCTCCGGCACCTCGACGCGCACGCCGGCCAGGGTCGTCACGTCGAAGAACCGGCGGTAGTTCAGCTCCGCGCCCGCCCGGCGCCAGTCGACCAGGCGGTAGTGCTGGCGCTCGTGCACCTCCTGCGTCGTGCCGGTGGCGGTGCCCTCGGCCAGCGGGAACTCGTGGTCGTGGTAGGTGAGCCTGCCGTCCTTGATGGCCAGCTCGTCGACCGCGTCGTCCGAGCCGAGCACCGGCAGCAGGACCGGGAAGGACTCGATGTCGAAGTAGCCTGCGAACTCCGACGCCGGACCCTTCGCCAGCACGTCCCACCACCAGGCGTTCTGCGCGGGGACCTCGACCGACATGTGGTTGGGCACGATGTCCACCACGAAGTCCAGGCCCAGCTCGCGCAAGCGCCTGACCAGCGCCTGACGGCCCTGCTCGCCGCCCAGCTCCGGGTTGGCCCGCGATGTGTCGACCACGTCGTAGCCGTGCGTGGAGCCCGTGACCGGGGTCAGGATCGGCGACGAGTACAGCGCGCCGACCCCCAGGTCGTCCAGGTAGTCGGCGATGGCCGCGGCGTCGGCGAACCCGAACCCCGGCCGCATCTGCAATCGATAGGTCGACCTCGGTGCCACGGGGTCTACTCCGTTCCGGTGCGGCGCAGGACGATCAGCGAGCGGGACGGCAGCGACAGCGGGGCGTCCTTGGTGACCACCCTGGGGATCGGGGCGGACACCTCGCCGGTGGCGGTGTCGAGGACGACCTCCCACTCGGCGCCGTACTCGCCCTCGGGCACGGTGACGTCGATGTCCTCGTGGTGGGCGTTGAAGCACAGCAGGAACGAGTCGTCGGTCACCCGCTCGCCGCGCTGGTCGAGGTCGGGGATGCCCTCGCCGTTGAGGAAGGTGACGATGCACCGGCCGAAACCGGATTCCCAGTCCTCGTCGGACATCTCCTGCCCGCTCGGGGTGAACCAGGCGATGTCGCGCAGCTCGTCGCCGCGGCGGATCGGGCGGCCCGCGAAGAACCGGCGGCGGCGGAACACCGGGTGGTCGGCGCGCAGCTTCGCCACGGCCGCGGTGAACTCGACCAGGTCGGCGTTGGTCTCGGCGAACGACCAGTCCACCCACGACAGCTCGCTGTCCTGGCAGTAGCCGTTGTTGTTGCCCTGCTGGGTGCGGGCCATCTCGTCGCCGTGCAGCAGCATCGGCACGCCCTGGGACAGGAACAGCGTGGAGATCATGTTGCGCCGCTGCCGCGCCCGCAGCGCGTTGACCTCGGGGTCGTCGGTCGGGCCCTCGACGCCGCAGTTCCACGAGCGGTTGTCGTCGGCGCCGTCGCGGCTGTCCTCGCCGTTGGCCTCGTTGTGCTTCTCGTTGTAGGAGACCAGGTCGTTGAGGGTGAACCCGTCGTGGGCGGTGATGAAGTTGATGGAGGCGAACGGCTTGCGGCCGTCGTCCTGGTAGAGGTCCGACGAGCCGGTGATCCGCGAGGCGAACTCGCCGAGGGTGGCGTGCTCGCCGCGCCAGAAGTCGCGGGCGTTGTCCCGGTACTTGCCGTTCCACTCGGTCCACAGTGGAGGGAAGTTGCCGACCTGGTAGCCACCGGGGCCGACGTCCCACGGCTCGGCGATCAGCTTGACCTGCGAGATCACCGGGTCCTGCTGGACGATGTCGAAGAACGCCGAGAGCCGGTCGACGTCGTAGAACTCCCGGGCCAGGGTGGAGGCCAGGTCGAAGCGGAAGCCGTCGACGCGCATCTCGGTGACCCAGTAGCGCAGCGAGTCCATGATCAGTTGCAGCGTGTGCGGGTTGCGCACGTTGAGCGAGTTTCCGGTGCCGGTGTAGTCCATGTAATACCGCTGGTCGTCCTCCACCAGCCGGTAGTACGCGGTGTTGTCGATGCCGCGCATGGACAGCGTCGGGCCGAGGTGGTTGCCCTCGGCGGTGTGGTTGTAGACCACGTCGAGGATGACCTCGATGCCCGCCTCGTGCATCGTGCGGACCATCGACTTGAACTCGGCGACGTGCGCGCCCTGGGCCGTGGTCATCGCGTAGTCGGCGTGTGGGGCGAAGAACGCGATGGTGTTGTAGCCCCAGTAGTTGCGCAGCCCCTTCTCCTGCAGGCCGTGGTCGTGCAGGAACTGGTGCACCGGCATCAGTTCGATGGCGGTCACGCCCAGCTTCTTGAGGTGCTCGATGACCCCCGGGTGCGCCAGGCCCGCGTAGGTGCCGCGCATCTGCTCGGGCACCTCGGGGTGGCGGATGGTGAGCCCGCGCACGTGCGCCTCGTAGATGACCGTCTCGTTGTACGGCGTCTTCGGCGGGCGGTCGGTCGCCCAGTCGAAGTACGGGTTGACCACGACGCCCTTGGGCGCGTGCGCGGCCGAGTCGTCGTCGTTGCGCTCCTCGGGGGTGCCGAACTGGTAGCCGAAGACGGCCTGGTCCCAGTCGACCTCGCCGTCGACGGCCTTGGCGTACGGGTCGAGCAGCAGCTTGTTCGGGTTGCAGCGCTGGCCCTCGCCGTTGTGCGGGCCGGTGACCCGGTAGCCGTAGAGCTGGCCGGGCAGCACGCCGGGCAGGTAGGCGTGCCAGACGAAGCCGTCGACCTCGGGCAGGCGGACCCGGTGCTCGGTGCCGTCCTGGTCGAACAGGCAGAGGTCGACGCGGGTCGCGACCTCGGAGAAGAGGGCGAAGTTGGTGCCGGCGCCGTCGTAGGTCGCGCCGAGCGGGTAGGGGGTTCCCGGCCAGGGCCGCACGCAGTCTCCTCGCATCGCACATCGGCCCGGTCCCGGGCTCCTGCTGCCAACTTTATTGTCCCCGGGGGCTGGTCTGCCCGACGAGGAACGGCCGTCAGCGCCCCGGGGGCCGCAACTGCTTCGTCGAGTGCGCTCCAGACACCCCCGCCCGGCCCAACGCGCCGCGCAACACCGACGTCGCCGTCCGGTCGCCGCGCAGCAGCGGGATGCGCACCGTGGTCGCCCGGGGGGCGGGCACCGGTCGCGGCGGCAGCGCCGCCGGACGCCCGTTCAGCGGCCCGCGCAGCGCGCACAGCGCCAGCCTGCGGGCCACCTCGGGCATGTCCGGGCGGTCCTCGGGGGTGCGGGCGGTCATCGACCTGAGCAGGTCGGCCCAGACCCTGGGCAGCCACTTGGGCACCCGCGGGCTGCGGCTGAGCCGGGCGATGGCGGCCTCGATGTCCGGTCCGGTGAACTCCGGCTCGCCGGTCAGCGCCTCGAGCAGCACCAGGCCCAGGGAGTACACGTCGCCCGCCGGGCCGGTCTCGGCCCCGCGCACCTGCTCTGGGGCCAGGTAGGCGGCGGTGCCGACGCAGTGCCCGGCCGAGGTGAGCCGTTCGGTGCCCATCGCGCGGGCGATGCCGAAGTCGGCGAGGAAGCAGGTGCCGTCGCCGTCGACGAGGACGTTCGACGGCTTCATGTCCCGGTGCACGATGCCGCGGGAGTGCACGTAGGCCAGCGCGTCGGCCAGTCGCATCCCGATCCGGGCCACCGTGTCGGCGGGCAGGACGCCGCGGTCCATGTGCGCGCGCAGGGTGGAGCCGTTGACCAACTGCATCACCAGGTAGGGGCGGCCGTCGGCGGAGCCGATGTCGTAGAGCCGGACCAGGCCGGGGTGCGACAGGCCCGCCAGCAGCCTGGCCTCGGTCTCGAGCCGGGCGATCGTGGCGCCGTCGGCTTTGGGGTGGAACAGCTTCACCGCCACCGGGCGGCCCAGGCGCACGTCCACGGCCCGGTGGACGTCGGCCATCCCGCCGCTGCCCAGCAGCGCGCCGAGGCGGTACCGGCCGTCGAGCGGCGACTCCGTCGTGCCCATGCCACCTCCGCCTGTGCCGCGCCCGCTGTCAGCGACCATACCGGGCGCGCGGCCCGCGCGGCGGTCGCCGCCCGATCGGGGCGAGGGGGACTGGTCACAGGCATGGAATGCCGCCGATCGGGGTAAGACACCCGCAGTGGCAGATCGCCACCTCAGAGCGCAAGGAGGCGTTATGTCCCTGGAAGACGACGACATCCGCAGTGGACACATCGGCGGGTCCGAGGGGCCTGCCGACAGTGCTGCGGGCAAGGCCGACCACGGTGCGTCGGGCACCCCGGGCGGCCACGACGGCGGCGCGGACGGCGGGGCCGATGGCGGCGCCGACGGCGGTGCGGACAGCGGCGCCTCGGGCACGGCCGACCACGGCGCCTCCGGCGTTCCCGGTGGTCACGACGGTGGCGCCGATGGTGGTGCCGACGGTGGCGCGGACTCCGGCGCGGGCTCCCACCACGGCCCGGCCGACAGCGGCGCGGGCACGGCCGACCACGGTGCGTCGGGCACCCCGGGCGGCCACGACGGCGGCGCCGACGGTGGCGCTGATGGCGGTGCGGACGGTGGGGCGGACGGCGGAGCGGGCAGGTGAGTGCGCCCTCTGCCGCCGGGCGGTCCGCGGTGGCGGACCGCCCGGCCCTGCGCCGGTGCGTGGCCATCGACCCCGACGTGTTCGCGGGTGATTTCTGGGGCCGCGCGCCGCTGCTGAGTTCGGCGGAGGCGCTCCCGAAGGCGTTCGAGGACCTGCTGACCCTGACCGACGTCGACGAGCTGCTCTCGCGGCGCGGCCTGCGCACCCCGTTCCTGCGGGTGGCCAAGAACGGCTCGGTCCTCTCCTCGGCCCAGTTCACCGCGGGCGGTGGCGTCGGGGCCGAGATCGGCGACCAGGTCGCCGACGACAAGGTGGCCAGGCTGTTCGACGAGGGCTCGACCCTCGTGTTGCAAGGTCTGCACCGGCTGTGGCCCCCCATCATCGACTTCTGCTCCGCGCTCTCGGCCGACTTGGGCCACCCCGCGCAGGTCAACGCCTACATCACCCCGGCGTCCTCACAGGGCTTCTCGGCCCACTACGACGTGCACGACGTGTTCGTGCTACAGGTCGCGGGCGAGAAGCGGTGGATGGTGCACGAACCGGTCCACCCCGACCCATTGCGCAACCAGCCCTGGGACCAGCACGCTGCCGCTGTGGCTGCTCGCGCCTCGGAGGCGCCTCTCATCGATGAGGTCCTGCGCCCCGGTGACGCGCTCTATCTCCCTCGCGGCTATCTGCACTCGGCGCGCGCGCTGGGTGAGGTGTCGGCGCATCTGACCGTTGGCGTGCATGTGATGACCCAGTACGCGCTGGCTGAGGCTCTTCTGACTATCGCGGGCTCTGACGCCGACTTGCGCGCCTCGCTGCCGCTGGGTGTCGATGTGGCTGACCCGGACGCTCTCGCGCCGTTCGTCGCCGCTGCTGCTGCGACTCTGACTCGCGCCGTGGGCAGTGCCTCACCCGCCGACGTCGCTGGCCGGGTGCGCGACCGGGTGTGGAAGGGCACGCGCCCCGCCCCCCTGGCGCCGCTGGCCCAGGTCGCCGCCGCGCAGGACCTCGTCATCGGGGCCCGGGTCCGCCTGCGCCCCGGCCTGCGCCACCGCGTGACCTCCGCGGGCGACCGCTGCGTCCTCGACGTCCCCGGCAACAACCTGTCGCTGCCCGCCTCGACCACTCCCGCCCTCAACGCCCTGCTCACCGGCGCGACCGCCGTGGTCGGCACCCTGCCCGGCCTGGACGACGCCGACCAGCTCGTCCTCGTCCGCCGCCTACTCCGCGAGGGGGTCCTCGTCCCCGGATGACCGAACGCTGCGCCGCCGCCTGCACCCGCCGCGGCGATCCCCAGGAAGGCACCGCCCCACCGGTCTCGACCTGGCTCCTGATCGAACAACCCCGCGCCTGGGGACCTGATCCCTGGCGCGATTGCGACCTGCCCGTCGAGGTGGTCGAGGGGTTGGCGGAGCGGGTTCGCGGCACGGGGACGCGGGTGCTGTTGATCCGGCGGCCCGGGCGGACCGCCGCTGACGGGCCGCTGCGGTGGGCCTTCGTCGACTCGGTGGCTGGGACGTCGTGGTGGTCGACGTTCACCGACCCGGCTGCGCTGTTGTCCGCGCCTTGGCGCTCGGGGGTCGCGTCTTCGGAGCCGGTGTACCTGGTGTGCACGCATGGGCGGCATGACGCTTGCTGTGCGATCCGGGGACGGCCGGTGGCCGCGGCTCTGGCGCTGTCGCACCCCTCGGAGACCTGGGAGTGCTCGCACGTGGGCGGGGACCGGTTCGCGGCCAACCTGGTGGCGCTGCCGTCGGGGCTGTACTTCGGGAAGGTGACGCCGGAGTCGGTGGGGGAGGTGGTGTCGGAGTTGGCGGCCGGGCGGTTGGTCTTGGAGCACGTGCGGGGGCGGTCGACGGTGTCGGCTCCCGCGCAGGCGGCGGAGTTCCATGTGCGGGGGCGGGTGGGGGAGCGGTCGGTGTCGGCGTTGGCGCCGGTGTCGGTGGAGGCCCTGGGGCGGGATCGGTGGCGGGTGCGGTTGGCGGGGGTCGCGGAGGGGGTGGAGGTCTCTGCTCGGTTCGAGGAGGCTGATTCGCCGTTGACGTGCAGTGCCGGGCGGGCGGGGGCGGTTCGGCACTTCCGGGTGGAGCCGGCCATTTTCGGAGAGTCGGCAGCCGCGGCAGAGGACTAGCGGTCATGCCTTTCCTGCTGTTGGTGGTGCTCGGCAGTCCACACCATCTTTGAAGGCGGTGCTCGATAGGGGTGAACTCTCTCAAACAACGGTTGGGGTGCGGCTTCGCCGGCGGGGGGCGCGTGCTAACTGGCGAAGATGAAGACGAAGCCCAGCAGGAGGATGGGGGCCACTGCCCACCAGGTCGACGTGACCGCGGCGACGGTGATCACCGCTGCGACCGCCACCCCGAGGACGCTGAGCACCAAGACCTTGGTGCGGCGGGGATTGGTCTTCTCGATCAGCGGGTTGTCGTCGGGGACGCGGGTGACCTCGGACTTGGGGGTTCGGGGGCCGAAGACCGGCAGCGGCGCCGGGAGGTCCTCGAAGAGGTCCAGGAGGTCGCCGCGGGTGGTGGCGGTGGTGGCGGCCTCGCAGCGGGCTGTGTACTCGGTTATGTCCAGGCGGCCTTCGGCCAGGTGGGTGCCCAGGGCCGCCACCGCGGCTTCCCGGTCGTTCGTGCCGACGCGGAGGTTGGACTCACGGCCTGTCGCCATAGTCATCACTCTACGTGGACTGGGGGTGGTGTGGTGGTCGGACACGACCTGGCGCGGGTGCGGGGGCGCTCTCCGGCATCGACGGAGGGGCCGCGATGAGCGGGCGCCGCCCCGCGCCGCCGAGTCCGATGTGGACCGCCTGCTGGCCGCACTTCGAGCCGCGGACCGCCCCCGGGGGCTTCCCCCGGGGGCGGTGTGGACGCGCAGGTCAGCCGGTGGTCAGCGACAGACCGTAGGCACCCAGGATCTCGGACACGGGCTGGAAGTAGGTCGTGCCGCCCGAGGTGCAGTTGCCCGACCCGCCGGAGGTGACGCCCTGGGCCTGCGAGCCCGACACCCACGCGCCGCCGGAGTCGCCCGGCTCGGCGCAGACGTCGGTCTCGGTCAGGCCGGAGACGCTGCCCTCGGCGTAGTTGACCGTCTGGTTCTTCGGACCGACCGAGCCGCAGTGCCAGCCGGTGGTGGAGCCGGATCGGCAGATGCTCGCGCCGGTCGCCGCCTCGGCGGAGCCGGTCACGGTGACGTCGCCGTTGCCGTAGCCGCTGACCACGGGCGAGGCCGACCACGACGAGGTGGTGCGCACGTAGGAGTAGTCGTTGCCCGGGAACGACGAGCCCGCGAAGGTGCCCAGCGCCGAGTCGTCGGCCGCGGCCACGCTGTCGCCGGTGCTGCCGCAGTGGCCCGCGGAGACGAAGCCGCCGCTCACGGCGAAGCCGATCGAGCACCGGCCCGCGCCGTTGATGTAGTACGCCTCGCCGCCGACCACGGCGCCCGCGTAGGTGCGCGGCGCGGTGGTGGTCTCCTCGACCCGCACCGGGCCCGCGGCCTTGGCGGCCTCGACGAAGGACGACACGTCGGCCCCGGTGGCGCCCTCGAGCACCTCGACCACCACGGTGTTGGCCCTGGTGTCGACGTACCAGCTCGTCACGGCCTTGGGCGCGGTGGCGGCCCGGGCATCGATGGCGGCCTTGGCCTCGGTCAGCGCCCGCTCGGTGTGCTCGACCACGCGGGTCCGCACCCCGTCGGAGCCGACCCGCGCGGCCAGGTCCGCCCTGGTCAGCGACACGACCAGCGACCCGTTCTCCAGCCAGGCCCCGCCGAAGGCGTCGCCTGCCAGCGCGCGCAGGCCCGGGAGCCTGCTCAGGGCGGCCTGCTCACCGGCCACGCGCTGCTGCACCTGCTCGGCGGTCAGGCCGAGGTCGCGTTGCAGCGCCGGGACGAGCGCCTCCGGCGCCGCCGAGGCGGTGCCTCCCGCGGTGACGACAGCCGTCGCGGCCAGCCCGACCAGGCCCACGACTGTGGCAAGACTTCTGCGCATGGGGATTTCCTCGATTCCTTGCTCGCAGGGACGATCGAACGGCGGTCCCCCGTTTAGTCGAAGCCCTCGCTGAAGGTCACCGTCCGATAACCGAAACGCTAGATCGGGCTTGCCCAGGTGGGGCACCCTACGAAAGTCGGTTACGCAAATTTCTCACCTGTTGAGCCGCGAACCGGTGACGAGGCTGATCAGATGGCGACCACACAGGTGGCCCAACACAATGGGGCAACCGGGTGAAGATCGAGAGCGGCCCTGTTGACCGGGTGCGTCAGCCGCGGGGCCGGGGAGGGTCAGGGGATCGGATGGCAGTGGACGGGTGGCCGCCCCCGGGGTGGCTGGTCACCTTCGCGACCTGGGACCTGAGCAAGGGGCGCGCGAGGTTCATCGGGATCGGCGTGGCCGCCGGACCGCCCCAGCGCGGGATGGGATTGCCGCTGCGCCCGGTCCCCGGGGGCGGACCGGTCCCCGAGTGGGTCTCCCGATCGGACATCATGGACGCGGTGCCGCCGCCGGAGTGGGGCGCGGCCGAGTGAGCGGAGGTGGCCAGGTGCCCCTGCACCCCCAGGTCGCGGCGGTGCTGGCCGCCGCCCCGGCGCGCGAGGCGGTCAGCGACGACGCGCTGCCGCGGCTGCGGGCGGCGCTGGCCGAGGGCGCGGCGGCGTTCTCCGGGCCGGGCACGGAGGTCGCCAAGGTGTCCGATGTGGACGCGGACGGTGTCCCGGTGCGGCTCTACCTGCCCGGGGACACCCCGGCGCTGGTCGTGTTCCTGCACGGCGGGGGCTGGGTCAACGGCGGTGGCCTGGACACCTACGACCCGCTGTGCCGCTACCTGGCCGCCTTGTCCGGGGCCGCGGTCGCCGCGATCGACTACCGGCTCGCCCCGGAGCACCCGTACCCGGCGGCGTTCGAGGACATCGACACCGCGGTGCTGTGGCTGCGCCGGACCGGGGCCGCGGAGTTCGGCCTCGACCCGCACCGGGTCGCCGTCGTGGGCGACTCCGCGGGCGGGCACCTCGCCGCGGTCACCGCGCGGCGCTGGCGCGACGTCGGCGCCGGGTTCACCAGCCAGGTCCTGATCTACCCGGTGGTCGACCCGGGCACCCCGGACAAGGACCCGGCGGCGTTCGCGCTCCCGGACCTGGCCGCCGTCCAGCTCGCCGACGGCCGCTACTGCTGGGACCGGTTCGCCCCCGAGGGCTACGACCGGGCGCACCCGGACCTGTCGCCGCTGGCCGCCGACCTGGCCGGGCTGCCGCCCGCGCTGGTGGTCACCGCCGAGTACGACGTGCTGCGCACCGAGGGCGAGGCCTACGCGCACGCGCTGGCCGAGGCCGGGGTGCCGACCGTGTCGGTGTGCTACCAGGGCCAGGCCCACGACTTCCTGCGCGGGCTGGCGCTGTTCGACGCCGCGCGGGCCGCGGTGGCCCAGGTCGCGGCGACGCTGCGGGCGGAGCTGGCGTGAGCGCGACGCTGGTGGCCAAGGGCGTCGCCGCGGGCCACGGCGACCGCCTGCTGTTCGACGGCCTGGACCTGGTCGTCGCGCCGGGTGACGTGATCGGCCTGGTCGGGGTGAACGGCGCGGGCAAGTCGACGCTGCTGCGCACCCTCGCCGGGCTGCTGGCGGTCGAGGACGGCGAGGTCCGGCTGAGCCCGGCCACCGCCACCGTCGGCTACCTGCCGCAGGAGCCGGACCGGCGGCCGGGGGAGACCGTGCGCGACTTCCTCGCCCGCCGCACCGGGGTCGCCGAGGCGCAGCGGGCGATGGACGCCGCCGCCGAGGACCTCGCCGTCGCCCGCGCGGGCGCGGACGACGCCTACGGCGTCGCGCTGGAGCGCTGGCTCGCCCTGGGCGGGGCCGACCTGGACGACCGGGCCGAGACCGCGGCCGCCGAGGTCGGCCTGGGCGTGGCGCTGGAGCAGGAGATGGTGTCGCTGTCCGGCGGGCAGGCCGCGCGCGCCGGGCTGGCCTCGCTGCTGCTGAGCCGCTACGACGTGTTCCTGCTCGACGAGCCGACCAACGACCTCGACCTCGACGGCCTGGCCCGGCTGGAGGCCTTCGTCGGCGGCCTGCGCGCGGGGGTCGTCGTGGTCAGCCACGACCGCGAGTTCCTCGCCCGGACCGTCACCGCCGTGCTCGAGCTGGACCTGCACCAGAACCAGACCTCGCTGTTCGGCGGCGGCTACCAGGCCTACCTGGAGGAGCGCGAGATCGCCCGCAGGCACGCCCGCGAGCGGTTCGAGGAGTTCGCCGACACCAAGGCGGGCCTGGAGGAGCGGGCGCGCACCCAGCGCGGCTGGATGGAGCACGGCGTGCGCAACGCCCGCCGCAAGGCCAAGGACAACGACAAGATCAGCCGCAGGACCCGCCAGGAGGCCACGGAGAAGCAGGCGTCCAAGGCGCGCCAGACCGAGCGGATGATCGAACGCCTCGAGGTCGTCGAGGAACCGCGCAAGGAGTGGGAGCTGCGCATGGAGATCGCCGCCGCGCCCCGCGCGGGCGCGGTGGTGGCCGCGTTGCGCGACGCGGTGGTGCGCCGCGGCCCGTTCACCCTCGGCCCGGTGACGCTGGAGGTCGGCTGGGCCGACCGGGTCGCGATCACCGGGGCCAACGGCGCCGGCAAGTCGACCCTGCTCGCCGCCCTGCTCGGCCGCGCCGCGCTCGACGGCGGCGAGGCCTACCTCGGTCCCGGCGTGCAGGTCGGCGAGGTCGACCAGGCGCGCGGGCTGTTCCTCGGCGACAACCGCTCGCCGACGCCTTCGAGCGGCAGGTTCCCGAGTGGCAGACCGCCGACGTGCGCACCCTGCTGGCCAAGTTCGGCCTGCGCGCCGAGCACGTCCGGCGCCCGGCGGCGACGCTCTCGCCCGGCGAGCGGACCAGGGCGGCGCTGGCGCTGCTACAGGCGCGCGGGGTCAACCTGCTCGTGCTCGACGAGCCGACCAACCACCTCGACCTGCCCGCCATCGAGCAGCTCGAGAGCGCGCTGGCGACCTACCCGGGGACCCTGCTGCTCGTCACGCACGACCGCCGGATGCTCGACGCGGTCGCCGTGGACCGCCGCGTCGAGGTCGTGGACGGGACTGTCCACGAGCGCGGCTGACCCGACGCCAAGGAGAGAGGATTCCTCGACACTGCACGGGAACCTGCGCGATCATCCGATCGGGACAGTGCCGCGCCGCGCTGTGTGAGGATGTGGGCACGCACAGTCGCTAGCGGGAATGCGACGCTTTGGCCGAGTTGTCATCCAGGTCGTTTTACCGCTAGCACGCTGTACGGGGTGACCATCATCCTTGGCCGGGTGCATGAGGATTTCGATCGCTGCGTGCGCGCGGTGCGGTCCAAGGACGCGCGGTTCGACGGCTGGTTCTTCACAGCCGTCCGCACCACGCGCATCTACTGCCGCCCGAGCTGTCCCAGCATGTCGCCCAAGGCGGAGAACATGGTGTTCTTCCCGAGCGCCGCCGCCGCGCAGAGCTCCGGCTTCCGCGCCTGCAAGCGCTGCCGCCCCGACGCCTCCCCCGGGTCGCCCGAGTGGAACGAGCGCGCCGACCTCGCCGCCAGGGCGATGCGGCTGATCGCCGACGGCGTCGTGGACCGGGCGGGGGTGCCCGGCCTGGCCTCCCGGCTGGGCTACAGCGTGCGCCAGGTGGAGCGCCAACTCCTCGCCGAGTTCGGCGCCGGACCGCTGGCCCTGGCCCGCGCCCAGCGCGCGCAGACCGCCCGGCTGCTCATCGAGACGACCGCGCTGCCGATGAGCGAGGTCGCCGCCGCCGCCGGGTTCGGCAGCATCCGGACGTTCAACGACACCGTGCGCGAGGTGTTCGCGCTGCCGCCCACCGAGCTGCGGCTGCGCGCGGGCAGGCAGGTGGCCAGCCCCGGCGTGATCTCGCTGCGGCTGCCCTTCCGCGAGCCGCTGTGCCCGGACAACCTGTTCGGCCACCTCGCCGCCACCGCCGTGGCCGGGGTCGAGGAGTGGCGGGACGGCGCCTACCGCCGCACCCTGCGGCTGCCGCACGGCAGCGGCATCGCCACGCTGCGCCCCACCACCGACCACATCGCCTGCCAGTTGGCCCTGACCGACCTGCGCGACCTGTCCCGGGCCATCAGCCGCTGCCGCAGGCTGCTCGACCTCGACGCCGACCCGGTGGCCGTCGACGACCTGCTCTGCGCCGACCCGGCGCTGGCCCCGCACGTCCGGCGCGACCCGGGCAGGCGCGTGCCGCGCACCGTCGACGGCGCGGAGCTGGCCATCCGGACCGTCATCGGCCAGCAGATGTCCCCCGCCGCCGCGCGCACCCAGATCGGGCGGCTGGTGGCCGAGCACGGCGACCCGATCGATGACCCGGCCGGCGGGCTGACCCACCTGTTCCCGCTCCCCGCCACCCTGGCCGCGGTCGACCCCGACCGCTTCGGCCTGCCCAAGGCGCGCAAGGACTCGATGGTCAGCCTGGTCACCGGGCTGGCGGGCGGCGCGATCGACCTCGGGGTCGGCGCGGACCGGGAGCGGGCCAGGGCCCGGCTGGAGGTGCTGCCCGGGTTCGGCCGCTGGACGGTGGAGACGATCGCGATGCGCGCGCTCGGCGACCCGGACGCGTTCATGGCCTGCGACATCGGCGTGCGGGCGGCGGCCCGGTCGCTGGGGCTGCCGTTCACCCCGGCGTCGCTGGCCGCGCACGCCGCGGCGTGGCGGCCGTGGCGCGCCTACGCCGTGCAGTACCTCTGGGCCGTCCACGACCTCCAGGCGAGCCCGCAGCCCGCCTGACCCGGGGCCTGGCCCCGCGAGGCGGGTCAGAGGCGGTGCACGTGGTCCCCGGCCAGGGCACCCCTGGTGTCCAGCACCGGTCGGGGGCCGCGGGCCAGCGCGGGCAGGTCGAGCGCGGCGTGGTCCTGGAGCAGGACCACCAGGTCCGCCGGGGCGCCCGGGTCCGGCTCGGCCCGCACCGGCTCGCCGTCGACGACGAACGCGGGCGCGTGCGGGTCGTGGTAGGACACCTCGGCCCCCAGCGCCCGCAGCCGCCGCGCCACGCTGACGGCCGGGGTCTGGCGCAGGTCGGCCACGTCGGGCTTGTACGTGACCCCGACGAGCAGGACCCTCGCCCCGGCCACGGAGCTGCCCGCGGCGGCGAGCACGTCGCGGGCGCGGCGCGCGACGTGGCCCGGCATGCCCGCGTTGACCTGGTGGGCGGCGTCGACCAGCGAGCACGGCAGGCCCTCGGACCGCGCCCGGTCGGCCAGGTAGCGCGGGTCGACCGGGATGCAGTGCCCGCCGACGCCCGGCCCCGGCCGGAACGCCTGGAACCCGAACGGCTTGGTGGCCGCGCAGCGCAGCACGTCGGCCACATCGATCCCGAGCCGCTCGCAGAACACCGCCAGCTCGTTGACCAGGGCGATGTTGACCAGGCGGTAGGTGTTCTCCAGCAGCTTGGCCGTCTCCGCCTCGCGCAGCCCGGCGGCGGGCACGACGGTGTCGACGAACTGCTCGTAGAACGCCGCGCACCGCTTGGCGCACAACGGTGTCAGCCCGCTGACGACCTTGGGGGTGTTGCGCAGGCCGAACTCCGCGTTGCCCGGGTCGATGCGCTCCGGGGAGAACGCCAGGTGGAAGTCGACGCCGCCGATGAGCCCGCGCGCCTGCAACAGCGGCAGCAGCACGTCCTCGGTGGTGCCGGGGTAGCTGGTGGACTCGAGCACGACCAGCGTGCCGGGCCGCAGGTGCTCGCTGACCGCGCGACCCGCGGCGATCACCGCCCGCAGGTCCGGCTCGCCGTCGACCAGCCCGGTCGGCACGCAGATGACCACGGCCTCGGCCGCGGCGACCGCGCCGAACCCGGTGGTGGCGACGAACTGGTCGGGGGTCAGCGCGGTGGTGTCCAGGCCGGGCACCGGGGAGCGGCCCGCGCGCAGCGCGTCCACCACCCGGGGGTCGGTGTCGACCCCCACCACGGTCAACCCGGCCGCGCAGGCGTGCGCGGCCAGCGGCAACCCCACGTACCCGAGCCCGACGACGACCAGGTCCACCCCGGCCTCTCAGGCCCGGAAGCTGCCGACGGAGGACACGTGCGACCCGTGGCCCGGCTTGATCCGCGCGACCGGCTCGATCGGCACCAGGCACAGCGGGTCGGCGTAGATGGTGATCGGCTCGTCGGTCTGGTTGAAGATGACGTGCGAGGCCAGCGGGAGCCGCACGCAGCCCTCGGGCTCGGGGTAGACCGAGAGCTCGGTGAACTCGTGTTGGAAGACCACGACCTGGTCCGGCTCCTCGGCCGCCGCCGCGGTGGCGGGGACGGCGGTGGCGAGGGTGAGGGCGAGCAGCACCGCGCCTGCGTGCTTCATCGAGAACTCCTTCCACAGTGGACGCCGCCCATCGTGGCCTGGTCCCACCCGCCGCGCGATCGCCGAGACGGGTATTCGTCTAACACCATAGATAGGGTTCCGGTGACCGTGCGTTAGTGCATAAAGTGCAACCATTCCCGTAATCGACACTGCGGCTGCAAGTATTCGCGGATCGCGGAAATGCACCCGAAAGAACAGGTCCGTGGCCCGGATTCGTTGCTACGGTCGCTGACGGGCGCCATTCCGCGCCTGTTTCCCTCAGTGCATAAGGAGCATGTCGTGACCGCAAGCGTTTCCGACAGCAGGTTGCAGCGCCGGTTCGAGCTCTGGGACGCCAATGGGGACGGGTCCATCGACCGCAGTGACTACGAGATCGAGGCGCGTCGCATCCTGCGCAGCTTCGGCGAGCACGAGACCTCCCCCAAGGGCCGCAACCTCGTCTCCGCCTACCTGTCCATGTGGGACGCCCTCGCCGACATGACCGGTGTCGGCCCGAACGGCTCAGTCACCATGGACCAGTTCCTCGACGCCGCCACCCGCGAGGTCGTCGACGGCGGCAACGCCGGTTTCGACCGCACCCTGCGCCCGACCATCGAGGCCATCGTCAACATCGCCGACACCGACGGCGACGGCGAGGTCAACCCGACCGAGTTCCAGAGTTGGCTGCGCGCGACGGGCGTCGACCCGCGGGAGGCGGACAAGGCGTTCGCGCGGATCGACACCGACGGCAGCGGGGCGCTGACGGTGGAAGAGCTGGTCGTGGCCGTTCGCGATTACCACCAGGGCAAGCACGACGTGGCGCTGCTGGGTCGCTGAGTTCGGCGGGGTGGCCGCCTCTCCCCGGGGGAGGCGGCTATTCCTGTGCCCTTTTCCAGAAAGGGATCAGCGGGAGATCCGGGCCTTGGCCGCGGTGATCACCGCTCTGGCCACCGTGGAGGGTGTGGCCAGGGTGGACGGGTGCTCCCGCATGTGGACCACGGCCGCGAAGCGGCGGGCCAGGACCTCGTCGCTGTGGGCCGAGGTGTTGATGAGGTCGGCGAGGGCCCGGGTGAGCCTGGTGGAGGGCGGGCGATCGCCGGTCACGTGCGGGAGGCGGGAGTCGAGGGGGGCCGAGGTCTGCCAGACGGCGTCGGCGAGGGCACGGGTGCGGTCGAAGAAGGCCGCGGTGGGGGCGGACTCGGTCAGCCAGGCGTCCAGGGCGCTCGCGTGCAGGAGGGCCGAGGGGATGCCCTGCCCGTAGACGGGGTTGCAGGAGACCACGGCGTCGCCGACCGCGATGAAGGCCTCGGGGTGGGTCTCGGCGAGGTGGTGGTCGCGGCGTTGGGCGTGGGGGAAGCGGTGCACGCGGACGGGGCCCGCGGGGGCGCAGCGGCGGACCAGGTCGGCGAAGCCCGCGGCGGGCTCGGCCAGGCAGCGGCGGCGGAACTCGCCAGGGGAGGCCGTGGGGCGGTCGTCGCCGTAGCCGGAGATCAGGCAGGACCAGCGGCTGTCGGTGACGGGGGCGACCGTGGCGACGCCGGGCGCGCCGTGCAGGCCGGTGCGGGTGGAGTGCGAGCTGAGCAGGCCGTCGAGGGTCGGGTGCTCGGCGGAGCGGTGGAACAGCGCGGTTGCGTAGCCGAGGTCGAGCTTGAGCCGCCGCCGCGGCGGCGGGGCGTACCCGAGGTGGCGCAGCCACTCGCCCCCGCGCGACCCGCGACCGGTGGCGTCGACGACGAGGTCGACCTCGCCCAGGGACCGGCCGCTGGCCAGGACGACGCCGTCGACCCGGCCACCGCGCTGGCGCAGGCCCACCACCCGGTCGCGGAACAGCCGCACCGGCGGCAGCGGCAGCACCGCGTCGCGCAGCCGGGACTCCAGCACCGTGCGGCGCACGGGCAGCAGCGGGAAGCCCGCGACCAGCGGCCGGGGGACGCCGTCGGTGCACATCCGGGTGGCCCGGGAGTCGCACAGGACCGCGCCGTCGGTGCGCACGAGACTGGTCAGGCCGGGGAACCAGTGGTCGAGCAACGACTGGGCGAGGCCGAGCAGGACGTGCATCTGCTCGCTGTGCGGCACCCCGCCGCGCGCCCCGGTGCCCTTGGGCAGCACGTCGGGCTCGATGAGCAGGACCTCGTCGAAGTGCCGGGACAGCACCCGCCCGGCGGCGAGCCCGGCGACGCTGACGCCCGCGACCACCGCACGGCTCATCGCCGGTCCAGGGGGGTGATGCCGAGGTCCTCGGCGATCGCGTCCAGTTCGGCGCGGATGTCGTCGGCCAGCGGCACGCCGTGGGCGTGGGCGTCCGCGTGCAGGCGGGACTCGGGGACGCCCGGGTAGGTCTCGCCCGCGTCGAGGACCGCGCCGAAGAGCCGGTCGGCGTCGGCGGCGAAGCCCGGGCGGAGGGTCTCGGGGGCCAGGGCCAGGGCAAGGAAGCCGATGTCGTCGTCCGCGGCGGCGTCGGCGGTGGGCCCCAGGCCCGCACCGGGGACCAGGGCGGCGAGGACCTCCACGGCCAGACCCAGGCCGAAGCCCTTGTACTCGGCCGGGCCCGGGGCGCCCAGCCAGGTGAGCCAGCCCGCGCCGCTGTCGAGGGCGGCGGGGTCGTGGACGGGTCCGGCCCCGTCGGTGAGCCAGCCGGTGGGGGCGGCGACGCCCGCGCGGGCGGCTTGGCGGACCTTGCCCGTGGGGGCCGTGGTGGTGCTCATGTCCAGCAGGAACGGCGGGTGGCCGCCCGCCGGGCAGGCGATGCCGATCGGGTTGGTGCCCAACAGCTTCCGGCCGCCGGACGGGCCGGGGGCCAGGGCCTGGTGGCCGCAGTTGGCCAGCACCACGCCGACCATGCCCTGCTCGGCGGCGCGCAGCGCGTGGAACCCGGCCGCGCCGAAGTGCGTGCCGTTGCGCACCGACACCACGCCGACGCCGTAGTCGGCCGCGCGCAGGGCGGCGAGGTCGACCGCGGCGGCGGCCAGCCACAGGCCCAGCGCGCGGTCGCCGTCGACCAGCAGCGCGGGCCCCCGGTCGACCAGGCGTTCGGGCTTGGCCTCCGGGCGGGCGCGGCCGGAGCGCAGCAGCGGCAGGTAGACCCGGGACAGGTTGGCGACGCCGTGCGAGGCGATGCCCCGGGTGTCGGCGTGCACGAGGGCCCGCGCGCTGACGGCCGCGTCCTCGTCCGGCAGGCCCAGGGTGGTGAAGACCTCGGTGGTGAACGCCGTCAGGGCCGCGGGTGTGCTGCTCACAGCGCGGCCGCCAGGGGGCGCGACGGTTCCGGCTGGGCGGTCGCCAGCTTCTTGGCCCGGGCGAGCAGGGTGACCACGGAAGCGCCGTTGGCGGGCTCGTCGAACAGCGGGTCGCCGCCCTCGAAGTGCTCGTGGGCGCGGGCGATGAGGGCGCGCAGCGAGTCGTCCCGGAAGACCGAGTGCGAGTGCGTCGAGGCGGTGCGCACCACGAGCTGGGAGTGGTCGTCGGCGTCGGTCGCGGGGTAGTGGCCGATGAGCGTGCCGCCCTCGAGCTCCACGACGACCCGGCGCTCGCGGACCGGTGAGGTCAGGTCGGTGCGGATCTCCGTGTGGACCCCGCCCGCGTGCCGCAGCGACAGCCGCGCCCCGCCCATGTGCCGGTGCGAGCGGTCGCCGACCACCATGTCCGCCAGCTCCGCGCGCGCGACCTCCGCCGTGCCCGCCACGTGCAGCGCCACCGCCACCGAGTGCGGGGCCTCGACGTCCAGCGCCGTGGTGTGGCTGTCGCCCTGCGCGGTCCTGGTGAAGCGCGGCTTGGTCTGGGTGAACGACAGCGACCGCAGCGCGCCCAGCTCGCCGCCCGCGACCACGGCCGCGATCCTCCTGGTCAGCTCGCTGCACCGCCACTGCGCCACCGGCAGCAGGTCCAGTCCCGCCTCCGCGCGCAGCCGCAGCACCCCGGCCAGCTCGACCTCGTCGGCGGCCAGCGGCTTCTCGACCAGCACCCGGGTGAAGCCCAGCCCGGCCAGCTCGGTGAGCGGTCGCAGCCGGGCGGTGGGCGGCGTGCACAGGTGCACGACGGTCCTGGCCGGGTTGATCAGCCGGGCCGCGTGCGCCAGCGACAGCGCGGGCAGCACGTCCGGCGCGGCAGGCACGGTGGCGGCGGGGTCGACGACGACGATCGGCGGCCTGCCCAGGGCGCGGCCCTGCCCGTGGCCGAGCGCGCGCAGGACGGGGAGGTGCAGCCCGGCGCCGGAACGGCCGAGGCCCACCACGAGCGCGCCCAGCATGGAGCCTCCAGGGGATAGGGGAGTCCGAGCGTCCAGATTCGACGGGGTGCCGCCGCTGTGTCAAAGCGAAACCGGGTTTGCCACCCAACCGTGTGATCTTTTGTTTCCATTGCGGCCCAACGGTTCCGCCAGGCATACCTTTGGGACTCGCCCGATCGGCGCCGAGTCCGGAGAGGACAACGATGGAGCAGGCCGCAGCGGTCTCCGGGGGGCCCGGTGTCCCCGGGTACGCCGCCCCGCGGGTCCCGTTCTTCACCCAGGCCGCGGGGTTCGCGGCGCTGTGGCCCAGGGTCGAGCCGCTGCTCGACGAGGTGATCGCCAGGGGCAAGTACTCGCACGGCCCGCTGGTCGCCGCGTTCGAGGCGGCGCTGGCCGAGCGGATCGGCGCCCGGCACGTCGTCGGCGTCAACTCCGGCACCGACGCGCTGGTCCTGCTGCTGCGGGCCACCGGGCTCACCCCCGGCTCCGAGGTGGTCGTGCCCGCGTTCAGCTTCGTCGCCACCGCCTCGTCGGTGGTGCTCGCGGGCGGGCGCCCGGTCTTCGCCGACATCGAGCCGGACAGCTACGCGCTCGACCCGGACGCCGCCGCGGCGGCGGTGACCCGCCGCAGCCGGGCGGTCATGCCCGCGCACCTGTTCTGCCAGACCGCCGACCTCGGCGCGCTGACCGAGGTCGCCGAGCGCTACGCGCTGACCCTCGTCGAGGACAGCGCCGAGGCCATCGGGATGCGCTGGGACGGCGTGCACGCCGGGCTGGTCGGCGCGGGCGGCGTGCTGTCGTTCTTCCCCTCCAAGACCCTGGGCGCGCTCGGCGACGCGGGCGCGGTGATCACCAACGACGACCGCGTGGCCGAGACCGCCGCCGCCCTGCGCCACCACGGCCGGTTCGGCCGGACGGTGGACAACTTCCCCGCCATCAACACCGGGACCGCCCTGCCCGGCTGCAACAGCAAGATGGACGACTTCCAGGCCGCGATCCTGCTGGCCAAGCTGAGCACCCTCGACGCCGACATCCGCCGCCGCGGCGAGCTGGCCCTGCGCTACACCGAGCAGCTCGCGGGCTGCCCCGGCGTGCGCAGGCTGCCCACCCTGGTCCGCCGGGACGTGGAGACCACGCCGGTGTTCTACGTCTACCTCGTCGAGGTCGACCACCGCGACGCGCTGGTGCGGTACCTGGCCGCGCACGGCGTGGAGACCGAGGTCTACTACCCGACCCCGCTGCACCTGCAGCCCTGCTTCGCCGACCTCGGCCACCGGCGCGGGCAGTTCCCGGTGGCCGAGCGGGCGTGCGCGACGGCGGTGGCGCTGCCGCTGTACCCGGACCTGGCCGACGCCGACCTGGACCGGGTGTGCGCGCTGGTGCGCACCTTCTACGGCGGGGGTGGCGCGTGATGCTGCCGTTCTTCCCCCCCGACCTGTTCGACGACGAGCGCGACCAGCTCCTCGAGATCGTGCACGACATCGGGACCGGCGCCGACCAGCGGTTCATCCTCGGCGAGCGCACCGCCGCGTTCGAGGCCGCGCTGCGCGCCGAGGTCGGCGCCGCGGAGGTCGTCGCCTGCTCGTCGGGCACCAGCGCGCTGAGCCTGGTGCTGCGCGCCATGGGCGTCGGCGCGGGCGACGAGGTGGTGGTGCCCGCGTTCGGCTGCGCCCCGCTGGCCTCCTCGGTGATCTCCGTCGGGGCCACGCCGGTGTTCGCCGACGTGCACCCGTGGACGATGACCGTCGAGCCCTACGAGGTCGAGGAGGCCATCACCCCGCGCACCGCCGCGCTGATGCCCGCGCACATGTTCTCGGTGATGGCCGACATGCCCGCGCTGCGCGAGCTGGCCACCCGGCACGGCGTGTGGCTGGTCGAGGACTCGGCGGTGGCCCAGGGCGGGGTGCTCGAGGGCGTCCCGGCCGGGTGCTGGGGCGACGCGGGCGTGTTCTCCTTCGTCCAGGTCAAGACGTTCGGCACGGTCGGCGAGGGCGGCGCGGTGGTCACCGACGACGTGGACCTGGCCCGCGCGGTGCGGATGCTGCGCAACCACGGCCAGCCGCCGGGGCGCCGGTTCGAGCACCGGGTGGTCGGGACGAACAGCCGCTTCGACGAGATCCTCGCCGAGGTGCAGTTGCGCAGGCTGCCCGGCCTCCAGGCCAGGCTCGAGCGCAGGGCGGCCATCGCCGACTACTACACCGACCGGTTCGAGCGGCTGGTCAAGCGCGGCGTGCAGCCCCCGCCGCCGGGCCGCGACGGGCGCTGCTTCTACGTCTACTCGCTGCTGGTCGACCAGCGCGACGACCTCCGGCGGCACCTGGCCGACCGGGGCGTGGGCAGCCACGTCTACTACCCGAGGCCGCTGCCCGCGCAGGAGGCGTTCGCCCCCTACACCCGACCGGGGCGGCACTGGCCGCACGCCGAGCTGGCCTGCGCGCGCACCCTGGCGCTGCCGATCTACCCGCACCTGACCGACGCCGAGGTCGAGGCCGTCGCCGACGCGGTCTGCTCGTTCCCCGGGGGGCCGCGGTGACCACGCTGGCGCCGGGGCGGCTGAGCGCCTACGCCCGGCTGGCCAAGCTCGACGTCTGGGACTACTACCTCGCGCTGCCGCTGGCCTGGTCGCTGTGCGGGCTGACGGGCCTGGGCACCCTGCTGGCCTTCGGCGTCGGCACCGTGCTGGTGGTCGCCGCCGCGGTCGCGTTCGACGACGTCACCGGCTTCCGCGACGGCAGCGACGCGCGCAACTACGGCCCGGACGCCCCGGCGCGCAGGCTGGCCCGCAAGCCGCTGCTCACCGGCGAGCTGACCGTGCGCCAGGCCACCGGGTTCGGCTGGACGTGCGCGGCGCTGGGCGGGCTGCTGTGGCTGGCGCTCGGCCTCGAAGCTCCATTGTGGACACTTGTGCTGCTGGCCGTGTGCTTCGGCACGGCCATCCAGTACTCCTACGGCCTCAAGATCAGCTACCGGGGCGCGCAGGAGGTCTTCCTGGCGGGCTTCGGCGCGGGGCTCGTGCTCTGCGGGGTCGGTCTCGTCAGCGGGACCGTCTCGGCGATGGCCGCGGTGCAGGCGGCGCTGTTCGGCCTCGGCCCGCTGCTGGTCGGCGTCTACTCCAACACCGCCGACGTCCGCGGCGACGCCGAGGTGGGGCGGCGGACGGTGGCGGTGCTGGCCGGGGCCGCGGGCAACCGCGCGTTCATCGCCGCGCTGAGCCTGGCCGAGGCCGCCCTGGTCGTCTCGGCCGCCGGGCTCGGGGCGACCCCGTGGTGGTTCGCCCCGGCCCTGCTGCCCGTGCTGGCGGTGCGGGTCGCGCAGCTCCGGCGCGGCGTCGGCCTCGGTGACGTGCTCGGCGCGCGCAAGCTCGGCCTGCTGGCGCACCGGGTCATGGTGGTGTCCCTGTTCGTGGTCAACCTCGTGGAGTTCTGGTGACCGACCTCGATGTCGCCGTGGTGGGCGCGGGCCCGGCCGGACTGGCCGCCGCCTACGCGCTGCACGCGGCAGGCCGGACAGTGCACGTGTTCGAGGCCCACGACGCCGTGGGCGGGCGCACCCGCGCGGTGCGGCGGCACGGGGCGGTGTTCGACACCGGCGCGGAGATGCTCGGCGTGGCAGGCTACCCCGCCACCTGGCGCCTGGTGCGCGCGCTCGGCCTCGACGACGACTGCGCCCCGCCGATCGGCCGCGACATCGCCGTCTGGCGCCGCGGCCGGGTGGTCCCCGGCCTGGGCGAGCGGGGCGGGCGGGCGCTGGGCCCGTTCGCGCGCGCCGCGCTGGCGGTGGCGCTGGCCCGCCGCCGCGACGTGGAGACCCCGGAGGCGCACGGCGACCGGCCGCTGGCCCGCGTCCGCAACCGGGAGCTGCGCGACTACCTGCTCGAACCGCTGGCCGCCGGGTTCTTCGGCTGGGACGTCGAGCGCGCCTGCGCCGGGCCGATGCTGGCGCACCTGCGCGCCGTCGGCTCCCCGAGCACCTACCGCGCCTACCGCGGCGGCATGGACGCCCTGTCGCTGGCGCTGGCCGAGCACCTCGACGTCAGCACCGGGGTGCCCGTCCGCGCGGTCACCACGACCAGCGCCGGGGCCCGCCTGGTCACCGACGCGGCGGCGCTGACCGCCCGGCAGATCGTGCTCGCCGTGCCCGCGCCCGTCGCCGCCCGGCTGCACCCGGGCGCCCCGGCCTACGTGCACGCCTGCGAGTACCGGCCGATGGTCAAGGTCGTCTGCCTGCTGGACCGGCCGCTCGGCCCGGAGACGCCGTCATTCGCCCTGGCCGTGCCCCGGGTCGAGGACCAGGTGGTGGCGGGCCTGTCGTTCGACGACCGGCGCTGCGCCGACCGCGCGCCCCAGGGCATGGGCATGATCGGCATTGTCGCCGCCCGGCCCGCCGACTGGCTCGAGGCGCCGGACGAGGCGGTGGCGGCGGCGCTGGTCAGGGGGGCGGCGCGCTTCGTGCCCGGTCTGACCGAGGCGGTGCGGGCGACCGTCGTCGCCCGGTTCGCCGACGGGCTGCCGATGCCGACCCCGGCCGCCATGGCGCTGCGCCCGGCCTTCGTCGGGCGCGCCGCGTGCACTGTGGACTACGCGGGTGACTGGGAGTCGGCGCGGCCCTGTGCGGAGGGGGCGGTCCGGTCGGCGGAGAAGGTCGCGGCCAGGATCTTGGGTCGCGTGCCTGTGTTGGTCGGGAGTGGGACGTGACCGGGCTGGCTGGGGCCTGGTTTGTTGACGGGGCGTTGATCGCGGCGGCGCTGCGCCCGGCCTCTGTCGGCCAAGGTGTGTCTACTGTGGATTACGCGAGCCGGGGGCGGGACGTGACCGGGGCGGCGAGTTTCGTGCCTGGTCTGGGCGAGGCGCTGCGTCCGGCCTTTGGCGGTGGGGGTGTGGCTGCCGCGGTTGATGCGGGGCCGACGTGGCCGCGTGCGGAGAAGGTCTCGGGTCGCGTGCCCGCGTTGGTCGGGAGCGGGACGTGACCGGGGTGTACGTGTTCGACACGGCGTTCGCCCGCGAGGACGAGCGGCTGGCCCTCGGCGAGGCGTTGTGGGACCCGGGCACCCGCGACCGGCTGCGCGCGCTGGGCGTGGGGCCGGGGTGGCGGTGCCTGGAGGTCGGCGCGGGCCGCGGCTCGGTGGCCGGGTGGCTGGCCGCGCAAGGGGCCGAGGTCACGGCCGTCGACCTGGACACCGACCGGTTCGCCGCGGCCGGGGTGCCGGTGCACCGGGTCGACGTGTGCCGCGACCCGCTGCCCGGCGGGGACTACGACCTGGTGCACGCCCGCCTGGTCGTCCAGCACCTCGCCGACCGCCGTGCCGCGGTGCGCGAGATGGCCGCCGCGCTGGCCCCCGGCGGGCTCCTGGTCCTGGAGGACACCGACACGACGTCGCTGTTCAGCCACGCCGACGGCGCCTTCCACGCCGAGGTCAAGGCCGCCGCCTACGCGGTGATGGTCGAGTCCGGCTACCACCCGCGCTGCGGCCTGCTCGACGTCGACCTCGCGGTGGACGCCGGGCTGTCCGTGCGCGCCGAGGGCCGGGCCGAGGTGGTGCGCGGCGGCACCCCGCAGGCCCGCTGGTTCGCGCTCTGGCTCGAGCACCTGCGGCCCCGGCTGGCCGGGCGGGTCCCCGAGGCCGCGGTCGACGCGGCCGTGCTCGCCTTCGCCGACCCCGCGCACACCTGGCTGACGCAGGTCATGGTCACCGTTGTCGGGCGGAAGGACACCCCGTGAAGATTCGCTCGTTGGCCACCTTGTTCGACGACGCCGCGCGGTCCGCGGCCACCGTCGTGCACCTGAGCAGGCCGTTCGACCTGGCTCCGCTGCGCGGTGTCCGGCACGACATGGCCGGGTTGGCCGCCCTGGTCCGGGAGACCTCGGGGGCGCTGCACGCGGCGGGGGTGGCCGAGGGGGACACGGTCGCCATCGTCAAGCGCAACCACTGGGACTACGTGCTGCTGGCCGCCGCCGTGGCCCGGTTGGGCGCGGTGCCCGCGCTGCTGTCGGACCACCTGTCCGCGGAGTCGTTGCAGGTGCTGGTCAAGCGGCTCGAACCAACCACCTTGATCACCTGTCGGTCGGTGCTGGCGAAGGCGCGGGCGGAGGGGGTCGACCTGACCTCGGTGGTCGGCCGCACGGTCAGCCTCGACGGGGACTTCGGGGCGGCGACCGCGCTGGCCGGGTTCAAGGGCGAACCGCCCCCACCGGTGGTCGAGCGGGGACCGGACGCCCCGCTCGTGGTCAACCACACCTCGGGCACCACCGGGCTGCCCAAGCTCGTCGTGCACACCACCCGCACCATGCTGCACGGCATCGCCGCCGCCGAGGGCACCCGCGTCCCGGTGCTCTCGGCCCGCCGCTCCGACGTGGTGTGCTCGGCCATCGCCTTCTGCCACGGCCGCTCGGTCCCGTGGACGGCGGCGGTGCTGTCGCTCGCCCCCCGCGAACTGGTGATCATCGCTGACCCGGACGACGTCGAGCCGGTGCTGCGCGAGCACCCGCCCACCACGCTCGAGGCGCTCCCGTCCACCTTCGTCCGCTGGACCCGGCTGGCCGTCGCGAGCGACCTGTTCGCCGGGGTCCGCCTGTTCGTCAGCACCTTCGACGCCATGCACCCGCCGACCATCCGCGCCTTCCTCGAAGCCTCCGGCAAGCGGTGCCCGGTCTGGTTGCAGGTGTGGGGCCAAACCGAGACCGGCCCGCTGACCTTCCGCCTGCTCACCCGCCGCTCGCTGGCGGCCAGGGCGGGCCGGAACCCGACCACCCGCGGCCTCGGCCGCCCCGCCCCCGGCCGCGCCCACCTGCGCATCGTCGACCGCCGCACCTTCGCCGAAGTCCCACCGGGCACCCCCGGCCTGGTCCTGGTCCGCACCCCGGTCACCTGCGTCGGCTACGTCGCCGAACAGGCCCGCTGGCACGCCAAGTGGAACGAGGGCTGGTGGAACACCGGCGACCTCGGCCTGCGCACCCCCACCGGCGCGTTCCGGCTGCTGGACCGCGAGGTCGACCTGATCCCCGGCCAGAGCTGCGTGGAGCTGGAGGACATCCTGGAGGACCGCCTCCCCGAAGCCGTCGAGTGCATAGTCCTCGGCGTCCCCGGCCAACTGCCCACCCCGGTCGTGGTGACCGAGTCGGGCACCCTGGCCCCCTTCGCCTGGGCCGCCGCCCAGCAGGACCTGCCACCCCTGGCCGACCCGGTGGTGCTGACCTGGTCGCAGATCCCCCGCACCGCCACCGGCAAGGTCCGCCGCTCCGCCCTCCGCCGCACCCTCCACCGCGACGACATGACCTACGGGTCGGGGCTGTGGACCTGAACCGGTGACGGCCTGCTGAGTTTGTCGCTGTCCGCCTCGGTGGGGTCGTTCGAGGGTGTCACCTGGGATTGAGTGTCCTCAGTGGACGAGTGATGTCCGTGGGTCGCTGTCCGCTGCCTGGTCGGTGGAGTTGTCCACAGGCATGATCGACTTCGGGGTCACTTTCGGGCTAAGCCGGTAGAATGGGCATCGGGACGCCCCCAGTGGTGTGGCGGGGTTTGGTGTCGCGCGGGGTGGTGGGGTTTGAACGGACGGGGTGGTTGTGCGCGGGGATCGGGCCTGGGGTTTGTGATGTGGGGGTGGGTGGCGCGCGAGGGGCAGGGTGGACGGCGGGCGGTCTGGCGCGTGCGCCCGTAGGTGGCTGCGGGCGGCATCCGGTCGGTCCGCTGCCGTTGGGGATCGCTGGGGGTCAGTTGTCCTCGGCGGCGGCTGCCGCCAGGAGTTGTTGGGGCAGGCCCGCGGGGAGGTCGGTGCGCCTGCTGACGTTGAGTTTGCGGTAGACGCGGGTCAGGTGTTGTTCCACGGTGCTCACCGTGATGTAGAGCTTGCCGCCGATCTCCCGGTTCGTGTGTCCCAGTGCGGCCAGCACCGCCACGCGGCGTTCGGCGTCGCTGAGGATGTCCAGGGCGGCGGTGGTGTCTGGGCGTCGCTCGGTGGTTTGTTCCGGCACTTCGGCCTCCCGTCCGGGGATGAGCTCGCGGGTCAGGGGGTCTGCCTGGCAGCCCTTGGCCAGTTGGGCGGCGCGGCGGGCCACCGTGCGGGCCCGTTCGGTGTCGCCGGTGGTGTTGTGGGCGTGGCTCAGGGCCAGGAGGGAGCGGGCGAGTTCGTAGCGGTCGCCGCCGGTGTGCAGGGACTCGACGGACTCATCGAGGAGGGGGATGCGGCGTTCGGTGGTGGCCGCCGCGGCGAGGACGCGCAGGGAGATGCCGCGGGTGCGGGGGCCGTCGGCGCCGGGGCGGGACATCTGCTCGGCCATCAGGACGCGGGCGGCGTCGCGGTTGCCCAGGGCCAGGTGGGCGGCGGCGGCGCCGGAGCGCCAGGGGACCAGGGCGGGCAGGTCCAGGTCCCAGCGGGCCATCAGGGCGCCGCAGCGCTGGTGGTCGGCCAGCGCGGCGTGCGCGCGGCCGGTGGCCAGGTAGTGCTCGGCGCGGGCGGCGAGGTAGCGCAGGCCGAACTGGGTCTGGAACATCGCCTCGGGCACGGGGGTGCGCAGCAGGCCCGCCGCCCGGTCGTGCGCGCCCATGGCGGTGGCGGCGGCCACGTGCACGGCCAGCGGCACCCCGATGGCGACGCCCCAGCCCTGGGGGGAGAGGCGCTCGACGGCGCCGCGCGCGCCCTCGGCGGCGGCGGCGAGGTCGCCCTGGCGCAGCGACACCTCGGCGCGCAGCGCGCCGAGGACGGCCAGCCAGGTGTCGGCGCCGCGCTCGGTGGCGTCGACCAGCAGCGCGTCGCACCAGTGCGCGGCGCGGTCGGTGCGGTCGGCGAGGATCAGGGTGACCAGCGCGGAGAGCTGGGAGCCGAGGGTCTGCTCGCCCAGTCGGCAGCTCTGCAGCACCTGTTCGGCGGCGGTGATCGTCTCCGAGCGGGGCGCGCCGGAGCGGACCCGGTCCAGCATCGCCGCGACCCGGGTCCAGGGGTCGGTGATCACCCCGGACTGGCGCGGGGCGGGCACGGCGGTGACGACCGGGGGGTGCAGGAACTCGAGCCAGTGCAGGGCGAGCCCGGCCTGGCCGGTGGCGGGGGAGTCCGGTGCGCCCGATAACGCCGACAGCGCCTCGGCCAGCTCGTCGGTGTGGCCGTACCAGAGCAGGAACTTCGCCAGGTGCAGCCGGTTGCGCGGGGACAGGCCGCCCTCGGCCATCGCCGCCCGCAGCGGAGTCAGGTGCCGGGCGGCGGCCGAGGGGTTGCGCCGCCACTCCACGCGCAGCAGCTCGGTGGTCAGGTCGGCGTGCTCGTCGGGCTCGTCGGTGATCGCGGCGGCGAGCTCCAGGCGGTGGACGGCCAGGTCGACCCGGTCGGCGACGATGTCCTCCTGGGCCGCGTTGCGCAGCACCGCCACCGCCCACTGCCCGCTGACCCGGGTGTCCAGGTCGGCCGCCGCGGTGAGGTGCGCGGCGACCTCGACGGCCTGGGCGCCGTCGCGGAAGCACAGGCGGGCGGCGCGCAGGTGCAGCTCGCCGCGCTCGGCCGGGGCCATGCTGTCCAGGACCGCGGCCTTGGCCACCGGGTGCCGGAACCGCCCCGCGTCGAGCAGCCCGGCCATCTCCAGCACGTCCAGCGCCTGGGCGGCGCAGTCGGAGGTCATCTCCAGCAGGGACGCCAGCACGACCGGGGTGCCCGTGCCGCCGAGCAGGGCCAGGCCCCTGGCCACGTCGAGCATGCCCGGCTCCCAGCGGTGCAGGCAGGCCAGCACCCCCGCGGCGAACTCGGGGCCGACGACGACGTCGGACTCGCCCGCCCGCCTGCCCGCGGCCCGGTGGTCCTCGGCCAGCGCGGTCACCAGCAGCGGGTTGCCGCCGCTGACGGCGTGGTGCACCGGGGCCAGGGCGGCGGCGGTGGCCTGGTCGAAGCGCTGGGCCAGCAGCTCGGCGACGCCCGCCGGGGACAGCGGGGCCAGGCGCAGGTGGCAGGTGTTGGGCTGGCGGGTGACCTCGGCGCGGAACACCGCCTGGGTGGGCCGGGGCAGCGCCCACTCGGTCAGCACCACCAGCACCCGGCCGAAGCGGATGCGCCGCTGCAGGTAGAGCAGCGACTGCAGCGAGGCGGGGTCGGCGAACTGCACGTCGTCGACGGCGATCACGACCGGGGCCTGCTTGGCGACGTCGAGCAGGGTGGCGCACAGGGTGTCGAGCATGCGGGCGCTCTCGCGGCCCAGGGCCGACGGGTCGCCGCCGCCCTCGGCGTCGGCCGCCTCGCGCACGCGCAGCATCCTGGTGGCCTGCTCGCCGAGGGTGCCGGGGATGTCCGGGCTCTGCGCGAGCTGGCGGACCACGCCGAAGCGCAGCGTCCGCTCGGCCCGTGAACCGGTGGCGGCCAGCAGCACGGCGCCCGCCCCGGCGACGTGCTCGGCGAAGGTGTGCAGCAGCTCGGTCTTGCCGCTGGCCACGCCGCCGCTGATCAGGGCGACCTGGCCCCGGCCGCGGGCGGCCTCGGCGTAGAGCCGGGTGAGCGCGCTGAACTCGTCGTGGCGTTCAACCAGCGACATGGTCTGACCCTCCGCTTCCTCCGCGCTCCGCCGACCCCCCGCACCAGCATCGGCGTCACGCAGTGTGACGGTATTTCCCCACCGTTCCCACTCTTCAGATTGAATCTAACGGGTTGGCCCACGAGAGTGGAAGCTTTGGCAATTGATGCCGTTAACAATGGGAATCGGGGCCCGGTCCAGTCGCCGGGCCTAGACCGTTCGGACCATCGACATGCGGCGGCGGGCCTACCCGCCGAAACCGGGTGCGCTCCCGGTGCTTTCCGGTTCAACGAACTCTTGCAATCCCATGATTAATCCTGGAAACAGAGGGTAACGATTGGCTGGGTTTTACTGCGTGAGTTAATCACCAACCGAAACCTCAAGACTACCTTAAGCAACTGCTGTTGGCGGCTCGAAGATGAGACCTGGAACAGTCGGTCGGGCCGCGCCCGTCTGCCTTGGCGACTCTCGTCGGAGCCATCGCGGACACGTTCGCGACACCTCGGATTAACCACTCGGGTGGCTGCCGTGGTTGTCACGGAATTGAGCGTTCCGTTTTTCTCGGTGAATAGGTATTGATCCAGTGGTTCGATCCCGGCGTTCACGCTGCGCAGATCGAGTGCGCCCCGAGAACGGGCCTCACTGGGCCGTCCGAGTGGCTCCCGGCGCCGTCCGGCGTATCCACAGCAGTCCGAGTACGGGCAGCACCAGGGGAACGAATCCGTAACCGCGGCCGAACAGCGACCAGACGGTCGCGTCCGGGAAGGCCGCCGGGTGCAGCAGGCTGAACGCGCCCACCGCCACCACCCCGACCAGTTCCACCGCGCACGACACCACCGCCACCCGCCGCGACGCCCGGGACCCGCGCACCAGGCCCACGGTGGCCACGACGTAGACGACGGCGGCCAGCGCGGACAGCAGGTAGGCCGTGGGCGCCCGCTCGAAGTGCGTCCCGATCTGCACCGCCGAGCGCGCGCACGCGGCGAGCGCGAACAGGGCGTACACCGCGATCAGCAGCCTGCCCGGCCCGCTGCGGGTCGCCTCGCGCAGGGTCGGCTCAGACACCCGCCGCCCCCGTCCACACCTGGGCCAACCGCACGTTCAGCACCGCGACGGTCAGGCAGCCGACGACCAGCACCGCCACACCCCACCGCGTCCGCTCGGTCAACGACCAGAACACCGCGATCGGCAGCACCAGCAGCACGCCGACCAGGTACCCGGCGAAGGTCAGCCCCTCGACCTCGCGGTCGGTCCCGGCCAGCCGCGCGAGCCCGACCACGGCCTGGACCAGCAGCCCCAGCTCCAGCAGGGCCAGCACCCCGAGGAAGGCCCACCCGTCCGGCCTGCCCGGCAGCGGGGGCCGGAGCAGGATGACGAGGACGACCGACCACAGGGCCATCCCGAGCGCGAACCAGTTCAGCGTGGTGGTCAGACCGTCGACCACTGCGGGCCCCCATTCTCGCCATGACCTGCGTGTACCGAAGAGCGTCGCACGCATGGCGGACGCACCCGCCAGCGGGGTTTGGGCGTCCACCGCGGACGGGCCGCTCAGCGCGGCATGCGCCGCCACAGCCACCGGGGCAGCAGCCGCAGGACGAAGAACAGCGGGCGCAGGCCGAAGGGGACCCACACGTCGCGCCTGCCCGCGGCCAGCGCCTTCCGCGCCGCGCGGGCGACCTGGGCGGGCGTGCTGGACAGCGGGGCGGGCGACATGCCCTCGGTCATCCGGCCGACCACGAACCCCGGCCGCACCACCAGCAGCCGGACCCCGCTGCCGACCAGGGCGTCGGACAGGCCGGAGGCGAAACCGTCCAACCCGGCCTTGGCCGACCCGTAGACGTAGTTGGCCCGCCGCACGCGCACCCCCGCCACCGACGAGAACGCCACCAGGTCGCCGCCGCCCTGTGCGCGCAGCGCGTTCGCCCAGTGCGAGAGCACGCTCACCTGGGCGACGTAGTCGGTGTGCACGACCGACACCGCGTGGTCGACGTCGCGTTCGGCGCGCGCCTGGTCCCCCAGCACGCCGAAGGCCACCACGACCGCGGCCACCGGCGCGTGCTCGGCCGCCAGCCGCCGCACCAGCCCGGCGTGCGACCCCAGGTCGTCGGCGTCGAAGCGCACGGCGGTGACCGCCGTCGCGCCCGCGGCCCGCAGGTCGCGCTCCACCCCGCCGACCGACGCCGGGTCACGCGCGGCCAGCACCACCTCGCGCGCCCCGGCCAGCACGAGCTCGCGACCCAGCGCGGCGCCGATCTCGCTGCGCCCGCCCAGGATGATCACCGAACCGGTCATTGGACCAGTTTGCCGCCCCGGCCGCCAGTGCGACGCGGCAGGTGCCCCCGATTGCCGCGAGATCGGAGATCATCGAGTGAAAGACGGGTGGCGCGGTCGCCAAATGTTGATCTCAGAGTGACCTGGGGCTGTCCGGGGTGCGAAACAACCATCCCATTCAGGGACTGACGGTGCGTCCGCGCTGTTGCTAGCTTCGACGACGGTCGACGCGACCCCGTTGGCGCACAAGGGAGTCCAGCGCCGCGTCGGTGCGATGGCGCACGCGTCCCCGACCGATCGACTCGTTTCAGGCATCCGGAACAGGAATGGCGGTACCGCTGTGACCGAGACCCTGCACCCCCTCGACGCCGCTGCGCAGCAGTCGCTGGGGACCGCGGCGGCGAGAAACCTCGCGACCACGACGAAGTCCGTGCCGCAGATGCAGGAGATCACCTCCCGTTGGCTGCTGCGCGTGCTGCCGTGGACCCAGGTCAGCGGCGGCACCTACCGGGTGAACCAGCGCCGCAGCTACACCGTCGGTGACGGCCGCATCGATGTCGACCGCAGCGGCTCGCAGTCCCGGGTCATCGCGGGCGACCTGCGCGAGCTGGCCTTCCTGCGCGAGTTCGACGACGAGGAGACGCTGGCCGCCCTGGCGAACCTGTTCGCCGAGGAGACCTTCGAGGCGGGCGACACGCTCGTGGAGTGGGGGCACGCCGAGGACAAGTTCCTGGTGATCGCCCACGGCCGCGTCGAGCAGCACGCCGCGGGCCAGTACGGCGAGGAGGCCGTGGTCGGGGTGGTGGCCGACGGCGACTACTTCGACCAGTGGGGTCTGCTGGAGGAGAAGATCTGGGACTTCACCGCCCGCGCCGCCACCCCGACCACGGTGCTGACGCTGCGCCGCGCGGACTTCCAGAACCTCCTCGAGCGCTCCGAGCCGCTCGCCGAGCACCTGCGCGCGTTCGTCGAGTCCGGCGCGGGCAACCGCGACGGCGAGCACCCGATCGAGCTGTCGGCCGGCCACGAGGGCGAGGTGGACCTGCCGGGCACGTTCGTCGACTACCAGGACAACCCGCGCGAGTACGAGCTCAGCGTCGCCCAGACCGTGCTGCGCGTGCACAGCCGCGTCGCCGACCTCTACAACCAGCCGATGGACCAGGTCGAGCAGCAGCTCCGGCTGACCATCGAGGCGCTGCGCGAGCGCCAGGAGCACGAGCTGGTCAACAACAAGGACTTCGGGCTGCTGCGCAACTGCGACGCCCGCCAGCGCATCCACACCCGCAACGGCGCGCCCACCCCGGACGACATGGACGAGCTGCTGGCCAAGGTGTGGAAGGACCCCAGCGTCATCCTGGCCCACCCGCGCGCGATCGCCGCGTTCGGCCGCGAGTGCAGCAAGCGCGGCATCTACCCGGCCAACGTGGACGTCGCCGGGCACCAGGTGCCGAGCTGGCGCGGCATCCCGCTGCTGCCGTGCTCGAAGATCCCGGTGAGCGACACCCGCTCCACCTCGATCATGCTCATGCGCACCGGCGAGGCCCAGCAGGGTGTCATCGGCCTGCACCAGACCGGCATCCCCGACGAGTACCAGCCGTCGCTGTCGGTGCGGTTCATGGGCGTCAACGAGAAGGCTGTCATCTCCTACCTGGTCAGCGCCTACTACTCCGCCGCCGTCCTGGTCCCGGACGCGCTCGCGGTCATGGAGAACGTCCAGATCGGTCTCTGACCCGCCCGGCGCGGGCGGCCGAGGCCGTCCGCGCCGCTGTCAGCAGGAGCGCCATGCCCGCGTCAGAACAAGCCCACCCGGCAGGCCCGCACATCGTGACCCCCGCGGGCCGACCGACCACACCGCCCCCGCCCGGGGTGCGGCTCGACCACGTCCCGGCCAACTCGCTGCTGTTCCCGCGCCCGCCCGCCACCTCCGGCACGGGCGCCGCGGTCCCGGCCACCGACCCCGAGGCCGCCGCGGTGCGCCCGACCGCGCGGCCCAAGCCCACACCGCCCCCGGCCAGCACCCAGCGCAAGACCTCGACCGACGTCCCCGCTCCCCACCAGAACACAGCAGATTGGCGGTATGACGCGTGACCGGCCTCCTCGAGCCCGTTGACCAGACCAGCCCGCAGTCCCTCGGCACCGCCGCCGCCCGCAAGCTGGCGACGACGACCAAGTCCGTGCCGCAGATGCAGGAGATCTCGCCCCGGTGGCTGCTGCGGCTGCTGCCCTGGGTCGAGACCCCGGGCGCGGCCTACCGGGTCAACCGCCGCCTCACCTACACCGTGGGCGACGGCCGCGTGTCCTTCACCAACACCGGCGCCGACGTCGCCGTCGTGCCGCCGGAGCTGCGCGAGGTCGGCATCCTGCGCGGCGTCGCCGACGAGGGGGTGCTCGCCGCGCTCGCGGGCCGCTTCCAGCAGCGCCAGGTGGCCGCGGGCGAGGTCATCGTGGCAGGCGGGCGCCCGGCCGACGGCATCTACCTCATCGCGCACGGCAAGGTCACCCGCACCACTCGGGGCGGCTACGGCGACGAGGCCGTCGTCGACCGGCTCGCCGACGGCGAGTTCTGGGGCGAGAAGGCGCTGATCAGCAGCGACGCCACCTGGGAGCACACGGTCAAGGCGAACACGCCCGCGATCCTGATGTTCCTCTCGCGCAGCGAGTTCCTCGCGGTGCAGGAGCAGTCCAGCGAGCTCGCCGCGCACGTCGAGGCCATCCGCTCGGCCCGGCGCGAGGCCAGCAACCGCTGGGGCGAGAAGGAGATCGCCCTGGCCTCCGGGCACAGCGGCGAGGTCGACCTGCCCGGGACGTTCGTCGACTACGACATGGCGCCGCGCGAGTACGAGCTCAGCGTCGCCCAGACCGTCCTGCGCGTGCACACCCGCGTCGCCGACCTCTACAACCAGCCGATGAACCAGGTCGAGCAGCAGCTCCGGCTGACCATCGAGGCGCTGCGCGAGCGCCAGGAGCACGAGCTGATCAACAACCCGGACTTCGGGTTCCTCAACAACGCCGACCTCAAGCAGCGCCTGCACACCAGCGACGGCGCGCCCACGCCGGACGACATGGACGACCTGCTCTCGCGCCGCCGCCGCACCGACTTCTTCCTCGCCCACCCGCGCGCGATCGCCGCGTTCGGCCGCGAGTGCAACAAGCGCGGCCTCTACCCGCCGACCGTCGACGTGCACGGCAGGCAGCAGGTGTCCTGGCGCGGCGTGCCGGTCCTGCCCTCGGACAAGATCCCGATCAGCGAGCACAACACCACCTCGATCATCGCCATGCGCACCGGCGAGGCCGACCAGGGCGTCATCGGCCTGCACCAGACCGGCATCCCCGACGAGTACCAGCCCGGCCTGTCCGTGCGCTTCATGGGCGTGGACAACCGTGCGCTGCTGTCCTACCTGGTCAGCACGTACTACAGCGCGGCGGTGCTGGTGCCGGACGCGCTGGGCGTGCTGGAGAACGTCCAAATCGGACTCTGAGCGACCCAGGAAAGGACCCCATGTCCACTCTCGACGTGCGCCCTGGAAACCGATCCGCGCGCGAGGTGCTGGCGCACAGCCGCACCCTCCTCGACCCCGCGCTGCGGGCGGCGGTGGAGGGCCTGCCGGAGTCCATGCGCCGGATCGCCGGGTACCACTTCGGGTGGTGGGACGAGCACGGCCGCGCCGCCGACCCCGCCGAGGTCAAGGCGGGCAAGGCGGTGCGGCCCGCGCTGGTGCTGCTGGCCGCGGAGGCGGTGGGCGGCGACGTGGACGCCGCCCTGCCCGCCGCCGTGGCGGTGGAGCTGGTGCACAACTTCACCCTGCTGCACGACGACGTCATGGACGGCGACCGCACCCGGCGGCACCGGCCGACGGCCTGGTCGGTGTTCGGCGTCGGCCCGGCCATCCTGGCGGGCGACGCGCTGCTGACGCTGGCCTACGACGTCATCGCCACGGCGGGCGACCCGCTCGCCGCGCACGGGGCGCGGGAGCTGTCGGCCGGGGTGCTCGCGGTGCAGGACGGCCAGGCCGCCGACCTGTCCTTCGAGCGCCGCCAGGACGTCGGCGTCGACGAGTGCCTGGCCATGGCCCTGGGCAAGACCGGCGCGCTGCTGGGCTGCTCGACGGCCCTCGGCGCGCTCTACGGCGGCGGCACCCGTGACCAGGTCGACGACCTGCGCGCGTTCGGCGAGCACATGGGCGTGTGCTTCCAGCTCGCCGACGACCTGCTCGGCATCTGGGGCGACCCGGCGGCCACCGGCAAACCCGCGCACTCCGACATCGACAACCGCAAGAAGTCGCTCCCGGTCGTGGCCGCCCTGGCGGCCGGGTGCCCCGCGGCCGCCGAGCTGGACGGCATCTACCGCGACCCGGCCCAGCTCAGCCCCGAGCAGCTCGCGCACACCGCCGAGCTGATCGACCGGGCGGGCGGGCGGCACTGGGCCCGCACCAAGGCCGACACCCTGCTGTCGCAGGCGCTCGACCACCTCGACGCGGCGAGCCCGCGCCCCCGGCCGTCGGCGGAGCTGGCCGCCCTGGCCTGCCTCGCCGCGCGCCGGGACCACTGAGTCGACGCACACAGTCGGGACAGCAGAACCGCGCAACGCACCGGAGGACAGCATGACCCCCGTCCTGGTCGCTACCACCCTGGTCCGGCCGGCCGGGCCCCCGGTGCCGTGCCCGGCCGCGCCGCTGCTGGCCGCCGAGCTGCGGCGGCACGGCCTCGACGTCGAGCAGCGGGCGCTGAGCACCGGTGAGACCACGGCCCACACCGTCTTCGGCGGTGTGGGCCTGGGCCTGCGCGCGGACGGCGAGCACGAGCGGGCGGCCAGGTCTGCGCTCGGCGCGTGGCTGGCGGTCACCGGTCCGCGGCGGGTGGAGCTGGCCGCGCCGCGCTCGTTCTGCGCGGGCGTGGAGCGCGCGGTGGAGGTGGTGGAGAAAGCGCTTTCCCGCACGTCCCAGCCGGTCTACGTGCGCAAGCAGATCGTGCACAACACCCACGTCGTGGCCGACCTGGAGGCGCGCGGCGCGGTGTTCGTCGACGAGCTCGACGGCGTCCCGGACGACGCGACGGTGGTCTTCTCCGCGCACGGGGTCTCGCCAGCGGTGCGCGGGGTGGCCGCCGAGCGCGAGCTCGACGTCATCGACGCCACCTGCCCGCTGGTGGCCAAGGTGCACACCGAGGCCCGCCGGTTCGCCGGGCGCGGTGACACGGTGCTGCTCATCGGGCACGCCGACCACGAGGAGGTCGAGGGGACCCTCGGCGAGGCGCCGGACCAGACCATCCTGGTGCAGTCCGCGGCGGAGGCGGCGCTGGTCGAGGTCGAGGACCCGACCCGGTTGTCCTACCTGATGCAGACCACGCTCTCGGTGGAGGAGGCGGGGGAGATCGTCGACGTGCTCAAGGCCCGCTTCCCGGCGCTGCGCGGCCCGGGCTCCGACGACATCTGCTACGCCACGACCAACCGCCAGAACGCCCTGCGCGCCATCGCCGACCGCGCGGACTTGGTGCTGGTGGTCGGGTCGGAGAACTCGTCTAACTCGCAGCGGCTGGTGGAGCTGGCCAGGCGCGCCGGACGCCAAGCGCACCTGATCGACGACGTCGGCGCCCTGCGCCCCGGCTGGCTCGTCGGCGTCGGCGTCATCGGCCTCACCGCGGGCGCCTCGGCGCCGCCGCGCCTGGTCGAGGAGGTGCTGGCGGCGCTGGGCGGCCTGGGACCGGTGAACGCCGCGGAGCACGAGGTCGCGCGGGAGACCATCCAGTTCACGCTGCCCAGCCCGGTGCGCCGCTGAGCCGCCGCGCACCAGGCCCCGTGGGTCAGTCGCAGGTGTCGCGGTACTCGGAGATCACCGCGTCGGCCTGCGGGCCCGGGCAGAGGAACTGCTCGTAGCGGGTGTCGGAGTCGACCCACCGCTTGAGCCAGGACACCGCGTACTTGCCCACGGTGGGGGTCGGCGAGTTGACGACGAAGTGGTCCTCGCCGCGCATCTCCAGGTACGCCTTCTCGCCGCCGTGCGACTCGTAGAACGGCTCGGCGTGCTCGGCCACCCCGGCGATCGCGTCGTTCTCCCCGCCCACGATCAGTGTCGGCACCCGCTGCCGCGACCAGTCCTTGGTCATGTTCCACGGCGTCAGCGGCACGGTCGCCAGCAGCTCGGGCCGCTTCTGCGCGGCCACGAGCGACGCGCCGCCGCCCATCGAGTGCCCCAGCACACCCAGCCGCGCCGGGTCGACCCGGTCGGCCACCGGGCTGTCCGCGCCGACGACCCAGTCCAGCGCCGCCAACAACTGGTCGGCCCGCTGGTCCGGCGAGTCCTGCGGCGTCTTCGTGTCGATGGTGACCACGACGAACCCGTGCGAGGCCAACCGCGGCCCCAGCCACGCGATGGCGGTCTGCGCCGACAGGAACCCGGGCGAGACGGCCAGCGCCCCGAACGTGCCCTCGCTGGTGTCGGCCGGGTAGTAGACGGTCCCCTTGGCGAACCCGCCGTCACCCGGCGCGTCGACCGTCTCGACCGGGTAAGGCCCCGCCTCTGCCTCCAACACCTCGACGGTCGGCTCCGGCCCACGCTGGTACGGGTTCTCGGCGGCCTCGGCCGTCGCGATCGCCCCGCTGGCGACGAGGGTGGCGGCGACGGCCCCCGCTGCCCATTTTCGGATGCGGTTCATGCCCCGACCGTAAATGATTCACGCGTGAATGTGGAGTTTGGTTTTCCTTTGCCGTTCCGGCTGACAAGAATTGGCCAAGGCGTGCGGCCGGAGCGTTGGTTTTGGCTCACCCGGCGCTTGGTCGTCGAAGCCACCGCCCCACCCCGGGCCGGGTGGTCCAGGATGGGGCGGGCGGTGGGTCAGCTCGCGGCGAGGGCGCCTTCGATGTGGGTGGAGATGCGGTCGAGCACCTGGGGCACGACCTGGTTGAGGTAGAAGTGGCCGCCGGGGAAGACCTCGAGCTTGAACGGGCCGGTGGTGTGCTCGGCCCAGCGGCTCGCCTCGTCCACAGTGGCCTTGGGGTCGGCGTCGCCGATGAGGGCGTGCACGGGGGCGGTGATGGAGTCGCCGGGGGTGGGGCGGTAGGTCTCGGCGGCCTTGTAGTCCGCGCGGATGGCGGGCAGGACCATGCGCAGCACCTCGTCGTCGTCGAGGAGCTGGGACTCGGTGCCGTTGAGGCGCTTGATCTCGGCGAGCAGGCCCGCGTCGTCGCGCTCGTGGACGCGCTCGTCGCGCGAGGCGTTGGGGGCGCGGCGGCCGGAGACGAACACGCCCGCGGGGGTGATGCCGCGCTTCTCCAGGCGGACCGCGAGTTCGTAGGCGATGGAGGCGCCCATGCTGTGGCCGAACAGGGTCAGCGGCTTGTCCGCGTGCGGGGCCACCACGTCCACCAGCGCGTCGGCGATGGCCGGGACGCTGTCCAGGCACGGCTCCTGCCTGCGGTCCTGGCGGCCGGGGTACTGCACCGCGAGCACCTCGACCCGGGGGGCGAGGCTGCGCGACACCGGGAAGAAGTAGCTGGCCGAGCCGCCGGCGTGCGGCAGGCACAGCAGCCTGGCCGCCGCGTCGGGGGACGGGTGGAACTTGCGCACCCAGAGGTCGGTCGTGTTGTCCATGCGGTCCTCCGCCGATCGCTGCCCGTTACAGGGGGATGTTGCCATGGTGTCCGCGTCCCGGGGGAGCGCTCGCGAGAGCTTCCGCGATCTTGCGCCGGGTCTGCTCCGGGGCGATCACCTCGTCGACGACGCCGAGCGCGAGCGCCCGGCCGACGCCGCCCGCGGTGCGCCGCTGCTCCTCGACGAGCCGCTCGCGCAGCGGCTCGCGCTCGGAATCCGTTGCGGCGGCGAGTTTCTTGCGGTGGAGCACGCCGACGGCGGCCTCCGCGCCCATCACCGCGACCTCCGCCCCGGGCCACGCGAACACGCGCGTGGCGCCCAGCGAGCGGGAGTTCATCGCGATGTACGCGCCGCCGTAGGACTTGCGGGTGATCAGTGTCACGCGCGGCACGGTGGCCTCGGCGAAGGCGTGCAGCAGCTTCGCGCCGCGCCGCACGACGCCGCCCCACTCCTGGCCCACGCCGGGCAGGTAGCCCGGGACGTCGACCAGCACGACCAGCGGGACGCCGAAGCTGTCGCACATCCGGACGAACCGCGACGCCTTCTCGGCCGACAGCGAGTCCAGGCAGCCGCCCTTGCGGATCGGGTTGTTGGCGATGACGCCGACGGTGCGCCCGGCCAGCCTGCCGAGGCCGATGACGACGTTGGCCGCCCACCTGGCCTGCAACTCCTCGAACAGCCCGCCGTCGAGCAGCGAGCGCACCAGCGGCTTGACGTCGTAGGCCCGGCGCGGCGACTCCGGCAGCAGTTCGCGCGGGCGGTCGCCGCCGGGGAGCCCGTGCACGTCGAGCAGCCCGGGGCGGCTCAGCAGCAGGGTGATCGCGCGGGCCCGCGCGCACGCCTCGTCCTCGGTCCCCACGGTCACGTGCACGACCCCGGAGCGCCGCCCGTGCGCCTCGACGCCGCCGAGGCCCTCCTGGTCGATCTCCTCGCCGGTCACGCTGCGCACCACGTCCGGGCCGGTGACGAACACCCGCCCCGCGGTCGACATGACCACCAGGTCGGTCAGCGCCGGGCCGTAGGCCGCCGCGCCCGCCGCGGGCCCGAGCACGACCGAGAGCTGCGGCACCACACCGGAGGCGCGCGTCATCGCGGCGAACATCCGCCCCACGCCGTCCATCGACTCGACGCCGTCGGCGAGCTTGGCCCCGCCGGAGTGCCACAGGCCGATCACCGGCACGCGCAGGCGCACGGCGGTCTCGATGGCGTGGATGACCCGGTCGGCCTCCTCGGCCCCCATCGCCCCGCCCATGCGGGTGGCGTCGGAGCAGTAGGCGATGGCGGGGGCGCCGCCGACCCGACCGCGCACGGCGGTGACCGCGCAGCCGTCGGGGCCGTGCAGCGGCTCGATCGAGCCGCCGTCGAGCAGCTTGGCCAACCGCAGCGCGGGATCGCGCGGGTCGGCGCCGACGGTCGAGTCGGCGACAGCGGTCATGGCGTCTTCCCCCAGCAGGAGAACGGGCTCTCGGTCAGGTCGTCCACCGACTCTCCCAGCGGGACAGGGGGCCTACAACCCCCCGCGACCCCCTACCCGCCCCCTGCCGTGAGGTCCTTCCACCGCAACGCATCCAGCCGCTACCAGCGACATCGCGCCCAGGCCCGGAACCCCTATCCCCGAGTGCTTCTCCAGCGCCGTCCGCCGGGAGTACAGTCTCGACGCCGTGCGCCGAGAGCCGGGTGGAGGGAAGTCCCGATGACCCAGGTCGATGGGCGCCTGGTCGAGCGCGGTCGCGCGCTGGCCGGGCTGTCGGCCGAGCTGGCCGCCGCCGCGGCGGGCGCCGGGCGGGTCGTGGCCGTCACCGCGCCGCTGGGCTGCGGCAAGACCGAGGTGCTGGCCAGGCTGACCGACCTGGCGCTGGAGTCCGGCGCCCGGCTGCTCACCGCCGTGGGCTCCCGGCACGAGCGCGAGCTGGGCCTGGGCGTGGTCCGCCAGCTCTGCTCGGCGCTGGACGACGCGACGCCGCAGCGGTTCGTCGAATCGGTCCTGGCCGTCGCCGATCGCGGTCTGGTCGTGGTGGCGGTGGACGACGTGCAGCACGCCGACGCGGAGTCGCTGCGCGCGCTCACCGCCCTGCGCGCCAGGTCCGGCGCGGCGCCGGTGCTGCTGGTCATCACCGAGTGGGAACCGCTGCCCGCGACCGACCTGACCCTGACGGCGGACCGCCGCGTGCGGCTCGCCCCGTTGACCGCGGCGGGCATCGGCGAGCTGATCGCGCTGACGGGGGTCGTCCCCGACGACGCGCTGCTGTCGCTGTGCCTGCGGGTCACCGGCGGGAACCCGGTGCTGGTGCGGGGACTGCTGGCAGACGGGCTCGACGACCCGGGTCGGGGGATGGCGTTCGGCCACGCGGTCCTGTCCTGCCTGCACCGGGGGGACGAACGGCTGCCCGCCGTCGCGACCGCGGTGGCCGTCCTGGGTGGACAGGCCCTGCCGGGGCTGGTGGCCGAGCTGTCCGGGCTGCCCCGGTCGGCGGTCGTGTCGGCGACGAGCGCGCTGACCTCGGCGGGGCTGGTGACGGCCGGGCGGTTCGCGCACGAGCTGGTGCGCGCGGCGGTGCTGGGCGCGCTGGGCCTGGCCGAGCGCGCGGACGTGCACCACCGTGCCGCGCGCGTGCTGCACGGCCACGGCGCGGACGCCGTCGACGTGGCCCGGCACCTGGTCGCCAGCGGGCGGGCCGGGGCGTGGGCGGTCGAGGTGCTGCGGGCGGCGGCGGTGGCCGGGGGCGCGTTCGCCGTGCGCTGCCTGGAGCTGGCGCTGACGGCGGCGGCCGGGCCGGAGCGGGCGGCCCTCGCCGACGCGCTGGCAGGCGCGCAGTGGCGCTTCACCGCGGCGGCGCGGCCGGACCACGTGCTGGCCGACCCGGCGGTCCAGGCGCGGTACTCGTTGTGGCACAAGGGTTTCGCGTCGGGCGCGTTGGAGGTCGCCGGGCAGTGGTTCCACGGGCCGCGTCCGTGCGATGACCCGGCGGGGCGGCTGCTGTCCGGCTTGGCGGCGGGGGCCGTCGCGGATGTCGCGCGGGACGCGGAGGCGGTGCTGCGGTCGCGGGAGCTGGACGATGACACCGTTGACCTGCTGGCGGGCGCGGTGCTGGCGCTGATGCACGCCGACCGGCCGGACCAGGCCGCGCGGCACTGCGACGCGCTGCTGGACCGGGCGGTGGCGCAAGGGGCGACGACATGGCGGGCGGTGCTGGGCGCGGCGCGCGCGGAGGTGGCGCTGCGGCAGGGGTGGCCCGCCGCCGCGCGGGCGCTGGCCGAGGAGAGCCGGGCGCTGCTGCCGGACCGGGCGTGGGGGATGCTGCTGGCGCTGCCGCTCGGGGTGCTGGTCGCCGCGGAGACGGCCATGGGGATCGCCGAGGCGCCCCAGCCGGTCCTGCCCGACGGCGCCGAGCGCACCGTGTTCGGGGCCCGCTACCTGCACGCCCGCGGCGGGCGGCACCTGGCCACCGGCCGGGCCCTGGCCGCGGTGGCCGACTTCGCCGAGAGCGGGCGGGTCGCGGTCGACCTCGGCGTGGACATCCCCTCGCTGTCGCCGTGGCGGACCGGCCTGGCCACCGCGTACCGGCGCAACGGCCAGCACCGGATGGCCGCCGTCCTGGCCGACCAGCAACTCGCCCTGCCCGCATCGGCCTCCCGCTACGCGCGGGGAGTGGCGCTGCGCGCGCTGTCGAAGAGCCGGGGAGCGACCCTGTTGCAGCAGGCGTCCGCGGAGTTCCGGGCCGCGGGCGACCGGCTGTCCTCGGCGCTGGCCCTGGCCGAGCTGAGCCGGGCGCGGGCGGGCGCGGGCGACGCGGCGCAGGCGCGGCGGCTGGCCAGGGCGGCCGTCGACGAGGCGCGGTCGCTGGGCGCGGTGGAGTTGGTCGACCGGGTGCTGCGCGACCGCACCGGGGCACCCGCCCCCGCACCCGTGCGCGGCGAGCTCAGCGACGCCGAGCAGAAGGTCGCCGGTCTGGCCGCGATGGGCCACAGCAACCGCGACATCGCCGACTCGCTGCACGTCACCGTGAGCACCGTGGAGCAGCACCTGACCCGGGTCTACCGGAAACTGGGGGTGCGCAGGCGCGGCGACCTGCCCACCGGCCTCGCCGAGTGAGGCTCAGGCCCGCTCCCGCAGCAGGGCGACCACCCGCTCACCCACCGCGGTGGCCACTGTGGACACGAAGGACGTCAGGTACTGGTGGCCGCCGCCGAACAGTTGCAGTTCGAACGGCTCGGTGGTGACCTCGGCCCACGTCGCGACCTCCTCGGCCTTGGCGACCGGGTCCGCGTCGCCGAGCATCCCGACCACCGGGGCCGCCAGCCGCGTCGTGCCCCAGCGGTAGGTCGCGGCCGCGGCCAGGTCGGCCTGGGCGGTCCCGCTGACCTGCGCGCGCTCGGCGACGCGGTGCCGGGGCGGGCCGGGGGCGCCGGAGACGAACAGGGCCAGCGGCGGGCGGGGCAGCCGCAGCGCGGTCTCGAAGGCGACGACGGCGCCCATGCCGTGGCCGAACAGGGCGACCGGCAGGTCCGGGGCCACGGCCTGGGCGGCGCCCTCGGCCAGTTCGCCGACCGACCGGGCGGGGGCCTCGGCGCGCCGGTCGCGGCGGCCGGGGTACTGCACGCCCTCGACCTGCACCGCGTGCGGCAGCGCCTGGGCGAAGGACAGGTAGAACAGCGCGTCCGCGCCCGCCGGGGGGAAGCAGACCAGGCGGGCCACGGGGCGGGGGGCGGCGCGCAGGCGGCGCAGCCAGGGGTCGCTCTGTGCGCCCCGTGCACCCTGTGCACCCTGTGCACTCATCGGATGGTGCTCCCCCTCGCGTTCCGGCGCTCGACCCAACGTGCCACCCTGGCGACGGGGCGCTCAACCCCCTACGGGGTGCGCTAGGGGCAGCGTGGGCCGTTCGGCGAAACAATCACCAGGGAAGCGTTCCACCCGGCTTTTTGGTGTCCGGAAAACAAAAAGCCGGTATTCGTCCAATCACGCTCGGCATTCGTCTTTGCGTCAGCGAACAACGTGGGGGAATTAGGCTCTTCGGCCCTCGTTGTGCGCCATTTCCCAGGGATGATGGGGGCACGCACTAGCGCCGAGGGGGTGCCGGGGATGACGGGACGTCTGACGATCGGGGTGATCGCCGCCGCGGTGCTGGTGAGCGGGTGCGGCGCGGGGGCGGCCCCGCTGCCGGTGCGCTCGCAGCCCGTGCGGCCCACGGAGGCGCCCGCGGTGCCGAAGGTCCTGGACCTGTCCAAGGCCACCGACCCGTGCGCCGTGGTGCCCAAGAGCCTGCCGCTGGGCCTCGGCGTCTACGGCGACGGGCAGCCGCACGCCGGGACCGACCCCGGCTCGCTGTACTGCGTGTGGGCCGACCGGGTGGAGTGGCCCAGGATCAGCGTCGGGTTCAGCGGCAACGACCCGCTCGCCGCGGCCTACCGCGACTCCGACCGGGTCGCGCCAGGCGGCAGCGGGCTGCGCTGGAAGCTGTTCGAGGTCAACTCCATCGAGGGGCAGCCCGCCGTGGTCCGCTCGCACCGGGTGGACGGCACCGTGCTGTGCGAGGTGGTCGTGGGCGCGGGCAAGGGCGGCGGGGTCATCGTCGCGGCCGGGGCCAGCGGCGCCAACGACACCTCCGGCCAGTGCGACACGGCGGTCGCCTCGGCCGGGCAGGTCGTGCGCTCGCTGCGCTGATCCACCGGGTCCGGTCACGCTCGGCGCACGATCCGGTACTGTCCGGTTTGAGCGTTTCGGTGTCGCGGTCCCGGTCGTAGGGGCCACCGGGGCGCGCTGGAGGACCCACGAATGTTCAAGCGGATGCTCTCGGCCTTCGGGGTCGGCGGTCCGACGGTCGACACGGTTCTCGACTCCCCGCACACCCGGCCCGGCCAGCGGCTCACCGGCCAGGTCCGCATCCAGGGCGGCAGCTCGGACGCGGCCATCGACCGGGTCACGCTGCACCTGGTGACCCGGGTCGAGGTCGAGCACGGCGACGGCGAGTTCGCCGAGAACGCCGGTTTCCTGCACGTCGTGGTCGCCGAGCGGTTCGCGGTGCGCGCGGGCCAGCGCCACGACATCCCGTTCGAGATCGAGGTGCCCTGGGAGGCGCCGATCACCGCCGTGGGCGGCCAGGAACTGCCCGGGATGGCCGTCGGCCTGCAGACCGAGGTCGAGGTGTCCGGCGCGCGCGACCCCGGCGACCTGGACCCGGTCATCGTGCACCCGCTGCCCTCGCAGGAGCGGGTGCTCGACGCCTTCGGCGCGCTGGGCGCGACCTTCCGCTCCGCCGACGTCGAGGCGGGCCGCCTGCACGGCGTGCCGCAGCAGCTCGGCTTCTTCCAGGAGGTCGAGTTCTTCCCGCCGGGGCAGTTCACGGGCAGGCTCAACCAGGTGGAGCTGACCTTCGTCGCGACCCCGCACGACCTGTTCGTGGTGCTGGAGGCGGACAAGCGCGGCGGCCTGTTCCGCCAGGGCGGCGACGCCTTCGGCCGCTTCCACATGTCGCACCAGGAGGCCGAGGCGACTGACTGGACGCCGATCATCGGCGACTGGCTCGCCCAGGCGGCCGACCAGCGCGGCGGCCACCAGGGCTTCGCAGGCCACGGCGGCTACGGCGACCAGGGCCACTACAACCAGGGCCACGACCAGGGTTACGGCCACCACGAGCAGCAGCGCCGCGGCCCCGGCATGGGCGCGGTCGTCGGCGGCGTGGCGGCGGGCGTCGTCGGCGGCATGGTCCTCGGCGAGGTCGTCGAGGAGATCTTCGAGGACGACTGACCGGCACACCCACTGGTCGCCCACTGCGACCAGTGGGTGACATCCGGCCGTGCGCCTGCGTTCGCGCCGTAGTCTGGGAGCGAGGGTCGATCACTTCCCGGGGTGGTGGCGCCGGTGGGACTGCGGCTGGACGTGCTGGTGGGCAAGACGATCCGCCGGGTGCGACGCGTGCACTACGTCGACCCCGGCGGCGAACCGGACACCACGTCCGGGTTCATGGAGCTCTCCGCCGACGACGGGTTCGTCGTGCTGTTCGACTCCGGGGCCGACGGGGAGTCCATCCGCGTGGAGGCCCGCGAGTGGGTCGACCCGTTCCGCGAGCCGCTGTCGGCGGAGAACCGGGAGTTCGTCCGCCGCCACGGCAAGTGGTCGGTGTTCGACCGCTCGGGCGCGGCGGGCTACGCCCACCTGATCGGCAACCCCGTCGTCGCCGTCCACCAGACCGGCGCCGGGGACCGGGTCACGGCGCTGGACATCGTCCTCGAGCGCTGCTTCCTGACCCTGGAGGTCCAGGCGGACGAGTTGCGGGTCCACGTCTGCGCGGTCTGAGCACGCGCGATGAGGCCGTGTCCCGGAAGCCGCTGACCGCGACAGCCGCGCCAGGGACCACCCCGATCACGACTCTCATCGAACGGACTCCGGGACACGGCCTAGCCTCGCCGGGTGCGGGTCCTCAGAGAGCAGCGTCGCCGGGTCGTCGTCGCGTCGGTCCTCGCCGGGTGCCACCAGGCGGGCGAGGCGCTGGTCCCGGTGGTCATCGGGCTCACCATCGACACGGCCGTGGCCACGGGCGACCTGCCCGCGCTGGTGCGCTGGCTGGTCGTGCTCGCCGCCGTGTTCGCGCTGCTGTCGTTCAGCTTCCGCTGGGGCCACCGGGCCGCCGAGCGCGCCTCGATGCTGACCGAGCACCGGGTGCGCGAGCGCGTCGTCGCCAGGGTGCTCGCCCCGGAGGGCGGGGTCGGCGGGCAGCCGGGGGAGCTGGTGCACGTCGCGACCGGCGACGCGCGCCGGGTCGGGTTGCTGGCCGTGGCCGTGCCCGCCGCGGTGTCCGGCCTGGGCGGGCTGGTCGTGGCCGCCATCGCCCTGTTCGGCATGTCGGCGCCGCTGGGCGCGCTGGTGCTGGTGTCGGCCGCGCTGATCGTCGCCGCCACCCGGCGCCTGGCGCGGCCGCTGGAGCGCCGCGGCGAGGTCGAGCAGGAGCGGGCCGCGCGCGCCGCCGGGGTGGCCGCCGACCTGGTGGCCGGTCTGCGCGCGCTCAAGGGCATCCACGCCGAGCCCGCCGCCGCCCGCCGCTACCGGGCGGTCAGCCGCGACTCGCTGACCGCCGCCGTCGCCGCCGCCCGCACCAGGGGCGTGCTCGACGGCGCGGTCACCGCCATGACCGGGGTGTTCCTCGCCGCCGTCGCCCTGGTCGGCGGCAGGCTGGCGCTGGCGGGGGAGATCACCGTCGGCGACCTCGTCGCGGCCGTGGGCCTGGCCCAGTTCGCGGTGTGGCCGCTGACGTCGCTGTCCTGGGTGGCGGGCGAGGTCGCCCTGTCGCGCGCGTCCAAGCGGCGGGTGCTGGCGCTGACCTCGGCCGCGCCCGCCGTCACCGGGGGGACCGGGGCGCTGCCCGCCGACCTGCGCGGCGAGGTCTCGCTGGCGGGCCTGCGGGTCGCCGCGGGTGAGCACGTCGGCGTGGTCGCCCAGGACGGGGCCGGGCTGGTCGACCGGCTCGCGCTGGAGGTGCCGGACCCGACGCTGGCCCTGGACGGGCACTCGCTGCACGCCGTGCCGCTGGACGAGGCGCGCGCCGCCGTCGTCGTCTCCCCGCACGAGGTCGACCTGTTCGCCGGGACACCGCGCACGACCGTCGGCGTCCACCCGGCCCTCGACGCCGTCGGCGCCCTGCCCGACCGCGATGTCGCCGAGCTCTCCGGCGGGCAGCGCCAGCGCGTCGCCCTGGCCCGCGCCCTGGCCACCGACGCCCCGGTGCTGGTGCTGCACGACCCGACGACCGCCGTCGACCCGTTCACCGAGGCCGGGATCGCCGCCGCGCTCGCGGCGCTGCGCCAGGGCCGCACGACGATCGTCGTCACCACCAGCCCGACCCTGCTCGCGGCGATGGACCGGGTGGTGTTCGGCGAGCTGTCGGGCACCCATGCCGACCTCGCCCGCGACAGCACCGAGTACCGGGCGGTGGTGTTCGCGTGAGCACACCGCTGCCCACCGCCGCGCCGGTCTTGTCGGTGATGTGGGTGGGTGTTGGCCTGCGCCGTTCTGGCCGGCGATCGCGCCGACTGCCGGGCGGTGGTGTTCGCGCGGGCACGCCGCTGCCGCGCGGGGTGCGGTCGGTCCTGCCGTTGTCGGGTGTTCGGCGAGGTGCCGGGCAGCGGTGTCGGTTTGGTGGGTTGCCGGGGGTGGTCGTGTGAGCGTGCTGGTGGTTGTTGTCGCGCCTGGTCTGGCGTGGAGGCGGGTGGTGTTCGCGTGAGCACGCCGCTGCCCACCGCCGCGCCGCGCCGGACCTGGTCGGTGATCGGCTCGCTGGTCCGCGAGCGCACCGGGCTGGCCGTCGTCGCCGGGCTGGTGCTGGTCGTGGGGACCGGGCTGGGACTGCTGACCGCCCCGCTGCTGGGCCGGGTCGTGGACGTCGTCGTGGGCCGGGAGGACGCCGCCGCGCTCACCACGCCGGTGGTGCTCATCGCCCTGGTGACGCTGGGGTCCGGGATCGGGGCCGCGATCGGCGCGGCGCAGGTGGCCAAGCTGGGCGAGTCGGTGCTGGCCGCGCTGCGGGAGCGGTTCGTCGAGGCGGTGCTCGCCCTGCCGCAGCGGCGGGTCGAGGCCGCGGGCGCGGGCGACCTGACCTCCCGGGCCAGCCGCGATGTCGGGATCGTCGCGGAGGTGGTGCGCGGCGCGCTGCCGACGCTGGCCCGCTCCGCGGTGACGATCGTGCTCAGCCTGGCCGGGATGGCCGTGCTGGACTGGCGCTTCCTGCTCGCCGCCCTGGTCGCCGCGCCCATCCAGGCGCACACCGTGCGCTGGTACGCGCGGTCGGCCCGGGTGGTCTACACCGCGCACCGCGTCGCCGTCGCCGAGCAGCAGCAACAGCTCCTGAGCTCGGTCGAGGGCGCGCGCACCATCCGCGCGCTGCGCCTGCGCGACCCGCACGCCGCCGCCGTGTCGGCCCGCTCGCTGACCGCCGTCGAGCTGGGCATGCGCGGCGTCGGGTTGCTCACCCGCTTCTTCAGCCGCCTCAACCTCGCCGAGCTCGTCGGCCTGGTCGCCGTGCTGGCCACCGGGTTCTGGCTGGTCGACGCCGACGCGGTCACCGTCGGGCAGGCCACCGCCGCCGCCCTGTACTTCCACGGGATCTTCAACCCGGTCAACGCCGTCCTGGGCCTGGCCGACGAGCTGCAGTCCGCCGCGGTGTCGCTGTCGCGCCTGGTCGGCGTCCTCGACGAACCGGCCCCCGAGTCCACACCGGACACAGCGCGCTCGGCCGCGGTGCGGGTCGAGGGCGTCCACTTCGGCTACGACGGCGTCCCGGTGCTGCGCGGGGTCGACCTCGAGCTCGCTGCCGGGGAGCGGGTGGCGCTGGTCGGCGCCAACGGCGCGGGCAAGACCACGCTGGCCAGGCTGATCGCGGGCATCGAGGTCCCCGACCGGGGTTCGGTGGCCGTCGGCGCCGGGGTGGCGATGGTCAGCCAGGAGGTGCACGTCTTCGCGGGCACCGTCGCCGAGGACCTGCGGCTGGCGCGCCCGGGGGCCACCGACGACGAGCTGCGGGCGGCGCTGGACCGGGTCGGCGCGCTGGGCTGGGCGCTGCGCCTGCCCGACGGGCTCGACACGGTCGTCGGCGCGGGCGGGCACCGGCTCTCGGCCGCCGAAGGTCAGCAGCTCGCGCTGGCCAGGGTCGTGCTGGCCGACCCGCCGGTGGTGCTGCTCGACGAGGCCACCGCCGACGCGGGCAGCGCGGGCGCCCGGCTGCTGGAGCGCGCCGCCGACGCCGCGCTGGCGGGCCGGACCGCGCTGGTGGTGGCGCACCGGCTCACCCAGGCCGCCGCCGCGGACCGGGTGGTGGTGCTCGCCGACGGGGCGGTGGCCGAGAGCGGGACGCACGAGGAACTGCTCGCCGCGGATGGCGCTTACGCGCGGCTGTGGGCGGCGTGGGCGTTGGGCAGGCCCAGTCAGCCCTCGATCACCCTGCGTGATGGCGACACCGAATTGTGACAGCGAACTCCAAGGTTCAACTACCCTCCGAAGTCTCCTTAGCCTAACCTAAGCGCTGCTTTCAGCCGGCGGACGACGAGGAGGCGGCGCGTGGCAGTGACCGCGGCGGTCGAGCGACCCACCGCTCGACGCGGTTCCGGCACCCTGGTCCTCGGCCTCGTCCTCGCGGGCGTGCTGCTGGTCGGCCTCGCCCTGGCGAGCGTGTTCGTCGGCAGCAAGCCGATCCCGGCGCCCACCGTGCTCGACGCGCTGCTGCGCTTCGACCCGGCCAACACCGACCACCTGTTCGTCCGCGCGGAGCGGGTGCCCAGGACCCTGGTCGGGATCGCGGTCGGCGCGGCCCTCGGCGTGGCGGGCGCGGTCATGCAGGCGGTGGCGCGCAACCCGCTGGCCGACCCCGGCGTGCTCGGGATCAACGCGGGCGCGGCGCTGTTCATCGTCACCGGCATCAACGCCTTCGGCGTCACCGCGCTCACCGGCTACGTCTGGTTCGGCTTCGCCGGGGCGCTGGTCGCCTCGCTGCTGGTCTACGGCGTCGGCTCGATGGGGCGCGAGGGGGCGACGCCGATCAAGCTGGCGCTGTCCGGCGCGGCCACCAACGCCGCGTTCGTCTCGCTGACCACCGCGGTGCTGCTCACCGACACCGACACCTTCGACCAGTTCCGCTTCTGGCAGGTCGGCGCCCTGTCCGGGCGGTCGATGGCGGTGTTCTGGCAGTCGTCGGGCTTCATCGCGCTGGGCCTGCTGGTCGCCCTCGCCGCCGCCCGCTCGCTCAACACGCTGTCCATGGGCGACGACATCGCCCGCTCGCTGGGCCAGGACGTCACCCGCACCCGGATCGCCGCGGGCGTCGCCGTGGTCCTGCTGTGCGGCACCGCCACCGCCAGCGTCGGGCCGATCGCGTTCGTCGGCCTGGCCGTGCCGCTGCTGGCCCGGTCCATCACCGGCCCGGACCACCGCTGGCTGCTGCCGCTGTCGATGGTGCTGGCCCCGTCCCTGGTGCTCGGCGCGGACGTCGTCGGCCGGGTCATCGCCCGGCCGGGCGAACTCCAGGTCGGCATCCTCACCGCGCTCATCGGCGCGCCCGTGTTCATCGCGATGGTGCGCGGCCGGAAGGTGGCCGCCCCGTGATCGACACCAGCGCACCGGAGGTGGTCGCCCGCGGCCGGGCCCGGGCGCGGCGCCGGTCGAACCTGGTCGCCCTGGTGCTCGCCGCGGTCCTGGTGGCGGGCGCGGCGGTCGCGCTGAGCCTGGGCCGCGGCTTCGTGCCGCTCGACGACGTGCTGTCCACTCTGGCAGGCCAGGGCTCCAGGAGCACGAACTACGTCATCCTGGAGCTCAAGCTGCCCAGGGTGCTGGCCGCGGTCCTGGTCGGGCTGGCGTTCGGCGTGTCCGGCGCGATCTTCCAGACGCTGCTGGGCAACCCGCTGGCCAGCCCGGACGTCATCGGCATCAGCACCGGGGCCAGCGCCGCCGCCGTGCTGTGCATCGTCGCCTTCGGCCTCAGCGGCACGGTGGTCTCGGTCGTGGCGCTGGCGGGCGCGCTGGCCACCGCCGCGGTCATGTACCTGCTGACCTGGCGCGGCGGGGTCACCGGCTCGCGGCTGGTGCTGGTCGGCATCGGCGTGGCCGCCATCCTGCTCGGCGTCGTGTCCTACCTGATGACCCGCGCCCAGGTCGCCACCGCGCAGGACGCGCTGGTCTGGCTGACCGGCAGCCTCAACGGCCGCGGCTGGGACGACGTGTGGCCGCTGGCGGTGCTGCTGGCGCTGCTGCTGCCCGCCGTCGCCGCGCTCTCGCGCGTGCTCAACGTCCTGCGCATGGGCGACGACTCGGCCAAGGGCCTCGGCGTCTCCGTCGAGCCGTCCCGGCTCGGCCTGCTGGTCTGCGCGGTCGCGCTGGCGGGCGCGGCCACCGCGGCGGCGGGCCCGGTGGCCTTCGTCGCGCTGCTCGCCGCGCCCATCGGGCGGCGGCTCGCCCGCGACGGCACCCCGGCGCTGCTGGTCTCCGGCCTGGTCGGCGCGGCCGTGGTGCTGCTCGCCGACTTCGCCGCGCAGAACCTGCCCGGCCTGCCGCAGTACCCCGTCGGGGTGCTGACCGGCTCGGTCGGCGCCCCCTACCTGCTGTGGTTGCTGGCGCGGGCGAACCGCGCCGGGAAAGGCGGATGATGACAGCCGAGCACAGCCTGCGCGCGGACGCGGTGCGCCTGGCCTACGACGGCCGCGAGGTCGTCAGGGGCCTGACCGCGCGGATCCCGCCCGGGAGCATCACGATGATCGTCGGGCCGAACGCGTGCGGGAAGTCCACCCTGCTGCGCGGCATGGCCCGCCTGCTCAACCCGGTCGGCGGCGCGGTCTACCTCGACGAGAAGGTCATCGCCGACTACCCGAACCGGGAGCTGGCGAAGGTGCTGGGCATCCTGCCGCAGACCCCGGTCGCCCCCGAGGGCATCACCGTCGCCGACCTGGTCGGCCGCGGCCGGTACCCGCACCAGGGCTGGTTCCGCCGGTGGACGGCCGAGGACGACGCCGCGGTGGCCGAGGCGCTGGCCGCCACCGACACCCTCGAGGTCGCCGCGCGCCCGGTCGAGGAGCTCTCCGGCGGCCAGCGCCAGCGGGTGTGGATCGCGATGGCCCTGGCCCAGCGCACCGACCTGCTGCTGCTCGACGAGCCGACCACCTACCTCGACGTCACCCACCAGGTCGAGGTCCTCGACCTGCTCACCGATCTCAACCGCACCCAGGGCACCACCGTCGTGGTCGTCCTGCACGACCTGAACCTGGCCTGCCGCTACGCCGACCACCTCATCGCCATGCGCGCGGGGGAGATCGTCGTGGAGGGGGACCCGAGGCGGGTCGTGACCGCGGACGTCATCGAGCGCGTGTTCGGCATGAGCTGCCGGATCGTGCCCGACCCGGTGTCGGCCACCCCCATGATCGTTCCCATCGGCCGCCACCACTGCTAACAAGGAGAAGCCAGTGAAGTCAGCCCTAGGCCGTGTTTCGGAAGCCGCTGTCCGCGATAGCCGCGCCGGAGCGGCCCAGGAACCACCCCGATCACGACTCTCATCGAACGGACTCCCGAAACACGGCCTAGCCGCCGTGGTCGCCGCCGCGGCGCTCGCCCTCGCCGCCTGCGGCCAGGTCGAGGACAACTCGGCGCCCGCGGCCCCCGGCGCCGAGCCCAGGACCGTCGAGACGATGTTCGGCCCGGTCGAGGTCCCGGCCACCCCCACCAAGGTGGTCGCGCTCGGCTGGTCCGACGCCGAGACCGCGCTGGCGCTGGGCGTGCAGCCGATCGCCGCGTCGGACTGGCTGGCCTTCGGCGGCGAGGGCGTCGGCCCCTGGGCGGCGGGCAGGTACACCACCGCGCCGCGGATCCTGCCGACGCTCGAGCTGGACTACGCCGCCATCTCCAACCTCGGCCCGGACCTGATCCTCAACACCCGGTCGGACAACTCCGAGGAGAAGTTCAAGGAGCTGTCCAAGATCGCCCCGACCGTCTCCGCCCCGAAGGACGTCGTCGCCTACGGCACCTCGTGGCGCCAGCAGACCGAGCTGGTCGCCCAGGCCCTGGGCAAGGTCGACGAGGGCGACAAGCTCATCGCCGAGGTCGACGCGGCCTTCGCCGCCGCCAAGGACCCCGCCTTCGAGGGCAAGTCCGTCGCCGTCGGCGCCCACTACTCCGACAAGTACAGCGCCTACCTGCGCGGCGACTCCCGGGTCGACTTCATGGAGAGCCTGGGCTTCGAGAACAAGCCCGAGGTCCAGGCCCTGGCCAACGGCAGCTTCTCGGCCGACCTCTCCCGCGAGCAGATCGAACTCCTCAGCGCCGACCTGACCGTGCTCTTCCCGATCGGCTCCGACGGCACCGCCCTGCGCGAGGACGCCATCCTGAACCAGATCCCGTCCGCCAAGGCAGGACACCTCCTGATCCTCGACGACCTCAACATCACCAACGCCTTCTCCAGCGGCTCGCCCCTGGGCACCGAGTACGCCATCGAGAAGACCGTCCCGATGTTCAAGACCGCCCTCGGCGGCTGAGGTCGGAAGGCGATGCCCCCGGCGCCGCAGGCGTCGGGGGCATCGTGCGTCCTGGGTCAGGCGGGCTTGCGGGCCACCACCAGATCACGCGTGATCGCCTGGTCCACCCGGTGCTCGAACGCGTCATACGGACCGCCCACCACCGGCTCCAACCCCGCCGCCGCCAACGCGTCCACCATCTTCTCGCGCGGCGTCACCACGGTGTTCCACGAGATCCCCATGGCGCCACCCGGCTTCAACAACCGCGCCCACCCCGGCGCCGACGCGGCAACCAGCTCCAGCGGGCTCCGGTCAAGCCCCCGCTGCCCGCCCGCCCGCGCCCCGTGCCGCACCCCGTAAGGCGCATCCCCCACGATCACGTCGAACGACCCCGCGCGGAAGAACTCATCAGCCCGCAACGTGTCCGCGTTGACGTAGGTGAGGTCCAAGGCGTCCCCCGCCTTGTAGCTCTCCTTGTCCACGCCGATGGACGCCCTCAACTGACGCCCCAGGTTCTGCTTCTCCCGGCGGATGCGGGTGGTCTCGGCCTTGTGCTTGACGTGCTTGCGCTTGAGCCAGGTCTGGATGAACGCGGCGTAGGCGTCGAAGTCCTTCTCGTCCAGGTCGAGTCCGCTGGCGTCCCAGCCGTACATCAGGGCCTGGTTGAGCGTGGTCCCCCTGCCGCACACCGGGTCCAGGACGCGCAGGCGCCGGTCGCGGAAGTCGCCCGCGAAGTCCGAGGACAGGGCGGTGACGTTGAGCAGGAGCTTGGTGAAGTGCTCGTTGGTCTTGCCCGAGTACTTCTGGATGGTCAGCAGGTCGTCGTCGAAGCGGTCGAGCGGGCGCAGCGGCACCGGTTCCAGCAGGCCCTCGCGCCGGGCGAACAGCGCGAAGGCCGAGGACAGGTTGGCCAGCAGGGCGGCGTCGTCCTCGGACAGGGCGTCGGCGCGGAAGCCGACGTAGGGCACGCCCGCGATGGAGGTCTCGGCGATCTCCGAGAGCCTGCCGCCGAGCGCGCGGCGGTTGGCGACCTCCAGCTCGGCGGTGGTCAGGGCGATCGACGCCTCGGCGTAGACGCGGTTCACGGCGGGCTGCACGAGCAGGGCGTACTCAGTCATGGCGGGAGGAGTCTAGAGGAGGGCGCGCACCGAACAAAAAAACTGTCTTGACAAATAAAATTGTCGGTGTCAGAGTTCTCCCCATGAACGAGGTGGTGGTGATCGAGGACCCGGCCGCGGCCGAGGCCTCGCTGGACCCGGTGCGGGCCAGCCTGCTGGCGGCGCTGGTGCTGCCCGGCTCGGCCAGCTCGCTGGCCGCGGTGGTCGGCCTGCCCCGGCAGAAGGTCAACTACCACCTGCGCGCCCTGGAGCGGCACGGCCTCGTCGAGCTGGTCGAGGAACGCCGCAAGGGCAATGTGACCGAGCGGGTCATGCGCGCCACCGCCGCCGAGTTCGTCATCTCGCCCAACGCCCTGGCCGCGGTCGCCCCCGACCCGGGCAGGGAGCGCGACCAGCTCTCCGCCCGGTGGCTGGTCGCGCTGGCCTCGCGCACCGTCGCGGAGCTGGGCAGGCTGATCGCGGGGGCCAACGCGGCGAAGCGGCCGCTGGCCACCTACGCCGCCGACGCGGAGGTCACCTTCGCCTCGGCGGCCGACCGGGCCGCTTTCGCGGGCGAGCTGCAGACCGCCGTGGCCGACCTGGTCCGCCGCTACCACACCGAGAACGCCCCCCGCGGGCGCAAGCACCGCTTCATCGTCGGCCTGCACCCGGCGATCACCCGGGAATTCCCAACCGAGGAGAACTGACATGACCGGCAAGAACTTCACCATCGAGCGCGAGATCGTCGTCAACGCCACCCCGGAGCAGGTGTTCAGCGCCATCACCGACGGCCAGGCTGGCTGGCTGTTCCCAGGGGGCGGGCTCCCCGTCGACGGCACACCCGACGAGTCCGGCGCCCGTTACCTGGCCTACGAGCCCGGCAAGCACCTGCACTCGATGATGGGCTCGCCGGACGACGGCTGGTTCAACTCCCTTGAGCACATCATCACCGCCGACGACGGCGGCACCACCACCGTCCGCTACGTCCACAGTGGAATTTTCACTGACGACTGGGACACCCAGTTCGACGGGGCCGACAAGCACACCGACTTCTACCTGCACTCCTTCGGCCAGTACGTCGAGCACTTCCACGGCCGCCCCATCACCTACGTCGACGCCCCCGGCACCGAGGCCTCCCAGTACCCCGGCTCGGTCGACAAGCTCCGCGCCGCCCTGGGCCTGACCGCCACCAGCGAGGTCGGTGACGAGGTCGCCTTCGAGGTCCCCGGGCTGGGCGCCGTCACCGGCCAGGTCGACTACCTCCTGGGCCAGTTCACCGGCATCCGCACCGCCGACTCGCTGCTGCGCTTCTACGCCAGGGAGCCCTGGGGCATGCCGGTCGCCGCCGCCCACCACCTCTTCGCCGCTGACGCCGACGAGGAGACCGCCACCCGCTCCTGGAACGCCTGGCTGAACGGGATCTACGCCTGATGGCCCAGCACACCTGGCACGGCGACGACTACCAACGCCGGTTCGACGCCTTGGCGGCCCGCGGCGCCGACGTGCACGGCGAGGCGGACTTCGTCGAGGCCCTGCGGCCCGGGTCGGTCCTCGACGCGGGCTGCGGGACCGGTCGGGTCGCCATCGAGCTGGCGCGGCGGGGGATCGAGGTGGTGGGCGTGGACGTCGACGCGGACATGCTCGCCACCGCCACCCGGCTGGCCCCGTCGTCGCGGTGGGTCCGGTCGGACTTGGCCGAGTTGGCGCTGGGGCGGGTGTTCGACGTGGTGGTGATGGCGGGGAACGTGCCGCTGTTCACCGCGGAGGGCACCGAGGCGGCGTTGGTGGCGGGGGTGGCCCGGCACGTCGCGCCCGGGGGACTGCTGGTCGCGGGGTTCTCGTTGGACCGGGGCTACTCGGCGGCGGACTACGACGACCACTGCGCGGCGGCGGGGCTGGCGCTGGACTCCCGCTTCGCCACGTGGTCGCGGGACCCGTTCGACGACGGTGATTACGCGGTGTCGGTGCACCGGGCGGGCTAGAGCCCGAGTTTGGCCTGGGCGACCGCCTCACCGATCGGGCCCCGGTGCACGCCCCCATGCCCTGGCAGCACGACATCGGCGTCCAACGCGGCCAGGGTGTCCAGCGCGGTGATCACCTGCCCCTGGTCCTTCGAGAAGAACGGGTGCAGCAACTGCGGGCCCCGCTTGATCGAGGTCGGGTGGCCCGAGACCAGCGTGTCCCCCGTGATCACCACCCCCGCCTCGGGCAGGTGGTACACCGCGTGCCCGGTCGTGTGCCCCGGCGTCGCCACCGGCACCGGGTTCCCGGGCAGGTCGAGGCGGCCCCCGGCGGGGAACGGGGTGGCCGTGGGGATCTTCACCGGCTTGAGCGCCCCTGCGCGGATGATGTGCACCGCCCAGGGGAGCACGCCCGGGCGCCAGAGGTTGCGGGCGACGTCCAGCGGGGTCGCCTGCTCCAGGAACTCTCGGCGGGCGTGCGCGGCCTCTGGCGCGGTGGCGTGGATGGGGGCGTCCACCTCGTCGAGGAGGGCGGGGAGGCCGCCGATGTGGTCGATGTGGGCGTGGGTGAGGAGGACGGCGGTGATGTCCCGCAGGCGGTGGCCGATGGTTTCGACGCTGTGGCGGAGGGCGGGGAAGTCGGCTGGGTAGCCCGCGTCGACGAGGGTGACGGCGGTGCCGTCGGTGAGCAGGGCCCAGTTGACGCTGCCGGATTCGGCGAAGTGGACGCCGTCGGCGACCTGGGTGATTCTGGGTTCGCGCATGGGGGGCTCCGGTGTCGGACATCGTGGGGGGTGCTGGATCGGGTGAATCTGTTTGATCGGGGACCCCTACGACGATCATGTGCGTGAGGGTCAAAAGTGAGGGGAAGGGCACCCTCACCGCCTTCCGAGGCTTGCACATGATCGCCTCCCCCGAACAAACTGATCCACCCGATCCAGCCTTCGCGTTGCTGGGTGCTGGGAGACCTGGAGTGGGGGGCTGGGGCGGTGTGGGGTTACTGCCACGGGTCGTTTCGTGCTCGCCATGCTGTGGGGGTCATGCCTGTCCAGCGCTTGAAGGCGTGGCTGAAGGCCGTGGGGTCGGTGAAGCCGAGGCGGGCGGCCACTTCGGTGTGGGGTAGGCCCATGCCCAGCAGGTCGCGTGCCTTGGCCAGACGGGCGTTTGTGGCCAGGTCGCGGTAGCGGGTGCCGTCGTTGGTGAGTTGTCGGCGGAGGGTGCGTTCGGACAGGCCGAGGGTGGTGGCGATCTCCGCGGCGCTGGCGGTGGGGTCGCGGGCCAGGGCGGCGCGGGTGCGGGCGGTGGTGTCGTTGCTGAACATCAGGGCGCACTCGCGCAGGGCGTGGGCGTGCGCCGCCGGGTCGGCGGAGGGGAGGGGGGTCTCCAGGACCGCGCGGGGGATGCCGATGGCGGTGATGTCCTGGTCCCACTGGACTTCGACACCCCAGAAGGCGTCGACCTGGGTGGCGTCGGGGGGCTTGGCGCAGGCCATGCGGACCGAGTCGACGGGGGTGGGGCGGCCGAGCAGCTCGCGGTTGATGATCGCCGTGGTGACCATCATCCAGGTCAGGACGAACGGGCGGACCGGGGGCGGCAGGTGGCTGCCGTCGAAGGCCAGGTGCGTCACCCCGGGCTCGGGCAGCGCCCGGATGCGCACCAGGGTGTCGGCGGTGGCGGTCAGATCGAGCGACAGCGCCAGCGCGGCCCCCAGCGTGGGCGCCGTGCGCATCGCCTGCCCCCAGGCCGACACCGCCCCGACGTGGAAGTCCAGCCCGGCCTCCACCGCGGGCCCGAGCGCCCCGCCCAGCGCGGCGGCGAGGTTCGCGACCAGCACGAACTCGTCGGCGCGGGTCGGGGTCAACCGCGGGTCGGACAGGTCGGAGACGGTGTACTCCGACCCGACCAGCAGCACCGCCTCCGGCACGCGGTGGCGCCGGGCCAGCGCGACGACCACGAGCATCCTGCCGCGCGGCCACGCCGCGGCGGCGCTGCCCTGCTCTTCCTGGTTCACCACCGCATCATCACCGATGGGCCGCCGCGAAGTCAGCGCCCATCCGACGAAGGCCTAGGACCGAGCGAGCAGGTCCCCGCGCTCCTGCGCGCCCAGGGAGTCCGCCACCGGGGCCCAGAAGTCCTCCCCGGGCGTGGCCGACAGGTCCAACCTGCCCGACTCGCCGTCCAGCCCCAACCGCCAGGAGTGCAGGGCCGTCCGCGGGTGCTCGCCGCCGCGGTCGAAGAGGGGGTCGCCGTGGAGGGGGTGGCCGGTCCAGGCGAGGTGGACCCGGATCTGGTGGCGGCGGCCGGTGCGGGGGCGGGCGGCGAGGAGGGTGTGGGTGTCGTTGGACCAGAGGGTGGTGAACTCGGTGGTCGACGGGTAGGTGCGGGTGTCGAGGACGTCGGCGGGGTCGACCGTCCAGGTGTCGCCCTCGCGGTGGATGGACTCGCGGGGGGCGGCGATGCGGACGCGGTTCTTGCGGCCGACGCTGAGCGGGAGGTCGATGGTGCCGCGCGCGGGCAGCCCGGTGGTGGCGGTGATGGCCAGGTAGGCCTTGTCCGCGGTGCGCTTGGCGAACTGCCTGGTCAGCCCACCGTGCGCGGGAAGGGTCCTGGCGAACAGGATGAGACCGGAGGTGACCTTGTCGATGCGGTGGACGGGGAACAGCTCCTCGCCGTCCTCGGCCGCCATCCGCACCAGGTCGGTGTCGTGGCGCTCACCGGTCACCGACACCCCCGCGGGCTTGTTCAGCGCCAAGACCGACTCGTCCTCGACCACCAGCGTCCGTGCGCGCAACCGCGCCCAGGGTTCCATCGTCGTCGGCTCTCCTCCGGTGCGGCCAAACGAGCATACATCGTCCACAGCCCCCGAACCTGCTTCTGCAAACTCACCACATGAGACCAATTCTCAGTTCTCTCAAACTGCGGCGCTTTGAAGGAATTACTTGATTAATCCGGCTATAACTCTGTCTGACAGTTGTCTCAGCTTTCAGGCCGGTTCGTGTAGACGTGCTAGTAGATTGCCTCATGACTCACCCGGCAAGTTCCCTGCCCGTCCGCGCTCCACCTCGAATTACGGCTACCGCGTCGTGGCTGTGGATGCTTTCAAGGTTCCGCACCCGCACTTCGTGCTGCAAACCACGCTTCCTGCACTGCGCGGCGACGTCGCGGGCCATATCTTCCACGAAGGCGGGGTGGTCGTATGCGAGCATCGTCAGAACCCGCTCGTCCGGTCGTTTTACCAATGGCACGACAGGTGCCGAGCCGGTGTGCTCAAGCATCGAGAGGGCGTCCGTCACAGGCAAGGGGTAGGGCAGGTCGCCAGTCCCCTCGATGGACAGGGACACCTGGCTTCGCTGGTTGTGGGCCCCGTAGTCGGAGATCGTCTTCGAACAGGGACACAGACTGGTGACCTCGGTGTGGGTGGTCGTGACAACGGAACTACCGCTGTCGTCCAATGTGCCGGTCAACTCCAAGTCGTGGACTACCATCGATTCCAGGCCGGACGCTGGGGCGGTGACTGGACGGGCGATGCTGAGACGGGCAGAGATCGTGATCCCGGGCGCGTCGAGGAGGTCAGCGCCGAGTTTCAATATCTGAGGCAAGCGGCGGGGGTCGAGCGTCCCTACATGGTCGTGCACGAGCGCGACCATGCGGCTCATGTGCGTGCCGCGGCGCTCTTCCTGCAGTCGTACGGTGACAGCGAAGTCCGCGATCGTGCTCTGGCGAAGCGAACCGTCGTCGAATGCGACCGGGTAGCGCAAGCCAGCGATCCCGACCTGGTCCACTGCGATGCCACGGAGATCGATCTCACTTTGGACGTCATGCACCGGTTGTACCCCTGTAAACGCAACCGGACGTGCAAGTTTCGCGCACCGCTACGGCGTTGAGGTGGGGGAGGCCTGGTGCCAGACGGTCCCAGATCCACACCGCGAGGTTCTCGCTGGTGGGGTTCTCCAAGCCTGTGATGTCGTTGAGGTAGTAGTGGTCCAGTTGGGCCTCGATCGGCTTGAAAGCCGTCTTCACGTCCCCGAAATCCATCACCCATCCCGCATGGGGGTCCACGGGGCCTTCTACGTGCACGACAACCCGGTAGGAGTGACCGTGCAGCCGTGAGCACTTGTGGCCCTCGGGGACGTTCGGGAGACGGTGCGCCGCCTCGAAGGTGAACTCGCGGTAGATCTCCATCACTGAATTCCCAGGTACTTGTGCGTTTGTAGGGACAGCGACCACTTGGGGTTCTTCAGGCAGTACTCGACCGTGGCGCGGGTGTTGCTGTCCCGCTCAACGCTGTCCATCGGTTGAAGCCTGAAGTGGTTAAAGTCGAGGTGCTCGAACTGCGCGGGGTCACCACCGGCCTGCGGATAGACCAACTTGAGTTCGTCGCCGCTGGTGAGGACCAGGTCAGCTCCGATCTTTGGGCTGACGCAGATCCAGTCCAACCCCTCGGGGGCGGCGCGTGTCCCATTAGTCTCCACAGCGATTTCGAAGCCGCGGTCGTGCAAGGCGCCCACAGCGGCTTCGTCGAGCTGCAGCAGGGGTTCTCCGCCGGTGCACACCACGAAACGCTTCTCCGGACTTTCCGACGGCCAGTTCGCCGCCACTGCCTCGGCCAAGTCATCGGCGGTGCTGAACCGGCCGCCCCCCACCCCATCGGTGCCGACAAAGTCGGTGTCACAGAACTGGCAGATGGCGCGCCCGCGGTCCTCCTCCCTGCCCGTCCACAGGTTGCACCTGGAGAATCTGCAGAACACCGCGGGTCTGCCCGCATGACTCCCTTCACCCTGCAGGGTGTAGAAGATCTCTTTGATCAAGTAGGTCATGCGATCACATTCTGGTAGGGCGCGGGGTCGGACTGCCCGAGTTCGGCGAAACCCTTCAGGCGCAACAAGCATGTGTCGCACTTGGCGCACGCGCGCCCCTGCTCGTCGGGGTCGTAGCAACTCGAGGTGATGGAGTAGTCGACGCCCAGATCGAGTCCGGTGCGGATGATGTCGGCCTTGGACATCTCGATCAGCGGCGAGTGCAGCGTGAGGCGGGTCGTGCCCTCGACCCCTGCCTTGGTGGCGAGGTTGGCCATCTCCTCGAACGCTCGCATGTACTCGGGCCTGCAGTCCGGGTAACCGCTGTAGTCGACGGCCGTGACGCCGGTGAAGATGTCGGTCGCCCCGACGACCTCCGCGTATGCCAGCGCGTACGAAAGGAAGATCGTGTTGCGGGCGGGGACGTAGGTGACCGGGATCGTGTCCGAGTCGATCTCGTCGACGCTGTCGCGCTTGGGTACCGCGACATGCGATGTGAGCGCCGAACCGCCGAACACTCGCAGGTCGATCTCGGCAACAACGTGGCGAGCCGCACCCTGAGTTCGAACAACGCGCTCGGCGGCCTGGAGTTCGACGCTGTGCCGTTGGCCGTACCGGAAGCTTAGGGCGTATGGCGAGAACCCTTGAGCACGGGCGATAGCGAGGACGGTGGAGGAGTCTAGTCCACCGCTGAGTAGTACGATCGCCGGTCGTTCCACCGACGTCACCCCCTTATTGGCATGATCAGTCCGGTGCATCCTAGCTTGCTATCTGGCAGTAGAGTCGGATGCGCTCGCGGCTAGTTGGACACGAGAGGCTTAGGGGCATTGAGGGAACTATCTGTGGTGGTGACCTGTACGGAGCGCAAGGTCGCTGCGGCCTCCTCCCACCTTCAGGTGCGGACTCTCCCGGCGGGAGGCGTCGAAGGGCGGTTGGATGAGTGGCATCGGAGGCTGATGACTGCGGACGCGCCTGTCGAGCTACTGCGCCTCTACCAGGGCGAGCACTGGACCAGCGCTCGCACGTTGCTGGACTTGGCCGAGGTGGCGGGCTTCGCTCCCCGCCTGTGGGTGGCCTCGGCTGGTCTCGGTCTGCAGCCTGTCTCCGCCGCCTTTCCGCCCTACGCCGCGACCTTCAGCCCGCGACACCTGGACACCGTGGCGCCGACCTGGGTCGACCGCAGGCTGTGGTGGAAGGGACTGCGCAAGCGCATAGGCACACCCGCGCTGGCAGACCTCGGTGGTCGCCGAGCGGTCCTGCTCGTGCTGTCCGAGGGGTACGCCACCGTGCTCAAGCGGGAGATTCTCGATCTCGTGGGTTCCGCTGACGAGGTTGTCCTGATTGGCGGTGCTGAAGACCTCCCTGGTGCCTTCCGCGTCCCTGCCGACGGTGCCCTGCGCACCGAACTAGGGGGAACGATGACCGGCCTCAACGCGCGGATGGCTGGAGCGTGGCTGAGCAAGTGCGGCCACGGCTCCCTGATCTCACCGATCACGAGAGGAACGTGGTCGAGGTGGGTGAACAAGGTGCGCATCGAGGTCAAGTACGAACGGTCGGCGATGACCGACGACCAGGTCAGGCTCTTCATCCGCGATGCGATGGTCGGTGACCCTGGCCTGTCTAGGACCAGGTTGCACCGCATGCTGCGGGAGAGCGGTCGAGCGTGCGAGCAAAAGCGCTTCGCTCAACTCTTCGCCGAGACGATGGGAACACCGTGATCAAGCGTCGTGCGCTGCGGATCAAGCAGCACCCCACGATCCCGCTCTACGTGTTCGCGCTGACTGCGGAGGAGGTGGCCAAGGTCGCCGACGTCGCCCGCATCTCGCGGGACGCGGCGGGCAAGTTGCTGGGCTACCAGCGGCCGGAAAAGCGCCAGCACGTCAGACAGATCCTGGAATACCTGGACGGTGAAGATGTGCTCTTCCCGAATGGGCTGATCCTCGCCCTGCCCAACTCCGTACGGTTCCGGTCGAAACGCGGTCCAGCGGGGTTCGATGACGGGCTCACTGAGAGTGGGACGATCGAGATTCCCGTCGTCGCTTCCGACGACGAGCCGCGACCCGCGTGGATCGTCGACGGTCAACAGCGCAGCGCCGCGCTGGCGCGCACCCGGAACTCCGGCCTGCCGGTCATCGTCGCAGGCTTCGAGGCAGAGGACCTCGCTACGCAACGCGACCAGTTCCTCCGGGTCAATACCGTGTCACCGCTGCCGACGAACCTGGTGGCCGAGTTGCTGCCGGAGGTGTGGACACCACTCCCGGCGAAGCTGTCCGCGCGAAAGTTGCCCTCCGCGCTCGTTGACATGTTGAACCAGGACCCTCAGTCGCCGTTCGAGGGTTTGGTCAAGCGTGCGTCGACGGCGGCGGACAAGCGCAGCGGCGCCGTGGTGGTGGACAACAGCCTCATCACTGCCATCGAGGAGTCGCTGAACTCCTCGTCCGGGAGCCTGTTCCTCCACCGAAACCTCTCCACCGGCACGACGGACACCGGTGCGATCCGCCGAATCCTCATCTCCTACTGGTCCGCGGTTCGCGACACATTTCCCGCTGCTTGGGGACTTACGCCCGCCAGGAGCAGGTTGATGCACGGGGTGGGGATTCGCGCCATGGGCAGGCTCATGGACCGAGTGATGGCGCACGTGGATATCAACGCCGACGACTTGGCCGGACAAATCCGGGCCGAGTTGGCGCCGCTCGCGCCCAAGTGCTGCTGGACGAGTGGAAGATGGGACGAACTCAACACCCCGTGGAACGAGTTGCAGAACACTCCTCGGCATATCAGCACGCTGTCCAACTTCATCGTTCGCGAATACGTGAGTTCGAGGTCGAATAAGTCGTGAAGTTTTTTTTTCCAGATAGTCAAGATCTTGTCAGTCCAACCTACGATTTCATCCATGATGAATACCTCGCCACCCGGGTGCGGCAGCGCGACGACGTTTACGCCCATGAGGTAGTAGTCCCCGCGCCGTATGACGGCATACTCGTCAGCAAGGCCATAGTCGACCCGTCGACCGGCAGGGGAGCGGGGAAGTACGCTGCCCCCCAGCGCGCGCGATTGTATCGCTTGGGAGTGCGCAAGTATTTCAGGCTGCCAGCCGAGATGACGAGCCTGGGGGATTGCGGGGCGTTCAACTACATTGACGAGGAGTACCCTCCTTACACCGTCAACGAGGTGCTGGACTTCTACGAAGAGTGCCAGTTCAACGCCGGTGTCAGCATCGACCACGTCATCTTCGGATTCCTGCCCCTGGCCGGGGATGCGGACGTCGACCCGGCTTGGGTCAAGCGGAGGCACATTTCTCTCGATCTCGCTGAGAAGTACATCGCCGAGGTTCGCGACCGGCGAATTGACCTTGAACCGGTTGGCGCCGCGCAGGGGTGGAGTCCGGCGAGCTATGCCGACAGTGTCGAACGCCTGCAGCAGATGGGATACCGGCGCATCGCCCTCGGTGGGATGGTGCCCCTGAAGACGCCCGAGATCCTGCAATGCTTGCGAGAGATCTCGCCGCGCTTGACCGGCGGGACCGAGTTGCACTTACTGGGGATCAACCGGTTGGACAGTATGGAGGAATTTGCCGTACATGGTGTGACGAGTTTCGACAGCACCTCAGTTTTTCGACAAGCTTTCATGGATGACCGAAACAATTATCACACAAGCGGTGCTTCTTACGCGGCCATCCGAGTCCCCCAGGTCGATGGGAATCCTGCGCTCAAGCGTCGCGTGCTTTCGGGTGTGGTGGCGCAGTCCGAAGCCATTGCCGCAGAACGCGCTAGTCTGTCGCTGCTGCGAGCGTATGACCATGGTGGCGTCGGGATAGAAGAGGTCTTGGAGGCGCTTGGGAATTATGAGAAACTCGTCTTGGGGTCGGACTCGAAGAAGAAATCGTACATGGATCACTACCGGCGAATATTGGTGGAGCGTCCGTGGAAGGAGTGTCCTTGTGAACTCTGCAAGTTGCACGGAATCGAAATCATCATATTCCGGGGCACCGAGCGTAACAAGCGGCGTGGATTCCACAATCTGAGCGTTCTCGAAATGAAGATGAGGACGTTGGTGCTGCGCTGAGCGCCGACTTGGCTGCGCTCCTCGGTGGCCGTCCGACGCTGGCTATGATGTGCGCTCCCGACCTAGGAGTGTCCCGTGGCCGACCGCTACACCCTGCGCCTACCTGCTCTGGAGGTGCGCCAGGGCCGTCGACGGATCTACTGCTTCGCCATCGACGGGAAGAAGCTGCACAGCTTCGCCGCGGTCTCCCGGATCCGTCGAGGTGACGATGAGCAGTTGTCCGGCTACCAGCGGCCCGAGGTGCTCAGCCACATCCGAGGCATCCAGCGATATCTCGAGTCCGATGGGGCGATGCTGCCCAACGCCATCGTCGTCGCCTTCGACAACCGGGTCGAGTTCATCCCCGCCATCATGCAGGGCGAACTGGTCGACTACTCGGTCGCCGGGGAGATCGTCATCCCGGTCGACGAAGCACTCGCCGACGCGGACAAGGTCGCGTGGCTGGTGGACGGCCAGCAGCGAAGCGCGGCGATCCGCGACGCAGACCTGGCAGAGTTCCCCGTTGCGGTCGTTGGGTTCATCGCGGACACCGAAGAGGAACAGCGTTCTCAGTTCATCCTGGTCAACTCGACCAAGGCTCTGCCCAAAGGATTGGTCCACGAACTGCTGCCGGACACCACCGGCCACTTGCCACGCGCCTACTTGAAGCGGAAGCTTCCCGCCCAACTGATGACCCGGCTGAACGGTGACAAGCGGAGCCCGTTCTTCCGGATCATCGCGACTCCAACTGCCCCTGACGGCTACATCAAGGACAACAGCATCCTGAAGATGGTGGAGCACAGCTTGTTCGAGGGGGCCCTATACCAATACCGCAACCCCGTGGACGGCTCCGGCGACGTCAAGCGAATGCTGTTGCACCTCATCGAGTTCTGGACCGTGGTGCGGGACACTTGGCCCGATGAGTGGTCTAAGGCACCTCGCTACTCCCGCCTCACCCACGGCGTCGGAATCCAGTCCCTGGGCTTCGTCATGGACACGGTGACTGACGACCAACCCGCTGAGGCCGTCAAAAGTTCCTCACTCGATCGCGCGATTGAAGATTTGAAGCCGCATGTCGCGTGGACCTCGGGCACGTGGAAGTTTCCAGATGGAGAAGAGCGGCGCTGGAACAACCTCCAGAACACGCCCAACGATGTGCGACAGTTGACTGCTCACCTGCTGCGTGTGCTCAAGAAGCGGTAGGTTGCCCAGTCCTGCTCATCGGAAGGTTTCCCTAAGCCTCGCACCGCCGGGCGGAGCAGGGAGGCCGACTCGCTCCCATCCGCGTGTTCCACGCTTGCCGAGCGGCATTGTTCTGGATGATGAAGCCCGTCGCGGCGTGCTCGGTGCATCGGGTGGCCAGGACGACGTCATCGGCATTGCGCGACTTTTGCTCAGCGAGTCTGTCCCCACCTTGTCGTGTGACAGGCTCACCTTGAGGTTCTTGGCCTGCCTCGTCAACTCGCCCGCCACCACAGTCAGCACGGCAGATTCAAACGGTGGAAGCATTTGCCTCGAGGAATCCGGTAAATGCCTCGCTGAGCTTCTTCCAATCGTGGAGTTTACGGGGTCGGTCGTTGATCTCTGCGGCGACCGCGGCGAGTTAGGTGAGATCGTCGGTGATCTCCAACCCTTGAGCAGGTACTTCCGCACGATGCGGTTGAGGTCCTCATTGTCGCCGCGTTCCCAGGATGAGTGCGGGTGGGCGAAGAACATCGGTAACCCCGTCGCCGTCACATCGGCGTGCAGAGCCATCTCCGAGCCGCAGTCCCATATCAACGAACGTCTGACCGTGGCCGGGAGATCGCTGGCGGCGACGATGATCGCCTGGGGCACCGTCAACGAGTCCCGCCCCGTCAACGGGACCAGGTTTAGGGACCTGCTGGTGCGCTCGACCAGGGTCGCCACTGCGGTCCTGCCGCCCTTGTCAATCACCATTTCTCCCTTTGAATGGTCAAGCACGACACGCCCCTCGACCTCGTCAGGGGTGGTCGTCTAGGTCGAGGGGTTCCCGGATCCATGGGGCCGGAGTCGGCTGTGGATCGGTGCGCCGAGTGCGGCCAGTGCGCAACGCGATCAACTCCCGGCGCAGGGTCGCGACCGGTTGCGCGTGCACCCACTGATAGATCGCTTCGTGACTCGTCGGGCACTGGGCCGATGACAGCGTGCCAACCGGTCCGCATTTGAGGCCGATGACCAGCCCAAACGCAACAACGACCACACCCACGACCGCATCCAGACCGATCGGTCCACCGCCATCGCCTTCGGCCGGGAACGAGTCACCGTCGCCGCGGTGTCGGCCGCCCGATAACCCTCCCGGCCACCGTGACGGTCCACCTCACGCGAGACCGCAGACGGATCACGACCGATTCGCATCGCGATGTTCCTGGAGTCCCACAACTCCACCAAGCCCCGGGAGATCTTCTCCGATCAACCAACGTCACCATCCTGCGCGCGACAGGGAACCTTCCCCGCCGAACACCAAGATCACATGCTACGACCGCCTAACCTGCGCAGTTCTTCAACCTCTTCTCGAACCGGTTCAATTCTGGAGCGAAGTTCCTCGCTCGGGCACGGTCTTGTGGATGGAATCGAGCACGTCCATCTTCTCGTGTCTCGACGAGTTCCGACCTGACGGCAGCTGTTCTCGGTTGCGTACCCGCAGCACCCGCTGTCGCGGCCTGCGCCCACGCACTTTCGGTTGCTGCGGCGATGGTGTCTTCCAGGGGAACCGGAGGTAGAAATCCGCTTCCGCTACCTGCAGGTTGAAGCCGTCCTCGCCTGCCCCGTCCATGACCAGGAAACGGCGACCTGGCCCCGGTTTGCCCCACTCCTGCACGACTGCATTCGTTCGTGTTCTCCCCCCATCAATGCGCGGAGGTACTGGACCAGTAGCGGTGTCAACTGTTCGGGGCCACAGAAGACCACCGAGCGTTGATGCTTCCGCAGTGCGGGAACCAGTGCCGAGGTGAGTGAGGCCAGGCCAAGTGTCTGCCCTGTGCGCATAGGTGGACCGCTTCGAGGTCTGAGAGCAGTTCCGCTTCGAATGCCATGACCGGAGCGATGGTGAGCGCGCCATTCGTGTTCAGGGAGTCCCGCCTGCTCGGCGGCCGCCTTCTCTGATCGAACCCGCCACCGGAGAGCATCGGCGAGGTCGTCGACACTGACCCCGCTGCGCGTTACCAGCACCTTGATCGTCGCGCTCAGTTCCATTGCCTGCTCGGCAGTCGGTTCCGGGTACCCGTCGACTGCCTTGTAGTACCAGTTCAGAACCGTGGATGCGGCGGCGTCGTGCGCGGGGGAGTCGAGGTCGAGAACGGACGACGTTCGCCTCCGGGAACCTCGTAGCTGAGAAACCCGGCATCCGGGTCTTCCTCCAGCACCGTCGCGCGACGGTTTCGGATGACTCGTCGGGTGCAAGCGGCAGGTCTCGCTGATGTGCGCGCGAAGTTCTTCGACCTGCGTGTTTAACTCTGATTTAATTACTCCCCCCCCGGGCGTGGCTCGTCGAGCAAGTCGAGCACGGCTTGCCCCGGGGTTCGAAGTGGGTGTTCTCGGCTCTGAGGAGTTCGCGGATGTCGTTGATGGACGTCGCCAGATACATCGAGACCCGCGGGTTGAGGCTGTAGATGCTGTCGGCCAGTTCTGCTCGGCGTTTGTACCGCTCCTGGAACTTGGAGGCATCCTCCCCGTTAGCGATGTGATACCCGGGTGACGATCGGACGAGGTGTCTCCCGGTAGGTGCGCTGCAAGCCCGGGATGTGATGGTGCTTGTTGTGTGGTGCCCTCGGCAAGATTTTCCTGCGCCCTCACCTACGAGCGCAGTGCGGCGCTCTGGTTCGTGGAACGGCAAAAAGCACCGACTGCGGGTCGGTGCTTGGTGGTGCCCCCGGGCGGGTCCACACAGCATCCACACGAACACGTACCCGTCGTGAACTGCGGGTTTCTGCGGTGGTCGCTGTTGTGCGCCGCCGCCGCCGTAGACCGTCGACCTCTGGCTAGGCCGCAGACGCGACGACGAACGCCCGGTCTAGGTCATGTCTAGGTCGGGTGTTCGTCGTTCCGCTGTGGCCGCGTGTGAGCGTGCATGTTGTTGGCGGGTTGTCCTTTGACCTGCGGAGCTACACTTGGTTACCGATTGGTCCGTTAACGTAGTCGGGGCGTACGAACGGGAGGCATCAGATGGCTGTTAGGGGTGCGGCGCGCACGGTGTTGGAACTGCGCATCAGGCAACGCCGATTGAGTTTCGAAGAATTTGCCGAACAATTGGAAGTGTTTGCCCGTGAGAATGGTGAAGTGGGCACGCTGGGTTTGCGGCACATACAAAGGCTGTGCGCGGGCAAGTTGACACCGCATCAGTTGCGACCGGCCACTATTCGATTGTTGGAAAAATATCTCGAATGTTCTGCGGAAGAGCTTCTTTCTCCGCCCGAGGTGTCTGTTTCGTCGGTTGAGCGGACTAAGGAGAAGTCGCCGCGCGGGAGTAGTGCGTTGGCAGTCGTTCGGAAACGGCGGGGTTATTCGCAAGAGAGTTTCGCTCAGGAAATCGGTGTGGAGTTTTCGACTGTCGGGCGATGGGAACGCGGGACGCACCAACCGCATCCGTGGATGCGCGCAAAGATTGCGAAACTCCTGAACGTCACGGTCGATCAATTGGCCGATCTACTTGAAACATCCAGCCAAATGGAGGACGGGGTGAACCGACGCGAATTCATGGGGATCGCCGCAGGAACCACGCTGAGCGCATCGACGACGTTCCGCCCGCCACTATCCTCCCGTGCGGGTGAAACCGACCTGCGTTACTTGTTGGAGCGCACCGCGCGTTTGCGGCGTCTAGACAACTATTTGGGGGGCCGGGACACCTACAGTCTGTACGCCTCAGAATTGGCTTCGACGGCCGAATATGTGCGAAACGTCAGTTGCTTGCCGAAGATCCGGACAGCATTGACCGGAGTAGTGTCGGAACAGGCTCAACTCGTCGGTTGGGCTGCATTTGACGCAGGAATGCACGCTGAAGCCAAGAAACACTACAGCGACAGTCTGAAGGCGGCAAAAGAGGCGGAAGACGCCACGTTGACTGGAAATGCACTCGCTTTTCTTGCCTATCAGGAAGTAAGTACAACCGGACCGAACATCCGTCTTGCCGAAGCCTCGTTCGCGGCCGCCGAGAAAGACGCCACACCAAGAGTTCGCGCTCTATTGCTCGAACGGAAAGCGTGGACATATGCCGTTGCTGGAGATCGTCAAGCAACGGAAAAGGCGCTGACGGAGGCCAAACTGGCGCTACACTCGGAAAGTAGCCGCCCCGAACCGGACTGGGTATTCTGGGTTGACGACAACGAGATCGAAATAATGGCTGGCCGATGCTGGGCCGAATTGCATCGTCCTCTGCGCGCGGTATCCGTCCTGGATACCGCTCTGGCGCGATTTGACGACACCCAGGCACGCGACAAAGCCCTGTACATGACTTCGCTCGCACACGCACTGATCGACGGTAAAGAAATCGAACGCGCAGCACTGGTGACCCAGGAGGCAATGCGTCTCGCTCAGGGGGTCGGATCGGCCCGACCTTCGGCGCGAATCCGGGGCGTCGTTCACAGGCTTCAAGATTTCAAGAACTCCGCCGCCGTGACCCGGGTCCTGGAACAAGCGCGGAACTAGTTTTACGATTCGACCGTATTGCGCAACCAGTAGAAATAGGCTTCGGTGCCGTCGATCATCTCGACTGCCGTAATTTCAGGATTATCCCACGGATGTTCGGAAAGCAAATGATCTCGCAAGTCGGCATAGCGACTCATCGTGCTTTTCAGGACAACTTGCCACTCCTGACCGTCGCCTAGTTCGCCGTGATGCCAGAAGACAGACATGACCGGTCCGATCACCTGGGCGCTGGCCGCGAGGTGCGCCCCAACGGCGGAGCGCGCAAGGCGCGCGGCGGCTTCCTGGCTGTCGGCAACCGTCGTAACCTGGAGGAAGTTCGACACGTGGCGCAGCATAGCCGCCGTGATCGCCTACCCGATCTTGACGGCCGATGATCTCGACATTGCGATATGCCGACCGGTACGCAAGTAGTAGATCTACAACAGTACCAGCGCCAGCGTGGAAGGATGCACTAACCGCGCAGGTCAGGCCCCTACTACCGTCCATGTGGACGATCTTGGCGGGCGGTGTGGCACCACTATCCGATGTAGACTCAACGGTTGTTGCCATTGGGGGTTCACCTGGGGGTTCATACGGGGGTTCACTTGGGGGTTCACGTTAGAGCGCCACTCCTGCTGAGTGGTGTTTCCCCTGCTGGGGTGGGGTGTAGGGGGTTCAGTTGGTATCCCAGACTCATGTACAGGAACGTCATGTGACACACGTTCGCGCCGGGTGGCGCGGCGGGGTGATGACCGTGGTCGGTCGGTGGTGGGCGCGGCAAACGTTCCGACCAAGATTATTTGTTCTTGCATGTCCCCAAACGGCGTTACTTTTGGAGTTCAGCAGTGTCATCGGGTCGCGGTCGCGCGATCCGCCGCACGACTGCCAGGAGTCGCGCTCATGCCTGCTGAACCTGTCCGCCGCCACCCTGACCCGGCCGGACCCGATCTGACGGCGTACAGCGGCTGTGAGTGGCCGTTTCGGCTGCCCGTCGCGCTACTGGCCGCACTGGCGGGCGCGTTGTCGGTGCCGGACGGCGGGTTCACCGTCGATCCGGCCACCGGGGCCGCCGTGACCGGCGGCTACGCAGTGTCGGTCGATCCCTACTGCGAACATATTTTTGACCAGCCCGTGACCGCCGAGGATCTCGCCGCCTACCTGGTCACCGCGCATCGGGCGTTGCGGCTTCCCCGGCGCGTTCTGGGCGGGTGGCGCGACCCGGATTCCGGCCGTGTCCACCTGGATGTGTCGGTGGTCGTGCCGACATTGGCGGAAGCGCTGGAACTGGGGCGGTCCGCCGGGCAGCTCGCCGTGTTCGACCTCGCCGCCGGGAAATCGATCCCGATCGCCTACGGCGACGGCGCGGTGGTGATTCCGTTGCGGAAAAAGGCTGGTATTTCGGGTGATGATCGGCCGGAATTCGTGACCGATGATACGGGGTGGCGGTATGATGAAAAGCGCAGGGGCAAGCCGGATCGGTTCTATTTCGGCACGGTGACCCGTGTCGGCGGAACTCAGGGTGAACGGATTCGTGGGAACCTCGCCGCCGTGCTCGCCGAATTGCTGACCTGGGCGAGTGAATGGGATGAACAGGGTTCCCGCGAGGAAAGGAAGGCAGCGTGACCACACCGGATGACCCGGCAGGCAACCCGCCCGCCCCCGGTATAACCCGCCGGACGGTATCGCTTGCGGCGTCGGTTCCCGTGTCCGGACCCTCGGGGTTGTCAGATTACGCGGTGTCCCCGTTGGGTACGCCGTTGACGCTCATGCGGGATGAAATCCGCGTCGCGTGGTTGGGGCGTACCTCGACCGACGACAACCAGGACCCGCGCCAATCAGCGATGCGGCAATTGGGCAACAGTCGCGCGGCGCTGCCAGAATCGTGGGTGATCGTCGCACATTTCTACGATGTGGAGTCCGGGCGGCTCGAACTCGACCAGCGCGGACAGGGCACCGACTACGCCAAGTGCGACATCCCGATTCCGCGTGACGGCGGGGTCGCTGACTTGTTGGCGGAATCAGGGCACCCCGGACGGCGTTTCGACGTGGTGATCTGCGAAAGCGTGTCCCGTGTCGCCCGTCGCACGTTTGAGGGATTGTCGATCGAGCGGGAATTGGAGAATTCGGGTGTTCCGCTGTTTGCCTCGAATGAGCCGATCACGCTCACCGGCAGTCGCGCGCAACGTATCCTGCAACGACGAATCAATCAGTCCGTGGCGGAATACGAGGTGTTGAACACCCTCGAACAATCATGGGGCGGACTGTGTACCCACGTGCGCGAGGGATGGAACATCGGCAAACCCCCGTACGGCTACAAGGCGAAAATCTACCGCCACCCCAACCCGAGCAAGGCGGACAAGGGGCAGACGAAAACACGCCTCGACCCGGACGGCGCGCACGCCGAAACCGTGACACAAATCGCCCTGTGGCGGTATCACGACGGCATCGGCTACGACACCATTGCCGACCGGTTGAACGCCGACCCGCTGAAATACCCGCCACCCGTGCCGCCCGGTGGGAAGCGGGCGCGCGGCGCGTGGGGAAAGACCAGCGTCTATGAAATCCTGCGCAACCCGAAGTACACCGGATACCAGGTGTTCAACCGGCGCGCGTCCCGCTCACGTGGCGGAAAGGTCAACGACTCCGCATTGTGGGTGTGGTCCAACGAACCCGCGCATGAGCCGCTAATCCCCAAATGGCTGTACGACGAACTGAACGCCCACCGCCAGCAACGGCGCGGTTCCCGCGACGACAACGCCCCGAACACGCACCCGGAAACGCTCCGCACCTACGTGTATCGGGGAATGCTGTTCTGCCAGTGCGGACGGCGCATGAACGGCAACGTCCGCCACAACGCCGCCTATTACATGTGTTGGCCGAAGAACAACAACCGGGGACGCCCCGACAAGTACGCCGGGCATCCGAAAGCCGTCTACATCCGGGAAGACGCCGTGATGGGCGCGGTATCCCGGTTTTTCGCCGAACGGGTTTTCGGTCCCGACCGGCGCGCGGCGCTCGCCGCCGACCTGTCCACTGTGGATGATCGGGAAGCGCGAGAACGCGACGCCGAACGCGACCGCCTGCGGCGGGTGCTCGCCGACCTCGCCCGCCGCCAGAATTCGATCATGCGCCAAGCGCAAGACGGTGACCCCGACGACCCGTTCACCCGCGCCCTGCGCGGCACCTACAACGATCTCGAAGCCGAACGGCACGCCGCCCTGTCCGCCGTCGCCGCGCTGGACGCCGCCGACGACGCCGCACCCGCCCGACCCGACACGGCGGACGTGGACCTGCTGGACGTGCTTCCGTACCTCACCGGGAACCTGTCCGACGCACCGGAACCGTTGCTGCGCAAGCTCTTTGAGGCCGTCAGCCTTACCGTCCGGCTAGCCGACGACGGCGACCACGTGATCATCAACATACGACTACCCGGCGACACCATGCCCGACATCATCAGCACGGCCGAAACGATCAACAACCTGACCGGCAACCCACACGAAACGCCAGGTCACAGTGTGACCGGCGCTCGTGTGGATGCTGTATGTGCCCCCGGCAGGATTCGAACCTGCGCTCCCGCCTCCGGAGGGCGGTGCTCTATCCCCTGAGCTACGGGGGCCCGTGCTCGTTCGGGACGAAGCTTAGCGCATGGGGACAACCTGGTTGTGAGCGGGAGGGGGTGCCCGGAAGCGGGCCTCCGGGTGACCGGGTTTCGGGAGATCGGGCGGGGTTGCCCGGATGGGTTGCCCGAGTGGGCCGGGTTGGCTGTCCGTTTGTGCCCGGGGGGCGGGTGGGGACCTGGTGTGGCGGTGTGACGTGCGGCATGGTGGGGGTGCGTGGGCGGTCGTGGCCTGCGGGGATGTTGGGAGGCAGCGTGGCCGGGGTTCGGTATGAAGCAGCGTCGCGGGTGTATCCGGGGGCGCCGCCGGTGCGGGCGGTGGATGGACTCGACCTTGAGGTTGCCGACGGGGAGTTTCTCGTGCTGGTTGGTCCGTCCGGGTCGGGTAAGTCGACCGCGTTGCGGATGCTCGCTGGGTTGGAGGATGTCAACGAGGGCACGATCCGTATTGGTGAGCGGGATGTGACGAATGTGCCGCCGAAGGGGCGGGATATCGCGATGGTGTTCCAGTCGTATGCGTTGTATCCGCACATGACTGTTGCTCAGAACATGGGTTTCGCGTTGAAGTTGCAGGGGTTGCCGAAGGTGGAGATCGCGGCGAAGGTGCTGGAGGCGGCGCGGCTGCTGGATCTGGAGAAGTTCTTGGAGCGCAAGCCGAAGGCGCTTTCCGGTGGGCAGCGGCAGCGGGTGGCGATGGGGCGGGCGATCGTGCGGGATCCGGCGGTGTTCTTGATGGATGAGCCGTTGTCGAATTTGGATGCGAAGTTGCGGGTGGAGACGCGGGCGAACATCGCTGCGTTGCAGCGTCGGTTGGGTACGACGACGATTTATGTGACGCATGATCAGGTTGAGGCGATGACGATGGGGCATCGGGTGGCGGTGCTCAAGGATGGGTTGTTGCAGCAGTGTGACACGCCGCGGGCGTTGTATGACCGGCCTGCGAACGCGTTCGTGGCGGGGTTCATCGGCTCGCCCGCGATGAACCTCGTCGAGGT